>CAZJEX010000045.1:0-2903 GCA_964545155.1 uncultured Desulfobulbus sp. | reverse complement strand
CATGAACCTATACTACAGGTTGCGGCCGGTTGAGTAAACTGCATACCCACTTTCAATTATTCATTTCAATTGAGTTGAGCATTGATAATCTTAATGCTAAGTATAAGAAAAGCCTATATGGTCAGTTGGTTTGGCTGGCGCTTTTCACGGGCCTTAACCCCGGATTCCCCGGCGAAAAGAAAACCGCTTATTTGATCCCAAAAATAATCTCCAGCCCAGCGTTCATAAATGGGATACCTGTATCAACGGAGGCCTTGCATTACATCATGTCAACCGAACGACCAGGCTGGGAATTCGACGATGAATTCGACGGCGGCGAAGAAACCTGTGGGCGGGTGATTGTTAACCTGTATCTCTATATCCGCAACCAGCAGCCGGGTTACCGGATTCTCGTCATTTCTAGGGATCCCGGTGCCTCGATAGAACTGCCAGCTTGGTGCAGGATGACCAAGAACGATCTGACAGCGACCCAGCATCCCTATTACCTGATAACCTTCAAACCCGATTCAGTAAGGAGATAGAACATGGCGAACACATTTTGCGTGACCGTTACCCATTGCAAGACAGATCCAGACAAGGCGACTCTCGGTTTTGTTGTTGCCAACGCCGCCCAGGGCAGTGAGAAGGAGACCATGGTATTCCTCAGCTCGGACGGCGTTTACTGTGCCGTTCCCGGAGAAATGGCCAAGATCGATGAAGGGGCGCCTTTTGCACCGTTGAAAGATCTGGTGGACAAGTTTATCAAGGCTGGCGGCGTGATTTATGTCTGCACACCTTGCATGAAAAAACGAGGCGTCACCGAGGCAGACCTCATCCAAGGGGCCACACCGGCCGGTGGTGCAGCCCTGGTGGAATGGCTGTCGAATGGTTCACCGGCCGTTGCGTACTGATGACCGCCACAGGAGGATCACAAGCCATGGATTTTGATAGTAACGCTGTCACCCCAGACATGATTTTCGATGGTGGCGACCTGGACTGCGGCTCCGGCCTGATCCTTCTGATTCGAGAACATATGCTCAGGACGCCGGTGGCCGGCATCCTGGAAATGCGCAGCCGGGAACCGTCGGTTGCCGATGACCTTCCGCCCTGGTGCAGGATGGCTGGTCACGACTACCTGGGCAAAGCCGCTGGCGAGGGCTTCAGCCGCTATTTCATCAGAAGGGGCAGTGGTGTCAAAGAGGATGAGGCAGCCTTGAGCAAGGACAAGGCAGAGGCTAAAGGATACGAATGGCGGCTGAGAGCCAGGTCGACCGGGCATCTGAAGTCAACCATTTATGCCCGGAATTTCTCGTTCGATGTCGGTCAGTCGACAAGTTTCGAAGAAAAGGATGAACGACCCTGCGCTGTCGAATACCTCTTCGGAGCGCTCGCCGGATCGCTTACCACAGCTTTTTCTACCGAATGCGCCCGTGACAACCTTGAAGTGGACGACATTGAGATATCACTGAGCGGTTCACTCAACAATGTCCTCGCCCACCTGGGCCTTGAAGAAGGCGACCCTTCGGTGCATAAGATAGAACTGAAGTGTTTTGCCTCCACCTTTGACGATGAAGCAAAGGTCAAGGCGGCCTGGGCACGCACGGTGCTGCGTTCCCCCATCGCGGCGACGCTCTCCAAAACCGTGGACCTTCAAATCAAATTTGCCATAGTGTGAACGATATGACAGAGCACAACTCATTTATCACCACGCAGGTGGGCTCATGGCCTCGTTCCAAAACCATGCTCAAAGCCCTGCGGGGATATCAGAAGGGAACTCTCACCCGGAAGGAATACACCAACGTTGCCGAGGTAGAAATTCGTCGTACCGTGTCCTTGCAGGAGCAGGCCGGCCTCGACATCCTCGTTGACGGAGAACATCGGCGGGAAAGCTTTTACGCGTTCATTACCGACAAAGTTGCCGGCACCCAGCTGATGTCCCTGGCGGAGATGCTGGATTTTGTCGAGGATAAGGCCGAGTTCGAAGAGATGCTCAGGACCATGGATATGCCCGCCTCGGCGGTAAAGAGCCCAACCTGCATCGGCAAGTTGTCAAGGCGCGAGCCCCTTGCCCTTGAAGATCTGCATTTTCTTCGTTCCCTAACGGCTAAACCCGTCAAGATCACCCTGCCGGGTCCGTATCTGTTGACCCGGTCCATGTGGGTAGGTGCGCTTACCCGTCCGGCCTACAATAGTCCCAGCGAGATGGCCGATGATATTGTCCGGATACTGCGTGAAGAGCTGATCGATTTACGCGATGCTGGCTGCGACTTTGTCCAGTTCGACGAACCGGTGTTGACCGAAGTGGTGATGTCGGAGGAGTGCGATCGACGCACCTTCATGTGAGCAACCCTTGCTACCCGCCGTGATGCGGGTAAGGAACTGGAATTTGCTGCTGAACTGATCAACCGAATCGTTGAAGGGGTTGAAGGAATCCGCATCGGTGTCCATATCTGCCGTGGTAACTGGAGCAAGCAGGAAGAAGTATTGCTCACCGGCGATTATGCCAGGTTGCTACCGGCGCTTAAGCCGATGCAGGTAGACCAGTTCGTACTCGAATACGCCACACCGAGGGCAGGTGATATTGAGGTTGTTGGCCGGGAATTGTCAGACAGGGAACTTGGTCTAGGCGTGGTTAATCCTCGCACCGACGAGGTTGAGTCGGTGGAGTTCATAGTCGCCAAGGCTGAGATGGCCCTTGAATACTACCGCCCAAGTCAGTTGTTTCTGAATACCGATTGCGGTTTTGGTTGTTTTGCCAGCCGCTCAGTCAATGTGGAAGAAGTTGCCTTTGGTAAGCTGTGTGCAATCGTGGAAGCAGCTCACATTTTGCGTCGAAGGCATGGTTGATCAGATCGAGGGTGGGGTATTGCGTAACCGTAAATTAAACCCCATCTTTTCCCGCATATCATTCGGTGTCATACTGC
>CAZJEX010000044.1:0-4725 GCA_964545155.1 uncultured Desulfobulbus sp. | reverse complement strand
CGCTTGCTGCTGCTGGCTGGGCGGTTACCGGCATCGGCACCGAGTTTATGCCCCATCTCGATGAAGGAGCTGTTGCCGTCAATGCGGTGCGCCTGCCCAACGCTTCGCTCGATGGCTCGGTCGCCGTCAGCAGTTTTGTCGAAAAACGCCTCCTGGCCACCTTTCCCGAGGTGTTGACGGTGGTCAGCAAAACCGGCAGGGCCGAGATCTCGGAAGATCCCATGGGACCGGAACAGACCGACTTCTTTATTATGTTGAAACCCAAAAAAGAATGGACTTCGGGCCGTAGCAAACCAGAGCTGATCGAGGCCATGAACAAGGAACTCTCCACTATTCCTGGCATCCGGTTGTCCTTCTCCCAACCCATTGCTCTCCGGGTGAATGAGCTGATCTCCGGGGTTAAGAGCGACCTGGCGGTCAAAGTTTATGGCGAAGATCTGGAGAAATTGAAGGGGTATGCTGACCGTATCGCCGCCACCCTCAATGGTCTTGAGGGCGCGCGGGACGTTAAGGTGGAACAGGTCTCGGGTATGGAACAAATCGAGATTACTTATGACCGCAAAACGCTTGCTCGCTACGGAGTCAATGCTGGCGATGTCAACGAAGTGATAGAGATCGCCTTGGCCGGACGCGAGGCAACCAAGGTGGTAGACGGCCCCCTGCGGACCGCCACGGTAGTGCGTCTTGCCGAGAAGGATCGGGTCGACCTTGAAGCCCTGGAGAAACTGCTTATCCGTGGTGCCTCCGGCGAACCGCTGCGTCTAGGCCAGGTAGCCCGCATTTCTCTGGTGGAAGGACCGGCCCAGATAGGACGGGAAAAAGGAATGCGCAGGGTGGCCGCCGAGGTCAACATCCGGGGCCGAGATTTAGGTGGCTTCGTGGCTGAGGCACAAAAAAAGCTGCACAGCATTGAACAGGAATTGCCGACCGGCTATTTCCTTGAATACGGCGGCCAGTTCGAGAACCAGCAGCGCGCCATGCAGCGTCTCTCCATAGTCGTGCCGATAGCCCTCTTCCTTATTCTCTGTCTGCTCTTCATGGCTTTGGGCAACATCCGTGACTCTCTACTCGTTATCCTCAACCTGCCCTTTGCCTTGGTGGGCGGCATTCTTGCAATCTGGGCTTGGGGGATGCCGCTCTCGGTATCGGCGGCGGTCGCCTTTATTTGTTTGCTGGGAATAGCGGTGCAAAACGGCGTGGTGCTCATCACCTTTTTCCGGCAATTACGCGACAACGGCCACACCATCGATGAAACCATCTTTGAGGGCTGTCGATTGCGTTTCCGGCCACTCCTGATGACGGCGCTCACCAGCTTTATCGGTCACCTGCCGATGCTCTACGCCACCGGTTCTGGAGCAGATATCCAAAAACCCCTGGCCGTGGTTGTTATGGGCGGGTTGATCACCTCGACCATCCTGACTCTGGTTGTCATTCCGGTGTGGTACGGCTGGTTGGAGCAACGGTTCGGCTCCAAGCAGGAGGATGAAGTTCAATCCTCGCCACGGCAAGTGACGATGCAACAGTCTTGAGACAAGACGACCATGAACCATGGGTTTGTCCTAAAAAATACTTTGCAATGGAGAATGTAATGAAATTGCTGAAACTAATACCCACGGTAACTTTGATCATTGCCAGTGCTTTTATCCTCCCTGCTTGTACGGTCAAGCCGACTCAGCCATCAGTCCCTGGCTCGCTGACAATGAAAATCTTACCGGCACCTGACGTACATATTGTTCTAGCCTCGGCTCGACAAGATGGTGAGAACGTAATTGTAGATGGCCGGGTAATACGAAATAAAATTGGCAGGAGAGGCATCGTAAAGGGACATGTGGATATCGAGATTATTGATGAGGGGGGCAAAACTATTCGACAAGTCGTCACCGGTTTTTCACCAAGGATCGTTCCGAAGTTTAGTGGAATGAAGTCAACTTTTTTAACCAAAATTCCATTCATAGCCCCGCAAGGAAGTATTGTCACCGTGATGTTTCATAATGGTCATCATGAGAGTTGATGGATACATGATGCAATGGAAATACTGTTTCTATATTTATTATGTGGATCACCAAGAAGAGAGTCGCTGTCCAAAGGTTATTCAAACTGATGCCGAACCATTGGCAGTCAAGGGAAGGATTTGACGTTCTGACGACATGTTCTTGCCGATATATTAAATGTAGATAGAGGATATTCGTCAGAAATGTTTATCGAAAAAAGGTTTCATTCCCGTACAGGTGAAGAGGATGTATGCGAATTGTTTGATATTTCAAAAATTTTAGTGAGAATATCAACAGACAAATCGGTCATTGCAGGTAATTTGTACGATATCGGCGAAGGCGGGATAGCTGTGTGCATGTCAACTAAGTTCGCGGTGGATTCCATCATCAGGGTGATATTTTTACTCGGAAGGAAAATTATCACTTCAAGAGCTATGGTAAGGCACTTTACAAAGATTGGAGATCAATATGTAGCCGGGATTGTGTTTGTTGGACTCGAAAATGAATATGCAGAATATATCAACGGAAACGTTTGCATAATTACGCTATTGAATAAAATAGATGTCAATTTATTTCCAATCTCAATCGATTATTTTAATAATCAAAAACAATATTAAGGATATTATGAAATTATCAAACTTGATACAAGTAATAACTATTTCTATCGTCAGTGGATTTTATTTAATGGGATCTGCATCCGCATCAACAAATGGTCATTCTCCTGAGAATATTCCAGTCAAGTTTCAGGCCAAAACAATTGATACACAAATAATCAATACAATTGCTAAACAAGATGGTGAAAACTTGGTCGTGAAGGGTGTGGTGAGGCGATTAAAAGAAGAAAGAGCCTCGCTCCCGGTTGGATGTGTCGACATAACTGTCAGCGACGGACAAGGGAAAGTAATTGGCCAAGTCTTCACAAAAAGCTCATCAGCAGGCACCTACGCTGGCGGTGCGGTAGAAACAGCATTTATAACTCAAATACCGATGATAGCACCTCAAGGAAGTCTTGTTAGTGTCAAATTCCATAATGGCCCTCACGGGAGCTGATGAACCGATGGGCAGTTCGTTATATCTATCGTTCTGATTATATAAAATATTTCTTCTGGACTATAAATATGTCATCAACAAAAGTTAATACCAATGAATAAGAACTCAACAATTCTCGGAGCAGCCTTGATTGCAATTATTGGAATCAATGGATGTGCAACCAACCCGGAAATAAACACAACACCGTCCATGCCAACCGGAAACGACGTTTTTTCTGAGGCTTCAAGTTCGGAAAATAAGGCTAATCAGGCAATCACGGATATTAAGCTTTCCGTAAAAAGTATCTCGTCACGCTTTCTGGAAACGTACACAAAGCACAGCAATCCTCCTTTTTTGGTCTATTTGAATATCGACGGACAATCAACAATTCTTGATTCAGAGCCAGTCTTGGAAGTAAAATCGTCAATAGATCCCAACATCCCAGAAAGCGGCACCGGTTGGAGGTATCAGTTCAACAAACGAATTGCTCTTCCTCCTGGAAAACATAAATTAACAATTTCGATTCCAGTTGATGATGTAATTGTTGAGCGTGAAATAGAATTGAATGCCGGTGATAACACTATCACTCTTATTCCGGTGTACAAGTACAAATCCCCTAGGAGGCCATCTAAATACCAACATTTCTCTGCAGGAGTAAAAAATTTGAAAGTCGTCATCAAGTAACATTTTCTAGTTGCTGGCATTCATGCAATAGACGGGGTCGCCTCAGATAAGGGAAAATAAAGCACGGCAATGTAAAATTATATTCGAAAATTCAAGCTGTTACCTGCAGTGTATTTTCAATCCTGTTGTGACAGGTAACGGTCCTGATAACAATCTGTAATTATTATCTTTATTTTTTGTAAACGTACGATTTCCCCCGAATTCTGAATCGACCCCTGGTGATGGTGTTCGCCGGATATCTCCTGAGTGGCCTTTTAACCAGAGAACCGGTTTCGCACCGCCTGCATACCCCCGAGATCGCCGTAACCCCAACAGCGCCTGCAGCCGCTTCGTTACCTCCACGACTGCTCCGATTGCTACCGGATGGAGCGATAGTTGCCGGATGGGATTTGCACCCACTGAACGACCGTGCCTTTCCACGGCGCACAAAAAATTGTACGCTAAGCTTTAAACACCCGCATAACTGGCTGCCAAACCAATCCCACGAGCGCAATGATGCAAAAGGCCGCGCCTGCATAAAATGTGCACGCCGCCCCGAGTCGGTCCCATAACAGCCCAGCCAGGACGCTTGCAAATAGCATCGCCAATCCGCTTACTAGATTGAAGAACCCATACGCGGTGCCGCGTAAGTCGGCGGGTGCGGTATCGGCAACCATCGTCGCCAGCAAGCCCTGAACGATGCCCATGTGGATGCCCCAGAGGGCGACACCGGCCAGCACGACACCCCAGTGATCGTTAGTTGCCAAGACCAGATCGGCCGCGATCAGAACGATCAAACCGAGAGCCAGTAGTGTCCTGTGGCTCATACGGTCGGAGAGCTTGCCGAATGGGTACGCCGACAGCGCATAGACCAAGTTCATCGCCACCATCACCAGCGGCACCAAGGCAACCGGGACGCCGCCCTGCTGCGCACGCAGAACCAGGAACGCCTCACTGAACCTTGCCAATGTGAATACTGCGCCAATACGTAACCGTAAATTAAACCCCATCTTTTCCCGCATATCATTCGGTGTCATACTGC
>CAZJEX010000043.1:0-6340 GCA_964545155.1 uncultured Desulfobulbus sp. | reverse complement strand
ACAGCGGCCGCTTTCGCGGCAGTTCGCCCGGCCGTTTTCACCGGAATACCCAATATTACAGATAATCCATAATTACGATATAATAATTGACGGCACTGTTGTGATTTCTTGGTATAGAAGGGTTAACTTTAATAAAGGGCGGAATTCTGGTTGTGGCGGGTGTTAGCACATAAATCATTACTCGACACTTTGCCGCTTGACCTCATCAAGGGTTTTGCCATCTGGATACTTCCATTCGATCCACCCGTTAGCAGTACGACCAAGAACAACGCCAGCGGCACCACTTGGGGATGAAAATATATAATTAGCTGTGAAGGTATAGACATTACCCTCAAGCTTAAGGATTCCCTGTTCTAATAACTTTTGACGTGTCATCGTAATCCACGGTTGGACACTTTTAGCTTCATCAACGTTGGCTGTACTTCCGGCAAATACAATCAGCCCATCTTCAGCGTACTCTCCTTTGGCTACTGCATCCTTTCCTTTACAGATCAAAACATTTTTATTCTGTGCAGGTTTAGAAATGCTGTCAAATAATGGATAGCCTAGAGTCGATACCAGAATCTTAATAGTATCGAAGTTATCCATCAAATCCGCTTCTAACGGCTCTGGAATATACGATTTTGTGGGCACCGACCCATTCTTAAGGACATACCTGTCGGCAATTTTTGCAGATTCGTGACAGTACCATTCAAGGTATCTCACGTTTCTGTATTTGTAACCGAATTAATTCAGGAAATACAGCCCGGAAATAGTATACACCGTACATGTTACTTTGGAGGTAAGACGGTAGCCGCATGGTTCATAATCCGCTAAAATGTACCAGTTTAATGTACCAGTAGGTTTTTTAGCGAAATTAAACAAAAAAACCGCTGATACTACATGAGTAATATCAGCGGTTTAGATGCTATTAAAAGCTATACTATGGCTGGGGGACAGGGATTCGAACCCCGATAAGCGGAGTCAGAGTTATTATTTCGATTCAATACCAATTAATTTCAATATGTTACAGAGAGCATATTTGACAATATGTCACGGTCGTTTCTTGTCACGAAGCCTTCTTGCCTCATCTCCAACAAAATCTCGGGAGACATTTGTATAGATTTAGTGGCTATGAACGAAACTCAGCAATCCTTACTGGCACATGAGCAAGGCATGCATTGAGCAAGCGTAGTGGAAGTTCTGGTTCCCAAAATCTCCTATTAAAACGGTAACAAAATTCATCGAGATACTCCTGGAGACAATTGGAAGAAACACCATGAAAAGTCCCGTTGATAAACGTTTTCATGTTATCTATCATTATATGGACCAAAGGCAACCACACGTTCGCCTCTTCAGGGGGTGTCACCTTCTTTTTATGGTTTTGCGTTTCGCCGACAGCGTTAAGTGCCGGCAGGGCATCTGTCTTTACCGTCTGGCTAGACTTGAGGTGTTTGGCAAGAAATTGGCGAACAGTTACTTTGGAAACACTGTCGACCGCATGCATGGCGGTAAAGCCCGCTCCTTTCTCTCGAGTTTCCACAGCAACAAGAACAGGCCGTTTTCCCTCAGCCCCCCGACCTCTTTTTCCAGCACGTTTTCCACCAACGAGGGTGTCGTCAAACTCGATTATGCCATCGAGCCGATAAACACTATCCCGATCCGCCATTGCTTTTCTGATCTTACGGAGCATGTTGCGTGCTGTGATCCAGGAAACCCCCAAGTGTTTCGCAATGCGAAGAGCCGAAATACCTCTTTTGTCAGAAGCTATCAGGTAAATTGCCCAAAACCATTTCACCAGGGGAACTTTGGTCGAATGAAACAGGGTGTCAGCCGTTATCGAAACTTGGTGGCGGCAATGGGAACATTGGTACAACTTGCGAGATTCAAGATAATAGGCCTTAATAAATCCACATGCAGGGCACTGAAACCCTTTGGGCCATCTCACTTTGATCAATGTTTGGATGCACGATTTCTCTGTGCCGTATCGTTTTTGCCATTCAAGCAAGGATACTCCAGGCATCTTCATAATAAGACCTCGTTTGGATTATTAATTTGATCTTATTATATAATATAAGCATTAGGCTGAGTTTTATTCAGAGCCACTAATTTTAATGATTTATTCTGAAAAATTAAGAAGATCTGGGTGAAGGAAGTAAAAACAGAGCGGCTCAGAGTCAAACTTGTAATTTTTTAAACATTCGTCGTGATTGAGGGTAACTTTGGCTCAACTTGAACATATCGAGGCAATTGAAAAGCGGCTGTGGAACGCTGCAGATACTCTGCGGGCCAATTCCAACTATGCCAGTAATGAATACTTCCTGCCGGTCATGGGGCTGGTGTTTCTGCGTCATGCCTATAGCCGGTATCTTCTGGTTAAAGTGAAGATCGAGCCTACCTTGCCCAGCCGGGGTGAAAAAACCCGGTCTTTGACCAAGGAGGACTTTTCCAAACAGAGCGCCATCTTTCTGCGGCCCAAAGCACAGTTTGATTCTCTGGTGTCTCTGCCGGACAGTGCCGACCGAGCCAAGGCGCTGATCGAGGCGATGGAGTCCATCGAGGGGGATTACGAGAACCTGCGCGGTGTCCTGCCCAAATCCGAATACCAGGAGCTGGACAACGATGTCCTCGGCCAGTTGCTTCGGACCCTCAACCCGGAGGAGTTGAAGAAGGTTTCCGGCGATGTTTTCGGCCGCATTTATGAATATTTCCTGACCCAGTTCGCCGACCAGAAGGCCCATGACGGCGGCGAGTTCTTCACTCCCATTTCCATAGTCTCCCTGATTGCCCATGTGATCGACCCGGATCACGGAGTCATCCTCGACCCGGCCTGCGGTTCCGGCGGTATGTTCGTGCAGAGTGCCCGGACCGTCGAAGAGCATGGCGACAGCCCGACGGAAAAATTGCTCATCCGGGGGCTGGAGAAGAACGCCACCACTATTCGCCTGGCCAAGATGAACCTGGCTGTGCACGGCCTGGAAGGCGATATCCTCAAGGCCATCACTTATTACGAAGATCCGCACGAACTGGTGAGCAAGGCCGACTATGTCATGGCCAATCCTCCTTTCAACGTGGACGAGATCGATGCCGACAAGGTGGGGCGCGACCCGCGCCTGCCCTTTGGGCTCCCCGGCGTCAACAAGAAGGGCAAGGTCAGCAACGGCAACTATGTCTGGATCAGTTATTTCTACAGCTACCTGAACGACAAGGGAAAGGCCGGCTTCGTGATGTCGTCCCAGGCCTCCAGCGCCGGGGGCGGTGAGGCCAATGTCCGCCGGAAGTTGATCGAGACCGGCGTTGTCGATGTGATGATCGCCATCCGTTCCAACTTCTTCTACACCCGCACCGTCCCCTGCGAACTCTGGTTTTTGAACCGCGACAAGCCCAAAGAGCATAAAGACAAGGTGCTGATGCTCGACGCCCGCAACGTCTACCGCAAAGTGACCCGCAAAATCTACGATTTCAGCCCTGAACAGGAGAAAAACCTGCTGGCGGTTGCCTGGCTCTACCGGGGGCAGACCGACAAGTATCTGGACCTAGTGGCCGGTTACTGCCGCCGCACCTTGGACGAGGCTGCCCTGTGCTTGAAAAAGAAGAACCCGGCGGGTGAAGCCGAGGAACCGCTGGCGGACTACACCGCCGCCCTGGTCGATCTACTGGCCGTGATGCAACCCTTTCTGGAGAGCCTGCCTGAAGACGGCCCCCAGTTGGAACCGCTGCTGGAATTGAACAACGCCCTGCCGGACTTTGAAGATGACGTCGCCCTCTTTGCCAAGGATGTTGCCGTTCAGGAGGCTCTCGGGCAGGCCCAGAAGACCGGCAACGGCGAGTTGAAGAAGGCGGTGGACCGGCTTGCCCCTTTGGCGGAAAAGAGCCGCGACCTGATCAAGCAGAGCGATCTGCTGTTCAAGCTGATCGGCCGGGTCATCGAGACCTGTGAAAAGGAATGTAATGCCAAAGAGAATGATGACTGGGTAAACCGCGACATCACCCGCGCCCGCAAAGCGGCCGATGAGTTCCGCGCCCTGGCAGTGGAACAGCTCAAACAGGTCCGTTATTTCTGGAAGCAGGCCCGCTGGCTCACCGAACGCTTTCCTGAAGCCCAACTCCGCGATGTGGAAGGCCTGGTCAAACTGGTGGACCTGGCCGAGATCGAGGCCAACGACTGGAGCCTCACCCCCGGTCGCTATGTCGGTGTTGCTCCCGAGGTGGAGGACGAGGATTTCGATTTCGAGGAAACCCTGCGTGAAATCCACGTTGAACTGGAAGACCTCAACGCCGAAGCCATCACCTTGGCCGCCGCCATCAAAAGGAACTTTGAGGAGCTGGGGATATGACCATCGCCGAACTGCTCAAGGCCGATGAGGGCAAGACCCTGGAGTTCAAGCGCGATCTCTCCTCCCCACGTAATCTCCTCAAGACGTTGGTGGCCTTTGCCAATACCGCCGGCGGCCGGATCATCATCGGCGTCGCGGACAAGACGCGGGAACCGGTGGGAATCGACAACCCGCTGGACGAGGAGGAACGGCTCTGCAATCTGATCGCCGATTCCATCAGCCCCCGCCTGGTGCCCAACGTCGAAATGACCACCGTCGATGGCAAAACCCTGCTGGTGATTGAGGTGTTCCTGAGCAATTCCCGGCCCCATTACCTTCGCGCCGAGGGGCCGGAAACCGGTGCCTACGTCCGGCTCGGCTCCACCACTCGCCTGGCCGACCGGGAACTGATCGCCGAACTGCGCCGGTCCGTTGAAGGCGTTGCCTTTGATCAACTGCCCATGCCGGAGTTGTCTGCCCACGATCTGGATATCGATGCGGCGCAGGTTGCCTTTGGCGCCATCCGGGAGCTGGATGAACAGGCCTTGCTGACCTTGAAATTGCTGACCCCGTATCAGAAGAAACTGGTGCCGACCAAGGGTGGAATTCTCCTTTTTGGCAGGCAGCGTACACAGCATTTTTCCGATGCCTGGATTCAATGCGGCCGTTTCTTCGGCACCGAGAAAATCGACATTTTTGACCATATCGATATCAACATGCCGCTGCCGCAGGCCGTTGACGAGGTCATGCTGTTTCTGAAAAAACACGCCTACCGGGGCGCGGATCTCTCCGAGGTGCGCCGCAAGGATGTATGGAGCATCCCGCTGGGGATTTTGCGCGAGATGATCATCAACGCCCTGGTCCATAGCGACTACTCGCAGCGTGGCGCCCCCATCCGGGTTGTCTTTCTCGATGACCGCATTGAGGTGGAAAGCATGGGTATCCTCCTGCCCGGCCTGACCATCGAAGAGATGAAACAGGGCGCCTCCCGTATTCGTAATCCGGTCATTGCCCGCGTTTTCAAGGAACTGGGTCTGATCGAACAGTGGGGCACCGGGGTGCGCCGCATCTTTGCCGAGGCCCAAGAACGGGGCCTGCCGGAACCGAAAATTGAAGAAATCGCCCTGCGCCTGCGCTTCACCGTCTATCTGGCGGAGGTGCATCGTATACAGGCTGATACCACGAAGCCCCCGACAACCGGACAAGCCGATCCGGCAACCCAGCAAGTAACCCTGCAAGTAACCCTGCAAGTAAGAAAGTTGCTGACCGTTTGTGTGGGTGAAGCAAGCAGGACAGAGCTCATGAAAGCAGTCGGTCTGAAAGATCGAGTCACGTTTACCAGAAACTATCTGGAACCGGCGCTTGCAGGAGCTTTTATCGAAATGACCCAGCCGGATTCTCCGACAAGTCCGACCCAGAAATACCGACTGACCGCAAAGGGCAAGAGCGTGTTGGAGGGCGGGATATGAAGTTTGAAGTTAGAGGTTTGAGGTGTGAAAGTAGACGTGGGCACGGAGTTTCAAACTTCACTCTTCACCCTTCAAACTTCCACCTGGCCGCGACGATCAAAAAGATTTTTGAGGAGTTGGGGGTATGAGCTGGGCTGACCGAAACCTTGGCGAATTATGCAGCCTCATTACCGATGGTAAGCATGGAGACTGCAAGAACGAAGAAGGCTCCGGTTTCTTTTTCATTAGCTGCAAGGACGTCAAAGATGGCAGGCTGAATTATGACAATGCTCGACAAATAGTACGAAACGATTTCGCAGAAACCCATCGCAGGACCGATCTAAAACCGGGCGATGTTTTGCTCACTAATAGCGGAACAATCGGCAGACTTGCTATTGCGCCCGATGACGACAGGACAGAAAAAACCACCTTCCAGAAGAGCGTTGCTGTACTGAAGCCAATTCGTGAAGTGGTGCCGATTATTGAGACAGGTGTATAAGCAATGAACCACCCTATTCTGAAAGGAGAAGTTCAATGTCAATGCCACAACATCGCACACGTCACAGCGCAGAATTCAAGGCCACGGTGGCCCTGGCC
>CAZJEX010000042.1:0-13011 GCA_964545155.1 uncultured Desulfobulbus sp. | reverse complement strand
CAGAATAGGGTGGTTCATTGCTTATACACCTGTCTCAATAATCGGCACCACTTCAGAGTAGTACTTGGTGGCGCTGGATAAACAACGAAAGCGCGATTTCCAAATAGGATGGAAATCGCGCTTTTTTTTTGGAAATGACCCGTGCACAGGCGGTCGCCCCGCCCCGTCCTTCCGTCCGGATGAGTGCTGCAACTCTTGGTTCAAAGTGGAGTTCAGGGGTAAGTGCTCGTCTTATTGTTACCAATTTGTGTTGTAAAAAATCTTATATTTACAATTTTGAACGAGTGGGCGAGTTGGTGGGCTTCTCGGGTGTTTGATGCATTTTCACGTAACTATCTAATAATTTAAATATATTTAGTTTTTAATCCGGGGCGAGTGCAGGTCTTTCCGATTGGAACGATAAATGCAAAGATAGAGTGAAGAACGAGTGGAAGTATTGCATGAGACGACGTCTGGAAAGAGAGGAATACACATGATGCTGGCTGAAACTTCAAAATTAGCTCTGACCGCAGCGCTTGAGGTGCAGGCCCTGTACAGCATCGTTAAGCTTATTGGGTCGGCGGTCCATTTGGATACCGCCCTGTCTTCGATCCTTAAGGTGCTGCACGATACCCTGCGGATGGAGCGGGCCACCCTGGCCCTGCTGGACGACAGCGGTCGCCACCTGGTGATTCGTGCCTCGTACGGCCTGAGTGTCGAGGAGGAGCAGCGCGGCATCTACGGGCTCGACGAGGGGATCTACGGTCAGGTCTTTTCCACTGCCTCCCCCTTCGTGGTGCCGGATGTGCACAGTGAACCGTTGTTTCTCAATCGTACCGGTTCGCGGGCCAAGATTACCAAGGAAACCATTTCCTTTATCGGCGTGCCGGTTGACCTTGCCGGCAAGACGGTCGGGGTGCTCAGTGTTGACCGGCTGTTCGGCTCAGATGTTTCTTTTGAAGAGGATGTGCGCTTCCTCACCGTACTGGCCGCTCTGATTGCGCAGTTTCTTAATCTGCATCGGGCCATCCGCCAGGATCGGGAGCTCTTGGTGCAGGAAAACCTCAGCCTCAAGGAAAAGCTCCACGGTCGCTATCATCGCCATCAGATCATCGGCCAGTCCAAGGCGATGCAGGAGGTCTACTGGAGCATCGAGCGGGTCGCCCCCTCTAATGCCACGGTCCTCCTGCTGGGCGAATCGGGCACCGGCAAGGAACTGGTCGCCCGGGCGGTCCACGATGCCAGCGGGCGTAAGAACAATCCCTTCATCAAGGTGAACTGCGCCGCCCTGCCTGAGAATCTGTTGGAAAGCGAGCTGTTCGGGCACGAGAAGGGGGCCTTTACCGGTGCCTCGGTGATGCGGATCGGCCGGTTTGAACAGGCCGACGGCGGTACCATCTTCCTCGATGAGATGGGCGAGTTGCCGTTGCTGCTTCAGGCCAAACTCCTGCGGGTGCTCCAGGAGAAGCAGTTCGAGCGGCTTGGCGCTTCCCGCACCCAGAGTGTCGATGTGCGGATCATCGCCGCCACCAATGTCAATCTCGAACAGGCGGTTGCCCAGGGTAGTTTCCGCAACGACCTGTATTACCGGCTCAACGTGGTGCCGCTGAGTCTGCCGCCGTTGCGCAAGCGTCGTGACGACATCCCGCTGCTGCTCGATCATTTTCTTCGGGTCAGCAATAAACGTAATGAAAAAACCCTGCGGATGTCCCGGGAATTTTTAGATTTTTTGACCGTTTACGATTGGCCGGGCAATGTGCGGGAACTGCAGAATCTGGTGGAGCGGCTGGTGATTTTGACGGTTGGGGATGTGTTGCGGGTTGAGGATCTTCCCGAATACATGACCAGGCCGGGCGTCGGGTGGATGCCGCCAGTGCTGGTGGAGCCGGTGCTGACGGCCCAGATTAGTGCCCCAGGCCTTGATTGTTCCCGTAAATCCCTCCGAGGCCTGGAGCGGGAACAGGTCGAGTCGGCTCTGAACCGTAACGGCTGGGTCCAGTCCCGGGCTGCCCGCGAACTGGGTCTGACCCAGCGGCAGATGGGCTACCGCATGAAGAAATTCGATCTCCACCGCCCCGAATACTAAGCCTTGCCCCTTTAATGCCCTTGCCGGCAAGCATTCCGCCAAAGACCGGACGACCGTGTCCTTTGGCGGGATGCTCGTTGTCCTCCCGCATCCGCCTTCATCGGTAGCTATTAAAACTGCAAATTTCCGTGGTGCTTTTTCTTTTTTTGATCCGCTGGGGATCGTCGGCCTTGGCATATCCCAGGGCGATCACCAGGCCGATTCGTTTTTCTTCCGGAATTTGCAGCAGTCGCTTGATCGCGGCCTCGTCAAACCAGCCGAGCATGCAGGTGCCCAGACCCAGCTCGGCGGCCTGCAGGCAGAAATGTTCGGCGGCAATACCGATATCGATCAAGGGAAATTCCCGGTCTTTCAATCGTCCGCCGATCTGAGTGATCATTTTGGGCTTCTCGATCACCAGCACCGCCAGGACCGGTGCCTGTGGCACAAATTTATTAAACGAAATCAGAGTGCTGAAGGTTGCGTTGGCCACCTGGTTCTTCAGGTGCGGGTCGTCGACGATAATCAATTTCCATGGTTGCGAGTTGCTCGCCGACGGGGCCAGGCGAACGGCCTCGATCAATAAGGCCATCTTTTCGGTTTCAACCGGTTGGTCGGAATAACTGCGAACGCTTTGTCTGGTGTTGATCAACTGGGTGAACTGCATAAATCTCCTGGAGATCGATGCGGCCGGCGACGGGCTTTGACCGCCGCCGGTCAAGGGTTTAAACTGGGGATGGCCGGGCGGAGTCCCGGTAGCCCGGCTGGCTGAACAGTTCGGTGCAGGCGTTACAGCGCCTCTTTGAGGATTGCCCGGCTCACTTCCAGGGTAACCTCCCCGGTTTCTCCCAGGCGGGTCATGCCGTGCATTTCCAGAGCATTGATGAGGTCGTCGATCTTGTCGGCGCTTACCCCGTAGGCTCCCAGCCGGGTAGGCACGCCAAGACCTTCGAAGAATTCCCTGGTGTTGACGATGGCCTGATCGATTCGTCCGGTCTCCTCTCCGGTGGTGAGGTCCCAGACCCGTTCGGCATACTGCAGCAACTTGGCCCGCTTCTGTTCCTTGCGCACGGTCCATACCGCCGGCTGAAGAATCGCCAGGGTTTTGGCATGATCGATACCGAACATGGCGGTGAGTTCATGGCCGATCATATGGGTGGTCCAGTCCTGGGGAACCCCGGCGCCGATCAGACCGTTGAGGGCGTTGGTGGCGCACCACATCAGGTTGGCGCGGGCGTCGAAATTGGTGGGGTGATCGATGGTGGTTTTGCCGATTTCGATCAGGGTCCGTAGGATGCCTTCTGCAGTTCGATCCTGAAACCGTCCTTCCGCCGGGATGGTGACATACTGCTCCACAGTGTGGATGAAGGTGTCGATGACGCCGTTGGCCACCTGGGTCGGCGGCAGGGTATAGGTCAGGGTGGGGTCGAGGATGGAAAACCGGGGAAACGCCAGCGGGCTGAACACCGGATATTTGCCGCCCTGGTGGCTGATGACCCCGCCTGAATTCATCTCCGAGCCGGTTGCCGGCAGGGTGACCACCGTGCCAATGGGCAGGGCCGTGGTCACCGGTACGGGTTTGAAGCCGCAGTGGAGCAGGTCCTCGGCATTGCCGTCATAGGCGGCCGCGAGCGTGATGAACTTGGTGCCGTCCATGACCGAGCCACCGCCGACGGCCAGGAGGAAGTCAACGGCCTCGCGGCGCACCAGTTCTGCCGCCCGCATCAGGGTGGAGTAGCGGGGGTTGGGCTCGATGCCGCCGAATTCCACGATCTTGCGGTCGCCCAGGGATTGCCGCACCTTGTCCAGCGTGCCGTATTTGGTAACGCTGCCCCCGCCGTAGAGCACCATGACCTTGGCGTCGGCGGCTATCAGTTGGTTGAGTTCCTTGAGCCGGTCCTTGCCGAAAACGATGCGGGTTGGGTTGTAAAATTCGAATTTAAGCATCTGGAATCTCCTCAATAGCATGGTTGAAGGATAGGTCTGCACTCTGGCGCCTAGGTTCATTGTTCGTTGCATGTCGCGGAACGCGACAGGGTTACACCAGCTTTTCGATGCCGCTGTAGAAAAAATAGCCGGAAAAACAGAGCAGGAAAATTGCACAGCCGCCGATCATTCGCCGATAGATGATGTCGCTGAACAGGCGCAGCCCCCTGGCGATCCCAAGGGAGATCAAGGTGTACCACACCAGGTCGGCCAGGATGTGGCCAATGAAAAACGAGGCCACGCCCAGGAAGCCCAATCGCGCCGAATGCATGATGTAGCCCATCCCGATGGAAGCCCACCAGATCAGCCAATAGGGGTTGGCGATGCTCAGCACCACTCCGGCGAGCACCAGGTTCCGCTGCTTTTCGGTCGACGAGGCATTGGCCATGCGCAGGGTGGGGAGACTTTTGAGCATGGATGCCGCCATCCAGAACAGGGTGGCCCCGCCGAGCAGGGCGATGGTGATGAACACATCGTCGCGGTGGAGGATCGTTGCAAATCCTGAGAGCAGGACCACGATTAGCAGCAGTTCGAGCAGGCCATGGCCGAAGATCATCAAGGGGCCTGCGATGGCGCCTCGGCGCGTGCTTTCGCTGATGGTTACGGTCAGGAGTGGACCCGGCATCATGGCGCCGGAAAAGGCGATTACAAACGACGAGGCGAAAATTGAGAGCAGGGCGAGGGTCATTGGGGCGGCGTGGTGGTTTGGGTCAGGCTGGGTTCGGGGTCGGTGTGCCGTGGTCCGGTTGCCGGTGCCGGGGAGGAGGCGAGAATTACCAGCACCACTCCGCCGGCAATTACCGCCAGGTTGGCGGCCATCGACAGGCCGTGCAGTTTCCGGAACTGCACGCGGTGCGGGTTGTCGGCGGGCGTGGTTTCGAAGGAGGGAATAGATTGTTTCAGGGCTGCGGCCCGTGGTTCAAGGACAAAGGCCTGGGTGGCGGTGAGCGCCAGCATCACCGTGATGATGGCCAGGGAGGCCAGGGCGAAACGGCCCCGGTGGATCAACTGGCAGAGCAGGGCCACAACCCCGCAGGCCAATCCCCAGCGGAAATATCCGGGAAACAGCACGCCGACGATGGCGCCGGCGATATCCCGTGAATGCGAGGCGAAGAGCAGCGGCGTGAGCAGCAGGGTAAAAAGCGCCGATCCGCCCAGCCAGCAGCTGACCGCAAGGTTGTAGACTATGGTGACGGGGTTCATGGAGCTTGTCTCCGACAGATTGAAGGGGGCGTCAATACCGGTGTGTAATTTTTGTCAGCAGGGGCTAGCTTATCATGGGGGGAGAAATTATTGTATAGCTTGTTTTCCCGTTCCAGACAATTAAGATACTACCAGAGAAAAGCCATGCGGAAGATAATCGTCTTTGTGCTGTTCACGCTGCTTGTGCCCGCCACCGGTTTTGGTCAATACCACGGATACCGCCAGGGGTACTCCGGGGGCCATTACGGATCGCGCCCCTACGGTTCTTCGGGGTATGGTCACGGTTACGGGTATAATAACAGGTACGGATACAGCCATGGCCATCACGATAACGATTGGATCGTGCCGCTGGCCATTGTCGGCGGCGTCCTCGGGGTGCTGGCGCTGACGCAGATGGCACCCCCGCCTCCCCCTCCTCCCCAACGAATCTGTCGGGACACCTATAACTATACCGACGAATACGGTCGGCATCTGTATTCCCGTCACGTCGACCGGCCCTGTTATTGAATCGTCGCCTGAACCTGCTGTCCGTCACGGGTGTCAGGCCGGTCTTGCCTTACGCTGCCAGCCAGCGGTAATCACTGATTGTTCGTGGCTCCCCGTTGTTCCCACGCAGAGCAGACGCTTTGTGCTGGCAGAGTTTCTTTTGCTTTTTAAGTATAGTGTTGATTTGTAATTATTAATGCAACTGGTTGTTTTTTTATATTAAATAGCATGTGCATTTCTTGTTTCAAAATTGTATAATTATGTTTGATAGGGAAAACCGTTGGCCTGATCCACACTGCACCGAATTAGGCAAAGGGAGGAGAGCATGATCGATTTCGAAGAGCAAGCCCCCCGAGAAATTCGTCGTCCCCGGCAGTGCTTCTGCATGCAGCCCTGCGGGGCGCGCCCATGACTCCCAAGAACGGCCTGGAATCAGCGTCGAAGGCGTCTGTTTCTGCCTGTCAGCCAGGCGATCAGGGCGCGCCGGAAGCGGTCGAGCCGCGAGCAGATGCCCACTCCGAGTTGCACCCGGACGGGTTGCAGGCGCGTCAGTTTGAACTGGAAAAGCAGGTCGAGGAGCACCGGCAGGCGCGGGTTGAGGCAGAAGCAGCACTGCGCCAGTATTACGACCATTATGATCACGCTCCGGTGGGGTATTGTCTTGTCGATTCCGCCGGCCGGGTCAGGGAAATAAACCGTGCGGGCGCAGCCCTGCTCGGCATCGATCGATCCCGGCTGCTCGATCGACGTTTTATCGCGTTCGTTGCGGCAACAGCACATGAACGCTTCGCCCTTTTTCTGGAACGGATTTTTTCGTCGGATGACAAGGTCGCCGGCGAAATCAAGATTCCGGGGCGAGTGCCTGGAGTGGCAAGGGGGGAACGGCATCTCTACCTTGAAGGCGGTTCTTTCACATCGCCCCAGGGTGAGCGTTTGGGCCGGGTTGCAATGTTCGATGTCACCGAGTTCCGGCTGCTCAATTCCGAGCGCGAGCATTACCGATATCAGTTGGAGGAGCTTATTCGGCAGCGAACCAGCCAACTGGAGGCGGCCAACGTCCGGCTCAGGGATCAGGCGGAAAATCTGACTTCCATCTATCAGGCCCTGGACAGCATCGGCCTGATTGTCTGCCGTCTGGAACAGGACGATGCCCGCATTGAAATCTTCAGCACCGGAGCGGAAAAACTGTTCGGTTATCGGCAGGAGGAGGCGGTCGGCCAATCGATCGCGCTGATTTACCCGGCCGGCACCGCCGACATCCTCCCCGGGCGGGTCAAGCGGCTTCGCCTGGGGCAGGTGATGCAGTCTTTTGACATGAACCTGCAGCGGAAATCCGGCGAGTGTTTTCCGGTGGTGGTTTCCATTCACCCGTTTGCTCGCCAGGGAAGCGAGTTCAGCAGGGTGGTCGGGGTGTTTCGGGATATCTCCGAACTCATGCGGGTCCAGGCGCAACTCCAGGCAATCAACGACGAACTGGAGCGGCGGGTGGAGCAACGGACTCTGGAGCTCCAGGAAACCCAGAAGCAGGTGCTGCACGCTGAAAAGCTTTCGGCCATCGGCAAGCTGTCCGCCTCCATTGCCCATGAGTTCAACAACCCCCTGCAAGGGATTCTGTCGATTCTCAAAGGGTTGCGGAAGCGTGCGATTTTGGACGAAGAAGACCGGCAACTGCTCGAGGCGGCCATCGGCGAGAGCGACCGCATCAAAGATTTGATCCGTAATCTCCAGGATTTCAATCGCCCTTCCGCCGGCAAAAAAATGGTGGTCGATGTCCATAAATCCCTGAATTCCGTGCTGCTGTTGTACAAAAGCGATTTTAAAGGCAAGCGGATATCGGTAGAACTCGATTATTGTGAGGAGCTGCCGCAGATTCTGGCGGTTCCTGATCAGATCAAACAGGTTTTTCTCAACCTCCTGGCGAATGCGGCCGATGCCTGTCATCAGGGCTGCGGCGGAACCATCACAGTCAGCACCCGCCAGCTCGATGGCGAGCAGGTGGCCGTGGCGATCAAGGACAATGGCATCGGGATTAAACCTGAGCAGATGGGGCAGATCTTTCAGCCCTTTTTCACCACCAAGCCGGAGGTCAAGGGAACCGGGTTGGGTTTGTCGGTCAGCTACGGCATCGTTAAACAGCACCAGGGTGAGATTCAGGTCGCCAGCCGACCGGGAGAAGGCGCCACCTTCACGGTCTTGCTGCCCATCAGGGGCGATGACGCGGGGGGGGCTGCATTTTACTGATTAGCGTTTTTAGGCGGTTTGCCGCTGTGACGGCTTCGGAGAGCACGGTTTAACTGGAATGACTGTGGCGAATGGAGAGGATGTGCATGGTTGAAACCTCGATTTTATTTGTCGATGACGAGGAAGTTATCCGGAAATCTTTTGCCCGGGAACTCACGTCGGAGCATTTTGCGGTGACCGCTGTTGCCGGTGGCAGGGAAGCGGTTGAGGCGCTGGAGAGCGGGCAGCAGTACGATCTGGTGATCACCGACCTGATGATGCCCGATGTCGACGGTTTCGGCGTACTCAAGGCGGTGAAACGGTACGCGCCCCAGGCCAGCGTCATTATCCTCACCGGCTATGGCGATATGCGCACCGCCATCGATGCTCTGCGTTTGGGAGCGGATGACTTCACCCTGAAGCCTTGTGAAATCGAGGAGCTGGTCTTTCGGATTCGGCGCTGTCTCGAAAAACGCAGCCTGTTGCAACGATTGGCAGCGCAGAATCAGCAGTTGGAGGAGGAAATGGCCCATCGCCGCCAGGTCGAGGCACAGCTGATTGAAAGCGAATATCGTTTCCGTTTGGCGCTTGACACCTCGTCCAACGGGGTCTGGGACCGCAATCTGCTCACCGGTGAGGTCTATTTCGGCGAAAATTGGCGTCGCACCTTGGGGTATGAAGCCGTCGGCGAGGTTATGGACGACCAGTCTTTTGCACATCTGCTGCATCCCGAGGATCGAGAGCGGGTGCTGGCTCTGCGGGAATCCCATGCCCAGGGGCTGACGGATACCTACGAGACTGAATTCCGCATGAAAAACAAGGCCGGTGGCTGGCAGTGGATATTGTCCCGTGGCCAGGCGGTTGCCAGGGACGCCCAGGGGAGGGCGCTGCGGATTATCGGCACCCATACCGATATCACCCGGTTGAAGGAGGTCGAGGCCGAGCTTCAGCGGGCCCGGATGGAGTTGGAACAACGGGTGCAGTCCCGAACCGTGGAGCTTTCCGAATCCAACATTGCCCTGACCGTGTTGCTTAAAAAACGGGAAGAAGATAAGGCCTCCCTGGCCGAGCAAGTGCTGTCGAACACCTCCAAACTGGTTGATCCGTTTCTCGACCGCCTCAAGGAGAGCGGCCTGAACGATCAGCAGGAGGTGCTGGCCGATATCCTCCGTTCCAATATCAACGAATTGACCTCGCCCTTTGCCAGCAATTTTTCTTCGCGCCTGGGGCGGCTGACCCCGTCGGAAATTCAGGTCGCCAACCTGGTGAAACTGGGCAAGCGGACCAAGGAGATTGCCGCTATCTTGCATCTTTCGCCGGGAACGATCAGTATTCACCGAAAAAATATCCGCAAGAAGCTTGATCTGACCCATCAGAAAACCAATCTCCAAACTATGCTTTCCATTAATTCGTAACGGATTGCTTTTCGTTTTTATAGGATGTTTAAACTATCCTATTTATCCCTACAGGTGGTGTCATTTCGACCGGAGGGAGAAATCTCATGGTCAAAAAGGCCGAGATTTCTCGCTATCGCTCGAAATGACAATATAAATTGCCTCTATCTTGCGAGATGCGAGCGGGAAGCAGAGTTTGTTTCTGTCATTTTGCAAAAGGCTCCCTAAATAATCTTCCTTGTTTTTTCGTGCCGATCCGCCCAATGTAAAGGGCGTACAACCGGGATGAAGCCGCCATGCGTACAATGCGTACTCTTGCTACGGTCTGGCGGTACCTCTATTGGCGCGGTTGTCGGCTTTGTTGCATCAGCCGCATCATTTTCCTTTCTCAGGAGGCATTATGACCAGACAGCAATCCTTCACCAAGATAGAAAACGAGTTGTTGCCCAAATTCAGGAAAAGGACCAATGAGGCCGAGTCCACCGAAGATGTGAAGAAGTTTTTCGCCTACACCATGCAGGAATTGCTCGGGCAGGTTTTTAGCGGACAACAGGAACTGCAGTTTGGCGATGTCGAATTGGTGCCGCAAGGCGACCCGCCGTACAAGTTGGGCGCAGCGGTCCGGTCTCTTGAGGATTTCAACCAAGTCTGGGGTAATTCCGATCTCTCCCATATCGTCTTGCGCTTTGCGGAACTGGCTATGAACCGCTATCGGCATCTGGATAAAAATCCGCAGAAAACCGAATCGAAAACCAGGTCGTCCGGTAACAGATAACCTCGGAGATACAAATGCACGAAGCCTTATTCTATCAACCAGCCGAAAAGAGTGGGGTGGTTTGCGGTCTTTGCCACCATCGCTGCCATATTGCATTGGGGAAGCGTGGCATTTGCGGGGTTCGGGAAAATGTCGAAGGGTGCCTGGTCAGTCTGGTGTACGGCCGGCTGATTTCCTGCAATAACGATCCCATCGAAAAAAAACCGATGTTTCATTTTCTCCCCGGTAGTCGGTCGCTGTCGATTGCCACCGTGGGCTGTAATTTCAAATGCCTGCATTGTCAGAATTACGAGATCAGCCAGTATCCCCATGTGCATGGCAACCAGATCGCCGGCAGCGCCACCAGCCCGCAGGCGGTGGTGGACGAGGCGGTGCGGGCCGATTGCGCCAGCATCAGCTATACCTATGTCGAGCCCACCATTTTTTACGAGTTTGCCTATGACTGCGCCCGGCTGGCCCAGGGGCGCGGGATTAAAAACGTTTTTGTCAGCAATGGCTATATGACCCCGGAGGTGGCCCGGCATATCGCCCCGTACCTCGACGGGATCAATTTCGATCTCAAGGCCTTTGCCGAGGATTTCTATCATACAATCTGCAAGGCCCGGCTGGAGCCGGTGCTGGAGAATATTCGCCTGTTCCATGAACTCGGCGTGCTGGTCGAGGTCACCACCTTGGTCATTCCTGGGCTCAATGACGGCGAGGAGGAGCTGCGGGGTATCGCCCGATTTCTCAAAAGCGTCTCAGTCGATATTCCCTGGCATGTGAGCGGCTTTTATCCCACCTATAAAATGCTCGATCGGCCGCGGACCCCGGTGGCCACGCTGCGCAAGGCTCGTGAAATCGGTTTGGCCGAGGGGCTGCACTATGTGTATGAGGGCAATGTCGCCGACTCCGGTGGCGAGGGTACCTGCTGTCCCGGATGCGGCACGCTGCTCATTGCGCGCTCGGGGTTTCAAAGTCGGCAACTGGCGCTGGCGGACGGCCGTTGCACATCCTGTTATCTGCCGATAGCAGGGGTGTGGAAGTGAATAAGCATTGTTGGAGATTTAAAAGGTATTTTTAATATTCATTAAATGCCCTTTTATTGCACATTGTCACTCGTTGGAATTCCTTTTATTCTTACTATAGGCGAAACTGCCACTTGGTTAATAATCAATCAATCGATACGTAAGGAGGTGTCCCATGCAGAGCATGAAACAGATCGTCGTGCCCGTGGATTTTCATCAGCATACCGATGATTTGGTAGATTTTGCCATCGGCATCGCCAATAAGCTGGAAGCCAAGGTGGCTTTTGTCCACGTCGTTGAGAAAATGGATTTATACTCCGACGACAGCACCTTTTCCTTCGCCCAAATCGCCGAGGAACTGCGCGGGTATGCCCAAATAAAGATGGCCGCGCTGCTTGAAGACAACAAAGGCCCTTGCCCGGGATGCAGTGGCCAGGTTTTTCTGGGCGATGTGGCGGATACCGTGGTGGAGTATGCCAAGGACAGTAATGCCGATATGGTGATCATGGGCACGCACGGGGCGCAGGGGATCGAAAAGATCATGCTGGGCAGCGTCGCCGAACGGGTGCTCAAGCGGGTCCATTGCCCCATTCTGGTCTTCAACCCTTACAAGGGCGAGCGTGGGTATCAGATTAGTGCGTCAATTGGCGAGAGCGTCCAACCTATTTAGACTTTCCCTCACTGGTTGCCTGGAATCAGGGCAACTGCTTTGGCCCAACGGTGGGCACAAACAACGTGCCCACCGTAAAAGTTCCCCCCCCCCTTTTTTTTCTTAAGCCACATGGGAACTCCGTGCGGATGCGCGGTATCCCGGCTTATGCTTGCAGACCTTTTTGTATCTTGATTGATTCTTCCACGCTTGTTATACTTGTTATACAAAAAATCAATTGTGGAGGGGGGATGATGCTTGCGGTACGGCTTTCAAAAGAATTGGAAGATGAACTCACCAAACTTGCAGCTTCAAGCGGGCGGAGCAAAAGTTATTACGTTAAGGAGGCCTTAGCCTCATATTTGCAAGATCACTCAGATTATCTGACTGCTCTCGCTGCCCTTGATCGGAAAGAACCACGTACCAGCCTTGCTGACATGAGGAAAGAACTTGGCTTGGAACGTTGAGTTTCTTGCTACTGCCAAGCGGCAATTGCAAAAAATTGATAAATCATGGCAAAAAAAGATATTAGATTATCTTGAAGACGAAATTTCTCCATTGGATGATCCTCGCACAAGAGGCAAATCTCTGGTTGGTGACAGGCGTGGTTTATGGCGTTATCGGGTAGGGGATTATCGGATAATTTGTGATATTCAGGATGAGAACCTCATCATTGCCACCATTACAATTGGGCATCGTAGAGATGTGTATTCCGGACCGAACAAGAGATAGAGGAACCAAACCATTGGTGTGGTTGATGACACCCCCAGGATGGGCACGTTGTTTGTACCCACCATTGTTCATGATGTAAATCTATGTTCAGGCACGCACGGAGCCCGGTGGATTGAAATGATCATGCTGGGCAGCGTCGCCGAACGGGAGCTCAAGCGGGTCCATTGCCCCATCCTGGTTTTCAACCCCTACAAGGGCGAGCGTGGGTATCAGATCAGCGCGTCCGTCAGTGAGAGCGTCCTGCCGATTTAGATTGTTCCTCGCAGGTTGCCTGGAATCTGGGCAACTTCCTGTGATTGGGCCCAAGGGTGGGCACAAACAACGTGCCCACCCTTGTATGATGAAATTTAATGGAATGTTGTCGAGGGGGAGTAACATAACAATTCATGATTTATTTGGGAGGCCATCCCACCCTGAGGACTGGGTTTTATCCAGAGCCTGTCGGTAGATTGGCCCCCCGCCCTTGTATGATGAAATTTAATGGAATGTTGTCGAGGGGGAGTAACATAGCAATT
>CAZJEX010000041.1:0-13085 GCA_964545155.1 uncultured Desulfobulbus sp. | reverse complement strand
TCTGGGAGATAATTACCCTCTAGCGATTGTACAAGGACACTATTCGATGCCTTGAAGAAGTGGCCCCGTTTGTTCGGACAGGGAGCTGACGTTTTTAAGTGGAATCTCCACCTGGTTTCACGCTGCCTGTTCGACCACCTCAGGAGTGGCAGATTTCTGTTGCGGGTGAAGTCTGATGTTTGGCAGCGGTTTCGCTCGATGAAACCTTGAGAAGGGTTGATTTTTTGTATAAATTTAACCAGACAAACCTGACCGGAACAATCAAGGCAAAGACCATGCCAGTAAAACTATCTATAAAGACCTCCTGTCATTCCAGAATCACTCCCCGAAACAAATGGGTCAAGAGTCGTTCCTTGTTCCTTCTCCTATTCCTGTTTCTGGGAATAGGAGTGATGCTGCCGGGAACACATGCGGGCGCAGAGTCGGATGCCAAATACAGCATCTTGATTCTCAATTCTTATCACCAGGGTTTCAAGTGGACCGACGACTTGACGACTGCGGTGGTCACCAACATGGAGGCCAGCCTGAAAAAAGTCGATGTCCATATCGAATACATGGATGCCAAACGAATATATAATGAGCAACTGATAACCAGCCTTTATCAACTGCTTTCATTAAAATATAAAGATCGAAAACCCGATGTAATTATTACCTCCGATGATGACGCTTTAACCTTCATCAAACGATATCATCAGGAACTTTTTGCCGGCATACCCGTAGTCTTCTGCGGGGTCAATAATGTGCAGGCCGCACTCAATGTGCCGAAGAATTCCTTTACTGGAATCATCGAATTACTCGACATTAGTGACAATATCCAACTGGCGATTAAGCTCTTTCCTCGCACCTCCAGCATCGTCATCGTCAGTGACGGCACTCCGACCGGGTTGGGTACTCGCCATATGGTAAGTGAATCGGAATCGGACTACCCTTCCCTCCAGTTCATTTACCTCAAAGGGGAAGAGTTAACGACCGAGGAGATGCTGACTTACCTGCGGGGGGTACAACCCGGTAGCGTAGTCCTTGCGCCTGCATGGTACAAAGACCGCGACGGCAAGATTTTTGACAACACGGAAATATATCCGCTGATCGCCGAGGCCTCTCCTGTGCCCGTCATCGCCACCTCCAGCGCGAACCTCGGCTTAGGGCTGCTCGGCGGCAAGGTCAACAGCGGAGTAACCCAAGGGCGATATGCCGCCGAGCAGGCCTTGCGCATCCTTTCAGGCCAGACCTCCCCAAGTGACCTCCCCGTGGAATTAGCCAGTCGTAATCAATACATGTTTGACAGCCGGCAACTCTCCAGGTTCGGGATCAGTGAGGAGGACCTGCCCAAGGGTTCCATAGTCCTGCACCGCCCTTTTTCTTTCTACCAGACGTACCGCGTTTTGGTATGGGGCATCATTGCCGTTTTTTGTCTCTTTACCGTCATGATCATCGCCCTGCTGGTCAACATACATCGTTTACGGGATACACGCAGCAGCTTGGTCCGTAGCGAAGAAAACCTGCGAATCACCCTGGATTCCATCGGTGATGCAGTCATCACCACTGATATCAACGGCCAGATTACGAGAATGAATCCTGTGGCCGAGACTCTTACTGGCTGGACCTTTGCGGAAGCGGCTAAGAAACCGTTGGATGAGGTGTTGCGTCTTTTTCGTAGTCACAGCCGGGATCGTTACCCCAATCCCGCCGATCTGGTCTTAGCGGCAGGGTCGACCCTACCCCTGGAAAAAGACATCCTGCTTGTCGCTAAGAATGGTGATGAATACCGGATATCAGATTCCGGGGCCCCCATTCGCAACAAGGATGGCGAGATAATCGGCATTGTCCTTGTTTTCAGAGACATCACCGCAGATTATTTGCGGGAGACACAACTCAATCAGAGCCGTAAACTCGAAGCCATTGGTCAACTTGCCGGTGGCGTAGCACACGATTTTAACAATATGCTGGGCGGCATACTAGGCAGTGCCGAAATGCTGGCCATGAGTATCGGTCACGAAAACCCACTGCATAAATACATCGGTACCATTATTAAAGCCTGTGATAACGCCGCCGGACTTACCCAGAAGCTCTTGGCCTTCTCCCGTAAAGGGGCGATGGTGGTCGCATCGATGGATATCCATGCAGCTATTGTCAACGTGCAGGGTCTGCTTGAACACAGCCTGGACAAGAGCATCACTATCAACCATGCTTTCAAAGCCACCCAGTCAATTATTACGGGAGATTCCGCACTCATTGAGAATTGTCTCATCAACTTATGTGTCAACGCTGCCCATTCCATGCCTGAGGGCGGCACAATAACAATTAGTACCAACAACCTGGAACTCGATGAAGATTTCTGCCAAGCCAGTCCTTTTGCCATCACGCCTGGTAGGTATATTGAAATCGGTATCCAGGACACTGGCATCGGCATACCGCCGGAAATGTTAGATCGAATTTTTGAACCTTTTTTCACCACCAAAGCGGTCGGCAAGGGAACCGGTTTAGGGTTATCAGCCGTGTATGGCACCATCAAAGAGCATCGGGGCTGCCTCTCGCTCTACAGTGAGGTGGGTGTCGGTACGGTTTTTTATCTGTATCTCCCCGTTAGTGGCACTGTCCCCCATCAATTGGCCCGACAGGAGAACCCGCTTGAGCAAGGCAGCGGTTGTATTCTAATTATCGATGACGAACAGGTCCTCAGGACGACGACAGCTGCAATTCTGGAACAATTGGGCTATCGGGTTTTACTGGCCAAGGATGGCATGGAAGGGGTGGAGATGTACAAAATGTATAGCGAGCAGGTCGATCTGACCCTGCTCGACATGATAATGCCGCGTATGGGCGGGGTCACCTGCGCCAAGGCTATTCGTGCCATCAACCCTGATGCCAGGATTTTGATATGCTCCGGATTTATTAAGGAGGAGAGCCGCTCCGAGCTGCATAAGCTTGGAATTTCGGCATTTGTCAAAAAGCCGTATCGTCGGGAGGAACTGGCTCGAGCTGTTGTCAGGGCAATGGGCACCTGAAGGCCTCGTCAAGAGGTTCTTTTCTCAATCAATCATGCGTAAGGAGAACAAGCGATGTTGAATTTCAAGAATCTCAAGATCCGCAACAAGTTGATCAGCACCTTCGCCTTGATTCTCCTTTTTATGGCGGCCATTGGTTGGGTCGCCTATGAGGGCATGACCCAGATCGAGCAAAATCTAAATGATATCTTTTCGGTCAGTCTGCCTAGCATCGATAAACTCATCGAAGCGGACCGCGATATGCAGCAAATGCTTGTCGCCGAACGCTCACTGCTCGTTGCCGATCCGAAATCACCGATCTTTACCACGCTGCTCAAGGATTACGATAAAAACCTCCAGCAGGTTTCCGAACGGTTTGGCATCTTCAAGAGTCTGGTGAATTCTCCGGAGGAAAAGGAGCTGATCGCCAAGTTTGAGCGTGATCGAACCGCCTGGGAGCCCGTTTCACGGCAGGTCGTTACGCAGAGCAAATCCGGAGAGGTGGAAGCCAGACGTCAGGCTTTGGAGTTGTCGCTCGGCAAAGCGAACGAACTGTTTGAAGCGACGCGGGGCAATTTGGATAAATTGACCGATATCAGTTTGAAAAATGCCGAAAAAGAGCAGCAGGCTTCGCAGGCCATCTATAAAAGTTCGCTCATCACCCTGCTGGTGATTTTAATCGTTGCTGTCATCATCGCGGCGTTTATGGCGGTTGTGCTCGGCATAGCCATCGCCAAACCCATTAATGCCGCTGTCAAGGGGTTGCAGGATATCGCCGAGGGCGAGGGCGACCTGACCAAACGGCTCTCCGTTCGGTCCCAGGATGAGATCGGCGAGCTGGCCAAGTGGCAGAATGTTTTTATGCAGAAACTGCAGGGCATTATCGGCAATATCAGCACTAATACCCAAGCCCTGGATCAATCGTCCATCGATTTGCTGGGCTTCGCCAACACCCTGGCGGGCGGTGCCGGCGATGCTTCAAGGCAGACCGAGAATGTCGCCGCCGCTGCGGAAGAAATGAACACCAGTCTCACCAATGTCGCCGCGGCCATGGAGCAATCCACCACCAATATCGCCATGGTGGCCAGTGCCGCCGAGGAGATGAATTCAACCATCGGTAATATCGCTCACAATGTCGAACAGGCCAATCAGATTTCTGCCGATGCGGTCACGCAGGCAACCAAGACCGCCGTCAAGATGGATGCCTTGGGCGTCGCCGCCCAGGCCATCGGCAAGGTGACGGAAACCATTACCGAGATTTCCTCGCAAATAAACCTGCTGGCGCTCAATGCGACCATCGAAGCGGCGCGGGCGGGTGAGACCGGCAAGGGGTTTGCGGTTGTGGCTAATGAAATCAAGGAGTTGGCAAAGCAGACCGCCGAGGCTACCCTCAATATCAAGGAGCAGATCTCCGGCGTGCAAAATATAACCGCCGAAACCGTCGCCGAGATCGGCGCGATCACCAAGGTGATCAACCGGTCAAGCGAACTGGTTGCTGACATTGCCGGTGCCGTCGCCGACCAGGCCAAGGCCACGCAGGAGATAGCCTCCAATATTTCCCAGGCATCCCTGGGCCTGCAGGAAGTCAACGAGAACGTCAACCAGAGTTCGGTCGTGGCCGGTGGGATTACCCGGGATATTACCGGCATCGGTACGGCGTCCATCGCCATTGCCGACAGCAGCAGCCAGGTCAAAACCAGTGCCAGCTCGTTGCAGCATCTGGCTGCCGAGCTCAAGGCGATTGTCAATCAATTCCGTATCTGATGCCAAGTTGCCAGGCATTCCTGCGGGGGAGATGGTGCGTTTTACGCTTCATTATCAACTTGTTTTTGTTGCCAAGGCCTGCTGCATCCGCTCCAGCGCTTCGATAAGCAGGGAGCGGGGGCAGCCGAAGTTGAGGCGGAGAAATCCGGGCAGGCCAAGGCGGCGCCGTCGGACAGGCCGACCCCGGCGGCTTCAAAGAAGGCGGCCGGGTCGGCGAGCGCCAGCCTGCGCGTATCGATCCAGGCGAGATAGGTGGCCTCCACCGGGGTGACGCGTAAGCCAGGCATGGCGTTCACGGTTTGCAGCACCAGATCGCGATTTCCCCGCAGATACTCAATCAATTTCAGCCGCCACGGCTCCCCAAACCGGTAGGCCGCCTCGGTGGCGGCGCCATACCCAGGTGAACAGCGCCTCTTCCAGTGACTCCAGATCAATCCCGGTGCTGGGCCTGGTGGGCATTTCAAGGGAAAACAGTCCCAGTTGCCATGGGGGATTCAGGGCGCGGGGAAGAGATGACGAGGCCGCCGCCCTGCTGGTTGAAGGGGTGTTTGAAGCGGCCGCCCGCCGGATTACCGAAACCGTGAGCATCCCCACCATAGGGATCGGGGCCTCACCCCACTGTGACGGCCAGGTCCTGGTCACAGAAGACATCTTGGGATTGTTTCTGGACTACGCTCCCAAATTCTCGAAAAAATAGGTATATTTGAGCATCCAGATCAAGGAGGTCTTCGCCCAGTTTGAACGCGAGGTTCGGAGTGGCGCCTTTCCGGCACAAGATATCCTTATCGTCCACTCCTACCACCAGGGCTTTTTCCTGGAGTTCCGCTGGTCTTTTGCGGCGTGAACAATTTCAAGGATGAGCGCCTGGCCGGTCAAATGCAGGTGACGGGGGTTGTTGAGGATTTTGACATCAAGAGCACCATCGAAGCCATCCTCACTCTGCACAAGCAGACCACCCATCTGGCGGTGATCAGCGACTCCACCGAGACGGGAGCGGCTACCCGATAGTGCAGAGGAGTTGATATTGCCACAGAGAATCTATTGTTTTCGTCAAAACGTCAAAACGGTAGATGTCTACTGTACCGTCAAGGGCGAGGGCTGTCTGTCCCTCGCCCATAGAGGTGGGGCTACCCGTAAAGAGTCTCAATCCACCGGATCGCTTCGGAGTCATTCACCTTCCCGAGGTACCGCTGCGTTGTTGAAAGGTCAGCATGTCGCAAAATAACCTTGCTGACGATTTCAATCGGAGTACCAGACCTGGAGGCATACGTGGCTGCATGCCGCCGAAGGTCATGTGGTCGCAGTTCGATATCAACCATTTTTCCCGCTTTTCTCACCATAGACCAAGCAGCAACATAGGAAATCGGAAAAATGCGGTCCTGTTTACTGATATCTTGGCCTCTTACGTAGCCGGTTAACCTTAACAGAATTTTGCGTGGAACATAAACAGTCTCCCCGGTTCGTCCGCTTTTAGGGTTCCGGATGGCCGTCTGGGCGTTCATACATTGGCAACATGTACGGACGTCCAACCCCATTGAATCGACCCTTGCCACAGTGCGTCTGAGGACCACAAAAACAAGGGGATGCATTGCCAGGCATACGATATTGGCCATGGTGTACATGCTCGGCCAGAGTACCCAGAAAAGGTGGCGCAAGTTGAGAGGCTTCAAGCTACTGGCTGAGGTAATACGAGGTGTTCAGTTCAAAGATGGAGAATCTGTCACCCCATTAACTTATAGCGAGCTCAACAGGGCTGCCGTTTGAGATTGTTTCCTAAATACCAGACTTGACCATAACTCTTGATGCAATTATTATTTGCCAAGCTGAAGAAATTTGGAAAATCGTAAATCCGTCAGGTCGAGTACCAAGAAACATCATTCAATCAAGTAATCGACTAAAACGAATCCACGTTGGAGTTAAAATGTGGTCGGATACCTCAAGTTGCCGGAGTCAAAATATCGCCTGTAAATAATAACTTCGCTGCTGCTCGGACTCGTATTTTGAAAATATCCTGATATCATCACTTTTGTACGTCAACCCGATAGTTGCGCATTGGAATTACCAAATCCTTAAAGATGCTATTCCTGTAACGTTAAAATTGTTTTCAACTTGTAATCACCACATATTGAGATGGAATCACACATGGCAATGTATTGTAAGTGCTGGAAATTCATATCGTCTCTTGCTGTGGGCGCAATTATTGTTAGCAGCACTATTTTATTAGCCCAGCCTGAAATAAATACTTTCAATATCGGTGTGCTAGCAAGAAGAGGTAGTGAAGCGTGTCTTCTGGAATGGTCACCTACCGCACAATATCTTGAAGCGCATATCCCAGGAACTTTTTTTAAAATTATCCCTCTCACATTCGAAGAATTAACCAACACTGTAAAAAACGACGCCGTAGATTTTATAGTTACAAATTCGGCTAGTTATGTTGAGTTGCAAAGCATGTTTGGTGTCAACCGAATGGTTACGATCAAACGGGCCACACCCAATGGCTATTCCACCCTTTTCGGAGGGATCATCTTTTGCAGAGCAGATCGTGGAGATATTCTTTCCCTCAAGGATCTTAAAGGTAAATCCTTCATGGCCGTCGACCCAACCTCCTTTGGAGGGTGGATAGCAGCGTGGAGAGAGTTGAGAAAGCAAGGGCTCGACCCTCAAAATGATTTTTTGCCTTTAGTCTATGGGGAAACACACGATAACGTTGCTTATGCCGTCAGAGACCGGAAAATAGATGCTGGTACTGTTGCAACCCCCATTCTGGAAAGAATGGTCGCAGAAGGAAAAATTGCTCAAGACACCTTTAAAATCATCAACCAGCAGGACAATAAAGTTTTTCCTTATTTTCTCAGTACTCGTCTCTACCCGGAATGGCCTTTTGCAAAGCTCAAGCACACTTCGGACGAGCTAGCCGAACAAGTGGCGATTGCTCTACTCAGCATGCCGAAACATAGTCCGGCAGCGCTGGCAGCTAAAATTTCGGGATGGACCGTTCCTCTTGATTATGGACCGGTTGAAGAATGTATGAAAGAGCTTCGATTAGGTATTTATAAAGATTACGGAAAAATAACACTGCCCCAATTGTATGCGGAATATCATTGGCATGGCTTTGGCGTAATTGTGGTGATGGCAATTATGAGTGGTCTGTTAATTTTCTCTCGACAATTGAATCGAAAATTAAGGTTATCAGAATCTTCTTTGCTAACGGAGATGAAAGAACGTCAGCATATTAATGATGAACTCGTCCACTCAAATGAATCATTGCAACAATCAAAACAGCAACTAGCGAACATCATAGATTTCCTGCCTGATGCGACCTTTGTTATCGACAACGATAAAAATGTCATATTTTGGAACAAGGCTATGGAAAAAATGACTGGTGTCCATAAAGACGATATAATTGGAATGGGGGATTATGCCTATACCGTTCCATTTTATGGTAAAAAGCGAAAACAACTTTTAGATTTACTCGGAATCAAAGACGAAGAGGTAATCAGCAAATATCAGTATATAAAAAAAAGAGGGGGCACATTATACGCGGAAGCTTTTGCCCCTGTCTTGAATGGTGGCAAGGGAGCTTATTTTTGGGCAACAGCAGCTTCACTCTACGACGTTCATGGCAATCGAGTTGGCGCCATCGAATCAATCCGAGACATTACAGAACAAAAACAAACCGAAAATGAAAAAGCAAAACTTGAAAGTCATTTAATGCAGGCGCGGAAGATGGAGGCTATCGGCACACTTGCAGGTGGCATTGCCCATGACTTCAATAATATCCTCGGGGCTATTCTCGGTTTTACCGAAATGGCCAGGGATGCCAGCATTCCGGATTCTTTTGCGATCAAGAGTCTTGATAAAGTAATGGAGGCAGGCCACAGGGCAGCGGCGCTAGTCAAACAAATTCTTGCTTTCAGCCGCCAGACTGACATTGAACGTGTCCCCCTGAATCCTGCCTGCATTGTCAAAGAAGCTCTTGGCCTCCTCCGCCCATCCTTGCCGTCAACCATTGCGATCAAGCAGCAGATCGCAACAGTGACCAAGACCATTCACGCCAATCCTACGCAGGTTCACCAAATCTTAATCAACCTTTGCACCAATGCTTTTCATGCCATGGAGCAGACCGGGGGTACCCTCGAGGTCACTCTCAAGGACTGTGAACTCTCTCGAAATGATCTTCAACAGCACCCAGAAGTAGAACCAGGTAGTTTCGTTGTGCTCTCGATCAGTGATACGGGCACAGGAATAGACCCGGATATATGGGGCAGAATTTTTGATCCTTATTTTACTACCAAGGGGGTCGGCAAAGGAACCGGTATGGGGCTTTCCATCGTACACGGCATTGTCACAGGTTACGGTGGGTTCATCACCGGTGAGAGTAACCATGGGAATGGAACGATTTTCCATGTATTTTTCCCCGCCACTGAAGAGAAAGTCGGCCATGATGCCAACTTGGCAGAAACAGCTCCACCTGGCACAGAACGCATTCTTTTAGTTGACGACGAAGAGATTCTTGTTGAAATGGGCAAGGCCATGCTTGAACAACTCGGATATGCAGTGACTGCTCGGACAAGCAGCCTAGAGGCGCTCACGACGTTCCAGAACCAACCAAACGAATTTGATGTAGTGATTACCGACCAGACCATGCCGTCCATGACTGGGGTGGACCTTGCTCGACAGATGCTGAAGATTCGACCAGGCCTGCCAATTATTCTCTGCACTGGTTACAGTAATCTTATCAACAAGGATCAAGCCAAAAAATATGGGATTAAAGGGTTTGCAATGAAACCTTTTTCCAAGAAGAAGATCGCCGTACTCCTCAGGCAGGTGTTGGATGAGAAATTGCCTTCATAGATTTATCATCAGGTATCCCTGTTATAAAAGTTATGATATCTCAAGTGAAGCTAGAGTGTCGGAAATCAACGAGACGATGATCTGCCGCATTTTATCTGGTGAACGATGATTGAGTATACTATTCAAACTTAAAAGCCGAACTCGCCAATTCTCCGCGATCCTCGTGCATATGTCGTAGCCTGAGCTGTCTCTGTAAATCGCAAACTTTGCTAATTCGCAAAATTTGCGAAAATCAGCTGTAGCGTTCTCACAGGTACCTCGTTATCTTCGATCTAGTTTTTACGTTAGGTTGCACCCTCCGCCCCTACCCCGCAACTATTCTCGCAATACCAGTCAATTAAACAGGTGCAAGCGCATGCCTTTACATGTTTCGAATGGTGAGTACCATTAACTTAATGGAGGATACATTATGACACGAGAACGAGCTGTTCTGGCGGGCGGCTGCTTTTGGGGCATGCAAGATTTAATTCGACAGTTGCCGGGGGTTGAGGCCACCCGAGTCGGTTACACTGGCGGAGATGTCTCCAACGCAACCTACCGCAACCACGGTACGCACGCCGAGGGCATAGAGATACTGTTCGATCCGGACAGAATTTCATATCGCCGCATCCTGGAATTTTTTTTCCAGATTCACGACCCCACAACCATCAACCGGCAGGGCAATGACCGGGGTTCGTCCTATCGCTCGGCAATTTACTATGTAGACGAAGCGCAGAAGCAAGTCGCACTAGCAACCATAGCCGATGTGAACGCCTCGGGCTTATGGCCTGGCAAGGTGATAACGGAACTTGAACCTGTAGGCGATTTCTGGGAAGCAGAGACCGATCATCAGGATTATCTTGAGCGCTATCCCAACGGCTACACTTGCCATTACCCACGTTTGTCCTGGGTACTGCCAAAGCACGCACTTGAGTGAGCGGTTGTTGATTTTTGACTGAGGGCACATGACAATGTCTCCTGTTGATTCGATAACGGTGGCAACCGCTTGGGGCGTGTTGACCGCCTCCGGCATCCTGGTAGGTGCTTTGCTCGGTTTGTTTGCCCGCTTGACGCCTAACCCCTCGCTCAAGCGGGGCACCAACGGCAGGCCACCAGGCCCTGTCTGGTGGTTTTTTTCGTTAATATTTCCACTTATAAGATCAGACTTCTTTACTATCGCCTAATGTTTATCTTTCTACTGTTCAGGTAGGGCGTATGCTCAGGAAACATCTTTACCATCACAATTTGACTTTGATCATAGATTATGAGTCAATGGGAGTACAGAAAGATATTCCGAGAAAGTGTGCTGCTCAAGCAACCTTTCTTTGCTGACAACGGATTCGCGACAACTCGGATTGGCCTCAATCGGTGGAAATCAACCCAAGGAATTAAGGTATGCTTACTAACCTGAAAATTGGAACGCGGTTAAGCCTCGGCTTCGGCATCCTCCTCCTCCTTATGATGGCTGTGGGGGGATATGGCATCAAATCGGTCAATGCTCTGCATGACGAGATCGAGCTGCTGGTCGAGGACCGGATGGTCAAAGTCGAGCAGGCCAATGGAATCATCGATCAGATCAATATCGTTGCCCGGGCCACGCGCAACATGATTATTGACGACAACAGAGACAGCCAGGCAAAGGAGGCTCAACGCATTGCTGATGCTCGCAAAACGGCCGGCAGCCTGCTGGAAAAAATGAAGGCCACCGTTAAAGACGACAAGGGCGTTGCGCTCCTCAACAAAATCACCAACGATATTCGCCCGGTTTTCGGTCGCCACTTGGAAGCCTTGTTGGGGCTGATAAAAGAAGAGCAAACCCTTAAGGCCAGAATGCTGCTGTTGGGCGAATACCGGCAAATCCAAAGCGCCTACTTTACAACAGTTGAGGAATTGATCACCCTCCAGACCCAACTGGCCAATGAGGCTGGCAAGGAGGCGGAACACGATGCCAGTACAGCGACGAGAGTCATTGCCACCCTGCTGGCTGCAGCCCTCGGGGTCAGCGTGGTCCTGGCCTTTTTCACCATCCGTTCGATAACCGGCCCGGTGGGTAAGGCTGCGGCTCTGGCCGAGACCATGGCCAAAGGTGATTTCACTGCCAAACTTGACATCAACCAGAAAGACGAGATCGGCCAGATGGCCACGTCGCTCAATTCGATGGTAGGGCAACTTAACACCATGATCCGGGATATCATTGGTGGCGTCAACAGCCTGACAGCTTCCTCCAATGATCTGGCCTCGGTATCCAACCAACTCTCCGCCAACGCCAAAGACACCTCCGACAGAGCCGCCACAGTCGCCGCCGCCACCGAGGAGATGAGCACCAATATCCAATCGGTGTCCGCCGCTATGGAGCAGTCGACCAGCAACGTCAACATGGTTGCATCCTCGGCCGAGGAGATGACCGCAACCGTTAGCGAAATCGCTCAGAGTGCAGAAAAGGCCCGTGCCATTACTGAAGGCGCGGTCCGGCAGTCGCAACAAGCTTCTGGGAAAATGGCCGTGCTCGGAGAATCGGCCCGCAAAATCGGCCGAGTGACCGAAACCATCACTGAGATTTCCGAACAGACCAACCTTCTTGCCCTCAACGCCACTATTGAGGCGGCCCGGGCCGGAGAAGCAGGCAAGGGTTTTGCCGTTGTCGCCAATGAGATTAAGGAGCTGGCACGCCAGACTGCGGCCGCCACGGTTGATATCAAGAACCAGATCGGCGAAATGCAGGAGACCACCGCTGACACGGTGGAGGATATTGAGAGGATTTCCGAGGTCATCACCGAGATTAATAATGTCATCAACGGCATTGCCACCGCCGTGGAGGAGCAATCCGCGGCAACCGGCGAGATCGCTGGCAACATAAATCAGGCATCGCAAGGTATCGCTGAGGTCAATGAAAACGTGGCGCAAAGCACCGTGGTGATCGCTGACATCACAAAGGATATCGCTAGTATCAACCAGCAAGCGTCACAAGTGGGCGAAGGTAGTGGGCAAGTGCAGCAGAGCGCCCAAGGCCTGGCGGAACTGGCGGTGCAGCTGGAAAAACTAGTCCAACAGTTCAAGGTCTGATCGGTGCACCCCTGCACCCCTGAACCCCTGAACCCTCCAACCATCCTCACTCCGGGAGGCAGGCAGCACGCTTGTCTTCCGGGCCATCGTTTCTGCCTTCCAATCTTTACTTAATGGAGCCAAGGTTATTCAAATGAGTCATGACCGACTGGAGATATCCAATTTCTGGTTATCTCTCAAATCTGCATATTATCCAGTTAGCAAAAACCCGAAGCACGGACTAATGGACGGCATGACTGGAAACGATCAATGGTAGCCAGAAACTTTTCGCGATAAAAGACCTTGGATCCAAGGTCAGGGAAGCCCTGAAAGGCTGATGAGTCCCTTTTGCAGCTAGTGAGCGGACAGTTGCTTATACCACACGGAATCCAGCATTTTTTGTCAAAGTGAAGTGGTGCCGATTATTGAGACAGGTGTATAAGCAATGAACCACCCTATTTT
>CAZJEX010000040.1:0-13120 GCA_964545155.1 uncultured Desulfobulbus sp. | reverse complement strand
CAACAGCTTGATATCTTTTTTCTGGCCTAAACCATCAAGTCCGAAACTTGAGTTAATAAGTACGTTAATACCTGATTTAAGAAAATCCTTTATTTTTTCTGAAGGACCATCCAGCCGAAGGTATAATTTCTCTTCTCCCATTGTATCGTTTTCTGGGAAGCTTCGAATGACAATTCCCCCACAGGAAACAGGCCGAACGCTGCCGCATCTTTAACCAGTGAAGATATTTCTACTGCAGAAAAAATAATCCAAGAAAGATCGAAAGGACGGAGGCTATCAGTAGAAACTTTCTCTGGCCAATAATCAAATGAAGCAATAAAAAATCCTCCTGATTTCAACAATCGTGTTATCTCACTTAGCAACCGGTTCTTATCAAATCCATGTTCAATAACGGAAATAGCTGTTATTGCATTAAATGATTCATCAAAATAAGGTGAAAAATAAAAATTTCCGACGACATAATTAATATGCGATGCTGCCGGCATACGATTTATATTTGCATTAAAATCAATACCATGCAGATCAACAAATCCTATTCGGCGTAGGATTTCCGATGTCTCAGATGCATAGGTGCCTATGTCCAAGACAGACTTTTTTGATGGTACATATTTCTCGATAAATTCTACGGTTTTTAAAACATCCCAGCTTTTTAAGTATTCACCAACAGCTATCCCCCGATCCAAGCCAAGGCACCGCAGAATCCTTTCATGCCATGTTTGCAGACAATCCAATCCCCGCTTGGACAAAACTTTCCTGGATTTATCAATCTCTTCGAGAGTTTGCAGAATTTCTATCATAATAGCATGATTGATGATTTATTACTGATCTTAACAGAGTTAATCTTTAATGTAAAAAAACTAGCTCAACAAACGATTGATCGAATTCTATTAATAGCACTCATTACTTTACCACTTATGAAATATTCAATCAATTCGAACAAAACAAATATATAGGATCGTATTTTTATAAAAAACAAATTACAACTGCTTAACTTGTAAACATCGTTAGGATAATATCGACGCCAAAGAACATATCCATTATCATTCATCCTATGAATATATTTTCTTGAACGAAATAAATTTTCTATAATTATAATTTTTGGTTTATACTTATTAATGTCAAATCCATTTAAAACTTCCATTTCCCAACCTTCAACATCGATTGATAAAATATCAATATGATCTACAACAGAAGCGCACTCTCCTAGTACAGAATCAAGTCTCCTTAAATTTGTTTTTATTATTTTTTTGTCGAAATCTGACTTTATCTCAGTAAATTCTTTTTTTATTGATAGCGATGAAAAAGATTCATAGCTAACTTTTCCTCCAAGATAATCTTCTCCGTGTTGATCAACAATTACAAAATCTACGTCATCTTCATCATGATCACCGCAAGCATATTGCAGCACTTCGCTCCCAGCTTTTTTGTGTAATTCACAAAAAAACGGGTTTGGCTCTACAGAGATCACTCTCCATCCATTATTTCTGTACAACGCACTAATCGACAAAAAATCGGGGCTGGCAGCGCCAACATCGACAAACACCCCCTTACCTTTCCCAATAAAAAATCGTTCATAAACTATTCGATCGACATTTCCCTCGACAATATTTCCACACTGATTCACCATATAAGTCAACCCGTTAGCTTGGTATGTGTACAAAAATAAAACGATCTCTCGTAAAAAAACAATAAACAATGAAAGAAGCAAGAAGCGTTACAAATATACCGGATGCAATAATCCAATTTGTTTCTTTGAATGCGACAGCAAGAAAGGAAGTTGCTACCGAAAAAATAAGCACTCTATTCAGTTTCCAGCTAAAAGGAATCATGCGCTCAAAATGAAAAATTAAACCAAAACCCAAACAAGCCACAGCAAATTCAGTTATCACGGTCGCTATAGCAGCTCCGTCAATACCATAATGAGGGATCAGCCATAAATTCAAACAAACATTACTGACAAGCGCAAAGAAACTGATGAAAATACCGAACTTCTGTTTATCCATGACCACCAAAGTGTAGCCTGCTAGATGACTAGCAAAGATAGCTAGCCCGGCCCAGACAAGTACCCTGAACACTGACACAGCCGGCTGGTAGGTGTTCGAGTAAATGAGCTCAACGATTGGGCGAGAGTAACAAGTTACCCAGATTGCCACAGGAACACCAATTAGCATTAACAGATAAAAACTAAAGGTGAAAATTAATGATAAGGCTTTGGGACCTTGCTGCCGAGAACGAGTTAAAATTGGAAACAATGACATCATCACCGCATGTGGAATAAATATCATCAAGCTTAAAAGGCGGTAAGCTGATCCGTAATAGGCGACTGCTCTTGCATCCATCAGTTTCGAAAGCAATATCACGTCAATATTGAAATAAAAGGCCACTAAGAGCGAAGTAATGCCAAGTGGAAGTGCTTGGCTAAAACTGGAAACAACGGACAGCCAAGTAGGTTTTTTCAGACAGAAGGAACCTTTTATTGCTACCAATATGATGAGATACGATATGAAAACGGAAAAAATCTGGGCGGCAATCAGAGCAGATATTCCTTGCCCAAAGGCCATCACCACATAAACAATCAACAAAAAAATGACTCCGGAAAGCACCTGGGACAAAGCCAACCAGAACAAACGCTGGTTAACAATTAGAACAACTTCTAACGTGCCGAGAACTGTATTGAAAAGACTGAACGAGGTCAACAGAATCAATTGTTTGATACCAAGCGGGTAACCTAACAAATTAATCAGACAGAGGATGAGGAAAACAGCGACTGCTGCCAAAATTATCTTAAGACATAAGACCCCAGATAACATAGAATTCATTTTAGCAGGATCTCTGGCTATCTCTCTTGAAGCGATGGTATTTAACCCCATATCCACCACTGGATGAAAGAAGCTTAAAAAAGAAAATGCTAGAGTGTAGCCGCCAAAATCCTCAACCGTGAGATATCGGCACATCTGGGTAATCGCAAGCAAACCGATTAGACTTGAAAAAATCTTTCCCAATATCTGGGTCGCGATATCCACAGCTATCCGCTTCATAACGCGGACACTTCCTGCAGGATACCGTATATTTCTCTTGCCGCTGATGACCATCGAAACTGTTTACAACGCTCAAGACCTGCAGCAGAAGCCCTCTCTTTTTTTTCCTGGTCAAGCAGCAATGATTGCATTTTTCCAGCAATATCCTCAACCGACAAGGGGTCAGCAAGCGATCCGACATCACCCACCACCTCAGGCAATGAGGTGGTGCATGATGTTAGTACCGGCGCACCACATGCCATAGCCTCCAGCACCGGCAGACCGAACCCTTCATAGAGCGAGATATAGGCAAAAAGATCGGCTCCGGCATACAAGGCAGGAAGATCACTGTAAGGAACATAGTCAAGCAGAATGATACGGTCGATAAGATTGCACTTGCAAATCGTATCAAATAACACCTTGTCTTCTTTCGAATTTTTGGCACCGGCAAGCACTAATTTATGATGAACACTATCTTTCACCATGCTGAATGCTTCAATCAAGCGCGAAACATTTTTCCGGGGACTTCTGTTGCCGACATACAAAACATATTTTTTCGGCAGCAATCCGTACTTGTCTAAAATCGATAGATCGACATCAGGACGAAAATGAGCTGATTCATACCCAACGCTGACAATCTGAATTTTTTCCGGCGTCAGTTCATAATGATCAATAATGTCCTGTTTTGTATGACCAGAAATAGCAACGATCTTTTTTGCATTGCTTAAAATTTTCGGGAGCCTGTATTTGAAATTCCACCGGACGGATCGTGGCGCATCTGCAGGAAAGGTCAAGGGGATAAGGTCAAGCACAGTGACAACATGCGGTATCGGACTTTTCAGAAGCCCATTGGGAATGGTACTGTAAAGAACATCAATCTTTTCCATGGCCAGCAGTTTTGGCAACACAAACTCCACCCAGAAGGGCCGCAATTGAAAGAGATGGTTGCCAAGGAATTGAAAAGGCCGCATTACCTTTCTGACCTTGGCCGGATCAATTTTCAACAAAGAGTCGTCAACCGTCCATACGACCAGATCATCATGCAACTTGGCCAGCTCATTAACAATATTAATTGAGTAAACTCCCAGACCGGTGGGACGGGCGGTATAGATAGTTGTCGCATCGATGCCAATCCTCACGACCGGGCCTCCAAGTATATTTCATTAAGGACATGACAGAAGTTCTCTTTACTTTTTTCCATATCAAACTGGGTTGCATCGATTTTAGCTTTTTCGCGCAAAGCCTCTAGACGATCATCTTCGCTTAATAGAGCAACGATTAAATGCCGTAATGCATCAACATCTCCAACAGGAGCAACTTGTAGACAATCGGAAAAACCGGCGTAGGGGATAGCGTTAGTGATAACAGGCACGCAACCGCAGGCCATTGCCTCCAAAGGAAACAGACCAAAGCCTTCGTGACGGGACGGATAAAAAAAGATATCGGCGCTGCTGAGCAATTGCCGTAGCCTTGCATCACTCACCACCCCAAACTGCCGAACAGGGAATGGCAATGTCGCATCAAACTTCTCGCCACAGACCCAGAGTTCAACTTTGCCATGCACAGCCCTATCAAGTGATGTGAATACGTTCAGGGCTATATCAAAACCTTTCCGGAAATGATCCCCACGGGCCATGAAGAAGAGAGCGGTTCTGCCAGCCTTGCTATGAACAAGTTCGGAATCAGGGTCTGGATAAAAAATATTAAGATTGATACCAATGGGTATCGTGTTGCAATTGAATGCTTGATAACGACGTCGAAAGGTTTCGGTCAATTGTTCTGAATCAGTTATGACGGGACGACCCGTTCGGAAAAACCAGCGATAGAGCTTATCGATAGCCGTTCGAGCCAAAAAATTACCGTAATACTCCACGTCGTCCGCCTGAGCCAAATAAACTACATTTACCTGCTTTGCGAAAAATGGCGCCAGATGGATAATGTCAAATAACAGCAAGTCATGATCGAAAGTAAACCAGAGCGGAGTAAGCAGAAAGCCTATTTTCCCGGGCCACGTAGTGGTTCGAATGACAATGTCTGGATGTACGTCAAAGACGGTTTTAAATATTTTCGTATGGAAAGTGATACGATGCCCCTGCTCGGCAAGGTGATTGGCATAATCAACCACAATCCGGTCACCACCCCGATTAAGAAAAGAATAGCGGTAAAAACCGATATCCAAGATCTTATTTTCAGTGGAATTGGCCGACATAAATAACGGCAAGTCAGGATCAACCATTGACTGCGCCCCCTACAAGGATTAGCCAAATCACGCTGATCATAAGGAGCATCCGATCCTCAAGCAATGATTCGGTAGGATCGCCGCTATTACCCTTTTTAATCCAGAACAGGTAGCGGAAGAGGCCAAGGCAGCATAGCGGCACGGTGTACATAAGGTCTGCATGACCGACTGTGTACAGTGCATAAGTGAGCATGGCTGCGGTCCCGGTCATCAGCATCAAGCCGTCCAGATAGCCATCAGGATATTCTGCCAAAGTTTTGCGGTGCAAAAAGGCATCACCATCAAGCGCTAACTTTTCACTAAGCCTTTTGCCGGTGCTCAGGAATACGGCCAGAAAAAAGACGGAAAGAAAGAGCCAACTCGAAACAGGCACTGCTGCGGCAATACCTCCAGCCTCAAGCCTGAGAAGGAAACCGGCAGCAATGCAGAAGATATCGAGCAGGATGATGTGCTTGAGCCATATGCTGTAACTGCCCATGAGTAGGACATAGGCCATAAGCATCGCAGTAAAAGCCCATGAGGACCAGATAGCGCTGGCGAAAGCGGCCACGAAGAGGAAACCACTCAGGAACAAAGCATTATTCTTGCTTACCCTCCCTGCCGGGATAGGGCGATTTTTTTTGGTGGGGTGCAGGGCGTCCTTTTCCGCATCCAAGACATCGTTGAATGCATAATTGGCGCTCGATGCGAGGCAAAAGGCGAGCACCGGGATGGCAAGCCCATATAAAACCTCAGAGGTAAACAGCACTCCACCAAAAAGCGGCGGGAAGCAAAGCATCAAGTTTTTCAGCCACTGTTTGGGCCGAAGGAGGCGCAAGATTTCCACGTGACCTTCAGTGATGCTGCAAGAGTTTTTTAGCAAAAGGAAGATATTCGTGGTCTTCCGGCATATGCGACACGGCTTCTTGGAAGAGAATCCTGGCTTCTTCATGCTCCTTTGCAGCAATCGATATTTTCCCCAAATTATAATAAATCATTGGATCTGGCCGTAAACTAAAAAGACGTTTCCCATGGGTTTGCATGGCCTGAAAAAATTCCTGTTTCTGGGCTCCATCAGCGGCCTGGGACCAGAGGCGGTGATAGCAATCCATCAACCCATCATGGGCTTCAGGTGAACTGTCGGAGGTTTTTTTGATAACAGATTCAAATGTCACAATTGCTTCTGGAATTCTGTCCAAATGGAAAAAAATAACCCCCAAATTAATATCGGGGATACGGTTGTAAAACAAAGGACTGCCGGAAATACCGGCTGCTCGCTGAGTATAGGCCAAAGCATTCTGGTAGTCACCTTTCTCGAAAAGCGTAGCCCCATAGAGCCACTGAATAGTGCTTTCAGACGGCGACTTACGGGCGGTATCTGCTAAAATTCCCAGGTTTGTCTGCCAGGTGAGGTTGCGCTGCAAGGTGGTAACCATCGCAAATAGTAAAAAAACAGCAAGGATGGCATAGCGCCATTTCTTCCCTATAAAACTCGGCTTTTTGTCACAATACAACACGGTGGCCATACTGACAAACGCAACGGTACAGTACAGGTAGCGTTCCGCATAGGGCGTCCAGGCAATCTGGTTGAGGGCAATAATAAGAGCCGGAGAAAACAGGAAGAGCCCGGCAATAAATATGGCGGATGCCAGGGTGCCCTTGAGCGCAATAAAGACACAGAGTCCGACGAGGGGAATGGCGGCCAACTCGTACAACGGATCGACTTCCACAATAGCAAAATTAAGCGGCCAAGGAAGTAATAATTTTTTGAGATAAAACCCGGTCGCACGCAGAAAAAGGAAAAAAGTATGTTCTGGGTTGTTCTGCATGGACTGGAGGGTAAGGCCGATTCTGCTCGAATTTGAGGTAAAGGCGGTAGAGCGCAATAGAAAAAAAATACCGACCACAAAAAGCGCCACCCCGGCAAAGATAAGGAGTTTCCTCCACCTCAGGATCGAAGAACAAGCCTCGTCACCCTGGGAATCTACCTTGGCAAACAAGATCAGGAAGTAGCCCGGCAAAAACGCGATGGCCAGTTCCTTGGACAGTAGCGCCCCCAAAAAAGCAATGCCCGCAAGCCAGGGAAAAAATTGCCGCCCGTTTATCCGGTATTGAACCAGCAGCAAGGTGCTGAGCAAGAGGAAAAACCCCATGAGCAAATCTGTCCTGCCGGAAATCCAGTCAACGGATTCCGTGACTATCGGGTGTAGGCCAAAGAGCAGGCTGCTTAAGAACGCGTATCCAGGTTGGGCATCTGTTCCATTCAGGGCAAAGAGCTTCCGGGTGATGAAATAAACCAGCAAGGTATTGGCAATGTGGAACAAGACATTCTCAGCGTGCAGGGTAAAGGGGTCCAGATTGAAAATTGCTTTGTTGATGTAAAAAGAGAGCCCAAGCAAGGGGCGATAGTACAACCCCTCCGAGGCACCAGGAAGAAAAAGGTCCCTGAGTTTCCAAGTGGTGATATGGTGGAGAGACACAAGCATTTCCGCATCATCGACCTTACAAATCTCAGCGGAAAAAGCCGGTAGAAAGACAACAAGGACAACCGCCACAATGAGCAATGGCCATGCCCTGGCGGTCATCATTGTCGCCCATCTCCTTTTCGCACCATCTCCAGGAAAAAATCCTCCAGATTCCGGCGCAAGGGGTCAATCAACAATATTTCCTCGCCGCGCTGTTCCAACTCGGCCATGAATTGCTGCAGTTTTTCCTTGATGATGGTTGTGTTGCTGAACCGTGTCTCACCAGAGCGACGATGGCGCACAAGGTAGCCAGTTATGCCGCTGGTCATGATGGCATCGACGTGTTCGACGCTCTGCAATTTGCCTTGTATTATAATGCCGACCCGGTCGCAGACCGCCTCGACATCGCTGGTGATGTGGGTGCTGAAAAAGACGGATTTGCCCGCCATCTTGAGCTCACGAATAACCTCTTTGACTAGGGCACGACCGAGCGGGTCAAGCCCGCTCATGGGTTCATCGAGAACGTAAATTTCAGGTTCATGGAGTAAAACCTGGGCAAGGCCGAGACGCTGCACCATGCCCTTGCTGTAGCTCCGGATGGGGCGTTTACGAGCATCCCAAAGGTTGAAACGCTGCAATATCGCCTCCGAACGAATAGCGATTTCAGCTTGGTCCAGGCCAAACATCCCGCCTACAAAAGACAAATACTCAGAAGCGCTCAGGTAATCATAAAAAGAAGGATTTTCGGGAAGGTATCCAACGTGGCGGCGCGCTTCGGGCAAGGTGGAGGATACGCCCATGAGGGCAGCTTCGCCATGACTAGGGCGGATCAACCCCATGAGGATTTTGATGGTAGTGCTCTTCCCTGCCCCGTTTGGGCCAAGAAAGCCGAAGACTTCACCTTGCGAAATTGACAGGTCCAGGTGATCAAGGGCCAAAACACTGGCACCGCTTTTTCCGGAAAATTTTTTGGTCAGTCCAGTAGTTTTGATAGCATCCATAAACAGCGCGTAATCCCAATCCCTGGTAGCGGGAACAACGAAAAAACCCTTGAATAACGGTCTCCACTGGTTTCCATTCCTGTAAAACCAGTTCAGCCCATGTCCGAAAACTACTTTTTCACAAATTATTTCATTTAATTATCGGGGATTCTTCCAAAAAGATCAATCTGTTTTCTCTGGTTTGGCGGCAAACTTACTAGTGCTGCGCACCGCTCCGTCCGGTTCCAGATAAAACTTCCCGCCATACGGGTCGGTAACCGGGCCGGTCAGCAACCCCTTTTTGGAGAGTTCGTCAATGGAAGCGGGGAGATGTCCGAACAATTCCCTGAATCGGTCTCGCGCCGATTCGATCCGTCGCACCTCCAGGAGAGCAGTGCGACGCAATTCAAAGGATTTTTTGATAGCCTCGTTGCTGCTACCTTTAATCATGACCGCGAGGTAGTCGATGGCCATCTGGGTTTGATCGGCCTCATGCATATACCGACTGGCGAGCCTGCTAAAAAGGTCGGAGCCGGAAAGACGGGCAGCGGTGGCATAATGCTTGGCGGCAGCGGCGTAGTCTTTCAAGAAAAAAGCGTAATTGAACCCCGCAAAAAAGGGCAGGTAAAAGTCCCAATCACGAAAACGCATGCCGTATTCCAACAGTTCGGAGGTCTCCCTAACTTTTTTACCGTCCCAGGCCAGGGATTGGGCAAAATAGTAAGTATCCATATTGTAGGGGTCGAGTCGGGAAGCAGTCACCAAAGTGGCGCGCATGGCGCTGTCATCGGGCAGGTTGGCAGTATCGATTTTGTTTTTTTCCACCAGGGTGCCAAAATAAATAAGAACCCTGAACATCAGGCCAGCGGCCACGGAATGTCTTTGGTCACCTACAACCGCTTTGATAATAAAAGGCTGGGGCACGTAGCCGACCTTTTCTAGAAAGGGTTTTTCCTGCAGATGTCGGGTAAAGGGAATGAGAAGCGCGGTGTAGAGGGCGACCAAAGTTGCCAGCACAGCGACGGATTTCACAACAGTTCCCTTCGGGAAAAGAGCAGCGAGGCAGAGGTTAGCAAAATGGCGATATAGACGACGGCATAGCCAAAGGTGAGTAACAGTCCGCCGGGGTCCAGAGGAAGGCTGTAAATGGCATTGGCTTTCAGATCAAATGCGCTGAAATTAGGGAGAATGTAATAAAAAAACAATGCGGTGGCCTTGATACCTGCCGGCACTTGTGAGCCTTGATCGGTTTGCAGATAGTCATACACCTCTTGAGTGGCGCTGCCGGCCAGAAAAATAGAGATAGTGCCGAAGATTGGAAGGAAAAAAGAGGTGCTCACCGTGGAGAGCAAAAAAGCTACCGCAACCAAAAGGACATATTTTAAAGCATCAAAAAAAACGGCGGACAGAATGTTTAGCCAGAGTAATTGGCTGTCCGGCGGATAGGCCGTGGCGGTATACCAGATAGAGACCGAACTCAACATACCCAACAGCAGTGCCGTAAGCATGACAAACATACTGATTCCAAAATATTTACCCAGTATGTACGAAGTCCGACTTATCGGGGTGCCGCCTAACACACTGTGGGTGTAACGCCGCTCCATGTCTTTCCAGAGGGAGGTTCCTCCAAGAAAAACGGCCAAGAGCAGAAGAAGAAAGGAGGTGAGCGACAGGGACAGGGTGATGGCCAGTTGAGTTACCTGGCGCATGGAAAACGAACTGGCAGAAGGGATACAGATAAAAAGAAATGTCACTAAAAGTATGCCACGAAAGACCTTGTCTCTCAATACTCCTTTTAACGTGGCCAGCAAGAGATGCGACATGAACTATGAAAAGCAATAATATTGAAAAATGAAATCAAAGCCACAAGGAGCCAGAGGACTGACTCTTTGTGGCTTTTCGACAAACACGGCATCTAAAACAATGCGACTGAATTGTGGTCAAATTCCCTAGGTTAAGGCGCGGCAATAGCTGTGGGTGTAGCTGTCCCGACAGCGGGGCCAGCAACTTCCACCACGGAGGGGTTGAGACTAGTTGCTTGATAGGTTTTGTCTCCACTAACATGCTTTGAAGCTACAGAAAAACCTGTATTAGTACCATTAACCGTAGCTACTAAGGTCACACCAGTCGAAACCTTGAAGTTGGCACCACCAATGGTGGTGGAAGTGGTTCCGGTTGCACCGGGAACTCCGGTAAAGGTTGTTGCTGAGGCATTATTTGCCAGCATTGAAAAAGTAGTAGCCAAAACAAGCATTAAAAATATTTTTTTCATAATAGAACTCCTGTGGGAATTATCAGTTATTACGGCATTGATGGATATGACTGGGTATCAGAATACGCTGCTTCCAATGCAGTGACGAAGTTTTTAGCATCACTTTGAGCAGATGCATTCATGCCGCGGATTCGATAGGCTGCAAACTGGGGGATAGCGATAGCCGCCAAAATACCGATAATCGCAACAACGATCATCAACTCGACCAGGGTAAAACCCTTGTTGTCTTTCTTTGCTTTCATCAGACGTTTCATCATGATTTTCCCCTCCTTCAGGGTGTGGTATAGGGCCTATGTTTTTTGTTTTTCGCAGCCGTCCATCGACTGTTAAGTTCTCTTTGCCATATCATTACACAAAGTGTGCCCGTTTTAAAAAAAATATTTAAAATTCTAAATTTAAAGACAAAATATCTCCATTGCCACTTGAGGAGTAAAATTCAAAGACTCCCTAAAGCAAAAAAAGGGCCTTCTCTGCTGACACAAATCGTCACAAGGGACAAAAAGTGTCACCGTACATAGCCAGGAGGGCAGGCTCTTTATACCCACCATCTTTTGCCACGCACCAAAGCCCGACAACCTCTCTGTTGCCAGACTTTTCTTTTGCCTTAACCCTACTGAACCCCTCGCCGCATTCCAACACACCGGGCATTGGGTACATGCATTGTGCGAAACGGTGGGCACAACAGCCTGCCCACCCTTGTATCTTGTTGCCTGCGGTAGTTAGCTGCTACCATATCGAGACAGAGGCAGCTTGAGCCCACCCTTAAGGCATTGACCTTGTCGCGCTAGATCAAGCCCTCTGTCTCACTTCATCGCCAACCCGGACACTGAACGGTAGCCAAGGGGAAAACCCTGAATGCACAAGGCAAGTGAGCGAAGTTGGCTCAATTCAAACTGGTATTCAGACATGTTTTATCTCGGAATCGATGTTGCTAAAGCCAAACTCGACTGTTGTTTATTGCTCGCCCCTGAGAGTACGAAACGAAAATCCAAGTCTGTTGCCAACACCAAGGCAGGCTTTGCCACCCTCCTGGAATGGTTGGCCGGAAAAAGTGTTGCTCTTCCCCAACTCCATGCCGTCATGGAAGGCACCGGAGTGTATCACGAACAAGCCGCTCTGGCACTGGTCGATGCCGGCGTGACGGTTTCCATTGTCAATCCCGCCCAGATCAAGGATTTCGGCCGAGGGTTAGCTGTACGGACCAAGACCGACGGCGTCGATAGTTTTGTCCTCGCTCGGTACGGCGCCTTGCTCAAACCAGTCGCCTGGCAGCCTCCCGCCCCGGAGGCTCGTGTGTTGAAAGCGCTTCTGGCCCGTCGTGAAGCCGTTGCCCAAGACTTGCGGAGGGAACTTAATCGCCAGGAGAAAGCCGACGCTACGGAAACGCCCGCCCTTATCCGTCAATCGATCGGCGACTCCATCGAGTTTCTGCGCAAGCAACTTGCCAAACTGCAGCAAGATATCGACCACCATATTGAGCGCCATACCGATCTACAGCGCGACATGGACCTCTTGACCAGTATCCCCGCCGTGGGTCGGCAGACTGGAAGCAATATACTGGCCATCGTCCATAGCCATCGTTTCGATTCGGCGGAACAACTTGCCGCCTATCTAGGCTTGGTTCCAGTTGAACGACAATCTGGATCGTCTGTTCTGGGAAAAGCCAGACTCTCAAAAGCCGGTCCGCCTAGAATGCGGGCTGTGCTGTACATGGCGGCGGTTGTTGCCACCAAATATAACCCGCACGTCAAAGCGGTCTATGGCCGTCTTGTGGCCAGGGGTAAGGCCAAGATGGCCGCGATTGGTGCCGCAATGCGCAAACTCGTCCACCTCTGTTTTGGAGTCCTTAAAACCCGCATTAGCGACCAGGCGGATTATGTAAAAATCTGTTGACCTTCAAGACGGTATCTACGGGGTGCCACCAACCGCATCAATGATTTGGTTCCTCTATCTACTGTTCGGTCCGGCATACACATCTCGACGGTGCCCAATTGTAATGGTGGCAATGACGAGGTTTTCATCCTGAATATCACAAATTATCCGATAATCCCCTATCCGGTAACGCCACAAACCATGTCTGTCACCAACCAGAGATTTGACTCTTGTGCGAGCAAGGTAGATACTCTGTTAAATGTCGATGATTTTTCTGGTGTTTTTTGTATTTTTTG
>CAZJEX010000039.1:0-13391 GCA_964545155.1 uncultured Desulfobulbus sp. | reverse complement strand
AGGAACATTGCTTATTTTACACTTCAGGATGTCTCACTAACCCCGACCACTTTAAAATTACCAGACTGAATCTCAATCAATTTGGTAGGAGGCCTAACTTGTGGTGTCTACTGTTGCCGTTAACGGGCGAGGAAATGTCCCCGCCCATTGAGGTCCGACTATCCATAAAGTGTCTCAATCCACCTGATCGCTTCGGAATCATTCACCTTGCCCAAATACCGTTGAGTCGTTGAAAGGTCTGCATGCCGCAAAATGACTTTGCTGACGATTTCAAGTGGCGTGCCTGATCTTGAAGCATAAGTCGCTGCATGTCTTCTCAGGTCATGTGGACGCAGTTCGATTTCAACCAAGTTTCCCGCCTTTTTTACCATGGACCAAGCGGCAACGTATGAGATGGGAAAAATTCGATCGTTCAGGCCAATTTTATTGGTTCTTACGTAGTCGCTTAACCTTACCAGTAATTTTCGTGGAACATAAACTGCCTCTCCAGTTCGTCCACTTTTCGGGTTCTGAATGGCCAAAGTTCTCTCTTGAATATCAACCGGCATGAGGTTTAGGACTTCACCGACCCTCATTCCGCCCCGGGCCATAAGTTCCAGCATAAGTCTATTTCGGATGTTCATGGTTCGAAAGATAATTTCATCGACCGCCTCTTTATCAACGATTTGCCATTGAATGGTTTGGGGACGCTTGAATATCTTTTTGATAACTGCCGTGTTGCAGGGGTTGGTAAGGGAAGGCAATCCAGTATTTATGCTGAAGGTGTAGAAAGATGCGAGTACCGAGTAACGGTTCCTTTTGGTTGCCTGTTTGTTCTCTTTCGTCAGGGAAAGCAAGAAGCCCAGCACCTCTTCAGTGGATATAGTGGCAAGATCACGTTTGCCAAACTGGGCTGCAAAACGAGAGAGGACGAACTCACAGGTCTTGACGGTATTTTTTTTTCGAGTTGGCCCGGTGATACTGCAGATGAAAATCGACTGCTTGTGAAACTTTCATGGTGAACCTCCTGTAGATTTGAGTAAAATGAGAATGGGTTACAGGTTATGATACCATAAAAATGCGGGATTTTTTGGCTGGTGGTAGCGATGGGCTCAGGAATAAGCTCAACTATGCCAACGACCTTGCGCATGGTAACCTGTCGGCACTAATGAACACTGAAAATGACACCACGAACGTTGCTACTTGGGACACTAATTTTGCTTTTTGATTCTTCGTCAATTTCAACCTCCTGATACGTGTTTAGGTTTATTCATGCCGTTCCTCCTTTTTGGGATAAAAAAAAGCCATGTCTAACAAGGCACTATGCCCAGTTATCCATGGCTCTATGGAAATCTATATGGGGCGGTGAGATCTACATGATCATTAGCCCTATCTTACTATGGTTAGCCGGTTACTACTGTTTTGGCGGAGGGATTAATGTGGCTTGAAAAGATGCCACTTGGATGCCACTCTGCGAGTTAATAATAAGCAGACTAAATCTGTTAATGCTCTCGATAACCCTGTCGCGAGTTGTAGCTTTGAGTGCAAACTTCCCTGTTACCACTGCTGTATTTCCAAAGATCCGAACGTTTGCTTCTTCGATTTTGATGGGATCATATTTCCGGGCCCCGGTCTTAAGAGCCTCGACGAACTTGTCTTTGGATTCGACAAGCGCTGTTGCGTGGATGTGCATGTAGTTGTTCATCAGTAACTTCTCGAGACCATTTGTGTCCGCTTCGCTTACTAACGAGGCCCATAGTTGGGCTGTATTTAATGCCTCTGATTCATTTAAGCTCATGCTCTGAGCCTTCTCAGAAGATGCGCTTACCGATAACGGAAACGAAATTGCTATAACCGCGAATAAACACAAAATAAAATTCTGAATTTTCAACATGCCAACACCCTCCTTGTATAGATTTCAGATTACTGCACTGTATTATAGGTAACCCCTTTATTTTTCCCAAAAAAGCCGATGAATATTTTTAACCTTCTGGCTTAGGTTGCTCTAATGTGGTCAGCAGTTAAAAGTCAAAAAAATCTGAAAGAGAAGACTTTTTCTTCTTGAAGGGGTTTTCATGACCACGGTGGGAATCATGGGAGGAATTATGTCCGTGACCATATTTCTCTTGAGATTTGTTATGTTCGGGTGCGCGGTATTGTTGTTCAGGTACTTTTGAAAGTGAAGGTGTGGTACGTTCGATAATCTTATCCAACTCTCCCCTGTCAAGCCAAACACCTCGACATTGTGGGCAGTAGTCAATCTCTACCCCTTGTCGGTCCGTCATTAATAAGTCAGTATTTGTACATGTTGGGCATTTCATAGTATCGCATTTCCCTCAGAGTTGATTTTTTTGGTGTAAATTTTAACGTTGCCTTTGTCAAAAAAAAACTGAACCGAAAACAAGCCGTTTTATAAGAAACAGGATTGATTGAAACCATCCTTGCTTTTAAAGGGGTGGTAATCGCCTGTGGAAACATATTCCAACAAGTGGAATAGTATCCCATTAGCGGCTACTTGCAAAACAAAAACCCCCCTACCTGAGTGCGCAGGTAAAGGGGGAGGGGTGAGGAAGATCCATCTAATCCAAGGAGCGAATCAACCAATTCAAAAAATAATTGTTTAACTACGAAATGTCAAATCGGTATCTCAAGACAGAGCTAACTTCCTGAAAAATTAATTTTTCTGCCCCTCCTCAATCCCGAATTTCACACCCCTCTGACATGCCTGACATCAAAGAGGGTTCATAAAACGATTAACATTAGAACACAGAGCCACAAATACTTATTAATCCAGTAGTGCTTCTGGCAACGTAACCTTTTGGATTAGCCATTTTTTATCACTCTTGACCAGGTTGAGCTCCACCAGTTGGTCCTTTTTAATAGTCTCTGTTTGTACCGAATCCAGTCGTTTCACACTAACCGCAACCTGTACCCCAGCTTTCTCCTTGGTCGAAACATCAACAATCATATCATCCAAGGTTACGGCGAGCCGGTTGAACCTGTTGCGATAGTAAATTAAAAATTGGATGATTATATCAGGTTCCAGTGTCTCATTATAGCCTCTCTCTGGAACTATAACCAAGCAGCTCTTAGCTACCATATTTTTAATATTTCCCATCTTTAGGGCCAATTGTACAGGAGGCTCCTGCCCTTCTTTTCCAATCGCGACCGCTAACCCTAAAAGCTGTCGCTTTATCACCTCTTTGTCAGAAAAGTAATCATAGGCGAACCAGCCTGCTATAACCACAACCAACGCTAAGATTGTAACAAGAGATTTATTAGCCATATTGTTCCTGCTTGGCCCGTTGATTTGGTTTTATTCTGATAGGTGTTCAGCGATTATAAAATCGGTAGCTCATCTATCTGACTATGGCCAATCTCATTTAACTATTTTGATATTATTCAAACCATTTTCAACAAACTCATCGTGATACCGATCAGCATAATCACTCGTTTTGACAAAAATCTCAGCTTCATCCATTTTTTCAATAGCTTCAGCATCGTGATTAGCAATAAAATCACGTTTCGCTAGACGATCACATAGTTCATCCCAAAATGTTTCTGCCTCATATTTATCGATGAAATTATTAACAGTTGCATCTTCTTCAAACTCCAAAGTTGGTAAATATTGTTCGAATTTACTATCGTAGCTTATCAAATTTTCGAATCCGTAATCCTTAGCAACAGACATGATTTTTTGCTCAAGATCCTTGTACGCTTCTGTTTCAGGATTTTCTTCAATCTCCCGCGAGTTAATAACCCATTCTGCAACGTATAGGACATCAAGCAACAGTCTATATTCTTTTTTTGTGAAATGAATTTTCATTTTTCAGCTCCGTATTATTTAAGATGGAAATCAATTTTGAGACTGTTTGATTTTACAGGTTCTAAGCTGGAATTGGTATTTTTTCTCCACGCCTTCCGACCTCCGAGACGCCTTTGACCGCTCCTCTCTCGAACTTGGCCAGACTGTGTCGGTGCCCAGTTAACGCTAGAAGAAAACCCCTGTAGGTACTGTGAGCCCTTATGCCCTGCCCTCGCTCCCGCTGACCGGAAGACGACAGAAACCGCTTCGCCCATCTCCGTCTTGCCCGCCTGTTAGCCCACTATTGCCAGCTTTGATCCAGGATTGAGCCTTTTGATGGGTGATCGTGGTATCAGGTTCCAGCCTACCGGTGTATAGTGCGGTCAGTATTTCTAACTAAATAGACGAACGGTATGCCCAGTTACTACCTTCATACAGAAAATGCCAGACAGACGCTGGTGGCCATCGCCAATGGACTTTCCTGCGTCCGGCTCTCCACGGACCTGAATCTTTCGGAACAAGACTTTTCCTTAAGCGACAAGGGCCTAGTGCTCGACGAAGACAATCGACTCTCCATCGACGAACTCAAAAGAATCGTCAAGAAGACACAGAGAATCTACCACTGTCGCAATGGAGATATGGATCCGTTGGAAGACCGTAGCTCTGGCTACTACAAGCTCGTTCCCACAGCTGGAGCACCGCTGCTAGAAATTAGCGGCGTCAAGATGCATATCTCCAAAGGAACCGACCCCTTTGCTAGTGCCTCCGAGATGGCTCAACAGGCGGTGCGCAAGGGGGACAAGGTGCTGGACTGCTGCAGCGGATTGGGATATGCGGCCATCGCTGCCCACCGACTAGGTGCAAGCGAGGTGCTCAGCATCGAACTGAGCCTGGAGGTGATGGGGCTGCGTGCGCAGAACCCTTGGTCAAACGATTTGGGCCAAGAGGGGATTGTGCAACGTCAGGGCAGTAGCTATGAGCTGATAAGCACAATGCCTGCGTCTACTTTTGATTCGGTCATTCACGATCCACCGCGTTTTTCCATTGCCGAGGAGCTCTACAGCAAAGAGTTCTACCGGGAGATTTTCCGTGTGCTACGCCGGGACGGACGGCTTTTTCATTACACCGGAAATCCACACGTAGCAAAGAAGGGAAGCAGTTTTGTCGACGGTGTCATTTGCCGACTCAAGGCGGTCGGCTTCAGGCACGTAGGAAAGGTCGAGCATCTGATGGGAGTCAGTGCGCATAAATAATAGAAAATTATACGAAAAAAGCTAATGTCAATATGCCCGATGATGGACATGAAATTAGGTTCTGCAATATGCCGGAACTGCCCGAAGTAATGAGGAAGTTGTAAAAATGAAAGCTGAAGTGAAACACCTGGAAGATGAGCAACTCGCAAACGGTGTTGTGATACGGTTTTATGATGAATCCCGCAGGGTGGCTGGTGATCGCTGGCAGGTAACAGTGCGCTATGATGTCGTGGTCTCGGTCGCTGAAACCTTTTGGAGTCTGGTGAATGGAGAACCGGAACTGATTGAGGAGATTCGTGCCGCCTTAGGGGCAGAGATTGTCCTTACCAGTGTCAATGAGCGGAATTTTATTCCAGAGGAGGAAAAGGAGGCTTTGGTTGCCGAAATAGTCAGCCGGGCCCGGAAAAACATCTTCGGCTATCTCGCTGATCCTGAATTTCCCAAGTGTTATTTTAAAAGCTGTTTTAAGAAAGCACGCGAGGAAATTGAGCGGAAAAAGAGAGAGGCGTGGGTTCCGGACAATGAAGATGTTGAAGAGCCCGTTGATTTTTCCCATCTTTTTTCAGATGTGAAAAAGAGCGAATAACGCAAATTGAGCCAAGGAAATCTTAATTGATTCTAACCAGGCAATGCAATGGCAATTGGGATTCTGTCTGCCACTCAGACATTGTAGCTTGCGGTTTCATAGTTGAGAAACCGGTTGTTTTCACACACCCTGTTAAGGAACCATGGCGGTCAATCGGACTTCTCCTCAACCTACGGGGAAAAATTGCGCAACGGCAACACTCCTGGTGACGACAATACTATCCGAGATATGTCCATAGCGTGGCGCAAGGGGTTGCGGCTGTGGAACACAGGAAAACAGCTTAAAATTGCTCAGCAACTGGTATCAGTGACACGGATTTTCACGGTATAGGAAATGAGAATTATTATCTTGTAATATTATTATATACGGTTTATAATAATAAAATAACAGCATTCTATTTTCCTGACATCCTACCCTGTAATTCCATATCGTTCGATTCCGTAAAAGTTTTGTGCTTATTACCCTAGGAGAAAAGCATGAAGCTTTTTATTGGTAGCCTCCCTTACAATATCGTCGAATCCGAACTCTCTGAACTATTTGGCAAATTTGGCAGTGTAGTCACCGCTAAGCTTATTGTCGATCAAGTCTCCAGGGAGTCTAAAGGATTTGGCTTTGTTGAGATGTCCAGCCGGTCGGAAGGGCATAAGGCGATGGATGGATTGAACGGCAAAGAATACAATCATCGCACGCTTGTCTGCAATGAAGCCAAACCGCCTTTTAAAAAAGGCCAGCGCCGCAGATAACTTATTCGTCATCTTTCTTTCCAAACTTTTCAATCCAATTACAAAAACTACATCAAGCTCGCAACGTCCGCGCAACAGCTCCGTCGCATCAGGTGCTTTCGGTCTCTCCAGGCGATCCGGATAATGAGCTGAGCTTGAAACAAAAATATATTACCGCATGATCATTTTGATAATGCGGTGTATTACCGATGGCCCCAAAGTGGGGGCATCAACCCAACTATGTGACATGTGTGCACAACGAAAAAGGAGTAGTAACAATGGCTGAAGGAACTGTAAAATGGTTTAATGATTCTAAGGGTTTTGGCTTTATCGAGCAAGATGGCGGCAAGGATGTGTTTGTGCATCATTCTGCTATCCTGGCTGAAGGGTTCAAGTCTCTCCAGGAAGGAGATCGCGTGAAGTTCAATGTGGAGGATGGCGCCAAAGGCCCATCGGCTGCAAGTGTCGTAAAGCTCTGATCTTTAAATCTTTCGTCATATAATAACCCCGCCTTGTGCGGGGTTTGTTGTTTGTATATTGCCAGATATCCCGAGGGGAGATTCTACAATTCTACGCCATTTTCGAACATGTATCGTCGACTGATCGCTACCGTCCCTGAAAAACGCAAACTATGCTAATTCGCAAAATTTGCGAAAATTAGTTCCAGTGTTGTCACGAAGCCATCGTTTTCTCCAACCTGGTTTTTACGTTAGGTCACCCCCTTTTTTCTCTCTCCACAATTACTCCTGTAATACCAATCAATTAAACCGGTGCAAGCGAACCTGATCGTTATCAACCTATCCTAAAAACGATATTTTAATACCTTTATTCGTCACAGTAGTAATAACCTTAAAACAAGCTGTTAATGATGATCCTCGCTTGCCATCACTTTCTTGCCAGCCGGCCTCCTCCCCGTCACCAGCCCTGATCCAGAATTAAGCCTTTTGAAGAGCGGTCGTGGTGTCAGATTCCTATGGTGACCTGTTTTTTTACCACTTCTCACACAGCGGATTGGGCTATATGCCTCACATCGGCTTCATGCAGCAAATTCAACTTGCATTGAGCCGTTCTCTATAGGTATTGTTTTTGATTTATGGCCTGTTTCAATTGGAATGCCAATTTGTGTGTTTAATCTGAGCTGCCTGTATTCCAATAAGAATAAAGGCCTGTGAGCTTAATGTTTGATATCATTGACACCGAGCCCTTCTTTGTGGCAATAGCCGTTAAGCTGATGATGGATAGAATTGTCAGATTGCGAACACCGTCTTGAATATAAAACAGATTTCTCGCGCCTGATTTTGTTCGCTTTTCATTTTTCAATTCGTCGAGCAATTCGGCTAGTCGGCGCAACCAATAAACAAGGAGTAGATGATGCTGAGATATAAACGTCACATTGCATTATATTTTACCGTATTATTTATAGGATTATCGACAGTGGCTGGTGCGGAAGATCAGCGAAAAATCGTTCTGGAAAAATCACAGTTGCATGAATCTTTTTTGGGTAAGGTGAATGTTTCTGGCGGTGTCCGTGCTGGACTAATGTATAAGGGAACGCTTCAGATGGTTGATTTTGATAAACTCTACGTTTATTTCAGACAAGGTGATAAATTTTCCAATGATACCACACTGTGCGTGAACATGGTTAGTCAAGATGGTCGTTACTCGTCTTCCTGGGAACATTTGCTTGATAAACAGGTCGAAAACACAATAGTCTTCAGTCTGAGGTCTGAGCATAAGGAGCAGATTTCAAAATATGCATCATCTGAGTTGGTTGTGCTAGCCTCAGTTGCTCAAGGCGGTTGTTCTTCGAACGATAAAAAATACGTTCCAACCAGTTGGGGGTTTACTGAGCATAGCGATTATATTCTGTTCGTCAATTCGGGGGGGACAGATACGGTTATCGGAATTCCTGGAAGGAGGGAACGAGTCCCCTGTGAGAAAATTATTGATGGAAGTGCCATCGCTTATGACACAAAATGCGTAGTGGGCAAAGAACTCCTTGAGCAAGCGAAAAATATTTATCTGGTAAGGAATAACTTCAGCAACAAGTTGCCAGAAATAAAAATTCCTTTGAGATAACTGGAGATGCATAATGATAAGGGCCATAAGGCCCGCAAAGATATCGACTCAAGTAAATGCTCTACTTTTAAATCTTTCCTGATGTCGTATGTTTCCGCTCTTGTTGTTGAGTTAGAAGAAAAGCAGGTAAATAGTATATTCAGCAAGAGTTATGGGGGATGGCGTCGATGGTTGCTTATATCTCTGCCTGTTATCTATTTTGCAATGATAATTTACCTTTTGTGGCTGACTTGGACATCTGTCTATGGGAGCAAAACCTTCATCGTCAATGCTAGGACAGAGTATATCGAATACCTTCCGAAGAGTTTAAATCCGCCTAGGATACATTTTTTTGACGCAGCAATTCACTACCAAGAAGCTGGTGAAGATATTTATGATCCTAATCAAAGCACCGCTAAGACTGAACCACTCCAAGTTGATTCGGGTTCATTAGAAATTCAAGGGAAAGATGAAGGGAAGTTGCGATTTGAATTTTTCAGGATTGGGACGGGGCCACTGCGAGTTTTGGTGAAAAGTGATAAATCTTTGTCGGTCTATAATAATGAGGATGAAAAACTGAAGAGCTTGCCGCCTTTTCTTGAGCTTGTATTGAAAGATCCATCTTTGTTTATAAAAAATGGGCTTGGGTGGCAATACAATCTTGACGGTAATATCAAAATAGGCCGTACCCCAACATTTGACGTGACACAAGTTAACGGTTTGCTCCTGGACGGCGAACTCCAAGTTGTAGCTAGAAAAATTTTGAACAAAAATCCGTATACCATTGATCTTATCAAGCTAAAAATGGGAGATGAAATAAAGTTTACTTTAAAAGATTTACCTTCTTTGGTCAGCGGTATTGTGACCTTTGATGACAATAGAGGATTGCAGTTAGTTGCTGTGGTACAGGCAGATACAGCAATTGTCAGAAAACCAAGGGACATTATTCTTGAAATTGAAAACAACCTCTGGTCAGCTCTGCAACAGGATGAATTACTAGCACTTTTTTGGGCTATAGTTTTATTTTTTCCAGGTGTTATAGCCCTTGTTGCTCGTTGGGCATACCTATTTAATCGGAGCAAAGACCCAAGGTTAGCATAAATTTCATCATGACAATTAACTAAACAGGTTGAAAATTTCGATTTGTTTTTTTTTAAATTAAATTTGAAATTATATATATGAAAAAAAAATATTCAAATCATGATATTGGAATTAAATATATATTTTTCGTAATTGTTTCTTATTTTTTTTTAGTTGATCCAGTATTTTCATCGGACGTTTTTATCACAGTATCTGATGAGTTTGGTCAAGGAATACTGCGACAACGTGGATCTGAGTGTCTAATCGTAACCCCGTCTCATGTCGTTAATAATGAATTTGAAATTGAAGTAACACTTGCTGATAGATCAAAATACAAATCCAGTGTTCTCGAAAGGTTTCCTGGCGACATAGCCTTGCTGCGATTTGACAGTGTCGCTTCTGCTGCTTGCAGTCAAAGAAATTGGTCAGACGGAATTAATTTGAATAAAATTTTGGAAGTCGAGAAGCAGGGAGAGCTTCGTGCAATGTTGGGAGATGGTAGCATAAGAAAAATGCAGGTTGACATCATCTCTTATGACAAATATCGCAACATTATCGTCCGTCCTGTGAATAAATCCGATGTAATTTCAAAAGGGGACAGCGGAAGCCTTCTTTATATTGCCGGCCAACTTTCCGGCATGCTCCTGTCCGTCGAGAAAGAATATGGGAACGTTCTTCGTCAAGATAACTTAGATCACACTTTGGCACCTTTTTTTAAAGACCACATTCAGGCCATTAACACATCGAGACCGGAGAAGATTAATACATCGAAGGAGGTTGAATCAACGTATTCCGAAATGGTACCTCTGCAAGTTCAAGAATTTTCAGGTGTCATTAAAAAAGGTGCAACCGCCGAGCATCGGATGAAGTTAGAGGCTAACAGCCCCATAAGACTCAATCTGCCGGCGACTGGAGATAAGCTTACCTACCATGTGGAAATATTGGATTCGAAAGGACAGCGTCATTTCCAAAGCCCTTACTTTTCAGTCGAAAAGGATCATATTATTCCCTTCACCCCCAAAAATAGCGATATCTATATTGTCCGTATATTAGGACAAAACGGTGAAGGCAAGTATGCCATCAAAATAGAGCAGATAGCGCTTGATTCTCAATTGCGAGGCAAAGCGAATGTGCTTGAGATTGATGGTAATCAGGTTGGTGGGGTGCTCGCTGCGGGTGCAACCGCCGAGCATCGGATGAAGTTAGAGGCTAACAGCCCCATAAGACTCAATCTGCCGGCGACTGGAGATAAGCTTACCTACCATGTGGAAATATTGGATTCGAAAGGACAGCGTCATTTCCAAAGCCCTTACTTTTCAGTCGAAAAGGATCATATTATTCCCTTCACCCCCAAAAATAGCGATATCTATATTGTCCGTATATTAGGACAAAACGGTGAAGGCAAGTATGCCATCAAAATAGAGCAGATAGCGCTTGATTCTCAATTGCGAGGCAAAGCGAATGTGCTTGAGATTGATGGTAATCAGGTTGGTGGGGTGCTCGCTGCGGGTGCAACCGCCGAGCATCGGATGAAGTTAGAGGCTAACAGCCCCATAAGACTCAATCTGCCGGCGACTGGAGATAAGCTTACCTACCATGTGGAAATATTGGATTCGAAAGGACAGCGTCATTTCCAAAGCCCTTACTTTTCAGTCGAAAAGGATCATATTATTCCCTTCACCCCCAAAAATAGCGATATCTATATTGTCCGTATATTAGGACAAAACGGTGAAGGCAAGTATGCCATGAAGGTGTTATGAATTATATCCTCAATCCTACCACTGCCAAAAATCGCAAAATTTGCGAAAATCACCGACACTTTCTCATCTGGTTCCATCGCATTCTTCAAATCCATTTTTAACTTAGGTTGCGTTCTCCGTAGATTTTCGATCAAAACGTTAAAAATCAGTATGTTGAATGCACTGTGGCAAGGTGTACCGTTATCAACCTATCCTAAAAACGATAATTTGATACCTTTATTTGTCACGGTGGTAATAACCTTAAAACAAGACTTTAATGATGATCCACTTCGGCCATCTCCGCCTTGTCAACCTGTTGCCCCACTATTGACTGCTTTGATCCAGGATTAGGCCTTTTGATGGCCTTATTGGTAGCTGATTCCAGCCCTAGCTATCGGTTTATTTATCCGGAGCCACTATCGTTACGCGATGCTTGATTGCCACCTACTGGAATCTTCCCCCTTAGAAAAGAGTTCTATTTTTTCTTCTAAAATAAGCTGATGACAGGCATCAACACTTGCTGCATGATAACGGATTCCACTGCCGACGCTAATTTCATCAAGAGCTTTGGTTATTCCAAGCGATGGCCTGTAGGGACGGTGAGATGACATGGATTCGACCACGTCGGCTACTGCGATAATTTTGGCTTCCAGGTGTATGTCTTGGTCGCATAGCCCCAAAGGATAACCTGATCCGTCTAAATGTTCGTGGTGCTGATAAACAATTTCTGCAATTGGCCATGGGAATTGGATATTTTTCAAAATTTGATACCCAATCTCGGGGTGACACCTGACTATGGCTTTTTCTTCGCTCGATAACCTGGCTGGCTTGGAAAGATATTCAGATGGTAGGGTTATCTTGCCAATGTCGTGTAGTAAAGCTGCAAAGTGAAGCCCCTCAATTTGCTGTTCAGGAAGTCCGAGTTTTCTTGCTATCGCGCATGCCAAGATGTCGACTCGTTGTTGATGGCCAGCGGTATATGGGTCACGCTTTTCTGCAGTCGAAGCTAGTGCTTTAACCGTTTCCTCAAGACTGGTGTGCAAGTCATCACGGCTCTTTTTGAGTGCTTCCGTGGCTATTTTTCGTTCTGTAATATCGCGGGCAACCCCCCTGTATCCCACCAATTTATCCTGGTCATCGAAAACCGGCACGGCATTGTTTTCAAAAACTACAATTTGGCCACTTTTTCCAAGGCAGGTGATCTCAAAGCCGTTGAAGGTTTTATTTGCGGCCAGATGTTGTTCGAATGAAGGGCCTAATATTGCAGCCTGGTTGGAAGATGCCAGATTCACGAGAGTAGTATTCATTATTTCTTCAAGTGGATAGCCAAGTAGGTCTGTTACCCTCGGGCTTGAATAAGTAAACCTGCCAACCTTGTCGGTTTCCCAAATCCAGTCGCTGGTTGTCTCAACCAGATTGCGAAATCGATCTGTACTCTCTCTCAGTGACTTCATAAGGCGTTCCCGTTCACGGTCAGCGATGACACTCTGACGGATGGAGTAAAAAGCCAACAGCGAGACGATGAATAAGATACCCGTAGAAATAACCGAGAGTTTTTTTCGCATCACTGCGACCTCGGCATGGACATCGTCAATATACATGCCGGTTCCAATGACCCATCCCCATGGCACAAATTTTTTGACATAGGATATTTTTGGAGCAATTTTGGTAGGATCGTCCTTCCATTGCCACATATATTCAACGTAGCCGGCCTCATGTCTCTGCACCAACTGGACCATTTCAAAGAAAAGACGTTTGCCGTGTGGATCTTTAAAATCGGACACATCCTTGTTGACTAGATCGGGTCGATAGGGATGCATGAGCATCAGCGGCGTCATGTCGTTAATCCAAAAATAATCTTTTTTCTCCGGTCCGTAGCGAAGTTTCCCAATTCTCAGGATAGCCCGCAACTTGGCTTCACTAGTGGTCAGTTCACCGGAGAGTTCTCGGTCGCGATAATCACTCAGCAAACTCCAAGCAGTCTCCGTCTGCTCACGGATCATTTCCTGTTTTCTGGCTATAAAACTTTCTTCAAGTTGCGGGAGAATAATGAAGAAAATAGCGGTCACGAAGAGCACTATAGTCAGTAATACTGGCAAGGCTATTCGGCGGAAGTGAAGTGGTGCCGATTATTGAGACAGGTGTATAAGCAATGAACCACCCTATTCT
>CAZJEX010000038.1:0-20270 GCA_964545155.1 uncultured Desulfobulbus sp. | reverse complement strand
TTGTCGCAAATTAATAGCCTAACCACAGCAGGTTAGATCAACTCAGAAACTTGAGTTATTAATAATAGATTTTAATCTTTTGGACTTTCATTATAAATGAAAATAATCTTTGTGTGTAATGACGATAATCAATGCGGTATTGCCGATTATTCCAAGTATTTATTGCAAGAACTTATCAAGCTGGTTGATGTGGAAGTTATATTCATGCCCCGGTTTAAAATGCCATCAGGATTGCCTTCATCTTACGTGATTAATGCCTTCCGCGCTTTTTTTTTGCCCATAAGATTAAATCCGTCGATATCTGCCATGTTCAACATGAATATTCGTTGTGGGGCGGATTTCGCCCACTAGGAAACGTGTTTCCTTTTTTTACTGCAGGGGTTCCCATCCCTGTTGTATTGACATTGCATGAATTAGCACCTCTTTACCGTGCTGCAGATGTAAAAGGAAAAGTTGCTACCTTGTTGACCTTACCCATCCGACCTTTTGCCGACCGCTATTCCGAATACCTCAACCGCAGGATGTTTGATTCTCCCCGCCAAATTATCGTCCATACAGAAAATCACCGCCAGGAATTACTTAGCAGAGGAGTTCATGCAAACAAATTAAACTGTATTCCACTTGGCATTCCAATGATTGATTTTATCGATCTTGCCGAGGATCGCTTTGAGCTGAATGATTCTCGTTATCTCGTCTTGATCGGTTTCATATCACGTCGCAAAGGGTATCGTCTGGCGGTTGAAGCTCTGAAACTGCTTGCTCAAGATATCCGAATAGTATTTGCCGGAGGCAGTAGAACCAGTTTAGATGCAGCCTTTGAAGATGAGCTGCATGGATTTATTGCTCAGCATGGATTAGAAGAGCGGGTGGTGATCACCGGTTACCTTGATATGACAAATCTTAAATCAATTATAAAAAAATCACTGTTTGTTCTCGCGCCCTTTCACAAAGTTTCCGGATCTTTTTCGCTCAGCGTTGCTTTTTCGTTAGGGAAAGCTGTTTTGGCCGCGAATTTGCCGCAAATGGAGGAACTAGCTGCCAGCTCGCGTGCAGTTGAACTTTTCAATTGTGGAGATCCCGTCGATCTCGCAAGAAAGATAGAGTGGCTTCTTGAAAATCCTGAATATGTATCAAAGCTTGAAAAAAACGCCAACAGGTATGCTGCAAAGATGTCTTTTGAAAAGGTAGCAGAACAAACTGTCGAATTGTATAAAAATATAATTAATAATAGCATGTTGATTTCGTAAATACTGTATTTTATTTTCGATTAATTCGTTGTTACCCGCCTGCTTTTAGGTGGATATAAACTGACTTTTATATCTTTTGCAATTGAGGATAAATACGGTAAATGGGTTCGGACATACGACTGGATAGAATTGCATATGAGTTTGATTGCCCTAATCTGCATGAACTTAAATGGCGCTCGAAAATACGTTTACAGAGGTAGCCGGGATTAGCGAGGAGGCGACGATGCAATATATGAACGGATTACCAGCAAGTTTAGAGAGAGGATCAAACCTTGAATTTGACAGAGGGGATTTGTTGTGAAAGCCCTTGTTTGTGGTGTTTCCGGCCAGGATGGCGCCTATTTGGCCCAGTTCCTTCTTGGAAAAGGCTATGATGTCGTTGGCACTTCACGAGATGCGAAGACCTCCTCATTCTCCAATTTGAGTCGGCTAGGTATTCGTAAGGATGTGCATGCTACATCCATGGCTATCAACGACTTTCAGAGCGTTCTCGATGTCGTCCAACGATTTGCTCCTGACGAAATATACAACCTGGCTGGGCAGACATCAGTCGGTTTATCCTTCGAACAGCCTGTTGAGACTATGGAAAGTATTGCTCATGGTGCGCTCAACATGCTTGAGGTGATCCGCATCATCGATCGGCCTATCAGGTTTTTTAGTGCCGGTTCGAGTGAGTGCTTTGGCGATACCGGAGAGGTTACCGCTAACGAACTTACCCCCTTTCAGCCGGGCAGTCCTTATGCGGTTGCAAAGGCCTCCGCCTACTGGCTGGCGCGGAATTACAGGGAAGCATACGGGCTCTTTGCTTGTACGGGGATATTGTTTAACCACGAGTCTCCTTTACGCCCGGAAGGCTTTGTAACTCAAAAAATTATCAAAACGGCAATCCGTATCCATCAGGGCAGCGACGAGGTTCTTGAGTTGGGTAATATTGATATAAGCCGTGACTGGGGTTGGTCACCAGAATATGTGGACGCCATGTGGCGCATGCTTCAGCATGGGCAACCGGACGATTTTGTTATCGCCACCGGGCGTACCGAATCCTTGGAGTACTTCATTTCCCGCGCTTTTGCATTTTGGGGTTTGAATTGGCGGGACCATGTTCGAATTCAACCAAAGCTGTTTCGTCCCTCGGATATTCGTATGAGCCGTGCTAACCCCGACAAAGCTAAGAAGCATCTTGGCTGGTCATCTCAAATGGATGTGGTTGGTGTGATCCGTAAACTGTGTGAAGCCGAGGAAAATTGATTGACGAGTGTGCAATGAACTGCATCCGTGAAAATCAGTGCTATTTCTCAAGCCCTGACAAGCAGACTCCCCATGAGGTTTACTCGAAGGGGGGCGAGCAACTGATCAAGAAGGTTTCAGTCCAGTATCTATAACGCTTGAATATGTCTATTTTTATTGTCTGGCTGTCCCGCTATTCCCCATAATTAATTTCAAGAGGAAATATGAAAAAAGCATTAATTACAGGCGTTACCGGTCAAGATGGAGCCTATCTTGCTGAGTTCCTCCTCGAGAAAGGCTACGAGGTGCACGGTGTCAAACGCCGGAGCTCTCTGTTCAATACGGCTCGGATTGATCACCTCTATCAGGATCCACACGAGAGTGGCCTGCGGCTTATTCTTCATTATGGTGACATGACCGATTCCAGTAGTTTGGTACGTATTATCCAAAAAGTACAACCTGACGAGATTTATAACCTGGCCGCCCAGTCCCATGTTGCGGTTTCCTTTGAAGAACCTGAATACACGGCCAACACCGATGGATTAGGAGCATTAAGGGTGCTCGAAGCCATCCGAATTCTCGGTCTTGGAAAAAAATGTAGGTTTTACCAAGCATCAACCTCAGAACTTTTCGGTAATGTTCAGGAAATCCCTCAGAAGGAGGGTACTCCTTTCTATCCCCGTTCACCTTATGCCTGTGCTAAACTCTATGCTTACTGGATAACAGTTAACTACCGCGAGGCCTACGGCATGTATGCCTGCAACGGTATCCTTTTCAACCACGAATCGCCAAACCGTGGCGAGACTTTTGTCACTCGTAAGATCACTCGCGGCCTGACTAGGATCAAGCTTGGTCTGCAAGACAAACTTTTCCTCGGCAATTTTGACGCTAAGCGCGATTGGGGCCATGCTCGCGATTACGTAGAGGTGCAGTGGCTGATGCTGCAGCAGGATGAGCCCGAAGATTTTGTTATCGCCACCGGCGAGCAGCATTCGGTGCGCGATTTTGTCGATGCTGCGGCGTCAGAGCTTTACATGAGCATCAGTTGGCAGGGCAGAGGTGTTGAGGAAAAAGGTTATGATGCTTCTGGTCGATGTATCGTCGAAGTTGATCCCCGCTACTTCAGGCCCACCGAAGTGGAGGCTTTGCTGGGAGATCCCACCAAGGCGCGCGAAAAGCTAGGGTGGACTCCGCGTATTACTTTTAAAGAACTTGTAAGCGAGATGGTTCGTGAAGATTTGAAAGCTGCAAAACGCGACGAACTAGTTAAACGCCACGGCGTTGCTACCTACGATCATAATGAATTCTAATTGTCACCAAAGCATTTTTTTTTGACGTCGGTACTGATTGTCATCAAAAGGCTTACACAAAATGCTAAGATGGTCAGGATACTTAGAGGTTCTGCTGAACCGATGTACAGTGGGAAGGCTGGATGAACATCCGACTGATGAAGCAGCTCGACGCATGGCTTGGTCGTCTTTTGACTTCATTACTCCCTTCTTCTCAAACACCGACGAATTGTTCCTGTCCCCGTTCCATACTTGTCATCCGGCCTGGCGGCATCGGCGATGCGGTGCTGTTGGCTCCCGCCATTGCCGCGCTCAAGAATAAATTTCCCGAAGCAACGATCACCGTTCTGGCGGAGAAAAGAAACGTCGGAATATTTCCCTTGGTCCCCAGTGTTGACAAAGTGTTGCGCTACGACGTGGCGGCTGAATTCGTAGCTGCCTTTCGTCTCAAGCCTGATGTGGCCATCGACACCGAACAGTACCACCGGCTTTCAGCGGTAGTGGCGCGTTTATCTGGTGCGGCCACGCTCATCGGTTTCGCCAGCAACGAACGGGCTCGCCTTTTCCACCGCGCCATCTCCTATTCCCACGACGATTATGAAGTTGACAGCTTTTTTCATCTGCTGTCACCGCTCCACATCAGCGAGCCGGCTTCAATTGAAATTCCTTTTTTGACGGTCCCCGCAGCTGCCAAAAATCGAGCGACCCAACTGCTGGATCCCATGAAAAACCGCCCCTTCATCGTCCTCTTTGCTGGCGCCAGCATCCCGGAACGTCGCTGGAGCAGCGAGTGCTTCAGTCAGGTCGCGACCTATCTCGCTGGGCAAGGCTATGGAATTATTTTGGTCGGAGGCAAAGAGGATGAATCTACCGGCTCAACAATAATTCAGGCCGCCGGTGGTCTTAACCTTGCTGGCTGTACAACCCTTGCTGAAACCGCTGCAGTTATTGAACACGCAGCCCTGCTCATAAGTGGTGATTCCGGAGTGCTCCACCTCGGTGTAGGGCTCGGCACCCCTACAGTTTCCCTTTTTGGTCCCGGTATTGCTAAAAAATGGGCCCCGCGTGGCCCGAAACATGTGGTGCTGAATATTCAGCTGCCTTGCTCACCCTGTACGCAATTCGGCAACACTAATCACTGTCCACGCCAAGCCGTTTGTTTACAAGGCATCACCCCCGAGATGGTGATCAAGGCGGCTTTATCGTTGTTGGAAGGGCGCAGTGGAGCGGTTAGTAATTCTTGATCATTGTTGGTACTGCGTTTACCAGATAAACGGTATCTATACATCTTCATGTCGTCCCCCGTACATCCTTCCCTTTTTTAGTGCCGTTGTGCTATAACCAATAACAACGTACTGGAGGTTTCATATCTCGTCTCGGCAACCATTATTTGCATCTTTCCGAACACATCCGTGAAACAAATCAAAATTACTCTTGGCTTTTGGTTACTGCTCCTCACCGGGGTGGCTATGCTGGTGACGAATTTTGTCATTCTGCCTTTTTGGGCCGGAGATATCCTGGTTCGAGAAAACCGTCATCTCATCCGAACGCTCTCCACGCTGCCGCCGCCGACAGGTCCGGAAGAACATTGTGTCTTGCCGCCTCCCCTGCAAGCTCTCCTTGAGGATTCGGCGAATGGTTGCACCTTATGGTTGGGGGCCGTCGCTCCCCTCCAACAGGAGGCACCTGTCTGTTTGCAAGGGCTGCAGCCCTTAATCGTTGCCGCCGCCCAAACTGGAACCGTGCGTACCTCCCTTGCTGATACAGCTGCCCCTTTTGCGCTCTTTACAGCCAAGCATCTCTATGTTGCGGTACCGCTCGTCGGGCCGGGGGGCACTTCAGGAGTGGTGGGGGTGGGTGTTCCATTTCAACATATTTTCCGTAATTTTTTAAACAAGGAGCGGGCCATCTTCGCCTACCTCGTGTTCAATGGGCTGGTTCTGGCGGCATTGGCCTATTTTCGGCTGTTGAAATCGTATGTGCAACCGGTCGATCGACTGGTTCAGGCCGCCGAAAGCTACCAGGGGGGCGGGTTGAACGCTTTCTTGGTAGACAAATCTACCAGCGAGCTCGGGCAACTGGCGGGTTCCATCCAGGGGATGGTGCACCGGATCGAACACGACAAGGGGCTGCTCAAGCAGACCGTGGAAGAACTCGCCCGGAAAAACCAGATGCTGCAGCAGAACCAGCGGGAAATGGTCCGTGCCGAGAAGCTTGCTTCGGTGGGTCGGCTGGCCGCAGGTCTTGCCCATGAGATCGGCAATCCGCTTGGCGTGGCCCAGGGATATCTGCAATTGCTGGGGATGGGTGACAACTCTGCAGCCGAGCGTGCGGAATACCTTGCCAAGGCGCTCCAGGAACTGGCGCGGGTGGATGGGTTGATCCGTCAGCTGCTCGATTATGCCCGCACCTCCAAAGGCGAACCCGAACGGTTCGATATTCATGGATTGCTGATTGAACTGGCCCAAACTCTTGGAGTGCAACCGTTGCTTGACGGCATTCGGGTGGAGCTTGCCTTGCAGGCAGAGCCAATCGAAATCAATTCCGACCGGGAACAGTTGCGGCAGGTGATCCTCAATTGTCTGATTAACGGTTCCGACGCCATCAAGGCATGCAGGGCCAGGGGCGCGGGACTTATTGTCCTGGCAACAACCCTTGTCGCACCCTCACAACCGGAGAACGAGTCAACGATGCTGCAGCTTTCAATAATGGATAACGGCGAGGGCATACCGCCGGAATTGCTCGATACGGTTTTTGATCCTTTCTTTACCACCAAAGAACCCGGTGCCGGGACCGGACTGGGTTTGTCGGTATCGCTGGCGCTGGTCGAATCCATGGGGGGCGCTATCCATATAGAAAGTGTGGTCGGCGAGGGTGCCACCATCCGGATTTTGCTGCCGCTGGCTGAATCTGACCAAGCTTGCGGAACTGCGCCATGCTGAAAACCATCCTTATCATCGACGATGAAGCTAATATGCGGCAGATGCTGAGCACCTTGCTTGCCAAGAGCGGCTATGCTGTTGAAGTGGCTGCGGACGGTGCCGAGGGGTTGGCTCGCATCGCTCAGCACGATTTTGATTTCATTCTTTGCGATTTGAAAATGCCGGTGATGGACGGCATGACTTTTCTCGGCAAAACCCAGGAGCGGCGAAACACCGCCACCGTGATCATGATGTCGGCCTACGGCACGGTTGATCAGGCGATCGAAACCGTCAAGCAGGGGGCCTACGATTACATTTCCAAGCCGTTCAAGGTTGAGGAGATTTTGCTGGTTCTGCGCAAGGCAGAGGAGCGGGAACGCTTGCGCCGGGAAAACGTGCAGCTTAAGGAGCAGCTGGATGCCATCGACGGCCAGCGTTCCTTCGGTGGCATGGTCGGCAAAAGCAAGGCCATGCAGGAGGTTTTTGGGCTTGCCGAAAAGGTGGCCAAATATAACACCACCATCCTGATTACCGGGGAGAGCGGCACTGGCAAGGAATTGGTGGCCCGGGGCATTCACTTGTCGGGGAAAGGGAAGGGGGCGCCGTTTGTGGCGGTCAACTGCGGTTCCATTCCTGAGAATCTGCTGGAAAGTGAATTTTTTGGGTACGTCAAAGGGGCGTTTACCGGCGCGGATAAAGACAAGAAAGGGTTGTTTGAAGAGGCCGATCAGGGAACCTTGTTTCTCGATGAGATCGGCGAATTGCCGCTTGAGCTTCAGGTGAAGCTGCTGCGGGTGCTGCAGGAGCAAGAGGTGAGACGGGTTGGCGCGGTCAAGAGTCAGGCGATTAACGTGCGGGTTCTGGCTGCGACTAATCGAGACCTGGTCGAACTGGTTAAAATGAAAACGTTCCGGGAGGATTTGTTTTACCGGCTGAACGTCATCAACATTTCTATCCCTCCCTTGCGGCAGCATCCCGAGGATATCCCGCTGCTCTGCCGGTTTTTTCTCGATAAATTCGTCATCCGTCTGGGTATTGAGGTGCAGGGGATTGCCCCGGCCGCCATGGATCTGCTGATGCAGTATGAGTGGCCGGGAAATGTCCGGGAACTGGAAAATGTGCTGGAACGGGCGCTCATCCTCACCGATAAAAACATCATCCTGCCGGAACATCTGCCCCTTCAGTTCGGCGCCAAAGGCGAAAATCGGCGCATTGACGATTTTTTCGGCACCTATTCGCTTAAAAAAGCAAAGATCATCATGGAAAAACGGTTAATCCAGCGGGCGATGGAGCACACCGGTGGCAACAAGAGCAAGGCGGCGGTGCTGTTAGAGTTGAGCTATCCGGCTCTGCTCAGCAAGATAAAGGAATATGGAGATTAAACTTCCCCCCTTGAAGTGAGTTTGATCGTGAAAAGTGACAATTTAACAGAAAAGGTTAGAGGTGGTGACGAAAATATTGGCTCTATCAATAGATGTAGAGCGATGATAGTCTGGCGTTTTCTATTGGATTTGTTGCGTTTTGTCCTCGAGCCTCAGTTTGGTAAAGATATGGAATGTGTAGTGGGGTAATGGTGCCGCTTTGGTTATTAACCACACCGCCACTTTCCAAAAGGTTGGATGAGGTGCCGCTGTTACCGCGGCTTGTACTGAGTATGACTGTATTCACCGCGATATTCGGTCCCGTAGGAAATGTCAATGTCAGGGTTGCGTCCAGCGGATCGTTAGAATAGGTTACGTCGCCAATTTTACCTGTGGTTGTGAGTTTTTTGGTCAAATTCGCATCTGAAATTACAGGGGTTAACAGTCCGCCATAGGTACCCATACCACTCAATCCAGTTCCCCCCAATCCTCTCTGGATGATTTCCTTGGCAAAGAAATTCATGCCGCCATGGGCTGCATCAAGGGCCATCTGGAAACGTTTCTTCGATCCGCTTATCCAGGTTCCGGTGTCCACCATCAAAAGGAGTGATAGAACCATTAGCATGCCGATCAAACCCAGAAGGAGCGCTGATACCAAGGCTATCCCACGCTCGTTGTTACATATTTTTTTAGTGGTAGCGTATAGACAGTTCATATTTATATCCCCTATCAGGAGCGGATCACTGTAAATTTTTGGGGGTTACAGCCAGGCTAATTACTTTCCAGCGATAATTGGCCCAGTTTCCGCCAATAGTTGCGCTTAAGGTAAAGGCCCGACCTGCGTTGGCCTCAAGGGTAGCACCGTCTGCCTGCACCTCACCAACGTTGATCGTCGTGGGAACGGTTGCGTACGTGTATGAACGGTCCAAGCCTCCTTCATGGGTAAGGATATACACACGTACCGACTTGACCTGATCACGGATTTGCGCGGCGGAGAGTCCATCCAGACCATTCGCATTGGCTCGTTGATCCCATCCTCCATCCCCGTTGGTATCCAGGTAATAGACTATCTGGAAATCGGCCACGCAGTCCACTATGGGCATGATCGTAAAAGTATTATCAGCTTGATTCGCTGTAGCCTTGACCAGAACTCCAGTGTTGGGGGCGCAGTGCGTGGGGACATTGGCATTGTTTATATAATAATCGGTACGGTTAAACGGTCTGCTTATATTGGCATCATCATTGAGTCCATAGACCAGAAACCGCTGTCCGTCAGGATCGTTAGGGGTGGCCTCGGGGGCAAAAGCCTCAGTTGCCAGCGTTATTGCCTTCGATGCTGACGAGAAGGAGGCTATGCTAGTTATATAGGTCGCACCATTCATCACGAGTTGGCGGTATTCCCCAGTACTAATCTCGGGGCGAAGCACGATGACTCTGTCATTTACGGCAAAATTATCAGCACCCATAGATTGACCTACGTGAGCGTGGGCCGCGTTTCGACCCATATCTCCCCACTTTTGTCCGCTGACTCCTCGAGTCACATTGGTGGCCCTAATAACCAGATAATCAGAGGTGTTCAAGCTGGAGGCCGAGGTATCTGCACTGCTGAATGCTCTAGGGGGTTGGGCTGCAACTCCTGCCAATGGCGCAGGCTCAGCATACGGGAGAGGACTAACAGCAGGTATTTGCCAATACAGGCCAAAACCAGCATGCTCCAAATCTGCGCGCAGTAATTCCACGCCAGCAACGGTCTCGATTTTAGTCTCCGCAATACCGGACTGTTGCGCACTTCGCTGCATGGTCTGGGTAAAACTCATGACTACGAGAGTCATGAGAATTCCCAGGATTGTCAGATAGACAAGTAATTCTATCAGGGAAAACCCGGATTGGTTCCGAGGAAAGGTTTTTGTGAGCTGTTTCATGGTTGACCTTTAATCGACCCGAGCGATTATCGTGCTCACGGATGTTTGATGGTTTTGATTTGTCGGTGCCAGCAACGTCGCACTGTTTCCTTGGGTCCATCCAACGGCCACATTTATACGTTTAAGGGCAGTTGCACTTGTTGCAATGTCAGTTATTTGTATTGATCTGGCAAAAGTAGTGTCCCCTTTCCGCATCTTCACGGTCAGGTCTGGCAGGGCAGTCCAATTCCCTGGCGCAAGATCTCCATGAGTTCCCGAAATAGAAAACTGCAAACTTTTCAATCGACTTAATTCGTCTTCTGCCACCCTGAGGGCCTCATCACGATAGAGATTGCCACTCTGGGTTGTTAAGGCGGCAATTTCCCCTTTGGCCAGCCCTAATGCAATCACCATGAAGATGAGCAAGGCGACCATCACCTCTATCAGGGTGAAACCATGTTGCCGATGTAAGATTATTTTATCGTTGGACACAAGTACCTCCGCTCCATTGGCCAATATTGATGCGGGTGGGCGATATCACGAGGCAGTCCATGGCTGGTGTGATATCGGCTGAATAACCGGTAATGCGGATGGTTTGGTTGCTGTTAAAGCCGGTCGACATTCCTCTTCGGTCAAAAATTATCGGGCTTCCGGCAAAAGTAAGGATGAATCGAGGATACGTTGTGGTTATAGGGGTGCCGTCAATATTGCCATCCCCATCAGCATCGGCACCCGTTTGAATCTGGTTAGCCGCTAAAACGACCAAGCGTGTGGTGTTGGTCGTTGACGCGTCATTTCTTGCCCGCATTAAAGTGGTATAGATTTCTTTGGTGCTTGATTCAATCCGGTATTTTTCATTGAGTTGCCTGAAGTTCAGGGTCACAAAGGCCATGATGATGCCTATTAAGGCGACAACTATTAATAATTCAATCAGCGTGAAGCCGCTTTCCGCCTTCATCTCATTGTTCCTGGATATGCATGAATTTTTTAATGGGGCTTGGATTGGTGATGATCATAAGTCCCTGCCCGGATGGCGGGATTCCTTGAAAGCCCACTGTCCGTCTATTGTCTTTGTTACTAAAGGTGGACGAGTCGGACAAGTCGAGTTCCTTGATCTCGCCGGTCGATACTTGAACAAGGGCTTTTCCTTGCATTACATAAGACACTTGGCCACCGGTTTTGTAGTCTAATGCCCATAAATAGGTCGTCCCGCCATAGCCGCAGATATCGGAGGTTGGGGCGAAACTCAAGAAATAGATGGAGCCAAGAGGGTCTGGTGTGGGGTTCGAAATTACGCGTTCCGCTCCTGTAGTCGAAGTCGATGGGTCAAGGTTGACGTACCAGCCAGTTTGGGTTGCCGTTAACGCTCCCGGCGAAGACGTCTGATCTTTGAGGACGGTTGTGGTGAGAGAACTGGTGCAGCTTGTGAGGATGTCATAGTCAATAGCCGATGTTGATGCATCGTCCATATAACAGGGTTCTTGAATGCCATACAATTTGCGCTGGTTGGACAGGTCGTCCTGCTTGTGAAAATACCTGCCTTCCGCAAAATACAACCAGAGTTTCCTGCTTTTTCGGTCAAGAAGGTTGGCCACCGAAGTAGTGACCGGGCCAATGTTGTCAATGACCGTGCTCGTCGTCCAGGTGGCCGGGTCGGGGTTGTCATTCATCACAAGCCTGAGAACACCGCCGTTCGTGGTGTTTTTTACATAACCGATATAGACAACGTCATCTTGATAGTTCCCCGAATGTGCCGGAGTGCTTTTTTCGAGATCAATAGAGTTGGCGGAGACAGAGCCGGCAAAGGCATTGGCGATACCAGTGTCAATGGTGCGCAGCAATGCGCCGGTTTTGAGGTCAAGGACAAAAAGCTTTAAATTCTGGTTTGATGTACCCTTGAAATCCTTGTTGCTGATGGGGCCGGTCGAACCTGATGCTAGGATGGCGAACCACCTGCCGTTTACATCCGCACATTGTCCGCTTGAGCAATCGCTATCCAAACTGCATACAGCATTATCGATGACGCATCGTTTCCGGCCGACCTTGACAATGGCCGGGCCGACATTGGTGACGCCGAGATTGGGATTGGTGAACTCCCATAAAAGCGCAGGATTGTCTTGGTTTGTGACGTCAAGGGCAAAATATGAAGACCAACCCACGGGTTCAGTCCCTACAACTAAAGGTGTTTTAACACGACTGGCATCCACGGCACTGCTTGTCGCACCACCTATGCCCATGCTGCCAATAGCGACGCTTCGCCAGCTGGATGATGTGGTCGAGGTTTGCTTGGCGCAGTTCCAATAGTCAGCTTGATTTACACTGCAATTTATGCTCGCATCGGTCAAGTAAACCGGCCCGTCGACCATGTAGACATGGCCGTAGTCAGGTTTTGAAAGATATTGGAGGTAGGGGAGAACATTTTTTGGAATAAAGGCCCAACTTTCAGTGCCGATTCCGTCGATTCCCGTTGAACCTTCGAGCTTTCCGGGTTGCCACCAGGACTTTCCTGACCAACGCTGCAGGACTTTTCCAAGCCTAAAGGCATGCAACATGCCGTCATTGGCGCCTACAAACACCCGCTGCCTGTCCTTATAATCGCTGCTGGTAATGTAATCCGAATAGGTCTTGTCTCCATATCCGAGGGGAGGCGAAACATTATAGTTGTTCAAGGGGCTTGGGCCCATGATGCGAGGCGTCGAGGAAACCACATCCCCCAGTTTCCAGGTGTGTGTTTCTTCCGCACATGTGTCGCCACTTCCGGTGCAGTCCTGGTTGGTAGAGCACGGCATTCTGCTTGAAGAACACACTTTCATGGGGACGGTTCTGTTTCTGGTGTCTTCGCAAACATTGCCGCCTCCGCCGCAATCTGTATCAACGACACAGGGGATTCTGCTTGTTGAGCATAGTTTGCCCTGATCTATCCCACGGACATAATTGATTGTTGCTTCTGCGGCTGCGACATTTGCGGTCTGGCCTAAGTAATCATCAAGCGTCGCGCGGTTTGTTGTTTCGAACGAGATAAAGCTTGTTCCATCTATCGAGGTTTTGATTGTTCGTTTGTTCGGGGGGGTCCACCAAAGATTAACCCCAGCTCGCCAGATAGATTTGGCGTCTTCGATGGGAATAATATCAACGGCAGTATCGCAGTCACCATCACCGTCGGTGTCCTGGCAGCGTGCTGCCACCGTTTTTAGCTGTCCGCCATCGAAATAAAATCGGGTGATATAGTCGTTTTTGAGGTCAAGGATTGTGTAGGTAGCATCGTCTCTGACAGTATCTTCTCGAATTTGGGCATTTTTGAAATAAGGATCGAAATAATACCAATAATTCATCAAGTCGCTTGTCCAAGTGATTTCGACATCGGAAGAAAAGGAGCGTTTTGGATAGAAAAGAGATTGAACAATATTGGCGCCGCTGCCTTCGCTGGAACTCAACACTGATACTGCAGTGCTCGATGCTGCCCTCTTTAAGATATCACTGACAGCATCTTTTATATTTTGCTCTAGAGCATAGCCGTCATCACCCTCGAAATAGGTAAGGGGAAGGTCGTTGCCGTTGGATTCGATGATGCCGTCGCCGTCGGTATCCTTGTAGCACTCTCCGGGAATTGTCGTGCAATCCGGTTTGTTATTGCCATTCAGATCCGTGAACCCGCCATAAATGGCGGCGTCTTTGAGCAGTGCCGATCCGGTTCCGAACATAAAAATAGGGTACAGGTAAATGTTCTGCATTCCGGGCAGGCTTTGACGCCATGAGGTCGGCACATTAGTCTCTGTTCCGGGGCGCATATCGTTGGTTCTGGCCCAGTAGGCCACATCGATCATGTAGTCGGTGCCATTGCTGCTGTAAGTCTGTCCGATGGGTGTGCCAGCAAACCTGGGGTTGGGATTGCCATCCCCGGAACAGCCCTTGAGATTAGTTGCTGTACATGGGGCGCTAGCACCAGTGCCCGGGATACCCCCATCTTGGGTGGATTCCCCGTCCGTTAAAAACAAGACGAACGATTTGGCGCAAGGCACATACAAATTTGAGGCGTTGGAATCCACGGCCGAGAAATTGTAGGCATAGGGATCTCGGTATATTGTTGTGGGATTAGTGAAATTGGCGGTATTCAGGGGCAGGGTGTAATCTGCCGCATCGTATCGCGGGGAATCCTGCCGGAAGTAGGAAACAGCTTCGCGTAAGGTTTCGGCGAGTGGCGTCCATGTGCCTGGCACCCTGTTGTTTACAGAGGTAATGAGAGTGTCAAACGGTTTGAAACCGATGTTCTGGTTTACTCTGCCACCCTCCGAGTCATTGTAATAGGTCAGTCCAAATCTGGCCTCGTTGCCTAGGCCATGGATGAGGCCTGTTGCATTGGTAGTGCCCTGATCAACGATAACATTATAGGGTCCACCAGCCAATTGGGTTGCATCAATTCTCAGGTAAGCCTGGGTGACCCGAATATTCGGGGCGGTAGTGTTGTCGCCCGGGCCACCGGGTTTGACGCCAAACCCCTGAAGAGAGGTTGCCCCAGCCAATTGTTTGACTTCATTTTCTGTCCAGGGTTGTCCTGTGGCCGGATTGAGATCCCACGAGAACTCGTATGATTGATAGCTAGTAGTTAAAGGAAGTATGTTCGTGCTCAACCAATCTGCACCGTTTATGCGGAGTACTCCTTGAATGGTTCTTTGGGCAGAATTGGTAGTCTTTAATGCCGATACAACCAACTTCACTTTGATATCAGCGGGCAGGCTGGTGGCGAAGGTGGAGAACCCCATTATTACAGGGGCAAGACTATTACCAAACTGGATGTAGTCGCTATTTCCATTAGCAGTTGTTTCATCGACTTTAGTCGTAGCAAAGACAGGAGGGCTATCAGGAAATTCGCTCAAAGATGGGGGGATGGAGATGTCTATATTCGGTCGAACGTTAACTGTGGCGTTGGGGATAATGTCGATTATCTCTAATGTTCCATTGGTGTTCATGCGGAATCTGTATTCAGTTCCGTTGAAAGGACCAATGTGAGCATTGGTCGGTACGAAGGTTTTTGGAGAATGGCGGCCGTCACATCCGGTTTCAGCGAGGAGTTTTACTGTATTGCCAACACTGTAAGTGCGTGGGGCAGCCTTTCCACCAATGAGCAGTTTCTTTGCCACGTCAACACGAAGCATCGTTACCCAGTTCAGAAAGCTGCCATTGGCTATGGGGCTGGCTGCGGTGCCAGCGGTTATCGGCTCGGTGGTCACTTCCCATCTGCTGCCGCTGGCGGGGACATAAACGTTATATTTATAGTTTTTTGTGCCGTCAAATAAACCGTAATAGAGGCCATTGTTGAACTGTGTCGGGTTGTAGGTGTTGCCAGCATACGCTTCTTCACACATACTGCCCGAATTATCCAGGACGACCATGATATTCGGCGGAATAGACTGGGATACAAAAGGTGGCGAAACACAGTAGTCATTCATGGCGCCGGCAACCTCGGTAGAGGATACAGCAAGCGAGAGGAAAAAAAATGGCAAAATGAATACGTTGAAAAGAGGGTGCTTGCTTTTCATTTCGGGCTCCTTCCGTTACTGCTCTTTTTCTGTGTCTCTTCAATGTACACGATGACTGGCGACATAGTTTTAGGATCGCTTTCCATGTACATATATTCGTAATTAACTTGGGCGGGAAGTGTGAGTTGGTCCAACGAAATTGGCCGACCTGCCGCGTTCAGGATCAGCGCGGACGAGCCGACTGAGTATATTTTTTTTTCGCTAAAGATGGCTATCATTCTGGAATTGATTTTTTCGATAGCAGTGAGTTCGCCACTTTCCTGAAAGCGTCGAGGATCCCCGCTTCCCGCCGCAAAGGTACTGCCCGCCCAAAGGAGAAATATGATGATGGGCAACGAGAAGAGTCTGTGTCGGTTATTCCATCTAGCGCGAGAGTTGTTTGTTTTCATAGTTTCATCGACCAACATTAGTTCTATAAAAAAGTTGTGGAAAAAATTTAGGATTACGGTGTTTGTTTGAGGGTAAGCAATTATTGGACCAATGAAATGTTGATGTTTTGTTTGGGGGTGTTTTTTAAATTTATCATTTTAAATCATAACGTTATTGTTTGCTTGGTCCGGAATGTATGTGGGTGTGATCAGATGTCTAAATGATTGTATTGTAAAAACAATTAATAGCAAAATATTTAAACGATAGATTGTTAACATCCAAGCTTCTCCCGAGAATTTTCGGGAGCAAAGGTTGTTGCTTTTATTCATTGAGCAAATCGTATTCATCAGCACGGTTGATGAGTTGTATGAATTTTTTCTTGACTTCCGTTGGTCTTCTATATAAATAGCTACGATGACTGAATGCTGGTTCAGTTTTTTTCTGCGTCAGGTCAACTCCAGCGAATCTGATCGGAATTTATGTAGGTCAATTGTTCTCACAAGAATAAAATCAGAGAGGGTAAAAATTATGAGTTCAAAATTGGTTGCGCCCCACGGCGGAAAAGGTCTGGTTTGTGCCCTGCTTGAAGGCGCTGCGCGTGAAGCTGAAGTGAAAAAAGCCGCTGGCTTGAAGCAGGTTGAAGTATCCGATCGCGCCAAAGGCGACCTGATCATGATGGGCATCGGCGGTTTCTCTCCGCTTACCGGGTTCATGACCAAAGCCGACTGGAAGGGCGTTTGTGAGAAATTCCAGATGGCTGATGGTACCTTCTGGCCGGTACCGATCACCCTGGACGTTACCGCCGCCGTTGCCGCTGATGTTAAAGTAGGCGACGAGATTGCCTTGATTAACAAAGGCGAGACCTATGCCACCATGAAGGTCACGGAAAAATTCGAGATGACCGAAGCCGACAAACGCTGGGAATGCGAGAAAGTATTCAAGGGCGAGGGCGAGGAGTCTGTTGGTGACAAATTCTGGGAGATCGCACCGAAAGATCATCCCGGCGTTATCATGGTTTTTGCTCAGGGCGAATTCAACTTGGCCGGCCCGGTTAAAGTGCTTTCCGAAGGCGAGTACAAAAAAGAATATCCTGGTGTATATCTCAAACCTGCCGAGACCCGCGCCATCTTCGACGAGCGTGGTTGGGCCAACGTTGCCGCTCTGCAGCTGCGTAACCCGATGCATCGGTCCCATGAGTATCTGGCCAAGATCGCTGTCGAAGTTTGTGACGGCGTTATCATCCACAGCTTGATCGGTAACCTCAAACCAGGCGATATCCCAGCCGATGTTCGTGTTGAAGCTATCAAGATTCTGATCGACCATTATTTCGTCAAAGAGAACATCTTGAACGCTGGTTATCCTCTGGATATGCGTTATGCCGGTCCTCGCGAAGGCCTGCTCCATGCTACCTTCCGTCAAAACTACGGCGTTAACAACATGCTGATCGGTCGTGACCATGCTGGCGTTGGCGACTTCTACGGTCTATTCGAGGCTCAGACGATTTTTGATCGCATCCCCGTAACCGGTGACGCTTCCAAGGACCTGCTTTGCAAGCCGATGAAAATTGACTGGACCTTCTATTGCCACAAGTGCGATGGTATGGCCTCTCTGCGTACCTGTCCGCATACCAAAGACGATCGCGTCATCCTTTCCGGCACCAAGCTGCGTAAGGCTCTGTCCGACGGCCAGCCGGTAGTCGACCATTTCGGTCGCGAAGAGGTTTTGGTTCGTCTTCGTGCGTACTATGCTGGTTTGACCACGAAAGTAGAAGTGAAAATGCAGGGCGCTGCTTCCGGAGCTGCCATGTAATTCTCGGCCCCGCTGAGAAGCTGTACGACCAGGGAGATGCCGCCTCATGCGGTGTCTCCCTTTTTTATTGCCGTATTCATCGGACATACCGGACGTCGTGTCGATGATTGGGGTGTTTTTTCAAAATTTCAATGACAAGCGGGACGGCAGGGCATGGGACAGGAGACAATACAGGTTGGCTTGGGGGAACGGAGTTATCCGATAACCATCGGGACCGGGGTGCTGGACCAGATCGGCCCATCCCTGCAAACCGCCAAGATCGCCAAACGGTTCGGAATCATCAGCGATGATCGGGTGGGGGCGCTCTATGGCGAGCAGGTACAGCGCTCGTTGCAACAGGCCGGGCTCGATAGCGAGTTGATCGTCTTTGCCCATGGCGAAGCCAGCAAGCATCTGCAGACCATCGGCACCCTGGCCAGTGCGTTGGCCGACCGCGGCTTTGATCGGGGCGACGGGCTGTTGGCCCTGGGTGGCGGGGTGGTCGGCGACATCACCGGGTTTCTGGCTTCCATTTACATGCGCGGCATCCCCTTTGTACAGATGCCGACCTCCCTGCTGGCGCAGGTCGACAGTTCGGTCGGCGGCAAGACCGGCGTGGATCTCTCCCAGGGGAAAAACCTGATTGGCACCTTTTATCAACCCAAAGCGGTGTTCATCGATACCGAGGTGCTCAAAACCTTGCCCCCCGAAGAATTCCTCAGCGGCATGGCCGAGGTCATCAAATACGGCGCTAGCATCGACGCCGATTTTTTCACCTGGCTTGGAGTCAACCGTTCGGCTATCTTGGCTCTGGAGCCTTCGGCCATTGCACCGATGATCCGGCGCTGCTGTGAACTCAAGGCTTGGGTGGTTGAACAGGATGAGCGCGAAGGCGGTCTGCGCCGGATTCTCAATTTCGGCCATACCATCGGGCATGCGGTGGAAGCGGCATCCGGATATCAATTGATTCATGGCCTTTCCGTGGCCATCGGCATGCGGGCCGTGGCCGAATTGGCCGTACGTTGCGGCGTGGCTGATCCGCAGGTGGCCGCTAGACTGGTCGAATTGCTGCGCCAGTACCAATTGCCCATCGACATTCCTGCCGAAATGGATCGCAGCGTCCTGCGCCGATATCTGCAATCCGACAAGAAAACCATCGGCGGCCGCATCTTTTTTGTCCTGCCCGAGGCGATCGGTAAGGTGCGGATCACCGACCAGGTCGACGATGCCGCTCTGGATGCCGTCCTTGCCGGCGAGTAGGCGGGCAATCTTTCCTGCGTAGCCCTGAAACTTGGTGTAGCCCCGATATGACAAAAACTTTTATGAACTGACCGCCATGCCGATCTATGAATTTTTTTGCGATGATTGCAACACGGTATTCAATTTCTTTTCCAGCCGGCCCAATACCGAAAAACGACCCAATTGCCCGAAATGCGGCAAGGCCGACCTGCAGAAGCTGATTTCGGCGTTCGCCACCATCGGCAAGGCCAAGGAAAGCGATGGCGAGGATCCTCTGGCGGGCCTGGATGAGGCCAAAATGGAGCAGGCCATGGCAGGATTGATGCGTGAGGCCGAGCATCTCAACCAGGATGATCCGCGTCAGATGGCTAATTTGATGCGCAAATTCGCCACCACCACCGGGATGTCGCTGGGCGGTCAAATGGAAGAAGCCATTGCCCGGATGGAGGCTGGCGACGATCCGGAGCAGATCGAGCAGGATATGGGCGACATGATGGAATCGGATGCACCTTTTGGCCTGGAGGCAATCCGGAAAAAGGCGCAGAGCACACGCCGCCCTCTCCGTGACGAGCGCCTCTACGAGTTGTAAACGGACTGCCGGAGCCCCGTGCGGTACCCCTTCCCTTTGGACTGGGGTTAAAACTCAATCGCATGCAGTTGCATCTTTTTCCAGAGGTTTTTTCTGCTGATCCCCAGGCATTCGGCGACTCGGGTCCGTTCGCCTCCCGAATGGGCCAGAGTATTTAAAATGCAATGTTTTTCCCTACCTGCCAGGGATTCGCTCAGCAGGGTCGCCGAGCCGTAGACCGGCTGCGGGTGCATCCGCAGGTCAGCGGGCAGGTCGACGAGGGTGATGGCCGAATCACGCTCAGCCGGTACAGGAGGTCCTGACGAAATCGTCCGCCGGCAACTTCCTGCTTCAGATCCTTGGCCGTGGCGCAGAGCAGGCGTACGTCCACCTTGATGGTTCTCGTCCCCACCAACCGTTCGCATTTCCCCTCTTCAATCACCCGCAGCAATTTTGACTACAGTCCCAGCGGCAGATCGCCGATCTCGTAGAGCAGAAGCATGCCGCCGTCCGCCAGTTCGAACCGGCCCATTTTCTTGTCGTGGGCCCCGGTGAACGCGCTTTTTTCATGGCCGAAAAATTTTGACTCCAGCAAACCTTCCGGAATGGCGGCGCAGTTGATGCGGATATATGGCTTGCTCGCCCGGCGGGTGGCACGGTGGAGGGCATCGGTCGCCAGGTTCTTGCCGGTCCCGGACTCGTAGTTGCAGAAATGTCGACAAATACGGGTTTCCCCTTATAGCCAGCAGTTCACATTATATATTATACATAGTGGGTATGCAGTTTACTCAACCGGCCGCAACCTGTAGTATAGGTTCATGGA
>CAZJEX010000037.1:0-24721 GCA_964545155.1 uncultured Desulfobulbus sp. | reverse complement strand
CAAAATAGGGTGGTTCATTGCTTATACACCTGTCTCAATAATCGGCACCACTTCAAACCGGACATTATAAACACGCCATCGTTCGAGCCTCTCAATTTCCAGAAAAGCAAAACCAACTTATTGGGCCTCAAGCTTATACCCTTGAGAATACATGCACTTTTTAATTAAAGCATCCTTCCTCATGGAACGGTCAAGGCCTCGCTCAAGGTCCAAATTACTGTTGAAATCGGCACTTAAAGTTAAAGATGACGTTGATGATGCAGCTTCCCGGCTGCATTTTGCAAAATCACGATCGAATTCCGTTTGATCTAGACCTGGTTTGCTCCAGACTTTCTCGCTTGCACATCCGCTCAAAAAACTGACGGCACCCGCCACCAGCAACGTACCCAAAATCTTTATGCATTGACTGCGTTTTTGATCAACTTTCATCATTCACCAATAATTTTGACTAACACACGCTTCCTGCGCTTACCGTCGAACTCGCCATAGAAAATCTGTTCCCAAGTGCCGAAGTCCAGCCTGCCGTTGGTCACCGCCACGACGACTTCACGCCCCATGATCTGGCGTTTCATGTGCGCGTCGGCGTTGTCCTCGTATCCATTGTGGCGGTACTGGGAAACCGGCGCATGTGGAGCCAGTTTTTCTAACCACACCTCATAGTCGTGATGCAAACCAGATTCGTCATCATTGATAAAGACGGACGCGGTGATATGCATCGCGTTGCAGAGTACCAATCCTTCGCTTATGCGACTCTCTTTCAAGCAATCTTCGACTTGTGGCGTAATATTGATAAATCCTCTACGGGCCGGCACTTCAAACCATAGCTCTTTCCGGTAACTCTTCATTATTTCTCCTAGTTTATCTTTATATTCAAGAAATACCTTATAACCATACAATGAAAGCCTTTTGCAAAATGACGGGAACAATCAGCAGTCGAGAGTTTGAGCTGCAGGGAATTTTTAGTGTAAAATATTGAAACAATTTAACTGGATGGCATCTCCAGGTAAAGTTTTGTATTCAGTAAAACAGCACCAAGGAGAATGCCATGAAGCTCACGGAAAAGATATCATGGTTGATGGGGCGTGTCCAAAGAAGTCTGTTCCCCCATCTGGACCAAAGTTTGCCAGTGCCGCTTACCGTGCAGGAGAAGCGGTTGGTGTTGATTCTGGAAATCGTCCGAGTAGAACGACATGTGCCCAGCATCGTCACCCGGTATCGGTATCCCGGCCATAAGCCTCTTGACCGTCAGGCTCTAGCCCCATCTTCGTGCGGGAAATCTCCGATTTCCCTTTGACAATACTTACACGGATGACCGGAAATGGCCGCGTTCTTAAAGAGGGCAGCTTGTCGGCCGGCAGGTTGTTTCACCGTGTTATCCGTCCCGAAAACCAACTTGCGCATGCTGGCATATATTGCTACCGTAGAGTTATGATTGCAAAACAACGCAAAATTTTACCAGCCATTTTTGCTCGCCCTACCCCAGCGTCGATCCTCTTTGCTGACATTGAGTCATTGATCAAAGCTTTCATAGGATCCATCAGAACGCGAAGGCTCCCGAGTTAAAAACCAGCATCAGGCAAGTTATTTTTGCGCGTCCCGCCTGAAATTCATGGTCGAGCGTTGGTAGTTGCGAAGCCTCAGGAAAAAGTTTAAATCAATGGGCCATAGAAGCACTGCGACACGCTATCCTAGCAAACGGCTAATCAGTCAATAAAGTGCGCCGTGCTAAGGCGGTGCTTCTCAGCAGGTGCAATCCCGCCCTGTACTTTCGCTCCGGCCGGTAGCAACTGGAGCAGCCGTGGAGGTACGGAAGCGGCTGAAGTCTCTGGTGTCGAAGGTTCCATCGGGGTAGTGGCGACAGCATGCATGGAAGAGGGAAGCAGACGCAACACGGGAAGCCCCATCACGTGGTCGAGCGTGAGACCAACCGGCGCCCCGCGAGCATTAAATAGGGTCAGGTCGGCCCATCTCAACTGGAGGATACGGGCGGATGCGCACCATCGTCATCGACAGTTATCGTTGCAGCGGCTGCGGGACCTGCACCGAGATGTGCCCTTCGGTGTTTGTGCTCAACCCGCTCACCGAAAAGGCCGAACTGATCGTACCCGATCAGGCGGTCACCGCTGCCATCCTTGAGGCGGCCGCCTTTTGTCCGGAAAAATGTATTCTTTTTGTCGAAGGTGATGAGGCGGTCCGCTAACTAACGGGTGTGGATGGCGCTGAAGCCGGCTTGTCCGAGCGGCGCTCGCCAAATCTGGCCCCATCCGATACCGTCGCTCCCGGTCTGCGTCCTTCCTTCGATGCGTACCCCGCCCGCTTTCCTTGGCTGTAAGCGGTCCTTGGAACAAAGAACGAAGGAGATCCCATGCATCCCGCCGCGCTCATCCCTACCCCGGACGCCCTTCCCGTTGCCTGGGGCTGGTTCCAGTTGCTGCTGCTACCCACATTTTTTCTCCATATCCTGCTGATGAACGTCCTGTTCGGTGCAGCCTTTATCGCCCTGGTCAGCCATCTGCGTGCGCCGGCCGAGACCACGCCCTGCACCGCCGAGATCTCCCAAAAACTGCCTTTTGCCATTGCCTTTGCGGTCAACTTCGGGGTGGCGCCGCTGCTCTTTGTCCAGGTGCTCTACGGCCATTACATCTATGTCAGCTCTTTGCTGATGGCCGTGTTCTGGCTGTCGATTATGGTTTTACTCATTGCTGCCTACAGCCTGGCCTATATCTATAAATACCGGTTCCCGGACTTGGCGGGCTGGCGGGTCGTGGTCGTCGGCCTGATTACTGCCTGCCTGCTGCTCATTGGCTTCTTCTTCACCAACAACCTCACCTTGATGCAGACCCCAGCGGCCTGGAGTCGTTATTTCGACCAGCCCGGCGGCCTGCTGCTCAACCTCGCCGATCCCACCCTCTGGCCCCGGTACCTCCATTTCATGGTCTCAGCAATAGCCATCGGTGGCCTGGCCCTGGCTGCCTTCTTTTCCTGGCAGCACCGCCGGGGGGTGGCGGATGTCCAGCCCTGGGTTGTGTACGGTTGCCGCTGGTTCGGCTATGCCACCCTGATGAATCTGGCCATCGGCCTCTGGTTCCTGGTGGCCCTGCCAGCCGGCATGCTCACCCTGGCCACCGGTGTGGGCCGCCTCTTTCTGCTGACGCTGACCGGCGGGGTCGCACTGGCGCTGGTCGCGGTGCATTTGAGTTTTGCCCTGCGGGTCAGGCCTGCGCTGGCCTGCGCCCTGGGGACCCTGGCGCTGATGATCGGCGCCCGCAGCCTGCTGCGAACCATGATGCTGGCCCCCTTTTCCCTCGACCAGCTGCCCGTGGTCCCGGCCTATGGGCCGATGGTTCTCTTCTTCCTGTTCCTGGCCGGTGGCCTGGCGCTGATCGGCTGGATGGTATGGAGTGCCCTGCGTTGCCCGCCTGAAGGGGAGGTGCGGCCATGAATTATCCGGTCTGGCAGCTTGATGCCTTCGGCGGCGGCCTGCTGATCATCCTGATCGCTGTCTTCCATGTCTACATCTCCCACTTCGCCGTGGGCGGCGGCCTCTTCCTGGTGCTGGCGGAGCGCAAGGGCTACCGGGAAAATAATCCGGCCATCGTCGCCTACGCCCGCCGGCACGCCCGTTTTTTCCTGTTGCTGACCATGGTGCTGGGTTCGATGAGCGGGGTGGGCATCTGGCTGATCATCTCGCTACTCAATCCGGCGGCCACCTCGATCCTCATTCACACCTTTGTGTTCGGCTGGGCCACCGAATGGGTGTTTTTCCTCATCGAGATCGTGTCGCTGTTCATCTATTACTACACCTTCGGGCGGATGGAACGCGGCCGGCATCAGCTGATCGGCTGGATCTATTTCGGCGCCGCCTGGATGTCGCTCTTTGTGATCAACGGCATCATCGGCTTCATGCTCACCCCGGGCACCTGGCCGGCGGACGGTGATTTCTGGTCGGGTTTTTTCAACCCCACCTTCTGGCCCTCACTGTTTTTCCGCACCTTTTTCGCCCTGATCATCGCCGGCCTTTTCGGTCTGATGACCGCCGCCTGGATCAAGGAGGAGGAGCTGCGCACCACCATGGTCCGCTTTTGCGCCCGCTGGCTGCTCCTGCCCATGATCTTTTTCATCGCTTCCGCCTGGTGGTACAAGGCCGCCCTTCCAGCCGAGCTGCAGGCGATGATTTTTGATCGCATGCCCTCGATGCGGATCTTTGTCCACGGTTTCCTCCTCATCTCGCCGTTGCTGCTCCTTGGCGGCCTGGTCCTGGCTATCCGCCTGCCGACCCGGCTCAGCCGGACCCTGGCCGTGGTCCTGCTGGTCATCGGTCAGCTGTACATGGGCTGTTTTGAATTCATCCGTGAGGGCGGACGACGGCCCTATATTATCCGTGATTTCATGTACTCCACCTCTATTCTTAAAACAGATCTGCCCCGCCTCCAGGAGCAGGGGGTCCTGCCCGCGGCCCGCTGGGTACGCCACCGGGAGATCACCCCTGCCAACCGGCTGGCCACCGGCCGGGAACTCTATACCCTGCTTTGCCTCTCCTGCCACGCCATCGACGGCCCCATGCGCGACATCCGGCCGCTGACCGCATCCTATACTCCCAGCGGACTTGATGCCCTGATCAGCGGCATGGATCTCTTTTATCCGGCCATGCCGCCTTTTGCCGGTACGGCGGCGGAGCGTGGGGCTCTGGCCTTTTATATCGCCTCCGGCCTCAACGGTCGATCCGATCCCGAGCCGGTGACGCTGACGGAGAAAACGATCGAGATTCCAGCCTTTGAACCGGACAGCGACAATTTTATTCTCCTTGCCTGGAGCACCTTGGGGATGCAGTATGTCAGCGATGCCGACCCCGTCCTGTCGCTCTTGCCGGCGGGCAACAGCCTGCGGGCCCAACTGATCCGTCGAGGCCCCACCCCGGAGTTGGTCACCGCCGGGATAAGCCTGCAGTATCGGGCCGAGGGAGATTTCACCTCGGCGGGGGCAGGGGAGGGACTGGCCGGGACCATGACCTCGGAGGGTGATTTTTATACCGCGGAATCGATCCCTCTGCTGCCCTATCCACGTTCGGGCGGCTTTGATCCCTACCCGGTGGTCACCATCGAGGCCCGTGATGACAACGACAATCTCCTGGCCACCACCAAGGTGGTGGCGCCGGTGTCCACCGAGCTGGGCTGCCGTAACTGCCACGGCGGTCCCTGGCGGGTGGATGGCCGCGCCGGTCTGGCCACCGAAACCGCCACCAATATTCTTGCCATCCATGACCGCCTCAGCGGCACCAAACTGCAACCCGCAGCTGCCAGTGGCAAGCCGAGCCGCTGCCGGGACTGCCATGCCGATGCCCTCTATAAGGCCGCCGGCGATCCGGCCCGGCTCAACCTCTCCGCCTCGATCCATGGTTTCCATGCCAACTACCTCCGGGACAAGGGGGCCGAAGCCTGCGCCCTCTGCCATCCCTCCTCGTCCACCGGTGCTACCCGCTGTCTGCGCGATGTCCACGCCGGCAATGGGCTTGATTGCACCAATTGCCACGGGACCATGGAGGATCAGGCCTTGGGATTACTGAAAAACGAGCAACAGGCTGGCAAAACCCGCGCCGGTCTGTTGATGACCCATTTGCGGCCGCGGGCGGTTGAGGGCGTCGAGGCCGTCGTTCCCAGGACGCCCTGGACCAGTCAGCCCGATTGCCTCAACTGCCATGTCGATTTTCAACCGCCGGAGAACGACACCACTTTCAACGTCTACACCAAGGATGCCCAAGGCCTCTACCGCAACCGTACCGACGAGAGCGGTCGCCTGTTCTGCGCCGCCTGCCATTCCAGTCCGCACGCGGTCTATCCGGCGGTTAATCCCTACGGCGGTCAGCTTGATGCCTTGCAGCCCCTGCAGTATCAGCAAAACCGGCTGCCCCTGGGTTCCAATCGCAACTGCGCCCTTTGCCATACCGTGGAGATGGAAGATGAGATGCACCATCCCAACATCCTCCGCGATTTCCGCAATGAATGATTGGGGGCTGACGGTGCCAGAGGAGCAGGTGCAGCGGTTGGATGAGCTGGAGGTTGATCGATGTTATTATTAATCGTACTTTGGGTGGTCTGGTGCGTTCTCCACAGCCTGTTGATCACCACTACGGTGAACCACTGGTTTATGGATAAAGGTGGGCGTTGGCTGGCATGGTACCGGTTGGGGTATGTAATCTTTTCCCTGGCCACCCTTTTGCCCGTGGTCTGGTACAGCCACACCCTGCCGCAGCATCTGGTGGTGGAGCCGTCCTCTTGGCTCCGGGTTTTGCAGGGCCTGCTGTTGCTCTCCAGTCTGGTGCTGTTTGTCGGCGGTCTGCGGGTCTACGATCTCCGCGCCTTTCTCGGTATCCGACAGTGGCGGGCGTATCGTGACGGGCAGCCAGGCCCCTCCCCGGTCTTTGTCCGGACCGGGATACTTGGTTATGTCCGCCATCCCTGGTACAGCGGCGGCCTGGCCATGCTCTGGGGGCTGCCGGGACTCACCGATGTTTCCCTGGTCACCCGCGTCATTCTTTCTCTGTACCTGGTCATCGGCACCCTGCTTGAAGAACGCAAACTGCAAGCCCTTCTGGGTGATCCGTACCGGGACTATTGCCGTACGGTGCCCATGCTCGTGCCTTGGAAATTCGGTCGTTAGGTCCTGGCCGGCTTGCGTGATCAGCGTTGCAAAAACAGCGAGGAGACCATCGCTTGTTCCCTGCACGGCAATTATCGGCCAGAACATCTCTTCAGTCTTAAACAGACTGCGGATCTCTACGTTTTCCACCAAGAACAAATTGTCGAATGCGACCAGGCGATTCTTTTGCAATGAGCCACGTTCGATGCGGCTTCAGACTCAGACCCCGGCCCGGTAGGAAAACCGCCAGCCCCTTTTGCAGAAGCGTTGCCGCGGATGTCAGGCGTCGATTTGACAAAAATCGATGGTTTATATCGGGCTCCGCCCATAGTTTTTTGGAATATCTGAAATGGGTTGGAGTTATTTACCCAATTTATTCACGATATGCGGCTGCTTGATTGCAAGACTTGACCCCGTTTCTTCGTTTCTTGTGCCCCCGTTTCTTTCTCACTCAATTAACCTGAAAATTCAGCTCACCTTGAGTTCCTTAACCGTGGACATCGCGGTGGCGATAATGCCGGCGACGTCAGCTACATTACTGGGCATAATGATGGTATTGTTCGTCTTTGCCAGGTTGCCGAACTGGGTGATGTATTGTTCGGCCAACCGCATGTTGAGCGCCTCGATACCCCCTTGTTCCTTGATGGCGGTGGCCACCTTGTTGATGCCCTCGGCCGTGGCCGAGGCAATCAACTCGATTCGCTTTGCATCGGCCTCGGCAATGAGCGTGACCTGCGAAGCCTTGCCCAGGGCTTCATTGATTTGTTTCTGCTTCTCGCCTTCGGATTGATTGATCATGCTCTGCCGCAACCCTTCGGAGGTGGCGATGTCAGCCCGTTTCTGACGCTCGGCGGTCATTTGGGCTTCCATGGCCTGTTTCACCGACACAGGCGGCGTGATATCCTTGATTTCGTACCGAAGCACCTTTACCCCCCAGGTCATGGCGGCCTGATCGATGGCATCGATGACCTCGGTGTTGATTTTTTCCCGCTCCTCAAAGGTTTTATCCAGGTCGATCTTGCCGATGGCCGATCGGAGCGTGGTCTGGGCCAATTGGGTGGCGGCACGGAGGTAATTATCGATGCCATATGCTGCTTTATGCGGGTCTTGGATTTCCAAATAAATAATGCCGTCGACCTCAACGCTCACATTATCTTTGGTGATACAGATTTGCGCCGGAATATCGACGACCTGCTCCTTGAGGCCGAAAACGTAAGCTGCCCGATCTACAAAGGGGATCAGGATGTGAAAACCTGCTTCGAGGGTGCGGTCAAACTTGCCGAGACGCTCAATGATAAAAGCACTCTTCTGCGGAACGATGACGGCCCCTTTGACCAGGGCAATGACAACTAGAATGGCGACAGCGATCAGGGCAATGAGTGTTGGAGTCATAATAACGATTTCTCCTGTGTATTGTTAAATTCTAGAAAACAAGGTCGATCGACAGTTGATCGGAAGAAGGTTTACCTGGCAGGACGTAAGAAAAACCTGAAATCTTGCCACCATTTTTTCAAGGACGATGGACAACTTTGAGTTTGAGACAAGACCTGTTGATTTTGTCAACGCCAACGATTTCCGCTTCCGACCCGGCAGGGATAGGATCCTCCGAAACAGCGGTCCACATGGTACCACGGTATCGCACCCGCGCTTCACGTCCAGGCTCGATATCTTGATCGATTTTGATCCGCGCGCCGACTGAGACGTTGCCGGTATCATCGCCACCCGAAACCTCGCTGCGGCCCACAAAGATATGCATGGCCATTTTTCGAAGGGTTACCAGTGAGGTCAAGGAAACGATCAGGAAGGCGATTAGTTGAACTGCATAGGCACCTGGCGCGAGGGCTGCCACCAATGCCGCACCCAAACAGCCCAGCCCGAAAAAGATGATCACAAATCCGGGAACGACAAGTTCGGCAAGCATGACGGCGATACCGGTTAAAAACCAAATCAGCCATGGGGAAAAATTGAAAATCATGTGTTGACTCCTTGTCGGATGATATCCTGGATATGCCGAATGAAAAACACCAAACCCTTGGCATAGTCTATCTATTACCATGCCAACGTCAAGATGTTTTCTTTAAGCAGGCTCACGCGTAAACAAGCGTTTCAGCCCATATCGCTTGATCTATGCTGTTGCGGCTTGATGTCGAGAATCCGAAAGGGAAACTCTGATTTCTTCAAATCGTCACAGAAGAATCTCAGGGTATCGTGCACGGCAGAAAAAGCCAGTTCGTCCCAGGGGATTGCCTCAGGAGTGAAGAGTTGCACTTCAAGGCTTTCGGTGCCGGCATGAAAATCAGTATTAAGAAGGCGGGCCCGCAGGAAGAAATATACCTGATTGATAAAGGGCAGGTTGGCAAGCACGTAGGGCTGCAAATCATCGACTTCTGCACAAGCCTCCTCTTGCGTCTCACGCAGGGCGCAGGCTGAGACCGATTCCCCATTTTCCAGCCATCCGGCCGGGAGTGTCCATTTTCCTCGACGAGGTTCAATGGCCCGCCTGCACAACAGGATTGCATTATCCGTCACCGGGATGGTACCGACCACCATTTTGGGATTCTCGTAATGGATGATGTGGCAACCATCGCAGACAAACCGCGGTCGGTCATCTCCAGCAGGCACTTGCAGCGTCACTTTGGCACCGCACTGAGTACAGAAATTCACAATCGCATCCTTTCTGAATCAAGAGTCTATTGTTTTATAGCTACAGCCGTTAAAGGCCCTTTGTTAGCTTTTTTCTCGTTCCTACGCTCGGCGTCGGAACGGTTGAAGGGACGCTCTGCGTCCAGGGGTTGCCGGAAGCTGCTGCCGGATTGATGAGCATTCGTGTACACAGTGACGTGGATCTTCGGGATCCCCCCACGCAGAGCGTGGGAACAAGAACAACCTCAGCCCTTGTTGTAAGCCGTCTTTATGTATCGTATCATATCAGATTTGCAGCGAAAGCCAGCCTCGTTCACTTCTCGCCACCTCCTTAATGCAAACATTCGGAAAGTCCATTTCCAACTGAGGCAAAACAGAATTTGCCAATACTACTTTTTTAATTGAAAAATATTTTAACCGCATACATATTATTAATTCAGGTTAGGGGGAGAACTGATTAATCCTCTTTATGGAGAAGGAACGTATGAAAACTCTTTTGGTTGTAATGGCTTCTTTGTTGATCAGTATTAATGCGTTTGCAGCAGATGACGCAACGAACAAGGCAAACTTTGAAAAAGAATGTGCTGCTATGATCGCCCCTGGTGGCCCCTGTGGTGACGTTGTTGCCGGTGGAGGGGGAAGAAGAGGATGCGTCAGCAAACCAGAAAATTTTGAGAAAGCCACTCCAGGATGTAAAGCCGTTATTGAAGAATGGCGGGGAATGCAGAAAAAGTAATTTCTCAATTAGTTAACTCTGTCTTGAGATTCCGATTTGCCATTTCGTAATTAAACAATTATTTATGAATTGGTTGATTCGCTCCTGATTAGTCGGATCTTCCTCACCCCTCCCCCTTTACCTGCGCACTCAGGTAGAGGGGTTTTGTTTTGCAGGTAGCCAATCTGGTCGCCGTCATTAGCAACAAAGCAATAGAAATCACTCGTGTTTGTGCTCTTCATGAAATTTCTTACCAGTCGCCCCCTCATCTTCCACGACCTCGCAGGCCCGGCAGGCATATTTGGGACGGATGTGGCGCAACGCCTGGATTTTAGCCGGGATAATGTCGAGCTGATCGCTGACCTCTTCCCCGATCCGGCTCATTTGACAGCCGCAGGCGCAGACCTTCTCTTCCTCGGGCAGGTCATGGACGATCTCCACCCGGGGTAGCTCCGGAGGCAGCGGCTTGCGGCCGGGCTTTTTGCGTTCATGGGCTTCCACGACCATCTTGGCCGGCTCGACATGCTCGGGCTCGGGCATGTCGAACAGGGGCAGCTGCATGGTGGTCGAGTTTGCCGGCAACTTTTCGCTCTGCCGGCCGAACAGCTGTTGGCGCAGGTAGCGGATCTGCTCAAGCAGCACGGACAACTGGTGCTCGTGTCGCTGGTGCAGATCGACCACTATTCGCTTGAGTTCAGCAAGGTTATTCGGCAGGGTTTTGAGGGTTGCATTCATGCGGGCGATATTAACACATCTATTTGATTTTTAAATATAATTTTGAATGGATGAATTTGCCCCCCTCTAACGACTGGCTCAAATTTCTGTTGCCACATCGTGACACAGCACAGTCTTATCTCTCGGGGATAATTTCGGTTACGCTCCCCGCTCTTGTAAACATGGTTTTTCTATTGGACCATACCACCAACCCTGCAACACCGATGAGTAAATAGCTGTCATAGGGTTGGGCGTCAGGGGAAATAGGATTGGTAAGCATAAAATGAAATAAGGCAGGTAGGAAAATGCTGCCGCGTGATGTGTTAAACAAAGGGGTTACGATTACGCTTAACGCTATACATCCACTGAAAAACGCAGCGAAATCCCATTGGCTTTGCTGCGTCCCGCTTAACAAGAATGCGGGAAGATGCCAGAAACCCCAGATAACTCCAAGGACAAGGGCGGCCCAGATCGGTGCCAGTTTTTTTTGTAGAAGAGGGAGTGCAAAGCCCCGCCAGCCTAATTCTTCAACTGGTCCCTTGATCGCCGTGAATACTATTGCTGCGCACAGCGACTGAAAAGAGGAGAATGGAAAAGGATCGGCAAAAAGGTTTCCTTTCAGGGCAGAGCCGCACATGAAAACAAACGGAATGCCGATAATCAGAAATATGTACCAGGACAGCGAACAGCGCCAGAGTAACAGTCGGGAAAGATAGCGCCACAACCCTTCGACCCCCCTGTAAAAGATGACAATGGCAATGGCGGCGATCGCCGGTGCATAGACCGCCAGGTAAAAGAGCGGATGTTCACCGGTCAGGGTGCCAACCATCGCCTTCATCTGGTCCGGAAGGAATATGAACAGCGCCAGGATTCCCCAGGCCCAGCTAAAAGTTATTCCAATAAACGGCAAAAGGGAGATGAAGGGGATCGAATGCCTGGTAATGCCCGCTGAATCTGTCATCAGGATTGTTTGTTCCTTGAAGAATATTAAATGACCACCCCTGTCGGTCACATGGCTCCAGCTTTATCTGTGTCATGCAAGGATGCAGAGGTGGGGTGCGGTGCTTCGGTTTTGAACGAATAAGGGGACGGGAAAATGCCCCGGAACCGGATCAGTACCGGTAGACAATGCCCAAACCGCCAAAAAGCGCTTCTGTGTCGTAGAAATTAATATTTGCTTCGCCACGGCTGTACCCTGTGATTCCCTGCAGGCTAAGAGACGGGATATTTAAAAGACCCTCATATTGAACGACCAGGCTACCCCCATACCCATTTTCGCGGCGAGTGGTATCGAAGACTGGATCGGTTGCATCGTAATCCTTGTGGCTGTATTGAATGCTGGGGACAATCGTAACTCGTCCAATCGCATAGGATCCTGACAATTCCGCCTTGACCTTGAAAAAGGAATTGCTGTCACCATCGTACGCTCCCTTTAGAAGACTGAGCTGCGTTCTGAGTGGAAATGCACTTCCTTTGAAAAAACCGTAACCCAATGCGATGTCATAAATAATTCCATCGCGGGCAAGTTCAGGGTAGAGCATGGTCAATTCGTCATCCTGAACATCCTCACTCAAGAAAGCAAATTTAACCCAGAACTCCGAACCGAGGATATGGTTGCAAGCAAGCTGAGCGCCCCATGCGGCCACATCCGTCTCCTGTCTGGATGCATTGACCAGATAGGGGTTTTTCCAGACCTCTGCAAAGGGCACTAAAAACACGCCGGGTTCAATCACAGCGAGACCGGTTATGTCGTAACTGAGGCCGCTTGCGAGCACAAACCCGCCGGCTTCGTCGATAGGGGGCGTGGTTTTAAAGTACCAGGCAAACTGGTCGCTTTCCCCGAATTTGTAAGTTGCTTCGGGTAGCAGGGCTGGGATCGTCGTCAACCTGCGTTGAGGACTCGATTCGAGATTAGAGATTGTGCTGTTGGAGCCATTCGGGGAGAGGTTGTCGGCGTTGTCGACCAATACTATTCCGGCGGCAACTTGACCGCTCAAGTTGCCTACCTTGGAGCTCTGGCTGAAACCGAAAGTTGGGAGTAGCAAGACCGATACAATGGAACAAAATAAAAGAGTGTTTTTCATGTTAATTTTTTTCCTCAATTCGACGGGTAAATTTGTAATGGTTTTTTTGGGGAACCATGGATGGTTACGTGTTCCCGGTGGTGTTTGCGCCCAAAGCTCTAGAGCGGTATTGTTGTCCTGGCACGCTGCCTGTTGTTGACGAAGTTTGATTTAAAATCAGGCGTCCCAAATAAAGAAAGCTTGGGTTCATTATCCTTGGTTTGGTTTTCCCAGCCGCCACCGAGAGCCTTAAACAGGCTGGTTATATGGAGCGATAAACGCTGTTCGCTGAGTACCAATTCGTCATGTGATTGATAAAATGATCGTTCGCTGAGCAGGACATTGAGAAAATCCACCAGGCCTAAGGAATACTGGCTTTTAGAGATAGTCAGGGCCCGTTCGGCTGCGGTTACGGCTGTTTGCAGAATGCGCAAGGTTTCCTGCTCACGGGAGAGGGCCACAAGAGCATTTTCCACCTCAACCAGCGCGGTAAGCACGGTCTTTTCATAAACGATTTCTGCCCGGTCGCGTTGGGCGTTGCTGGCGTTGATGCCGGCGCGTGCCTTGCCTCCGTCGAAGAGCGACCATCGTACCTTTGGTCCAGCGGACCAGAAACGACTGCCCGAAGTGACCAGGTTGGAAAGATTGGTTCGCTCGAATCCAATAAAAGAGGTTAGGGAAAACCGAGGAAAAAGCTCAGCGGTGGCCACGCCGATTTCAGCCGTGGCCACCGCCAGTTGGCGTTCGGCTCGGCGAATGTCCGGCCGCTGCCTGAGCAGTTCTGAGGGCAGCGTCGTCGGCACTTGGGGAGAAATGGTCGGGATGTTTTCTTTTGGTGTCAACTCCGCAACCAAGGTGTCAGGTGTCTGGCCGAGGAGCAGAGCCAGTCGGTGCATGCTATGACTGGCTGCACCCGCAAGACCGGGAACCTGGGCACGGGTCATCGCCAACTGTGTCTGAGCCTGGACAACCGCGAGTTCGCTGCCAAAACCGAGTTGCAGCTTTTTATTGACCATGGCCACGGTTTTTTCCTGGTTGGCAATCGTTTCCTCGGCGATGGCAAGTCGTTGTTGAAGGCCTCGCAACTCGATGTAATTTCTTGAAACTTCAGCGATAAGGGAAATAAGCACATCCCGCTTGTCCTCCTCGGAGACAGCAATCGCTGCATCGGCCGCTTCAGTCGCCCTGCGGTTGCCACCGAAGAGGTCGAGCTCCCAACCCATGTCAAAGCTTGCCTGAAAGAGGTTCCGATCGGTTTTTCCCGAGGAGGTATTCTCTCCGGCATGGCTTTGATTATAAGAAGCCGATGCATCGATACCTGGGAGGCTGTTTGCCGCAGTCGCCTGTCGTGCGGCCCTCGCTTCAAGGATACGGGTTTCGGCGATGCGTAGGTCTTGGTTTGAGACGGTCGCCCTTGCAACCAGCGAATCGAGGACCGGGTCGTTGAACAGGGTCCACCAGGAGTTGATTTTTGTGTCGGTGGTGACAGAGATGTTTTGGGCAGTATGGTTCCATTGTGGAGGCATCGCGATGTTAGGCGGTTGATAGGATGGTCCCACGCTTGTGCAGGCTGGCAGGAGCAACATGAGCAACAGTATAGGCACCGAAGTCTTATGTAAAATGTGTTGGCAATCCATTGTCGACATATGTTTGTAAATCAGCTATTGGCCTGCTGGAGGAATGACCGGCGCCGGGAGATGTTCGGCGACGGGCGGTTTCTTTTTTCCCAGACGCATGCGCATCCATTGCATGGCGTCATCCACATAACTAAAAACCACCGGGATCACCAGCAGGCTCAGGAACGTCGAAGTGATCAGCCCAAAGATAACTACGATGGCCATCGGTGCCCGGAAACTTGGATCGCTACCGAAACCCAAGGCAATCGGCAGCATGCCGGCGCCCATGGCGACGGTCGTCATCACAATAGGACGCGCACGCTTCAGGCAGGCATCCAACAGGGCATCACGGCGGCTGAGCCCTAATTCCCGACGTGCCATCAAGACGTATTCCACCAGCAGGATCGAATTCTTAGTGGCAATGCCCATCAGCATGATCAATCCGATCATCGCCGGCATCGACAAGGCCGTTTTGGTAATGAACAAGCCGATAAAGGCGCCGGGAATTGAAAGCACCAGGGCGGCAAGGATGGATACCGGCTGCATGAAATCTTTGAAAAGCAGCACCAGAACGATGTAGATGCACAGCACTCCGGTGGCCATGGCCAGGCTGAAACCGGCAAAAAGGTCGGCCATGGCTTCGGCGTCGCCGACCGGCGCAAGGTGCACGCCTGGGGGCAGGTTTTTTAAAGCCAGAAGTGCGAGCACTTGTTTTTCGACCTCGCCCATTTCTTGGCCATTGAGTTCGATTTCGAAATTGACGTTGCGCAAACGGTCGTACCGGTCGATTTCCGCCGGACCGCTGCCAAGGGTAAGTTCCGCCACATTGCCCAGCATGACCGGACCCTGTGCGCCGGGAATCGGCAGGCGTGACAGCAGGCCGAGATCTTGCCGCGCATCGGCCCGCAGTTTCACCAGTATCGGCACCTGTCGCAGAGAAAGATTCAGCTTGGCCAATCCCTGGTCGTAATCCCCGGCGGTGGCGATGCGCAAGGTGTCGGCAATGGCGGCGGAACTGACGCCAAGGTCGGCGGCACGGGCAAAGTCCGGGCGTACTGCGAGCTCCGGCCGAATAAGGCTGGAACTCGAGGTGATGTTGCCGATATCCGGCAGGGTGCGGAGTTCGCGTTCCACCAGCCTGGCGTGGGTTGCCAGCGCCTGGCCATCCTCGCTTGTCAGGGCCAGCTGATATTTTTCTCCGCCTCCTCCCATGCCAACCTTGACCCGGGCACCCGGCAGCGCTTCCAAGGCTCGTCGCATTTGCGATTCTATCGCCTGTTTGGTGAGGCCTTGCCGTTGATCGCGCGGGGTCATATTGATCGTCAGGGTTGCTTTGCGGGCTTCAGCGGCGCCTTGAGGGGCAAAGGCGTCGCCCCCGATTTTTCCGCCGCCCACCGCGGTGTACACCATCCGCACCGAGGGGTTTTCTTGGAGGATGTGCCGGGCCTGTTCCGCCAGTACCAAGGTTTCCTGGCAGGTGCTGCCCGGCGGCAGTTCCAGGGCGACCAGGGTCTGGGACAGGTCATCCGCCGGCATGAAGCCGGTGGGCAGCAAGGCGGCCAGGCCGAAGGAGCCCAGGAACGCCAGGGTCACGAACAGGGTGGTGCGCAGTCGGTGTTTGAGGCACCAGCTTGCCCATCGCAGGTAGTGTTGCAACCAGCGAGGTTCTTTATAGGCGGTGGTGATCGGCTTGATGAGGTAGGCGGCCATCATGGGGGTGAGCATCCGTGCCACCACTAGGGAAAAAAGGACCGCGATCGAGGCGGTCCAGCCGAATTGCACGAAAAATTTACCGACCACGCCGCGCATGAAGGCTGTGGGCAGGAAGACGGCGATCAGTGAAAAGGTGGTGGCAATAACCGCCAACCCGATCTCGTCGGCTGCCTCCATCGCCGCCTGATATGGGGTCTTGCCCATCCGGAGATGGCGCATGATATTTTCAATTTCGACTATGGCGTCGTCAACCAGGATGCCGACCACCAGCGACAGGCTGAGCAGGGTGACGGTGTTGATCGAAAAACCGAGAAGATGCATCACCGCAAAGGCGGGAATGACCGATAGCGGCAGGGCGGTTGCCGATACCAGGGTGGAGCGCCAGTCGCGCAGGAAAAACCAGACCACGATCACCGCGAGCAAGGCGCCTTCATACAGGAGCCACATCGAACCTTCATAGTTTTCCTGCACCGGATCAACAAAGTTAAAGGCCTCGGCAAAGGAAATGTGCGGATGACTGGTCTGGAGTTTTGCTATTTCCGCCCGGACGCCGGCGGCCACCTCCACTTCGCCGGCCCCGCGGGAACGGGTGATTTCAAACCCCACCACCGGTTTGCCGTTTAACAGGGCGGCTGAGCGTTGTTCCGCCACCGTGTCCTGGACCGTGGCAATCTGATCGAGCCGGATGCGGCGACCATCGGCAAGGGCGATTTCCATGTCCGCCAAAGCCTTCGCGGACTGGACCGTACCAAGTATCCGAATGGATTGTTCCGCGCCGCCGACATCGGCCCGCCCGCCCGGAGCCTCTTGTTCGACCTGGCGTAATTGTCGTGAAACCTCGGCCACCGTTGCCTGCAGAGCCAGCAGGCGATCGGGGTCAATCTCAACCTGGATCTCACGGGTGGCCCCGCCAACCCGATTGACGGCGCCAACGCCCCGAACAGACAGCATGGTTTTGGTCACAGTGTTTACGTTTACTTCTTTGCGAAATAAAGGGGGGGCACCTTACCAATTCTGGCCCCCTCAAACGGAGAAGGCGGCCCTCGATTGGCGGAGGCTCACAAGAACAGCTCGTGCTCGATTTCATGTTTAAGTTCGACAGACTCCTGAGCAAGCGGTGGCAATGAAGCCTTGCACTGCGACAAATGGCACAGAAGAACCTGCCTGGCTGCATAACCGCAATGCGCCAAGGGGGCGCCAACCGCCCGCCCCTTATTTTTTCACATAGACCCCGTGGGACTTGGCTATGATGATGCCTTGCTGCTTCAGTCGATGCACGAGCGCGTAAATCTTGGTTTTAGCGATCCCCGTTTTTTCAGCCAAGGTGTCCGCATTCACCCCGGCCTTATGTTTGGCCACGAGCGTTGCCACCTGGTCGATAGGGGACAGGGGGAGCTGGCTTCGCCTCGTCGGGGTTTTCTGGTCGGGTGGACGCAGGGTTTGGGCAGCTTTTTTGCGGGCGGGGATTTTCTTGGTGGCCGTTTGAGCGGGGACTGGAGCGGTGGGTTGAGTGGGGAGTTTCACGCGGGCCTTGCTGTCTTGGCGAGCAAAGTCCGGTGGCGTGTCCAGTTCGATGCCGAACAGGGAAGAGAGGTCTGTTTCGGCAAAGGCCTGGGCGCTTTTGCGTTTGGCCTTGGCCAGGAGTTCGGCGGTTTTGTCCTGGATGGCCTCGGCCACCAGATCTTCCGTCCGCACGTTGCGCAGGGTGAAGAACAGGGAAGGGTCTTGGTCAAGCCGGGCGCCAATGCCATAGAGCGCCGCCGCCACATGTTTGCACATCGAGGCCCAGTCCGGACAACTACACGCGAATTTAATTTCTTTGGGCGACGGGAACAGACCTTTTCCTTCGGTGAGGAAAATTTCATGTAATGCCTTGGGGAATTTTCCAGCCAGCAGGTCCTGCAACGATTTTAACTGGCCGTCGCACTGCTTTTTGATGGCAAGCCATTGCGATGCGCCGATGGCCGCGATGCTAATCTTGACCTCATAGGGTTTGGACGAGGAGCCCTGGACCAGCGCCTGCACTTCACCGGCTGCAATCTGCAGGTCGAGCACCGCGCCATGTCGCACATAGCTGCGGCCCCTGCCGATGCGGTTGCTGTAATCCGCATAGCGTTCCAGATTATGATTCCATGATTTGCCCCACCAGGTCCTGGCCAGGGCGGTCCCCGCAAGGACGACCGGCTTGAGGTCCGGCCGCTTCTTCTGCAATTGCTTCAACTTCTTTTCGGCCTTGGCCTTTTTCTCGGCCGCCGACACATATTTGGGATAGCCGTCCCAGTCATGCATACGATTCTCCTTCGATTACAAGGTGTTGAGGGTAAACAGGTCGAGCAGCTGGTCATTGCTCATCTCGGTGATCCAATTCTCGCCGGTGGGGGCGATGATATCGTGGGTCAGTTGTGATTTTCGTTCCAGCATGGCGTCGATCTTTTCTTCGATGGTCCCTTTGGTCAGAAACTTGTGCACCATGACATTTTTTTGCTGGCCGATCCGGAAGGCCCGATCAGTGGCCTGATTTTCGACAGCCGGGTTCCACCATCGGTCGAAATGAATGACATGATTGGCTGCCGTCAAGTTGAGGCCAACCCCGCCCGCCTTCAAGGATAAGACAAAGAACGGTACATACTCAGGGCTCTGGAATCGGGCGACCAGTTCCTTGCGCTTGCCGACCGGCACGCCGCCATGGAGCACCACGCCTTCGCGATGAAAAATTTCAGCAAGGAAGCGGGCCAACGGGCCGGTCATCTCCTTGAATTGGGTAAAGATCAGTACTTTCTCACGTTTTTCGTAAATGGTCTCGCAAATTTCCCGTAATCGGCTGAATTTACCGCTCTCCTTCTCATCGAAAACACCGAGTCCCAGATACTGCGAAGGGTGATTGCAGAGCTGTTTGAATTGCATCAGGGCCGAGAGAATCAACCCTTTGCGCTGGATGCCTTCCGCCTCGGCCAGCGATTGCTGGATGGACTCGATGATCTCGGCGTACAACACCGCCTGTTTTTTGCTGAGCAGCGCCCAGGTCTTGACCTCCACCTTGTCCGGGAGATCTTTGATAATCGATCTGTCGGTCTTCATTCGCCGGAGGATGAACGGGCTGATCACGCGGCGCAGGCCGGTATACCCCGTCGGCGTGTCCGCCAGTCCCTTGGTAAAGGTGGTGAACTCCTTGGCGGTGCCCAGCAGGCCGGGATTGACAAAATCAAACAGGCTCCACAGATCCGCCATCCGGTTCTCAATCGGGGTGCCGGTCATGATAATCCGATTGGTCGCGGTCAATGCCTTGATGGCCTTGGTTTGCTTGGCAGCAGGATTCTTGATCGCCTGGGCCTCGTCCAGGATGACCGCATGCCAGGGGTAGGCGCGCAGCCACTCGTAGCGCTGGACAAACGCATAGGTGGTGATGACGAGATCGACGGTATCGAGCTGATTTTCTTGCAGGACCGGGACGTGTTGGGGCTTGTGGAAGTCGGGATGGGCCACAAAACAACTTAAGCCAGGGGAAAAGGTGTTGATTTCGTTGAGCCAGTTCGAGAGGAGCGAGGCGGGCATCACCAGCAGCGAGGCTCGGCCAGGCTGCTGGGCCCGTTGGCTTTTCAGGACATGGAGAAACCCCAGGATCTGGATCGTTTTGCCCAGCCCCATATCGTCAGCCAGGCAGGCGCCCAGCCGCAAGGTATGCAGCAGGCAAAGCCATTGCACCCCTTGTTGCTGATACGCTCGCAGGGTCGCCTTAAAGCCCGGACCGATGGTCACCTGGTCAATGGATTCCGGGTGGTGCAATTTCTCCATGACCGACTGCAGCCATTCGCCGTGGGATACCCCGGAAACCGTAATGGCCTCGGTGGTGCCCAGCAATGCGCCGGGGTTCATGGAAAGACGCATGGCGTCGAGAAAGCTGATGCCTTCGTCCTCGCCCAGTGCGTGGGCTTTTTCATAGGCCGCGAGGGTCTGCCGCAGCTTGTCGGGATCAACGGCGACCCATTTGTTCTTAAGGAAGGCCAGGCCTTCCGACTCCTGCAGCAGGCGGCGGGCTTCGTCCTCGGAAATATCGACATCGCCGATCATCAGCCGGGGCCGGAAATCAAGCAACGCGTCCATCCCGACCAGGGATGGGGTTTTCCCGCCGATACTGATATTGACGCCGATGCGTGCGGTTTGCCCCTTCCACCAGTTCGGGATTCGGCACAGGATACCGCAATCCTCGTAGAGCCCAATCTCCTGCAAAAAGGTGTAGGCTTCCCGGGAGGACCAACTCAGCGGTGCAAATAAATCGCCGGATTCGAGTAGAGCATTGATCAGTTCACTCTTGCTGGCGGCATCGGTGACATTGACGAGGAGTTGCAGGAGCTTGTCCGTATCGGTTTTGTACTCCTCCAGCGCGTATTTCAAGGGCAGATGTTTGGACTGGCCATCAGCGTTCAAGGCGGTTGCATAGGTGGCCAGGAAGGCAAACGGGTCGGGCCCCTGCCGATTCTCGACCAGATGGAAATAAATGCGGCCGACAACATGGATATCCGGGCTGAAGCCCTTGATGAACGCCTCAACCGTTCCGGCAAAGGTGGCAATTTGCCGGGAGAAGCTGTCCTGCAGGTTCTGCCACCACCAGCGCAGCAGGTCGGCATCGAGATATTCCCCGCCGGTCATGGGCGGAATACGATTGGCGAGATCCTTAAGTTCATCCGGATCAAGGGGAATGACAACCCGTCCGCGTTGTTGTTCGATTTCCGGGGTCAGTCGAAGTTTTTGGGTGAAGAGGTTGGCGAAGAACCGCCAGAATCCCAAAGAAGGCGAAAGAGGTATGTTTTTCTGACAAAAACCGAGAAAGAGAAGCCAGTTGTCGGGGTTGGCCGCATACTGGTCAAAAATCGCATGCTGCAAGACGTCGGTGGCGTTGCTCAGTTTTCTCGAAGACTCCATCCATTCAAGTTGGATCAGGCCATCGGGCATCACCACGGCTTCCAGTTCAACGTACGCCATTACTTCAGACTCCCCCTTTTTTTGCAATCCCATGGTTAAATTTTTCTTTTTACCATACTCTTTCCCCAGGCGCACCACCCGGTGGTTCGTCAACCTTCCAGGGCCGGCTATCAGTCTGGCGAGTCGAGTCGTCGGTTCCGGGGCAACCTCCCGTAGGGCGTGGGGCGGCAGCCTGCGGCAAAGAAAAACCCTGCCGAAGAGATCGTCTCTCCGGCAGGGTCGGTTGCGGTCAGTTGGTGGCAGGCGCCGTCAGGGGTTTGTTGCCGGCCTCGCAGCCGGCTTTGGGCTGCGCCTGCCGGTTCGGCTCAAGCGCGTTCGAGATTGATGGTACGTCGTCCGATCCGATAGGCCCCGTTTTTCGAGAGCAGTTTGCCGACCATTTGCTCCGGCACATCGACCAAAGTGGTTTTTGATTCCAGCCTGATCTTGCCCATCTGCGCGCTGGTGATACCGGAGAAATGGGCCAGGGCCGCGACCACATGGTTGACCCCGATACCGTCATCCCTGCCGATATCGAGCTTTAAGGGCACCATGCCCTTGTCCCGGTCCGGACGGCGACCGCCGGCAGCGGAACTCCCCGGTCCGGTCCGTTTGGGAAAACGATCGTTGCGCTGATTCTGGACGAATTGTTCTTCTTTCAGCGGGGTGATGGGGTCGATGGGCCGTTTTTTCTCGTCGCCGCGCGCCAGTTTGAGGGCAGCGGCCGCGACATCCTCGGGCGCATGGCCGGTGAGGATCAGCATGTCGACCACCTCCCGTTCCCGGCGGCAGCGACCTCGCTTGATCCAGACCTCGAGTTGCTCCATCAGCAGGGCCTGGCGGTGATTCTCGATCTGCTGGATGGTGGGCAGTTCGGCCTTGTTGAGCTTGAACCGGGTGTACTCCTCGACCCGGCGCAGTTGCCAGCGGTCCTTGGGAGTGAGCAGGGAAATGGCAATGCCTTCCCGTCCCGCCCGGCCGGTGCGTCCGACCCGGTGGACATAGACCTCGGGGTCGTCGGGCAGGTCGAAATTGAACACATGGGAAATATCATCGATGTCGAGGCCGCGGGCGGCCACATCGGTGGCCACCAGAACTTTGACCTGGCCATTGCGGAACCGGTTGAGCACCTGGATCCGGGCGTCCTGGCTGAGGTCGCCGTTAAGGGGTTCGGCGGCAAAGCCCCGGGAGGTCAACTGGTTGGCCAGTTCGCCGGTCCCCAGCCGGGTGCGGACAAAGATCAGCGCGCTGTCGATGGTTTCCATCTCAAACAACCGGGTCAGGGCGGCGATCTTGTCCTGGGAATTGACCAGGTAGTAGCGCTGCTCGATGGTGGCGCCGGTCAGCTGCTTCGGGGTGATGGAGACGGTCTGCGGGTCCCGCAGATACCGGGCCGACAGCCCCATGACCCGTTTGGAGATAGTAGCGGAAAAGAGCATGGTCTGGCGCTCGGTGGGGATGCCTTCGAGAATCGATTCGATATCCTCGACAAAGCCCATGCTGAGCATCTCGTCGGCCTCGTCCAGGACCACAGTCTGGACCTCGCTCAAGTCAAGGCTGCCCTGTTTCATCAGGTCAAGCAGGCGGCCCGGAGTGCCGACGATCACCGAAACCCCTTGGCGAAGGGCACGGAGCTGCGTCTGGTAGGATTGACCGCCGTAGACTGCAAGCACGTTGATGCCTAATTGCTCGCCATAGCGCTGGATGGCGGCGGCCACCTGGATGGCAAGTTCGCGGGTGGGGGCCAGGACCAGTGCCTGGACACCTTTTTGGCGGGGCTTGATTCCTTGGAGCAGGGGCAGACCATAGGCAGCGGTCTTGCCCGTGCCGGTCTGCGCCTGGCCGATCACATCCCGGCCGGTGAGCAGCAGGGGGATGGTGGCCATCTGAATGGGGGTTGGGGTGGTGAATCCGAGTTCGGTAATGGTCTGCAGCAGTTCGGCATGCAGGCCGAATTGGGCAAAGGTCTCTGTGGTCATCAGGCTACTCCTCATGAGCGGCAATGTCTTGATATATCCTGGGGTGGGTCTTTGCCTTGCGGCGTATGTCCCTGTTGTCCTTTAACAGACGACCCCATCCGGAATGTAAGAGCCTGACTGTCAATCCCGACGATTTCCCGTTGCCGCAATCAGGGGCAATAAGGATATCCGTCGGGTATACTACAACAAAAAACGCCTGACCGGAATTGGTCAGGCAACCGTCTTGGAATGTTCAAAACTTGAGTGGAAAGAAAAACGCACAACACGTTTGCTCAGCTTATACCGCATATCAAGGAGAAAGGCAAGGAATCGCCGGGTGTCGCAAATTATCGCCCTGCTTCAGGGGGCGGTGCGGCACGCCTCGGCCAGCATCGGCAAGGTCAGGCCGACGTCGCCCTGGAAAAAGAAATGGTCCGCATGTCCGGTTCTGCCGTAATCCGCAAGGGGTAGCATCTGTTCCCGGTTGCATTCAATGAGGCGGCCACCCTGGTTGCGGACCATCGCCGGCAGGTCGGCGGCCGGATAGACCTGGGCGGAGGTGCCGATCACCAGCAGGAGGTCGCAGTCTTTGATAAATTCGTGGATTGCCTCGAGGTCGCGGACCGCCTCTCCAAACAGCACCACATTGGGTTTGAGGGGAAACCCGCAGCTCGGGCAGGGCGGTACCTCGGTCGTCTCATACAGGGCCGGTTCGATCGGTTGGCGATGTTCGCACTGCAGGCATTGTAACTGCTGGTGGTCGCCATGTATTTCGAACACCCGGCGGCTGCCGGCCAGCTGGTGGAGATTGTCGATATTCTGGGTGACGATGCCGCTGAGCCATCCGCGCTGTTCCAACTCCGCCAAGGCCCGGTGGGCGAGGTTGGGTTTTTTGCCGAGCAGCACCTTGCCCAGGGCCCGATAGAGTTCCCAAGCCTTGGCCGGATGGCGATGGAACACCTCAAGCGTGGCGTATTCTTCCGGGGAAAAAACCGACCAGAGGCCGCCTGGGCTGCGGAAATCGGGGATGCCGCTGCCCACCGAAATTCCGGCCCCGGTCAGTGCCGCCGGTCTGGCAGCGGTCTTGAGAAAGGCGACGGCCTCGGCGAGATTGCGATCATCCCTCCTGGCGGTGATCATTTTCATGGCAGGGGTTCCCGGGCGATTGCGATCAATGTTATGCGGCCGCCGTCTGAGTGTCCTGGCCCCGAAATTGGTCCTTGGCATCGACAAAGGCCCCGCCGATACGATATCCAGGGGTGTAATGGCGAACGCTGATCACCCTTTCGATTTCCCGGTGGGAATCGTTGTCCGGTGGATAGCTGACGATCAGGCGGTCGTCTTGCTTGATCGGCAGGTCTTCCTGCACGTGAAGCAGCAGGCCGCCGATGGATTGATCGGCGATAACGCAGCGACGAGAACGTTCCTTTGGGGACGAGAAGGCGCGAACCGAACCGACGATGTGCGATTTTTGCCGGAAATCGTGCCGGAACTCCAGATCCACTGCAAAGGTTTTGGTGCAGGGGCAGTTGATCGTGAGGGAGTGACTTCCCTTATTGAGGTTTTCGACAGGCACTGTCCTGACCTTGCCGCACGCCCGGCATTTGATGGTAGCGTTTTTTTTTCGACTGACGAAATATTTTTGTTTTTAGTGGGTATGCAGTTTGCTCAACTACACACCATCTGTTGTATGTATCCCCCCAA
>CAZJEX010000036.1:0-25048 GCA_964545155.1 uncultured Desulfobulbus sp. | reverse complement strand
CCATGAACCTATACTACAGGTTGCGGCCGGTTGAGTAAACTGCATACCCACTTAATGAAAATTCCCAGGAGCTCTCCAGTGAGCAAACAGGCGAAACGTTTGCGGACGTTTTTTTATCCGGCAACGCCTGAGACCATATCTTTCAATCACGTAACAGTTGGTGGCAAAATCAAAAATTCAAAAGGGGCCAGCAAAGACCAGGGTGCAGATGCACCATTTCAGCAATAGTTGTCGTTGGCAATCCTCGTATACAATATTTCATTGTTCTCATTTCTAAAAAGTTCATAATTCGTTTTATTCAAAACGTATTTTATGCCTTTGATATCTAAATCCCTGATGCCGTCAACAAATCGTTCCTCAGCCTCTTCTCTGTTCTTCCTGCCGAGTAAAAACCATTCTTCCCCAAAGAGTTGGCGTAAACACACTTCTGCGCCCTGAGGCAACAACGGAAATCTTTTAATGATCTCAAAAAAAATCTCGTCAGCACTGTATCTCGCCAAAGAATACAGCCCCTCATTGCTGTCGTCGCAACGTATCCCATGAATTTCATGGTCCTGTATTTTTTTCCTGAACTTCTTTTCAGCAACACTTCTGGAGACTGTATCCAGTGCGTCCCAACCATCGCCAAAGATTTCGCTGATGGTACTCCCCTCTCTTTTTTTCATTTTCGAAAACCGTTTTACGAGTTCAATGAAAATTTGCTCAGGATTCAGGGTTACAAAGGTAATGGCGGACTCGTTCATATATTTCTCACTGTTAATTTTTATGGAATTTTCACCAAATAACAAACTCTGCATGCATCGTTTAGAGAGTATGGATAATCAGTTTACCAAACAACACCTGACTATTACGTATCAAGGCAAAATCTGGCCGCTCTTGTCAAGAGCTCCCTCTACAAAGCTCATAAACTATTTTTTCGGATTTCGCTGCTTTCTCCGGCCACCGCCGGCCCCATGCGATTTGCCACCCTGCCCCTCGTTTTTCTGGGGTTGACGGTGTCCGCTGCCTGCACCGGCAGGTTTCAAATCTTCGACCCGAACCGGCACCTGCACCAGCTTTGGCTTCTTGGGTTTCTTCGGACGCGCTGGCATCAGGCGGGTTAACGGCACGTTGTGCTGTGGAATAAAACCCGTTGCAACCTCCCGTACCAGCAAGTGACGGAGAAGCGTTTCGATGGCCGAAAGAAGGTTGACCTCGTCGGCACTGACCAGAGAAATAGCCACCCCATCATGACCAGCCCGACCGGTACGGCCAATGCGATGAATATAGTCTTCCGCGACTTTCGGCAGATCGACATTGATAACGTGCGAAAGCTCGTTGATATCGATACCCCGCGAGGCGATATCCGTGGCAACCAGGACACGGATAGTGTTGGCCTTGAAATCGGCCAGGGCGCGGGCGCGGAGGCTCTGGCTTTTATCGCCATGCATCGCCAGGGCCGGGATTCCCTTGTCTGTCAATTTCCGCGCCAACCGGTCGGCATCGATCCGGGTGCGGGTGAAGACCAGTACCTGCTGCCAGTCGTTGTTGCGCAGGAGTTGACAAAGCAACTCCGATTTTTTCCCCTTGTCCACCTCATAGATCCATTGTTTGATGGTATGAGAGGCGGAATTGGGCGGATCGACGTCTATCCGCACCGGTTTGCGCAGCAGGTTTTCAGCGAGGGCGCGTATGGGTGCCGGAAATGTCGCGGAAAAGAGCAAACTCTGGCGTCTTTTCGGCAAGAGGCCAAGGATGGTACCGATATCGTCCATAAACCCCAAGTCAAGCATCCGGTCCGCTTCATCAAGCACCAGTGTTTCCACCTGCATAAAACTGACGGCATTTTGTGCAAAAAGATCAAGCAAGCGCCCGGGGGGCGCCACCAGGATATCCACCCCGCTGCGCAACTTCATCATCTGGGGATTAATTTTCACCCCACCGTACACAACGATCGTTCTCAGCGGCAGATAGATACCACAGGCGGCTATGGTTTCGGCAACCTGGATGGCAAGTTCACGGGTCGGTACCAGCACCAGGGCCCGGATATGGTTGGGCTTTGCCCGGGAACCGTTGGCCAGTCGTTGCAGCAGCGGTAGGGCAAAAGCCGCTGTTTTCCCCGTTCCTGTCTGCGCTGCAGCCAAGACATCCCTACCGGAAATCGCGGCGGGGATTGCCTGGAGTTGCACCGGAGTAGGGGTCGCATATCCCAATCCATCGACAGCGCGAAGAAGCGGCTCGGAAAGGGCAAGCGCGGAAAAGGACATCGTTATTTCTTGGGAAATGGGGCCCGTAACCCGGCGCCCCGAACCACGGTTACTGACATGGGGGGCAGGGTCAGCCCGGAAGCAAACCCATTGGCCAACTGAAAACGCTCGGGCGGTTCGCTCCGGGTCGGATGCCCGTCATCGCCATTCGCCCGCCAGGTGTATTGCCGCGGCGAATATTGCATCACCTCCAGCGGACCGTCCCAACGGTCCCTGACGCCACCCGATCCATCGTACCAGGCTGCCCCCACCTCGACATTGGCCCTGCTTTTATTGAACACGATCATGGCCCATTGGTTATCGGGTCGTTGAACCACATAGGCGGTCGCAGCGCTAGCGACCTTGTCGCCCTCCATCACCGTGGTGCGGAACACCTGATGCGGCGCGTTGACAGGCTGGGCCCAGTCCTCCATTAGCATTTTCCCGCCGTAATAGGCTGGAAGCAACCACTTGGCTTTCCCATCCGGCCCTTTCTGGAACATCATGAGATTGCCCCACAATCTGTCCGGATAGGCGCACGAATCGAGCTCGCGAATGGGCTCATTCGGTTCCAGGCCGTAGTAATAGGCCGTCGCCCCGCCAAGGGTCAGGAAATGGGCGACGATTTCAGCATTCAAGAGAGCGGCGGGAAGCTCAACCTCTGCTTTCCCTGCAAAGGAGGAATAGCCGTATTCGCTGATGATCCACGGGATGTTGCGGGGCACGCCGTCCCGATACAGACGTTCGAAAACATTTTTCAGCAGTAAGGGTTGCTCGATCAATTGCCCCTCCGGCGGTTTGCATAACTCGTCGAACGGATACCACTCAAACGAAAAAAAGCCGAAGTCGTCCAGACGATCGTGTTTCCGCAGATATTCCATAAAACGCTTCATCCAGGAACGTTCGCCGCTCTGGTCGGCGAAGGTGTTCCAGCCGATCACTTCCGACTGAAAACCTGGGCCGCCCGTGACCAGTTCCGGATCGATTGCATGGACAACTTTTGCAAATTGCAGGTACAGCGCCCCGTAATGTTCAGGGCTCGCATTCTGACCATCAGGCTCTTCGCCTAATTCGACCTGGCCCAACGGAAAGCCTCGAGACTTCAAAAACCGAATTTCCGCCGCGGCATTCTCGGGGATGTCGTAGAGCATGGCGACCGGCATCAAGATAGGATTGCCTTGTCCAAGGCCTGAGGTCACAATCAGGTCGAAACCGGGTTGCGTGGTCATGGGATTGCGGTCGATGGCCCGATGCCAGGGATCCGTTGAAGAGACGGTCATCATCGTCTGTTTTTTGTTGGTAGCACGATGCTTGATAACGTCCTGCAGCCTGCCCTGCCGGTCAAGCACACCCAAAAACAGTTCCCGGACAGCATAGCCAAGCCGATCGCGCACGTCTTTTGTCTTCAGCGGCGCTGTTCCGGAAGAGGCCTGCAACAACACTCGTACAAACCGAACGGAAACCTGAGCGTCACTGAGCCGCAACAGGGCGTTGCCTCCTTTGCTATTTTGGATGCGACCTCGCTCAAAAGTTCGCCAGACGCCATCGCCCATCTTGTTAAAGCTGTCCGAATCCTTGCCGTCCCAATATTGCACCTCATACAGCGTAGCGTAGGGTTCGCCCCAGAGAATTCGCAGTCCATTTACATTCCGCCGCTTGCCGAGGTCGATGATAATCCATTGGGGATGGAGTGCGTTGTCTTCGCCGGTAAAATGGGCGTCAAGATAGGGGTTGCTCTTCCAGAACGTCCGCAAATCGCCGTCGTCAAGCCTGGAGTACCCATTGTTTCCAGCCTGATCGATGGTGCTGCCCCGCCGGGGAAGTTTGAAACCAAAGGACTTGAGCAAGGGACGCTCGGAGGTATCGCTTGAAGTCCAATACCCCTCCCGATGGACCTCATCGCTCCATGATCCGACCGGATTCCAATGCCAGGCCTCTATCCCAAGCTCGGTTCTCAGACGGTACGAAAGCCTTCTGTAGGGCGCCCCCACCATAGTCTTAATATTGTCAGGGGAATAGGCGTTCTTAAACTCTGGCTCTTCAAGTCCGTCGAGACCGGCACCAAAGGCCTCATCGGGCAGGAAGGTGGCGGCAGCACTTGCAATATCGACCAGGACAGTGAGGTTTCCCTTGTCGGCGGCACAAACAATATTTGCATTCAGTAACATTGCCAGCAACGCAACGAGGTTGACCCAAGAAAGACGATTTATTTTAAACATGCGCATCCATAAATATATCCAAGCCGACTACAGCTGCATTCTTAATCAAGATCGTCATTACCGCCGCGACTTGCCGGAAATTTCCTGAATGGTGATCCGGAACACCCTGGTTTTGTCATACATCGCCTTGATATAAACGCTGCCCTGATCGATGAATTCAGGAGAATATTTTTGCACCAGCCCTTCCAGTACCACCTGCTTCTCACTCCCCAGGACCTCTGTGGCCATACCACTGACAATGACACTTTCATACTTGATGCCAAATTCAGCGGGCAATACCGCTGTTTTTCCAACCGCGCAAAAAGACACCAAAGGGTTGTTGCTGATAGCATCGATTTTACGACCGCAAAGGGCGCAATGAAAATAGAGGCTTTGGTCGATGACACAAAAATTTAACGGCACACCATAGGGTTGACCGTCGCCAGCCACGGTCGAAAGCACACCGTATTCGGCCTGCCTGAGGATGGCCATCGCTTCTTCCGCGCCAATTCCCCGATCTTTTCTTCGCACCTGTTGCCTCCTTTTCTCTTATCCCTTTCAGTGACCTCAATCAGGGATTATCCGTCTCCCCGCTGGCCGTTGGCGTTGCGCGGTTCAGGGCAAACCACAGAGGGCCATAGCCAATGGCAAGCTTTGCCTTGGATATGGCCCCCTTATCATTGCCCTCTACCTATTCAAGGATCTTACTTGATCACTCCGCATGCAATGCGTGCGCCGCCGCCGCCCAAAGCAGCGGGGGTATCGGAATAGTTATCCCCCCCGGCATGGAGCATGATCGAACGGTCCTTCACATCAGTTATTTTAAGTCGAGGAGCGGTAACGGCCGTTGAGGCGGTACCATCAGCACCGACATTGAGTGCGGGAAGATCGCCGAGATGACCCTGCCCCGCATGGCCCTCATGTTTCCCCGATCCGGCCGGATCGTAATGACCACCTGCCGCTAGACCGGGGACTGCCTTGCCGTCCTTTTCGCCTGCTGCACAACTGGGGTTCTGGTGAATATGGAACCCATGGAGCCCCGGAGTCAGATCATTGAGTTTCGGCGAAAATGTCAAACCATTCGGACCTTCGGATATCACGATAGTGCCGATGCTTTTACCGACGCCCTGTTCATTGACCAAGTTCATCGTCACCACCAAATCATCGGCCAAAACCGGGGTGGTCGATAAAAGCCCCCAAACAATCGTTGCGCCCAATAGTGTTTTTTTCATAGACTCCTCCTTTTGTTGGTTGGAATGCTGACACCTTGCAACTTCTCAAGTTACCCCTAGAGCACTGCTTGCAATATCGATTATTGATTACGGCCGTCCTCGATACAGATGGCTCCGGCCGCGATCAGTTTATCGTGAAGCTCGCCGTTTTTCTCACGGACCAACGTATTCTTGAGTTCCAGTTTCCCGTCACGGAAGGCAAAGACGACTTCGCCGTTTTCAAAGAGTACGGCGGGCGCCGTCCCCTGCTCATATTTGGCCATCGATGTTCCTCAAACTGATCCCTACTGTTGTGAATAATCCGCCATTTCGATGCACTGCCGGATTACTCCAGGCAAAGCAACGCAAAAACAACCTTCGTCTTGACCAATACCAAAACGAAACCGAGGATGCCCGCAGCAACAGGATCAGCGGCGTTTCTTGGGCTTATCCAGGTAGTCGACCCCCTCTTCACGCAAGGCCTCCAGCTTCGCTTCAATCATGCCGCACAGGGTTTTCAGCACCTTGATGCGCGCAAAGTCCTTGTCGTTGGCTTCCACCAGGGTCCAGGGGGCAAGCATCGTGCTGGTCCGATCCACCATGTCGCACACGGCCTGTTCGTATTGCTCCCATTTATCGCGGTTGCGCCAGTCCTCCTCGGTAATCTTGAATCGCTTAAACCCGGTTTTTTGCCGGTCCTCGAATCTCAGCAACTGCTCGTCCTTGGTGATGGTCAACCAGAATTTTACCACCAGCAGATTATGCCTGACCATCTGCGCCTCGAAATCGTTGATTTCGCTATAGGCCCGCATCCAGTCGGCCTCTGCACAAAAACCCTCGACGCGCTCCACCAGCACCCGACCATACCAAGAACGGTCAAAAATCGTCACCCGCCCCTTCCGCGGAAGATGCCGCCAGAATCGCCACAGATACGGTTGGGCGCGCTCCTCTTCAGTGGGTGCGGCAATGGGGATAACCTGGTAGTAACGGGCGTCCAGCGCGCCGGTAATACGGCGGATGCTGCCGCCTTTGCCAGCGGCGTCGTTTCCCTCGAATACCGCAATCACCGACATGTACTTGAACTTGGGGTCGCGGGTCAGTTCGTTCAGCTTGCCCTGATACTTCTCCAGTTTGAGCTTGAACTTGTCTTTGTCGAGCACCTGCTTCATGTCGAGGGTTTTCAACAGATGCAGGTTGTCGATGGAAGGCATCAGGGGCGGTGCCAAAATCTTGGGTGCCGGGGTTTTATCCCGCTCCAACCGATTCTGGATGGCCTGCAGGATCACCTTGCCCACGGTCAGGTTGCGGTAATGGGCATCCTCGCCTTCCACGATCAGCCAGGGAGCCTCGGCCGTACTGGTATGGCGGATGACGTTCTCATGGACCTCCTGGAACTTGTCATAGGCCTTGAAGTGTTTCCAGTCGCGCTCGGTCACTTTCCAGCGGGTCAGCGGGTTTTTCTCCAACAATTTTAGGCGCTTTTCTTGTTTATCCTTGGAAAGATGCAGCCAGAACTTGATCAGCAGGGCGCCTTCGTCCACCAGCATTCTTTCCAATCGTTTAGCCCGCTCCATGCTCTGGTCGAGATCGGCTTCCTTGGTGATGCCGTTGACCCGGTTGAGGATCGGCCAGGTGTACCAGGAACCAAGGAACACTCCGATTTTCCCCTTTGGCGGCAGCGCTCGCCAGAAACGCCACATCATCGGGCGATCGAGTTCCTCGTCGGAAGGTTCGCCCATCCCGTGGGTTTGAATATGACGGGGATCCATCCATTCGCTAAGCAGGTTGACGGTTGCGCCGCGTCCCGCACCATCCAATCCACCGACCAGGATAATCACCGGGAACTTGGCCGATTCAGCCAGGTCCATCTGGACATTGAGCAGGGCCTCACGCAAGGAAGGAACTTCCTCCTCGTAGACACTTTTTTTGATTTTATGCCCTAATTCCGCAGATTCAAACATAGATGATCTCCTTTCTTGACTGGGTAATAACGACGTCGGGCCTGGATTCAAGGAATCGCCTCATCCCCCAACCGGTTTCCCGGGACAGCTTCAGGTGGCAATGGCCACTGCCAGATACATGCCCACCCTAAGGCTTTGAGGGGATTAAGATTGTAATCACATAGGTTTTCCTTTTATACTGCCCCCCGGACAAGCAACAAACATTGCTGCCAATATCGTACACGCTCTTTTCTACAAATTACCACCAGATTCCAACCACCCCCATGACTATCTTCCTTATTTCCAGCCTTATCTTTCTTCTCGCTGGCCTCATCCAGGGCCTGACAGGATTCGGTGGCGGTCTGGTGGCGATCCCTTTGCTGTGCCTGATCATGGATGTGAAAACTGCCGTCCCCCTCTCCATTCTCAGCGGTCTGGTCATCACCACGACCATGGCCTACGAGTTGCGACGCCTGTTGGAATGGCGTAAAATCCTGCCGTTGCTGATCGGATCTTTTCCCGGTGTCTTGGTTGGCACCGTCCTGCTCAAGCAAGCCGACCCTGTCACGATTAACCGTATCCTGGGACTGCTCCTCATCTGCATCAGTATCTTCAACCTGACCATCAAACCCAAGCCCATCAATCCACCAACTATCTGGGGGTATATCGCTGGTTTTTTTTCCGGAGCCATCACCGCCTCCGTTGGCGCCGGCGGACCACCGGCTATTATCTACACCACCTTGAACGACTGGAAAAAAGACGAAATCAAAGCCACCCTCACCGGCTTCTTCGTTCTCAACGGATATGTGACCGCTGCGGTGCATGCCGTAAACGGCATGATCACCCCCCTTGTGTTGGGCTATTTCGCCTCCACCCTGTGCTTTGTGCTGGCAGGGACCTTTGCCGGCTCGCAAATCAGCGGTCGGATACATCGCCGGACCTATTTGCGAATCGTGTATCTGCTGCTGATGGGATTGGGGCTCATGATGCTGACCAGATAGCTTTGGGGGTAACGTAGAGCCGAGAACATTGTTTATGTAAAAAATTCAGGGGCGAAAATGAAGACCAGGCAGACACCGCATTGGCATTCCAAATCAATTGTACCCTCAAACACCAACGCGCATGGGGAATAATACCGTTTAGCATCGATACGTTCATTCATACCTTTTGCACATTCCCGCCGCTTTCAATAGGTAGATATACCATCTTGGCAAACATCGGGAAAAGTGATAACCACCATGTGCTTTTACAAATGATCCCGCCAAAAATCCAGCAGCGGTTTAAAAATGACAGGAAACCAGTGGTGTTGCCAAGTGCGTTCCCCCTCCTTATCCAGGATACTTTATAGCCCCTCGTATTTCATGCGCCTATCTTTTCTCGTTGTTGCCACCCTGATGCATCTTACCTTTTCCCTGGTCGCTCCGGCTCAAGCCATCGACTCGGTCACCTTGCAACTGCGACGGACGCACAGTTTCCAGTTCGCCGGTTACTATGCGGCCAGGGAACTCGGCTATTACCGGGAAGCCGGCCTGGAGGTCAGCATCAGGGAGGCCAAACCGAATCAGAACATTGTTGAAGAAGTCATGTCGGGAAACGCCCAATTCGGCGTAGGGACGAGCCAATTGCTCCTCGAACGACAGAAGGGGGCACCGGTGGTGGCACTGGCGGTGATTTTCCAGCACTCGCCCTACGTCCTGGCTACCCGAGGCGGCGAAAGCGGTATTCGGACGGTCCACGATTTGGCTGGCAAACGGATTATGGTGGGCCCCCATGGGGCCGAACTACTGGCCTACCTGCAGCGCGAAGGCATCCCGCTGGATCACATTACCAAACAAGATCAAACCTTTAACATTCAGGATCTGATCGACGGCAACACCGACGCCATGGCGAGCTATGCGGGCAACGAACCCTTTGCCTTCAGGCAGGCGGGATTTGCGTATTTGCTCTTCACTCCCCGGATGGGCGGCATCGATTTTTACGGCGACAACCTGTTCACCTCCGAAAAGGAATTGCGGGATCATCCAGACCGGGCCAAGGCTTTTCGCCAGGCCAGCCTGCGAGGCTGGGAGTATGCGGCGGCCCATCCGGACGAGGTTATCCGGATGATTCGGGAGAAGTATTCAGCCGATAAATCTTTGGAAGCCTTACGCTTTGACGCGACCGAGACCTTAGCGCTGATCAAAGCCGATCAGGTGCCGGTGGGCTACATGTATCCCGGCCGTTGGCACCACATGGCCGAGGTGTATGCCGAACTGGGTATGATGCCGGCGGATTTTAATTTGCAGGGTTTCCTCTACAATCCGAGCCCAGCGGCCGATAACCGGGCGCTGTATATCTCTCTCGCGGCTACGTTCGCCTGCCTTTGCATTGTTATCTGGGTGGCGCTGCATATCGTGCGGGTCAGCCGTAGACGATTACGGAGCAGTCAAACCGAACTTGCCGCCAGCGAAAATCTTTTTCAAACCCTCACGGATGCCTCCGCGGCCGGCATCCTGGTGATTGGCGAGGGACGATTGCTGTTCGTCAATCCGGCAATGAGCGTCATCACCGGGTACACGACCGAAGAATTATTGGGAATGGTGGCACAGGATCTCCTTGAGCCCGAAAATACCGACCAGGCCGCCGAATTCATGGCCGCCATCCCGCCGGAGGTACCGCTGGTCGAAAACGAATACCGGCTGTTGACCAAAGACGGTTCCTTGCGGTGGGTGAAAAGTTTGGCTGCTAAAGTCCTCTTTCAGGGGGAGTCAGCCGTGCTCTCCACCGTAATTGACATTACCGATCGCAAGTTGGCGGAAGAGCGCCTCATCGATAGTGAGATGGACCTCAAAAACGCGCAAAAGCTGGGTGGCATGGGCAACTGGCGTTTCGAAACGGCGACCAATCAGTCCTACTGGTCCGATGAAATATTTAATATTCTTGAAATCGACCCGAAGCAGATCGACGCCTCGCCGGCACGATTCTTTGAACTGGTCTATCCGGAGGACCTCGATCTGGCAAGGCAGGCCTTCGACACCTTGCGCAAAAAGCGCACGCCTTATGATATCAAACACCGCCTGCTCATGCCCGACGGGCGGGTGAAGATCATCCGCAATCTGGGCCAGATCAGCCTGGCTGAATTTGGTTCTCCCTTGCGTTTAAAAGGGATTATTCAGGACATCACCGAAGACGAACTTGCCCAGGAAAAACGCTTCCTGCAGCTTTTTGATGCCGCCCCTATCCCCTTGATCTGGATAGTTAAACACAACGGGCAGCTGGTTTTCGAGTATTTCAATCGCAGTTTCAAAGAGACCTACGGCTATACTGCCAGCGAAGTGAAAACCCTGGATGACTTTCGGGCCCTGGCAATGCCTAACACTGAGCAACGCGCCCGTTCCGAAGCCTGCTGGGAAGCCACCTTCGAAAATCCTGATCGCATGAAGAACGCCGCCATTCGGGCAGTGGAAGAAGAGTATGTCTGCAAAAACGGCAAACGCCTGACCATGCTGCTGTCCGTTGGTTGCATTGGCGAGGGCAACTGGTTGGCGGCCCATGTTGACATCACCGCAAGAAAAAGGACTGAAGACGCATCTAACCCGGTAAACTAGAAAAATTGGCCCCTTCACCCGGCCACCTCTAGTGGTGACCAAACGATTTTGCAGACTCAACCCAACGCCCATATCGCCATGCCGGACCTCGAGACTCGCCCTCCTTGCCCCCAACGACTGCCACTCTCCGGGGCTGTCAATTTTCGCGATCTCGGCGGTTACCAGACGGTGCACAAACGGCAGGTGAAGCGAGGACTGGTATTCCGTTCCGATCATCTCTCCCGCTTGACCGCCGAGGATCACGAGATGCTGCGGCGCCTCCGATTCAAGGTGGTCTGCGACTTGCGAACGCTCCAGGAACAGCAGCGACACCCCGACCTCCTGCCCGGCGACGGCTCCATTTGCCACCTCCTCCTTCCGGTGCAAGCCGCAAACTTTGATCCGGCCTTGGCCATGGATCGCCTTCGATCCGGAGAAAGCGACTGGCTGTCGCTCGATTTCTTTATCAACCTGTACCGACAATACCTTGAGGATTTCGGGCCGACATGGGGCCAGATTTTGCGCCTCATTGCCGAACCTGCCAACCTCCCCCTGGTCTTTCACTGTACCGGCGGTAAGGATCGCACCGGAATCTGCGCAACCTTGCTGCTGCTGACCCTGGGGGTGCGGGAGGAAGACATCTTCCGGGACCACGACCTCTCCAACCTCTGCAATGCCGAGCGCCTGCAACCTATCTACGCCAGATACGCCGAACTTGGCATCGCGCCGGAGCGGGCCGCACCCTACCTGCAAGCCCCCATGGAACCGCTGGCCGCCATGCTTGCACACCTGTACCAATCCTACGGCACCGTCGACCAATACCTGCTGACCAAGGCCGGGCTGGACGAAACGACGCTCGCGGCCCTCCGGTCGAACCTGCTCGAATGACAACCCCATCGAACCCGCCGGCCATGATACCGTCCTCCTTGCACCGGCAGGCATGGCTGGCAGCCGCCCTGCTCCTCTGTCCCTGGCTGGCGACCCTTTACCTCTGCCGCCCCCTTTTCAGCCAGCATCCCCTGACCCTTCTCTCCCTGCTGCCGGGACTTACAGTGGCAATCTATCTGCAACGACAACTGATAACCCACCTGGGAACCAACCACCGATGCGGCGAAACCGACCGACCGTTCCCCACCTTGGGTGCAGCCACCTGGATCACCCTGCTGCGCGCTGCCGCCATTGTCGCCCTTGCCGGCTTCCTGCCCCTGGCCGTCCCACCGGGCCATGCCTGGCCACCGATGCTTACCTGGGCTCCGGGGCTGCTCTATCTGGCCATTTCCCTGGCCGACCTGATGGACGGTTTTGTGGCCCGCAGACAGCATCGGGAAACCGAACTCGGCCAGCTGTTGGATATTGAAACCGATGCCGCAGGGTTGCTGGTGGCCCTGCTGCTAGCCGTCTGCCTCCAGCGGTTGCCGGTTCTCTCGCTCCTGGTGGGGCTGGCCTATTACTGCTTCATCTTCGGCATCTGGTGGCGCCGGCAGCGGCATCGACCCATAATCCCACTGCAATCGCGGCCCTACTCGAGGATTATCGCCGGCATCCAGATGGGATTGGCGGCCATGGCGCTGCTCCCCATGTTCGATCCAGCCTTCACCTCCATCGCCGCCCTGCTGGTAATGACACCGCTGCTGGCCGGTTTTATCCGGGACTGGCTGGTGGTCTCCTGCCGGATAAACATCGACAACAACCAGGAAACCTTGCTGGATCATTGGGCCGGCCGCATCTTGACCCGATTTTTTCCTCTGGCGCTACGTTTGAGCATGCTGGCCGCTGGAATCACACCACTCACGGCAAACGATTCCTACCAGGCATCGTCCTTCTGGTTAGCAGCCCAGAGCCTTTGCTGCCTGCTGGCCGCCCTGGGCTGCATGGGCCGGAGTGCCGCGCTTTTGCTCGCTCTGATACTGAGCTGCAACCTGACTCCGTTCGGGTCGAATCTTTCTGTCCTGGTCCTCTTTGGCCTGGCCGCCACCCTGATGCTGACCGGCACCGGCCCCCTCTCCCTCTGGGCCCCGGAGGACCAAATCCTCTATCGCCGCACCCAGGATGCCTCCGTAACCTGGAGCAGCAACGCATGACCATGCACTCCAAATCACCTGTCGGAAATTTTTTCAACGCCATTACCGGCTGGCGCGGGCTGCTGCTGGTGCTCGGTTTGGCTTTGGCCTGGCATGCCTTGCAAGGACAAGCCTGGGCCGAGGCCTGGAAATATTTGTCCGGAATCGGCCCGTTCGCACTCCTGAGTCTGCTGGCGCTCAATCTTCTCATGCTGCCCCTGATGACCGCCCGCGGGTGGCAGCTCTTATGGGCTTTAGGCCTGCCCGTCAAGTTATCCTCCCTCTGCGCGTATCGCCTATCGGCCAACGCGGTCAGCTACCTCACCCCTGGCCCGCATTTCGGCGGAGAACCCCTGTTCGTTTATCTGCTGCATCAACAACAGCAAATTCCCCTGGCAGTGGCCACGACCTCAGTGGCTCTGGACCGTTTGCTGGAGCTTCTGGCCAGCATCGTGGTTCTCATCTGCAGCCTCGTCATGCTGATAGCCACAGGCAGCGTCCCCTTTGCCGGGAGCGGTACACTGCTCTTGGCGTTTATCATGTTGGGTGTTCTCATCGCTCTCCTGAGGGCGCTGTTCACAGGAAAGCGCCCCCTCTCCGGAATCATTTCCTGGTTCATGCGAGTAAGCAGCAAGTATCATGTACTCTCCTCTGATACCGCCCTAAGATTGCTGAGGGCCATTATTCAGGGAGAGACCATGGCCGAATCCCTCTGGCACGAGCATCGCCGTTCGTTTCTGCTGGCCAATCTTTGTTCCCTGGGCCACTGGCTCGGAATGTTGGCGGAATTTTGGTTGATGTCGTTTTTTTTGGGGGAGGCATTGTCTTGGTCCCAATTGCTCGCGCTGGTGATTACCGCACGCCTTACGTTCCTCACCCCTTTGCCGGCCGGTCTTGGCGTCCTCGAATCCGCACTGCCCTGGGTGACGGGCTCTCTTGGCCTGGGGAGTGGTCTTGGCCTCAGCCTCTGCCTGCTCATTCGATTTCGCGATATCCTCTTTAGCTTGGCCGGTTTAGGATTGATTATGAAGTATTTGACTTGCCCGGGCAAGGCCAGTACTGTAACCTAAATCGCAGGGTGGCAAGACGCAGCTGGTTGACAAATCACAAGAAAACCCTCGGGCCTCGACTCGGTTTTCCGCCCCGCCCCATCTTTTTTCGGTTTTTGAATCGTATCCCTGGTTTCCAGACTCAAGGAGGGGCATTCTAAAAAACTATGCTGCATTGTGACGCCCCTCCCCCAAACCACGGCGACAGCCAAGGCCCTATCGATCCCGAACAATGGCTGGATCGTTTACCATTCCTGGCCGAGCAATTCCTTGCCGAGCATCATCGTCCCTTGGTCACGGTTTCTTATGCCCAAAGCGTGGATGGCAGCATCGCCACCCGGAATCGGGAACAGCTTCGGCTAAGCGGCGATCAATCCATGATCCTCACCCATCGCATCCGCGCCGCCTGCGACGGTATTGTCATCGGCATCAACACCCTGCTGATCGACAATCCCCTGCTCACCGTCCGGCTTGCCGAGGGGACCAGTCCCCAGCCCATCGTCCTTGACAGCAGGCTGCGGATTCCCCTGCAGGCCCGCCTCCTGGAACGCACCGACCTCAACTGCTGGCTGGCCTGCACCGAACAGAGCGATCGCGAACGGATCAGCGCCGTGGTCAATCAGGGCGCGGAGGTCATCCGCTGCCGCCACGACCGCCAAGGCAGGGTGGACCTGCCCCATCTGCTCCGGCAACTCGGCGAGCGCGGCATCAGGAGCTTAATGGTGGAAGGCGGCGGCCAGGTGATCACCAGCTTTATTGAGGCACGCCTGGTGGACCAATTGATCATCACCATCGCCCCCCGGTTGGTCGGAGGGTTGCCGGTTCTGGATCGACCGGCGGTGCGCAATGGATCGCTTCTGCATCTCAACCCCATCCACTACCAACCCTGCGGACCGGACCTTATCCTCTGGGCGCGGCCGCAATGGCAGGACGCATGAAGCAGCATCGGCTCGAATTTGTCGAACCCGGCCGGGTCGCGATACACGTGGGGCCGGCACCGCAGCCGACCGCCGACCAGGTGCTGGTGGAGACCCACCTCTCCGCGATCAGTCCGGGCACGGAAATGCTGGTGTACCGGGGCCAGTGGCCGCCGGGGGTCACGGTCGACGCCACCCTCGACGGGTTGACCGGGACCTTTGGCTATCCCTTGACCTACGGCTATTGCACGGTCGGCCGGGTACGAGCGACCGGCGCGGCGGTAACGGGTGACTGGCGCGGCCGCCGGGTCTTTGCCTTCCATCCCCACGAAGACCTCTTCTGCGCCCATCCCTCGACCCTGCATCCCATTCCCGATGACCTGGATGATGAAACCGCCCTTTTTCTCCCCAATATGGAGACCGCGGTCAACCTCCTCCTGGACGGCTGCCCGCTGATCGGCGAACAGGTGATCGTTATCGGTCAGGGAATCGTCGGCCTGCTCACCACCGCACTGCTCGCCCGCTTCCCACTGGCATCGCTGACCGCCCTTGAATCTCACCCGCTGCGGCGGGCGGCCTCGATTCGCCTTGGTGCAGGCTCCTGTCTTGATCCGGCGACCCCGGACCTCTCAACCCGGCTGGGCGCAATTCCCGGCCAGGGTGGCCAGGCGGATCTGGTTTACGAACTTTCAGGCAACCCGTCGGGCCTGAACACGGCACTGACCCTGACCCGCCCCACCGGCCGGGTAGTGGTCGGCTCCTGGTACGGCAGTAAAAAGGTTGAACTGGACCTGGGTTCTTCCTTCCATCGCGGCCGCCTCACCCTGATCAGCTCCCAGGTGAGCACTCTAGCCCCGGCCCTCTCGGGACGTTGGTCGACCGGCCGCCGCCTGGAAACCGCCTGGGAGATGCTCCGCCAGGTGGCCCCCGGAGCCTGCATCACCCATTGTTTCCCCCTGGCAGAGGCCGCTCAGGCCTATGCACTCATTGACCGCAGCCCCGGCGAGACCATTCAAGTCATCCTCGAGCACCGATCCGCCAGCAAACGGTAATATTCAACCTGGAGTGACAACGGCATGTACAGTCTTGGTATGCGGCGCGAATTCAGCGCCAGGCATTATCTGATCGGCGGTGATTGGGGGGCGGAAAACATCGAGCATGCCCATCGATACCGGATGGAACTGGTCCTGGAAGCCAAGAGCTTGGACCAACACGGCTATTTGGTTGATATTGTCGAGGTTGAGCAGCATCTGGAAGCGGTGACCGCTGATTTCTCCGGCCAAACCCTGAACGAGCTGGCAGCCTTCACCGGTCTCAACCCCAGCATCGAACGCTTGGCCACCGTCCTCCATGACGCCTTCAAGGCACGACTCGCCCATTTTCGCCTCGAAGCCCTGACCGTTACCCTCTGGGAAGATGACATCGCCTGGACTTCTTATCGAGCCCCCCTCTGATGCGCATCGGTTTGATCATCTACGGCAGCCTGGAAACCATGACCGGCGGCTATCTCTATGACCGGATCGTGGCCCAGGGCCTTTCGCGGCTCGGCCATGAGGTGGAAGTGATCAGTCTCCCTGGCGGCTCCTATCGGCAACAGCTTAGCCAGGGATGGTCCCCCGGGCTTTGCCGGCGACTCCAGGATGGACGATTCGACCTCCTCCTGCAGGACGAACTCTGCCACCCCTCTTTGTTCATGGTCAACCAACAATTGCGCCGGATGAACGGGCCGCCGGTGGTGGCCATTGTCCATCACATCCGCTGTCGAGAGCCACGCCCCGGCTGGCAGAACTGGCTGCTGGCCTTGGCCGAACGACGATATCTGGCCTCGGTGGACGGTTGTATCTTCAACTCGGAGACCACCCGCCGGACCGTGACGGCGCTGGTGGGCGACCGCCAACCCCAAGTGATCGCCTCCCCTGCCGGAGACCGTTTCGGCAGCCCCCTGGCCATTGAGCACATCCGTAGGCGGACCAGCCAACCCGGCCCGCTGGAACTCCTCTTCCTGGGAATCCTCATCCCCAGAAAAGGACTACTGCCCTTGCTCGACGCCCTGGCCGCAGTGGACCGCGCCCTCTGGCGCCTGACCGTCGCCGGAGGTCTCGACTTTGACCCGGCCCACACCGCCGAAGTCCGGCAACGCATCCAGCAGCTGGGCCTGGCTAATTCGGTCCGCCTGGTCGGCTCTTGTGGGGACGAGGCCCTGATCGAGCTGCTGCGCACCAGCCACGTTTTCTGCATGCCGTATGCCTACGAGGGATTTGGCATTGCCATGCTGGAAGCCATGGCCTTTGGCCTGCCGGCTATCGGTAGCCTGACAGGGGCCGCCGCCGAGACCGTCAGCCATGGGAATAACGGGTTCCTGCTCGCCCCTGATGACCTGGCGGGGCTGGAACCGCTGCTGCTGCGACTGCAGCAAGATCGCGAAGGCTTGCTCCATCTCTCCCTGGCCGCCCGCGCGACCTATGCGTCCCGCCCCGGTTGGCAAGACAACATTGCCGCCATTGATGGCTTCCTGCAATCGATGCATGGCGCTACAGGCCGGGGGCGAATCGTCGAGCCCATCCGATCGACGGGAACCGCAGCACCGAGGGATGCCAGTGCAACCAAATAATTTTGCCGGCAGCTATCTCGCCGCCAAGAAATCCATCGATGACCGGGCGCTGAATCGGCTGGTCTGGGCCGAGCTCTGCCAGACGCTACCGCGGGCAACCGCAGCAAAACCGGCGAATATTATGGAGATCGGCGCCGGAATCGGCACCATGCTGACTCGAATGGTCGACTGGGGCTTGTTGACCGGACCGGTAACCTATCTGGCGACCGACAGCGATGGAGCCCACCTTCGGCAAGCCCGCCAATACCTTGCCGCCTGGGCTGATGGACAGGGCTATTCGTTGCACTGGTCAGGGGATCAGTGCGGCCTGCTGGTCACCGCCCACGCAGAGATTTCCCTGTTGCTTGAACAAGTCTGTGCCGAGGAACTGGCCCAGCGAACCCATACCCTGGGCACCTTGCATCTGATCATCGCCCATGCCGTGCTGGACCTGATTAATCTGGCGGCGGTACTGCCGGGGCTCCTGGCGCAGTTGACCCCCGGTGGCCTGGCGTATCTCACCTGCAATTTCGACGGCTCCACCCTCTTCCTGCCCGAATACCCCGGCGGGATAGAACAGGAAATACTGGCGCGATATCACGCCTCCATGGAGGCACGGCTGACCGGGGCAAGCCATACCGGCCGTCGACTGCTGCATTTCCTGCAGCGGCCGGGCCTTGAACTCCTGACCGCAGGCAGTTCGGATTGGGTCATCCATGCCCGGAACGAGGCGTATTCAGCAGATGAATCGTTGTTTCTCCATGCCATTATCGCCACAGTGGAACAAGAACTGACCGGAAGAAGCGGCCCGGCACCATCGGGCCTGGCAACCTGGGCGCGCACCCGGCACCAGCAGGTCAAGGCGGGCACCTTGTCGTTTATGGCCCGCAATCTCGATTTCCTCGCCCGTCGCCAACCGCCGCTGCCATGAAATTCGGGATCCGCTCCTGGTCGCCAACGCTGGCCCTGGCTGCGGCCATCGGCGTCCTCAGCGTCCTGCTGAATTTTCAATATCCGGCTGACCCTCTTGTTTCCTGGCACCTGCTCCTGCCGTCCCCGGATGTTTTGCTCCTGCTTCTCCCCTTGGCCCTGGCGGCCTGCTGGGGTAAACGCTGCCAGTTCTGGACCACGCTAGCGATATGGGCGATCTTCCTTGCCCTGCGCCTGATTCGTATCGGCGACACCGTCGTGCCCATGTACCTTGACCGGCCCTTCAACCTCTATATCGATTCCGGCTACCTCTACGGACTCTACGATCTGCTCAAGACCTCCTCGCGCCAGGGGGATTTCCCTCTGCTGGCTGCGGGTGCGACACTGGCAATACTGGGGATTTGCGCCCTAAGCTGGCAGGCTTGGCAAGCGGCGGCCAAGGCGCTGACCGACCATCGGATCCGGGTTCCGTTTCTGGGGGTATCGGGCCTGGTCGTGGGTGCGACCCTGCTCTGGGGATGGCACTCTGCCAAGCCGTTGGCTCTGGTTCGCCTGGGGAAGGAAATTCGCTCGATCCACCGGCAGATCGAACAACAGCAGGCTTTTGTCGCCCAACTGGCGCAGACCGCTCAGGAACGATCGGCCGGCCCTGCCGCCACCCTCAACGGTCTCGGCGGAGCGGACGTGCTGCTGTTTTTCATCGAATCCTATGGACGGGTGGTCTTCAACCAGCCCCAATACCGGCAGGTGATGGCATCGACCATGGACCACTTTGGCAACGTGCTTGCGCAGCACGGCTTCGAGGCGGTGTCTTCGTATCTGGTGTCCTCCACCTACGGGGGGGAATCCTGGCTGGCCCACGGCACCTTGGAATCTGGCGTACGGGTGGGGAACGACCTTGAGGAGACAGCGCTGCTCCGTTCCTCGTTGGAGCCTATGGCTGCAATTTTCGGTAAAAACGGGTATCGCACCGTCTCGGTCATGCCGGGCACCCGGTTCGTCTTTCCACAGGGGGCCTATTTCGGCTACGATCAGGACTATTACGCCTGGCATTTCGAGTACCAAGGGCCCGCTTTCGGCTGGGCGCCCATGCCTGATCAATTCGTGCTCGACTGGGTACGACGCCGCGAATTCCTTGCACCAGCAAAACCAATTTTCGCCCGCTACGCCCTGATCAGCAGTCATGCCTCGTTCAATATTCAACCGCCTTATATCATGGATTGGGAAACGATTGGCGATGGTAGCCTCTACAAGACGCGCGAACCGGTCTTTTTTCCCACAGAGTGGTCAAATCTCAAAAATGCGGGCGTGGCCTACTTACGCTCTCTACAATATGAATTTGACATCCTCGGGGACTATCTAGCCCAATATGTTTCTGGAGACACGCTCATTATCATTCTGGGCGATCATCAACCCAATTTGCAACTCACCGGCCCGGGGGAGCCTTGGTCGGTACCGGTCCATATCATCAGCCGCAATCCACGCTTATTAGCCCCGTTTCGCAAACGGGGCTACACCGCCGGCCTCTTCCCAGCGCAACCGTTGCCCCATGCTGGGATGGAGACATTCCTTCCGGGATTCCTACAGGATTTCAGATAAATGTTTTCCCAAAAACACACGCTAAAAATCAACTTCTCTGTCAAGGGAAAAATCCACTCCGCGGAGAATTTTAAGGCATATTTTTTAGTTTTTTTCCTTTGCGGACCGAGGTGACACCGTCTGAACTTTCTAAAAAAATATTTTGGCTGCCTGCTCATTGGAATCTGGCGATACAAAGCGATTCGTGGTAGTTTGGCGCATTAAAAAATAACTTTTTTTGCAGGATGTTTTTCCGGCTTGCCCTCCACCCTGGCTGGAAATACCGGCCAAGGTCTTTTTTCCTGCAGGTTAAAGGGCAACAATACTCCACTTGCAGACCTTATCTTTTTTATCCTTTGTCCATCAGGAATTTTATTCAATGCATATACTGACCCCTTGTCATCGCCCCACCTACACCGTCATCTCACTTGTCCTACTCGGTTGCCTGGCCGTCTCTCCAGTCCTGGCCGAGACCAGATATATCAAGCCAAGCTTGGATGTCAGTGTCCGGCAGTCCCAGAATAACACAGCCAAAACCATTGCCAACGTACCGATGGGCACCTCGGTTGAGTTAGTTCAGGGGGATAATGAGTGGTCGCTGATCCGGTTGCAGAACAACACCGAGGGATGGGTGCGCAGTCGCTTTCTCAGCCAGGCACCCCTTTTGCCGCCCAGCAATCTTAAGGGAGCTGCAGGGGCCGAAACGGTCCCTGTTGATGTCCCGGCACGGTTTAAAGAACTGGCCGATGAAAATGGCCGCTTGCGCAAAGATCTCGCTACCTGCACCGCCGATCGTAACACCATCGCCGATAAATACCAGACACTGGCGGGGGATCCCAATAGTATGCTGCACGCGAAAACCTCCCTTGGTGAGGCCCAACTTCAGATCGAAGAATTACAGGCCAAACTTGCCGCCACCCAAATTGAAAACACCGTTCTCGAAAAAAATGAATCGATCAAATGGTTTCTCGCTGGCAGCATTGTCCTCCTGTTCGGTTGGCTCGTCGGACGTTTGACCGCCAACGACCGGAAGAAAAAACCATCGCTGCTGTAATGGTCCATTAACGTAGAGCCTTAATTCATCGCCTCCAGGGTAACCGTGATCTCAACGGTGGCGGCATCACGCGACACAGAGAGGATAACAGTTTCACCAACATCGTACCGCTCGAGTTCATCGCGCAACATATCGTAGTCGGTTACTTTCTTGTTGTTTACCGCCAGGATAACATCACCCACCGCCAACCCATCGCGCACTTGGGTCGTACCCCTCAAACCAGCCTTTTCGGCAGTAGATCCAGGGAAAACCTTGAGCACCAACACGCCTCCTAGACCCAACTCTTCGGTCAGGTGACGGTTGGCAAGCGTGATCCCCAGTCCCGGACGAATCACTTTTCCCCGACTGATAATTTGTGGCACCACCCGGTTAACCTCGCCCACCGGCACGGCAAAACCTATCCCCGAACTGGCTCCAGAGGGGCTGTAGATGGCGGTATTGACCCCGATCAACCTGCCGGCGCTATCCAGAAGCGGACCACCGGAATTGCCCGGGTTGATCGCCGCATCGGTTTGAATGACATCACGGATGGTCCGTCCAGTGACCGCTGTTATCTCACGACCAAGCGCACTGACCACCCCGGTGGTCAGTGTCTGGTCAAGGCCGAAGGGGTTTCCGATGGCAAACACCTTTTGCCCTACCAGCAGATTCTTGGACTCACCGATGGCCAGCGGTCTGAGTTTATCGACAGGCGCGGAAATCTGCAGAACTGCGATATCGCGATCAGGCGCCGCCCCCACCAGTACCGCTTTCCAGGAACTGCGATCGGCCAGGGTGACCTCCAGTCGACTAGCATCGGAAATGACATGGTAATTCGTGACAATCCGGCCTTGTTTATCCCAGATAAACCCGGAACCCGTCCCTTGGGGAATTTCATAGACATTGAGGCTAAACAGGTTCCGCCGCACAGCGATGCTGGTGATATACACCACTGAAGGAGCAGCGTTACGAAAGATATCGATGGTGTTTTTTTCGTCACTGGCAAGATCGCCACGGGCGTCAATTGGGCGGGATATGGCCTTGGAATCATGCGGCGAGGGTTGCATGGTCTGTGACAACAACCAACCCACGACCCCAGCGGCCACCAGGAGATAAAGGAGTTTCTGTCTACCGTTGGAGAAAAAGGGGGCCAAGATTCAACCTCTTCAAAGGGGAGCAGGGGCAGGGATTCGATGTCCAACACCAGTATGGCCAAGCCCTCTCGCAACAAAGAGAAGGGTTCTGTAGCCTAATGATTACAACCACTTTTTCGTTCGAAAAAAGATCAGCGTCATGGCTGAAGAAAGGAACATCAGCAAGATCGCAAATGGATACCCCCAGATCTGATCCAGTTCAGGCATGTATTTGAAATTCATACCATAGGCGCTGGCGATGAGGGTCGGAGGCATGAAGATCACGGTGACCACGGTAAAAATCTTGATGACCCGGTTCTGTTCCATATCAACTAGGCCGAGAAAGGTATTCTGGAGAAATTCGAGACGCTCGAAATTAAACGAGGTATGATCAAGGAGCGAACCGATGTCCTTAATCATGATGCGCATATTTTCATAATCCTCTTTCGGGAACATCTTGCTTTTGAGCAAAGAAGAGAGAATCCGCTGTTTCTCGACAATATTCTCGCGGATAGATATGGTTGATTCCTGCAACGCCGTAATTTTCAGCAGTATCTCTTTATTGGGTTCCTTGTCGCCGATCATCTGCTTGCTGATCGCGGAAATTCGATCCGTGATCGTCTCGATCAGGTCGGCATCGAAGTCGATACGGGTTTCGAGAATGGTTAAAAAAATATCGTCGCCATCAACCGGTTTGATTGCCCGCAATTTACGATAGGTCTCGGAGAACGATCTGAATTCATGGGTACGCTGCGTTATCAAGATCTTATCTTTTATGATAAATGATACCGGCTCGTTGATGAAATTGTCATTCTCCTGAATGAGGAAATTAAGGTTGATACCAATCTCGTCTTCAGTCTCGACGTATTTCGAACTGCTTTCAATTTCTTCACTCTCTTGCTTGGTAAAGAGTTCAACACGAAAATCCCTCTCAACCTGATGTTTTTCGTCATCGGTAGGATTTATCAAATCGATCCAGAAAATATTCGGGCTGACGGTGCTGTCACCGCTGGCCATCTTCACCATTTTATTATCTAAGAAAAAATAATTGACCATTGCGGCTATCCTGAAGAAAATAGTGGTTGGACTTTTGAACGTACGTTTTTGAAATGAACGATCATCCAGGGTCTATATCGTTCCAAAGCCTCCCGGAACAACCGATCAGGAATCTTTAGCGAGGATAGGGACAGCCTGTTTTGCAATCTTCAGTTATTGAGAATACAGTCCGACCTTCGGTCTTACACGACAAATTTCGACTGTATTGTAAAAAACAGCCTAGCGAAAAGTCAATCGGTAAAAAGGGGGGCGCTATTGCAGCTACACACTATCCTGCCAGATCGACAGGGCTTTTTTGTATACCATGGATCTAGGCAAATCAAGATCTTCGGCAATCGCTTGAACAGCATCTTTCAAGGTCGAGCGCATTGTATCTCTATACCAAAAGAGCAGTTCGTCAAGCTTGTCTGGTTTCTCGGTCGAGGGGGGAGCCGCCCCCTCGACGATGAGCACCAGTTCGCCTTTGACGCCGTTCTTGACAATCTGGTTATGGAGAGTCGACACGGTACCCTCCTGACACTCTTCATGAATCTTAGTCAATTCACGAAAAAGCTGGGCTTTCCGGTCTCCAAGAAGAGAAAGCATGTCAGCCAAAGTGGAGCTGATACGATGCGGTGATTCGTAAAAAATAAGAGTAAATGGCAAACTGGAAAGTGTCCGGAGAGTTTTACGGCGATCGGATTTATTTGAAGGAAGAAATCCGCCAAAGAAAAAACTCGTCTGCGCTAATCCGGCAATGGATAAGGCGGCGGCAAGAGCCGAAGGGCCGGCAACCGCAACAATTTCAACACCAGCGGCTCTTGCTTTACTAACAAGAATAGCTCCCGGATCAGAAACCGCTGGTGTTCCAGCATCAGAGACCAAAGCTACATTCTTGCCGGAAAGAAGCTTTTGCAGGAGTTGTTCCGATTTTTCTTGCTCTTTTTCGCGATAATAACTGGTCAACGGAGTGTTGATCTGCAGATGTCGACAAAGATTTTTAGTATGCCGCGTATCTTCACAGGCGATCAAATCAACCGTGGTTAAGGTGGTAATAGCTCTGTGGCTTAGATCGCCAAGATTGCCTATGGGAGTTGCCACTACATATAACCGACCTTTTTGATCAGGTTTTTTATTGTCTACAGGAATGTGGCGCATAATGGCAAAATCATCCTTCTCTATTGCGCCTATCGACCCGCGGATGAGCGGAGTGTGGCGATTTGTCTGCGGCGTGGCGCAGCCATGCCAGCTGGCAAATCGCCACACTCCGCTCTATTGGCCTGATAGGCGGAGCGCGCAGCGGTCCGACCTATCAGGTAAGATAAGCATCCGGTTTATTGCAACAATCGATTGGTTATCGATGCATCCCAAGAATTAAGGAGTCAAATAGCCTCCTCATTTTCAGCCCCTAGAAAAAAATTACGGGAATAAGGAAGATACGTTACCATAAAGCTTGTTGCAACCATCACATAATTATCAAACCCTTCCGATGAATAATCAGATTCGGGCTTTCAATCATAATTGCCTAGATTATCCAGGTTGCGGATGCTGTGGCAAAAAAAAGCCTCATCAATCATACGATT
>CAZJEX010000035.1:0-31062 GCA_964545155.1 uncultured Desulfobulbus sp. | reverse complement strand
TGCTATGTTACTCCCCCTCGACAACATTCCATTAAATTTCATCATACAAGGGTGGACAGGCTTTTATGCCCACCATCCATTTGGTAAAGAAGGGCGCAAGTAAAGGGGGAGCTTCACCGGTTTCAATACGGATGGTGCTCCAGATTTTTACCTGTTGAATCTGCACTGGTGGGCACAAACAGCGTGCCCACACTACCTGGCTCACCGGCCCCGGCTGTTCTTTTATTTTTTCACCAGCTCAACCCGCCGGTTCTTTGCCCGGCCGTCTTCGGAATCATTGGTAGCGGCAGGCGCGAGCATCCCCACGCCATGGGCAGACAGCCGTCCTGCTGCTATGCCGTACTCTGCGCCCAGCGCCTTCACAACTGCCTCCGCTCTTCGACGCGAAAGATCCTGGTTATACTGCATTTCGCCCTGATTGTCGGTATGTCCCACCACCAGGAGCTTCAGGTCAGGGGTCTGCTTGAGAAGTTTGGCAATTTCATCAAGTGCTGGTTTTGATTCCGTTTTGATCTCGGTCTTATCAAGATCGAACAGTATCCCGTAGAGCGCCACTTTGCCCGTCTTTGAAAGATCGAGGTTCATCTCCTCGGCCTTGACGACCGTTAAAGTACTCTGGAGGGGTTTTGTCTCGATCACGTCGACCTGATAATAGGTGCGGCCTTTTTTAGCCTCAGCTTTGCCGACCTTGATTTCAAAACCCCAGAACGTATTTTCAGCCGCATACACCGACACATAGACATCGCTGTTCTGCCCTGCCAGTTTACCGGCAACATAGCTTTTCGCGCCACCACTGCTGACAAAAACCGGCTCATACCTGGCTGCTTTCACGAACTCGTCATAGCTGCCAAAATCATCGCCCTTGGCCTCAAAAAGCGTTTCAAAGCTCTTCTTCTGGAAGAGTTCCCGGTAGTTGCCGACAACCTCCTCTGGCCCCACGCCTTCCGGCGCAATATAGGTGATCCTGGCCACAGCCCCTTCAACCTTTTTCTGATTGGTAAAGATGTGCCCCCCCTCCTCCGTTCGCTTGGCCGGACCCAGCGGCAGATTGTAGGTATCGAAATTGAGGCTTTTATAAACCAGGATTTCAGACCCTGAAACCCTTCCAGCCGCAGGATGATCCTTTCCTCCTTTTATATCTGCGCCCCAGGCCGTCCCCATGGCAGGGAGGTAAAGGAGGACAATTAACGAAATGAGTTTAATAGTGCTTCTGTGGACTTCCTTCATATACTTCATCTTTGCTCTCCTTTGTTCAAGCAACACAACCTCTGTTATTGAGCCGAATACTTGCCCAAGTTTGCAACCGCCTTCAATCCGACTGCTTTCAACTTCTCTTGGTCTTTGGCCATGATCCCAAGCGACACTGTTATATAATAATCGCCTTTGAGGGAATGCAGGCCCGGAGGCAGGAGAAAGTTATCATCCCCTACTCCCTCGATTTTGGCGGCATCTTTGAGAGCGCCCTTGGTTGAGATGAAGAGAGAGCGGTGTATTGCCTGCCTCCCGCGACTTTTTGTCCAGAAAGGCCGTCTGCGTCAAGCCCACCTGAAGAAAGGCCCCTTCTTGCTCATACACACAGCTTCAATCCAACCTGGGGCTCTTCTTTGACGGGGCACTCCCCGAAGCTGACGCCGTCAACCGCCATCAATCCGGTGCTGGCGTGCAAGCTCGACGGGCGGTTTTCTTCTTCGACGTCTGGTTGCTGTTTTTGAGCGCGTCCCCTGCCACCCCCCAGCGCAGCCCCACCATCACATCTTCTGCTGCTGAAACAGATGCTGGTTGGCCAAGGTCAGGAGGATCGCGAAAACCATCGCCGCGGTTCCCAGCAGGACGTTGGAATACACCGGGGCGATCAGGGCGATTCGGATCATCAGGGTCGAGAGGGCATAACCGGAGTTACGGAAGATCATCTTGGCCGACGGATGAAAGCACTGGGAAACCAGGACGATGAGAATGTCGGTGAGAATCAGCTGGGTATAAAAACCGTGGAGAAAATCCGGATGCTCCACCCCCAGGATGGTCTGATAGGCAGAATACCCGCCCATGAGGATAAACGAGAACAACAGCAGCAGGGAAATCGCTTTTTTAGAGGCCACAAACCCATATAAATCCATATGGCGGCCATCCTCTTCACTCCGTTTCTGGATCTTGTAATAGAACCCGAGCAGCCCAAAAACCAGCAGCGCCCCAAAGCCGCTGGCCAGAATATGCAGCACCCGCTCTTCATTGCCCAGATAACTGATCGGTTCGGCAAAATACGACAATTCCTTGAAGGCATTACGGATCAGGATCAACGAAAGAATTTCGAACTGCTTGCCCAGCGAACGGGAAAAGGAACAGGGCAGAACAAAGATCAGGCTGATGACCTCAAGGATGAGGATAACGGTAAAGGCCGCATGGACCGCGAAAAAATGGTTTACCGGTACGATGGCCGCCAGGGCGGCGGGCAGGAGATGCTGGCGATTCAACTCAATTACTGCCAGGCTGCACAGAAACAGAAAGACCATGGCTACCGAAATTTTGCGGTACAGCCGTTCATGCTCGTAAAAAGTCTGGAGCGGATCGAAAATATAGGTGATTCTGGCAAAGAGGTTGTCCATGGCCTTCCTTTCCTGGGGGTTCAAACGGGAACGCTGCAACTAGCATTACCTTGAAGAAAAAACAAGCGCAAAAGCCTGTGACAACTATTGGCTCGCGCGCGGCCCGTCCCTCGTGATGCGTCCGATGCGTCCCTTTAATTGGGCCGGAAATACCGGAGCCGGTTGGCGTTGGTGACCACGGTCACCGAGGAAAACGCCATGGCGGCGCTGGCGAACACCGGGTCCAGCAGCCAACCGGTAAGCGGATAAAACAGGCCGGCAGCCAACGGGATGCCGATCACATTATAAATAAAGGCGCCAAACAGGTTCTGTTTGATGTTGCGGATGGTGGCGCTGGAAATGGCGATGGCCAAGGCCACCAGGTGGAGGCTTTCGCCGGTCAAAGTAATATCGGCGTTCTCGATGGCGACGTCGGCACCGCTGCCGAGGGCAAAGCCGGTATCGGCCTGGGCCAGGGCCGGGGCGTCGTTGACGCCGTCGCCGACCATGCCGACCTTATGGCCCTGTTGCTGCAATCGCTCGATCACCCGCAGCTTCTCCTCCGGCAGAATCTCGCTGTGAACCTCGCCGATCCCGACCTCCCGGGCCACGGCCATGGCGGTCGCCCGGTTGTCGCCGGTGCACATGACCACCACGATCCCCAGACGCTGCAGGGCCGCGATGGCGGCGGCCGAATCCCGACGTACCGGATCTTTCAGAATCAGCAGCCCCAGAACCTGATCGCCCCGGCCCAGCCACACCGGCGTGCCCCCTTGGGCCGCCTGCCGCTCCGCCTCCGCCGCCAGTTCGGCGGGCAGCGCAAGCCCCTGTTCCGTCAGAAAATGATCGTTACCCAGCAGGTAGCCGACGTTCTCGCGGTCCGCCCGCACACCCCGGCCGGGGATCGCGGTGAAGTTTTCCAGGGGCAGCAGCGGTGCTCCTGGCTGCTGTTGCGCCGCCAGCACCGCCTCGGCCAGCGGGTGCTCGGAGCCGCTTTCCAGACTGGCCGCCCAGAGCAGTACCTCGGCCTCGCTGCAGCCGGCGGCCGGTAAAATTGCCGCCACCGCCGGCCGCCCTTCAGTGAGGGTGCCGGTCTTGTCGACCACCACATGGGTCAGGGTGGCGGCGGTCTGCAGGGCGTCGCTGTTGCGGATCAGGACATTCTCGGCGGCGGCCCGGCTGGTGCCGACCATGATCGCAATCGGCGTGGCCAGTCCCAGGGCGCAGGGGCAGGCGATCACCAGCACCGCAATCGCGGCGGTGAGGGCAAAGGCCAAACGGGGCTCCGGCCCCAGGACCAGCCAGGCACCCAAGCTCAGCAGGGCGATCAGCAGCACCACCGGCACAAAGACCCCGGCGATCCGGTCCACCAGGCGACCGATGGGCGGCTTGCTCAGCTGCGCCGATTTGACCAGACGGATGATCCGGGCCAGGGTGGTCTCCTCACCCAGGCGGGTGACTGTGAGCACAAACACGCCGCTGCGGTTCATTGTGCCGCCGGTGACCGGATCGCCGACCTCCCGGGCGACCGCCACCGGCTCGCCGGTGAGCATCGATTCGTCGATGGTGGTCCGCCCCTGGGTAATCACCCCGTCGATGGGCACCTTTTCTCCGGGGCGCACCCGCACCGGATCGCCGATTCGCAGCAGGCTGACCGGGACCTCGACCTGCCCGGCCGAACGGATAACCCAGGCGGTCTTGGCGCGAAGGCCGACCAGAGCGCCGATGGCCTCGCTGGTGGTTCGCTTGGCCCTGGTCTCCAGGGCATGGCCCAACTGAAGAAAGGCCAGGATCATCACCGAAGCATCCAGATAGAGGTAATTGCCGGCTCCAGGGATGAATTCCGGGTCAGCGATCACCAGCACCGAAGAAATCCAGGCCGCCCCGGTACCCAGGGCCACCAGGGTGTCCATGTTGGCCGATCGGTGGCGGGCCTGCTTCCAGGCATTGATGAAATAGTTACGGCCGCTGAACACCATGGTGACCAGGCAAAGCAGGGCCGCCCCGACCCAGAATCCCGGACTTTCATGAAGATGCGGAAAAAAACCCGACATATGACCGGTCATGATGCCAAACCCCACCAGCCCGGCAAGGATCGCCCGCTGCCACGAACGACGGATTTCCCGGCGGGTTTCTTCGGCCTGTTCAATGGCGGGGTCGGCGTAGGCCTCCTCCAGCACCCCCTGGTAGCCGATATCGGCCAGCCGCAGGAGTACATCGGCCGGATGCTGCCCGGTCGACATCCGCAGACGGTCCGCCTCGACAACCAGTTCCGTGCCCGCGTCCCGGGCCTGCAACACCTCGAGAATCTGCTCCAGATCGCCAGCCGAGGGCAGCGGCCGCAGCTTGATAAAAAAGGTGTTCGCCACCGCCGTCCGCGCCCGCAGGACCGCCCCGTAGCCCTGGGCCAGGATAGCCCGCACCACCTGTTCGGGATTGCCTCCCCGCACCTGGGCGATTTTCTCAACCAGATGCACCGCCCCCTCGACCACACCCGGCACGCCACCGATCACCTGCTCCACCTTGGCAACGCAGCTGGCGCAATGCAGGCCCGACAGGTCGATTTCATAAACATCGACGGTGGCCGGGACCTCTGCAGCCACCAAGGTAGCCGCATAACCTGCGGCCGTGACCGCCGCTGCCACCTGATCCGGATCGCCGCCCACCACACCGGCGCTTTTTTCAAACAGATTGACTTCGGCCCCAGTAACGCCCGCCACCGCCACAATCGCCTGCTCGACCCGTCGGACACAACTGGCGCAATGCATATCCGCCACCTGCAAGCGATAGGGCCGGGACGGCGCCGCCGGAACCGGGATCGCCGGCCGAAAAATCGGCAGGGGCGTCAACCCGACCGGCCCTTCCTGAACCTCCACCTCCCGGAGCTTTGCCGGATAACCGGCGGCGCTCACGGCACCAATCACCGCCGCCGGATCGCCGCCGCTGACTGAAAGGGTCCCGGCTGCCAGATCCACCCGCGCCTCCACCACCCCCGCCACCGCCTTGACCACGGTTTCCACCCGCTGCCGGCAATGGTCGCAGGTCATCCCCTCAACCTCGAGACTAACGGCAACAGCTAGGGGGGCTTGGTTTGGCTGGACAGTGTTACCCATGATCTTCATGCTCGAAATATAGGGATAAGAAAACCGGCTGGGCCCGAATCAAGCCGAGGCCTCCGGGCGCGGATAATGTTGTTCATAATGTTAGTCGCACGACTTGGATTACAACGGCAGAATATGCACTTCTTCCCGCAGGGGGTAATTGCCTTCGATCAGCAGGCCATGGCGGCCGTCGATGGCGATCGGAGTGCCGAAGGTTATGCGGAAGCCATTGATATCGGCATATTCGCCGGTTTCGTAGACCTGCATGTCCCGGCAGCCGACCACGCAGGTCTTCTCCAGCCGGGTGGCCACCACCGAGGCATGCGAAGTCTGGCCGCCGCGCGAGGTCACCAGGCCGTCGGCCAGCGAGATCTCGCGGATATCCTCGGGCACCGTGTCCTGACGGATGAGGATCAGCAGGGTTTCGGGCTCATCCAGCCGCAGCTGGCGGATATTGTCCTCGTTGAACACCGCCTTGCCCGACATCGCCGATCCGGACACCCCGATGCCTTTGGCGAGAATCGCTTTATGCGCCAGGTCCGAATCGACAAAGACATTGAGATGCTCTTTCTTCTTGATGGTGATCATGTCCCGGGTCTGGAGGATAAACAGCTGTTCCGGTTCCGGGCCCTCGAAGGTGAACTCGATCTCCTGGGGGTTCCATTCCTTGTCGTAAACCAGTTCCCGGCTGATACCGAGCAGCCGCTGATAGATTTGGGGAAAGCGCCGCTCCAGGCTCATATCCTCGTCGCGCCCGTCGATCTCCGCCTGCTCCACCGAAATCGGGTAACTGGTGACCAGCCCGGAAACGATATCCTCCCCCTGATCGCCGGGGGCGTAATCGCCCCACAGGGCCACCCGCCGCACTTTGCGATAGGGGTGGGCGGTAAAGAGCACCCCGCTGCCCGCTTGAGCGCTGAGGTTACCATAGACCATGGCCTGGACAATGACCGCAGTCCCCCAATCATCGGAGACCCGCATGAGGTGCCGGTACTCCCTGGCCTCGGGGGTGTGCCAGGAATCGAGCACCAGATCCACCGCGCCGATCAATTGCAGCCAGGGGTCCTCGGGCATGCCGTAGCCGCGTTTGCGCACCGCCTGCTGGTAGTTGAGCGCCAGCTGCCGCATCTGCTCCGGCGAGAAATCCTTTTTATAGAGGACCTGATGGCGCTTTTTATGGTCATCCATCAGTCCCTGAAAATCCTCGCGATCCATGCCGTTGGCCATGCCCCAGGATTGGAGAAAACGCCGGAAATTATCCCAGGCAAAATATTTGGCATCCGGATGAGCGGCCACATACTCGGCCACCAGTTCCTCGTTGGCGCCGACGTTGTGGATGGTGGACATGATCCCCGGCATGGAGATGGCGGACCCGGAACGGACCGACAGCAGCAGGGGTGTGTCAGGAGAACCAAAGATCAGCCCGGTCAGCTGCTCGACCCCGGTGATCGCGGCCCGGACCCGCCGCATGTACTCGTCCCGGGCCCGGTCAAAGGTGCGCACCGCCCGATAGCAGCGGAAAATCTCGGTGGTGATGATGAAAGCCGGCGGCACCGGCATTTTATCCCGGGACAGGATCACCAGGTTGAACCCCTTGTTGCCGAGATGGATCAGGTTGTGGGTCCGCAGGTTTTCATCGTGCAGGCTGCTGATCGCTTTTTCGGGATTATAGGTCATCAGCAGATCCAGGGTCTTGGCGTCCAGCAGGTCCTTCTGAGCCTCAAGGGTGCGGATGACCTTGCCGATGAAGTTGTCCAGGTGCTGGAGGCCGAAGGTGGCGGAGATCAGATCGCGAAAAAACATCTCCGAGAGCCGCAGGACATTCTCCGGCATATTTTTCTCATCCCAGGAGCCGTGGTACTTGGGGAGCAGGTTGTCCTTGCCGATCTGGGGGACGATGATGGAGAGATTGTTCTGGTGGACGTTGGTGTAGTAGGCGTAAATAATATCTTTCACGCCCTCGGACAGCCCGCGCATGATATCGAGGTGCTGGGTGTAGGAAAAACGTTTGATGCCGATCGACGAGGCCAGCAGGCTGATGTAGGTGTCGAGCCGGCGACTGGAGATGCCATCGACCTGCAGGGCCCGGGAAAAAAGCCGCAAACACTTGAGGATGCGGATGAAGGTCGCCTGGGTGATGAAGGAAAGGTTGACCGTGGCAAACAGCCGCTCCAGGTAGACATTGGCCAGACTCTCAAGCCGGAAGGTCAACCCCAGGGCGTCGAATTTGCGTTCGCTGTAGCGGCCGTAGACCGAGGGGATATCGACGGCGATGTGCCGTTTGTAGTAGATCTCCTCCTTGGGCTCGAATTTCTCCTCGCTGAGGATGATCCGCCGGAGGCGCTCCAACTGGTCGAGCAGGGCCTCGAGGCAATGGAAGGAGTCGTTCTCTTCGAGCACCGGCAGCAGCCTGGCCAGATCGGGGAAACCGGACCCGATGGCCTGATGCAGCTGGGTGTGAATCTCGGGCAGACTGAGATGGTACTTGAGGTGCAGCAGCTTGTACATCCGGACCAACAGCGCGAACCGCCGCCGCTCGACCTCCGAAAGGTCCTGCTGGGCATCGAGGTAGTGCTGCCGTTCGTCGTCCTGCCACTCAAGGATCTGGGACATCCGCACAAAACGCAGTTCCTTCTTGATCCGGAGCGCCAGCGCATGCTGGTCGTCGATGAAGGGGCCGGCCGGTTCGAGCTGATGCAGGACCTCATCGGGCAGATATTCACGGAGATAACTGCGGTCCAGGGTAATCCAGTAGGTGAAGATCGCCTCGATAAAACCGACGATCAGGTTGCTCGATTCGACATGGGCCTGCTTGCGGAGGAAGTGGATGAGCGGGTCTTGCCGTTTATGGATCTCATCGAGTTCGGTGGAGACGTCGCGCAGTTCACCCTCGGCCCCTATTTCGTTGAAAAAGACCGGCATCAGTTTGGTGAACTGCTTGGCCAGATTGTAGATCGGGCCGATGGGATGATTGAGCAGTTCGGTGATGTCGCGCTGAAACAGATCGGTGTCGCGGACGCAGGTGCCCGAAAGGCGAAGATTGATGATCAAGGCCGAAAACAGGGTGGAGCACCATTTCGGCTCCTGCCCGATCAGATTCAGCCAGATGCGGATATTGGTAAGATGGGCCGGATTGGCGATGGGCTGCCAGTCCTCGTCCACCCCGCGGACATTGGCGTACTGGAAGCCGAAACGCACCGCCTCCCAAAGAAAGGCCTCGACCAGCCGGGAGTTGCCCCGCTTGAACACCTCGTTGCCGATCACCTGGATGCACTGCAGCGAGGTATGCGGATAGCGGCGGACATTGGCCTTGAGCAGATGGAAGGTGGTGATGAAAAACTGTTCGATCTCTTCGAAGCTCTGTTTGCGGATCAGCTGCACCAGGCTGCGGTTGATCTCCCGCAGGGTCTCCTCGTGGATGAGCGACAACCCCTTGGTGTCCATGATCCGAAAGAGGAAGAGCAGTTTACGGTTTTCCACAAAATTGGCCGCGGTTTCGTTGACCGGGTCGGCAACCATTTTGGCGGGGATATCCTTGTACAGCCGGACGATATCCATATGATTGGGCAGGGTGACGAGCACCTCCAGCCCAGCCAGGTAATCCCCTGTGAACGCGGTCTCCTCAAGGGTTTGCTGGCACTCCCGAATACGCTGATGCGAAATCGCAACCAACAGCCCCTGACCGTGCCACTCTTGGCAATACGCGCCACACTGCTTCACAAACCAGGGGAGCGGATCTTCTTCGCCCAGCCAATACTGATAATTGCGGCGAAGAATGGTCTGCATCAGCAGGGCCAGGGCCTGAAAATCAAAAGGTCGGTCCGGATGCTGCGAACGCAGGGCGATCATCTGGCTGGCCATCTTCCGCACCGGGTGCTGGCCTTGCACCATGGACAGCATTACCTGGGGCTCGATCGCATCCAGCTCCTGCAACTTTTTGAAAAATTGCGAGAAATCCCGCTCGAAACGAAACAGGGCGGCACCATCGAGCGATTGGATCATCTTGTCGGCATAGGCCAGCATAGCCTCGATAATCCGTTGGAGCAGTTGATCGTTGCGGCACGAATCCTTGAGTGCCTCGAAAAAGATGCCGGTAAAAAGAGTGAACGCCTCGGGCCCGCGTTCATGATCGCGGTAATGGTTGAGATTTTTCAGGGCAAAGGCCCGCAGCTCGGGGATGATCAGTTTCCAGTTTCGATACGGGTGGCTGATCTCGTAGAGCAGGGCCTCGAGCTTCACCGACAAGCCCTGGTACCGGCTGACGATTTCCTGCAAAGGGGCATACATGGGATTGATCACCACCGGACCGGCGGTTTCCCGCAGGTTGGCCTTGAGTGCATCGGAGGCAAGGGGCATCGGCGGACAAGGATCAACAGACATGAGCAACCTCAAGAAAAAAGGAGAAGTGGAACCGGGGACCGCATCTTTTTGTATTGTAAATGCGTTTCCTGCGATTGTCAGCAGGAGATTTCACGGGGAGCGACTGCATCGTCAACGCCGATAATGGTTTCGGCAACAACAAGATCGTCCTTGGAAATAACCGGGGGTGCTGCTAGTATGCCCGGAGGACTTAGACAGGTGGAAAAACAACATCCGGCAAGCACTATGAACCGCTACACCCTCACCATCGCCCTGCTCTGCGCCAGCAACGTCTTCATGACCTTTGCCTGGTACGGCCACCTCAAAAGCCTGTCGCACAAGCCCTGGATCATCGCCGCCCTGATCAGCTGGGCGATCGCCCTGCTGGAATACCTGTTCCAGGTCCCGGCCAACCGCATCGGCCATGACGTCATGTCGGTGGGCCAGCTGAAAATTCTCCAGGAGGTCATCACCTTAACAATTTTCGTGCCCTTTTCCGTCCTCTACCTCAAGGAAAAACTGACCCTTGATTATCTCTGGGCCGGGCTCTGCCTAATGGGCGCGGTCTTTTTTCTCTTTCGCGGCAAGTTGATGGGGGCCTGACCGTTCCCCTGGCGAAGCAACCCAACTCCAACCCTCTCCGGAAAGCCTACCATGCATAATGCCGCCGCCCGTTCCGCCGACCCGTTCCACCTCGTCCTCAACCTCCCCGACTGGGCAGTGGCCGAACTGCAACAGCTGCCGGAATGTTTGCCCGCACTAACGGACAGGATGGCGGCGGTGATCCGATTTGCCCGCCTCAATGTGCAGCGGCAAACCGGGGGCCCCTTTGCCGCCGGGGTGTTTGAGCGCGACTCGGGCCGCCTGATCGTTATCGGGGTCAACCGGGTGATGCCGCTCAACTGCTCCTCGGCCCATGCCGAGGTCATGGCCCTAGCCCTGGCCCAGCAGCAACTTGGGGTCTACGATTTGGGCGGTCCCGGTCAGCCGGCGCATCAACTGGTGGTCAACTGGAGCCCCTGCGCCATGTGCTTCGGCGCGGTGCTCTGGTCGGGCATCCGCTCGCTGGTGATTGCCGGGGCGGGCCCGGAGATGGAACACATCACCGGTTTCGACGAAGGCCCGATGGTGCCCGAATGGCGGGCCGAGCTGGCGAGGCGCGGCATCGAACTGACCGAGGATCTCCTCCGCGAGGAAGCCCTGGCCGATTTCAAAGCCTTTGCCGCCAGCCAGGCGGTGGTCTACAATGCCCGCCAGGGATAAGGGTGAGGATGAGGGACAGGCCAGGGGATTAACAATGTAATTGCAGGTTTTTATTGCAGGGCCGAGGGGTCATAGGGTATCTGAGTTTAGGTGTGGCGTATTCATAAGATGGGTACGAGCAGGGATAAAGAGAACGTGACTTGCCTCATTTATTCACGAAGCACGATGTGCTTGCCTGCAAGCCCTGACTCCATGTCCAGCCCCTCCACCTCCTGACAATCTGCTGCTACCAGGGCTCAATCCGATCCCGGCAACGGAGCCGTCGCAAATCCACGCAGCGGAACAAACCGATGTGGCCTCCAGCCAGGAGGTGCAGTAACCACCCGTTCTTGAATACGATTTTTACAAGCCATCCCCCACAAGGCACTATTCGTTTTCGACCAAGACAGGAGAAAGGATGTACACACTCGTTGCCTTTGCGACCCAATGGGGCAGTAAACATGGTGGAATCAACAGCTTCAACACCGACTTCCTCGCGGCTTTCGGCCTCGCCTTTCAGCAGGAGGCGCAACTCTTCTGCATTGTGGCGGACGCCGATGAAGAGGCGATCCAAGCTGCAAAAAACACTTCCGTCACCCTTCTGCCTCTGCCGTATCGCCCCGCAAACAAAGCCTTGACCGCTGCCGAGGGACAAGCCGGGGTGCAGTTGCTCCAGGACCGCAGCCTCTCCTATGATCCCCAAAAAACAATCTGGCTCGGACATGACCGCATAACAGGCGCGGCGGCCATCGCTGCCGCTGATCGAGCCGGGGGCAGATCGGCCCTCATTCATCATATGAGTTATGATCATTATGAGTCCTATGCCGAAAAATCCACCGCAGCTCACGAGAAGGCTCAGGAGCAACGTGCCCTGTTTCAAAGGGCTGCTCTCGCCTTGGCGGTGGGACCGCTTTTACGGGATGCGCTGACGGATTTGCTGGGTGGGCCTCAAACCCGCGTCCACATGATGATCCCAGGCTTGGCGGAAATCGAGCCCCGTCAAGCCCCCAAGACGTTTACCGCCTTTTTAAGCGGGCGGCTGAGCAATGACGCCGCTAAAATCAAACAGGGCCATCTTGGCGTGGCCACCTTTGCCCAAGCCTGCGGTGAGGCCCGAGAGAGCGGCATGCCCGAGTGTTTATGCAGAGGGCCCAAACTCGTGCTCCGGGGTGTTGATTTCGAACGCTCTCCCGCAAACAGCGCAGGAGCAAGCCTGGTCAATTCGGAAAGCGAATTGAAAGAATTTGCCGAGACCTTCGCCGGGGCCGTTATTAATCTGCATGCCCTGCCTTACACCCAGGACAGGGAACAACTTTATAGGGAGTTAAGCGGTGCAAGCCTTGCCCTCATGCCCTCATGGCATGAAGGTTTTGGCCTGGTTGCCTGGGAGGCCATCGCCGCCGGGGTTCCACTTATTCTCAGCCGCAATAGCGGCGCATACCGCCTTTTGGAAGAAAACCATCCCGGAGCGGGCACCGGTTGTGTCTATCCGCTAGCTGTGCGGGGCCAGGTTGCCGCTCCCTTTTTCCATGAACAAGACCTGAAAGATACCGTTGCCCTGCTCAATCAGATCGCCGCTGCCCCGGAAAAAGCTCGCCAACAGGCAGCGACCTTACGGGAGATGGTAGGACAATACACCTGGACGGCTTGTGCGGAACAGGCTGCCGCCTTTTTTGACTGGCCTCTGCATAAAGGCAGTATTCCTAATGCAACTCCAACCCAATCCGCGACAACCTATGCGCCACCCCTGGCGCATACGGCTTTAACAAGCGGTTCCACCCCGTTATATCTTCCCCCAAAAAATTGGCGATTCGGTATCGGCCTTGCCGACAGCCAACTGCTCCGGGCAGAAGAAGAAATTGTTCCTTTTGACCCGGCCCGCCAGCCTGATCTTGAAGCCCTGAACCATTGGCTCGACAGTCACGAGTTTCCGCTTGCCGTCCGCCTGATGACCGGTGTCGGTGGCGTCGGCAAAACCCGCCTGGCCCTGGAGTTATGCCGGTTGCGCTTAGAGAGCGGGTGGCTGGCCGGCCTACTCGACAACGCGGTCCAAAGCAACGGCGACATGGCTTCAGCGTGGCGAGCATTGCAACAGCACTCACCACCACAGCCGCTGCTCATCGTGATCGATTACGCCGAGACCAGGCAGAAGGCGCTGCTTTCCCTGATTAATGCCATGATGGCGGCACCCCGTGAACTGCCGACCCGGGTGCTGCTCCTGGCCCGTGATGGTGGCGAATGGTGGGATAATCTCCCCAGTCAAGAGAGCGCCTGCGAGTCACTACTGAGCGGCTATGCCACCACCGGACCTTATGCCCTGCTGCCTCTGCATGCCGAGCATTCCGACCTGATGGCCGCCTACCACCGAGCGCTCCGAGCCTTTGCCGAAACCCTGCGCGTCCCTGCCCCCAACGGAACACCGGAACTGAAGGGCGAACACTTCCGCCGCCCCCTCTATTTGCAGATGGCGGCACTCCTGGCCCTGCACGGTGAACGGCCGACCACCGCGGAAGGACTGACGAAAGCACTGCTCAACCATGAACGACGGTATTGGCAGGGCATACTCACGGAACACCATGGCCCGGAGCCGGTCCGACAGGCCCATCTTCTCCTGACGCTCGCCACCCTCGCAGGCGGATTTGCTACGCCCAGGGAAGCCAAGCCGTACTGGGAACAAGCTATCGAAGAAAAATCACATAAAGCCAGTCTCGCTCCGCTGTTTGCAACCCTGAAACCATTATATCCGGGCAAACAGGGGCTGGAGCCGGTTCGCCCCGATCTTCTCGGCGAGGCCCTGGTGGCGCAGGCCTTGCTGCAGGAGGCCACAGCCCAGCCCTTGCTGGCTGCTGTCCTGAGCAGCAGAGCCAATCAATCCACTCGCCGCCACGCCCTGACGGTGTTGGCAAGGTTATCGAATCATCGGCCGGATCTCCACGAGGTTCTGGTGGAGGCCCTGGCCCAGCAGCTGCCCGGATGTTGTCAGGACCTGGTCGCTGTGGGTATTGCAACCCAAGGCAACTTGCCCTCCTTGGCGGAAAGGGCCTTTTCCCGACTTTCGATATCGGGAAAAAGACAATCCACTGGATTGCTGAAACCACTCTTACGAGAGAAATCCATCCAATTTGCCGGATTAACATGTCTCATTGACGGATTTCTTGCCGAACAGGCCCATGAGCGATGGCAGCAGGTTACAAAGAAAAGACGGAAGGATACTGAAGAAAAGGCGGCTTATGCTAGCTGCTTGGTAAATTATTCTAATTCGCTAGTTCTATCTGGTGATAAAGCCAGTCTTCATCATGCTGAACACGCCCAAAAACTTTTCCATGAATTAGTTCAGGTAGATCAAAACCGATTCGAATTCGCTTTTGCCACCTCACTCAACAACCTCGCTAACCGCTTGAGTGATGCAGGCAAAAACGAGGAAGCGCTCCAACACGCCCAACAAGCGATGGACATTTACAAACGATTGGCTAATAAAAACCCGGACAGGTTTGAACCCGATCTCGCCATATCACTCAGCAATCTTGCTAATCACCTGAGCGATGCAGGCAAAAACGAGGAAGCGCTCCAACACGCCCAACAAGCGATGGATATTTGCAAACGATTGGCCGAAAAAAACCCGGACAGGTTTGAACCCGATCTCGCCATATCACTCAGCAATCTTGCTAATCACCTGAGCGATGCAGGCAAAAACGAGGAAGCGCTCCAACACGCCCAACAAGCGATGGATATTTGCAAACGATTGGCCGAAAAAAACCCGGACAGGTTTGAACCCGATTTCGCAAACTCACTCAACACTCTCGCTAATCGCCTGAGCGATGCAGGCAAAATCGAGGAAGCGCGCCAACACACCCAACAAGCAATGCATATTAGACAGCGGTTGGCAAACAACAACCCTGATCGATTCGGTAAAGAGTGTCACAACACCACCTGTAATGCACTGTTGCTCGGATGGCTGGCGGCGAGCGCTGCCAGTAAAGATACGCAGCCCTTTTTCCCTCCCCTCCCTGAAAATATCCCTGCACATCAGCACCTGCTGTCCCAGCTGTATGCCGCCTTTGTGCAAGGTTGCTTGACGAGGGAGCAGGGGGAACGGTCCCGCCTGTTTGATCAGGTGCTTGCCATCCACAACCAGCTGATTCCAGCGGCCAGAATCGATGCCCGGCCCTATTGGCTCTGTGCCGCGGCCTGGTGTGCAACTTTTCCTCCCCCAGCTCCGGCCAGCACTGACTGGCAGGCGGATTGGACCAGCTATTCCAAGGAGCGCCAGGGGAACATCCCCTGGTGGATGGCAGAAATTGCCCGTCGTCTCCAATTTCAATGGCCGCCCGCAAGCCCATCAGGGAGTGATGTAACCAGAGGGGTATCCGTACCAGGATATATTTGACCAGACATTGGAAATATAACCAAAATATCGATCAGGCCATGACTACCGAAAAAAAAGTTCCATACTCATCAACCACCGCAGTTATACCACGCACGCTTTCGCCGCATAAGGAGGGTTGCCCATGAACTGCATTTTCATATCGCCCCATTTCCCCCACCAGTATCATCGATTCTGCCAGGAGCTGAAAGAGGCGGGCGCCAACCCCCTCGGCATAGGCGACGCGCCCTACGACACCCTCCCCGAAGAGGTCCGCGCCGCCCTGACCGAATACTACCGCGTCGAGCGGATGGACGAGTACGGACAGCTGCTCCGGGCCTGCGGCTATTTCACCCATAAATACGGTAAGATCGACCGAATCGACAGTCTCAACGAGTATTGGCTGGGCACCGAGGCCAGGCTGCGCGACGACTTCAACATCTTTGGCCTCAGGCAAGCGGATATCGGCATGATCCGCCGTAAATCAGAGATGAAGGAGAAATTCAGGGAGGCGGCGATCCCGGTGGCCGCCGGCCGGGTCGTCCATGACCTTAAGGAGGCCAGGGCCCTCATCCGGGAAACCGGCTACCCGGTGGTCGCCAAACCCAACGAGGGCGTCGGCGCCCTGGATACCTTCCGCTTTGATGCGGACGAGGATCTGGAACGGTTTTTTACGAAGAAACCACCGGTCGACTATATCATCGAGGCCTTTGTCAAAGGCACGATCATCAGCTTCGACGGCCTGTGCGACCTTCAGGGGCACCCGGTTTTCTGGACCTCGCATGTCTTCAGCCAGGGCATCATGGAAACGGTCAATGAAGCCCGCCACATCGCCTACCATTCCCTGCGCGAAATCCCTCCGGCTCTGGAGGCGGCCGGCCGCCGCTGCCTGCAGGCCTTCAATGTCCGGGAACGTTTTTTCCACATCGAATTCTTTCAGACCGGTCCGGAGAGCTACACCGCTCTGGAGGTGAACATGCGCCCTCCCGGCGGTTTCACCACCGACATGTTCAACTATGCCTGCGACCTCGACATCTACCGGATCTGGGCGGAACTGCTCTTCCATGGCAAGGGGCCGGACCATTTCGACCGCAAATATCACTGCTGTTACGCCAGCCGGAAAAACGGCCTGCCCTACGTGCATTCCCACCAAGAAATCCTTGACCGGTACGCCGCCGACCTGTGCCAGGTGGACCAGGTTCCCGGCGTGTTTTCAAGTGCGCTGGGCGATATGGGCTACATTTTTCGCACCCGGGAACTTGATAGGATGGGCACCATCGCGGCCTTCATCCACCAAACCAACCCTGTGGAGGACTAAGCCATGCAAATTGAAGCGCATCAGTGGTTCAGCCCCAACTTGCATCGGGAGATGACGCTTAAAGTGTACGGCCACTGGGGTTTGCCGTTGCTGGTCTTCCCCTGCTCGCTGGGCCGCTACTTTGATTACGAAGGCATGGGCATGATCGACCAGATTGCCGATTTCATCGATGCCGGCCGGATCAAACTGTTCTGTGTGGACAGCGTTGATGCCGAATCCTGGTACAATTTCGCGGCATCGCCTGCGGATCGCAACGCCCGGCATCAGGCCTATGACCGCTACATCGTCGACGAGGTCATTCCTTTTATCCGCAACCACTGCCACCAGCCGGACATTCGGGTCATGGCCAACGGCTGCAGCATGGGTGCCTATCATGCGGTCAACGTTTTCCTCAAACACCCCGACCTGTTCGCCGGAACCATTGCCTTAAGCGGTCTCTACCGCCTTGATCATACCGAATTCGGCATTGCCGCCGCCGACATCCCAGCAGTCTATTTCAATTCGCCGCTTCACTATCTTCCCGGCCTGAACAGCGGATGGTTCATGGACTGGTACCGCCGCAGCAACATCGTGGTCTGCGTCGGCCAGGGCGCCTGGGAAGCAGAGGCGCTGGGGGATACCCGCTCGCTGGATGCCGTCTTCAGGGAGAAACGAATCCCGGCGTGGGTCGATTTCTGGGGGCAGGATGTCGATCACGATTGGCCCTGGTGGTTCCGACAAATGCGCCATTTTCTTGATCAGCTCACCTGATCGACGCAGACACCAAACAAAAACAGGGGACGTATTGTCCCCTGTTTGTCGCCTTGCCGAGCAGCAGTCCCGCGATCAGTTAAACGTGTGGCACGTTGCGCATTTCACTTGTTTCTCCAGATGCTTTTTATGACTTTCCCTGCCCAACCACGATTTACTATCATGGCATGTGCTGCAGAGAACGCTTTTTGTGTTGACCAAACCCGTAGGTTCTTTGGTATGGCAACTGGAGCAGGACGCCACGCCTCTGTGCCGCTGATGGGTCGTGGCCCAGCTCAGGTTTTTTTGTTCATGGCAGAGGTTGCAGGATTTCACCGCATTGGGAACGGTGTGAAATCCCAGTTTGGTGAAAGGTACCATACCGGTTCCATCCGGGGTGGTGCCCAGGTTGTTATGGCATTCGGTGCAGGAGGGCGCTTTTGCCTTAGGCTCGACTCCGTGGGTGATCAGCATTTCGGCATCGGCTTTAACCAGCGTGTAACTACCGGTCATGCCTTGCTCTTTCATACCTTCCTGAACAGCATCATCAAATCTTCCGGTCAGGAACATCCACATAATCGCCGGTGGCACCATCTTGCCGCTGGTATGCAGAGGCATAACGGAGAAGTGTCTCTTTATGGGGACTATTGAAGACTTGCCATCAAAGGGGGCACCGTTGGCTTTAGCCATGTGGTAGACGCCATCAGTGCCTGCCGCAATGGTCTCTCCTACATTGTAAACATACGATGTTCCATCAAACCATACATATTCTGGCTTCACATTAGCCTGTTTGATCTCCTCCCCGATAAAACCTCCTTGACCAGAGTTTGGCGCAGTACTCCATACCGGCTTGCTGAAGTCCCTGGATATTTCAGTCGCTCCGCCCTTGGCAAATTGACGGATATGACAGACTTGGCAACTGACTTGCCCGGCGGCATGGCGATTAAGGGTTGTATCGGCATGAGGCGCAGATGTGTGGCACGCCTCGCAAGTCGGAGCGGTCGCTTCCGTTCCTCGCAAATCAATGCCCCTGCCGGCAATTTTATGATTCAGCGCAGCGTGGCAATCAATACAGGCAAGCTTGGCGCCGTTTTGCGACAGGTGCACATCCTGATCCGCGGTTGGACTGGCCGAATTCAGGCCCATATCGCCACGCTTGGTCCAGTCACCACCACCGGCTGTTGCATGGCAGCGCAGACATGATTTACTGGTCGGCAGATGAACGGTCCTGGCCACATTAACCATACTGGCCCCTGCAGGCATCTTGCTGTAATCAGGTTCTATAATATAGTTCCCCAGACTGTCGACCTTACCGAAGACATAGGTCTTGGTTTCTCCTAAAACATTGGTCACAGTCTTGGTGTTGGTCGGATCGGTAACAAACTTTCTCTGGTAGGTGTCGCTATGGCACATCAGGCAATCGACATCTTTGGCTTCAGCCGGATGCGGCGCATTGCCATCCGATCGGACATGGCAGGTAAAACAGGCATTTTTCGACGACATGGCATAGGTGCAGAAGGTATTGATGCCTCCTTTCCCTTTTCCAAGCTCTGCTCCGTTGGTGTTCGTCAGTTCCGGCGTCGGAGCTTTCCATTTGGAATGCAGGCTGTTCATCATGTCCGTTGCTTCTTTCGCGTGGCAACTGATGCAGGTGACCGCCCCCTCATATTTGGTGATCGTATTGTGCGCTGGTATCGGACCGATGACCAATGCAGGGGTTGTAGCGACCGTAAAGACACTGGCACTGACTATTTTTGCGCGGCGATCCTTAATCTCACAACTGTAATTCCAATTACCAGCAATTGCGTCACCCGGAACAGGATAATCGTAACTGGCGACGGAACCGTTAACCCCCATCTTCTGCGCTGCAATCAAACTGGCACCACTGGGATTTTTAATGGTAATTGTTGCAGAAACCAAGGGGAGCAGCCAACCTCCGGTGGCGGTGCACTGCAGATGCACGGAAGATCCAACCGCCGCCTCCTGTGGCATTGCCGCCAACGTTATTGCCCGTCCGGCGGCAAAACTGCTGCCGGCTGACAGAATACTTATGACTAGCCCATACACAGCGATTCTCATACGATTCCTCCTTGGTTTTCCATAACACTACGGCTTTCGCGCATCAGGCACAAAAACAAACACGACTACCTTGTGGTAGCAACAATCGGGCCACACTTTCAATAACCACCGAGAACCGCGAAGAAATTTCTCAGGCCCCCAAAAAATAACCTCTTGAAAACCTGCCGAACAAAGATGGCGAAAGAGGATCAGATATCATTCTAACGCCGCTATCCCCACCCCAGCAAATATACGCGCCCCCCCCCATAGCGCGCGTGGAAACAAGGAAATACCTCTTCACATCCCCTCGAGTTTCCCTCATCTTGTATCTTGACGACGGCTTTGTTTTCCGCCATTATGTCATTTATGAATAAGAATGAGAAAATAGTTGATAATTCCATACTGATCGTCGACGACAACCCGGTGGTCATCAAACTGCTGGCGGCGATGCTCACCCGTGCGGGTTATCATGTGAGCCAGGCGGAAAGCGGCCACCACGCCCTGGAACTCCTGGAAGCACACCTGCCCGATCTTATTCTTCTGGACATCGACATGCCGGGCATATCGGGACTGGAAACCTGCCGGATCATCAAAGAAAATCCCCGAACCACGGACATCCCGATTATTTTCATCACCTCCAGCGATGACAAGCACGACATTGTCGCCGGCTTTTCGGCAGGCGCCCAGGACTACATCATCAAACCGTCGACCAAAGAGGAGTTGCTGGCCAGGGTCAGAACCCACCTGTCGCTGTGCGCAGCCCAGAAAGCGTTGAAGACCAGCAGGGCCCGATACCGTGAGTTATCTTTTCTGGACGATCTCACCGGGCTGCACAACACCCGCTACCTGTACCAAAACCTGCAGTCGCTCCTCGACCAGCGCCCGGTTCGGCCCCTCACCGTGCTTTTCATGGATATCGATAAATTCAAGCTGGTGGTTGATACCCATGGCCACCTCAACGGCAGCCGCACCATTGCCGAACTGGCGGCGGTCATCAAACGGCTGCTTCCCAAGGGCAGTTACGGGGTGAGCTACGGCGGCGACGAGTTCGTCCTTGTGCTCGACGGGCACGACAGCAATACAGGTAAACTGCTCGCCGAAAAAATCCGGGTGGCGATTGAAGCCAACCGCTTCCTCACCTCGCAAGACCAGGCCATCCGCATTACCGTCAGTTGCGGAATTGCCACCTACCCCGAGGACGCCGAAAGCATGGTCGACCTGCTTGGCAACGCCGACCATGCCCTGTTCGAAGCCAAAAACAGGGGTAAAAACGACGTGGTAGCCTTTGCCGAGATGAAAGCCTCCCAGCCAAAAGGTGATTTCCTGCCCATCAATCAATAAGCGTAAGAGGCCGTTGGTCGGGCTTTCCGGTTGTCCTGGATGTCGCGCAACGTGTCGACCTGGAGGCCAGGCCTCCATTGTAACCCTGCCCACAACCACCACAAACGTGCGACCCTGCCCATACAGGCTCGCATCAAAAACCGCGAGCGTACGTGGAGAAAATATGGACAATTCGCTACCAGGACTGATTCTGACCGGTGCCTCAGGTTTTGTCGGACGTAATTTCATCAAGGCTGCCGGCGGCAATTTCCGACTTTTCTGTTTGGCCCGCCGTTCGATGGAAGAGGCGGGGGTGCAGCCGGAAACAAATCTTCGCTGGATTCAGGTGGACATCGCCGATCGGGACAAGGTGCTGGGATTAACGCAGCGGCTGCGTGATTACGGCGGGATTGACTATGTGGTCAATCTGGCGGGGTACTACGATTTCACTAACCAGGAACATGCCGAATATGTCCGCACCAATGTGTGGGGAACGCAAAACATGCTCGACCTGGCCAAAGAACTGGACGCCAAGCGGTTCATCTTTGCCAGTTCGCAGGCGGCCTGCCCGTTCGGCAAGGTCGTAACCGAGGAGACCCCGCCCGACGCCGCCATTCCCTACGCGCGGAGCAAGCAAGCGGGCGAAGCGTTGGTGCGGGAATACGCCCAATGGACTCCCGCGGCCATCATCAGGATTGCGGCGGTGTTCAGCGATTGGTGCGAGTATCCGCCGCTGTATACCATGCTTAACAACTGGTGTTCTGGTAAGCTGCTCGAATCGCATATCATTGCCGGCCGCGGTCAATCGGCCATCCCCTATATCCATGTCCAGGATCTGGTGCAACTCTTCCTGCGGGTTATCGAAAAGAGCGACCACCTGGAACGTCTCTGCACCTTCAACGCCGGCCCGGATGGAGCCGTGTCCCATCTGGAACTGTTCAGCATCGCCACCCAGTTTTACTATAAAAGAACCCTCAAGCCCTTTTTTGCCGCCCGATGGTTGCTGACGCCGATGATCATGGCGCGTCTGGTTCTCTGTCATTTGCAGGGGAAAAAACCCTTTGAGCAGCTCTGGATGCTGGAATATATCGACCAGCAGCTGGTCGCCGACAGTTCCCGGACCTGCCGCGAATTGTCCTGGAAGCCGACACCACGAAAATCCATCACCCGACGATTGGTCTTTCTCATCGAAAACATGAAAAAGAATCCGGAGCTCTGGCGGAATTGGAATGAGGCTATGCTCCACAAAGGTTCCGACCGACCGCATCTCGTCCTCCACGACCTGCTGTGCGATGCCATGGATACGGAACGTGATGTTGTGGTTCAAGCGATAACAGCACAATTATTAGCGCGCGATGCCATGGTGCAGTCAATAACCACCCTGTCTCAGGAGACAACGGAGCAACCCCAGGGTCAATCGAGTTGTATCAGGGCACTGCAGGCTATGGACAGAGAGGTCGCCAACTCGTTTATCCGGCTGCTGTGCCAATTGATCGTTACAGTCATGCGGACCAGAAACCGCCCGATGATGCAGCAGTATGCGCACACGATCGCCTTCCTGCCCATGATCTCAGGTTTCGACAACGGCCTAGTGAGTCGCAGCCTCTTTGTCATCGGGGAATTTTTAATCCAACAATTCCGGGCCCAGCCAAAGTTCCTGCAGCTGACACCTCAGGCGGACGACTACATCGCCATGACCATCCACATGGCCGTCGACCAGATCGAGGACCAGATCGAACTCTCCCGAATGCAATCACCCACCCTACTCGAAGAACTAAAGAAAATGCCGCCACCGAGCGACAACAAACGACTAGAGGGCATTGTCGCCCAGCTGGAAAGCCTCTGCAGCGAAGCCAATTCCGGGCAATCCTGGACCAGCCCGCTGGTTACGGAGTGACAAGGACTGCAAGCGATTCCCAGGTGACTGCCCCTCGATGGCAACAATTCGGGGCTTGGGCAATCGCGAACCAATAGAGAACCAATAGAGAACCAAGAACCAACAGGGTCAGGTCTTGCAATCAAGCATGTCTCGTGCTATTCATTTTGAATGAGGTGGTTGGGACGGGTTACAAGACCGGACTTGCCCCCTTCTCCTACAATGCTTGATTGCAAGACCTGACCTTATACCTTTCCTATCGCCCTATTTCTCCACAGACTTTCTTCTGTTTCTTTTCTTCGAATTGCGTAGAGTTGTAATCAGCTCAGAGATTACTTGACGACTATCGTCTCGTCGCCATGCCGCCGTGAAGCGGATGGGGTCTATTTTTTCCGACACAGAAACAAAGACGGCACCAAGGTGTGGGAGGCTGGCCACATCAACTGGCATCAAGCAAACCCCCCTGCCGGTTCCGACTATAGTCAAAACTTCCAGCAAGCTATTGGCCTGATCACATATATCAGGTTTAAAACCAGCCATACTGCAAGCCGTTATAATAGCATGATTTCGCTCGGGATAATTCTCCTCGTTGAAGCCGATGAACGTATCTTTAGCCAGTTCCTTTAAACTGATACACTTTTGTCCGGCCAGAGGATGAGAACTGGGAATCACCGCTTTCATCTCGATCTCGAATAAAATATCGGTTGCGAACTCATCCTGCACCATTGCGCACGCATTACCAATCAGAGCAATGTCGATTTGCTGCTTTCTCAGTAAGCCTATCTGGTCACCCGGAGACAATTCTTTAAACCTGATCCACACACCGGAATTATCTTTAGAAAAAGAGTTTATCGCCGTTCCCAGAAATGAACTCGCAGCGGAAGCCATAAAGCCGATGGTGATGGCTGGGCCGGCGTCAGGCAGACTCTGAACCACTCTGACCGCTTCATCGCTCATCTCCAAAATCCGGCAAGCATAGACCAGGAATTTCTCTCCGGCGGTCGTCAGGGTGAGACCGAAACGCTCTCGAATGAAAAGGGGCGTTCCGATTTCCTCCTCCAAATCACGGATTAGGCGACTAATCGCCGGCTGGGATATGTGCAGGCGACGTGAGGCTTTAGTGATATTGAGTTCCTCGGCGGCGGCTGTGAAGTATTTCAAATGGCGCATTTCCATGCTGATCAAGGTATAACATAAAAGCATACCAGGCAACGGAAAAAAGTATTTTGCAGCAAAAACAACATGTCATACTTTCAAAGCATACAGACCCCGTCTCATTAACCCTTACTGAAGAGGCACTCCATGAAGACCGAACTTTTGAATCCCCAAAATAGTGTTGTCATCTTTATCGATCACCAGCCGCAAATGACCTTCGGTGTTGCCAATATTGATCGTCAGATCTTATTCAACAACGTCCTGTTATTGGCCAAAGCCGCTAAAATATTCAAAGTGCCAACCATATTGACCACCGTCGAAACAAAGAGCTTTTCCGGAAACATGTGGCCGCAGTTGCTGGATATTTTTCCAAATCAGGAGCCGATTGAACGCAGTTCCTTGAACTCTTGGGAAGATGAAAAATTCGTTGCTGCCGTGCAGGCAACCGGAAAGAAAAAACTGATCATGGCCGCTCTCTGGACAGAAGTATGCTTGGCATTCCCGGCTCTGGAAGCAATCAAAGCCGGCTACGAAGTCTACGCTGTAGAGGATGCCTCTGGCGGCACCAGCGTTGTGGCTCATAACGCCGCAATGCGCCGTATCGAGCAGGCCGGTGCAGTGCCGGTGTCATCCTTGCAGGTTTTACTTGAGTACCAGCGCGACTGGGCCCATAAGGAAACCTACAATGAGGTCATAGAAATTGTCAAAGAGCACTGCGGCGCCTACGGGCAAGGTGTGGAATATGCGTACACCATGGTGCATGGGGCACCTGCCAGTCGAACTGCTCGGTAGGGCAAGGGCACCGAACCATTCAGGTGAGCGACAAACTGCAGTGAGCGGTTGCAAAACCGCTCACTGCAGTTGCTGGCCACACTATTTCCCATGAGCCGTTCTCCTTGCCAAGGAGGTTCCGTTATGAACTCGCACTATGCAGATCTTATTTTAATCAACGGACGCATCGCCACTCTCAATCCTCGGGTTCCCGATGCGAGTGCCGTTGCCATCCGAAATGGCCGCTTCCTGGCCGTGGGCGACAACCGTCAAGTAAGCGGTTATGCCGACGCCTCAACACAAACAATCGATCTTAAGGGCCGCACAGTCATTCCAGGCTTGAATGATTCCCACATTCACATCATTCGAGGCGGCCTGAATTACAACATGGAACTACGTTGGGATGGCGTTCCTTCGCTGGCTATTGCACTACGAATGCTCAAAGAACAGGCCATTCGCACCCCGTCGCCACAATGGGTGCGGGTGGTTGGCGGTTGGTCCGAATTCCAGTTCAGCGAGAGAAGGATGCCGACGCTTGACGAGATTAACGCTGTCTCGCCAGATACGCCGGTTTTTGTTCTGCATCTCTATGACAGAGCCCTGCTCAATCGTGCTGCTCTCAGGGTGCTGGGCTATAATCGCAAAACGCCTGATCCTCCTGGCGGCGTTATTGAACGTGACAGGAAGGGCAATCCGACAGGCCTGCTGCTGGCTAAGCCAAATGCTTTGATTCTTTACGCCAGCCTCGCCAAGGGACCAAAACTTGCCTTTGACGACCAGGTCAATTCCACGCGTCATTTCATGCGGGAACTGAATAGGTTGGGCGTGACAAGCTGTATCGATGCCGGCGGGGGATTCCAAAACTACCCTGAGGATTACCAGGTGATCGATCATCTGGTCGAGCACCGCCAGATGACTCTGCGCATTGCATACAACCTCTTTACCCAACGCCCGAAAGAGGAATTTGATGACTTCGCCCACTGGGCAGAGATTGTTGCTCCCGGGCAAGGGAATGATCTCTACAAAATGAATGGGGCCGGGGAAATGCTGGTTTTCTCCGCTGCTGACTTCGAGGACTTTCTGGAACCACGTCCTGACTTGAATCCAATCATGGAAGCTGAGTTGAAAAAAGTTGTCAGCTTGCTGGTCGAAAAACGCTGGCCCTTCCGCTTACACGCCACCTATGATGAATCTATTGCGCGTTTTCTTCATGTTTTCGAGGAAATCAACCGGGAAATTCCTTTTAACAATCTACGTTGGTTTTTTGATCACGCTGAAACCATCTCAGAGCGAAGCATGGAGCGGGTGAAGGCACTTGGGGGTGGCATCGCCATCCAGGACCGGATGGCGTTTCAAGGCGAATATTTTGTCGCACGCTATGGGGCTGAAGCGGCGCAAAGGACACCTCCAATCAACCGCATGTTGGACCTCGGTATCCCGGTCGGCGCCGGTACCGACGCTACAAGGGTTTCCAGTTATAATCCTTGGGTTTCTCTGTATTGGCTGGTGAGTGGAAAAACTGTCGGAGGGCTTAAGCTGTATGAAGAAGAAAACCAATTGAATCGAACCCAAGCACTTCGTCTGTACACCGAGGGAAGTGCCTGGTTTTCCGGTGACGATGGCAAGAAAGGCAAGATTGAGGTCGGACAACTGGCCGATCTGGCGGTCCTTTCCTCTGATTACTTCAGTATGCCGGAAGAGGATATCAAGGAAATCGAATCGGTACTGACCATTATGGACGGGAAGATCGTCCATGGCAGTGAGGGATTTGGCCATTTGGCCCCGTCACTGCCACCGGTTTCTCCCGACTGGTCACCGACCGGGATCTATGGAGGCACCCACCACCACGCACATCCAATTGCTGTCAGCCATTCAGCCAGGCATGCACATGCTTTCCCGTGCAGCAATCCTCTCCATCAACACACCCATACAATTCGTGGTCTGCAAGGTGATTGGGGAATTGGATGCACTTGTTTTGCATTTTGACCCCTCCCTGCCAAGGGAATCACAGGAGGAAACCGCAATGAAGGCTATAATATCGAGTAATGAAGTGAAGCAACGCATGGATGCAGGTGCTGTTGTGATCGATGTGATGACTCCGGAGGACTATGCCGCCTGCCATGTGGCGGGCGCGCAGAACGCCTGTGTCTACGAGATGGTTTTTCTCGAACGGATCTTCGAATTTGTTCCCGATCGAAACACCGAGCTGATTGTTTATGATGCCACCGGTACCGGCAAGGCAGCAGAGATCGGCCGTGACAGATTGCTCCAGGCTGGTTACCCCCGGGTATTCATCCTCGCCGGTGGTCTTTCGGCATGGAAGAATGGTGCCTTCCCCGTGGAGAGAGGCGTGGCTACAACGCTGCCCGAGAGCGCACCGGAAGATGGTACCTATCGTATCGACCTTGAAAACAGCCGACTGGAGTGGATCGGTCGTAACCTCAACAACCGGCACATCGGGCAGCTCGCCATCCTCGAAGGGGAACTGATCATTGCAGCTGGCCTACCGTCTTCAGGGCGTATTATCGTTGATATGCATTCTCTGACTAATTCTGATCTTCAGGATGCAGGATACCGCAACATGCTGATCAGCCACTTGCAATCGGATGATTTTTTTGCCGTGGATCGTTTTCCAACTGCATCACTTATTCTGACCGGATGGGAGGCGGATGCTTCTATCTCTCCAGAGGCGCCTAGCGGCATTGCGAAGGGTGAACTCACCATCAAAGGCGTCAGCCGACCTGTTCGTTTTCCGGCTATTGCGGCCCCACAATCGGACGGCAGCATCAAGATCCACGCGGCATTTGATATTGATCGCACCCTCTGGGGTGTCCTCTATGGATCGTGCAAATATTTCGAGCGCCTTGGCATGCACTTGGTGCATGACATAGTGAGTGTGGAGCTGTTCGCGGTGGCACAAAAAGGGTGATAATCGCCTCTGACATCATCGTATGTCCTCCCTTAACCCATTTCTAAGCATGGAGAAATACTTATGACCATTCGCCGTATCGCCAAAGTTTTCAAAAGCCACTCCACTATCGAAGGGGCCGGCGTGCATCTCAAGCGCGCCTTCGGGTATTCCCAGGTGCCGCAGTTCGACCCGTTTTTAATGCTGGATGACTTCCATACCAGCAATCCCGACGAATACCTCCCGGGATTCCCATGGCATCCGCACAGAGGTATCGAGACGATCACCTATGTGCTGGAGGGGTTGGTTGAACATGGCGACAGCATGGGCAATGCCGGTGTCATCGGCGCCGGGGACGTGCAGTGGATGACCGCCGGCAGCGGCATCGTCCATCAGGAAATGCCCAAGGAAAGCCCTACGGGCACTATGTGGGGGTTCCAGTTCTGGGCTAACCTTCCGGCTAGCCAGAAGATGATGTCCCCCCGGTACCGGGAGGTAAAAGCATCCGACATACCGGAAGTTGCCTTGGATTACGGCGTAAAGGTCAAAGTGGTGGCCGGTGAGGTCGCTGGTGTGCAGGGGCCGGTGCGTGATATTGTCATCGAACCGGCAATGCTTGATATCACGGTTCCACCAGGGACGCTGTTCTCTCATACAACACCCGTCGGCCATACTCTTTTTATGTATATACTTGAAGGCGCAGGTTATTTTGATGACTGCCGTGATGCCTACGCTTATGAAGTGGTGGGCCATGGCTGGACTGATGTGGAGCGCCGGTGTATTTGTGAGCGTGAGACGGTGGTGCTGTTTGAACGGAGTGGCGACACCGTACAAGTGACAACGACTGAACAACCAGTTCGCTTTCTGCTCGTTTCAGGAAAACCGCTCAATGAACCGGTGGCCTGGTACGGACCGATCGTGATGAATACACAAGAGGAATTACGAGTCGCCTTTGAGGAATTCAATAACGGCTCATTTGTCAAATAGATATAGGCGCGGATACGTTTTCGGCTCAATGAGAAGTTGATAGTATGCCGAATGAAAGAGGATCAATGAACACAATAGAACAAGGTGCCACCGTTGTTATTACCCATCGGGTGCGCGACGGGGAGCAAGCCCGATACGATGACTGGTTGAAGGAAATAGGTTCGTTATGTAGAAGCTCTGTGGGCCATCTTGATTGGCAGATTGTCCGGCCGGTTTCCGGCTTAACAGCTACGTATACGGTAATCTTACGGTTTGATACACGTGAGCACCTCCAGGATTGGATGAACTCACAGAAGCGCAAGCAACTAATCGAGAAGGTGCGGCCAATACTTGCCCAAGACGATGATTTTTTTATACGCAGTGGTCTGGATTTCTGGTTTACGCCAGAGGGTGCGAAGACCTGTGTTCCTGTCCGATGGAAACAATTTCTCGTTACCTGGTCCGCCATCTTTCCTCTGGTTCTTTTAATACCTCTGATTGTAGTACCGCTCTTGCGTCAACTGGGGCTGCCTCAAAATCGTTACATGGACACACTGTGCGTTACGGGTACTATTGTTTCGCTCATGGTCTATTTTATCATGCCGCATTACACCAAGCTGATCAAACGCTGGTTATTCAAATGACCCTGATGACTACGCCTCATTTGCAATGAGGCGTAGTTATGATATTTTTGTAAGTTGATATCATTTATTGCTGGCTCAAGTTCCGTGACAAGAAACCAAAACGTGCCACATTCACTGGATTATTAAGCGGCGGGGGATGCTGACACCAAGCCAAGATATTCCGGAAAGGGACGATGCTAACTTCGCATAGACCAATAGGACCAATAGGGTCAGGTCTTGCAATCAAGCACATCTTGTGCTATTCATTTTGAATGAGGTGGTTGGGATGGGTTACAAGACCGGACTTGCCCCCTTCTCCTACAATGCTTGATTGCAAGACCTGACCCTATTCCTCACATCTGCTCCCCGGTCTGCACCGCGCTGAGCACCGGGTTGGTCACCCCGATTGTGACGCTGACCGGTCCATTCGGTCCATTGATTGCAAGCCCCTTGCCTCCTGTGAAAACTGGCAGCGTCTCTATTTTTGTTACCGACCGGAACGTTCCATTTCCCCCTTCCTGGGCAAAAGGTAAGGGTAAGATAAAATCTGCTTTACGCTCAAGAGACCGAAGCGCTGCCCTTGTCCTTCTGTCTTTTTTCCTTCCCCCCAGGTTTCTTTTTAAGCCTCAACCACTTGTTTCGTTCTTGCTCATATTTCGCTTTATCCTTGGGGCGAATCAAGATACGGCGATCATAAAGTTCGTTGATGTAATTCTCGGAATCATCAACAGTTACCTTAACGTCAAGTATCCATTGCTCAACTTTTGCTATTTCTTGCCGTAATTTTTTCAATGGTAGATCGGACTCTTTGATTTTCTGATCCAAACGATCCGTTTGTACCTTAAGCTCGCGAATCTGACTTTCTATTTCCGCCTGTTCGGCCACAGGCGTTCCCTGTTTGCGCATTTGGGTTCTCAGTTTCAACAACCGATACGTTTCGTCCGAAACAACATGATATTCATCAAAGAACCTAATCCGTTCATCCACAATCTTGCTTTGCTCGCTTTCAAGCTCATCAAGGGCATATTCATGAGACCATAATTCTTGCTCCTTCTCGGTAAATCCCTTTGCAGAGTATTCACCTGAATATTCAATTTCTGGTTTTTCAACCTCGGTGTCTACATCAACACTAGCAATATCCAAAGAAGGGGTACCGATAACTATCGAGATCGTCTCTGCTATTTTCCTGGTTTCAGAGGCGTAGGAGATATTGCGCACAATCTCGACATTAACCATTTCGGCAACAACAGCCCCTAAAAACAAAGCCCACACGATCTGCATTAATTTGCTATTTCGTCTCATGGTGTCTCCTTAGGTTACTTCAGCAATCCCTGAACTTTTGGAGCTTCTTCAATAAACCTTTTACTTTGCCCAGGCCAGTTCTTGATTCGGTACTCATAGATATTGTTTAAGAAATCAGAAGGATCCTGTAGGCTCTCCATAGCTTTTCCAGACATCCAGGCTTTGTTTTCATCCATCCTGCCGGCCAAGTTTGCCATTTGTTTCTCAGCTTGCTGCACCGTATTCGTTAACTGGGCTATTTTTATCTCCAACTTTTGAAGGCTGGCTTCTTCTGCGCTCTTTTTAACCGAGTCCGGCATATTGCTGTTGTTCACTGCCAACTTATTTCTATCAGCTTCGTAAGCGCCAAATCAACCCCCTCCCAAACCCGCCAGCATGACTTTCGTCCGGTC
>CAZJEX010000034.1:0-34597 GCA_964545155.1 uncultured Desulfobulbus sp. | reverse complement strand
AACGGTGGCTGTTTTCCCGCCGGAATGCTGGCCGTTTTCGCCCGGAATACGCAGTATTATGCGGAGTTATATTTGTTGCACTGATAATGAGTCTGTTCGGCTGTTCTGTCAGCAAGGACACACAGGGCGCGAATTCCGAATCTTCTGGGATTAAGATCTCTGGAGATGCCAGGATACGCGCGGGTGAAGTCTTCCATTAATAGGATCTCTGGCGACGCAAGGTTCTTCGAAAGCCAGGCAGCGAAAGGGAACTGAAAGAATACGCGCGAACAGAGCCGAACGGAAACCACACTTCTAAAACCCAGGGTTTCTCAACCGGCTTCCTCATTTTAGAACAAACAAGGGCCCTGCCGTTTTCGCGACCGATCCCTTGGATTGTGCCCGTCAAAGTCAAATTGTTACAAACAAAACCAAACATCGTCGAAAAAAATCGTGTAAATTTAACCTGTTGAAAATTGTCAATTTACTAGATTTTAAAATATAGCATTAGGAATCCTGAGCTCTATCGGGGAGCAATGATCCCAATTCCGGCTTTTAGTTTATCGAGATAGTCGGCCCAGGCTTGCATCATGCGTTTGCGTTCTTCGACGAAATCTGCCCGATTGTATGCCGCTCCCAGAGGGCCTTTACACGCAATGAACCGGTGCGGAGTGAATACCTAAATTCACATTTGCCAACAATCTGCTTGAGATCATTCGGTATTCTTAATCTGAATATGTACCCAGATGGACATTGGTACATGTTGAGTAGTTTTTGATGCTTGGCTGGTTGGGAAACAGAAAAACCCATCTTCATACCTCTTGCTTGCTACCTGTGTGGATAACAAGAGTGGATAAAGATGGGCCTCTGCCTGGAGATTTTTTACTTTCTCCAGTTTTTTCAAATAGTTGGTGGAGGCGCCGGGAGTTTAAGGGACTTGAACCGTGGTCCACCGATTTTTCCATCTTGTTGGTTTTATTGATATTTTTTTTGAGACTCGAAACTGAGCAAACTCAATTATGCACTAAAATGCACTAAACGATGCACTAAAAAGTGCGCTAAAGCTATGTGCCCAGAATAGTTGATTTTTATTGTCTGGTAAACGCCTTTTATTACACGGTAAAGTTTTTTCGAACCGCTGCTCGGAGGGTTCAACTTTGTTCGGTCAAATCAGCGCGACTCTTTATGCCGCTGCCTTCTGTCAGTGATTGTTATGCGTGCTGTCCTGGTTCCGACATCTTTCTTCAGTACTGCGCTCTTGGGTCGATTCGTAGTTTTTAAATTTTTATGTAATAATTACAGCCTCTGGCGGCGAAATAGCAGTGGGGCTTTATAGAGAGCGAGTCCTCACCTTACGCTCTTCCGGTGAGACCTAATTTTTTTCGAGTGTTGGTTTCTAGCTCTTTTATTCAGTTTTTTTGGTGTCTCTTATTCTGTTGCCGTGATCATCATAGTATTTTGGATACAATTCTTTTGCACAGCTAGGACAGATTGAATGACTGAATTGGGCTTCGGTGTGTTTACTGACGTATTGCTCTACTTGGCTCCAGTATCCTTTATCGTCACGAATCTTTTTGCAGTTTGCGCAAATTGGTACAATGCCACGTAATGTCCTGACCTCTTCTAGAGTTTTTTGTAGTTTCAAGCGCTCTTCTTGAAGCGCATTTTCAGCTTGTCTTCGTTCAGTGATATCACGAGTTATGCCGAGCAATGCAATAATCTGAGATTCTGAATTTCTTAATGGTGCTGCGTGAGTTTCCAGCCAGCGTTGTCCGCCTTTGAGACCTTGGATTTCAAAAGCCAAGCAGCCAGATTCTCCAGCGAAAACTTTTTGTGTGAGCGATAAAAAAGCCTCTTGATAGTCTGGTTTCACCAATAGATGTATTTTTAGTCCCAAAACTTGGTCTAATGAATCAGCTTCAATTATGTTGAGACCTGCAAGGTTCATTTGTAACAACGAGCCGTCTTTTGCTAGTTGCTTAACGCATTCCGGTTCACTATCGATGATGGTCCGAAGTTGTAATTCACTTTCGGTTAATTGACGTTGAGCTAGGATGAACGCGTTTTGACGACGTATCGCTAGCCATGAAACAAACAGCATTGTTACAATTAGTAGAGTAAAAGCGATTACATGGTCATACATCGAATGGAACCATTCAGCTGTTACACTTGAATAGTTCCGTGAAACGATAATTGCCAATGCTGAATTTGGCACATTATAGAAAACAGATAATTTTTTAATAGAATCTATCTTGGTTACATTTAAGTGACGTGTCAGAGGTTGACCGGATTGAACGTGCTCTGAGTAAGCAATATCGCCTTTCAAGGACTTGCCGACTAAATCGGAAGGTTGTGAATTGATCACATCTCCGTTCAGATTGATGAGTGATATTTGAACTTCTGGCTGAGACAGAGAGAGTTTTAGCACTTCTTTAAAAAAAACAGAATCAATCGTTGCCGCTACAACTCCAGCAAATTTACCGTGACTGTCTCGCACAACTCGTGACTGGACTGTCGCCATTAAACATACTATCCGGCCAGTGGAGCATAGGGGCTTCGATAAAGATCAATTCCTTGGAGCCAAGACTGAGTTTGTCGCCAGTTTTTACAATCTGAAAATTCCAATCCTGATGATAGAGCCCTTGAAGCGATTTTGCCCCGTTTCGGGTACAGTAGATGGGGACATCGGGGATCTGTCGCATCAATTCAGGCAATCCGCCGCTATGATCATTTTCGGCATGATTGGCGATGACATAGTCAATCATGTTCAAATCGATCTCGTCTTTCAGATTAGCAACAAACTCTTTGGCAAAGGGTCTCCAGACAGTATCAATGAGTGCGATCTTTTCTTCCTTCAGTAGGTACGAGTTATAGGAAGATCCTTTGTGGGTGGAATACTCGTCTCCGTGGAATTTTCGTATTTCCCAGTCAATCTTCCCTACCCATTGAATGTTGTTTTTGACGGTAAAGCTCATGCAAGTTCTCCTTGTTTTGGGTTGCGAAGTGTATATGCACGTCGAGGAGGTCAATTTTTGAACCACGTCTAACCCCAAAACGAAGCGGGGCACTAGTTTAATACTTTAAAAACGATACTTTTCAATGCAAGCAATATTGTAATGTGCAACTTGCATATTGGATTACTTTTTAGGGCCGTTTCCGTTGGCTGGCACCATAAGATAAGGGCAATCACAAACTTCTCTTATTGATTTTGAAATAAGTTTTGATTTTAGGCGTCTGGAAAACGAGAGCAGAGCAGGCTGTCAACAGCGAGACTCCTCCTAAAATGAATGCTAGTCTAATAAAGGGTTCCCCCATGTCAATTCTAGCACAGACCAATGATATGGTTGTCCGAACCCATTCGATAGATCCAAGCAGGAGGCCAACCTGAACTATACGAGCAGCCCATGGGCGCTGGACAAACAGGACAAACAACAGGAGAAAAAAGATTATCACTGCAAGTAAATTGTTACCCCGAAAGAAATGACCTATTAACAAAAGGATGCTGAGTGCTGGTGAGATTAAATAGACAATTGTCATAGGTCTCTTCTCGTAAATCCAGATTAAATAACCGCGATTGTGTATTCCATTTGCCAGAACAGCGCTTAGAAACTGGTCGTTTCCTGGTTTTTATCGTTGTTGTTCACTGGGCCAGATCAATGAATTTAAAACTGGAAACAATCCTGGAGACCGACTGAGCGCCCCCTATAATACTGTCAGCAGTGCCGAGTAGCACTGGTGATCTCCTTTAGTACCGTTCTTGTGCGAATAGCTCACAATCGCCAGTTGCCACCTATTCACTTAAAATTTCGGCCTTCTCCCTTCTCTTCGTAGGTTACGCCATCACGAATATTATAAATACGTTTGAATGTGGGGATAATTTTCTCATCGTGGGTCACCACGATGATTGCGGTTTCAAATTTGCGTGCCATGTCATTAAGAATCCGGATGACCGCCAGGGCACGTTCACTGTCAAGTGGCGCGGTAGGTTCATCAGCAAGGATGACCGGTGGACGATTGACCAAACCACGCGCGATAGCGACCCGCTGCTGCTCTCCTCCTGAAAGCTGGGAAGGCATCGCCGTAGCGCGATGCCCTACGTCGAGGGCTTCCAAAAGCTCCACGGCCTGTTTGCGAGCTTCACGATTTGATTGACCAGCTAGCATCGGCAGCAAGGCGATATTGTCAGTGACATTCAGAAACGGAATAAGATACGGGGCCTGAAAGACGAATCCAATTTTATCGCGGCGCAGGGCCCTTAGGTCTTTAATTTTCCATTTATTGTCATAAATTACTTCATTGCCGAGCATCATGCGACCAGTCGATGGTTCGATGACGGCCCCCAAACATTTGAGCAATGTCGTCTTTCCGGAACCCGAAGGACCTATAAGCCCAACGACTTCACCAGGCGCAACAGACATATCCACGCGTTTGAGGGCGTCAACAGCGGTATCGCCGTGGCCGTACCGTTTGCTCAGGCCTTCGATACGAATTCCTCGCGCGGATATTTCAGGATGTTGGTTATCCACCGATAGCCTCCGCAGGGTCGACGTTAAGCGCTGCGCGAATCGCCACGATGCTGGCGAGTACGCAGATGATCATCACGGCAACAAACCCTCGCAGTGCATCCCCGGGTTCAAGCAGCACGTACTTCGGAAAAATGGGCGCCCAGAATGTAGCGACAATTTTGCCCACAATAAATCCAATGAGACCGAGAGCCACGGACTGCTGGAGAATCATGGCGGATATGGTGCGGTTTCTGGTGCCAATAAGCTTCAGCACCGCGATCTCCCGGATCTTTCCCAAAGTGAGCGTGTAAATGATAAAGGCGACAACAGCGGCACTGACGATAGCAAGGATTACCAGGAACATGCCGATCTGCTTGGCCGAGGTGGCGATCAATTTAGCAATCAAAATTTCCTGCATCTGCGCCCGGGTATAGACGGTCAAGCGTTTCCAGCGTCGAATTGGCTCCGCTACAGTTTCAGGATCCGCTCCGGGTGTTATTTGAACAAGCACTGCATTGACATAGGGGTTGGTGCTTTGTGAGGCGATGAGAGCCTCGAGCAAACCCGGAACGCCGGGACGATTGAGCTCTTGGTTCTCTGCGGTGCGGGCTCGTTGCCGCACGATAGCATCGTTATCTTTGAGAAATTGCGCCTCTTGAGCGTCCTTGAGGGGTATGAAAACCATGGGATCGCCCCCCGAAGACACCATGCGTCTGGTCAAGCCGACAACCGTGAAGAGGTTGCGGCGGATTTGAATACTATCACCCAAGGCAAAACCGGTAGCAATGTCAGCCACAGCTTCGTAATGCCCCCGGGTAATGTGCCGCCCAGCCACCAGGTAACTTGGCTGTCCGGGATGCCCCGGTCCCTCTGGAGAGATGCCAACCACCATTGCCCGCACATCCCGCTGGATCACGGTACCCGTTTGGCGTACTTGCATGGTCAGATAGGTGACATTGGCGGCTCGAACGACTCCGGTCATGCCGAGAATGCCGCGATAGGTGTCATCATAAATACTCGATGATTCAGCGTAGGGTCCCAAGGTATTCTGTTGCACCACCCATAAATCGGCCCCGCTGTTGTCGAGCAGGACGTGAGCATCGTCAACCATGCCCCGATAGACGCCAGCCATGGTCAGGGTTACCCCGATCAGCAACCCTAGTCCGATTCCAGTGAAGACGAACTTGCCCCACGCATGCAAGATGTCGCGGCCTGCCAAGCTAATCATAGTGATTGTCCAATGATGCGATCAACAACTTTGATCCGGCTCTTCGCATGCAATGCTTTCCGGCTGTAGGAAACGATGCGTTCACCTCCATCGAGCCCTTCAAGAATCTGCACGCGGCCCTCAAGGTCGGATGCGCCGATTGTAACGGGCGAAAAAGACAAATGATCGTCTTTAACGATCCATACGCCAAGATGGCCATCAACACGCTGCAAACTAGCATTGAGGACAACAGGCATTAATTTCTGCGCAGCGAGTTCGACAGTGACTTCTGTCAATTCACCGATGGACGGCAGCGTTTCTGGAAGTTGCTCGAATGCTACTTTCGCCAGCACTTCCTCTGTCACGGAGTCGGCCATTGGTTCGACGCGAACGACCTGTCCGGCCAACGGTTTCGTCCCATGGGAACGTAAGACGATCTGAGTCGGTAACTGAGCACGAAGACCCATTGCCCGCTGTTGATCGAAACGGACGTTTATCCAAATGCTACTCGGTTCCACGACCTCAACGACCGATTGACCCGGAACTACAGTGCTGCCGAGGTCAACATTGCGGCGGGAGATGAAACCATCGACTGGTGACACTAAGCGCAAATTGTCGCGCTGCCGGACTAATCCGTCTCGCTCCGCACGCAGTCGAATGACTTCTTGACGGGAGACTTCCAAATTGGCTTGGGCTGCAGACGAAGCAGCACGGGTGACATCGAACTCCTGTCGTTTGGTCTCCGCAACTTCTTTACTTCCGGAACGGACAGCGAGAAGTTGGTCATAGCGTTTCACTTGGGATCCAGCAAAATTCTTGCGGGCACTGGCTTCCTGAATCTGTGCCTCAACAGCAAGAACAGTGGCTTCAGCACGTTTAAACGCTGCTTCTTGGGCGTTGATTCGGTCATCAAGGTCAACCGAATCCATTTCACCTACTATCTGACCGATTTTAACCTGGTCACCAGACTGCACATCTACCTGCTTAAGCCGACCGGTTAATGTCGGTCCGATTTTATGAGTGTAGCGTGCTTCGACGGTGCCGATGCCAAAAAGAGAGGGGGTGATTTCTCTGCGCTCAACAGTCATCAGAGTAACAGGTATGGGGGCTAGAGGTCCAGAACGCAAGGTGACATATGCAAACAGGGCAAACAATGGCAGCAGAACACCTACCAACATTATGGTTTTGCCATGAATCGAAAGGAATTTCTTCATTGTTCACCTCGTATCCCACGTCGGTAAATGATGAAGACACCGGGGGCCTCGGTGCGAATGCGCTGGATGTCTCCGGTTAAGAGGGACTGCATCACCAACCCTTGGACAGTTCCAAGAAAGAGTGTTGCAGCTGACCGGGTGTCCACATCAAGGGAAATTTCCTTGATCGCCTTGCCTTGCTCAATGCAAGCGCAGATTCGCTCGATGTAAAGCTGGACAAGTGAATGTGCGACCCGCTTGGCCGGTGTGGGTTCGGCTCGTTGCAGTTCACCAAAGAGCATCCGGGGAACACCGGGATGCTCAATGACAAACTCGATATGGTTCATGAAAATAGCCTCCAAAGCTGCCAGAGGGGACTTGATATTGAGCGCTGCTTGATTGATCCGTACCAAGAGTCGATCTTTCACCCATTCCATGACCGCTTGCCAGAGAGCCTCTTTTGTCGAAAAGTGGCGAAACAGCGCACCCTGAGTTAGGCCCATTTTTTGGGCGATGGCAGATGTTGTTATTTCGCTCGGATTATGCGCACCGGCCAGTTCAATTACGGCCGCGATAGTTAGTGCCCGCCTTTCATCTGCGGGTAAATGTTTTGTGCTGATTTCCATGCATACACCTCGCGACCTGCAAGTAAGTAATTAATCACTAACTTAATCATCAAAAACGAAAAGAGCAATGAGCCAGCTGAAGAGTGCATCAATCATCCTTTACCTTGCTAATCAGTCGTTCACGCTTATCCCATGATCACGTAAGGTCCGTAAGTGTGCGACGAGCCCATTGAGCACATTGCCGATAGCACCCAAGTTGATCATGCTGTTCAACCTGATCAAAAAAAGAAGCGGTCCATTGCCGCAAATGGCCCAAAAGATAGTTAAAGTCCTCTCTGGCTTGGGGGAATTCCTCAACCCTCCCATGCAGCCAGGCCAGAAATTCGCTTTCCACGGCGATATGGTCCGCCAATTCCTCATGTTCCATACCATATTGACGATAGATATTGGCTACCTTCACAGTTGATTCCCCCATGACCGTCCCTTCCAGGTACACGGAGCCATAGGGTGCACACGGCACCTCCGGCATGGCATTGACAAAAAGCCGGACATATTCGTTTTCCAGGCGGACAGGATCGATAGACCTCATTTCTTTGATCAATTCCCGGGCCTCGGCCCCCACTTTTTCTGGAAGGAGGGCTGAGACCTCATGCGCATAGGGATAACGGAACATGCGCGAAATTGACCACAGGTCGGGATGCAAGGCGGTCGCGGACATCAGTTACTCTCTTTAACCAAGATCGGCAGGTTAGAAATCGCCAGCAAGATCAGAAACACCGCATAGGCCATGATACCGAGCAGGATCACCACCTCAACCAGCGAAGGGGTATAGCTGTACTGATCAAGAAAGGTGCTCATGCCGGGAAAAAAGCGCCCCGAGGCTATCGGCAGTGCCCAGTGGGTATTGGGTAAACCCAGTGGTGTCATCGTCATCGGGATGTTGTTATAGGCTGCTGGCATGATTAGAAAGCGGTGGACAAAGACACCAGCAATAAGAATTCCTGAACTCAAGGCCAGCAGTGGCAACGAGCGCCGGACGGCTGGCAGCATCAATAGCCCAGCACCAATGAGCGGTGCTGCGACCTCAAAGATATGAGCCCAGGCAAAATCACCCCAAGCGATCTCCATGATCCGGTGGGTTTCCGCATTACCATACCAGGCATGGATGACCAGGTCGTTCATCATCAAAAAGAGATGAATACAAATAGCCATGAAGATAATCAGGCCGAGCGTCCGGTACGCTGGTTCGTATTGCTTACCTGTTCCGTAGGCTAACGCCCCCGCCAGCAAAACGACCGTGGTGCCAACCGCAATGGCGACCGAGACAAAATCTGGTGCCATGGCCGGTGAATGCCACCAGTCGCGAGCGCCTTGGGTGGAAAAAATCCAGGCAGTCACCACATGGATACCGATGGCAAACAGCAGGGCCACCGGTGCAATTCGCTTAGCCCAGCGTTCGGAAAAATCATGGGCATTCTCCACCTTGATGGCGAGCCAACTGAGCTTGCCGGTCAGTTCGGGCAGCATCAGGATATAGAGGTAGATTGCCGAAGCCAGGGCGTACAGATTAAGGACAATGACGTCCCACACCAGTGGCGACATGAAGTTGGGATGGAGAATGAGGTTATAGAGACGTAGCGGTTGACCAATATCCGGGAGCACGATCAGCATCGCGGCGGTAACATTGGCAAAGGCTGTGAGGGCGCCGAGTTTAGCCAGGGGCTTGAGTTGTTTGACCCCAAAGAGATAGATCGACGAGGTCAACACCAGACCACCGGCGGCGTTGCCGACAAAAAAGGCCAAACCCGAGATATAGAGCCCCCAATTGAAGGAGTTCTCCATATTGGTTAAAATTAAACCTTCTTTAAGTTGGTAGAACCAGACCGCAATCGCGACCAGAAAGAAGGCGCCGCTGACCCACAAACTGCGTTTCATTATAACAGACATGGTCACACCTCCTTGGGTTTGGGCGGCAGATAGAAGACGGTGGGCTTGGTCCCCTTTTCCGGTAACAAGGTAAAGGCATCGCGTGCCTTGATCATCTTGCTGACTTCACTGTGGGGATCGTCGAGATCACCGACGAAGCGAGCTTTGCCGGGACAGCCACGAACGCAGGCAGGCAACTCACCTTTATCACGGTACTGCGCACAAAAGGTGCACTTCTCGACGATTCCTTTGGGACGGAGTGGGGTGTAAACCAGACGACCTTTATGGCGGTGGTCCTCAGGATAGCCATAATGATATTTTTCTTGATACTCAGACCGTTGATGGGCCTTTTCCGGGTCTTCCCAATTGAACTGGCGGACACCGTAGGGGCAGGCAGACATACAGTAGCGACAGCCGATGCAGCGTTCATAATCGATGAGTATCGCACCGTCTTCGGCACGGTAGGTGGCTCCGACCGGGCAGACCTTTTCACAGGGAGCATTTTCGCAATGCTGGCAGTGGACCGGCAGGAAATATTCGACACCCTTAGCTGGGGGAGTCAGGTGGCGATGGCTACCAGGGGTGAAAACCCGATTCCACCACGTTTCCGGTGGTTGGGCGTTATGCTGTTTACAGGCCACCATGCAGGAACGGCAGCCGATACATTTTTCCAGATCAATCACCATTCCCATTTTCATGCACTCATCCTCCTTACGTCGACGAGACACTCGTTCCACACCGTGGTCGGTGACCAAATGCCGGGAACGAAATAAATTTCATGCAACGGCTTGATCCAGGGCGAGGTCAGTGAGTTATACGATTCATCTCCCAGATAGCGGGACCACCACCCCTCTTCGAAGATAGCTGTCCCCGCGCTGCAGCCGGGATCAAGAACCGCATAAGCCCTGGTCTTGCCGCGATCGTTGTATATTTTGACCAACTCCCCGTTCTTTATCCCTTGTTTCTCCGCGTCGTTTGGGTTGAGAAAGACCTTGGCTTTGTTGTCCTGTAGTTCGAGGAGAATGGTGTTGTTGGAATGGGTGGAATGGACCCGGTAGAGCGAATTCTTGGTTACAAAGCGAAACCGATATTTCTCCCGAGCCGCCGGGTTGACCTTGTACTCGGTTTCGGCATAAGTCTCTTTGTGGACGGGCAGTTGTTCGCCCTCTTTGAGGAACAGATCCTCGTCCTTGTAGAATTCGATCCGGCCGCTGCGGAGAAACTGGGCAGTAGCCTTGATCGGTGCAGGATAACTCGGCGGTGGGAAAGGAACTCGGTGCTGGACTTGTTCATAGAAGGGGACCTGCCGATCACCCGGTGCAGGTGAATGAAGACGGACCGGTCCCTTTTTCAGCATATCTAGAGTTATACCAGCTGTTTCAAACCCGCCTGTGGCTAGGAGGAGCTCAACGACCTTAAGGGCTGCCTCGTTTTCATCGAGTTGCGGAAAGAAATGTTGCTCAAAGACAGGATTGATTCTTTTCGCCAACTCTCGAAAGATCCACAGTTCAGATTTGCTCTCGAACAACGGCTTGATGGCCGGTTGCTGCAACTGCAGATAGGGATGCAGGATGGTGGCGGTCAGGTCGTACTTCTCATACCAGGAGGGGGCGGGCAGGACCACGTCTGACCACATGCAACTGGTCGACATCTGAAAATCGGTGGTCAGGATAAATTCCAACTCGCCAGAGGTTGCCCGTTCCTTGAGGCGGTTGCTCATATTGTGCTGATCAAAGGGATTGCCCCAACCGCCAACCATGGCTTTGATTCCATTCTTGGGATAACCGGGGCCTTTGCCTTGAAGAAAGTGCAGATAGGCAACCCAGTTGAGCTTTGACCCTTCCGGGAACCACCAGCTTTTTACATTGAAGCGAATCCGGTACTGGCCGGCATAGGTGGAAATACCCGCGCCGCTTTTACCAATACTGCCGGTCAAAACCGGGAGCAAGGAAAGCGCTCGCCCCTTGAGATCGCCGTTGTACCACTGATAATTGCTGGCGCCGTAGATGACGTGCAATGGCCCATTGTTGGCGGCATCAACGGTCACCCTCTCGATCTGTTTCGGATCGCAACCAGTTATGGTAGCCACTTTGTCGAGCGTGTACGCAGCGAGGGTTTTTTTCAGGGCAGTGAAAACCGTTTCCACTTTGATGGTTTGACCATCTGCGAGCGTCACTTCGTACTCCCCTTCAAGCTCGGCGTTGGTCGGGTTGAGTTTTTCCGGATCAAGGATCCGGAATGCATCGCCGCTGCGGACGACAAAGAGGCGCCGGTAGTCGGGAATTATTCGTGTCTCGGCATCTGGTGCGAGAGTCGGCACCTCCCCGGCCAGAAGCCGTTTTCCGGTGTCCTGGCGAACAAGGATCGGGAAATCGGTAAAATCTTGGAGAAAGGCGACGTCATAGAGTTTACGATCAATGATGATCTTGGCCATACCGAGCCCCAGCGCGGCATCGGTATCGGCTTTGATCGGCATCCATTCGTCGGCCTTGGCCGCCGTGCTACAGAAGTCCGGATCGACGACAACAACTCTACCTCTTCGTTTGGCTTCAAGGAGGTGATGGGCGTCGGGGAGACGGGTTTGAATGACGTTGGAGCCGAAAATGAGCGTGGTCCGGGCATTGATCCATTCGAGCGATTCCAGCTCTTCGCTCTGCACGCCGAAGGTCATCGGCCAAAACATCGGCAGATCGCCGTTCTGGTCGTATCCATGATGCATGGTCCAGTGGGCTAACCCGGCAAGAGCCACCAGCGCCCCTTTCTGGACGTACCCGGTTCCTGGAACCTGAATCGTGGAAGCAATTGCTTCCGGCCCATACTTTTCGGTGATTTCTTTTAACTTGCCAGCAGCGTAATCGAGGGCCTCATCCCAGCTTGCCCGTCGAAACTGGCCGCTACCACGGGCACCGGTACGGATGAGTGGATACTTGAGACGATCCTTACCGTAGATGAGATCCATCATCGACAACCCACGCAGACAACCTCGAGGATTGTAGGAGTCTTCAGGATAATCGGCTGCCTGGATTAAGGTGCTGATCCGCCCGCCCGTGATCCGGGCATTGAAGCCGCACGCCCCGGTACAGTTGGGCGAACAGGTGGAGCGAACCAACTGTTCTACTTCTGCGGCGTAGGCGTTTGGATCATCTGAAAAGTGAAAAAATTTCAACCCGAAAGCCAGGGCGCAGCCCGCACCCGCAGCTCCCCGTAAAAAATCCCGCCTGTCCATGCGCATGGTATTCCCCCTCCTGAAAATAATGATCGATAAACGACATCCTCTTCTTTGGGGCGACATCCAACACCTCTCCCCATCAATTTTATCGATAAAGAGTGTTTGTCGGCATCAGTATTGCCTCAATTTTGTATGTACTGTACTCTTCTACTCAAAATTTTCTGCAAATTAATTGACATAGGTCAAACAACGGGAAGAATTTTTCGATTTGAATCGACTCGAGCAATTTTATCAGGACTTCAATAACAGGAGTACGCTCAATGAGCGCAACAAACAACAGCTGCGGTACTGCCATCGATATCTCTGAGTTGGATGTGATTGCGGCTATGAAAGATATCCAAGGATATATCGACATCAGCCCTGGAGACTTCCGCGAAGTATTCCAGATCGCCTACACCCACGCCCTGCAGCGGATCAAGGACTCGCTTAATGCACTGGAAATCATGACCAAACCGGTGCACTGTGTCGGGTTGGATATGGATTTGATTCAAGCAGCATCCTTTTTGGCGGACAAGCGATTTTCCGGGGCTCCAGTCATTGATTCCGGCGGAAAAATTGTCGGCGTTCTCTCGGAGAAAGATTTTCTCGCCAAGATGGGCCTGGGGCAACCAACTTCCTTCATGCAGATCGTTGCCCATTGCCTCAATAACAGAGGATGCATGGCCACCTCGCTGCGTAATCATTCTGTTCAGGAAATCATGACCGCACCGGCAATCACCGCTGGGCCGGAGATGACAATGGGGGGGATTTCGGCCCTGTTCGTTGACAAGCGGATCAATCGTTTACCCATCGTCGATCCCGAGGGAAGACCTGTAGGCATCGTGACCCGCACCGATCTCGTCCAATCCTATTGTATCACCCGATAGAGGCTGACTCCATGATCAACTACCTGAAAAAAATGCGCGGTAACGGTCAAAGTCCTCCGGGGGTAGGCTTTGCCGAGGTCTGCTGGTCCTGGATCGGCAGTTTTCTTGGCATAGCGGCCGTGGCCCTGCTGCACTATAAACTCCTTGACCAGCAGGGACTCATGTTGCTCCTTGGGTCGTTTGGCGCCTCGGCCGTACTGATTTACGGAGCTGTTCGTAGCCCCTTGGCGCAGCCGAGAAACCTTCTCGGTGGCCATATCCTCTCTGCTATCATAGGAGTAACGGCCTTCCTATGGATTGGAGTATACCCATGGTTGGCTGCGGCCGTCGCGGTTTCGACCGCGATTGCCCTGATGCATCTGACCAAAACCCTGCATCCACCTGGAGGCGCCACGGCGCTGATCGCCGTGATTGGCGGCGAAAGCGTACACAACCTTGGTTACTTTTATGTGGTGATGCCGGTTGCCCTGGGGGCCTGCGTCATGCTGGCCATCGCCTTGATTGTCAACAACATCCCGAAAACAAGGAAATATCCTGAGTTCTGGTTGTAAAAGAATGCAACTCCGACGAGTAGCTCTTTTTCTCGCAAATATGCAATTATTTCATTGAGGGATGCCAACGGGGCCTTATTGTTGAGGGATATGTAATGCGGATATGTGCCAAGGAACACCGTCGAACACGACACTAAAAATCAAAAGAGGAGGTATGGCATGTTTTGTAACCAATGCGAACAGACCGCTAAAGGAATTGGATGTAACATCGCCGGAGTGTGCGGCAAAAACGAGGAGGTCGCCGACCTCCAAGATCTTCTGATCCATGCCTTGCAGGGGCTTGCCCTCTTTGCGCAAGAAGGCCGAAAAAAAGGTATTATCGATGATGCCACCGATCTCTTTGCCTTGGAGGCCATCTTTTCCACCCTGACCAATGTCGATTTCGATCCGGATCGATTTGTAGTCCTGATCAATAAGGCGGTCGAACTACGCGAGGCTATGAAGGCCAAGGTTGCAGCCGCTGGAGGCAAGACTGACTTCACTGAGGTCCCGGCCACCTTTATCCCAACCGGCTCCGTAACGGATCTCGTGGCTCAGGGTGCAGCTCTGAAACTGATCGAGAATCTTGACAGTGATGCCAATATCCGCTCCCTTAAACAGACCCTGTTGTACGGTCTCAAAGGCATCGCCGCTTATGCCGATCATGCCGCCATCCTTGGCCAGAAGGACCCGGCCATCGCCGCCTTTTGTTACGAGGCCCTGGCAGTCCTCCTCGTTCCTGGCCTAACCGTAGAGCAGTGTGTACCCGTAGCCATGAAGGCCGGTGAGATCAACCTGCGCGCCATGGAGCTACTCGATGCGGCCAACACCGGTACCTACGGCCATCCGGTGCCAACCTCAGTGCCGCTGGGACATCGCAAGAACAAATGCATCCTCATCACCGGCCATGACCTCCACGACCTGGAGCTACTGCTCAAGCAGACCGAGGGCAAGGGCATCGACATCTACACCCACGGCGAAATGCTGCCCTGCCACGGCTATCCGGAGCTGAAGAAATATTCACATTTCTATGGTCATTTCGGCACCGCCTGGCAGAATCAGCACAAGGAATTCCCCAATTTTCCAGGGCCGATCCTCTTTACCACCAACTGCATCCAGAAGCCGCGCGACGACTACAAGGACAGGGTCTTCACCAACGGTCTGGTGGGCTGGCCCGGTGTAAAACACATTAACAACAAAGACTATTCCGCTGTGGTTGCAATGGCGCTCGCCATGCCCGGCTTCACCGATGAAGTCGACAACGACTCGGTACTGGTCGGTTTTGGCCGCAATGCCGTGCTCGGGGTGGCCGACAAGGTAATCGAGGCCGTCAAATCGAAAGCTATTCGTCATTTCTTCCTGGTAGGTGGCTGTGACGGCGCTAAGCCTGGTCGGGATTATTTCACTAAATTTGTCGAGCAGGTGCCCAAGGATTGCGTAGTCCTGACCCTGGCCTGCGGCAAATTCCGCTTCTTTGACCAAAAACTGGGCGATATCGGCGGTATTCCTCGTCTGCTCGATGTCGGTCAGTGCAACGATTCCTATTCTGCTATCCAGATCGCAGTGGCCTTGGCCAAGGCCTTTGACTGCGGCGTCAACGATCTGCCACTGTCCATGATCATTTCCTGGTATGAGCAGAAGGCAGTGGCCGTGCTCCTGACCCTGTTATATCTCGGCATCAAGGATATCCGTCTCGGACCGTCGCTGCCAGCCTTCATTACCCCAGCGGTGCTGCAGTTCCTGGTCGACACTTTTGATATCAAACCCATCGCCGCTAATCCCGAGGATGACCTGAAAGCGATCCTCGGATAATTCGTTTCGTTCGTTTCAATGCCTACCACTTCCTCATCGAACTCTCGCGATTCGGTGAGGGGGTGGTCACCACAAAATATGAGCGATAACCGCAAGATTTTTTTCATGCCCCCAATTTTAACACGGTTGCGCCAGCATGGACACTCCAGAGCCCTGAAGGGAAGCTGGACGTTCCCACTACATTTCGCTTTAAACAATACGTAACTAAAAGGATTAAAAATACTTAATCTCAGGAGATCATCGCAATGAAATCAATCAACCAGGTTGTATTCATGATAGTCGCTGCCGTATGCTTCGGTCTGCTGGTCACCCCGCAATTTGCAGCAGCCCACTGCGATACTCTGGACGGGCCGGTTATCAAGGATGCCCGAACTGCTCTGGAAAAAGAAGATATTACACCCGTACTCAAATGGGTGCAGAAAAAGGATGAGGCCCAACTGCAAAAGGCTTTCAAGCAGGCCTTAGTGGCAGCTAAGAAAGGGACGAAGGATAAAGAACAAAGCGAACACCGCTTCTTTGAGGCATTGGTGAAGATCCATAGGGCTGGAGAGGGCGCCCCATTCACCGGTCTTAAACCTGCCGGTGAGGTGGAACCCGTCATTGTCGCTGCCGATACGGCGCTTGTCAGTGGTTCGGCTGAAGAACTGATCAAGTTGGCGACGGACTCAATTGCAAAAGGTATCCATGATCGGCACAGCCGTGCGGTAGAACTTTACAAGCATAAGGACGAAAGCGTTGAAGCCGGCCGCAAATACGTAGAAGCCTATGTGGAGTACACTCATTACGTGGAACGTCTTCAACAGGATGCCGAAGGGCACGCTGCTCACCATCAGGAACCAGCCGGTAAAAATACTGTAAAGAAACATGCGCATTGAATGCGGACCTGATTTAAAATCGATATGCTACAATGTCCGGTACTCCATAACTTTCTAAAAGGTGATGAGTATGCAGCAATCAACAATAGGGAATACAACTATCGGCGAAATTGTTGCCGCCGATTTCAGGACCGCCAAGGTTTTTGAAACCAAGGGAATCGATTTTTGCTGCGGTGGCAAGGTTGCAATCGCGACAATCTGCACTGAAAAAGGATTCGACCTTGCCACGATAGTAAAAGAACTGGAGGAAGTGCAAAATACACCAGCCGATCGGAGCCAGAATTATTCATCATGGACACTGCCGTTTCTAGTCGACTATATCGTCAATACTCATCATGCGTATCTGAAAGATAACGATGATCAAATCGCTGCCTATGCCCGAAAGATCGCCGACGTTCATGGCGCCCATCACCCTGAAGCAATCCAAATTGCAGCAATCTTCGACAAGATAGCTACTGATATGACCGCCCACCTTAAGGAAGAAGAAGAGATTTTCTTTCCGGCCCTCAAGCGAGCCGATGCGGCTAGGATGGCCGGCACCATACCGGAGGCGGAGGATAGGGAAACGATCCGGGCGTCCCTACTCAGGCTGCATCGCGAGCACGAGGAGATTGGTGACGCAGTCCACCTTATCCGTCATCTCTCTAAGGAGTATGCGATTCCTGGCGATGTCTGCAACACCTTCATGGTTACCTACCAGAAGCTCAAGGAGTTCGAGGATGACCTCCACAAGCATGTCCATCTGGAGAACAACATTCTCTTTCCGAAGTCAGCTGATCTCTAGGTTGATCTGTTTTTTTAAAAGACATGGTGTCAAAGTGTTAGCGATTACATTCCACGGGAGCAGGTTATAGGATTACCATGAAACGAATTCTTAAATATGACTGGGACGCCATTGCTGGGATTATTGCGGCTATTGCAGCAATTCTCATGCATTTTCTGCATATTGTCGAATCCGATGTTCTTTTAATGATCGCTGTCGTCCTCATTGCCTTGCTCTTTTTGAGGGATTTGCGACGTGAGCGCCATGGTGAACATCTCGGTGAGTGCCTAGCTCGGACAGAACATTCAATGAATGATATTTTGACATACATTCAGCCTCATGATGTTGTTTTGATCGGGCCGCAAAGAATTCATCACTCAATGGAAGACTTCTCTCGCCGAGCTTGTAACGAAATGCTCTGGTTTCACGTATGCCCATTGATGTTTAAACGCCAATCTGTCTTCGATGCGCTTTTGAAGACAGCGATTGAAAATAACCAAGTCAAATCAATCCAGTTCATTCTTGATCACAGCGACCGAGAGATCTGGGAAAAAGAGGCGGCTCCTAAAATCAACCATTGCCCAAGTGGAGGAAAGGTCCGAGAAACAATCTGGACTTCCATCTCAGATGGAGTTTCGGTGATCATTTCCGATATTGATAAAGACGGAAGGGCCGAATGTCTGTTGAGTTTCTGGGGAGAACCCTTCATGGCGCGTACGCTCAATAAAAGCGTTCCCAGGTATATTTTTCATGTCCAGAGTCATTCCGAACTGATTGGACGCATGATTGAGGTAGTGAGGAATTATCGTATATCAGCACGAGCACCAGATATTGCTGAGAATATTTTTAGTGTCCATTCAATTACGACCTAATAAGCGAGATGCGGCATTGCTGACATGTGGCTATTATGATGTACCATTTAATTATGAGGGCAAAAAATGAAACAGGTGAAAATCGACCAAGATGAATGTATCGGCTGTGGAGCCTGCGTTGAGTTGTGCCCGGACATCTTCGCCTTTGATGACGATCAAAACAAGGCGTTTGTCACCTCTCCCGAAGAAGGCAATCAAGAATGTATTAACGAGGCGATTGCCTCGTGTCCTGTGAGTTGTATCAGTAACGAGGAAGAATAGGTCCGAAAACCCTGCCCGGAAAACTTGGTCAACGTCTGAGGCGGTGCAATTGAAGGTGGTATTGAAGTCACACCCTTGTTCGTTTCTTCGAGGTGCTGACCGATGAACAGCGCGAGAAGGTTTTGATTATTCCAAAAAAGATGAGCTTCATTAATACTCGATAAAAAATACATTAATTTTATCGAGTTTCGCCTTGCCGTTTCTCTGTCAACCGCTCTGCCATCTTTCAACAAACCAGTACTTCTGATCACGTATCTTTCTGCTACTGCTAAGGTATAATCTTATCCAGTTTACTATCACCAGCAGGAGATTTCGGGAATGAAGGTTGAACCGATCCGATCGATCAAAGATATACGTGCTATAAAGAAGTTACTTGCATCCTCGCCACGAGACTTTGCCTTATTTGTCGTCGGCATCAATACGAACCTGAGGGCATCCGATATATTGGCACTGACCGTAGGCCATGTTCGGTGGTTAAAGGTCGGTGAAGAGATTGTCCTAAAAGAGAAAAAGACAGGGAAGCAACGGCGGATCACGGTCAATGCCGAAATAGTTGACGCAGTTGGCCGTCTTATGGGATCTCGCTTGGCTGATAATCAGGAATTGCGGGATGACACACCACTCTTTGTTGGTCAAAGGGGCGTCATGACCGTACCAACGCTGTCGCGGCTGGTTGGAGAATGGTGCGAGGCGGTGAATCTCAAGGGGAACTATGGCAGTCACTCCATGCGTAAAACATGGGGATTCCATCAGAGGACCAGGCTGAATACCAGCGTGGCCGAACTCATGGTCATGTTCAACCACTCCAGCCAACGACAGACTTTGGATTATTTGTGCATCCAGCCAGATGAAATCAGGGAAGCGTATTTGAAATTGAGCTATTGATCGATATGGAAATTTTGATGGGCGGCAGGCGACATTTGTTTCAATCCTATCAACCTCTCTTTCAGGTGTTGATGGCTCTGTGGTTATGGTGATTATTTTTGGTATAAATCGAAAGGGGCCCAGTTCCTGTGCGAACGAAAAAATGGTAGTTGGTGATTTATTCGCATTCTGCTCCATGTGACCACCCCTGCTGAATAAATGATACGCCATGGTCAAAGTGTTCCGCCAATTTTAAGTTTTACTGGATTTAGGAACTGAAGATTAGTGGTTCCCATTGGTATTCTGGTTACCAATGGGGGCAGCCCCCTGCCAGGACTTGCCCTTGGTCAAGTTAAATTGATTCCCGATCTGACCTGCGATACCGGTCTCACCTAGCTCTGGCTGATTCCTCCCAGAACATTTCGACAAACAATTCCCATCCAAGTTCGGATAACCGCATAGTTTTTGGCCGGAAATATCAATTTTTGACCATTTGCCATCATAAATGTGGTATCAAATCCTGATGGCCTATCTCTTGGTCATGGCTCTTTCTTGCGTGCTCCCCATCATATGGGATTTATTAAACTTGTAATGCCTGCAATAGGAACAAATGATTACGCTCGAATCCCTTGTACCAGGTCTATCTCTCACAGGCCTAGAACCTTCGGTCATTGCCACTATTGTCGCTGTGGTGCCTATTGCTGAGGATGCGGTTCAGGTCATCTACAAAACCCCGGACGGCACGCTTAAAGATCGATTACTCAATCGCACAGATGAAACCAGCATTGGCATAGCCACAATCGAGCGACCTTGGTCCTTTGAAGGTGATGGTGATGCTTTCAAGCTTACGGTTGAGGCCAAACGCATCGACCTAGCCTTTCTATTTGACCCGATGATGGCGGTCCACACTTCCAATGTTGACCCATTGCCACATCAGATAACGGCGGTCTACGAATCCATGCTGCCCCGCCAGCCTTTACGTTTTATCTTGGCTGACGACCCTGGAGCAGGCAAAACCATCATGGCTGGTCTCTATATCCGTGAACTCATAATGAGGGCGGATGCCAGACGTATTGTCATAGTTGCTCCCGGCAGCCTGGTTGAGCAGTGGCGGGATGAGATGTTTGAGAAATTCGGTCTAGAATTTCGCGTCTTCTCCAAGGAACTCGAATCCTCCACTCCATCTGGTAACCCCTTTGAAGACCTCGATCACCTTATAGTCAGGCTTGACCAAATGTCGCGCAATGAGGACCTACAGGATAAGCTTTGCGCAGCTGGATGGGACCTTGTGGTATTCGATGAGGCTCACAAACTTGCAGCGCATTTCTATGGCAGTAAACTTGAAAAAACTGGTCGTTTCAGGTTGGCCGAGAAACTCGGAGCTAGTACCCGCCACCTTTTACTAATGACGGCCACCCCACATAACGGCAAAGAAGAAGATTTTCAACTTTTCCTATCGTTGCTCGACTCCGACCGCTTTTACGGCAAATTCCGTGATGGTGTTCATAAGGTGGATACCTCGGATCTCATGCGGCGTATGGTAAAAGAAGAGTTGGTCAAATTTGACGGCACCCCATTATTTCCTGAACGCCGCGCCTATACTGTCAACTATCAACTCTCCGACCTCGAAGCAGCACTCTATGAAGCCGTCACCCATTATGTGCAAACAGAGATGGGCAAGGCTGATCAACTTGATGGTCAGCGCAAAGGATCAATAGGTTTCGCTCTTACCGCATTGCAGCGCCGCCTGGCCTCCAGCCCTGAAGCTATCTTTCAATCTCTTAAACGCCGCAGGGAACGGCTTGAACGCCGCCTTCGTGAGGAAAAGCTTGGCATACGTGGTCAGCACATTCTGGCCGAGGTTCTCGATGCCCCGCCCGAAGATGACGATGATTTAAGCGCCGACGAGCAGGAGCTGCTGGAAGAATCCTTGGTTGATAAGGCGACAGCTGCCCAAACCATCGCTGAACTGGAACAGGAGATCATAATCCTCCAAGCTCTCGAACAGCAGGCAAAAGAGCTGGTCGCCTCTGGGCAAGATCGGAAATGGGATGAACTCTCTCGTATTCTCCAGAATGAACCCCAGATGCATGATGCCGGAGGTCGTCAGCGGAAAATTATCATCTTCAGTGAACACCGTGATACCCTAAATTACCTTCATGCAAAGATTGCCGGTGTCCTGGGGGGCTACGATGCTATTGTCACTATCCACGGTGGTACCCACCGGGATGATCGCCGTAAAGCTCAGGCACTTTTTCGTTCCGACCCGGATATCCGGGTGCTGGTAGCCACCGACGCGGCTGGCGAGGGTGTGAACCTTCAGAATGCCAATCTGATGGTCAATTATGATCTGCCCTGGAACCCTAATCGTCTTGAACAGCGCTTTGGTCGTATCCATCGTATCGGTCAGGCCGAGGTTTGTCATCTTTGGAATCTAGTCGCCAAAGAGACAAGGGAGGGTGACGTCTTTCACCGGCTGCTACAGAAGCTGGAAATTGAAAGCCTGGCGCTTAATGGCCGGGTCTTTGACATCTTGGGTGAGGTTTTTGAAGATTCCAGCCTCAAGGACCTACTCATGCAGGCCATACGCTATGGCGATCAGCAAGAGGTCCGTGATCGGTTGGGTCGCAAGATTGAGAACGCACTCGACCACGACCACTTGAAAGACATCCTTGAACGCAACGCTTTGGCCAATGAGACCATCACCCCGGAACGTCTCTTCAGCGTAAAGGAAGAAATGGAAAAAGCCGAGGCTCGACGGCTCCAGCCCTACTTTATCCGATCCTTTTTCATGAAGGCTTTTGCCTCATTAAATGGTTCCATCTATCCTCGGGAATTAGAACGGTTTGAAATTACCCATGTTCCGGCGACACTTCGGGAGCGAGATCGTATCATTACCGGTCGTAACCGACGTGATCTGGCACCGGTCTTACGTCGTTATGAGCGGGTCTGTTTCACAAAGGAGGCTGTGAGACCTCTGGAGCGGCCCGGTATGGCTTTTGCCAGCATGGTTCATCCTGGTCATCCGCTTATGTTGGCAGTGACCGATGTGGTGCTGGAACAACATGCCAACCTGCTTCGTCAAGGTGCAACTCTGGTGGACCCGACTGACGATGGCGATCAACCATCGCTCCTTTTTCTTTTGACCCATGAAATTAAATCCGGTGATGGTCAGGTCATCTCCAAACGGCTGCAGTTTGTTCATGTCTTCCCCGACGGATCTGCCAGTTTCGCAGGCTGGGCACCGCATCTTGATCTCGAAGCCTTGAGCCCCACCGACGCCCCACTCCTGGCTGACACACTAGCTCAACCATGGCTATCCTCAGGCCTTGAACAGCGCGCCTTGGCATTGGCAGCGTCTACCTTGGTACCGGAGCATTATAATGATGTCGCCGGTCGCCGAATTGCCCATGTGGACAAGACCATCAATGCTGTCCATGAAAGGTTGACCAAGGAAATCGATTTTTGGACCGACCGATATATCAGGCTCAGTGAAGACCAATCCTTAGGTAAGGATGTCCGCCTGAATCTCGACAATGTCCGTCGTACCTTAACCGACCTTGAAAGTCGCCTGGAAAACCGAAAGAAAGAGCTCCAGTCCATGCGCCATGTGACTTCAGCTACACCAGTAGTCTTGAGCGGTGCACTGGTTATCCCTGCTGGCCTACTGAGAACTCTGCGCGGAGAGTCAGCCCAAGATGCAATTGAATCGGTCTTTGCTGCCGACCCTGCTGCCCGTGCCCATGTTGAGAAGATGGCAATGGACGCTGTGTGCCAAGCAGAAAAAGCTCAGAACTGTCAAGTGGTGGATGTTTCAGCCCAGAAATGCGGCTGGGATATAACCTCCTATCCCCCTGCCGCGAATGGCAAGCAGCCTACGGCTCGCCATATCGAAGTCAAAGGCCGGGCCAAGGGACAGACCACTATTACCGTCAGCCGCAATGAGGTATTGTATGCCCTCAATCAGGCAGATAAATTCATCTTAGCCATTGTGATAGTGGATGGCGACCAAACCGAAGGGCCGTATTATGTCAGAGAGCCTTTCAATCAAGAACCTGATTGGGCGGTGAGCAGCATCAATTTCGATTTGGGAGAACTATTACGGAAGGTTGCGGGATGAAGACATTTCTTGAAAAAGAGAAACGCCTCGACGGAGCATAAGCTCTGCGGAGGCGTCGGGCCAGTGATACTCTCACTGGCGGGGTTTATTAAAGATATAATTAAAGATTAATCATGGCTTGTCAACAAGTTTAGATATAATTCTGTAGAAAGGCGGAACACCTGAGTTATGCAAAAAGTGATTGCCTATATTGATGGATTCAACCTCTATTTTGGATTGAGGGACAAAGGTTGGCGAAAATATTACTGGTTGGACTTGGTCAACTTGATCCAATCACTGCTGAAACCTGATCAGGAATATGCCGAAGCCCATTACTTTACCTCCCGCATCCGGGTGGCCGGAAATAACGGTAGTGATACCAAGCGGCAGTCGATTTACCTGGATGCATTGGCGACTCTCCCTAGCTTGACTATCCATGAAGGCCATTATCTACAAAAAACAATGCAGTGCCATAAATGCGGAGCAACATGGTTCACGTATGAGGAAAAGATGACTGACGTGAATATTGCCGCACAGTTATTGGTCGATGCCTTTGATGACCGTTTCGACATGGCTCTTATTATTTCTGGGGACAGTGATCTTACGACCCCAGTGCAGAGAATACGTGAACGATTTCCCGCCAAGCGTGTTGTTATTGCGCTGCCACCAAGCCGTCATTCCCATCAGTTGACTCAGGCAGCTAATGGCGCTTTCACTATTGGAGAGTCAAAATTGCGTAAAAGCCAGTTGTCTGACCAAGTAGTTACTCCTGGTGGGTATGTGCTGCAACGGCCTCAGCATTGGCGTTAATTGTCTAAAATTAAAATAGAAAATGTCAACTCCCAGGAGCAAAAGGCTTTCATGACCTATTCCGTCAAAGCCCCCAAAAAACTCATCGAAGTCGCATTGCCATTAGATACCATAAACGTGGCTTGCGTGAGAGAGAAGTCTATCCGCCATGGCCATCCATCCACATTACATCTATGGTGGGCTAGGCGGCCTTTGGCAGCGGCTCGGGCGGTTATCTTTTCCCAGATGGTTAATGATCCTTCATGGAAATGGGAAATGGAGCATCCGGGTCAGGTGCCGCCGGGTAATCTCAAGGCCTCGTGGGTAGCAAGCCGGAAGCGTTTGTTTGCCATTATCGAGGACCTAGTGAAATGGGAGAACACCGCCAACGAGGCGGTACTGGAGAAGGCTCGGGCCGAGATCAAAAAGTCCTGGCGAGAGGTCTGTGAACTGAATCAAGGTCACCCTGAAGCTGCCGAGTTATTCAACCCGGATGTACTCCCTGGTCTACACGACCCTTTTGCTGGCGGTGGTTCCATCCCTCTGGAGGCTCAGCGCTTGGGACTGGCCGCCTACGCATCAGACCTTAACCCTGTAGCGGTGTTAATCAACAAAGCTATGATCGAGATTCCACCACGGTTTGCAGGCCGACCACCGATAGGGCCGATGCCGCTGGGTAATAAAATTGAAGGTCGGGTCTGTGAGCGGAATTGGCCAGGTACTTCAGGCTTAGCCGAAGATATTCGGCGCTATGGTGCCTGGATGCGCGAGGAGGCGCTCAATCGTATTGGGCATCTTTATCCACCTGTCGAGATCACTCATGAGATGGCAAGCGAGCGATCAGACCTGAAAGATCTGGTCGGCAAGAAGCTCACTGTTATTGCTTGGTTATGGGCGCGGACAGTAAAGAGCCCGAACCCAGCCTTTTCCCATGTGGAAGTGCCGCTGGCTTCGACCTTCATACTTTCCAGTAAGGCCGGTAAACAGGCCTATGTCCAACCGGTTGTGAAGAATGAAAAGTATTGGTTTACTGTTAAGGTAGGACTCCCGCCTGAGAAAGCAAAAACTGGTACTAAAGCGGCAAGAGCTAACTTCCAATGCTTAATGTCAGGCACACCAATCGACACAAAATACATTCGTGCTGAAGCGCAGGCAGGTCGCATGAAAGCGCGTTTAATGGCAATCGTAGCTGAAGGGCAGCGCGGCCGTGTTTATTTATCGCCGACACAAGAAATTGAGGACATAGCAGTCTCGGCGATTCCGTCATGGAAGCCCGATCTATTGGTGACAACTCCTTGCCACGATATTGACAGACTTCCTATGTATGGGATGTATACATGGGGCGATGCTTTCACTCCCCGTCAACTCGTGGCTTTGACCACCTTCAGCGATCTGGTAACCGAGGTGCGGGATAAAATTCACCATGATGCATTGATCACAGGGATGTCTGACGAAGGTCAGAATGCAGGCCTTGTTCATGGCGGCACTGGGGCGCTGGCTTATGCCGAGGCGGTGAGTATCTATTTGGCATTTGCACTTGATAAAGTTGCGGATCGAGGGTCATCGCTTGGTCGTTGGGATCCTACTCCAACGCAAAGTGGCATCATCAATACATTTAGTAGGCAAGCGTTGCCAATGACATGGGATTTTGCAGAGTCTAATCCGCTTGGAGATGCCTCTGGGAACTTTAAAAGTGGAGCCGGATTGGTCGCAAAAGCTCTCCAAGTGTCCTCGCCCAAGACAGTTGGGTACTCCCAGCAATCAGACGCATGCACACAATCGGTCAGCTCCAACAAAATTATCTCTACCGACCCCCCTTATTACGACAATATAGGCTACGCCGATCTTTCCGACTTCTTTTATGTTTGGCTGCGAAAGGCTCTCAAGCCAGTGTTCCCCAATCTTTTTGCAACGGTGGCAGTGCCCAAGGCAGAGGAATTAGTGGCCACACCTTACCGTCACGGCGGAAAGGAGCAAGCAGAGATTTTTTTCCTCGACGGTATGACTCGCGCCATCCATAATCTAGCGAAACAGGGCCACCCGGCCTATCCGGTCACTATCTATTACGCCTTCAAATCGGCAGAGACCAAAAGCAACGGCACCTCGTCTACCGGCTGGGAGACTTTTCTGGATGCGGTGCTCAAGGCCGGGTTTGCCCTCACAGGCACTTGGCCGATGAGAACAGAATTGGGCAATCGTATGATTGGTTCCGGTACAAACGCTCTTGCATCCTCCATTGTCCTTGTCTGCCGGAAACGCTCTGTCGATGCATCTACCATCTCCCGTCGTCAGTTCCAGCGTGAGTTGAATGCCGTTTTACCAGAAGCCTTGGACGAGATGACCAAGGGCGCAGGCGACGACCGCTCTCCTGTGGCCCCTGTGGATCTTTCCCAGGCTATCATTGGACCTGGCATGGCAATATACTCTAAATATAGTGCAGTGCTGGAGGCGGACGGCACACCCATGGGTGTCAAGACTGCACTGCAACTCATCAACCGTTTCCTGGCCGAGGACGATTTTGATGTCGACACCCAATTTTGCCTCCACTGGTTTGAACAAAACGGCTGGCAGGAGGGCAGTTTCGGCGATGCAGATACTCTTTCCCGGGCCAAAGGTACCTCGGTAGCCGGTGTCTATGAGTCTGGAGTCATCAAATCCGGCGGCGGCATCGTGCGTCTGCGCAAATGGTCAGAATACCCCAGCGATTGGACCCCAAGCACTGACAGTCGGTTACCGGTGTGGGAGGCACTACATCAGTTGATCCGGGCCTTGAAAGAAGGAGGTGAAGCTGCTTCAGGGGCACTTCTCGCCGTAATGATGGGCAAAACCGAGGCCATCCGTCAACTCTCCTACCGCCTCTACACCCTGTGCGAACGTCAAGGTTGGGCGGAGGATGCAAGAGCCTACAATGAACTGATCACCTCCTGGACCGGCATTGAGGCCGCAGTCGTGGCTCCCGAACCCACAGCAGAACAGCTAAACTTGTTTGATTAACGATGCTCAATGAGGGTTGCCATTGGGACAACTAAACTAGGCAACCAAGATGGTATAACTAAATATTTAAATGATTGGTGAATAGATGACCCTTAAGCCCTGGCGTGAACTCGCCGTGCCCCATGCCGATGTCCTGGAAGGAACCTTTCAGCAATCTGAGTTTGCCGCTGACATCACAGCTGTCCGCAACGGGCAGGCCACAAGGGAGTATCAAGACGCAGCAGCCTTCTTCCAGCGGACCTTTATAACCGAGGGGATGCGCCTGCTGCTGATCCAAGTGGCACAGAGGCTTAATGGCAAAGGCGGCGAACCAATCATTCAACTCCAGACTGCCTTTGGCGGAGGCAAGACCCACACCATGTTAGCTGTCTATCATCTGGCCACCCATCAATGCCCTTTGAGCGAGATGCCAGGGGTTTCGGCCTTGATAGACCAAGCTGGGCTAATGGATGCCCCACAGGCCAGAGTAGCGGTACTGGACGGGCACGCGCATTCCCCTGGTCAGCCGGGCAAACATGGCTCTCAAGCTGTCAATACTCTGTGGGGGGAATTAGCCTGGCAGCTTGGCCGAGAAGACGGTTTTGCCTTGGTTAAAGAAGCTGACAATACCAGCACTTCACCGGGTAAAGAAGTGCTCAAGGCTTTGCTCGAACGCTACGCCCCCTGTGTGGTGTTAATCGATGAACTGGTGGCCTATATCCGCCAGTTTCCTGATGGCAAGGTGCTCTCCGGCGGCAGCTTTGACAGTAATTTATCCTTCCTTCAGGCCCTAACCGAAGCCGTAAAGATGGTGCCTAACGCCATTCTTCTTGCATCCCTCCCAGAATCAGAAGTGGAAGCTGGTAGCGTCCAGCACGGGATATCTGCATTGCGGGCTTTGGAAAAAACCTTTGGCCGTGTGCAGGCCTTATGGAAACCAGTCGCTACTGAAGAAGCATTCGAAATCGTCAGGCGGCGTTTATTTGAGGAGGTCCGAGATGGCAAGGCCCGCGAGGAGGTATGCCGCGCCTTTGCTGACACCTATGTGACCGAGGGTGCCAAGCTACCTAGCGAAACCCAGGAGAGTCGTTATTTCGATCGCCTGCTTCAGGCCTATCCCATTCACCCGGAGGTCTTTGATCGTCTCTACGAAGATTGGACGACCCTTGATAACTTCCAACGCACCAGAGGTGTCTTGAAGCTGATGGCTAATGTTATCTATCGGCTGTGGAAAGATGACAATAAGGATCTGATGATTCTACCAGGCAGTCTGCCACTCTACGACGGCGGCAGTCGCAACGAGCTTACCAATTACCTCGGACCGGGATGGGACCCCGTAGTAGAAAAGGATATCGATGGGGAACGGGCTGAAACCACTGAGTTGGAAAACAAGGAACCGCGCTTTGGGGCAGTTCACGCCGCACGTCGTGTGGCCAGAACGATCTTCTTGGGCAGTGCTCCATCATCAGTATCAACCAAGTTGGGAATCCGTGGACTTGATCGTGGGAGGGTACTGTTGGGTTGCCTGCAACCCGGTCAGACATCATCGATCTATGCTGATGCGCTTGGCCGCCTAGCTGACCGGTTGCATTACCTGAACAGTTCTGGCGACAAAACCCAGGAAGCAACACGGTTCTGGTTTGATACGCGCGCCAACCTCCGCCGAGAAATGGAGGAAAGAAAGAATCGCTTCGATGAACGGACCGATGTGCGAACTAAGCTGGCCTCGGTCATGAAGAAAATCACCACTGGTGTCGCCTTCTTTGATGGTGTCCATATCTTCACGCCCCATACCGATGTACCAGATGATTCTGCGCTACGCCTGGTGGTTCTTGCTATCGAGCATTTTTTCCTTCGCCAGGAGACACGTATGGCCGTTTCCGAGGTACTGGATTTTGTGCGGAAGAATGGTGACAAACCGCGTTATCGTGGCAATCGGCTCATCTTCCTTGCACCTGACCAAGGTTCTGTGGCGCGGTTAAAGGATTCAATCAAGGTTGTGCTCGCATGGGGGTCAATCGTTGATGATGTGAAAGAGGGGCGTCTGAATATCGACCTGCTGCAGAAAAAACAAGCCGAGAAGGAGTTGCAGAGTGCTGAGGATGTCCTGCCTCGGGTAGCCCGAGAATGTTATAAGTGGCTACTATGCCCAAGTCAGCATGTGCCCAATGATCCAAAAATCGAGATAGAGGCCTTCGCACTCAATACCGGAGGCTCGACACTGGGTAACGAAATCGAGCGGGTATGTGTAGATAACGAATTGGTGATTAGCACCTGGTCGCCGGTGCATCTGCGGGAATCGTTGCAGGCACTTTATTGGAAGCCAGATCGACCTGCTGTTGGTGCCATGGCCTTCTGGGAAGACACCTTACGTTATATTTACCTACCCCGGCTCAAGAATCGTAATGTAGTGGAGCGGGCCATTGTCAAAGGAGCTGGTAGCTGTGACTTCTTTGGTACCGCTTATGCATTCAACGATGGCAAGTTCGATGGTTTTACCTTTGGCAACGCCAATGTCCAATTGGACGACACCTTGCTCTTGATTGAGCCGGGAGCCGCAAGAATCTATGAGGAGGCTAATCGGCCCAAACCCGTATCACCGATTCCTGTGGAACCTGGGGCATTCACATCGGCTGAACCTGGCCCATCAATACCATTCCAGGCTGGTATTACTACGCCAGTAGCAACTCCTGCTACACCGGTACAACCCGTTGCCCCTAAAGAAAAGTCATTCCACGGAATGGCTGAGATTCCGGCGGCAACTGCCAAAATGCGTCTACTCCAAGTGGCCGAAGAGATCATCGCAGTCCTTGTTACCGATCCCAATGCCACGATTAAGGTGAGCTTGGAGATCGATGTGGAATTTCCGAACGGTGCCTCGGATCAGGTCAAGCGGGCCGTATCGGAGAACGCCCGAGCCCTAGGACTCAAAATCGCTGAATGGAATTGAACTGGGGGAGGACACGATTTGCTCTATCCGGGCAAAAGGTGCTGGTATCTTTTCTTGAATTGACTGTCGTAGGGTAATTTCTTGTATTCCTCAGTCAGCTTCTATCGATAGTTTTATGCAGATGCTATGAGAGGTGCGTACTATGGTTACGGTGGTTACTGTCGCTGTAGAAAAAACTACCCTTTATTTTTCAGGAATGCTTTTTCGCTTATCGACGGTCGGTTTCGCTTGCCGATCCGTCGCTTGACTGGTCAATCCCCTCGATCTACGCGCTTGCGGTTTGGTGATTTGACCGTCTACGCCCGCTTTATTATCAGGCTTGAGATATCCGTTCAATGTGTGGTTAGCTATTTTGAGAATTTTTGCTAAGTGAACTTGTGATGGATTGATCATGTTGCCCTTTAGAATTTCATAAGCAATAACCTTGAGGTATAGTTGATATATGTATTTAGCATAGGCTTTTGTTAGATTTTTTATTGGATTCTCGTCAATTAATTTCTCGAAACCACTCAACGTATTAACCTGATTTAGATATTTTGTGAGATATTTCCCGTACCTGTTTTTTAAAACTATGCCAGTTCCAGAAAGTTCTTTACCGATACCTAAGTTCCTCGGAGAGAGATTATTAAATTCATCCTCTTCGAATGCCAACCAATGGCGAACAAAATTATTCAGTTGTCTAACATTAGATTCGCTCCAATCAGCAGCAGCCAATAATTTTTTCTTTTGATCGTCCTTTGCCAACTCGTCTCGGCAGTCCCGAATATCCTTAGGTGTAAGTGTATAACGCTTCCCTTTCCGCAAGACATTCGTCCAAGTGTAACGTTCCAGGAGCGCATTGACAATCTTGATTAGGGTTCCAGGCTGCTGATTTTCAAGTTCATGTAGCGGGAAAAGTTCAACAGTAAGTTGAGCGATTCTAGCCTTCAGGTCAGGCCGGATACGTGCGGAATCATTCAACAGGTTGCCCTGCCCCGCTCCAATTATTCGCACGTCAACACGTTTATTCCCCCCCACCGCGCCAACAGGGCGATATTCTCCCGATTCAAGCCATCTCAAAATTTTAGCCTGCACTCGCCTCCCCATATCAGGTATTTCATCAAGAAAAAGTGTCCCACCATCGAGTCCCGCCAATATGCCACCGTGGTTAGCGACAGCTCCTGTGAAAGCACCTATTCGGTGGCCGAACAGCTCACTTTCTAACAATTCATCAGAAAAACCGGCGCAGTTGAGGGTGTGGAAAGGTTTGTCCCACCTTTCGCTCAGCTCGTGGATAGCCCAGGCAACGCTTTCTTTTCCGCTTCCAGAATCTCCCTGAATCAGGACATGAAAGTCTGTGGCCGCAGTTTTTTTTATTCGTTCCCGTAAGCTATCAATTGCATTTAGCTTCAGTGTCTCAATTGCATAGGTGCCTCCAACCATATCTGGCTGTTTGAGCTTAAAATATTCAACAGCTCTTTTTAGTTCTTTTTCAATTGATTTATTTTTCCCAGGTTCCCCTGTTATCAACTGTTTCATGGCACCATCAAGTGATGGTGATCTTGAAATAATTTCTCGTATTAGCCTGTACTGGATCCAGATCCTCTCCAAGTCCACCAAATCCTTATCAATATCCTTCTGGCATTGATCCTTGGGTCTTGGCCAGCTCGCGAATTTTTTGTCCACATTCTTCGGAAGGACACGCGGTTTATCATAAATGTTCGCTGTAAACTTAAAAGTGCGATCATTGCACCATTTCTTGATGTGATCAAAGCATTTGAAAGAAATCAGCTCCACCTTCGGAGGACTCGGGTTTGGGGATAAGGAGTCATTTAACCCTGTCGTGATACCATCCAATGTTTCTTGTCCTATGAAATCCATAGAGATGAGTATTTGATCTTCGGATTTAGCAAGACGGTATAACTGTAGGAACGTATCAGCAAGGCTGACATGCCGAATATGCTTCACCAAAATTTTTTCAGGATGCGGTTTAAAGTCTAGATAATACTGACGTGCAGCGGAAACGGACTGTTCTCTAGAATCGAGGATGATGTTTAGCGAAGACATAGTTGACAATTGTGACCAGCGATGGCGTGCCGTGTCGAAAAGTATTTATAGTAAAATTTAAACTTTATGAATTTTAAAATACATAAGATGTAAAATTAAATCAATTTTATTGTTAAAAATAATCAAAAATTTACCTAATTTTTTCATAAAATACTGATAAACCAACATAGTTTTAAATGGCACGGTTTTAGCATAGATTGTAGCGTAGCTCGTCAGGCAACTCTGACGCGTAGGGACCGGGGGCTTTACCTGCCCTGAAGAGAAGGCGACTTTTCGCAAGCTGGCGCACTGCTCAAGGCAGTGAGCTGTCTAGTTATCAACAGGAGATGGCTTGAATGACGAATCAAATGAGGAAAAAGTTAAACGATGGTGATGGTAAACGTCAACTTTTGCAAGAGGAAGTGGAAATGAAGGATGCTTTTGAGTTTATGCTTGATAGCGAGTTCGACATGAATGGGGCGGTCGATGATTTCGACAGTCAACTAGATCCGGAGTTCCCCTTGGAGGAGGAGGACTTCGAGTGGATATTTCTGAGTGAATTATGGAGTAAAAATGAAAATGGTGGCATGGGAGGTCTCTCGCGAAGTCCTTACTCATCCCACCATCGAAGATAACGACCGCCCAGCAGGCTAGCAACCTTTGGGGAGCCACTACCAAACTTTATCAAAAGTTTGATTTATGTACAACGAATAGTAGCTGGCTCTCCACTTAAATTGGCACCCTCTCGCCTTGTTGGCAAAGAGGCCTGTTATCTCTCCCTGAGGGGAGGTAACCAAATAACCAACTGTGGAGACAGTCACATGGTAAAAAAATATTCGATTGAAGCGATTGCAGCTGCCTTGGACCTTAAAGAAGGCAATGACGGCAACTGGGTAGGACGCTGTAGGCGGAAAGGCCATGAGGATCGTAATCCCTCCCTTTCCGTAAAGATCAATCCGACTACGGGCAGGCCGATGGCGCATTGTTTTGTCTGCACTGACAAGGAGGCCGTTCACCAAGCAACCCTCGATGCTATTGAGGCGTATTTCGCGATCAATGGCGACTATAGCCAACTTGTTTGTTCATCTGAAACAGACGGGCGAGACGATGCAGTGGCATTCAGTCGTTCCAAGCAAGATGCCGCAAGAGCTATGTGGGAGAAAGCCGAGCTCGATGCACCCCTTGTTGAGCGCTACTTGACAGGCCGAGGGCTCTCTGGGGACGTACCGACGAACATTCGGCAAGCCTCTCTAGAATATGTCCCAAAATCAGGTGTGTTCTCCCCTGTAATGCTGTCCGCCGTGATGGATGGCGAAAACCAAGTCATGGCGGTTCATCGCACATTTCTACAGGTGAACCCCGACGGAACAGTCAGCAAAGCCTCCGTCGATACCCCCAAGAAAATGCTCGGCCCAGTTAAAGGCCATGCTCTTCATGTGAGTGACCTCTGGGCTGGCATGGAGACTTTGCATCTGACTGAGGGTGTAGAAACGGGGTTGGCCATAGAAGAAGCATTGAAATCTGTGGTCGTTTGGTCGGTGCTATCGGCGCAAAATCTGGACACGGTTATTATCCCTGCCGGTATTAAAAATCTGTACTTCTGGGGCGATCATGACCGCTCCGGCACAGGTGAAGAATGGGCCAAGACTGCTGCAGCCCATTTTGCAAAAAAGGGGTTTACTGTTTACGTCGTTATGCCACAGGCCCCAATTCCGACCGGTCAAAAAGGTGTCGACTGGCTCGACATGGGGTCTGCGGCAATTAATGACGCCTATGAAAATGCGGCTAAATTTGTTGCTAACGAGCCATGGGACCAGGCGAACATGCCCCCCAAATATTCCATATCCAAGCAAGGTGTTTTTGTAGAGAAAACAAAAGGCGATGGCACTTTAATGCAGGTTCCGGTGGCTACCGGCCCCCTATGGATAACTGGTCGGAAAATAGATCTTGCTACACGGGAAACCGAACTAGAGATCTCTTGGTTCGATATAAATGCATCTTGTGTAATGCAACGCTGGATCAGCCGGGGGCAACTACTCAAAAGAGCCCCTTTGCTGGATATGGTGGAACTCGCCGGATTCCCTGTTTATGACGGTATAGCTGGCGAAACTGTTAAATATCTTGCCAATTTTGAACAAAAAAACCAGCTGCCGACGACTCTCATAGCTCGAAAGCCCGGCTGGAGCAGGAACACGTCCAACGATTGGATTTATATCACCGGTCAGGACGATACAGACATATTGTTTCATCCTGAACTGTAAAGTGGTCGGGGTTAGTGAGACATCCTGAAGTGTAAAATAAGCAATGTTCCTT
>CAZJEX010000033.1:0-35066 GCA_964545155.1 uncultured Desulfobulbus sp. | reverse complement strand
TGGGGGGATACATACAACAGATGGTGTGTAGTTGAGCAAACTGCATACCCACTTTAAAAAATTCGTCAAAAATTTATAATTTTTCCTCTGAAGTCCTCATAAAGTCAAGCAAAAGCTGCCATAAGAGTACCGCCATCCCACGCTATTCAAAGTTTCTACGTTTATGTGCCCCCCTATACCAACCCATACCGCAAGGGCACAATAGGGGCACAGAACTAAAAAAGCCACTTAGCCAAGACCGTGCTAAGTGGCTGATATTTATGGTGAACGAGGCGGGATTCGAACCCGCGACCCTTGGCTTCGGAGGCCAATACTCTATCCAGCTGAGCTACCCGTCCGTATATTTATTTTGCGGACTTTTCTTACCACACTATCATCGTGGTTCCTAGCCAAAAATACCCTTGCCGGTCCGTCGTCCTATAATAGGCAGACATTCCCCGCTTTTCCCTGCTTACTACACCGATGCCTCGATCAACCGTCCGCAGTCTTTTTTTGTGCTGTGATGCTATTGATATGCAATCCCGAATCCCAAAGGGCCTCGATAAGTGCATCTATCTTTTCTCCCTGCACTTTGAGGGTCACAAGCTGGTGCTCCTCACTGAAATCCGCATAAACCGTTATCCCCAAAACGGTCATTTCGAATTTTTTAAAAAGGTTCAGCATGGCATAAAATGACGAAGGATTGTGATCTATTTTCAGCTCGATTCCCGCCCCTGGTTTTTTGGTGCCAAGCACCTCTAGAAAGGCATCGAAAATATTAGTTTCAGTTATAATACCGGCCAATTCTTCGCCTTGCATCACCAAGAGAGAGCCTAATTTGTGCGTCCGCATCAACAGCGCAGCCTGCTCCAGCGGGGTGGAAGGTTCCACGCTCAGCGGTGACGGGGTCATGACGGAAGCGGCCTCGATACGGCCTGCCTGATCAAGGCTTTCGACACTGACACTTGGGTCAAAAATAGAAGGCATCGCCCTGAAAAGATCTTCACGAGTAATAATACCGACCACTTTACCATCTTGCATAACCGGAACCCTGCGGATGCGCTGTTCACGCATGATCTGTTCTACTTCGAGGATAGGTTGCGAACTGTTGACCGTAAAGACATTGCTGGTCATCCAAAGTTTAACGAACATGGTAGCGCTCCTGGATCATTTTGTAAGCGGGGTTGCAATAATGCCGGATGTGGCCCGACCGCCGACGGCGGCCAAGTGATCCTGCAACTTAAACTGGATATTTGACATTGTTTTTTCCAAAACCATACGGCGGTTGCCAATACGAATCTCTGTCCCCTCAAACACCTTGCCGCTGACAGCGATGATACATTGCAACGCATGGGACAACCCGTTATCAGCCGATTTCGGAACAGTTGGGCAAATCAGATTCAACCCGGCAAGTTTCCCCTGGACCTCTTCCAAGTCGAGCGTTAACTCTCCAAGCTCATCCGACCAGGCATTTCGACCCTGCCGCATCTTCAGCACCTCGATTTCTTTCTTCTTGGCTGTGGCAATTTTGGACAAATCAAAAAAGAGCTGCATCTGTAGTGGCGAGACCGCAGCGGCCAATAAGGATGGCTCGGCATTATCCGATCCAACCCGGCCGGTGGTGATGGAACCGGCGGCAATGAGCTGGGTGTGAATGACCCTGGATGACGAATCACAGTGAATATCCCCGCAGGCATACAAACGGCTGGAGAAGGCACTTTTCCGAAGGATGATAGAGCCGTCGGCTGAGATTCTTCCATGTTCGGCAAGAGTGATGTCAACGTCTCCTTTGGCGCGAATATCGGAAAGTTCGCCAATCAACCCTCCCTGGACAACCACGTTGCCACCTGAGTTGACCTGGGCTTTTTCTATAGTGCCGCAGACCAGGATATCCCCCATGGCGTTCACTTTGAATTTTGGCATAATCGAACCCTTAATTTCCAGGGCATCGTTGGAGTTGATATTGCCGGTTTCAAAATCAACGTCCTTGGCGATGATCTGCCGGGAACAGACCTTGACCGAACCTTCGTTTACCTTCGAAAGCACGCCAGCGCGGGTAGCGCGGATTTCCCCGGTAGCCGAATCGATGACGGCATCGTCGGAGATATTGATAATGATATCATTGCCAGGCTCAGACGTCACTGGATCGCCAAAGATGTCTCGGCCGGGGGTTCCAGCCGTAAGGGGGATTTTAACGGCGATGAGTTGATCCTTGTTGACACCGATGAACATATTCCGTTCCCGAAAGTCGATCTCTCCGTTGCCAAGAATTTTCCCGGGGATTGGCCCGATTTCCATCTCAAAACGCAACCAGGCATCCCTGCCCTTGATCGGCAAAATACCCAGTGCAACCACAGCCTGCTGCGGCCGGTTCTCTTCGGAGAGCCTTGCCAGGCATTGCCCGAAAGCGTGCGGCAGTCGCCCATAACAAACGCCCTCTTCATCAAGAGTCCGGTCGAACGATTCCTGGTCGGGTAACGATTGCCCAGGAGGGGGCGGCTTGAGCAAAAGAAAAGCCTGCATCCGGTCCGGGGTAATCTTTATCAATTGTTCAATACTGACTGTAAGGTGTTCCTCCGATCCTTTTCTTTTGCTTTGAACAGTGGGATACCCATTGACTGAAGCTATTATTTGCTGCTTTTCTTGATCGAACATCACATGATCGCCGGCAATAAAGACTTGTTTCAAAGCGACCGGCGCTAATAGCTTATGACCAAACACATCCTTTCCCGATTGGGCGAGAACAGGAGGACTATTTTTCACAAGCACATCGCCCGAACGGACTAGGGGAGTTACCACTACCTGGGATTGGCGGACATCCCCGTGCTCATCGACATCTTCAAGGGTCAGGGAATGAAGGGCAAACTGCAGCTGCATGTCCTGGATTGCACCAGTCGGCGGGGTACCAGCGGCTAAAACAAGAGGCGCATCGAAAGGTTCCGCCCGTTCAATATAACCAGCGGCGATGGCAATGGCCGCAGCATCGAGACCATGGACAATCCCTTTGGCAAGGAGTAACCGGCCCAAATCTTCGCCCGAACCAAGCTGGACAGACTCTCCCTCTGTCTCGGTGGAATGAAGATTGACGTGCAAATGGTCTGAGGAGATATGAAGGAAATAGGTTTTTTTATGCATCCTACGCCATGACCAAAGAAAAAAAGGATTTTTTCAATATTAACAGAAAGATCAGGTCGTGACAAGATTGAAGCACCGGAGGCTGAATTGAACTCGCCACAAATACACCCCTCTTTAAAGACGCATTGCTTTTTGTCCTTTGCGTCCCCAGATATTTCGTTATAATAGCCTCCGCTCGACAGCGACTTTGGCAAGCAGTCTCTCATCCCCGCATGCTTTCCGACTGGGCCCATGGATCAGGTGGCGGGACAAAGAGTTTCTTGACGTTTAGCGGCCCGAAGGCTCCGGGAAGAGCCCCTCCCCTTGGTTAAACCTCGCTATCCCCTGCCCCCCGATTGCCGAGGGACTTTTCACTGCTCAAGGAGACCGCATTGTGACTGTTCTCGCATATTTTCGTTTTCAGGGCACGTTGGCCAAAATTTATTTCTGCACGGTCATCACCTTCTGTTCTCTTTATGCAGCCCAGCCTATTCAGCCGGTTTTTCAACATGAATTTGGCCTGACTTCTCTCCAGGCCATCCTGTTCACCACCCTGATGATGCTGCCGCTCGGCTTTGCCCCGATGTTTTACGGGGTGCTGCTGGAACGACTCTCCGCCCGCTTGATTGTGCGAACCGCCATCCTCCTGCTTGGCCTGCTCGAACTGGTGTTCTGCTGCACCAATAATTACCTGTTACTGCTGATTATCCGTGGTTTCCAGGGCATGGCCATCCCCGCCATTCTCACCTCGCTGGTTAGCTATATCTCGTTTACCGCACCGCGGGAGGACGTCCAGGCCGCCATTGCCCGTTATATCGCGGCCACAATCCTCGGTGGTTTCCTGGGTCGATTTCTCTCCGGCCTGTTCACTGATCTTTTTGGCTGGCGGTTCTTCTTTTTTGTGCTGGGGATGCTGCTGATTTGGGGATTTTTTCTGCTGCGCGACCTGGAGAAGGACGCCAACCTGGAATACACTCGCCCCCGGATGAGCGAGGTCGCGGCACTGGTCAGGCAACCTCAATTTTTCTGGCTCTACTGCACCATTTTCACCGTCTTTTTTGTCTTTGCCGGACTGCTCAACTTCCTCCCCTTTGAACTCAAAGCAATCAACCCGGCTTTTCGCGAAACCGGTATCGGTTTCATGTATTTCGGTTACGTCATGGGCATCCTGGTTTCGCTCAACGTCCGAAGGATGATCAACGTGTTCGGCTCGGAGACCAGGGTGGCCATGGCCGGCCTTTTCCTTTACATCATTGGTATTTGCGGATTCATGATCCACGATCACCGGGCGATGTTCCTAGCGATGTTCGTCTTCTGCACCGGTATGTTCATGGCCCATTCGCTGCTCTCAGGGTACATCAACACCTTGGCCAAGAGCCAAAAAGGCATCGCCAACGGCGTCTACATCTCCTTTTACTATCTCGGCGGCACCGTTGGCTCGTTTGCCCCGGGCGTCCTCTATGAACATTTCGGTTGGCGGGTGTTTTTGTCCAGCTTGATTCTGATGGTCTTCGGCTCGATGTACTGCGTCCACCGCCTGCAATGCTCATCGTCCGCCATCAAAACGCAGAAGGCAGCGACCGTGGAAGGGTGACGAGTTCGCTTGGCCAAGATAATCGAGATTTGCCATCGCCTTTCATAAAACGAAAGGACGGGCTACGACAGAAAGGAAATTGAACAACAAGGGGGGAGGGAGGTGGCAGCTTTATGGTTTCACCGCCACCACCTCACCATTAACGCAAGTCTCAAATGCTGTTCTGCATGATACAACTCAGGGTTTTATAGACAAGTTTTGCCGCCAGCAACTGGGCATGCATCCCATTTTTTTGAGGAATGAGCCCGGTTATATCGAAACCGGCGATTGATTTTTCCCTGGCAACCATCCGGATCAGCGCGTTCAAGGTATACCAATCCAAGCCTCCAGGTTCGGGCCGGACGACATTGGGCATGCAGGCTGGGTCGAGCACGTCGAGGTGAATGGCAAGATACACCTTGTCACTGAGAAGATCGATGGCGTCCGCCGCGGCATTAAGACCGTTGTTGTAGATATCGCGCGCAAAGACCAGGTTGTCGAGATGAATCTTGCCCCGTTCAGCCTTGGTCATGCTGCGGATACCGACATGCGAAACCGGGCATTTTTCCTGAATACGCAGCATAACGTTGGCTTCGTCACAGGCGGGGTTGTCACCTTCAGCCAGATGGGGGTGGGCACCCAGGTGGAGGACGCTCAGATTATTGTGCTGTTCCAGCGCTCCACGAACAAGACCAAGACTGACGAGATGACTACCGCCAATGCCGACAACCAGTTTCCCTTTTTTGAAATGCTGGCTCGCCTGGCTGCTTAATTCCTCCACCGCCTCCACCGGATTCTGCGGACAGACCAACGGATCCAGGGTGAGAATGCTTAATTCGCCAAAATCGGTATTGGTTTCGACATCATAGGCCGAAAGGAGCTGGGAAGCTTTGAGGATAGCCTCCGGCCCCTTATCCATGGCAAGATCGGCTTGGCAGGTTCCACCATAGGGGAGGGGCAGGATAACTGTTTTCGCCTGGTTGTAGGCCGGCTTTTTTAAAGGCATATTAAGAAAATTCATTCGTCAACACCTTTGAAAATAAAAATTAGGGGAAGCCGCCGATCGAACGGATCGACGCAGTACGGTCAGTGCCAGTCAATCGTATTCTTTATCGTAAGAGTCATTTTCGTCGTCGACGTCGGTATCGATATCATCATCGAGCAATTTCAAACGGACGGGATCAACGGAACGAATCAGATATTCTGCCTCGCAGTCATTACAATAGACGACGTCTTCTTCTTCGCAGTAACTGTCAATAATTATGTCTCCACCGCAAATTCCACACTCTTCAATCAGGACATCTTCTTCATTATGCTCTGTATCAACCATTATTCAACCTTTGCCTTGGGTTTGATAACTCTCGTTTGTTATCTTATGCGCACGACATATTCAACAGATCATCTACCGTTGCAGCCGGATGTTTTTAACCGCTATTTTTTTCCGCACGTTGATCGAAATACAACAGACCAGCTCTGTCAATAAAAAATAGTGCAAAGCGCTGCTTTATCCATCCATAAAGACCGGCCCCCAGAAAACGGCCGTTGCCTAAATTGCTGGCAACCCCGCCCCAGGGCTATATGCGCCATGGTCGATGTATAAGGAATGAAAATATTAACAACCTGTTTTAACATCGTTTTATCAAAAAAAGTCCATTACCGAGAGGGTCCCGGCAATGGATTTTTCACCACAAAACCCGCTGCCCGATGGATTTATTCATCCACCGGGCAGCGATTGAATCAGGAACGATTTTTGAACTTTGAATGGACTTTGCCGCGTCGTTGCATCAGATAGCCCGCAATAAGCAAGCCAACCAGAAAAACACCGAGGCCGACCCCCAATCCGATAAAAAATTTACCCCATCCGCCGTCGTCGGCCTTAGGTGCAGCCACAGTCGCGGGAGCCTGGTCGATAACGGTGCTGTCAGGCTTGGCGCCGGAGGCGGTTTTGGCTGCGGATGAGGCTGCGGGGGCTTTGCCGGCAACCCCAGCAACGGGAACCTGCTTTTGCACCGTTGCGGCTGCCAACAGTTCAGGTTTCGGCGGAACGATGGTAAACCCCTTAGCAAGCAATTCGGTGGCTTTGGCATCACGGACTTTACGATCCTTACTTCCCAGAACGATAGCTATAATCCGTACGCCGCCTTTTTGGGCGGTAGCGGCAATGGAAAAACCTGCCGCCTGGTAATACCCGGTCTTAAACCCATCACAACCAGCCACCTGGCCGAGGAGCTTGTTGTGGTTGTGCATCATGAATTTATCTTCACGGAATCCTTTACTCGCGGTTCCGGTGTATTTCAAAGCTTCTGGCCTCTTTGCCAGTTCACGGCAGAGAATGGCCAGATCGCGGGCTGTGGTGACATCTGGCAACTGGCCTTCGGAAGGCGGCAACCCATGGACTGAATGAAAACTAGAATTCTTCATTCCAAGTGCCTGTGCCTTCTGATTCATCAAAGCGACGAATCCTTCTTTGGAGCCGGCAATATGGGTGGCGAGCGCAACCGCAGCATCGTTGGCGGATTGGACCATTAGCGCATAGATGAGATCCTCAACGGGGAATTGTTCCTTGGGGTCAAGATACACCTGAGACCCCCCGGTTTTCGAGGCTTCCGGCGTGACCTGAACCATCTCGTCGAGTTTCAACTGGCCCTGCTCGATCCGGTCGAGAATGACATAGAGATCCATCAACTTGAGCACGCTGGCTGGATAGATCCTGGCATCTGCATTTTCGGCGAATAAAGTTTTTCCGGTATCTGCATCGATCACCAGAGCGGAAACATACGGATCCTTGGAAAGATTATCCACAGGAGCACGGGCTGCCCAAGTGACGGGAACCATAAAAACCAAGACAAGCAGACAGAGGGCAAAACGTTTCATCATTCTCAAACTCCTAATTAATCAAACAACGAATTCAATCCAGCGACACAATGCGCATGCCGACGATGGTTGACCGGCAAAAAAAACCAGGGAGGACAGCAGGGCAAAAAAGCCTGATATACTCCCTTGGCAATCTCAGCAACGGCCCCGAAAGCTCGTGTTTTTTTTCGCTCCATCGGCTCCCTGTTCTCATTGTTCCCACGGGGAAACATGCAGAAAGTATAGGTTAGTTATTACCGGCCGCCCATTTTTCTGTCAAATATTTAATCGTGAAAACAGAAAACGAACGGTTTCGTTTTGTTAAGGGTTGTTTTGCTTGGTAACCTGCCAGCCTATTCTGATATAGGTTCGGTTGACTTGGCACTTTTGGAATACCACCTCGCCCGCCAAGGACAGGCCCTGCTGCTTTTTCATTTCTCATGAAGAGGGCTTGGCCCGACGACCACCTGGTCCCTGCCCTTGGCTTGCCGGCACAGTTCGACCAAGGGAACGTCCCAACACTCCCCATGGCAGCGCTCCAGAAATGCACCCCTGCAAGATCGCAGCGATATCGCCGCACCACGGCCACCACACTGGCCTCAATCAAGCGCAAGATGATCTATCCGGAAAAGGGTATTGGCGTTCACGACTCTACCATTAGCCGGACGTAAGACGTGGATAGCAAAAAGGTGCATGATTGCAAGACCTGACCACTTGACCCTTGCTTGTCATGGATGTCCCCTTTTCCTCGTGGTTAGCGCTCGCCGTTTTTTAGTTTCGCGCGCAGGGTAACGTTGCCAGCTTTGGGCTCCGCCGGTAGAGGGGTGTATCAATTTTAATTTTGTGTAGTTCTGGAATTTCCGCCGCGATTAAGGGCACAACGGCTTTAAGTAGCTCTTGTTGTTTTTCAATTAGCTCCGGGCCGTTGATAGCCCCGTTGAGATATGCAGTGCAAAGCACAAACGTGCCGTCACGATACAGCTGAACACCTTGAGACCTTACAAATAGCTGTTTTGTTGAGGTTGCTAAAGTTTGTACGAATCCAAGTTGCGCATCTGAAAGCTTCCCAGTTGTTGATGCTTCTGCAATAGCAGTTAAGGCGGTAGAGATATTGTCAGCCGCATCTGCTGATGGTTCTGCGCAGAATTTGTGATCTGGCATCTTGACTAGAACCACTCTCCGTTCCGGCGTGGTGGCGAGCACTCCAACTGTCCTCCCAGAGTGCTCGGAAACCTGATCCTCAATTACGGGCTTAGCCTTCGGTGGTGTAAACGCGCTACAACCTTGCAGAGTCAGCATGGCCAAACTGAGGACAATATAATGTTTCATTGCGATTCACCCTTCATTAGATGTAGTGATGCCCAACGCAAAACTGAGAGGCGACGAGCACTTTTTCTCGCCGTCCACTGGAGTGAATTGTTAGCTAAACTTTTCCGTGTGTCCCATTTTCGTGAAAAGATTAGTACAACGTAAAAGGGTCAGGTCTTGCAAACAAGCACAAGAGGGTGTCCCTTCGAGCTCCCGGGGTGTCCATCAGCACGCGACACGGATGGGGCACGGCGGTACCTAATCGCCCCTACAGCGACCCTTTCCAGGTAAAACCGATAGTCTTCCTCGGGGCAGGAGCAGGCTGACCGGTTATTGCCGCGCTGGATGATGTGGTGCGGCTCGTCGCCAAGTTTGATCCGTGTTCGCCGTGGCATCTTTTTACTCCTTGCTTATGGCATCAAAAGATTCGGGCGGCCGTCCCCTGTCGCCGAGCCCGGCCCCCATGATCCCCAAGTTGGAAGAAGATACCAGGCAACATTCGGGCGATGCAACATAAAAAATCAGTTAAGACACTGAAGTTATGTACAAAAAACACAAAAGCCATCGTGTCGCAACAGGTATGGATTCTATTTACAGATCAAAAAAAACAGCGGGAAAGGCCGGGGTGAACAACCCGGACCCTTGCAATCACTGCGGGGGCAGGTATATCTGGGTTCGAAGGCCTTCGTTGAACAGGTACAGCAAAGAGTCCTGATCAATCGGCGGTGCTCGCCATGCCCAGGTCTCAACGACGCTCGCTGGCTTGTCCTCTTGCCGAATACCAAGAAACCTTCGCCGACACTCGGGAAGCCATGGCAACTGCATATGTCACAGGTGATTAGATCATGCAGGAGATCGCGACCTGTCTGGGCGCTCACGACTCCACCATTAGCCGGGCGTCAGACGTGCAGAGCAAAAGTGTGCATAATTGCAAGACCTGATCCCATCGCCATGTGACCCCATCGCCAGTGACCCCGGTGCCGCCGCTGTCAAGAGCCGTATCTTTCTATCGGATGGAGCCTGTCGGGGACCTCGGCATGGGGTCGTTTACCCAGGGCTTCGAGGATCGCATCCATCGCCGCCTCGACACTGCCCGCGCCACTGCGCACGGGGATGCAAACGGGCTTCTCGCCGAAGAATACCTCCATCGCGATATGCGCACCGGCCAAGGCTTTTCTACAGGAACCTGCCGGTCGGCATCTTACCGATTGCAGCCCAACCACTTTCGGAATACTATACCCCTGACCTGCAGACAACCTGCTTGTATGATACTCTTTTCCCGGTAATGCGGAGACCTACCGTCCTGCCCCCGTATTCAGGAGGAATTGCCATGCGGATACCATTGCCCATCAAATTAGCCGCCCTGTCCCTGGGGCTGTTAACGGTGATAACCATGGGTCTGGTGATTACCGCGACAATCTTCTTCAACCTCGACCAGATCAAGGAACTGTTAACCAGCCAGATGAAAATTGCCACAGGCCGCACCCTGATCATTAGCGGTCCGCTGGAATTAAAGGTTGGCTTGATCCCGCACCTGGTCGCCACCGGCGTAACGTTTGCAAATCCTCCCGGCTCGAGCCGTCCCGACATGGTGCGCATCAAACGCCTGGAGATTGAACTCTCGATCCTGCCCCTGCTCAAACGCGAGATATGCATTAACCGCCTGCTGCTGTCCTCACCCGATATCCTGATCGAAACCGAGGCCAAGGGACCGGGCAACCTCGACTTCAGCCCGCCCAAAGCACAAACCGGCACCTCCCCTGCTCCGACCGGCAGTGACGAGGGTTCCGCCTATCAGCTCACCCTGCTGGAAGTGCAGATCGAAAACGGGCTCCTGGCCCGGCTTGATCGCCGGACCGGCCAAACCGAATCCGTGGAACTGCACAGCCTGACCCTGCGTCCAGGCAAAAACGCCGGCGAACCGCAGGAGATGCGGCTTGACGCGAAATACCAGGGGCATGCCATCAAACTCAACGGCACCATAGGGCAGCTGTCCGCCGCCCTTGCAGGAAAGTCCTGGCCGATCAACCTCAAAGGGACCATCGAAGGACTCGCGTTCACCGTGGAAGGAGCGATCGGACGACTTCCCACCTTCCGTGAACTCAGCCTGAAACTGACCGTCCAGGGTGAAGAGCTGTATCAATTATTGCAGCTCGCCGCGATACCCAAGCCCGATGCCAACCCGGTCTTCGGCCCCTTCAAGTTGGCGGCCCGCCTGACCGATGCCGGCAACAAGCTGACCCTGACCGAGGTGGATGCGGTGGCCGGCAAGCGCGACAGCCTGCTGGTCAACGCCAAAGGGAGTGTCAAGGACCTCGCAGGGACAATGACCGCAGACCTTGCCTTGAACCTGGAAAGCGACCATCCGGTTCGGATGTCGGCGTTTTTCGACACTGCGATTCCTCCCCTGGGAACGGCCAAACTCTCGGGTCAGCTGCGCGGCAGCGGGACCTCCTGGAAACTGTCCGACTTCAAAAGCACGGTGGCCAGCAGCGACCTGAACGGCGAGTTGGCCTTGAACCTGACCAAGCGGGTGCAACTCTCCGGCTCCTTGACCGCCGCCACCTTGAACCTCAACGATTTCATCATTAAAAAGGTCCAATCCGGCCCCTCCTCTGCCCCCCAACCAAGCCCATCAGGTGCGGACGATGGCCGCCTCTTTGCCAATCAGCCCCTGCCCTTCCAGCCCCTGCGGACCATTAACCTTGACCTGGCCCTCCAGATCGGCACACTGCGCACCGACGACCAGGTGTTGACCAACGTGGTGACCGACCTGCAGCTCAAAGACGGTCGACTGACGCTTCAACCCTTCCGCACCGGGTTGGCCGGCGGCACGGTCGAGGGGGATATCAGCCTCGATGCCAGCGGCAAGATTCCCGCCGCGACGGTACACCTCAATGCCCGTCAGGTGGCACTCGACCAACTGATCAAGCCCGCCCCCATCCGCGGCAGCAAAGGCGATCTCCAGGTGAATCTGAAAGGCCAGGGTGAATCCGTCCGCGCGCTGATGGGTTCGCTGACCGGCGAAACCATCCTGCGTATCGGCGAGGGAAGAATCCAGAATCAGGCCGCTCATTGGGCCAGCGGCGATCTGCTGTTTCAGTTGCTGGGTGCCTTAAATCCGCTGGCCAAAAGCGAAGACTCCACCGCCCTGAGCTGCGCCGTTGCCCGTTTCACCATCCTCGACGGAATAGCCACCACCGACAAGGGGCTGGCGGCGCGTACCGACAAGGTCGATGTGGTGGGTTCCGGCATCATTGATCTGCGCACGGAAAAACTCGACCTGGGCATTCGCCCCAGTCCCAGGCAAGGCGTCGGCCTGTCGCTGTCCAGCCCCATCGCAGGCCTGACCAGGGTCCGCGGCACCCTCGCTCATCCTGCCATCGGCATCGACGCCGCGGGCACCTTGCGCACCGCTGCCTCGGTGGGGGTCGCAGCGGCCACCGGCGGACTCTCCATGCTGGGAGAAAAATTGTTCGACAAGGTCAGTGCGGACTCCGATCCCTGCCGCACCGCCCTAGGTCAAGCGGCAGCCAAACCAGCAAAAGCACAGCCACAGCCCAAAGAACCCACACCAAAGAAAGAAAGCGGCGGCCTCCTCCAGGGGTTGTTTGGCCGTTGAGCAAGCGGGGACAACCCTCGACCAGTCGCCTCTTGATGTCAACGCGATCAAGCACCTCCCACACCCCTAGGGTACCTTTAGCGAACCTTCTCATGCTGCAGGAATACGCTCATGCATCTCCATGATCCCAAAATTAGCGCCTGCTGCTCCCGACATTTCCGCTCCGCCCTGGCCTTGCTGGTACTGCTGACCGGACCGTCGCCGGTGCAGGCGCAACCCTCCGACATCGACTTGGAATCCAGCTACCGTTTTCTGGTCAATGATCGCCAGACCGGCGACGGCATGCTCTACACCGGCACCGCCGGCAAACTCCGGGGCAAGCGGCTGCCGCTCAGTTTCGTCGACAGTCCGGCCTATTGGGGCGAACATGTGTGCCTCTGGCCCGGAACCACCTGTGCGGTCATTGATCGTTACGATCCGCAGACCTCGACGCTGACGCCCCTCCCCTCTCCAGCCGGCGATCTGCAGACCGAACGGATCAACACCCATAACGGCGCCAACATCTACGATGGGGCCGCCTGGCAGATCGGGGTCATGCTGGGTAGGGTGCGCAACCATCTTCCCCTGCCGCCCAACCAGGATGCCTACGGGCTGGTCAGCAATCAGAACCAGTTGCTGCAGGCGGGTTACAACGGCGACTCCAAGCACGCCGTGCCCGGAGAAAACCGGGCCGTAACCGCCGGCAAGGTCTTTGTCTACAATAAGCAGACCATCAGCGAGCCCAATCATGCCTACACCTTCCGCATGCTGCCCCGCAATTGGCTGGCCACCGATCCGCTGGTCGGCAGCAAGTTCGCCGCGCTGATTACCGCCAAGGATGTACCCGCCAACAATCCCGACTATCAGCCGGGCAAGGTGAGCTGGACCGATTGGAAACCGATCACCGGCGAAAACAGTTGGGCCTTTCTGCTGGGCCCCTTACAAGCAGCCTACCTCCATTACCTCGTTGAGCAAAAAGCGGTCTTTGTCCCGTTTGGCGATCTGGCCGTGCAAAACGCGGTGGCCATCATCCCGGCATTTGCGGCCATGCAATCACCCTCCGGCGCGGTGTATTACGCCCCAGCCGGCACGGTGGCCAACCAGGGCGACCAACTGGTCGATCCCTATGAGGTGGCGGTGGAAAACAACCTTTCGCTGTATGCCGGACTGACCATCCTGCGCGCCACCCTGCAGGCAAACCTCACCCACGAGACCACCTTGAGCGGTTCGGACAAGGCCACAATCAAACAGACCCTGCAACGCTGCGATGCCATGATCCAAGGCGGCGAGATCGGCGCCAATCGCCGGACCGCCGGCCTGTTGTCGTTCTTCAAAAATTCAGCCTGGCGGGACGGCGAGTTTGTCCAGGGCGGCCGCATGGGTGATTCGACCGGGACGAACCGATGGATTCCCAACCTGCAGCCCAGGGCCGTGGATGTCAATACCTGGGGGATAGCCGCCCTGGGCGCTCACAAAATTGACCAGTGGTTCGGCTTTGGGGCGAGCTATCGTACTTGGCAGCAGGTGAAGCAATGGGGCGGATACGGAGTTGGCAAAACCTTGTGGGGAGTGGGATTTTCGGATCAAGACGGCAACGGCATCGATGCGGACGGCAACTACCGGCAAGGAATTCTCTCTGGCGAGTGGACGGCCGGGGCGATAACCATGGTCCGCGAGCTGCACAGGCATTACCGATCCATTCCGCCGACCTCGGCGCAGTATTCTGCCGCCCAAGGCTATATCACGACCCTGGCCGGGGAAGAACAGTCGATGCTCAAAGGACTGGCCCGCCTGCGCATCGACACCTACCCCGCCGCCGATTTTCCCGGCCAACCGCAAGGGTACGCCCGGCTGCTGTCCATGCAAACCCGCCCGTATCTCTATGCAAGCAAGCGGTACCGGATTCCGTTTGGCTGGTACGCCAATCCCCTGCCGAGCACCTGCGCCACCGCCTGGGTCATAATGCTGGCAAACCGCTACAACCCCTTTGCCTACGGCGGCAATCATTAATATATTATTAGGAGTATCAACTGCAACCGGTTCGATGCCAAATTCCGACAGTGTCCGGTGGACGACCAGCAGCACCTTGAAAGAGGAACCGACCTGCAATACCGTGAAAAACGACCCTTGGTAATCATCAGTGACAACAACTTAATTCTATACGGTAATTTGAAATTTAAAACGAGATCAAGTGCGCCTATGAACATGGACAACGATTCCTATGCTCAGATCATCGACAGCCTGCATGACGGACTCTACTGCGTTGATAACAACAACATCATAACCTATTGGAACAAGGCGGCTGAACGAATTTCAGGGTTTACTGCCTCCGAGGTCCTTGGGAAATCCCGTTCGGACACCATGCTGATCCATGTGGATATCGCCGGGCGAAGTCGCTCTCAGGATACCTGCCCCTTGGCGGCGACCCTCATCGACGGCATCAATCGTGAATTGGAAATTTACATCCAGCACAAAGACGGACACCGGCTTCCAGTGCTGGTGCGAGTGAGTACAATCAAGGATTCCAGGGGAACTATTATCGGTGGCGTCGAGTTGTTTACAGATATCAGCAACCTCCAGGACAACCATCTCAGGATTCTCGAACTTGAAAAATTAGCGCTCCTCGACAATCTCACCCAGTTGGCCAACCGAAATTATCTTGAGCGGGAACTGCAGGCCAGATTTGAAGAATTCAAGCGGCACAAAGTCCCTTTTGGGGTGCTCTTCATCGATATCGACCATTTCAAGAAGGTTAACGATACCTATGGCCACGATGTGGGCGACGAAGTCCTCCGGCATGTTGCCCGTACCTTTGCGACCAACTCGCGCCCGTTTGATCTCTATGGGCGGTGGGGCGGCGAAGAATTCCTCGGAATCATTCGCAATGTAACCGCCGATCATCTCATTCACCTGGGCAACCGACTCCGATACCTGATTGAAGATTCCGACATTTGCCACCAGAAGCATACCATCAATATCACGGTTTCCATGGGGGCTACGCAAGTCGGCGAACACGACACGATCGAAACTCTGATAAAAAGGGCGGATACCTTGCTGTATGCCAGCAAACAAAACGGGAGAAATCGGCTCACCATGGGCTGAGCCGCCCAAAAGCGTATACCAATGGAGCACTGAACATGACCAGAGTTACCCTCCACACCCCCGCACCCGCGTTTACCTTGCCGGATTTTAACGGAAGGGTCGTGTCGCTTGCCGATTTTCTCCACCAAAAAAATGTTTTGGTGATCTTCAATCGCGGATTCCTCTGACCCTTCTGCCGTCGGCATCTGACGCAGTTGCGTCAAGACTATCAACGCTTCCACCAATTACATACCGAAATCATCGTAATTGGCCCGGAAGGAGCGGAATCGTTCCGAAACTATTGGCTCCAGGAAGATCTGCCCTTTATCGGTCTGCCCGACCCGAAACACACAGTGCTCACACTGTATGGACAAGAGGTTAAACTGTTCAAACTGGGCAGACTACCGGCCCTGATGCTCATCGATAAAGCCGGCTTGCTGCAGTATGTGCATTATGGCGACTCGATGGCCGATATCCCTGCCGATGATGCGATCCTGAATTTGATCGTCCCATAAATGGGGTGCAGTCGGTGGCTCGGAATGCGAACATCGCAACCTTTCGGTCCATTTCTAGACGCGGTGATCGGTTTCTCTTCTCAATCATAGTTTCCGTTTCCCTCCTTTGTTGCGAGTTTTTTGCAACCAACTGCGCATCGTCTCGCAAAATCAACCAGTTGACCAACACTCCCCCCAAAGAACAACGTATTGATTTTACGCGGTATTCAAGGTACTTTGCAGCTCTCTTTTTATGAAAGCACGCTATAAAACATTCATGCAGGAGTAACCATGTTCAAGATCGTACGAAAGGAAGAACTGGTAACGTCTTCGGTGATTCTCCACGAGATAGAGGCCCCGAGAATTGCCCGTAAGGCTCAACCTGGTCAGTTTGTCATTTTGATGGCTTCGGAAACCGGAGAACGCATTCCCCTGACCATGGCGGATACCGACCCTGAGGCAGGTACCGTGACGGTGATTTTCATGGTGGTGGGCAAATCCACCGCCATTTTTGCGGGACTCAATGAGGGTGATGCCTATTCGGACCTGATCGGCCCTCTCGGGCGCCCCACGGATATCGAGAAGGTGGGCCACGTGGTCTGCGTGGGGGGTGGCACTGGCATCGCCGTACTGCACCCCATTGCCCGCGCCATGAAAAAGGCGGGCAACCGGGTCACCACCATTCTGGGGGCCCGCAATGTGGATTTCCTCATCTTAAAGGATAGAATGAACGCCCTTTCCGACACCTTCATCGCCATGAGCGACGATGGCTCCACCGGGAGAAAAGGGTTTGTCACCGATGCCCTGCAGGAGATCATGGCCACGGACAAACCGGATCTGGTGGTGGCCATTGGTCCTGTGCCGATGATGAAGGCGGTCAGCAATCTGACCCGGCCCGACGGCATCCATACCCTGGTGAGCCTCAACCCGGTGATGGTGGACGGGACGGGGATGTGCGGCGGATGCCGGGTGACGGTGGGCAACCAGACAAAATTCGCCTGCGTGGATGGCCCGGAGTTCGATGGCCATAAGGTCGACTTCGATGGCCTGACCAAGCGCCTTAATGCCTATAAAAAAGTGGAAACCGCAGCCAGAGAAGACCATCGCTGCCGCATGGAAGCCCAGGCGAAAAACCTGGAACAGGCATAAGGGCCTCGGAGGAACACTATGCAGGAAACAAAGAAACCAACCCTAGACCGGCATTCCATGCCGGAGCAACCGGCGGAAGTGCGCCGCCATAATTTTCTGGAAGTCCCCCTCGGCTACACCGAAGCATTGGCCGAGGCCGAAGCGTCCCGTTGCATCCAGTGCAAGAGTCCCAAATGCGTGGAGGGGTGCCCTGTGGCCGTCCCCATCCCACGGTTTATTCGCGCCATCGCCGCAGGCAGGTTTGCCGAAGGCATTCGCATCATCTGGGAAAACAATGCCCTGCCCGCGGTCTGCGGCAGGGTCTGTCCCCAGGAAAGCCAGTGCGAAGGGCAGTGTGTCCTCGGCAAAAAGGGCAGCCCCGTGGCCATCGGCAACCTGGAACGCTTTCTCGCGGATTGGGAACGGGCCAAGGGTGACGGCTCTCTGCCCCAAAAACAAGCACCCACCGGAAAACGGGTGGCCGTGGTGGGCAGTGGCCCTTCCGGGCTCACCGTAGCCGGAGATCTGGTGCTCAAGGGCCACCATGTGACCGTCTTTGAGGCTTTTCACAAGCCGGGCGGCGTGCTGATCTACGGTATCCCCGAATTCCGTCTTCCCAAGGCCATCGTGGAATCGGAGGTGAACACCCTGGAAAGCCTTGGGGTGGAAATCGCCTGCAACACCGTGGTGGGCCGGGCCGTGGATGTGAGCGAGTTGCTGGCCGAAGGGTATGACGCGGTTTTTGTGGGGGTTGGCGCCGGCCTGCCCCGATTCATGAACATACCGGGAGAAAATCTCATTGGCGTGTACTCCGCCAATGAATACCTGACGCGAACCAATCTCATGAAGGCCTATGATCCGCTCTATGACACCCCCATGGTACCGGGTCGGAATGTGGTGGTGGTGGGCGGCGGCAACGTGGCCATGGATTCCGCCCGAACCGCTCTGCGTATGGGGGCGGAATCGGTGAAAATCGTCTACCGCAGATCCCGAGAGGAGATGCCCGCCCGTGCCGAAGAATCCCACCATGCGGAAGAAGAGGGCGTGGAATTCCTGCTGCTCGCCAACCCCCTGCGGTATGACGGCGACGAGGATGGCCGCCTGACCACCGTGACCTGTGAGCGGATGACCCTCGGGGAGCCGGACGCCTCCGGCCGCCGCAGGCCTGTGCCCCTGGAAGGTGCGGATTTCACCATGGACTGCGATCTGGCCATCATTGCCGTGGGTTCCGGGGCCAACCCGCTGCTCACCAGTTCCGAGCCGCAAATCCAGCTCAACCGCTGGGGCAACATTGCCGCGGATCCTGAAAACGGCAAGACCACCATGCGGGGTGTCTGGGCCGGTGGCGATATCGTCACTGGTGCTGCGACCGTGATCCTCGCCATGGGGGCGGGCCGGAAGGCCGCCGACTCCATCCACGATTATCTGATGCGGGGCTGGTAGGACGAAAACAAGCGGCGCCGCAAGGAGAGCGCTCCGGGAAAACAACAAAAAAAGCCGACAGGGCGTTGCATTTACCTGCAACGCCCTGTCTTATTCCGGCTTATCTTTTCCGCCACAAACTTTCTTGGTTGTGGCAACAAGCTCCTGACTGCACGGCGTGCCCACGGATTCGGCTACCTGGCTGTGTAATTAAAACGAAGAAGTATCCCGTACATTACCCCACGACATATACAGCGGACTGGTCCAGGATTGCCCGGAAACCGCCTCGCTGCAGAGTTCCTCAAGCTGGACGATTGCCTCCTCCATGGAACCGTTGTCCTGGGGCGGCGGCCGCGTGGCGAGTTCTTCAAGCAATCGGGGATTCTGCATTCTCGACAACTCGGCCTGATCCTCGATCTGATCAATGGCCATATGCATGGTCACAGAAATATACTCTTCCACCCGAGGAGCGTGCTGGCGCAGTTCCGGCATACCACGCAGGCGATGGATAAGGAATTTGCCGATAAAATAAAGACAATAGCTCTCAACGGCCTTGCTGAATCCGACCTCCATAGGTTGCAGGGCCACAATCAGCGCATATTGCCGCATCATCGGCCGGTTTCTGGTGCGAATGACCGTCACGATCAATTGATAAAGCAGCCGCAGATACGAGTGCATCACCTTCCTATCCAGGCCGTTCAAAAACAAGGAGACATTGGTCGCCTTATCCTCCAGCTGCTCGGTATCCAGCAACTGCGAGAAAAGATCTTCAATGGCCTGATCGCGAATCTTCTCCAGTATGTCCCCGAGTATTTGATGCAGCACAAGGTACGGACGATCACGGGTCTTATGAAGCATGGACTCGTTCCAGGTCTGCCAGAGTTCGGGATTTCTCTGCATGTTTTCAATCAGAAAAACCAGCCGTCGGATTATGGATTTACGGGGACTGGGCTCCCAGGCGAGGATGTTGTGGGTTTTAGAGCTCTGGGCGACCAACTGCTTGTCGACATAGTCAAGCATCCACAGCTGTTCAAAGGCTTCCTTGCCTTGCATCCAGAGGAGGAGGCGACGTGCAAGAATCATGGGGATCAGCAGCCTTCGAGGAACAAAGAACGGTTTGTGCGGTTTGGCGTAAAAGTACTGGGTCGCAATCTGAAAAAGTTCGAGATGTGAGGTTGCACCGTTCGGGCCGGCGTTAAGAATGATATGTCGCTCGAGTTCAGCGTTTTTATCGATCACCTGCAGGAAAAAATGAATGAGATCATGCACATGGATAAAGGGAATGGCCGATTGCCCCTGTCCGGCCATGACCCGCGAATCGATCAGCTTGCCGGAGAGCCAGTTGTTCAGCAGGCTGTAGAGAGGCGGGTACTCGCACCAGTCGCTGAACACCGCCGCAATCCTGGCAACAGCGCAGGGAAACCATTGCGAATATTCACGAACCATCTCTTCGCCCGCGCGCTTGCTGCGGGCATAGGGTATATCGGCAGCCGGCGGGCTCTCTTCGCTGACCGGGGCATCGAAGGAACAGGCGGCCTGGCTGCTGGCAAAAATAAACCGTTTGATCTCCAGGTGCCTGGCCAGTTCCAGCATGTTTTTGGTGCCAGCAACATTGGTTCGGGCATAACTGGGGTGGTCGCTGTTGGTAAAATCGTAGTAGCCGGCCAGATGGATAATATAATCAATGCCACCGTGATCTTTTGCCCGTTGAATAAGATCTTTGAGCGTTTCCCAATCGGCAATATCGACCTGCGTCCACCGCAGATTGGCGTGTGCTTGGACCCCGGCTTCTTCCATGGAGCGCCGGCCGAGACAGAAAAGGCGAAAGCTGTCATCGCCAACCGCCTTGATGAAATTCCGCCCGACAAAACCGGAGGCGCCGGTCAGCAGCAGTCCAGGCAATCGATAATCCATAGGCTCCTCACGTACGACTCGATCTCCGCGGCGGCGGAGAGTGACGGGCAGTCAGATCCTTACTCTTGTAATGGATAGTAGAGGACGCTCTCTCTGTCAAGAATCGGATGGCAGAGGCCTCTAAAAGAATCATAAGATGCACCGGAACAAGCGATACTTGCGGCCTGCACCATCGACCAACACAAATCGGCAACATCCTATAAATAACCTTTTCCGCCTCCCTTTAATGCAAACAGGGCGTTGCATTTGCATGCAACGCCCTGTATTTTTTAAACATTCAGCTGTCCGCCTCAGGCTTTCTTCACCTTGGGGATGAAAATCTGATCGGGGTCGAGAACGTCATGGATAAAGTGGAGTTCCTCACGGGTGGGTGGATTTGTTTCGCCGGACACCCGAGAAATGTCGAGGTCGAACTGGCAAAGGTCCTTGATCTCTGCCGGGGTCTTGCCCGGATGGCAGGTATCGAGGTACATATGGCCGTCCTGCTCATCAAAACGGAACACGCCGGCGGTGCTGATGACTGCTGAAGGACCGCCGCGGAAGGCTGCGCCATAGAGTTCTTTACGATGGACGAATTCGCCGCCCGGCCATTTCTTCACGCGCCAGCCTGGGCTGGTGATATAACTGACATGCTCGACAAAGCGCCGTTTTTCATGGACCATGATAAACACGGTACGCTTGGCAAACGAGTTGATATCCGGGTTACCGCCGCTGCCGGTGAGGCGGAGTTCGGGGTTGAGATAATCCCCGATACAGGTGGTGTTGAGGTTGCCGTACTGGTCAACCTCGGCGCCCCCCAGAAAGCCCAGGTCAACATAGCCCCGCTGGGCGATGCTGAAGGCGTCGAACAGCCCGGAGGAACGGCTCGCTCCGGATTCGCAGCGGGCGTCGCCAACCGAGGTCGGCAGCTCCGGCGGCCTGCCGTCAAGCGTCCCGGCCTCGAAGATCAGTTTTAAATTCGGGGCGTGGGTCTTCTGGGCCAACATGATGGCTACCATGGGCAGGCCAGTGCCGGCAAAAACGATCTCATGATCCTGAACCTCCCGTGAAGAGGCGCAACAGAGCAGATCGGCCAGATTATATTCTTCAGGCAATGCGTAATTGCTCATTTTTTCTCCTCCCTTCTATTTGCGGGGTCTGTAGTTGAGGGCGGTGTTGGCCCGGAGATTTAACATCCGCGGCCAACCAAGTTTCTCCAGAAAACCGATGTGATCAAGTCCGAAGATCCACTCTTTGGCAAAGGCGTCAAATCCTTCCTGCGTTCTGGTGTTCGCATAGAAATCCTTGAGGAATGGGCCGTCGACGTCGTACTTGCCGAACATCCCGGTGGGATGAGCGCCGAACGGGCATTCCAGGATGTAATCCACCTCAAACGAGGTGATGGTGTTCTGGTCGGCGTTACGGCGCAGATATTCTTCGGGGACAATCTCTTCTGCCATGACGATGGTGATGTCGGCAGCCCGAGCGACCTCGGGATCAGAGTATATCTGACCGCCTACCCGCACCGTGCCCTCCTCGCCAACCTGCTGAACGCAAAGAATAGCCACATCGACCTTGGCTGCCGGAATCAGGATCTGAGCACCGGCACCGTAGAAAGGATCCTCGGTAAAGATGTATTTGTGTTTGGCGATGCGTTTACCGTCCCGTTTGCCGGCTCGTCCGAGCATGTCGTACTCAGGATTGTGGATATCGGTGCCCAGCGAGGTCTGGGTAATGGCATAAGGTGCGCCGGTGGCCGCAGCGGTGAAGCGGAACAGCATCTCGGCGTGGCTATAGTCCTCGACCAGAATCTCTTTGTTGCCGACCTTGCGCGACAGGTTAGCCCCGTATTTGCCGTACAATTCATGACCGACCCAGCAGGATTCCCAAATATCGACACAACCGGCCCCCACAAGGAATTCGGTCTGCGGACCGCCGTTGACCTCGATCAGGTGCAAATTTTTGCGTTGCTGACGGATCAGCTCAAAGATAACGGCAAAAGGACGTCGCCAGATAGTAAAGCCCGAGAAGGTCAGACTGGAGCCGTTCTTGACGATCTCGGCTGCCTGCTGCAGGGTAATGCGTTTGTCACTGCTCATAGTTTCCTCCTTAAAGTTCAGGCTGTCAGTCCCCGGATAATCTCGCGGGAAATAATCAGACGCTGGATTTCACTGGTTCCCTCGTAGATGGTGGTGATGCGAGCATCGCGGGTATACCGTTCGATGGGGAAATCCTGGGTGTAGCCGTAGCCGCCCAGCATCTGCATGGCATTGTAGCAGGCCCGGTTGGCGCTCTCGGTGGCAAAAACCTTGGCCATCGAGGCCTCTTTGGCAAAGGGTTTGCCGTTTTCTTTGCGATGGGCGGCGTTCATCAGCAGCAGACGGGCGGCTTCGAGCTCGGTGTAACTGTCGGCGATCATCCACTGAATTGCCTGGAAATTACTGATTTTCTGGCTGAATTGTACTCGCTCCGTGGCATACTTGGTGGCATAATCCATGGCGGCCAGGCCAATGCCCAGGCCAAGCGAGCCGATGCCTATACGACCGCCGGCCAGTTCGGCCACGGCGATGCGGAAGCCGTCGTTGAGCTTGCCCATCAGGGCGGAGGCCGGCACCCGGCAATTATCGAAGACCAGTTCGTTAGTGGCCGAGGCATGCTGTCCCATCTTATGTTCTTCCTTGCCGATGATCAAGCCGGGTGTTCCCGCCTCGACCAGAAAGCAGCTGATACCCTTGCCCTTGGGCGCCTCCTTGTCGGTAACCGCCCAAACCACAAAGACTCCGGCATAGGGGGCACTGGTAATGAAGATTTTGGAACCGTTGAGGATATAATCGTCTCCATCCTTGACGGCGGTGGTGCACATCCCCGAGGGGTCTGAACCGGCGCAGTTTTCGGTGAGGCCGAAACTGCCGGCCGGATATTCACCGGAGCAGATTTTGGGAATATATTTTTGCTTTTGCTCCTCGGTGCCGATGGCCTGGATGACCTCGCAGACCATATTATTGACCGAAACCGTCACCGCAGTGGAGGCGCAGACCCGGGCTATCTCGGTCATGGCCACGCTGAAAGCCACCACCCCGGTTTCCGAACCGCCGTACTCTTCCTTGACGTTGAGTCCCATGAAGCCCAACTCAGCCAATTTCTTCAAGTTAGCCAGCAGGGTTCCCCGATCCTTGGTCTGATCGAGCATGGCGGCGACCGGTTCCAGTTCGGCCTTGGCAAAATCGCGGGCCGTATCCTGGATGAGTTTTTGTTCCTCGGTTAAATCTAAATCCATATCCTACCCCTTCATTTCATGTTGTCTTGTCCAGAATTCAAGCGGAACCGGTGACGGCGTCATCACGCCTGGTGGCGTCGCCACCGGAAAGAGTCAATATCTGCTTTTGATTACTCTCTGGCTGCAGGTGGTTTTGTGAAAAAGGCGACAACCAAGGCCACCAAACACGAGACTCCGCCAATTAAGAAGGCGCTTTTGAAATTTCCGGTAGCATCTTTAGCCATACCGGCAACTATCGGAGCACCTACTGCAGATGTACTGAAAAAGAGGAGAAGCAACCCATAATTCATACCAAGGTTTTTAGCACCGAAGAAGTCAGCAACAGTAGCCGGCATGGTTCCCAGGAAACCACCATAGCAGAACGCTACGATACCAATACCTACCAATGATGCTACCCCCACCAACTGATTGAGAAAAATCATGGTTAAACCAGAAATGCATAATAACACAATCAAGGTGCGTAAACGGCCCAGCTTGTCCGAGGTGGTTCCCCAGATAAAACGTCCTCCAGCATTCCCAAGGGAGATCAGCATGATCGCAGAAGTAGCGACCGTATCTGAAAGTCCAGCTTGAGAGGCAAGAATCTTGCCAAAGGGAATAACCATCAACCCAGACATGGTTCCGATCAGCAGGATTAGGGCTAACGCATAAAATTGAGGTGTTTTCAGCATCTCCAGGGGAGGATAATTCCGCACCACAGCAGCCACAGATCCGGCTACCGGTGGAATCCAGCCAACAGGTTTATAATCGGCTGGCGGGTTTTTCAGCATGAACGCAGAGCCGACAACAATGATGCCAAAAATAATTCCCATTGTAGAAAAAGTATTGAGTACTCCACTGCTGGCAACAAGCGATTTTGCAACCGGGGTAAAAACAAGACCACCAGCACCTAAACCGCTCACCACCAATCCGGTTATCATTCCTTTTTTATCTGGATACCATTTTGACAGGCAGGCGATAATTGGGGTGTAAATCATACCTACACCAAACCCCATCATGGCTCCATAGGACAAATATAACAGCCATATTCTATCGGCATTAACAAAACTGGCTAAGAAGACACCTGCGCCGATCATAAAACCACCCACAGCCGTTACTTCGCGTGGGCCGAATTTGTCAACAATCCTGCCGCCAACAATAGTACCTAGAGCAAATACCCCCAACGTCAGAGAAAAGGTCGCCGCTGTCGATGCCTGGGTCCATCCAAACATTTTCACTAAGGGGCCTTGAAAGACGCCCCAGATATAGACCGCACCTGAACACAGCATAACCAACAAGCCAGCAATCAGGATAATGACTCGATTACCTGTTTTTTCCATTCTCAATCTCTCCTTTATACGGCTTTTGATGAATGATTGACTGTCGTTCCAATACTGAAAGCAATTCGTACCTACAACGAAACAACCTGCATGAGCACGCCCTCCCTAGACGAGAAGGCAAAACATACAATGCTAAATGGTTAATGATTAATGATTATTGGAAAATGAAACAATGAAAGCGAGAGGATATCCCCGCTGTAATTTGTATGCCCCCTGCCATACAGCACCTCTTTTTTGTTGAAATAATATCCAACCGCTCTTTTCTCTGCATACAACTGGTGAGGCAGACTTCCTGGTCCCCCCAAGACCGCCTCCGCTGTTTCCCTCCTTTGTCCTCTCAGATCAATGATTGTTCCAAACCCAAAAACTCGACAAGGGCCAGGCGGTTGGGCCGCCCTCCCTTATCGCTTTTTTACATCTGGACCTGTGAACGCTGCCCTCCTTTCCGCAACAGCCAGAGCATCACGCCTCTCCTGCCTTCCAGTTCATCTCGCCTCTTTCAGCAGTTGCAGGATACAAGGAGTCTCTAGTTTACCGTTTAACTATCATGGCCACAGCCTCGCCACCGCCCAGACACAGACTCACCAGCCCCCGCTTCTTGTCCTGGCGCACCATCTCGTGGAGCAGGGTCACCAGCAACCGGCAACCGCTGGCGCCGATGGGATGGCCAATGGCAACACTGCCGCCGTTGACGTTGACTTTGGCCGGATCGAGCTTGAGTTCCTTGAGCGCCGCCACGGTGGAACCGCTAAAGGCCTCGTTGATCTCATAAAGGTCGATATCATCCTTGCCGATCCCTTCCTTTTCCAAACATTTGGGCACCGCCCAGATGGGGGCGACCAGCACGTATTTCATATCAATGCCGTAGGAGGCCTGGGCGCCGATGGTCGCCAGGATGGTGCAGCCCAGAGCCTCGGCCTTTTCACGACTCATCACCACCACAGCAGCCGCGCCGTCGCTGATAATCGAGGCATTGCCGGCGGTGGTGACTCCGCCCTGTTTGAAGGCCGGTTTCATCTTGGCCAGACTTTCATAGCTGGTTTCCTGGAAGCACTCATCCTGCCAGAAAATTTTAGGATCGCCTTTGCGCTGCGGAATTTCCACGGAAACAATTTCCTCTTCGAACTTGCCGGCTGCCTGGGCCGCCAGAGCCCGCCGGTACGATTCGGCGGCGTAGCGGTCCTGATCCTTCCGACTGACATTGAAACGCTCGGAACACAACTCGTTGGAAATGCCCATGTGGAAGTCGTTGACAATATCCCACAAGCCGTCATGGAGCATATGATCGTGGAGGGTGCCATCGCCCATGCGGAAACCGAAGCGGGCTTTTTTAAGGAAATAGGGGGCCATGCTCATGTTTTCCATGCCACCGGCCACCACCACCTCGGCATCACCTGTCTGGATGGCCTGAGCAGCCAGCATCACTGCCTTCAAACCCGAACCGCAGACCTTGTTGATGGTAACACTCTCGACCTCCCAAGGCATCCCGGCCAAAACCGTCGCCTGCTTGGCCGGATTCTGGCCATAGCCGCAGGGCAGCACCAGGCCCATGATAGTTTCATTGACCGCTTCTTTGGTTATCCCGGCACGACGAATGGCCTCTTTGATGACAATGGCGCCCAATTGAGTGGCGCCGATATTGGCCAGGCTGCCGTTAAAACTGCCCAGCGGGGTCCGCACCGCACTGACAATGACCGCTTCTCGCATAATTTGTTCCTCTTCCTTAAATCAAACACATAGTGAGAGATGGATGGAAACGCCGGCGTGGTTCGCAGAGGGGGGTCTGTTTACCGGCGATCCATCCCATAATTTTTTTTTATTTTTTCCTTCATTTCAATCTACAGGCTACCACTTCGACATACTCTAGAGCCGCTTTCGGTGTCGCCTTTCCGCCGGCAACGGTGTCACCGGTCCGTAAATACCGGCTTGCGCTTTTCCATGTAGGCCAGCACTCCTTCCCGCCGATCTTCGCTGGCAAAAAGGAGCTCAAAGCAGCGTGCTTCGTAGGCGATGGCCGCTCTTGTGTCCATGCTGTAGCCCGCGTTGATGGCCAGCTTGGTCGCTTGCAGGGCCAGGCGCGGCTGGTGGGCAATTTTCAAGGCCATGGCCCTGGCCTCGTCAACCAATGCTGCCGGGGCCACCACCTTGTTCAGCAAACCGATTCGATAGGCCTCATCAGCATCGATGTAATCGCCGGTATAGAGCAGTTCCTTGGCTTTGGTAACGCCGATGATCCGCGGCAGCCGTTGGGTCCCGCCTCCGCCGGCAATCACCCCAATCTTAATTTCTGGTTGGCCGAAGGTGGCATTATCGGCGGCTATCCGCAGATCGCAGGCCAAGGCCAGGGCGCAGCCGCCCCCCAGGGCCAAACCGCAGATCGCGGCGATGATCGGTTTCTCCAGCTCCTCCATGGAATCGAACACCCGGTTAGCCTCTTTAAGAAATCGTCGGGCCTCGGCCGGGGAGGCGATTTGGTCGATCTCCCTGATATCGACTCCGGCGGCAAAGCATTTATCGCCCCCGGTAAGAATCACGACCTTGATAGCATCATCCTTTTCAATCTCGGCGAGCACCAGCTGCAGCTCACTGAACGCCTGACGGTTTAAGGCATTTAAGGTCTCTGGTCGATGCAGGGTAATAGTGGCCAGGCCATTATCTTTTTTGAAAAGAATCGTCTTGTATTTCATAGGCTTCTTTCTTTTGCAGATGCCCGGAGCAGCTTTTGCTCCCTTGCCGGTCACATGGAAAACCAAAGAAATAACAGCGGGATCGGACCATGGGACCATTCAGCCGTGGATAGTTTTATCCCGACTCTGAATACTCACCATTGCATGTGCTATACCAGTCTGAAACAGCCGGTTAACAGGCTGAAAGATCGAGTAAAAATGTAAGCGAACAAGAACGAGCAGCAATCGGTGCAGCAAATGCTGCATCTTTACGCTGGAAAAGAGATGCGATCCGAACAAAAGCACCTTGAAAATACCCTCTATACAGGGTGTTGGAAAAATTATAGCAAATGCTTCACTACTGCAGGATATCCCAACCTAACCAATCCCATCCGGATGAAACCATCAGCAACGTCGATCGGTCGCCTCAATTTTTGATCATACGTCGATGCCATGCTTTTCGATGCGATAAATCAAGGTGGGCCTTGATATGCCAAGCAATTTGGCGGCACGCGTCCGGTTGGCGCCGCTTAACTCCAGGGCCTGGATAATCAGTCGCCGAATCAAATCTTCCAGATTTAAACCATCGGGGGGGATTATGATGCCAAGATCTGCCTGCTGGGTGGCGGCATGGTAGGGGTAGGCCAGGAAAACCAAATGCGCAGGCTCGATGGTCCCCCCGTCTTCCATCAGGACCACGCGCTCAACCGCGTTTTTCAGTTCCCGGATATTACCTCTCCAGGGGTACTGCACCAGCATCTTCCTGGCTTCGCTGGAGATCCCGTGAAAATTCTTGCTGAATTTCTCATTGAATTTATGCATGAAAAACAGGGTGAGCGGAATGATGTCCGCCTTTCGCTCGATCAACGGCGGGATGACCACCCGGGCGACATTGAGCCGGTAATAGAGGTCTTCGCGAAACGCACCCGCCTGCACCTGCACCGCGAGGCTTTTGTTGGTGGCGGCGATGATCCGGACATCCACCATTTTTTTCTGGGTGGAGCCGACCGGATAGAACTCCCGTTCCTCGAGAAAACGGAGCAGCTTCACCTGGGCCGAGGGCTGCAGCTCGCTGATCTCGTCGAGCAACAGGGTGCCGCTGTCCGCCATTTCGATTTTGCCTTTTTTGCCGTCCTGGAGTCCGCCGGTAAAGGCGCCCTTGCCATAGCCGAACAGCTCGCTTTCCAACAGCTCCTTGCTGATCGCGCCGCAATTGATGCCCACAAAGGGCTTGTCGAAACGGCTGCTGCGGTGATGGATCATCCGGGCAACGACCTCCTTGCCCACCCCGCTCTCCCCTTCAATCAGCACGGTGGTGTCGTACCCCTTGGCCACCTTGTCGGCGAATTCGATCACCTTTTTCATCCCGTCGCTCTCACCGACGATGGTGTTGACATGGAATTTTTCGCTATAATAACGGCGCAGTTCCTCCACCTCTTTTTGCAGCCGCAGGGTGGCCAGCGCCTTTTCGATCACCAGCTCGAACATCTCGATTTCCAACGGCTTGACCAGATAATCATGGGCCCCCATCTTCATGGAGGTGATCACGGTTTTGATGTCCTCATAGGCGGTCATCATGATCACCAGAAGGTTTGGCCCGAACGCTTTGATCTGCTCCAGAGTGGCTATGCCGTCCATGCCGGGCAGCCGGATGTCCAACAGCACCAGATCGACCGGGTGCTTTCGGAGCATCCGCAAGGCCTCTTCCCCACTGCCGGCGATCAAAGGATCGTAGTGCTCGGAAAGAATATTTTTCAGAGAATTTTGTAGGAGACGATCATCATCGACAATCAGGATCTTGTATCGATACATCTTTTTTCCTCGGACCGATGCATTGGAAAACTTAAAAGAAAGGTGGTGCCCTGCCCCTCTTCGCTGCGGACGTCCACTGTAGCGTTATGCTGCTCCAAAATCTTATGAACGATGGACAAACCCAGCCCGGTGCCATCGGCTTTGGTCGTAAAAAAGGGATTGAAAATTTGCGAGAGATCTTCCCGCGAAATGCCTTGGCCCTGGTCGGTAATATGAAGGAGCAAACGCTCGCGATCAGCGCTCGCGTCCTTCTCGATCCGGCCCGCAACGCTGATGCGGCCCCCCTCGGCCATGGCCTCCATGCCGTTGAGCAACAAATTGACGAACACCTGTTGAATTTGATGGGCGTCCAGGACAACCTCCGGCAAATCATCGTCCATATCGAGGGCGACCAGCACCTTGTGCTTCTTGAGCTGCGAGTCCAGCAGCGCGATGGAATCCTTTAACACGCGAACGATGGAATCGTTTTGCAGGCACGGCCTTGAGGGTTTGGCAAAATCGAGCATCCCTTTGACCAGGATGCGGATGCGGTCAATCCCTTCCTGGGTATCATCGATCAAATTCCGGGTGGCCTCGGTCATGACTACTTTTTTGGCCAGCAGCTGCACATTAAAATTGATACTGGTGAGCGGATTCCTGATTTCATGGGCGATACCGGCGGACAATTGCCCCAGCGAACTCAACCGGTCCATTCTCCTGATCAGCGCTTCGGTTTTTTTCTCCTCGGTCAGGTCCCGGATAATGACCATCGCGCCAATCAGATTGCGTTGGTGATTTTTGAGCAGGGAGGAGGTGATCCCCAAGGTGATTGTGCTGCCGTCCTTGGCCAGCTTTTTGATCTCCTGATAGTCCGCCACCGTATGCTGATCAAGGGCCAGGTCGATGATCCGGTTGATATCGGCTTCAAAAATTTCCGCCGCCTTTCGTCCCACAACCTGGCTACGCTTCAAATTGAAGATTTCTTCGGTTCGCCGGTTGATCGAGGAGATCTCTTTTTTTAAATTAATGGAAACCACGCTATTGGGCGAACTTTCGAGAATATTTTCCCTGAAATTCCGTTCGGTCATCACCTGGCCATACAACCGCACATTCTTAATCAGGCTGGCGGTATGACCGGCAAAAATCAGCAGCAATTTAAGATCGTCTTCGGAAAAAGCCGCCCGGGCGCGGCTGTCGATACTCAACACCCCCAACACCCGCTTTTCACTGATCAACGGCACCGCGAGCTGGGAGGCGATCCCCTCGACGATTTCCAGATATCTCGCCTCCTGATGCACATCACTGACCAATAACGACAGGCCGCTCTCGGCCACCCAACCAACGATGCCCTCGCCGACCTTGAGCCTGAAGTGTTCCGTATCCAAACACCCCTCCCCATTCCGGGAAGCAATTTCGAGCTCTTTACTTTCCTCATCGATCAAAAACAGGGTGCAGCTCGAAGCCTTGGTGATTTTCAAGGCACTGGCACTGATCATATTGAGTAATTTTTCGAGATTGAAGGTGGAACTGGTTTTTTTGCTGATGGTCTGCAGGGTGAGCAGCTGCTTGATCTTTTTCTGATGCTGTTCCTGCAACCTGGCATTCTCGATGATGATGCTGGCCTGGTTGGCAAAGGTGGAAAAGGCGTCGATATCCTTACGGGTCAATTTCAGCCCGGTGTCGTCTTTATCTGCGGTTATCAAGCCAATGATGTCTTTCTTGATCTTCAGCGGCACCGCGATGGTGGAAACGCGCCGCATGATTCGACTGACCCGCAAATCAATCGGGGTGACCCGGGGATCATCCTGGTAATTCTTGATAAAGATGGTCTTGCCCATCCTGGCCACCCTGGTCTCCACGCAGTCATGGTCATTGAGACGATACGGGAAGCGTAACGCCCGTTCGGAGTCCTGGGGATTGAATCCGTGGATGTATCGACACTCCAGCAAACACCGATCTTTGTCAGCTAGAAAAATGGCCAGCCGGGTAAATCCGAACACCAGGGAGGTCTCTTTAACAATCGACGTCAGGATTTTATCCAGTGAGATCGGCCGGGTAAGCAGCGTGCTGATTTTATGAATCGAGGCCAGGAGCTTATCCTTGGTTTTCAGTTCGGCAGCGTACGAGGAAGCGCCCCGATGGCCCTGTTTTATTCGCATATTTTTCCTATATAATATCGACAAACAGCTCGCAGCGAGGGTTGCGACGGGGTTCGGGATTGGGCATTTCCCATGTCAAAACTATACCAAACAACGCGTAACCGGAAAAAGCCATATCTTTTCCTTTGCCAACAGATTGAGTATACTTTTTTCAAGCAACGACACATCCAGGACCGACACTCACCTGATCAACCTGGCCATTATTTTTTAAAAAAATCCCATGAATGCATCAAACGATTGCCAACCCCTCCTTGATCCGCACCATTGCCGGATCTGTCCCCGCCAATGCGGGGTCGATCGCTTTGCCGGGCCCTCTGGATTCTGTCGCACCGATGCCGACTACGGTATCGCTTCGATCACCCTGCACCGCGGCGAGGAACCGGTGCTCGGTGGTGCCCAGGGCCTCTGCAACGTCTTTTTCGCCCACTGCAACCTGCGTTGCCGCTTCTGCCAGAATTTCCAGATTTCGCGCAACGAAAACCGGATCAAAGGGGCCAATCGCTCCTTGGCGACCATCGTCGATGCCATTACCCGCCTGCTCGACACAGGGGTACAGCACCTGGCCTTTGTCTCGCCCTCGCACATGGTGGTGCAGATGATGGCCATCATCGGGGCAGTGCATGACCGTGGCTATCGGCCGGTGATCGTCTACAACTCCAACGGCTACGACCGGGTGGAAACGCTGCGGCAACTCGAGGAAGTAGTGGATGTTTACCTGCCGGACTGCAAATACCGGGATCCGGTCCTAGCCGGGGAATGGTCGGCAGCGGCGGATTATCCGGAGATCGCCGCCCAAGCACTTGTCGAAATGTATCGGCAGAAAGGCAACATCCTCCATCTCGATCATGCGGGGATGGCGATGCGCGGCCTGATCGTCCGGCATCTGGTTCTACCGGACGAGATCGACAACAGCCTGGCCGTGCTTCGCTTCCTGGCCACCGAACTGAGCCCGCGGATCACCCTCTCGCTGATGTCCCAATATCGGCCGATTGCAGCGGTAGCCGACCAGCTACCACTGAACCGGTGCCTCCTGCCCGCCGAATACGACCAGGTGGTTGCCGAGATGGAAAAATTGGGGTTTTCCGAGGGCTGGGTGCAGGACTTTGCCAGCGCCGACTGCTACAACCCGGATTTTGACCGGGACTCGCCGTTTGAAGATTAACAACAGCAGGAGCCTCGGGTATCATTCCCGCAACCTTGCTGGCCGCCCTGCCCAGGCCACCGCCGACACCAACTCAAACGCACGATTTCAGATTGGCTGCTTGGTGAACAATGGTTACTGTTGCCGATGGTCGGAAAAAAATATACAGGCTCGGAGACGATCCTCCCTGCAATCAATCCGCACCGCCAGGCCGAACGCTACCGTCGCCAAGGAGACGCCAATGAACAAGATTATAAACACCCTGCGCCTGATCCTGCTGCTTATCTACGGACTGCTCGCTGCCACCGGCACGCCCGCCTATGGTTTTGAGCGCGACGAGGGCATCCTGGTGGGGCGAATTGCCCACATCGAAGGAAAACTCCTCCGCTACGTCCAGGAGGAAAAAGACTGGGTGATCACGGTCAGGGATGCACCCTTTGGCCTGGAAGACACGCTCTACTCGGAGGACGACTCCAAGGCCGAGCTCATCATGCCCAACGGCACCTGGATTCGCACCGGAGAAAACACCCAGCTCCAGCTGATCGCCTTGCATCCCGATGCCACCACCGTAGATGTAGGATCCGGGCTGGCCCGCCTGTATAACAAAAGCAATTATGCCATCATCAAAGTCACCACGCCTTTCGGATATGTGGTCGCACCGGGCAATGCGGTGTTCGACCTCTATGTCGGCGACGAATCCCTGGAGGTCATCGCCGTCCGCGGCGATCTGGATTTTGTCCATGACCGCACCGGGGCCAAACACCGCGTCAAAGAAGGCGCCGCCTCGATTATTGCCGACCGGAAAAATATCGCGCTCGGTAATGGCACCGTCGATGGCCAGTGGGATGATTGGAACAACCAGCGCGACCGAATCTGGGCAAAACGCCTGGACCTCAGGGGCGATTCAGCCAATTATCTGCCGGTGCCCATCCGCGAAGAATCGTATGTGCTTGACGAATACGGCAGTTGGGAACGGGTCTATTATGAAGGCGCCTATCATCGAATGTGGCGACCGACCCGGATCAATCCGGGTTGGAGACCATTCACCATCGGTCGCTGGACCGTGTACTACGGCGACAACTGCTGGATTCCAGCCGAACCGTTTGGCTACGTCACCCACCATTACGGCTCATGGATCTACGTCAAACCCGCCCGTACCTGGTATTGGGCGCCTCCCATCGTCCGAGCGCCCGCCGGCGTACCGGCGATCAATATCAATTTCGGCTGGTATCCGGGCCGCGTCGGTTGGATTCACAGCGGTTCATCCACAGGTTGGGTACCGCTCTACCCGACAGAGGTCTATTACGGCCACCGGCCCTGGGGACATCGCACCACCTTGATCACCAGCCGTGCCGTGGTCAATATCAACATCAGCCAGTACCGCTATCTGAATGAAGCGGTCATTATTCCGCGCAACGACTTCTACCGGGGGACGACTTACGCACCTTTGGTTGGAAAAACTATCGACCGGCAAACCATCATCAACAACTATCAACCCACCACGGTGATCAACAACAAGGTCATTAAAAATTTCGACACCAACGCCAGCCGGTTTTCTTATAATGATGCCAAAGCTGTTCGCAAACCGCACGCCACGGTGATCAGCCGCATCAATACCAATCAACAGTTGCACCAAGACCCAAGCCGCCTTGGCCGACAAGAAATCGAGCAGGATCTGACCCGTCTCAATACTGCCACCCAACCGGTTCCCAAAGCCGCTGCGCTCCCCCCTGTCCTCACCCCAAAACTGGTGGATGCCGACAAAGTTGCTCAACCGCTCCAGGAGATGCCCCTTACCCCAAAAGAAATCAAACCCAAAAATCGGGAACGCCAGATTTCCGTGGATAATCAGCCGAGCAACGACCGGCAACCTTTAAGCACCCGCGATCAACGCCAAATCGATCCAAACCAGGACGCTAGCGGCAAAGATCCCGACCGCCGTATTTCGCCGCCCGCGCTCAAAGAACCAGGCAACATCGAGGCGGGCCAGACAACCAGGGAAATGGCTCCCCAAAGGGAGGAACAGCGACGCGGCCCCGACGACCGCGGCCGAATCGACCCAACACCGGGAACTAACTTCCTGGACGGCGTTCGACGTATCAAACCTCCCAGGGAAACCAGCAACCAAGAAGCCGCCAGCGACCTGAACCGCGTACAGCAAGGTCGTCAACAACAGGAAATCCAGCAGCGGCAGCTGCAGGAGACCCAGGCACGGCAACAACAGGAACTCCAGCAACGCCAGCAGCAGGAGGCCCAGGCGCGGCAAC
>CAZJEX010000032.1:0-37874 GCA_964545155.1 uncultured Desulfobulbus sp. | reverse complement strand
TCACTGGGATTTCGACTCGTTCCGTGCGAAGGCTAGCTTTTTGTTATTTAGAAGAAAATAAAAACCCCGCCAAGGCGTCCTTGGCGGGGCGTGGGGTATGGCAGTTGAATCAACGAAGAGCCTACCAATTGTCCTTGTTAAGGATCTGACTTACATCCACACAGCGATCGACCTCCTCATTGGTCAGGTCTTCCCGCCTCTTGATAAATTTTATCTGATTGAATTGACAAGCATATTCGTTTCCATCCTTGTCTCGGATCCAGACCATTTCTTCATATCCCAACCCGGTTTTTCCACTTTCGTTGCTCATGATAATAGCCTCCTTTTTTTGTGCTTTGTTTCTCATTTATCACATATTGACCATGTCATGGCACGGTTGCCAACCATGGGTATAAAACTTGCACATTTTTCAAATAATGCCGAGAAATGCGGTTGCAGCCAAGACCAACAAAGATCAGTAATCTCATTACCCAGCAATTTAGACATCCCCTTGGCAACAGTCAATCTGTAGGACTTAGCGACCCATATTTATTGCCAGGTTTTCAAGAGCTTCTTCCAGTGCCGATTTTCCCTCAAACGCAAGAAATTGGCCGCTGATCCCATCAAGTCAGTATCGGTTCTAGCCAAGATCCAAATAGACGGCAATTTCTTTTAGCCATGGAGTCGATGGCACTGCAACCTGAACAAAATTGCTTGAACTGCTGCGCCAGCCCCTAGGCCTTTATTTTCTTAAGCATCCAAACCATGTTTTCGCCCAGTTGGCGCATGGTTTTCAAGCCCTCCAGGTCATCGGCCACTTCGCCAATTTCTGGCCCAATGCCGATATTCCAGTAGTTTGAACCAACAATGATCATCTGATTTATCAGGAAAAAATGGTTTATGGTGTCAAAGGCATGAATTGCGCCGGCCCTGCCTGAGGCCAACACTGCTGCGCCGATTTTGCGACGGTACAAATCTCCGTTAGCCCGGCCAACCATCGCGCAACGATCAATAAGCGCCTTCATCTCACTTGAGATGTCGGCAAAATAGTTTGGAGACCCAAGAAGGATGGCGTCGGCGGCTACCATCTTGGCAATGCAATCATTGACCAGGTCTTTGGCCAGGACGCACTTGCCGGTTTTTTTATGAAAACAGATATAACAGGCCGTGCAACCTCTGATTGTTTTGCCGGCAAGTTCAATGAACTCTGTCTCGGCTCCAGCGGCAATCAACGGTTCAAGAACTGTTCTGAGCAGCAGGTCGGTGTTTCCTTGTTTGCGGGGACTCCCGCAAATGGCGACTACTTTCATTGATTTCTCCAGTTTTTCCTATCCTTGCTGTCAGCCATGTGGAACGCGCCCTGCACCTGGCAGGGAATTAAGGAGGGATGTTGCAATTTGCTACTGTGTAGCAATGGTCACCAGCCCGAGATAGCCGTCAACGGTCAGGATATCCCCTGAGCGGATCTGTCTGGTAGCATCCGGCACCCCGGTGACGCAGGGAAGGCCATATTCGCGGGCGATGATGGCACCGTGGATGAGCATGCCGCCGCGGCGTTCCACGATACCATCGGCCAACGGCACGACAAAGGTCATGTTCGGATCAACGGCGTCGCAGACGAGGATTTCACCAGCCTTGAAAGAGGCGAGATCAGCCGGTTGATTGATTACCCTGGCGGGACCCACACCCAGGCCAGGGCCGGCAGGTTGGCCCACCATTTGGCGAGCTTGCAACCGAGTATCGCCTGATCCATGAAATCCGGCGATTGGCGGGACTGGGGTCAGACGCTTGCTAACCCTTTCTCTACTTGTTGCCAGTTGGCTGGCCAGTTCGGGGATTTCAGAACCAGCCTGCCGGCGGATTGCTTCATCCCTTGCCTCGTGCAGCCGCTCTGTTAATCGCCCAATAGCAAGATTGTCATTGTCACGGAGGCGATAACTGGCCCGACCAATTGTTAGCACATCTTGGGCGAAATCTTGTTCTTCCGGGGAGAAGGTCGCCAGGAACACCGCTTCATCGACCGGTACCCGGTGATGGGTGGCTGGCGGTGCCGCAGCCATCTCCAGCAGCAGATCTGTCATCGTACGTTTTCCGGGCATCATTCCTCCCATAACGAAAGAGAGGTCCCCAAAACGATCGGTAAAGTCAGCCAGAGCGAGGGCAAAAGGAGTGCGGGGGTGCGGTGTGCCCCCTTCCCGGAGAATGGCGGCTAGGGATGGGTCATGTTTGAGCATCCTCGCCAATTCCAGCATTTTCCGGTTGCGCTGCACTGCCAGTATACCGGAATCACCCGCCAACAGGTAAAGAAAGGCAAAGGGATCGTCCGGCCGCAATTGATCGTTATAAATCTGACCAAAGAGGCGAATCCCATGGGCCATGGGGATGCAGACCTCCCGGTAGCGTGCCTCCCAATCATCGAGAACCTGCTGGCGCTCCCGGATGGCCGCTGCCAGGGAATGGTTGTCCAGGGAGGCGAGGTCAACGGTCGCCAGCCGGGCGGCATCATCGGCCATCGCCGGCAGCACCTCATCTTCAATGGTTCGACGCAGACTTTTAAGCGAGTCCAGGCTCCGATGCAGGCTCAGGTACCAGGATCGCTCGCCGTCGTCACTGGTGGTGGTCAAAGTGGTAATCGGACGGGACTGGAGGGCAAAAAGGGTGGACCGCGACATGGTCCACTCCAGGTCCTGGGGCGCGCCGAATATCGTTTCCGCTTGCCGCAGCAGGGCCAATACCTGGGTGGCAATGGCTTCGGTTAATGGGGATGTTGCCTGTTCCTCGGTGGAGAGCGGCACCAGGGCTACGCCGTTGGCTGAGGGGCGACAGGCATGGAGCCGCACAGGAGCATGACGCTCTAGGATCCGCCCGGTATCGGGCTCAAGCAGCAGCCGATCGGGTTCCACATCGCCATCGACCAGGCCCTGGTTCAATCCCCAGACGGCTTCGATCGCCGCCAACTCTTCTCGTCCCGGGCAGCGACTGAAGGCGACACCGGAGCAATCACCAAGAACCAGTTCCTGCAGTATAACAGCCATGGCGCTGCCGGTGGGATCAAGGCCAAGTTCCTGGCGATACAGCAAGGCTCGATCCGACCAGAGCGACGCCCATACTAGACGTAGCCTGTCGAGGATAGCGGGCAGGCCGTAGACATTGACGAACGAGTCGTGCAGACCGGCAAAGGATGCGGTAGCCGAATCCTCCACCGGGGCGGAAGAACGAACCGTCACTGGGACGCGAGTCAAACGTGAGGGGAATCCTGCGATGATTTCGGCAGCTAACCGTTCGGGCAGCGGTGTGTTGAGAAACAGGCTGCGAATCCGCAGGCCCAGATCCCAAAGCTCTTCCCATCGCATCTCATTGAAAGGTTTACGTTCCAGTAAAAGCGGCAAGCGCTGCCGTAAACCGGTGGTGTCCAAGTAGTTTTCATAGGCGAGCGTGGTAATGCAGACCCCTTGTGGCACCGGCAGGCCGGCGCGAGTTAACCGTCCCAGAGCTGCTGCCTTGCCACCGACCAAGGGCAAGTCAGCGGCGGATAATACCTTCAAATCGATGCAAAGCGGCCTCATGGCGTTAGGTGAAATTCCATGACATTTTGGAACCGGGTCACCAGGTAGATACGTTCTATCTGCACTATAAACAGGGCGCAACTGGGAGAGGCTGCGAAATCGGCCAGATGGGGGTGCCTGGATAAATACATGTTCAAGCCTTCTTCGCGGGCCAACCCCGACAACTCTTGAGCTGTGCCGAGAATCGTGGCCGCTGCGGCCCGCCGAAAATCAGCAACTTGGTTGCTCCGGTTATCCAGAAGCAGGGAAACCTGAGGATTCCTGGCCAGGTTTGCCCATTTGCGAGTGGCACGGGGCGTGGCAAAATAGAGGTAACGCAGGTCATCTGTGAGAGCAACCGCCACCAGACTGACATACGGATGGGAACCAGCGTCGGTCGCCAAGGCCGCCAGGGGTTGACTGCGACAGAGTTCCTCTAAGATGGGTAGGTGTTCAGCGGGAATATTCATGCAGGGTGTTGTGTCACTTCAAGGATGTTTTTAATCCGTTGAGCCGCCAATCTGCATATTACAAGATAGGGGGCCGCCAGCACCGGTACTTCAAATATCACTCGGCAGGTGTTGGGTCCAGCCGATTCAACGAGGTGACCGGTGGCCGGAATACCGGCTACCTTCCAGTGCCAGTATTGACCAGCAGTGAATTCTGTAATCTGAAAGGGAAGCCAGAGGCCAAAGGCAGTCCGTACGCGACCAACAGTACCGGGACCAATGCAGTGATCGACGCAATCGACTCGGGTAACCGATGGACCCCACTCGGGCCATCGCCTGGTGTCGATCAACAGCTCCCAAGCCGATGTGGCAGGAGCCTTGATCGCAACGGCGGTTTTCAAGAGACGCATCAGGCAGCTGACCTCCATGACTGATTGTCCTGGTTAATAAAACAGCAATAAAGGCGCGGCCAAGCCATGAGCAGGATGTTTATGCCAACACGGTCAAAGGGATAAAGAAGGACTTGGCTGAGAAAGTCAGTCATCGCCCCTAAAAAATTTGTGTAACATGCCTCCTTGAGCGAACCTGAATTTTTTTCCTCACAAACCTGCTTGGCCGTTGAAGTTGAAATAAATACCATGGCGTCAATTTTGCAAATTTAACCGCTCCGTAGCATAGATTCGTTCCTAATTCGCCAGACTTCTCGGTTTCTAAACATATTATCAATAAGCAAGGTCAACCGTTGGATAATTATTCTGTTCGGAGTGGGTTCCCAACCGAGGGTGTTGCGCGTTTTGGATGATTCTGCCACAAGCTGTTTGTCAACATAATCAAGCATCCAGAGTTGTTCGAAAGCTTCCTTGCCCTGCAATCGACCGAGCAATCGGCGTGCAAGGATCATGGGGACGAGCAACGGACGATTAGTAAAGATGGGTTGGAGTGGTTTGGAGTAATAGTGTTGCGTTGCTATTCGGAAAAGCTCAAGATGGGAAGTGGCGCCATCCGGGCTTGCATTGAGAATGATGTTCTGTTCAAGCGCTTCACTTTTTTCTATGACCTTCAGGAAAAAGTGCACGAGATCATGAATATGGATATAGGGTATGGCGGTTTGCCCCTGACCAGCTATGATCCGTGAATGCAGCAAGTTGCCGGAGAGCCAGTTGTTGAGCAGGTAATAGAGGGGGAGATACTCGCACCAATCGCTGAAGACCGCGGCTATCCTGATGATGGCGCAGGGAAACCACCGTGAATAATCATTGACCAACTCCTCGCCGGCTTTTTTGCTTCGGCCGTAAGGCATATCAGCATCAGGCGGACTTTCTTCGCTGACGATTGTGTTGAATGAACAAGATGCTTGGGAACTGGCAAAGATGAAACGTCTGATATCCAGATGCCTTGCCAACTCCAACATGTTCCTAGTGCCTTCAACATTTGTTCGGGCATAATTAGGATGATCTGTGTTGGTATAATCGTAATAGCCAGCTAAATGGACTATATAATCAACACCACCAAAATCTTTTGCCTGCCGTATAAGATCTTTAAGATTGACCCAGTCGGCGATATCGACTTGGGCCCACCGCAAATTACTCTTCGTCTGCACCCCGGCTTTTGCGGCAGAACGTCTGGCAACGCATAAAAGCCGATATTTTCCTGCGGCGGCCTTGATGAAATTCCGTCCCTCGAAACCCGAAGCACCGGTCAGCAACAATCCGGGTAAGCTATAATCCATGCGTATTCCTCCTGTTTGAATCGATTTCTGCAGGGATCGAGAATGGATGAATGGTAATGACTTATTATAACCTGTTCGAATTGCGCACAATGGTTAGGGCAAGATCATGCAATGCAAAATGATGCAGTGGCATCACCAGGTACCAATATAATCTGCCGAGGATACCCTTGGGCAGAAAATGAGCGGTTTGCACGAGCTGATCGGATTGCACATCAAACTCCAACCATCCCTCACCTGGCAATCTCATCTGGGCATAGAGCAGGAGCCTCTTGCCTGGCTTGATATCAACCACCTTCCAGAAATCAAGGGCGTCGCCGACACGAAGTTCCTGGTTTACCCGCCTGCCCCGATTGAGCCCATAGCCGCCGACAAGTTTGTCGATAATCCCTCGGAGTCGCCAGAGCAGATCGTACTTAAACCAACCATTGCTGCCACCTACAGCACAGACTGATTGAAAGACATCCTCCTGACGTTCGCCCTTTGCAAACGGAACAGTCCGAACGTCTCTTAGAATCGCCCCTGCAGGATTATCGAAATCCTTGATGTCGCAGGCCTGCTGGCCGGTGCTGTCACACCACCGACTGAGGACTTGATTGTGTTCAAGTTCCCGGAGTGCACCAGCAACTGCTTGTTTGAATGCGCGAGGCTGTATTTCCGGGTACAACTTTGCCGCATTATCATTTTGCAAAACGGTTTCACTCTTGAGCCCCTCAACGAGAGCCGCAGCAAGTTTTAAGGGGATAGGAGTGAAGAGGATCAGCCAGTAGGATGATAAACGAGGCGAGAGCACAGGAACGGGAAAAAGGTATCTTTTCAGTCCCATGACTTCCGCAGCCTGCTGCATCATTTCCTGAAAACTGAGCTTTTCACTACCAATGTCGACGACAAGGTTCCCCTGGTGCTGGAGTTCTACAGACGCGAGCAGATAGGAAAGCACATCATCAATGCCGATGGGCTGCGTGTGGCTTCGTACCCAGCGAGGAGTAATCATCGCCGGCAGTTTCTGGCAGAGATGACGGATAATTTCAAAGCTGGAACTTCCGGACCCGATAATTACGGCCGCACGCAACCAGATGGTCTCGATACGATTGGGTTTTGCTGAAAGAATTTCCCCGGTTTCAATGCGGCTCAAGAGATGCTTGCTGGCACTCTCTTTGACGCCGAGCCCGCCGAGATAGACGATTCGCCGTACACCGGCTTCTATGCAGGCATCTCTGAAGTTCTCGGCACTGACGCGATCCGAATTCTGGTAATCCTCGGAACCTCCCATGGAATGGATAAGGTAAAATGCCGTATCTACCCCCTGCAGGGCTGCGGCAAGAGATTCCTTATCAAAGGTTGAACCCTCTTGTATCTCAACCTTGTCAGCGATCGAAAGCTGGACTTTATTGCGGTTCCGTACCAATAATCGAACCTTCAGGGAAGATGTTTCAAGCAGGCGTTGAGTCAGCCGTCTGCCGACATAACCGGTCGCACCGGTTACCAATACGGTTTTGGTCTTTATTGTATCAGGCATGATAGCGAAGATTTCAACTCGGTTAGGTGATGATTGAGAGTTTACGGCTACATATGGACCATTGTATTTACGAATAGTATGAAGCACAAGGGTGTTGGAAACGATGATCAAGGCAGCATGATGATGAAGAACATCTTGGTCCCAAAATCTTCATTGCTGCCCTCTGCTCCACCTGGATTGAAAAGGCCAGATATTCTGGAACAATACCATGTTTTCAGGTGATTAAAAAGCAATTGCGTTCCGGGCAAAAGGGCAATACAGTTTTTATCACTTTTAGAGGCAAATCCTACATCTTCAACCAAGGAGACAATCATGGGAACCAGGGGAAGAGAGATCGTCGGCGTCAATACTGAAAAAGTTCTGGCACTGCTCAATAAGGCCTTTGCTGATGAATGGCTGGCCTATTATCAATACTGGCTTGGGGCGAAGGTTGCCAAGGGGCCGATGAAAGAAGCGGTGATTGCCGAATTGCTGCAGCATGCCGCCGATGAACTGCGACATGCCGATCTGGTGACCACCCGGATTGTCCAACTGGGGGGTACTCCGCCTACCAGCCCCAAGTTGTGGTACGATTTCACTAATTGCGGCTATGATGCTCCGGAAGACCCCTATGTGCTGCGGTTGCTCGAGCAGAACATCAAGGGCGAACAATGCGCCATCAGCGTCTACAATTCGATGCTGGCCGAGACCCGGGATACGGATCCGGTGACGTATAATGTGGTTCTGCAAATACTCCAGGATGAGGTCGAGCACGAGGAGGATCTCCAAGCGTTGCAGGAAGATATCGAATTGATGCTTGCGCGTCGATCTTGAAAAAAAACAAGGGCGACAAAAGCGTTCTACCAGCAGGGTTGCAACCTGCGCATCTGGCTGAATTCTCCTTTTTTCAATCTAACACCTGGTAAAGTATCTGCGATCAACCTTTGTAATCAAAGGTTGATCGCAGATATTGCTCTATCATTCCAAGGCAAGGCGTGCCCCGCCTATAAATCAGGCGGAAACAGGTTCTGCCCTTCAAGGGCCGCAGTTAGCTAACCGGTTGTTTGAGCAGGTGTCGCCTCCATTGGTCAATTGGTAATTCCGTCTGAAATTTTTAACAAGGGGGGTGTGAAATGGACAAAAAGATGCGTGTCATGACCGAGAAACCACTGAACGCTGAACCTCCGGTCGAAACCCTGCGTTCCTGGATCACCGCTAATGCCTCATTCTTTCATCGAAACCAGGGGGCGTTTCCCGCTGAACCGGTCTCCTTGGACGAATGGGAGCTATCGGTTGACGGGGAGGTCGAAAAGCCGCTCCGGCTCAATATGGACCGAATTCTTCGAATGGCCAAGGTTATTGTTGCCAACACCTTTGAATGTTCCGGTAACGGGCGATCTCTGCTCAATGAGAAGGCAAGGGGCAATCCTTGGACCATTGGAGGGGTGGGCAATGCTGTGTATGGAGGTGTCTGGCTACGTGATATTTTGAAGCAAGCCGGTTTGAAAAGCAGCGGAAAATATGTGAGTTTCGAGGGCCAGGATCAGCCTCTTGGCGCTGCGGGTATAAAATTTATTCGAAGTATTCCTGTTGAGAAGGCTATGTCGACCACTCTTCTTGCCTATGAAATGAACGGAGAACCCCTGCCTTTGCACCACGGGTATCCCTTGCGCGCGTTAGCTTTGGGATGGTCGGGAGCCAACTGTGTAAAGTGGCTGCGGAAGATCAACGTCCTGGAACGTCCCTATGAGGGATTCTTCATGGACAATGTGTATCGCATCTTCCAAATGGGGCAGGATGCCAAGTCCGGAGTGGTCGTTACCGCGCTGAAAATAAAGTCATTCATTACCCAACCGTTACAGGGAGAAGCGTTGGGTGCCGGCGCTATAGTCATTCTCGGTGCAGCCTATGCTGGTGAAGCCGATGTGGCGCGAGTTGAGGTGTCCATTGACAACGGCAAGAGTTGGGCAGAGGTAGAGTTCATCGGTCCTCATGAAAAATTTGCCTGGCGTCAATGGCAATACATCTGGGACGCCAAAGAGCAAGGTGAGTATACCTTGATGTCCCGGGCAATCGATTCGCAAGGGAACGCACAGCCCATGGATGCGGATTGGAATGTGCTTGGGTATGGAAATAATGGCGTCAAGGAGCACGCAATTTCAGTACATATCAGATAGCGCTGCCTGAATAGACGATGATTTGCAGCCAGCCCATCCTCTTGCTGTTCCTTTGGGCTGCCCCAAGACCGTTTTAAGCCGCGCTGTCGTATATCTTCGGTCTTGCCAAGAATTCGCCATTGCGCTTATTTCTTCGGCACTTTGTTTTCCAGACTCTCGTGAAGTTTTAGATAGTCATTGAGTCGATAGAGTTGTTCGGTCGTCTGATAGCGACCATCGGCAAAAACCCCATAGTCGCCGCCTCCGGCCATTGCTGAGGCGAATCTCGTCGAGTTTGCATAAAAAAGCCAAATCGAGGTCCACATCCGCTCCGCTTCCTCATCAAAGATGTTTGCCCCTTGGGGTAGCCCGCGCGCATAGCCGCGTTCCCAGATGTCCATGAGGATATTGGTTGCTTCATGGGTGATGTCGTTGGTCCGGGCAATGGTGTTGTCGAGACGGCGAAAGTGTTCTTCGCTCCATTCACTGCTGTGACAGGAAGTGCAGACCGCTTTCATTCTCGTATTCCGCAGATCCTGCTCCGCTTTATCGATGACATGCTTGGCCACCGGGGTGCCGTTCATCTCCACCGCCAGGGGGAGTCCCTGGGAGTTGCGTACATCTTTGAGATCGGCATGGATTGGATGGGGATGGGCATAGGGCACCCCGAATAAACGCCAGGCGAGGCGGTCGTTGAACTGATGGGTCCGCTCGGCGATGACCTTCTGGTCCGGGGTAACCAGCAGGCTGGCATGGCAGGTGGCGCAGGTCGGCGCAGTAAAGTCCTTGCCGACCACCCAGGGCACGTTGTCGAAATTGTACTCTTTCCCAAATGAATTAAATATATTGCCATGCTTGCTCACCTCATACACCTTGTACGCCGGCACATCTGGTCCTTTGTGGCACTCCGAGCAGGTGTAGGGCTTGCGAGCCATCTCAATGGAAAATTCGTGGCGACTGTGACATGAGGTGCAGGCACCTTTGCTGCCGTCAGGATTGATACGCCCAACACCCTGGTTGGGCCAGCCCTCAAGTACTGGAAAGGTTAACTCCCCAAAGACTGTTTGTCTGGTTGCGAGTCCCTTTACCTCGACCTTGGTGCCGTGACAGTACAAACACGATTCGTATTCAGTGCCCTTGTCGGCTCCTCCCAACACCAGGTCTTTGTCTTTGCGATGATAGTTGTTGTTGACAGCGGAAATCATGTCCCGGTACAGGCTGTTGTCCACCAGGTTGCCATAGGCGTGCGACATGATATTCTTGCTGTACTGATCTGCTTCCACGCCATGGCAAGTGGCGCAGTCCTTGGGACTGACAATCACGTTGATCCGGTAGCCGTTGTGCTCAAAGGAATCAGCATGTTGATCGGCTCGTAGTGAATGGCATTCATAACACCCGACGACTGATCGCCGCTTTCACAAGCGCTGAGGCAGGCGTTGTCCGGCTGTGACGACTTTTCTCCCAAGATGCCACCAGGCCGGGGTGCAACTCCCGGTGGCAGCCAAGGCACTCCTCGGTTGCGCTGCTGAGAGCGGTTTCCTGCCCATACACGTTGAAGACCGCTACAAGGACAAGAAAAACAGAGAACATCAATTGAGAGAGTAACTTCTTCATGTTGTTTTCCCTTCTTTTGTAATGCAAATCAGACCGGGCAACTATTTACCACCAATGAACGGAAGTTCTCTCTCAAGGGAAAAGAAGACAGTTGCTATCAGTTGTAGAACCTTGACTTTCAGAGGTGTCAGCATGAACGCTCGGGGAGACTGGCGGGACAATGTTTTTGTGGAACGACTGTGGAGATCAGTCAAATACGAGGAGGCCTACCTCCATGCTATGACTCAGCCAGCGAAGCCCGCAAATCGATCATGGAGTATTTGGATTGGTACAACTGCTCCAGACCGATTTTACATTAAAGAAAAAACGCTCGACGAAGTCTACGCATTAATGCTGCCGACGGTTGAACTGGTAGCCTGACTATGAGCACAGAACCCACTTTAAATTGAAAACAACTTGTTCAGAAAGATTACACACCTTTCTCAGCAAGCTATGCACATGCCAATTTTCTAGAAATCTCTTCACAAAATTATCCGTAAAATAAACCTGTCCCATTTTTCATGAGCCAAGCTCTTCTCGATTTTTCTCAAAAAGGCTTATACAACGCAAAAAATGCAGCCACCAAACCGAGCAGAATAGCGGCGCCCCCCAACCAGGGCAACTTCTCCTTCGCGCCATATAGATACACTGGCCACATTGCCAATATCATTAATATAAAAAACTTGACAATGATCCAGCCGAATTTTTCGAATCCGCCTAAGTGCGCTAATAAACCCATGCCGGCAAGCAAAACCAGCAAGAGTCCCACCTTATGAAACATGCCAAGAAAATTTGGCAGCGGATTGTCCTGCTTGCTACCAAGCGATGCCCTGAACATGTGGCCACCAAGAGCGCTGAATATTAAAAAAATCCCGGCAAGATGAAAGATCTTAAGAATGTAATAGGTACCCAAATCAACCTCCAAAATAAAATTGTGTAACAGAGCCCACTGTACCAAAAAAATGGCAATAGCCCCTTCTCTTGCTGCGCGCTATATAGGGGGTAATAGGTGAAGTGACAAGAATTTGCTTTTCAACTGGTAGCTCAACGGCCTAGAAAGCTTTATGAAACAAGTCCAATCAGGCCCAATTTCAAATCAAATAGACAGGTCCCGCGACACTTCTTTCCGTTCTGCCTAAGCCAGGCAGCTGACACGGTCCCAAGCAACGCTATTACGTCCACTTAATATGTATTTATTAATACAAAACAGGAAAAAAAGTCAAGCGATATGCCCAGGCCAAGGTTCTGTCTGGGCGCTGCTATAGGAGCTCTTGGCGAAGGGCGCTGGTATACATTTTTTACCATTGCTGGAATGGTGGTGGAGGCAGTTGTTTACGCGGAGCTCTATCCTATTTTCAAATCCACAGTTTTGGCATGTCAGGACTTTGGGAGAATCGGAGTAGCCGAAGTTTTGGGCATTTTTCCCTGGTATATAATTCCTGTCTTCTGGGCTGGAATCATCTGGATGTTTTTTTTGGTTTGAGCGCGAAAATTTTTGAAAATTAATTTAGAGCAATTTCAAACAAAGGAACCGAAAGAGGTAGTAGTAAAACAGGCGTCAATATGATGCAGCTGCACATTCCTATTGCTTATAAAAGGTAATAAGGACTTCACCCAATTTGAACCCAAACTTCGTAAAGACAGCTCGATTAATCAAGATTTTGTCGTCAAGCTGCCACATCCAATCGTCAAAGTTCACGTTATAAACCTTGTCACCAACTGGCAGGGCAAGCACATATTTCCAATTCAAGGCATTGCCTGCTGCGGCTCCGGCAGCCTCACCGACGACGTCAGCTGCGGTACCGGTGTACCGATCCTTTTGTTTTTTGATTGTCCACACACGGCGTTCTTTCTTGCCATCAGCGTAGGTAAAATTTTCATCAAGTGTGCCGGTGTCGCCTTGCCAACTGCACTGCATATCGACCGTCATGCGACGAATAACCTTTCCCGAGCGATCTTGAACGATGCCATAGGCAACAACACGCCCGTTGAAGTATCCCTGCATGTCGAAATGAGGTTTCTGGTCTGCGTAGTCAGAGAGTCGCACCGAAGTGCAACTCGAGGTTAACAGTGCAATGAGCGCGCAAAAGAACAACCAAAATGATTGATAACGAAGTGGCATGATAATCTCCTGAAGTTTTTCCAGGTTTTCAACCGCCATTGATCAGTCGGCTGCGCATTTCCAGGTCAATAGGATCTTTTCCCAACCAGATGCCAAAATATGCTGCGGCAAAATCATCGCCCTCGATGGTGATGAGGGGCGTGCCATTGTAGCTCAGCTCGGTTCCTTGGCCCGGAACGTAGGTCAAAGCATATCGATCACCGGGTTTGACATCGCGATACACTGCATTGAGCTTGTCTATACGGCTTCGCAAGCGAGCCAGTTCGTCCGGGGTATTATTACGTTCGAGAACCGCTTCTGCCCCTTTGCCAAAATCTGGTCCGGGTATGGAAACGAGATAGCTAATTTCAAGACGCTTGGGGATATCCGCCAGGACGTCATCGGGAGAACCGTTTTCTGGCAGGTAGAGAGCCGCCACGTATACCTTGAAAATTGTAAACCAGCGCAGAAGTGCTACGCCTCGAATCGGGATCTGTTTGTTATTAATGCTGACGCTCTCGTTGAAATTAATATCCTCGACTGTCAGTGCTGCGGCGTTGATTGGGTGAAAGACCAGTAGGGTAAAAAGAAGTGTTTTTTTTATGAGGCGCAAAAAGGATTGTAAAGCTGGCATGGGTGCTCCTCCTCAAGGAATCTGCAGCTAGTGGTATTTACAAAACCAACTCATCGGCCGCCTGACTGGTAGGATCTCGTTTTTCAGCGGGAGAGCAATGTTTGTGTACTAACTTTGTGTTCACCATTACGGCCTGTCAACGTGATAACTCTAGGTATTTGGATATATCTTTGGGCAAATATCACCTATTATCTTGATAAAGTCTTACTGCGTGGCTGACTTATTGAACAATCAATATTAAGCTGAACAAAAGATACATCTTTTTGACACCTTGCTCCAGCGACGCAGGCAACGCGACAATCGTAGAGGGCACGCACCATGAAAGAAAAAGATCGGCTCGAAGCACAGCGACTCGGAAAAGAGGATTGGCGTTTATGGGGGCCATATTTAAGCGAACGGGCCTGGGGAACGGTACGCGAGGACTACAGCCCAGATGGTGCGGCATGGGAATATTTTGATCACGACCAGGCCTGCGCCCGCACCTACCGCTGGAGTGAAGACGGCATAGGCGGCATCTGCGATAAGGGCCAGCGCCTGTGTCTGGCCCTGGCCCTCTGGAATGAGCGCGACCCGATCCTCAAAGAGCGCATGTTCGGCCTGTCCAATAAACAAGGCAATCACGGCGAAGACGTCAAGGATTGTTTCTTTTATCTGGATGCCACACCCAGCCACAGTCTCCTGCGTACACTCTACAAATATCCGCAGTCAGCCTTTCCCTATGCCGATCTCGTCGAGGAAAACAGCCGAAGATTGCGCACCGATCCACCGTTTAGCCTTCTTGATACCGGTGCTTTCAACCAGAATCGATACTGGGACGTGGAAATCACCTACGCCAAAGAAACTGCCGAAACCATCTTCGTCCGGATACGGATCAGCAATCGCGGACCTGATACCAAAACCCTGCACGTTCTGCCGACGCTCTGGTTTCGAAACACCTGGTCATGGAAAGACGGTCAGCACGACGAAAAACCTTTCCTTCGCCTGGTCCAACCCGGCAGCGGCGCCCATTGGGCAGTGGAGGCGCTGCATCCCACCCTGGGCAGGACTTTGCTCTACGGCAGGCAACAGGCCAGGCCTCTGTTTACAGAGAACGAAAGCAATCTGCAGCGCCTATTTGGCGCAGCCAACGCCTCGCCGTATGTCAAAGACGCCTTCCATCGGCGGTTAATTGACGGTGACCAGGATGCGGTCAACCCTGCACATAAAGGAACCAAGTTTGCCGCCTGGCATGAGATCACCTGCGCATCCGGCACAGAGGCCATCATTGAGCTTGTGTTGACGGACCGGGCCATTGACGACCCATTTGCCGGGATAGAGCAAGCAATGACCCGGCGCCTGAAGGAAGCCGACACTTTCTATGCTGATCTCGTTCCTGGCGCCACCCCTGAAGATGCTCTCATCTTCCGGCAAGCCATGGCCGGCATGATCTGGTGCAAACAGTTTTTCCACTTTGATGTGAGCCAGTGGCTCAGCGGTGACCAGATTCCTCCCCCGGAATCTCGAAAACAAGGTCGAAACAAGAACTGGCGACATTTACGAGCCGCTGACATTCTCTCCATGCCGGACAATTGGGAATATCCCTGGTTTGCTGCCTGGGATCTCGCTTATCACTGTATGGTGTTTGCCCACCTTGATGTCGATTTCGCCAAAGAGCAGATCGAACTGCTACTCAGTCATCGCTATCTCCACCCTGATGGCCAGATTCCGGCTTATGAATGGCTTTTTGATGATGTCAATCCGCCGGTGCATGCGGTGGCCGCATTGAAGGTGTTTCGAAACGACCGCAAGCAGAAAGGGCGAGGCGATCTGCATTTCCTTCGTCGTGTCTTCAACAAGCTGACCCTCAATTATACCTGGTGGGTCAACCAGAAGGACAGTGAGGGCTTGAACGTCTTTGAAGGTGGCTTCATGGGGTTGGACAATATCTCTGTCTACAACCGATCCCACCCTCTCCCGCCCGGATACAGTCTGAAGCAGGCTGACAGCACCGGTTGGATGGCCATGTTTGCTCTCAACCTGACCGCCATGGCGCTTGAACTCGCGCAGGAACAGGAAGAATACGAGGATATGGCAATCCAGTACTATGAAAATTTCCTGGCCATCGCCAATTCTCTTGCCGGACATTCCGCCAACAAACTTTCACTCTGGGATCCCGGTGACGGTTTCTTTAAAGATCTGATCACCACTCCCGACGGCGGCCGCCACCGGATCAATGTCTATTCCTATGTCGGTCTCATCCCTTTGCTGGCAACCGAACTTGTAACGGCAGATATTCTCGAAAAGGTACCCCGTTTCAAGGCCCTTCTCAAAGAACACGGAGGAGGCATGTTTGACGGCCACACCATCTGTGCCTGTCCGACCCACACCAACGAACACGGAGAACGGTTGCTTGCCATGGTCGACCACACCATGATCCCTTCCATCCTCAGGCGGCTCCTTAATCCGGAGGAATTCCTTTCGGCTCACGGTATTCGTGGCGTGAGCCGGATACACAGCTATAAACGCCACCTGGGATCATTGCCCGGTGTCGGCAAGGCCCTGATTGCGTATGAACCGGGAGAGTCTCAATCAGATCTCTTTGGCGGCAACTCCAATTGGCGCGGTCCGGTATGGATGCCGATCAACTATTCCATTCTTCAGGCCCTGACCAAGTTTCATCGCTTCCTTGGGCCAAATTTTACGGTGACCTTTCCCGGTGAGCATGAGGGTCCGTTGAACCTCCAGGAGGTGGTGAACCGTATCGCCGAAAACATCATCGATCTCTTTCGCCGAAACGGTGAGGGACATATCCCCGGACTTCCTGATGACAGTCCTTTTCAAAACGATCCTGCATGGAGCGATCTGCGGTTGTTTCATGAATACTATCATGGGGAGACCGGACTCGGGCTGGGCGCTTCCCACCAGACAGGGTGGACCGGACTGGTCGGAAATCTCATTAAACGCCGTTACGAACTCAAAAATATTGCGAGCCGGTAGATTTCGTTTTAGCGACCAAGGTATCTCGCTATCGCTCGAAATGACCAAAATTGACGCAAATTGCAAAAGATTAAATCTTTGATTCTGTATAAAAGCTCGGTAATGAATAAAAGAAACATTGATATCATGCGAAGAGGTCGATGCCTCGCCCAGGGGCAACACGGGCAAGGTCCGGTGGTGTACTGGATGTCGCGTGACCAGCGAGTGGCTGACAACTGGGCTCTTTTATGGGCCCAGCAGGAAGCCCTTCTTTATCAGAAAGGGCTGCTGGTTGTCTTCTGCATGATTCCCGATTATCCCGGGGCCACCTTGCGCCACTACAGCTTTATGCGCAAGGGCCTGGAGGAGTTGCAGGGAAAGCTCAGTCACCACAACATTGGCTTCAGGATGCTTGAACAGAGCCCCGAAGCAATACTTCCCCAATTTCTGGAGAAAATTGACGCCCATTTGCTGGTCAGTGATTTCGATCCGTTACGGATCAAACAGCAATGGAAAAAAAAGCTGATCGACAACCTGAAGGTTCCACTGCATGAGGTGGATACCCACAACATTGTTCCTGCCTGGATCATCTCCGAGAAAAAGGAGTATGCCGCATACACGCTCCGCCCTAAGATCAAACGGGTTCTGGATGACTATTTAACAGATATTCCCGCAGTCCAGTTGCATCCCTTTAACTGGGATAACGCTCCTCTGGAGGTTCCTCAAACTTTCCGTGGAGAAAGCATTGCCAGTCAAACAACGGAGGCCTATTCCTGGATATCGTCAGGAGAGGCTGCCGCCCAGTTGGCCGCTTTAGACTTTGTGCAGCACAGGCTAGAAAATTATACCAAGACCCGCAATAATCCATGCCTAGACGGCCAGTCGGGACTGTCTCCCTATCTTCATTTCGGCCAGTTATCCCCGCAGAGATTGGCCTGGATGGTATCCGGTGCAGCCCTGTCGGCGGAGACCAAGGAAGCGTTTCTTGAAGAACTTGTTGTCCGCAGAGAACTGGCCGATAATTTCTGTTATTACGAACCTGCTTATGACCGGGTTACAGGTTTTCCGGATTGGGCCCGCATAACCCTGGACCGGCATCGGGACGACAAGAGAGACTCTATCTATTCCCTGGCCGAACTCGAAAATGGAACCACCCATGAAATGCTCTGGAACGCCTGCCAGCAGGATCTCGTCCAGAGCGGCAAACTGCATGGTTTTTTGAGAATGTACTGGGCCAAGAAGATACTCGAATGGACACCTGACCCTGAAACGGCTCTGGAGTATGCCATAACGCTCAATGATCGCTACTCTCTGGACGGTCGCGACCCAAACGGCTACACGGGCATTGCCTGGTCTATGGGAGGCGTACACGACAGGGCCTGGCGTGAACGTCCGGTGTTTGGCATGATTCGGTACATGAACGAGGCTGGCTGTCGCCGCAAATTTGATGTGCAACGATATATGAACGCGGTTTACAACAAAGGCTGAGGTTGTTCTTGTTCCTACGCTCTGCGGGGGGATTTGTATCCCGACGCTCCGCGTCACTGTGTACACGAAAGCTCATGAATTCGGCAGTAGCTTCCTGCAACCCCTGGACGCAGAGCGTCCCTTGAACCGTTCCGACGCGGAGCTTAGGAACGAGAAAAACAAAGATGGACGGTAATAATGATGGGGTTCCCCGTGATAAGCAGTGGTTCCTTAGGATTCCTAAGGACTGAATTGCCTAGTCAACCGTTATTGGAAGAATGTTAACTTTTGGCTTGTTCAGCTTGACCTCGCAACTCTTAAGTTTAATTTAACAGAACAGACCTGTTTCTTTATAATCCTCTATTCAAAAATAACTCATCAAGGTGAAGCCATGAAAAAATCAAGAATGGTATCGGTTGCAATTGCGTTTTTTCTCTTTGTTTCCGGTTACGGAATCGCCCTCGGGCAAACAGATTCGACCAAGCCAGCAGAGCCACCGACTGCGGCTGAGCATAACGATCATGCCGGCCACAGTGCGTTACAATCAACTGAGAAGCCAGTTGGCCACGCCGGTCATGATATGAGTCATGCCGGCATGGATGACATGAAACAGCAGGAAGACGCGATGGCTGCTCACATGAAAGGCATGCGCACACTGATGGAAAAAATTTCTGCCACGGCAAATCCAGCTGAGCGCAAACAATTGATGGCTGAGCATATGGCCATGATGGCCAGCGGCATGAAAATGATGCGTGAAATGGACGATGCAATGATGATGGGAATGATGAAATCCGGAAAGTGTCCCATGATGGAAATGATGTCGTCTCCTCAAGGGCACGAAGGGATGAAGGGAATGATGGGTGGTAACATGCCCATGTGTCACACCATGATGCAGAAAAAAGCAGAGCGGAATCACGTTATGATGGAGCAAATCATCGAGTCGCAAAAACAGCTGCTTAAATTAACCCCTTGAACCTTCATCAAGGAAAGGTGGGGTTGGACCGATTGAAACTCCACCTCTCTTTTCATTAAGTTTGCCTCGCTCAAAGGTTCTATACAGGAGAGGGGGAGTAGATTAGTTAAGTTATTCACCACGGGAGTTTGCCATGAAAGAAGTCCTGGAACGAAATTTCTTTAAGGCGATTGTATTTTTCTCTCTCCTCCTGTGCGTAACATTCTCGGTGTTCAGTTCGTCCAGTTGGTCACAAACCGAACCATATGCCTCTGAGGTAAAACCTTTAGCCCCATTTGCGCCTCCATCGCTTTCTTACTCCTCTGTTTTTAACAACTATCATGGCTACCAGGATCAAGAAGTCGCTTCCTGGCTGGAGGCCAACGAGACCGTAGGGCGCATCGGCGGCTGGCGGTATTATCTTGAAGAAGCCTTTCAGGAACCTCCGCATCCCGTCACCCAGCCCGAAGACGCTCGTCAACATTCCGGTCATGGAGGCAAGCCGTGAGACTCCGCTGCCTGCCTCCACAATCCTTCTTTGCTATGCTGCTGGCATTGCTGTGGCTCTCCGGTTGCGCGCGGGTGAACTTCGAAGAAACCCTGACGACGACCAACCAGGCGACTGCGGAATTTACCGATGGCAACCTTTCCTTGGTGCAAACATCGGAGCAACGCGCTTTCAATACACAGACAGCAGAAACATTGCTTGCTGAGCCTTTAAGCCAACAGCAAGCTGTTCATCTCGCCTTGGTCAACAGCCCCGCTCTGCAGGCCATGCTGGCCCAACATTGGTCGGATGCGGCCCGTGCGGCGCAATCAGGTCGCATCGCCAACCCTCTTTTTGTTTTTGAACGCAAAACGCTCGCTGATGAGGTTGAATATGAGCGTTTGCTGGCAATTGGCTTGCTCGACGTGCTGACTTTGCCACTCCGCTATGCCAGCGCCCAACGCCGTATCGAGCAGTCACAGGTGCGCCTGGCCATGGACGTGGTGGACAACGTCACCAAGGTCCGGCAATCGTGGGTAAAGGCGGTGGCTGCACAACAACAGCTCCAATATGCAAGGCAGGTGCATGAGGTCGGCGAGATCAGTGCTGAACTCGCCCGACGCATGCAGCAGGTTGGGAATTTCAATCGTTTGCAACGAGCACGGCAGCAGGCCTTCTATGCCGATGCGGCAACCCAATGGGCCGTGGCGCAACAGCATGCCATGGCGACCCGGGAAGAGCTGGTTCGGGTTCTCGGGCTTACAGACGACCAGGAGAAAAAGCTCAAGCTCCCGGAACGACTTCCTGATCTACCCAAAGCTCCACGGGGTCCCAAGGAGGTTGGTGATGCCGCACAGAGAGGAAGACTGGATATTCAATTGGCCAAGACAACCTTTGCCGCAACAGCCAAAGAACAGGATTTGACCCTGATCACCAGCCTGACGGACATTGAACTCGGGGTTCGCTACGATACCGTCTTCGATGATGCGGCCGGCACCCGTGACAATCGTAAAGGATATGAAATATCAGTACGTTTGCCTGTGTTTGATTGGGGAGATATGCAACGTGATGCCATGAATGCTCAGGCCTTGGCCGCCGCCAATCAATTGGAGGCGACCGTCCGCGCTGCTGGCTCCCAACTGCGGGAAACCTATGCTGCCTACCGCACAGCCTACGATGTTGCCAAGCATTATCGCGATGAGGTGCTGCCGTTGCGCAAGGTGATCTCCGAAGAAAATCTGCTCCGTTATAATGGTATGCTGATAGGGGTGTTTGAGTTGCTTGCCGACACGCGGGATCAGATCGACACGGTGAGTGCAGCCATCAATGCACAGCAGGATTTTTGGTTGACCAACGTTGCCTTGCAAGCGGCCATCATTGGCACCCCATCCATGGCGCAAGTCACAAAAGAAACAGGAAAAACCAGTCAACGGGCCGAGCAACCGCATTGAGAGCGGGAAGAGACAGAGAGTTAAAGGAACACCGATGACAACAAGAAGAGACTTTCTCAAAGCAGCCGGTCTTGCCGGCGGGGCGGTGGCGGTGGCAATGGTCAACCGGGTGGCCTTGGCCGCCTTGCCTGAGCCTGTGATCCAAACCCAGGCCGACACAATGCCCCCGCTGTTTCCCGATACCGGACGGCCCTACAATCCGGTGGTGACGCTGAATGGTTGGACCCTGCCCTGGCGCATGAACAATGACGTCAAGGAATTTCACTTGGTGGCTGAACCAGTGGTGCGGGAGATGGCCTCAGGATTCAAGGCCCATCTCTGGGGATATAACGGCCAAAGTCCAGGTCCGACCATTGAGGTCGTCGAAGGAGACAGCGTCCGTATCTTTGTCACCAACCGATTGCCGGAACACACTTCGATTCATTGGCATGGTCAGCGTCTTCCCAATGGAATGGATGGCGTTTCCGGCTTGACCCAACCGGCAATCAAACCAGGCCAGACCTTTGTGTATGAGTTTGTCGCCCGCCGCCCCGGAACCTTCATGTACCATCCCCATGCCGATGAAATGACACAGATGGCCATGGGCATGATGGGATCGTGGGTGACGCACCCGAAGGAGAAACATCCCCTCATTGAAGAGGTCGATCGGGATTTCATTTTCCTGCTCAACGCATACGACATCGAGCCGGGCAGTTACACCCCAAAGATCATGACCATGCTCGATTTCAATCTCTGGAGCTGGAACAGCCGCATTTTTCCGGGCATCGATTCGCTCAATGTTCGACTCAATGATAAAGTACGCGTGCGGATGGGCAACCTGACCATGACCAACCATCCGATTCATCTTCATGGCCATGAATTTGAGGTGACCGGCACCGATGGCGGACCAGTGCCATTGTCGGCCCGCTGGCCCGAGGTCACCACCGATATCGCCGTCGGCCAGATGCGGCAGATCGAGTTTATCGCCGACGAGGAGGGTGACTGGGCCTTTCACTGCCACAAAAGCCATCACACCATGAATGCCATGGGGCATGACGTACCGACCATGATCGGCGTCGATCATCGCGGGCTGAGCAAGAAAATCTCCCAGCTCATCCCTGATTACATGGTAATGGGAGAGCGAGGCATGGCTGATATGGCAGAGATGGAGATGCCCCTTCCCGATAACACCGTGCCAATGATGACGGGGGAAGGGCCGTTCGGTTCTGTCGAGATGGGCGGTATGTTCAGTGTCGTCAAGGTGCGGGCCGACCAGAAGCCAAATGATTACGCAAATCCCGGATGGTTCAAGCACCCCAAGGGGACAATAGCCTATCGGCATAAACAGAAAATGAAAGAGCCCGCCCGCTCCCGTTCTGCAGGTAGGCCGTCCATGCCGCGTATCCAGAAACCCGATACCGATGTCGAGGTGCAGGTTCGTAAGCCTGTTCAACACTCAAACCATTAACCCCAGCTGAAGAGGATATTCGTATGATCTCAAGAGCTATTCTCAATCTTTTTTTCTGCAGCGTGGTTTCAATGGCCGGCGTGGCACTCGCCAGCGGCATCCAAACCAATGGACATGGTCACGACGATACCACAATTGGCAAGCCGGGTGAAGCTTCTCAGGTTAACCGGACGGTAGACATTGAGATGAACGATTCCATGCGCTTTATCCCAGACCAACTCACCGTCAAGCAGGGAGAAACCATTAGATTCCAGGTAAAGAACATCGGCCAAAAAAAACATGAATTTGTTCTGGGGACTCAAAAGGAACTTGAGGAACATAATGAGCTGATGCAGAAATTCCCCGGAATGGAACATGACGATGCGAACATGATTAGCCTGGGGCCAGGTCAAACCGGAGAAGTCATCTGGCATTTTTCCAAGGCAGGGAAGGTCAGCTTCGCCTGTCTGTTGCCAGGACACTATGATGCCGGGATGAAAGGAGAGATTAGGGTTTCAGCAGGGACGAAAAAGGGGCAGGGTTCAAAGGTCGACGGTTCAACTGGCCACAACCATTAAGCGGGGATCTGCCCTGAAGAGGGTGTTGGATCGGCCAAAGAACACCTCAATGTTGCCACTATTTTTAAAGGAGACCGTTTTGAAAACGAACAAAATTATCGTTACGATTGCAACCTTTGCCTTTGCATCCATCCTGTCCGTTGGTGTTGTGGCCACGGCAGCAACAGGCAATGATTCGTCGATTAAGACGGCAACGACCCAAACAGCCGATATGACACCTGGGGAGGTACGCAAGATCGACAAACAGGCTGGGAAATTGACCCTCAAACACGAAAAAATCGCTAATCTGAACATGCCCCCGATGACCATGGTGTTCAGGGTGAAGGAGAAAAGTATGTTGGATGCCCTTCAGGTAGGTGACAGGGTCCTCTTTAAAGCGGTTGATAAAAACGGTGTGCTGACGATAACAGAGATCAAATGAGTTGAACCTCTGCAGGCTGACAACTGAACGATCGCTATTTCTGTGTTTAACCCGTTGACTTTTGAGTTACTAATTGCATTTTGCACCCCAAACCCGTTTGCTTCCGAATTGCATTACCCGCTAGGCCCCGTCCAACAATCGGGTTGCAGCGGGCGGATCGCTGCACTGCCCGTCCGCTGAACCGGAGCGTTCGGAGTCAACATTCCTCCTGTCAGTCGTGATTTATTGGAAAAGTATTGACCTTTTGAAAATTCAAATTACCGCTCAGCAAGGGAGACCCGCATGCATCGGCTTGTGTTCTTCTGTCCTCGCCTCACCTCGTTCTTTTTACTCTTCCTGCTTGTTGCCACGCAAATTTGCCAGGCAGAGGAAGTTTTGATATCCACGGCACATTATCCCACCGGGGAAATCGTCCCCTATATTCTCAATTGCAACAACCCCTCCCCAAAGTACGTCATCATCCTCTTCCCGGGAGGAACCGGTGCTGTAAATCCACGCATGGAAGACGGAAAATTGGTCTACGGCTTTAGAGGAAACTTTTTGGTTCGATCTCGACCTTATATCGTTGACGATGAATTCGCGACGATTGTTACCGATGCAACACCTTCCAAGGAACGCATTCAGTCCATTCTCGATGACATTAAAAATCGTTTTCCAAAGGCACAAACATATTTAATGGGAACAAGTAACGGCACATACGACACGCTGGACTTGGCGGAATATTTGTCGGATAAGATTGCCGGAGAGATTCATACCTCATCGCTAAATCGTGTTGCTTTTTTCGATGCCCGCAAATACAAAAATCGACATCTCATTGTCCATCATAGGGAAGATGGCTGTCATGTTACACCTTTTAGTGCTGCTGAATCATCCCGTGATCATTATGGGAACGAACTAATAGTCATGGAGGGTGGGGTGTCAAAGGGAGAGCCATGTCAGGCTTTTTCCTATCACGGGTACAATGGCATTGAGAAAGAAACTATTGTTGCGATTAAACTCTGGATAAAACGAGAGGCAAAACGAGAATCTTAAAAAGTACGATGGATGGCGATAGGGATGGGGTGCCTTGTGAAAAGCAGCGGTGCCATCAATGAAGCCGGTTAAGGCTCATTGGAAAAGTGTTTACTTCTCGAAATCGCTGGAGACCAATTGCGGTGAAAAGAGCAGATGAGATGCAGAATTATCTGAGCCGGATGGAGAAGACGTACATGAAACGACTGAATGTATTCGCGGTGTTCTTTTTTTCGGTATTTTTCGTCTTGGTCGCGTCAGCGCACGGCAAACAAAACGACGACATTGTCACGCTCACCATCAACGCCACCTGCACGGCCGATTCGACAGGGAAAACAACGGATTCCCTTCTTAAAGAAAAAGTAACCGGCACCCTCCGTGAAAGGGCCGTCTATCGTATTGTCTCTTCCGAAGGAGGACGGTTGGAACTGGAGCTTATCGATCACAAGAACAGTATCGAAATATCGGGCGGCGGCACCTATAAATCTCCTATCGAGTCCGCTTCGTGGACATTAAAAACAGGCCACCCCGCGATACGGGTTCAAGGAGGTGTCGGCATCAACACCATGGACGGGACCGGCAACATCATCATCGGTAATTTCATGCAAGAAGCCGAGGTCAAGGCCAGCCCGGAGGATGCGCCAGGGGGCAGGTTTGCGGTTGATATGGCAGAAATAGCGATTGACGCTGCAAAACTTTCTGGATTTTTTGGATCAAACGAGAGTTTTCTCAAAGGGTTAAACTTCACTTTTGACCCGAAATCAAAACGGATTTCAGCTAGTGGCCATGCGAATTACCAAGGGACCTCTAAGGAATCCCCCGAAATATCCGTTACCTACAATTTCAGCGTCTACTACACCGTGACCTCTGGAGTGCCGGAAGAGTTGCGGGCCGTACTGATACCCAAAGGAGATTACAAAAAATGGCTGCCCATGGCCAAGGGGCCGGAGACTCACGGAAACGCCATCACCTTTGATGTCGAGCTCCGGAATCCCGAGGGCGGGAAGGCTAAGGAGAAGACCGCACAGTTCGAGATAGAACTGCTCGAAACTTCCCGGCACCCCGGCTCCACCATGAACAGCCCCTGGACAGGTGTCGCCCCTGATTTGAAGATCCTCAAAGCCAATAATCCGAAACTGGCAGAGGTCTCACCCGATGGCCAGACAGCCAAAACCGCCAAGGGCCTCAAATCGGCCACCATTACCGTCAGCAGTTTTGACGGGGCAGCGATGGGCAAACTCACCGTTCTGGCGCGCATTGATGGTGAAGACACGGTGCTCACCGCTCAACTTGACTCCCATGTCACCGAAGTGAGCATCCCCTACGACCTGGACGGAAACACCATTGCCGATGCCTGGGAGGAGGCGAACGACGTTATGGGCAAGCCGCTTGACACCGATGAAGACGCTGAGCCCCTTGGGGATCGAAACAATGGAGACGGGCTGACCACTTGGGAAGAATATCGGGGTTTCCTGGAGGATGGAAAACATATTCGGACCAACCCAAAGAAAAAAGACCTCTTCATCTGCGATCAGATCGGCGGCCGCAGCAAGCGTGGGATTAACCGGTTTGCCGCACTCACCAAACTCGATGTCCACCATAACCTGACCGTGGATGAATTGGATTATACCCGCATCATTAACCGGAACCGGAGCAAGGATGCTCCTCATGTGGTGGATCAGCACGGCCTGCTCATCGAAGGATTCGATCGAACAGATGAATGGTTTATCGGTATGACTTGGGGCGGTCCTGGTACGCCAAAATCAATATCCCGAATTACCCTTGACAACAATATCGCCAATAAAATCACAAAAACCATCGGCGAGGACGCCACCAAGACCTATGAATACTTTACCCCGATCGTTGCCCATGAATTGCTTCATGCCTGCAACGTCTGGCATCACGGCGAGCGGGATGAAGTTGTTTCCTGGAAAGCAGAAACGTTTGAAGGCGGTCGCAAATTTTTTTATGAATATGGCAATAAGGACTATGCTGGTCACCCTGAAAAAGGCCGTCCTATATACATCATATATGAAAATGGAGGTCATCACGATAAAGATGACAGCTGGTTCTCCCAACCAAGATTAGTTTATCTTGGCGAACACCATGGCCAGCACAGTGGCGATGAGGATTGCGTGATGCGATATACTGTCTCCCAAGCTTACAAGGACCAGTTCGGTACCAGCAGCCGTTTTTGGTTAAATCGGGGGCCTCAAGAAATTGTCGGTCAGGGCTTATGCGTGCTTCCAACTGGAACAGGTGTCAATAAAGAAGGCAGGAAACCTAGGACCCGATACGGCGATGCCGACGAAGGCAGAGGCGCCTGTGCCGATCAAATATGTGTCAACGATCTGTATCATTAAGGGGAGTCTATGCGATGTTAAGAACCACTTGCCAGAGATCCTCGTTTTTTGTTGTTATCGCACTTACGCTGCTGACAATCGTGTCCTGTTCCAATCAGGAGGAAGACAAAAAACCTGCGTCGACAGCCCCAACAGTGACGGCAGCAGCTTCATCCGAGCCGGAACCGCAGCGCGTTGAACCTGAAAAGACCGATATGCCCCCGGTGGAAGCGCCGGGACAGCTGGTGCTTTCTTCTTCCGCCGAAACCGGCTCCGAACTCTACACCTCCTGGCCGCTCGTCGTCAGCGTCTCGCTGTGGCGCAAGGCGCTGACTCCAGATACGCAGGGTAAGCTGCCGGTGGTTGACCCGATCACCATCAAGGCCAAACAGGGTGCGTGGCGGGACGCGCTGGTGGTTGAGGTGCGGAACGCATCGGGCGAGGCTGTCACTTGGCCTCTGCATCCGATGCAGCAGCCGGAGACCAGCGTCACCCTGGGGGTTGATGAGACTGCCACCGCCCAGTGGTGGTTGGAGCCTGCCGAGACCCAGGCCCTGCCGGTGGGTGTCTATACCCTGACCGTCTCTTTTCGTCCCGATGCGGTGGAGGGGCTGCCGAGTTCTCTCGGCAGCGACCGTTTTCACCTGAAAATAGAAAAAGAACCCGCACCGCTTGGCCAGGCAACCGCCACGGCCAAACAATTGCAGATGGCAGAATTTTCATTGTTCAAGGGCGACGTGAAGACTGCGGGCGGTCTTGTGGAGCAACTGCTTGCCCGCGAGCCGGAGAACATCGGGGTTTTGCGCTTGCAGGCAAAGCTCCTGATGGGCGAGGGCAAAAAACTGGAAGCCGCTAACGCGCTCGAAGAGGCTTTGCATGTCTATTATAAGAAATATCCGAAAGCCGACCCTCCTCTGGGCTTGCTCCATGAACGTTCTGAGGCGATGAGGGACCTGCAGCCGGAGATTATCAAAGAGAGCGGACCCGCCATTCGGTAACTCCTGCCGTATGGAATTATTGGCCCTGGAGACCCAGGCAGTCCCAGGCTCCTCGGTGAAAGCGCCTCTCGTCCATCTGTGGTTTGCTGGTGTCCACGATCAAAGAAGCAATAAAGGAAATGGAAAAATGAAAATTACCATCCTGCATCAGTTGTTTAACCAGGTGTTTTTTGCGGGGCTTATTGTCGTACTGTTGCTTTTTACTACAGGGGTGGCTTCAGGGGCGGATATCCAAACGCCGGAAGGGTATACCCGCTCGAATACGCTGCCGGCGGATTTCTTGCCGTTGGTGCCGAAAGGATATACCGTTGAATCACCACAAATGGTCAAGTATGGCCCCATGGGTGATGTGACCTTTTTTGCCCAAAAAAAGATTACAGGCCGGCGTTCCATTTACTCCAGCGAATATCATTTTTCTCTCAATATAAAAGAGGCCCCAAGCCAGCTGACCAAAAGTCAGGGACCAATGTATCGAATACAACTGGAGCAAAACATCGAAAAGGAAGTGAGCGGCCGCCGCAAAGATGACTCGGATCCGATAACAGGATATGATCAACCCAGGTTAACCCGGTATGCCTGGGGGGCGGGGATCACTCAGCGGATTATTCACAAATATATGGGAGCCGGGAAGAGCCCGGATGAGATCGACTATCATTGTGTCTATCTTGGCTTAATGGTTGATGACCTGTCTATCAAGCAATTTAAGCTGTCTGTGTCCGGAGTTGAAACCCTTGCCGAAGCAGATCAATGGGCTGAGAAAGTGGCTGAAAAAATAAGCAGGACCGGGCTTGCAGATCTCAGAGATAAATAAAAGGAGCCCCCTGCCCATTGGAAGGCGCCCATTTTGCAACCCGACGCTCCGCGTCACTGTGTATGCCCAACGGCGCCACGTTCTACTCACGCCGTTTGGCCCTGTAAATCCCTCTTCAGGAGATCTTTCATGACGACTACCCCAATGGTTCACGAAAACGGCGGCAAGCTCCGGGGCGTCAATCTCGGCGGCTGGTTGGTGCTGGAGAAGTGGATCACCCCCAGTCTGTTTGTGGGGCTGCAAGCCACTGACGAGACCTCCTACTGCGTCGAACTGGGAGAGGCTGAGGCGACGCGACGCCTCCACCACCACTGGAACACTTTTATCACCCGCGACGACTTCGCCTGGCTGGCCAGTGTCGGCATCAATGCCGTGCGTCTGCCGTTCGGCCATTGGCTGTTCGGCAAGGACTATCCCTATCACCGCAGCTACCATGAGGTGCGCTATCCCTTCGTGGTAGGAGGGCTGGAGATCGTCGACAAGGTCTTCCAGTGGGCCGAAGAATTCGGCCTGAAGGTGGTCCTTGACCTCCATGCCGCGCCAGGTTGCCAGAACGGTTTCGACAACGGCGGTATCCTTGGGGTTTGCGAGTGGCATACCAGCGAGGAGTATATCCAGTACTCCCTGGAGGTGCTGGAACGTCTGGCGCAGCGCTACAAAGATCACCCGGCGCTATACGGCATCCAGGCGATCAATGAGCCGAGTTGGGATATCCCGACCGACCTGCTGCAGCGTTACACCCTGGAGGCCTACCGCCGCATCCGCCGCCACTGCCTTCCCGAACGGGTGACGGTGGTGTTCCACGACGGTTTTCGCAGTTTCCGGGAGTATGCAGGGTTTCTTCAGGAGCCGGAGTTCCGCAACGTGGCCATCGATATCCACCGCTATCAATGCTTTGCCGGCGACGACATCAATCTGGACATTTTCGGCCACATCCGAAAGAGTGTCGTGGACTTGCGCGTTGAGGCGGACGAGATCATTCGTGAGTCGGGCTATCAGGTCTATTGCGGCGAATGGAGCCTGGGGCTGGATCTGAAGATGGTCTCCCTCTGGGCGGCGGAGCCCTGCAACCATGCCTTGAAGGCAATGGACGAGTTCCAGATGTCGGCTGCTTATCGTGGTTACGCCTCCGCCCAACTGCTGACCTTCGAAAAATACGCCGGCTGGTTCTTCTGGACCTACCGCACCGAAACGATGCCGGAGTGGAGCTATCGGGACTGCGTTGAGCAAGGTTTCTTTCCCGATCTAGGCAGGACGGAGCAGACGGAGCGGATACGCGCGACCCTCGAACGGGCCAAGAATCAGGCGGCATGACCGAGGGGGATTCCAGCCATGATCAAGGTCATGAGTTTCAACATTCGTTATGGCCTGGCCGATGACGGCGAGAATCACTGGAACAACCGTAAATCCTTGGCCCTTGATAGGGTCCAGACCTTCGGTCCCGATCTGCTCGGTCTCCAGGAGTGCCGCGACGATAGCCAGGCCGATTTCGTCCGTTCCAACTTGCCGGGCTACTATTTTCTAGGCATCCATAGGGGAGGCCCTGGAGATATTGCCCTGGAGATGGCGCCCTTGCTGTTTCGCAAGTCGGCCTTCAGGCTTCTCGACACAGGATACTTCTGGCTGAGCGAGAACCCAGAGGTGCCCGGCAGCATGAGCTGGGGCAGCACCTATCCACGAACTGTGAGCTGGGCCAGGCTCGCCAGTCAGTCCACGGGTACGGTGCTCACCTACGTCAATACCCATTTCGACTTTGAGCCACCGGCGGCCATCGATGGAAACGCTAAGGTCTTGCGGCATTGGCTCGATCAGATCCGCCGATCGACCCCGCTCATCGTGACCGGCGACTTCAATGCCAACAAAGATTCCCAAGCCTATCGTCTCCTGACCGGTGATAATGCGCTGATAGACACCTTCCGGCAGGTCCATGGGCGCGAGAAGGATGAATCCACCTTTCACGCCTTTGGCCGGCCTGAGGAGATGGAAGCCATCGACTGGATCCTGGTCTCAGACCATTTTCGCGTACTGGATGCGCAGATCGACCGTTCCTACCAAGGAAACCTCTTCCCCTCAGACCATTACCCCGTAACGGCCATGCTCGACTGGAAGGTGTAAACAAGCATTGTTGGCAAGCCTCCGTTGATGCCCTGTTGCCACGCAATAAACCACCAGCATCTCAAAACAGAGCAGGTAAAATGGCGCTCATTCACTGTCATTTCTGTTCGCAGATCCTGGAGCAGATGTCGTCACTGAGTGCAATTCTCCCCGTCCCCGGACCGGAAGCCGTTGCTCTTTTCCGAGGGCCGTTCCTCGGCCGACCGGCTATTTTTCCGTTATCGTACTATCCCCTAAATTGTAAGGAGCTGTTTCCGTGACCATTCCAGTCTACAAAAACCCGACGCTCCCTGTTACGGCGCGCATCGAAGATCTCCTGGGCCGTATGACCCTTGAGGAAAAAGCCGGGCAACTCAATCAATGGTACAACCTCGGTCCAGATCAGCATGATCAGGTCCGCAAAGGCGAGATCGGTTCCGGTCTGCTGGCCAACAGTTCCACGGCCGGCAATAATCGCCAGGAACGGGTCTTTGCCAAGGGGATCAACGAAATTCAGAAAATAGCCGTCACCGAATCCCGGCTGGGTATCCCATTGATCTTTGGTCGAGATGTGATTCATGGGTATCGCACGGTCGCCCCGATTCCTCTTGGGATGGCCGCCACCTGGTCACCCAAGCTGATTCAGGCCGCCAACACGATCGCCGCCAAAGAAGCGCGCGCCGACGGTATCCATTGGGGTTTTTCGCCCATGCTCGATATCGCCCGCGACCCGCGCTGGGGGCGAGTTGCCGAGGGCTTTGGCGAAGACCCTTTTTTGGTTGGGAAACTGGCCGCAGCGGCGGTGAAAGGTTTTCAAGGCAATGAGGAGGACTCGCTCCCCCAACAGTTCCCTGCCGATCGTATCGTCGCCTGCGCTAAACACTTTGTTGGGTACGGCGCAGCGGAAGGTGGTCGTGATTACAACACGACTGAGATCACACCTCATGCATTACATAATATCTATCTCGCCCCGTTCAAGGCCGCGATCCAATCCGGGTGCAGTACCGTCATGAGCGCCTTTCATGATATCGGCGGTATCCCCCTTTCCGCCCATCGGTATCTGCTCCATGATGTGCTTAAGCAGCAATGGGGGTTCGGCGGTTTTGTGGTTTCCGATTGGGGAGCGGTGGGGGAGTTGACCAATCATGGCATCGCCGCCGACGGCAATCATGCAGCCGAACTGGCTTGCAACGCTGGGGTGGATATGGACATGTGCACGATGGTTTACTTGAAGAACCTGCCCGATCTGGTTCGAGCCGGCAAGGTCACCGAGGCACGCCTGAACGATGGAGTGCGCCGGGTACTCCGGATCAAGTTCGCGATCGGCCTCTTCGAGAACCCTTACGCCGATCCGAACGCCTCACAGGCGGTCCACCTGTTGCCCGAATCGCTCGCCACTATACGCAGGCTTGCTGCCGATAGTATGGTCTTGTTGAAAAATAACGGTATATTGCCCCTCGAGCCGGACAACCTGACCGTTTGTTTGAGTGGTCCACTTGCCGATCAGCGCCAGGCATTGTTCGGCTGTTGGACTCCCGATGGGCAGGAGGAGGAAGTAACCACGCTGAAAGAGGCAATCGCCGGCAGGCTGGGACCCGAAACTTGGCTGCACCACTGCGACTTAGCCGATGATGCCATTAAATTGGCGCGTGCAAGTGATGTGCTGATCCTTGCCATCGGCGAATCGGCGGGCCGTTCGGGTGAGGATAACTGCACAACCACCATCGATTTGCCCGCTGGCCAGGAGGCATTGGTTGAGTCAGCTCGGCGTATGGAAATCCCCATCGTTGTCGTTGTGTTTGGCGGCCGCCCGTTGAATCTCACCCGGGTGATCGACTGGGCCGACGCCGTCTTGTTCGCTTGGCACCCAGGTATTACAGGCGGTCTGGGGGTGGTCGATATCCTTTTCGGAGATGTGAATCCATCCGGGCGACTGCCGATCACATTCCCAAGGTCAACTGGGCAAATCCCGCTGTATTACAACCATCGTCCTACCGGGAGGCCGATGGCTTCCAACAGTCGTCATCATTCCCGTTATGTCGATTCGCTCGATTCCCCACTTTTTCCTTTCGGATTCGGGCTGTCGTATACAACCTTCGAATTTGCTAATCTGCGGACGTCTCCGGTTCTTCAAGCACCGGGAATATCCGTTACTGTTGAGGTGACCAACACCGGCAACAGGGCCGGGACAACCGTCGCGCAATGTTATGTGCGGGATATGGTTGCCAGTGTGGCACGCCCCGTGAGCGAGCTTAAAGGGTTCGAGCGTGTCCATCTTGAGGCCGGCGAGACGAAAACCCTTTTCTTCAGACTCGGCCCAGAGGAGCTCTCTTATCTTGATGATAACGGCAAAGAGGTGCTTGAATTCGGCCATTTTCAGGTTTGGGTCGGTGCTGACAGCAATGCCGAATTGGGCACTGAATTCGAGATTACCCCGGGTGGCCGATGGGATCGATCTTGAGGTGTATGGCCAAGGATTCATCAATGCTATCTGATACCAATTTCTCACCTTGTTAAGGTTGCTTATGCCACTGCTCCCTTCCTCCAAATCGCCACGAACTTTTACAAGCGCAACTTCCAATACATTAAAACTCGTTTGGAGTGATGAATTTGAGGGACCGAAGGGCACGCCACCGGACCCCTCGCAATGGGGGCAGGAAAGAGGGGGGGAAGGCTGGGGAAATCGTGAATTGCAGTACTATACCGATCAAGCGGAGAATGCGTCCTTGGATGGGAATGGTTGCCTTGCCATCACCGCACGGACGGTAACGGATACCGACCCCGCAACCCGCATGTGTTGGTATGGTCCGAGTCGTTTCACCTCGGCACGCCTGGTAACGCGCGGAAGATTTTCGTTTACCTATGGGGTGGTGGAGGCCCGCATAAAACTTCCGTTTGGGCAAGGTATCTGGCCAGCCTTCTGGATGCTTGGTGAAAATCATGGTGCAGTCAGCTGGCCGGAGTGCGGCGAGATCGATATTATGGAAAATATCGGCAGAGAACCCGGCATCGTGCATGGCACCGTTCACGGACCGGGGTATTCGGGCGGGAATGGAATAGGTGGCGTGCATACACTACCGGAAGGGCAGGTGTTGAAGGATGCGTTCCATATCTTTACGGTGGAGTGGCAGCCGAGTTTCATTCGTTGGTACATGGATCATCAACTTTATTTTGAGATCAGGCAGGACCAACTCCCGAAAGGGACGCTCTGGCCTTTCGAACATCCCTTTTTTCTATTGCTGAATATGGCTGTAGGCGGCGAGTGGCCCGGCGCTCCCGACGACACAACCGTTTTCCCCCAGGTTATGCTGGTCGACTTTGTACGCGTCTATCAGGCGATGTGATGTCGGGGTAAACCCCACTCCATGCAAGGGGAGGCCTCTGGTTTTCTACAAAATATCAAACTGTTGTCGAGATCTTGAAGAGGGTAACGCCTTGGGGTTAGGTTGCTTCATCGGTTAGGTCGGCTATATAAAATTTGAGGAGAGAGCTGTGGTGAAAAGTATCCTATGTTTTGGCGATTCGAACACCTGGGGCTATAATCCCGTTACAAATGATCGTTTTGACGCAGAGACGCGCTGGCCGCGTGTTTTGAGCCAAACATTGGGACCCGATTATGAAGTGATCGAAGAGGGACTGGGTGGTCGCACAACCGTATGGGACGATCCCCTTGAAGGCTACAAAAATGGCCGGGATTATCTGATTCCATGCCTGGAGTCTCATCGGCCGTTGGATTTAGTTATAATTCTGCTGGGGACGAATGATCTCAAGAAACGGTTCAGTCTTTCGGCGTATGATATTGCCCAGGGCGTAGGCGTGCTGGTACGTGTGGTGCAGGGGAGCCAGTCAGGCCCAGCGGGGATGGGACCGCCGGTACTGTTGCTAGTGCCACCACCGACGACGGCCCTCACCGAGTATGCCGAAATGTTTGAGGATGCGGGAAGGAAATCGCAGAAGTTTTCCGAACACTATGGAAAGGTTGCAGAGGAGTTGGGCTGTGCCTATTTGGACACATCGGTGGTGATTGTTTCGAGTCCGTTGGACGGGATTCATTTTGAAGGCGGAGAGCATCGCAAACTGGGGAAAGCGGTCGCGGCAAAGGTCAAAGAGCTTATTGGATAATGCGGCGGAACAGGCGCCTTCTGAACTGGAGCAGGTGCCATCACCTAAAAAACGGATCGTCACCTTTCGATCGTTTGGGGAGCGAATAACCGTTGAAGAGATACGTCAGGCGATGAGCGAGTTTTTTACAGAAGGGGCGTGTACTAAGCTGCGAGGTGGGCGGCAGCCAAACTGATCCTGCCGTTTACGGCCGCTTAATTTTGAATGAAACGAAATAAGCCGTTGGCGTTACCAGGGAATCAAGAGAAAATCGATAATGATCTGAACGGGTAGCGCATTGGTACACGGCGGCTGACTCATCACAACGCCTCCGGCCAAGCCTCGGAGGCGTTGTGATTACTTGCCAGGAAAGGATGATTCAACGCAAGGTTCGTTCCACGATCTCTTTGACATCATCGGAAAGCGACGGCTGGTTGGCGATGCGTTCGAGTTGCGCCTGCATTTGTTGCTGGCGGGATTGGTCATACCGTCGCCACTGGGTGAGCGGGGTGATCATCCGTGAGGCGATTTGCGGATTGAGGCGGTCGAGCAGAAGCACCTGGTCGCCGAGGAAGGCGTAGCCGCTGCCGTCGGCGGCATGGAACTGACCATGGTTGGTGGCGCAGAAAGTGGCGATCAGGGACCGCACTTTATTGGGGTTTTTGTAGGTAAAAGAGGGATGCGTGGTCAGCGCCTTGACCCGGTCGAGGGTGCCGGGCAGGGTGCAGCCGGCTTGGAGGATCAGCCATTTGTCGACCACCAGCGGATCGTGCTGCCATTTGGCATGGAAATCGGCAAGCAGTCGGGTTCCGGCCGCGAGGTCGGCATTGACGACGCCGTTTAAGGCTGAGATTCCGTCGGTCATGTTGTCGCTGGCGGCGTATTGCTCCAACCCCAACTGCAGCAGGGCAGGGTCAAGAATGCTGCCGTGATCCGGGGTCAGCAGATACGCGAGGCAATGGTTGCGTAAGCCGCGCCTGCCAGCGTCACGGGCGCTGTAGCGATACGGGGTGGCGTCCTGCAGAGTCTGGTAGCGTGCCAGGAGTGGCTCCTGAAGGATGCGGGCCAACTGGGCACGGAACTGCTGGCGGACCGCAAATACCGCCACCGGGTCGATCACCGCCATTTGCTGGCTTATCCAGTTTTCCGAAGGCAGCAGGAGGGCCATGGCCAGGAAAGCCGGATCGTTTTGCTGATCAGCGAGCAGGTTGGCCATCCCTTTGATCAAGGGCTCCGACACCTGGACAGGCTTGCCTTGCTGATACCGCTCGATCTGGGCAAGCATGGATTGCAAGGCCAGTCGTTGCCCGGCATCCCAGCGGTTAAACGGATCAACATCATGGGCCATCAACAGGCCCAGTTCCGCGTCGGACTGCTCGAAATCGACCCGTACGGGTGCTGAGAAATTACGGAGAAAAGAGACGGTTGGCCGGCAGGCGAGGCCGGAGAAAACAAAATCCTGCTGCTGTTGCGAGAGGTGCAGCACCTTGGTGGTTGCCCCTGGTACCGCATCGTCCAGAGGGATTGATGCGCCGTGGGCATCGAGCAGTCCCACGGCCAGCGGCATGAAGAACGGTTGCTTGGCTGCGGCTTCCCGGGTCGCCGGGCAGGACTGGGCGATACTGAGGGTCAGCTGCCTGGCTTGCTCGTCATAGGTGGCCCGGACGGTTAACTCCGGTGTGCCGGCTTGACTGTACCAGCATTTGAATTGGGCCAGATCGCGGCCCCAGGCGGTCTCCATGGCCGCGACAAAATCGTCGCAGGTCACGGCCTGGCCGTCGTGGCGCTCGAAATAGAGGTCCGTGCCTTTGCGGAAAGTTTCCGGGCCGAGCAGGGTGTGGAGCATGCGGATGACCTCGGCGCCCTTGTTATAAACGGTCAGTGTGTAAAAATTATTGATTTCTACAAAAGAAGGGGGCCGGACAGGATGGGCCATGGGGCCGGAGTCCTCGCGGAACTGGAATGATCGGATGATGTTGGCATCCTGGATTCGTTTCACCGGTCGCGAGGTCATGTCCGCGGTAAATTCCTGGTCTCGGAACACGGTCAGGCCTTCTTTGAGGCTCAATTGGAACCAGTCGCGACAGGTGATCCGATTGCCGGTCCAGTTATGGAAATATTCGTGGGCGATTACCCCTTCGATCCCCTCATAATCGACGTCGGTGGCGGTCTTGGGAAGGGCCAGCACGTATTTGGAATTAAAAACGTTGAGCCCTTTGTTCTCCATGGCGCCCATGTTGAAGTCATCCACCGCCACAATCATATAGGTGTCAAGATCGTACTCGCGCCCGAAGTGCTCTTCATCCCAGCGCATCGCTTTTTGCAGGGAGTGAACGGCATGGCCGCATTTTTGCCGGTTGCGCTCCTCTACATAAAAATGCAGGTCGATATTTCGACCGGAGCAGGTCGTGAAAGTATCGCTGATCCTGACCAGGTTGCCGGCTACCAGGGCAAAGAGGTAGCAGGGTTTGGGGAACGGGTCGTGCCACGTCGCATAATGGCGGCCATCGGGCAGGTCGCCGCTGTCAATGAGGTTGCCATTGGAAAGGAGCACCGGGCAGGTGGTCTTGTCGCCGATCACCGTGGTGGTGAATACGCTCATCACATCAGGTCGGTCGGGGAAGCAGCTGATGGTGCGAAACCCTTCCGGCTCGCATTGAGTGCAGTAGTTGCCCGATGAGCGATAGAGCCCTTCCAGGGCGGTGTTGCCTTCCGGGTTGATGACGGTATCGATTTCCACTGTAAAGGTTTGATCCGGAACCTTAAATATTACCAGTAAACCATCTGCAAAACGATATTGTTCATCGGTGAGCTCTGCACCGTCCAGGGCGACCCGCACCAGATCCAGCTTTTTGGCATTGAGGATGAGCGGTTGGCGTTCACTGGTATTGGGGCGGCACTGCAACCGGGAATGGACCTGGGTGTTCCGGGGCTCAAGCTCGACCCGCAGGGCGACGCTGTCGACCAGATACGCAGGTGGGGTGTAATCTTTCAGGAAGGTCTCTTTTTTATGAGTGGTCAACGGCATAACCTCTGGAATAGTTAAAAGTGGGTATGCAGTTTGCTCAACTACACACCATCTGTTGTATGTATCCCCCC
>CAZJEX010000031.1:0-38136 GCA_964545155.1 uncultured Desulfobulbus sp. | reverse complement strand
AGGTAACACTACAATTTAAAAGAAGAAATAGGATCTATTACGTATATAGACTGATCATCCGCTTATTTCGTTAAACCTAAAAACGCCAGTTAGCCGGTAACTGCCGCCACTGATGGAGGCAGCAGGCTCGAAATCGAGGCTCGTTTGTCTAGCAAGTAGCGGAAAGCCTGTTGGGTGATGAGTCTGAGGTGTTGATCAGCGTGGAATAATGACCCCTTTGGAGTAGAAAACAGCGTCGAATATTGACCCCACTATGTTGCCCACTCCGTGGTAATCCCAATGGGTGCAATGGATAGGGCTTGAACCTACAGGGGGAACAATTTTGAAGCGAGGCAACAGGGAGACAGCTTGAAGAGAATATGGAACGATAGATACCCTTTTTCCAAACAGGCCGGGTGGAGTAACGCTAGAATAAAATCTATGCTCCATATCAAATAACATTGAATTTCAATTCTTTTAAAAGCTCTGTCTGGCCCACTCGCAAAGCACACCAGGGGCGCGGCCATAATCGCGACTGAGCAGATTCACTAAAGCAAAGCATGGTCAAGCAGGCCAGGAGTGAAATTTGGTTTTAAGCGGTAATTTGAGATGCCAATCCGTGAACGGGCGGCTATCTTCAAGTAATCCATATCCGTGGATTAAAGACTTTCCTTTTATGGATCAAGCGGCCACCCGGTCCATAATTCGCTTGACGCTGGTTGCGTGCCACTCCATCCCCCTGGCGGTACGGTAGCCTTCTGCTTGTACCAACTCAAATAGTCGACGCGCAGTCAGTCTCCTCTTCTTAGGGCGCGCCCAATCCAGTTCAAGAAGTTCTTCCACTCGGACAACAAAATCGCCGAGTTGGGGCAATGGTTGCGAGCTGCGTTTGTAAATGTGTTCGGTCGCTCCGCTTCGGAGTATTTTCCGAACTGTATTCCGCGATACATCCAAATCCCGACAGATCTCTTTGATTTTTTTGCCATCGACAAAATGATGACGCCGTATCTTCTCTATTGTCTCCACTATAAACATCCTCCAATACCTCCGTGTTGTCGAGGACGCTGGAAAGATGAAAGGGGTTATGCTGGAAGACAACCAAGCATTCCGGATAATGGGTTTACTGTTTAGAAAGGAGATCATCGGGCCAAGGCAACTCACAGTAATGAAAGACGAATGGCTGAAACCTTCTTATGAACCGTATCAAGCTCGGAATTTATGGTCTTTATACAACTGCGCGACTCACGCGCTAAAAACCACACCGCCTATAATGGCGATGGAAAAAAGGGTTAATCTCCACGAAGCCATCATAGAAGCGGAGTTCACCTATGTCTAAATTAATATTAGCTCTTTTACTTTTTATGGATAATTCAATCTTGGCTTATCCAGTCTGCGCTCAAGATTTACCGCTTTATACTTCTACCCAGCTTATAAAAGCTGTGAAAGAAATTAACATCGGGACCAGAATGTCTGTGGTAGAGAAAAAACTGGGCAAACCTGTTTATAATCCTACTGATAACATAGCCTATTACGATTCAAATAATACGTGCTATAAGGACAAAACAGGAAGCTATCCGTGTGGGTTAACGGCTTACGAACTGAAGGCTGTCGATAGAATTATTAGAAAGAGGTAATAACTCTCAGCATCTATTTAATCAAATCAGTCAGCTTGCTCCCTGCCTTAAATTTGACGACCTTCTTGGCTGGTATATTCATGGTCTCGCCGGTCTGAGGATTGCATCCTTCACGAGCGGCCCGCTCTGATACCGAAAAAGTGCCAAACCCTAGCAAGGTAACCTTGTCGCCGGCCGCCATCGCATCCGTTATTGCCCCGAAAACACTGGCCAGCACCTGCTCGGCAGCCGCTTTACCTAATTCACATTCCTTGGCCACTTTTTCAACCAACTCGCCTTTGTTCATACTCTCTCCTTTTGATTTTGATCTGATACAAAAAAATCGCCGATCACCTGACCAGCGGGATATCCTGCCACCGTGTTGTGTACGCTGGTGAAAGCCGTTCTCGTCGCATGGCCCATCCCTGGTCCACTCCCGACGTGGCCAGTTTGATGGTACCTACTGTGCTGTTGATCCGGTCAATGGCTGCCATGATCTGGCTGTTGTCTCTGACAGGCTTTTCAAAGAGTGAGATTTGCCGGCGGGTGGTCTGAGAGAAATCTCCGAGCATACTGATAGCCACCTGAGAGCTCCCTTCGATGCTCTCCACAACAGGCCAGGATTGCCCCATACCCTCCCGGGCCCGGATTACCTAGGCATCCACCGTCTGTGTAGATTTCAACGTGTTGCATTATAATGTCACTGCCGCACAACAAGCTGTTAAATAGGCATCGGCCTGGTATTGTTTCAGTTGGCCAGGAACTTGAAAATCATGGCGCCGCGTAGCAGCGGCTATCGTCGGTCCAGGAAATAGCTGTGTGGTAGCGTGAGGATTGAGTTGAAACAACGCCTCCATTTTGAAAGTCACCGGCCCACCAGCAAACGGACCTTTGGGGGCTCGTTGTTTGATGCCTATCCGTTCGATATTATGGTCAAGAATGAACCTACAGATTGCCTCGTAAAAACCTCGAGCTGAATGTTGCTCCGCGCTTTCTCCATATTTAATCTTCCGAGTTTGACTGGTGACGATGGAGATCTCTTCATCTACCACATCAATGACAGCGAATATCGCATCGCTTCCCTTTAACTCAACTCCACAAATCCTCATTCGATCTCCCACAACGGTTCAACCCATCCTATTTCCATTAGACACATTTCCAAGACATCAGGTCACTTCCCCTGATCCGGGTTCCATTTTTCCTGTTCCAACCAACCCTGAGCAAATGTAAAGCGGAGTTCGTCCTGAAAAGGGAACCGTCCGGGGGCAAGCATTGCCCTGGCCGCGCTCTTTTGTCGGTCTGTCAGGGGCAGGAGGCCTTGCTCACAGCCTTTGAGCGTCTCGATGTCGCAGCGATACAATTGCAGAGGAAATATCGCATGCAGGATTGAGGCGATACGAAGTCCATTTGGATCGGTATCACCCCAGTGGCAGCAGCGGGATGCCTGGGGAGCCAGCAGGCGATAAATGGTCTGCACTGCGCTGTTGGGGAATCCGCTGGTAAAGAGAACCGCGTCCCTGGGCTGTTGGCGAACAAGCTGGCTGAAAGGAGCCTCGTTTTCACAGCAGATGAACTGAGGTGGATCGTTTTCACGGCCGAGCCAGCACATGGTTTCCACATCCATGAGGTTGGCCCAGTTCAGGGTGGCCGCTTCACCTTGCTTGTACAGTTGGCATATCCAGTCAAATTCCCTGCCGTGCTTGCGGTAGATCACAGGTCCGAACAGCACCGCATTGACGGTCAGCCGATCATGGTAGACATGAAAATTTTCCAGAAGTTGGTAATCATTGTCACTGAGCTCTGCATCTTGCGCGTAGATCTTGAGCCAGCGAAGCAGCAGGGCTGCGGTACTCGCCTTGGCGCAGGGCTTTGCTGTTATCGAAAAATCGGGCGCCAAGCTCGGAAACTGTGACAGGCAAGGTGTTGTCGAGCAGGTATTGCACGGTTTCGGCCAGCTGAAAACAACGTTGCGTGGTTTCGCTCTCCGAGCTGGCTGGTACCCTTTTCAGTTCCTCCGGATTCTCCTGAAGATAACGGAAAAGGTCACGCAGTAAGGGAAAGGCAAGGTGCAAACGGTTGAGCACGGTCTATTTCAGCTCCATTATCAGATAAAAATTAAACTAACTCCATTCATCACTGATCGCATCAACTCAGTTTTCTTCATCTGCTTCATTTTCTTCGGTGTATGCTTTACTTTCCTTATACGCTACTAAACGTGCCTGCGCCCTGTTCATAGCGTCTCGTTGCTCATCATCATCGATCTCAGCATAGGCTTTAAGCATTCCGTCGGATTTGATGGCAGCCCCTATTGCCTTTTCAAATTCGTTATTGCGTGCATAAGCTGCGGCCAACGCTGCCCAACTTGCAAAATTACCCGGGTCTTTTTCAGTGGCTTTGAAACCGTAAACAACTGCTTTTCGACCATCTACATATTGGGAATCCTGACAAGTGGCATACAGATAGGCTAGATGTATCCAACCATTTGTGTCTCCCTTTTCCCCTGCTTTTGAGTACCAGTCGATGGCTTGGTGATAATCTCTGGTGACGCCCTGTCCGGTTTTATACATATAGGCTATATGAGCAGGAGCACGAATATTTCCGGAGACATCAGCCTTGTTATACAATTCTAAAGCTTTATGATAGTCTCTGTGGACCCCTAATCCCATGCGATACAACTGCGCCAGCAAGATCGCTGCATCCGAATCCCCTTGTTCATTCGACTTTTGGGCCCATTCGAAGGCCTTGGAATAATCCCGCGCAACACCTGTCCCCTTATAATAAAACCAAGCAAGCATGTACTGGGAGTGGGCATATCCGCCTTCAGCAGACTTCTTCAGCCATTCTGCAGCCTTGCTGGTGTTTTCCGGGACTCCTTTCCCTTCAAAATACAACATTGCCAACTGGCCTTGCGCTTTGGCATCGTCCCGGTCTGCACGGTCGCGCAACAGTGGCACGGCCTCGTCGTATTTTTTATCCGCTATCAGTTGGTAGGGACGCCCTTCTTCTTGACGTGCCGCCGCATTGTCAATGCTTGCTGTCTTGGACGAGGTGCCACCGGATTGAGCCTGGGGGGGTAGCGCTGTAGTAGCTACCTGCGCCGCGGAAATAGCATAAGGAACGGCGGAGATGCAACCACCGAGCGTAAACACGGCAGCGACAATAAAAAGACAACCAATTGTTGAGGAAAACCAATCGATCCTCCCTTTTTTCTTTCTTATGATTTCGAGCTGATCTGGAGATTGCCCCTGGAGGCTTACAGGTTGTGGTGATATCATCAGGCAGTATCTTCGTTTTATTGGTGTTGTGGGAGTACAAATTTTTCCCATTTTTAATGGGCCGTATTACGGATTCGGGCAGCAAGGGCAATCTTGGCCGTCATTATGAGTAAATCGACTCCAATGTAGCATGTTTCAATCGGTCAGTCCGATTGTTTTTCCATCGAAATAATCCCTGGACGACTGCCGCTCAAGTCCTTGCGGTACATTTTTCCATGTAGCACGTCTCGCAACCATTGGGATTAGGACACCCAGGCAAGGAAGATCTAATGCAGATTAATGCTTAGGACGAGGTTATCGGCAATCTAAAAAGAAAGGAGGTTGCACCACGATCCCGAAGGTTCCATACTACATCTCTCATGCTTTACTGGTTGATACTGAAAACACAATCACCGCCCGAAACCGCCGGCCCTATATTCACACCTCACTGTAGATAAGGCAAGGGCATCCTTCCCTTCCACCTGCATCAACAGATCATCGTCATAAACAGAAAGCGACTCATTCTAATTTTCACTGTAATTTCTCTTGCATCTGTCGGTATCCTCAAAGTACAAGTTACTCATACTATAGTTCGGCTCCTGCAGATCAGGCACATTGCCCCAATTGCACAATCCTCCTCTTAGGTGTCGGTATGCACAGGTTTTTTCTATGGTTCAATACACTCAGATTGCTTACGTTGCAGGGTCACGGTTTGTTTTCCTCAAAATGTCTGCTATTGTTGGGGTTCATGCTGCAACTCATTCCTGCTTCCGCGACGTATGGATTTGACACCTCTGAGGATTCCTGGGCGATTCTCGGAGGCTATGGCCAAAGCATTCCAGGATGGGGACAGACCACCGAGCGTGTGCAGACCATCGACCTGGTTCCTCGCTACAACCACATGACCATCGATGGACTGAGATCAAGCTGGTATCGAGGCTACCACACGACCCTGATCGAATTGCCGGTGCATGTCGTCTCCAGCCCGGATGTCTCTACCATGATCGGGGTTAATTTCCTCGCTTGTTACACCTTCACGGCCAATGAGCAATGGAGGCCGTACATTTTCGGCGGCGGCGGCCCTGTCTACAGTTTCGCCGACATCCCCGGCATGGGTGCCAAATGGAACGGCAACTATCAGTTTGCACTTGGGGTTGAGTACCCACTCAAAGCGGTGCAATCCCTGTTACTTGAAGTTCGGTATCACCATATCTCCAATGCCGGGACCGAGGAACCGAATATTCCGCTCAATTCCATCAAGCTCCTGGTAGGCCTTACTTTTTAGAAATGTTCAAGCTGTTCTTTGCGAAGAGAAAAAAGTCAGGAAGTTGATAATCACTTGATTGGATTGACTAATGCGGATCACGCTCGGCTGTTGCGCCAGCAGGTCGGATCCGAGGCCAGATAATCGCCGGTCAATTGGTAGGCAGCACCCCGACAACCGTAACAGTCACTACTCATTTCACAACTGCCGCAGGGTCCCTTGATCATCTCTCGGTAATTCTTTAAATTCCTGACGACCTCACTGTTTTTCAAGATATCAGCCAACTGCTGGTTGCGGATGTTATCAAGTGGGATGGTGACGCCCACACAGGGCATAACATCGCCATTGGCGGTCACCACGCAGGAAACCTGATGCCGCATACACCGGTTACCCACCAGAGGGGGTTGCGGTTCCCAGACGCGACCGAATCGTTCGCGATCCACGGCAGAGAGTTGAACAAAGAGCTCGCGGAGTTCCGCCGCCTCGACATCGAGCCAGGTGTTTTCCAGGGCATTGGCCTGGGGTGTGAGGATCTCGAAATAGGGCTCAATATTTTGAGACCGCAGCCATTGCCACAACTCCGGCAACTCCTCGATATTTTGCCGACAGATGACTGTGCTGGCGGCGAGAAAGAGCTTTTCCGAAGGATAGCCAGCCCGACGGAGGAGCTCCAGAGCCTGACCGATAATGGCAAAAGCCCCTTGTTTCCCGGCCAGCCGATCCTGGACGGCCGCATCGCGGGAGTTCATCTTCACCACCACCCGCACCTTTTCCTCGGCCAGGACCCCTGCCAATTCTTCAGTGACACCGGTGCCGTTAGTGAACATCTCGATTTGCAGCCCAAGGCTACCGAGATAGCGGAGCATCTCAACCAAGTGGGGATAAATGGAGGGCTCCCCGCCAAGGATGATGATTTTACGGGCACCCAACCCCTTGGCCTGGAGGATGATATCCTTGATCTCCGTGCGGGAAAGTTCACTGGCTCCGGCCGTTCGGTCGGCGAGATAGCAATAGGCGCAGCGGAAATTGCAGGCCCGGCTGAATTCGATCTCCATGGACAGCAATCGGTCGGCCGAGGCGGCCACGTGGATCTCTTCTTCGGTGAATTCCAAATTATAGAGTTGCATCCGTCAATACCCCTCAAGGTCCTTGAAGGTGTTGATCCGTTCCCAGCGCTGCACCTCCCGTTGGTAGCGCCCTTCCCACCCGCCTTTACGCATAATCCGCCAATAGTGCAGCTTAAGAAAGGGCTTGAAGGCAAAGCGCCAGATCGAGGTCCACAGTCGCCCTTGCTTGCGGGCCGGGTCGGGCGGATTCCACCAACCGAGCACCACCTGGCGTTGATACCAGAACTGGAACTGCAACTGGGCCGCCGTGAGATGCTTGGTACGCACATTGGCCCAGATGCCGCTGTACTTTTTATAGTCCTCCTGGTTGTCGATCAAACCCTGCTCCAGGAGATTCTGCCGCATCCCGGTCTTATGATAGGGGGTGAGGATCTGGCAATAAGAGGTATCGGCACCGATACTGACAAAGAATTCGTAATTTTCCCGGATCGAGTCCGCATCGTCATCGGGAAAACCGAAAATAAGGCCGCCAATCACCATCAACCCGTACTTATGGCAATTTTCAATTGCTTTTCGCGACGCGGCCACAATATCGCCCTTGCCGGCGTCGCTCAAATTCTTTTTTGAACCGTTTTCAATACCGAGAAAAACGGAGCGAAAACCGGCTTGAGCCATTTTAGCGACCATGGCTTCGTTGCTGGCCATGGAAATGCAGTCCGCCTGCACAACGATGTTGAGTCCTTGATAGTTCCGAGCGATGATAGCATCGCAGAGTTCAATCACCCGGCCAGGGTTAAGCACCATATTATCGTCTGTAATGAACACCCACTTGGCCTTGCGTTTGTAATAGATGTCATCAAGATCCTCAAGCACCCGGCTGATGGGATAGGTGCGAAAGGTCCGGCCGTACATGTGATTCATGCTGCAGAAATTGCAGGAACGGGTGCACCCTCGGGAGGTTTCCAGCAGCTCGATCTTGGAGTAGATGATGTGGTAACCCCAGGTCAGGCGTCGCTTATCGCGGATGGGCAGCTTGAGGGTGCTGAGATCCAGGTTTTCGCCCCGTGGATTGTGCACAAAGCCACCGTCCTGCTTGTAGGAAAGCCCCGGTATGGCGGCGAGGTTGTCGCGTCCGGCCATGGCGTTCACCAGCCGTCGGCAGCACTCCTCGCCCTCACCCCTAATGATGAAGTCGATCCATTGAGACTCCACAGCTGCAGCAATCTCTTCAGACATTAGGGTGGCGTGATAACCACCGAGGCAAATTTTGACCTGCGGCCGAATCACCTTGAGCAGATGGGCTATTTTGATGCAGGTGTCATACTGCCAGGCCATGGCCGAGAGCCCAATGAGGTCCGGCTCGATAGAGTTGACCATCTTGGTCAGATATTTCTTGATCGAACGACGTTTGCGGATGAGGTCGATTAGAAAAACCTGGTGATCGTCGTCGATGTTGCCGCCGACCGTGGCGATGCCGTGATTGGGCATGTGTATCGCGGTTTCATGAATGATAATCGGCACCACGTCCGGCATGGAGATGAGGATAACCTTCATTGTTCGGTATCCGACAAATGACTAGGAAAACAATGCGCTTTGACATCGCTGCCCGGTACAGCCTCTGGATAACAACGCTCCAGAGCCTCGCGGACTCGGGTGAGGAGGTCGGCCAGGCGAGGCTGGCACTCGCCGACTGAGATCGTCTCGATCAGACGGACGGATATTTTCCGGGGTACCTGGGTGGAAAAAACGAACGATCCGGGAGTAAACAGTCGGTCGGTATTGTGCAGGCAAAGAACATGCACCGGGGCATGGCACTGCCGGGCAATCTTCAAAGCCCCTTGATAGAGCGTTCCGATGCTACCGTCGCGGCTTCTGGTTCCTTCCGGAAAGACAAAAAGATTGCCGCCGCCAGCGAGATAGGTCTCCATAGTAGCCATCCGGGCAAGCATCAACCCTGCAAATCGACCTGTGGCGCTGGCAGGCAGATAACCAGCCGTGCGGATCACCCAGCCAAAGATGGGCAGAGTGAAAAAAATCGATTTAACCACGGTTTTAGAGCGACCCAGCAGGGCGATCAACAGCAGCGGATCAAGGTAGGAGCGATGGTTGCAAACAATCACCGAAGAACGAAGGGAGGCAATACACTCATCGATACTCCACTGTTGTCGGGGCGCAATGGTCCGCAGGAGGATAAAGAATCCCCGATAAAAAGACCGATTGTATTGCTGGAAGGCATCTTCCCGCCGTGAGGAAAAGAGATACGCGGCGATATAGAAAGGGGAAAAAAAGAGAAGAAAGCCCAGGGTAAAGTAGAGCCAGCAGGTCAGGGTAATACCGATATCGAGCACCCTGTCTACCACCCCGCGCTGCACAGCCTAGACAGCCTCGCTACCGTTTTTGACCAACAGACAGGTGTTGACCCCGCCGAAAGCGAAATTCTGAATTGCGGCGACATTGGTTTTGGCCTCGATCAATCCAGGGGTATGTGTGAGCATGGCGCACCGCGAATCGATTTCATCGAGGTTCAGGGTGGGCGCCAGAAATCCGTCGGCCATCATGTAGAGGGTCATAATTAGTTCGATTACCCCGCAGGTCCCCATGGTGTGGCCAGTGTAGCTTTTCAGCCCGCTGACGAAGGGTCCACGGCCGTAGACCGCCTCGATGGCCTGTGATTCGATGATGTCCCCCATCTTGGTAGCCGTGGCATGGGCGCAGATGAATTCAACGGCTTTCGGGCCAATTGCCGCATCCTGCAGAGCAAGCCGCAGAGTGGAGGTAATGCCCTGCAGGTTGGGCAGGATCAGGTCGCCGCCGTTGTTGTTGCAGGCAAAACCGATGACCTCGGCCAGAATCGGCGCTCCCCGTTTTTTGGCCGCCTCATATTCCTCCAGCAGAACCGCGCCGCTGCCTTCTCCAACCACCAGGCCGTCACGTTTTTTGTCAAAAGGCCGAGGTGTGCATTCAGGACGATCGTTGTAGCCGACCGAACAGGCGAGCAGATTATCAAACACCGCCACTGTGGTGGTGTCGTACTCGTCCGCCCCGCCGCAGAGCATGGCATCCTGCATGCCGTATTTGACCATCTCATAGCCGAAACCGATAGCCTGACTGCTGGTGGTGCAGGCGGTCGAAGAAGCAATCACCCGGCCGGTAATCCCGAACATCCGGGTAATGTTGACGGCAGTGGTGTGGACCATGGAGCGAAGATAATCGACCGCGCCGATGGAAGAAAATTCCGTTTCCAGATTTTGGAAAAAGGTCTTGTAGATCTCCCGTTGCACCGTGGGGCTACCGTGGGTGGAACCAAAGGCCACCCCTAGCCGTCCGGAGCTGATGAACCCCTGGGAAAGACCGGATTCGCCAAGGACATCCTTGGCAACCTGACAGGCATAATAGGCCACGGGACCCATGGTTTTGCGCTGTGAACGGGTGAACTCGTAGGCAATGGGATAATCCACCGTGCCGAACACCCGGGAGTGGATATGGCCGGTCAGGAGGCCGTCGTCGCGCAGAGGTTTAACCCCTGACCGACCCTGCTGGAGGCTCTGAACGATGTTCTCTTTACCGTACCCGATGGGGGTGATAGCGGAACAGGCGGTGATGACGACGCGTCGCTTCATCAGCTTAGAAGACAGGCGCCCTACTGAGCTCGGCCCTGCTGAATCGTTTCCAGATAATTGAGAATATCGTTAATGGTCCTGATTTCCATGGCTTTTTCTTTCTCCTCCCGGGTCAGGGGAAAGCCGAGAACGCGTTCGATTTTACCGAGCAGTTCAATGGCATCGATACTGTCAAAACCGTGGACATCGCGAAGATTATCATCAAGGCCTGGTTGTTGGAACTCAAAATCCTGGACGAGGATGGTCAGGATTTTTTCTTGCAGTACATCTCTGGTCATGGCGGGTTATTATGGTCGCAGGTCTAAGGAGCTAAGATCTCAGAAAAGTTGAGATACTACCCTTATTTGCAGGAAAAGGAAAAGGAAATAATCCGAGAAAAAGCCGCCGGAAAAAGTCTCTTTCCCTCTGCATTACGCCGTATCAGGCTCCAGGGAGGGCGAATGGAGGAAGCGGTCGAAATGGTACCACTCAAAGGGGTGCGTGCGCAATGCCTCCTCCAACAGATCGGCATAGTGCTGGGCAGCCTCGGCAATGACCTGTTGCCGCTCAGATCTCCCGACAGACTTGATCCAAATCGGCTCGGAAAAGGTGAACTGATACCGATTGGTCCCGATACGGAAGGCAAAAAAGACGAAGATCGGCGCACCGGACACCAGGGCAAAGATAAAGGGGGCTTCCGGGACGTAGGCGATAGCGCCGAGAAAGCTCACAGCTATACGGCGCTGATCCGGTCGCCAGACCACATCTCCGGTCATGGACACCAGGCCGCCGCTCTGCAGCACCCGAACGCCTTCAACCGCTGCAAAGGGTGAGGACAGCCCCTGATCCACACCGATAATCGACACCCCCGCCCGTTGCAGCTCCTCCTTCTGGGTCCGCTCCACGCCCTCCTTCTCCTTGACGCCCATGTAGAGCAACAAGCGCAGGTTCTGACGTTGCTGCATCAGCAGCCGGGCCGCCATCTCCCAGTTTCCCAAGTGGGACATGAGCAGAATGGCCCCGCCCTGGTTGAGCCTGGTCTCCAGCCCCTCGCCACCTAAACGGATACATTCCGGCACGCTTCCCTGGTTGCCGAGGAACCGATCAAAATGAATGGTGGTGAAATTCTGATACTGCCTGAAGGTACACCAGAGGTGATAGTATTTGCTTCGGTGAGGATAGAGAGCGGCGTACAGGCGGCGACTTTCCTTGACACGAGGAGAACAGAGAAAATAGCCGACAGCAATGATGCGGGAGACCAGGGCAAAGAGCCAGGGACCGAGCAGGCGGGAAACCCGCACCAGAAAGGCGTGAAAATCGATGTTCATCGCCTGCGACCCATTCGGAACAGACGGGCGCAAATTAGCCGGCAAAAGGTGGCTGAATTGCGGAGAAAATCCTGCCCAGGGCGAAAATGGCTGATCCGCACCCCCTTGGACTGGTAGACGACTGACACCGGCACCTCGGCAATGGCAAGACCACTGCGATGCGCCAATACCAGAACCTCCACTTCGAACTGATACCTTTGCGCCTGAACGCCCAAATTCAGGGTCTCGGGCAGAGGATAGAGACGGAAGCCGGACTGGGAATCAGCAACCCTCGGGCCGCCCGAAGCCCAGACCCAGAAATTGGAAAACCCGCGGCCAAACCGGCTGGTCCAGGGCACGTGTTCCCCGCCCATGCCCTGGCGGTTGCCCACCACCAGCACCCGCCCACCTTGCCGGGCAATTTCAAGCAAGGCCAAACCGTCTGCCGGGTTATGCTGACCATCGGCATCGATGGTCAAGGCATAGTCGCAGGTTGGAGCGGCAACAGCAAAGCCGGTGAGCAGGGCCGCACCCTTGCCCCTGTTGACCGAATGGCGGAGGACCGTGATCCCTTCCTGACCCGCCAGTATGGCAGGGGTGGAATCCGTAGAGCCATCTTCGACCACGAAAATCGGCAGCGCAAGTTGCCGCGCCTCTCGGATGACCTCGGCAACCCGTGCTTCGTGATTGTAGACTGGGATAATGACGGCGGCACGCATCTCAGGCCGCCTCGGCAAAGGCCAGGGACCAGGTTCCCGGCCCCATGTGGACCCCGGATGTCAGCGAAAGGGGGACCAGATAAACCTCGGCATTCGGCAGGAGTGCTTGGAATTGCGGCTTGGCAACCTCGCGCACCCAGGCTTCGTTGTCGGAATACTGCAACAAAATCAGGGTACGCGCTGGGGTCGAAATCTCGGCAGCTGCCTTTTCCAGGGCAAAATCGAGTTGCGCCTCCCGGTTGCGGACCATTCCCATCCTGCGGACCCCTTCCCTGGACGGACTGATCACCGGTTTCAGGTGCAAAAGATCGCCAATAAATCCACCGGCCCGTGATACCCTGCCGCCGGCAACAAGATAGCGGAGGGTATCAATGAAAATATATTCCCTGCAGGCCGTGACCAGATGGTGGGCGTAGGCCATGACCGCTTCGACATCCGATGTTTTTTGGGCACAGCGGCCGACAAGAAGCGCCATGACCGCGAGTCTTCCCGAAGCCGCCCCAGAGTCGAGCACCTCCATGAGATCGTCCGGATCGTGCTCCTGCTTCCAAGCCACAGCAGTACTATAATTGCCTGTATAGACCGAACCAACCGCGAGATACAGCGTTCTGCCGAACTGCTCGCAGATGCTCTCGTACCTACGATGCCGCTCGGCGAGCGAGGCCTGGGCGGTGGTCACCTTGCAGCCTTCCCGCATCAAGGTATAAATCGTACCGGGCTCACAAAGGCTTTCCGGACGGGCGGTCTCGCCATGGATGATATAACTGTCCAGCAGGGTGATATTGTGCTGCCGGGCAAGATCCCGGGGCAAAGAACCGGCGGCATCGGTCGCGATATGCAGACAGCTCGCCTCTGTAAGGCAGGACGCATCGTTTTCCTTGATTGCAGGCAAGGGTTCGTCCGACCAACTGAGCACCGTACCCAGACTGGCAAGCTTGGTCCGAAGTTGATGCGGGTCAGTGGTATGGATGTGGATTTTCAGCCGCGACTGATCGGGGATGACCACCACGCTTTCGCCCAGCAAGGCCACGGTTTCTTTGCTCAAAGTACTGCCAAAGGCCGGATCGATGATCGTATCGACGCAGTAGGCGTCGCTGCTAGAAGGGTGAAAATCGGCGGCAACGGCGAGCCTGCCTGGGAAAAGCGCAAAGAGCGAGGTGCTTTTTACGCTATACCCGGTGATGGCGCGTAAGAAACCCTCGAAGAAAATAAACATCCCCAGGGCTCCGGCATCAACGACGCCTGCAGAGCGCAAATCGGGCAAGACTTGGGTCGTGGCGAGGACCGCCTCCTGCAGCGCTGTGAGCAGAGCCGGGCAGGAGGTGAGAGTAAGCGGCGCAAGAGCAAGCATCTCGACAAGGGTGTCAAAGACGCTGAGCATGGTGCCTCCCTGAGGATCGGCAACCGCTCGCCACGCCCTGTCCCGACCTCGAGCGACCAGCTCCGGCAGATCTTCAACGCTTTCGGCTCCGAGCAGTTCACTGAAAAAAGCAGCGGCAATGTTGCCGGAATTACCGGTGGCACCGTGGACCAACCGCTCCACTACAGCCGCTCTGTCAGGGTCGCAACAGCGAAGCGGTCCTAAGGTGATGCGCAGATTGGCCCCGGTATCGCTATCGGCCACGGGAAAAACATTGATCCGATCGAGCAGATCGGCCCAGGCGCTCAGACAGGCATAACCTGCCGCAAATCCCTCGTCCAGCGTTGTCATGGCTGCAGAAGGCTGGCGATCGCCGTGCGGTCGTATTTGCCGTTTGCCTTCATCGGCAAGCGATCGATTGTTTTGATGGCGCGTGGCAGGGCATAGGGTTCAAAGCGGGCTGCCAGGGTTTTCCGTATCGCCTCCGGGTCTGCTGCCAGCCCTTCCACAAGGGCAACAATACGGTGCCCGCGACCGCTTGCCTCGGGCAGAGCCAGGACCACGCAGTCGCTCACACCAGGCTGCTGCTTGATCAAGGCCCGAATTTCCTCAAGATCAACCCGTTTACCGGCCACCTTGGTGATCGAATCGGCCCTGCCCCTGAGCAGGAAAGCAGCGGGAGCACAGGATTCCACCCGATCCCCGGCGATAAAACACCCTTCCGCATCCCGCGGAAGACCGGGGGAAAGGTAGGGTGAGTCGATATGCAGGCGCTCGTCACTGAGCGTCCAATCAATAGTTGGGTAGGGTGTAAACCCTGTCTCGCCCCGACTACGATTGCGCAGAGCGATGCCCCCGGTTTCGGTCGAACCGTAGACTTCGACGATCCCCGCCCCATTGTGACGGCAGAATGCGGCATTGTCTTTGATGTCAAGCATGCCGGCCGAGGAAAAGGCCAGACGCAGCGAGGCACCCAGGGACCCCCTGTCCCGTAGGGCCCGATAATGGGCCGGAACACTGACCAGGACGGTTGCCATCTGATCATCTACAGCATGAATAATCTCATCAGGAAACGAAGGGGTTTGGGCCAGTACCGTCGTGCCTGATACAAGCGGCACAACCACCGAATAGAGCAGACCGTAGATATGCGAGGGGGAGATGGTGGCAACGATGCGATCCTGAGGCGAGACATCGAAATGCTGTGCCAGGAACAGGGCTTCAGCAAAGATATTGACCCCGGTCTTAGACCAGAGCTGCGGTGTGCCGGTGGAACCGCCGGTATAGAGGCGGAGCAGTTCCTCCCCGGGTGCCGCCGGATAATGGCGCAGGTCCGGCCCCGTTTCGCCCCATTGAGGTTTGATGACCTCGATGCCCGGTGGAAAATCCCTGGGTGTGTCATAATCGACAAGAGCAGTGGTGAATCCGGTGGCCTGATGCATCCCGGCAAGGGCTTGGCCGGAAAAGGCATAGGGCAGGAGCAGTACCGGCCCTCCGGCCAGGGAGGCCAGCAGGGCTGCGGCAATAAGCGCACGGTCTTCGGTCGCCAGGCACACCGCACCCCGGTTTTCAGGCCCGGCAAGGTTGGCCCGCAGCCAGGAGGCCATCGCAGAAATTTCCGCAAAGGTCGCTCCCCCCTGCACAAACTCCAGGTCTGCGAAATGCGTTTCGCTCAGCAGGGCCGCAATGGCAACCTCCGAGACCGAGAAAGGGGTACCCGGTTTCATCGCTCGGCTTGTCCTTTGCCAAAGGTCTGCCGGGCCAACTCCCGATTGCGCGGCTTAAAGGTATTGTCTGCCATCTCCTTTTTCACCACCTGCTGGAAGAGCTTGGCCATCTTCATATTCTGCGATTCATCCTGATAAAAGGTGTTCCACGCATAATCGAGCAGTTGCTGCAGCCGATCCGGCGTCATGTGTTTGGGTTGGAACACCACTTGATCGGCCGAGTAGTCTTCCCAGTGCGAGGAGAGAATGCGGTTTTGTTTGTGCAAATCGTCATAGGCTTTGGTGTGGGGAAAAGGAGTCAGCACCGTGAATTCGGCCAGATCCAGCTCAATCTCCAGCAAAAAGTCAATCAGCCGTTTGATCGAATCCTCGGTATGATCGTCGAGCCCGAGGAGAATCGTGCCCTCTACGCCAATGCCATGATCGTGGTAGCGCTTGATCCGATCCCGGATGTAATCCGAGGTGTCGAACACCGCCTGATAGACGTACCAGGCCCCGGCCTGGGCCGCTAAATCGAGCACCTCCGGCTTGTCTTCGATGGGATGGGAACACCATTTTTTCTTCAACGGAATCATTTCCCGAAACAATTCCATTTCCCAAGCTGTATCCTGAGCAAGGGAATTGTCGACAATAAACAGCCGGTTGTTGTCGATAGCCGCCATTTCGGCGATGGCCTTGTCGATGGGTCGCGGCCGGAATTCCCTGCCCCCCAGATAGGATACCGCACAGGGATAACAATTGAAACGACAGCCGCGCGAGGCATGAACCAGATCGACCATCTGCACGCCCTTGTGATTGTAGAGCGAACGGTTAAGGATGTCGCGGCGGGCGGTGCCTACCAGTGCGATATCGGGCCGGGTATCGAGATAATCGTAGCAGGGTTTGAGCGTTCCCTGCCGGAAATCAGTAAAGACCTCCTCCATGCGGCCCTCGGCCTCACCAAGGAACACCGCATCGGCATGCAGCATGGTCTCTGCCGCATGCAGCATGGTGGCTATGCCGCCGAATAGGACCTTGACCCCCTTTTTCCGGTAAATGTCGGCAATCTCCCAGCCTCGTTGCACCTGGACAGTCAGCATCATGGAGATGCCGACGAAATCGACCGGATCGTCAAAATCGATGGCTTCAAGATTCTCGTCGATAAAATCGATTGTGACATAATCCGGCAGCGTAGCGGCAAAGACGACAGGGCCATGCGGCGGCAGGTGAAATTCGGTCTGCCGTGCGAGCTTCGGCCATTTCGGATAGATAAGTCGGAATTTCATGGCAGAGTCACCGGGCAGCAGGCAGGCGTTCGGCGCTGATCAGGCGCAGATTCAGGGTATAACCGGCCGGTCCGTGAGCGATCAACTCCAGGGAATGGGGAAAAATCATCGAAGCTACCGGACTGCAGGACTGGGCATTGATGGTTCGGGTTCTGCGCTGTTCACGACGGTGATCCACCGCCAGGCAACCGTCGGTACGAAGGATTGTTTGTTCGCTGTAGGTATACATGTGCCAACAGCCGTCCTCCTGGGGCAGGATATCGGTCACCGTTTGGCCGTAGGCAGAGCGACAGACGGGCGAGCCGTCGGCCAGCGTTCCATATTGAACAGCACCCGGCGGTGGTTGAAAAAGGATGCGCACATCCCGCATCAGCCCAGCAGCGAATTCGCGTTTATCAAAGGGAGGGACGGCTCGCAGAACCACCAGATCATCATCATCTGAGGAACGGGCCTCAAACAGGGTCAGACCCTCCACGGTCATCAGGGCGCAGTGGATTTCCTGACCATCCAGAACCAGGCCCCCCAGGGCATTACCGGTGGTGCCATCGGCCATGTGGAAGGCAATGTCGTGAACCAGCTGCCAGCGGCCCTGGACGAAGGGTGCTGTGCACTGCTGCTCAATCTTGGTCATCCCGGATGTCCGGAGCAGATTCGGCAGCGGTTGCCCTTTTCTCCCGGCGCAGGAGGTGACCAGCAAAGCCGCTGTCAGACAGATAAGCAGAGATTGCATCATTGTCCGGTAAAGATGCTGCCTGAAATTTCCCGATTGAGTACGGCCTTGGTAAAGGTCAGCCGTGTGAAGGCATCGGGTCCTTCAAAGATGGTCACAGTCTCCATCACCCCCTCCTCTTGCCCCAATTGGAGCTCAATGCGACTGATTATGGACTGCAGCCCCTGCTCCTTGGGCGTGAGCACCACAGTCCGGTCATTGGTGCGGGTGACGTTGAACACCGGGTTATCGGTGAAGCGGCCGTCAAGCCAGCTGCCGATATCCTGAAGGACAATCTGCATGGAATCAACCCCCGCACCTTTGTCCTGTTCGAAACGGCCGTCCCTCTCAATTATTTTCTGCATTCTGCCATCATGCATCAGCAAAATTGAGTGCAGAGGGCTCAGGTATTCCCAACGCAGGGACTGGGGCGCCTGAAAAACAAAAACACCTCGGGAGATAAGCGGCCGCACGAGAATTTTCAGATGTTTTTCCTGGGTAAATTCTGCCTGTACAGAACGAATGGGCACGGGTAAACCGACAACCGGGTTAGCTTGAACAACGACAGGCAGCAGAAGCAGCAGGCCAAGAAATAAGCAGCAAACGAGACGGATAATCACAGCATACCGCCATTAACCGAAATCACCTGCCCGGTGATATAGGAGGCTGCGTCGGAACAGAGGAAAGCCACTACGCTGGCCACCTCTTCCGGCCGACCGATACGCGCCATAGGAATCAGGTTTTTGATGTATTCCTTGGGAGCCTTTTCAATCATATTGGTCTCTATCAGTCCCGGCGCTACCACGTTGACCCGGATACCGAGGCGTGCCACTTCCGCAGCCACGGTTTTGCTGGCGGCATTGAGTCCGGCCTTGGCTGCGGCGTAATTAGCCTGCCCCCTGTTGGGCATCAGGGAGGCGGCCGAGGAGATGGAAACAATCGAGCCCCGCCGGTTGCGCACCATTCGTTCCAGTACTGGCTGGGTCATGTTGTAGAACCCGTGCAGACTGGTCTCAATCACCCCGTGCCAGTTCTCAGGCGACATCATCATAAACAGTCCGTCGGCAATGGTGCCGGCATTATTGACCAGGATATCAATGGTCCCCAGCCGCTCGCTGATTTCCTGCACCACAGCTGCCGACGCCTCCCGGCTGCAGACATCGAACTGGCAGATCTCGCCGCTCCCGCCGGCTGCAATTACCTGGGCAAGGGTCTGCTCCGCGTTCTCTCTGCTCTTCATATAGTTGACTACCAGATGGCATCCTGTCTTGGCCAGTTCCACACAGATGGCTCTGCCGATGCCGCCGCTGCCGCCGGTGACAATGGCCACCTGTTGTTGTTTGTTCTCAGTTGTCATGTCGCTCTGTCAGGGTTGATAAAGTTGAAGGACCACCTCGGCGATGAGCTGGTCATGAAGATACAGCTGACTGGTTATTTCGCGAAATTTTTCAAAAACGAAGGTGTTCTCAGCGCTGGCTTTGATGGTGCTGCCCAGCGGCAGAAGCTCGACAAAAAACTCTGCCCGTTTGACCGCAACCAGCCATCCCATCTGATCGGAATCCAGTCCTTGGGTCTTAATTCTCTCCAATCCGTTACAAACCCCGGCCGTCTGGGCGGCCAGTTCGACACAGATCAGTGGCGGTATCCCTTGCCAATCGGCCATGGGCCAGGTTGCTTTAACAGTGCTGAGGGTCAACGCATGCAGGGCATCGACCTCGAGGACTTCGTCAATAAGCAGCATGGCTCCCCGGTGGGGGAGCAGATCTTCGATGGTAAGATCCAAGCGTTCCAGGATGTTCATGCGGTCTGTAACAGGTAACTCTATTGAAATGCTTTCATTGCTCTTCATGGCCAAAACGGGTAATAAACCCTTCTTTTTCCATTGATCGATATCGCTGCCTTGATGAAAAATATGAAAAGGGATTATAGTAGTCGTTTTTTCTTTCCTTGCATTATTTTTCAGCAAAAGGTGGTTTTCATCTCTGAAGAAGATGTTTGTTTACTATGGCTTGAACAGGTGGAACAGAAATGAACGAACGTGTCGAAGAACTGAAGGTCAAGCTCATTGAACTACTGAACCTGACCGATGTCACCCCGGAAAATTTTGATGAAAACGCCCAACTGGTAGGGGGCGACCTCGGCATTGACTCCATCGACGTCCTGGAAATGGTTGTTATGGTGGAAAAAGACTACGGCGTGGTGATCAACAGCCAGGAAGTCGGCGAAAAGGTCTTTGCCTCCCTGACCTCCCTGGCCGACTTTATCCAGACGAATACTCCGGGAAAAGCCGTTTGACCAAGGGTCCGGTCTATATTGCCGCGGCGGGAATCGTCAGTCCTCTCGGCCGGGGCCTAGCTGCCACGGAAACAGCGCTCCGAGAAAACCGATCGGCTCTCGGCCCTCTGCATGTTTTCCCTCTGCTGCAGGGGACGTCCCTGCCTGTCGGCCAAGTTACGGAACTGGATAGCTCCCTGTGGCTGCCAAGAACCCACCGGCTGGCCCGCGAAGCAGCCCACATGGCCATGGCGGGCGACCTAGAGCCGCCGGATGCCATAATCCTGGGCTGCACCACTGGTGGCATTCTGACCACGGAACAACTCCTGCGGACCAAGAAACAGGACAAGAAGGCCTATCAATATCACGGTCTAGGCAGCGTGGCCGAGGATATCGCTGAGCAGTGCAACTGTCCAGGACCCGCCCTCGCCGTTTCCACCGCCTGTTCTTCGGGTGCGGTGGCCATTGCCCTGGCCCTGAACCTGCTACGGACCGGCCGGATGCGACGCATTCTCGTGGGTGGCGTTGACTCGCTCAGCCGCTTGACCTATTTCGGATTTCACTCCCTGCAACTGGTTGACCGCAACGGCTGCCGACCTCTTGATATCTCGCGTCAGGGTTTGTCTGTTGCCGAAGGGGCAGCCATGCTCCTCTTGACCACCGAACGGCCGACCAATCCCCTGGCAATTTTGCTTGGAGCCGGGCTTTCCTGCGACGCCCACCATCCCACGGCGCCACATCCCGAGGGGCAAGGAGCGCTCAAGGCTATGCACTTGGCGCTGAGCGACGCCGCGCTGAAACCCTCAGATGTAGACTACATCAATCTCCACGGCACTGGCACCCCGGAAAACGATCGTTCCGAAGCCAAGGCTATTACCGCCCTCTTCTCCGTACCACCCGCCGTTTCCTCAATCAAGGGTGCCACCGGGCACAGCCTGGCCGCTTCTGGGGCCATTGAAGCGGTAGTGGCCTGCCTGGCGGTCTCCCGAGGTTTTATTCCCGGCAATACCGGCTGCAGCCAACCGGATCCGGCCCTAAAGCTGACGCCGCAAGCGATAAGCGTCACTCGCCCCGTAGGCACCGTGCTCTCTAATTCCTTTGGCTTTGGCGGTAATAACGGCTGCCTGGTCATCGCTCATCCCGCTACCATCCCAGCTACGAGGAGAAAGCGAAAAGACGATGTGCTGGCCATTCACGGCAGTGCCTGCCTGACTGGAGCCGGTTTAATGTCCTCAACACTGGCGCGACTGAGTCTCGGAGTTCCAGTGGCCGGGATGTTCGCCCCCGATCAGATTGAGTCCCACCTGCCCCCGCGACTGATCCGCCGCCTTAAACGGTTGGCCCGTCTCTCCTTGCTGCTGGCGACTGCCGCTTACGAGGAGACAGGCAACATGGAAAAACCATCGGCCGTATTCATGGGCACCGGTTGGGGTGCACTCTCGGAGACCTATGATTTTCTGGATCGACTGACCGAATCCGCCGAGCAGTTTCCCAGTCCGACCGACTTCATCGGTTCCGTGCATAACGGCCCGGCCAGTCAGATAGCGATGTATTTCAAGGCCACCGGTGCCAACGTCACCACCAGTGGCGGTGATTATTCTTTTGAACAAGCCCTGCTCGCCACTTACACCCTGCTGGAAGATGCTGATCAGTCAGCCCTACTGCTGGGGGTTGATGAAGGCCATGAGTCGCTGTCGGCGCTGCTCGACCCCTCCATTGCCCCAGGCCGCCCCCTCGCTGATGGCGGCGGCGCTCTCTATGTCAACCGAGATCCCAAAGGAGCGTGCTGTCTGGTGCGGATGCCCTTCTATGAACGAGGTGATAGTGACGGCCTCCTGGGCCGATTGATCGAGGCTCTGGGTGGGGTAGGAGGTGTGCAGACTGGCTATGCCGTCGTATTCGCCGGTGTACCGACAGGAGTGAGTGATCAAGGAAACAGCCAACTGGAGGCCTTTTGCCGCTGCATCGGCAACAACCTGCCGGTCTGCCGCTACCGGGATTTTACCGGTGAGTTTGCCTCCGCCTCTGCCGTGGCCGCAGCCTTAGTCGTCTCCTTCCTGGAAGCCGGTTACATCCCAGGGGCGCTCGTATGTGGGAATGACCTCCCGCTGAAACCGGGCAAGAAAATCCTGGTTCTGGGTACAGGGCCTTATCTCACGGCCATGGAGTTTTTTCGGCCATGAACATCCTGCTGATTTCACCGAATATTCTGACGGCACCTTATCCTGTCTATCCTTTAGGGCTCGATTATGTCGCCGGTTCTGTTGCCCAAGAGCATGAGGTACGGATCGCTGACATGCAGGTGGTCGACCGGGAAGCACTGGCCCGGATACTGGAAGATTTCGCTCCAGAGATCATCGGTTTTGCCTGTCGCAATATCGACAACACCGATGCCCATGATCCGCTTTTCTTTGTTAACGGTTATAAGGAACTTGTTGCTTGGCTGCGGGAGAGGTCCAAGGCGGTGATTGTTTGCGGCGGTTGCGGATTCACCATCATGCCGGAGCAGATTTTTGCCATGCTGGGCGTCGATTACGGAATCATCGGCGAAGGGGAACGCTTTGGCCTGTTGGTCGAGGCCCTGAGCTGCAACCGAAATCCTGCGGAGATTCCCGGGATTCTGGGCGCCGGAGGATCGGCAACACCACCTCCGCCTTGGCCTGGGAAGGTAATCCGCAAATTTCATAGAAAGATTGAACACGCCCAGTTTTATGTGCAAAACGGCGGTATGCTCAATCTGCAAAGCAAACGCGGCTGTTCGTTTCGCTGCATCTACTGTCCTTACCCTCGTATCGAAGGAGGGACACACCGCTTGACAGAACCCGACGAGGTGGCCCAAACAGCTCTGAAACTCCAGAATGCCGGAGCTAAATATTTTTTCATCACCGATTCCGCCTTTAATTCCGATGTCGGGCATAGCCTGGCAGTGGCGAGGGCCCTGCAATCCACCGGAGTTACGCTTCCCTGGGGAGCATTTTTTGCCCCCATCAAGGTGCCAGCTGATTATTTTAAGACTATGGCGGCAGCGGGTTGCCGACACGTGGAATTCGGGAGCGAATCACTGTCCGACACCATGCTCAAAGCGTACCGGAAACCCTTTCTCAGACAGGATGTACTCAAAGCTCACAGGCAGGCTCGCGATGCCGGGCTCAATGTCGCCCATTATCTTCTCCTCGGTGGTCCCGGAGAGTCGGTGACTACCATTGTCGAAAGCCTGGAGGCGATCAAACAGATCGACAAAGCTGTCTTTTTCTTTTTTATCGGCATCAGGATCTATCCCGGAACCAGTTTGTACGACATGGCCCTAGCCGAGGGGAAAATCAACGAACGGACGAATCTCTTGCAACCCGTATTCTATGCACCCGATGCCATAGACCGGGAGACCATTGAAATTCTTGTCAGCCAGCAGGCAGAAGGACGCAGTAACTGGGTGCTGGGTTCCGGTGGTGCAGAAACAGCCAAGGTGGTCGACACCATGCACCGGCGTGGGTACACCGGTCCCCTCTGGGAATATTTGGCACGCTAGAAAGCTAATGGTTTCGGCAATAACAAAGGGCTCTGCATATTCCCACTATCCGGAACCCCGATTTTCAGGCCCAAGGAAGCAGCCATCCTCACTGTGGCAGCAGTCAAATACTCCTACAATCTCAACATTTTACCTGGACATAAAACCTTAACATGTGGTATTCGTTGCTTGATTTAAAAATACTTGCGCCTGGTGAAATACTGGCGCACGTCGCAGTTACTGACGATTCACTATGGTTTTCAGGACATTTCCCCGATAATCCTATCCTGCCGGGCATCGCCCAGCTGAATATGGTCGCCGATATCATTGCTCTCTCAAAACAGGAGCGATTGTATATCAAACGGCTGAACAGGGTAAAATTCAAAAAAATCGTCAGGCCTGGCGAACAACTCGAAATACATACCGCGGCCACTGGCACCACCGGCCTTTACTCCTTTCGATTAACCCATGAAGAGCAGGATGTCTGCTCTGGCATGATAACTCTTGACGACCAACAGCCCCGACAAAATGCCAATGACCAACACTATTGATCAAACGATCAACCGCGTAGCCGAAATCATCATCAATGAACTTAAGCTGGAAGATGTGACACCAGCAACCTTCAACGCCGACCTCGACTTGGTGGATGAAGTGGGTATCGACAGCATGGATCTTGCCACTATTGCCTTGGTAATTCGGGATGAATTCGGGATCAGGATCGATGAAGACGATTACCCCAAGCTGACCACTATCCGGATCATCGGCGAGTATATTGCCGAGAAGCAACGCGGCGGCGAGTAAATGACCGTTCAGGCAATGCCGGAAGCGGGCTACAAGTTTGCCGACATCCTATCGGTACCCACCATCAGGGAACGGTGGGAGAAAGTGCGTCGCTATTTTTTTCTCCGCGAATCCACCTACGACATGACCAATCGCTGCAACATCTGCTGTGATGGTTGTTATTATTTTAACGGTGAAAAACAGTTTGCCACGGAAAGCCTGGACGAATCCGCCTGGCAGCAGCTCATGGAAGAAGAAAAAGCACGGGGCATCACCTTCGCCGTGTTGGCCGGAGCCGAGCCTTCCTTGGTGCCACAGCTGTGCCAGATTTGTGCTGAGACTATTCCCTTTGGGGCGATAGCCACCAACGGCCTGAAGGCGATTTCCCGAAACATAGACTATCGTATCCATATCTCGGTCTGGGGTAACGATAGCACCAGCAGGGAGATCCGGAAAGCTGGCGACATGTTGGTCCGACAGATGGCCAATTATCGCAATGACCCTCGGGCTATCTTCGTGTACACCTTCACCCCGCACAATATTTCAGAGGCCAGGGAGGTGGTAAACATGCTGGCGGACAACGGTCAACAGACGACCTTCAATATGTTTTCCGCGCCTGTTGGGTATAACGGCCCCCTGCGCCACACGCCGCAAACCCTTGCCGAAACACGGGAGATGATGACCGAGTTGCTCACTGAGCATCCCCAGTCCGTCCTTTTTTCTCACTACAATATAGCCACCCACACCCATGAACAGGGGCTGCACGCGCTGTTTTCCTGCCCCTATCCGCGGATGAACCCGTCATCGGCTATTGGCCTTGGCCGGTCATTCCGGCAGTATCGGACCGACCTCCAATGGGACCGAAACGCCGCCTGCTGCGTCCCGGATACCGATTGTGCCGACTGCCGCCACTATGCCGCCGGCAGCGCCATAGTGACCGCCCGAATGTATCGCCACGCCACTGACCCGGACACCTTTTCCGCCTGGCTGGACTATGTCGACACCTATTTAGCAGTCTGGGTGCAGGGATACACAAAAGGGCCCAATCTCTGTGATCGTCCCGTCGCCCCTCCCCTTGACAGCCAAAAGACACCTTCGCAGATGTTATGAAAACAGTCAGCTCACTGCTTGATGCCCATTGGCATGACCGCTACCGGCAAATATCCAGACTCAATATCCGCAGCTCCATTTATGACGTGACTGATCAGTGCAATCTGCGCTGTAAAGGCTGCTTCTTTTTTTCATCAAACGAGCACAAGGCCGCCTCAGAAGAGAAAGATATCAGCAAATGGCACGCCTTTGTGGAAAGCGAGATGGCGCGCGGCGTCAACCTGGCCATTCTCATCGGCGGCGAGCCTACCCTCTGCCTCGACCGAATTGAGGCCTTTTACCAGCGTCTTCCCACCTTCTGCGCTACTAACGGATTGATTAAGATACCCCGGGACCGGTTTCCTGATCTGATGGTCGGTATTTCCCTGTGGGGGGACCGAGAGGATGAGATGACCCTGCGGGGCAAAGATACTTTCGGCATCTCCAGCGCCAACTACGCGGGCGACCCCAACGCCTACTATCTCTACACCATCAACCCCAAACAGTTGGGCAAGATGGATACGATAATTCGCAAGATCAAAGATGTGGGATTGAAAGTCCATATGCAGCTGCTGTCCAACGACGAGAGTGTGGACGGTTTTTCCTGGCAACCCGAAGAATTGATCGCGGTCCGGGCAGAGATGGACCAGATGCTGGAGAGCTATCCTGCAACGGTGATCTCCTCGAAATACTATCACCAGATCATCACCACCGGCAGGATGTGCGACCGTGCCTTCGGCTGGATGGAATGCCCTTCGGTCACCGACCCCATCGATATACGTAATCCCCGGCCCAAACGGTTGACCAACTTTATCCGCTGGGCCTCCGACCTCAAGACCATGCACCGCTGCTGCACCTCCGAGACCCGTGACTGTTCAACCTGCAAAGATGGAGCCGCCCATATGAGTTGGGTCATGGTCAACAAACGGGCCCACATGAACACGTCTACAGATTTGCAGAACTGGATCGAGGTCTACGAAATGTTCGCCAAATTGTATCGGTTTATCCCCTGGTAGGCCGCTTGTCGTCCATGGAAGGGAAAAGAGCAGTTATCGTTGGCTATGACGCAATCTCATCGCTGGGTAGTGACCTGGACCTGCAATGGCAGGAGGCACTGGCAGGCCGGAGCGGTATCGGCCCGTTGACCCGCTTTCCCCTACGGGATGATTTTCCCGTGCGCATTGCCGGACAGATGCCGGATATTGATGACCTGCCCTTTCCCTTTCTCTCCGCCCGGCACCAGGCGGCCTGGCATTCGCCGGTATTTAAATACGGCTTGCTTTCGGTGGCACGCGCCCTTGCGAGAAGCGGCATCATCATCGACGCTGCCCTTGCCCCCCGCGTGGCGGTAACCTACAGCTCTGCAGTCGGCGGCATTGATGCTGTGCTGGCCTCGGATAGAAAGCTGCAAGCGGAGCACAAACTCCCCCACCCCTACGCCAATCCCAATTCATGTATTAATATGGTTGGCGGCAAGATCGCCATGCTGACCGGTGCCAAAGGACCGATCCTCTCCACTATTACCGCCTGCGCCACCGGCCTGACCTCGATGCTGGTCGGTGCCATGCTGATGGCCCAGAACCGGGCGGATGTCGTAATTTGCGGGGCTGTGGATTGCGCGTTAGTCGAACCGATCGTTGCCGGGTTCTCCACCATGAACGGCGTCTACAACCCCAAAAAAGGCAGGGAAGACGAGCCGCCTGCCACGGCGAGCCGCCCATTTTCCGTAGATCGGCGTGGTTTTGTGATTTCCGAGGGGGCGGGTGCCATCATCCTGGTCACAAAAGAATTTGCCGTGGCTCACGGCCTGGATTATACCATCGAGTTAGCGGGCTGGGGCATGACCTCGGATGCCCATCACTTTGTCATGCCTTCTAAGGACACCATCGGTCAGTGCATGGTTGAGGCCTTGAGGGATGCTGACGTGGCAGCAGAGGATATTGCCACAGTCAATGCCCATGCCACTTCCACCCGAGTGGGCGACCAGGTGGAATGGGAGGCTCTCAAAACAGTATTTCCAGAGGGTCTACCGCCAATAACCGCCAACAAATCCCTGATCGGCCACGCTATGGGCGCCTCCAGCGCCATCGAAACCATTTTTGCCCTGCGCGGTATGGCAGAGAATGTTGTCTTGCCGACAATCAACTATCAACCCGATCCTGAGCTGGAGATTGACTGTGTGGCTGATGGAAAACGCTCGCTGAATCAGGAGCATATCCTTAAAAACGCCTTCGGGTTCGGCGGCTGCAACGCTTGTGCGGTCTTCAGAAAAGTCGGCTGACAACAGATGAGAAGGAGCAAACAGCACCAATGAAGGCGCCACTCAACAGAAAGGTCGTGGTTATTGGCTACGGTGCCGCCACCGCCCTCGGCAACACCTTTGCCACAACCTGGGATGGTGCTGTGGCCGGTAAGGCTGGCTTTCGTCGGCTGACCCGATGTACGGTGGAAACGCGCAGCCAGGTGGTCGGCGAAATTCCGGACTGGGACCCGAGCAGTTTTCCCTATGTGAGTCGCAAAGACGCTTCGCAGTGGAACGCGGATTTCGTCTTTCTGACCATGGAGATCTGCCGCCAGGCCCTGGAAGATGCAGGGCTGGTGATCGACGAGCAGACCGGGCCACGCACCGCCTGTCTTATCGGTTCGGCCCTCAATGGCTCCGATGCCTACCGGATCGCCATGGATAATTACACCCGGCTCGGGCCCCTCAAGGTCAGCCCGTACCTGTTACCCAACCTCTGCGCCAATCTTCCCGCCGGTAAAGCGGGCATGCTGCTCGGTTTCACCGGGCCAATTTTTTCCCCCCAAGGCGCCTGCGCCTCCGGTAATCATGCCATCGGCATCGGAGCACGGATGATCCGGGATGGTGATTGCGACTTCGCCCTGGTGGGAGGCGTCGAAACCTGCCTGACGCCTGAAATTATTTTGGGCTTTGCCAATATGCTCGCCACCATCAAGGTCGGCCCCAAGGATCGCTCCTTTGCAGACCCCAGCCAAGCCTCGCGGCCCTTCAGCGTCGATCGTAAAGGATTTGTCCTCGCGGAAGGCGCCGGGGTTTTGGTCCTGGCTGCTGAGGACGTGGCTCGCGCCCATGGCCTGGAGGCCAAAGCCGAGGTGGCAGGCGTCGGCTGGACCTCGGATGCCCATCACTTCACCCGTCCCAATGCCCAGACGGTTATCCGGGCGATGCAAGACGCCATTGAGGACGCCGAAATCGCTCCGGAAGACATTGGCGCGGTCAACGCCCACGGCACGTCAACGCCCACCGGTGACACCACCGAGGCAGAATGCATGCGGACGGTCTTCGGCAACCGCCTACCCAACATTCCGATTTCAGCGAACAAGTCCCAGGTTGGCCATAGCCTGGGTGCCTCAGCCGCCATCGAAGCAGCGCTGGGTATGGAAGCAATGCGCCAGGGACTCGTGTTGCCGACGGTCAATCATATCCCCGACCCCGGTCTCGCTGACCTTGATGTCGTTGCCAACGTGACCCGTACACATGCCCACGAATTTTTCCTCTCCAACTCATTTGGTTTCGGCGGTACCAACTGCTGCATCGTTTTCCGAGGTCTCTAATGCGCCCAAAACCGTTTGTTCCTGAACCCTATGATCGGCCGTCCTATGTGCGCGATACCAAAACCGGTCTGGTCTGGCATCGCTGCGAACTCCGTACCCTCTATGTGGATACGGACCGGTCCCAAGTTGTTTATCATGCCAATTATCTTCGCTATTTTGAATTCGGACGGGCCTCCCTCATGCGGGAGGCAAACTATCCGTACAAAGAAATCGAAGCGAGCGGTTACATCTACCCGATCATCAAGACGGAACTCAATTACCACTCCCCGCTCTTCTATGACGACCTGATGGTTATCCATACGCGTCCGGCCCAGCTGGAACTGGTTAAGGTACAATTTAACTACCTGATCACCAGGGCGGATAATGGTGAAATTGTCTGTACCGGGTTTACGCAGCACTGCGCGGTCAACACCAACAACATCCCGGTAGAGGTTGATGCCAAAACTATCTCCCTCTGGCAGCAATTTCCCGGTTAATGGCCGCCGAGCGTATTGCGGTACAAGTGCCGGTCCAACCCTGGTACCGGGATCACTGTTTCGACCACCGGGTTATTTTTCCGGCGGTTGAGGCGATGCAACTGCTGGCCTTGACCGTGCAATCAGCGTATCCTGCACTGAATGTCCGGTGCATGCACCAGGGTCGTTTTACCAAATTTCTTGAAATTCCACAGGCGTCCGCCACGCTTGATGTTGTGGTCGAACTGGAGCAGGAAGGAAACGACCGAGTCTGCGCCCGGCTTCTGTCAAAAAAAACCTTGAAGACCATGGCCCGGATTATCAGCCATTGCGAGCTGTACTTTATTGCCTGTTCTTCGCAAGCCTCCCGTGATGTCACGATGGAGCGGATCTGTTCCTCCGATTCTTCCACGGAGATATCTGCAGAGTGTGTGTACCGGGAACTGGTCCCTTTCGGGCCTGCCTACCGCACCCTGTACGGGCAACTTTTCCTAGATACAACTTCAGCCCGTGGTACGTTGCAGGCTCCGGACCTGCCGCATGCATCACCGGATCTAATCGGCTCCCCCTTTCCCCTCGACGGCGCCATGCATGCAGCCTGCGTGCACGGACAACAACTGGTCGATTTCGTTCCCTTTCCGGTGGGGTTCGCCACCAGGAGTATCCCTATACCGACCCGGGCCGGAGAACAGTACCTCACTCAGGTGCACCTGCACTCCCAGGCTGTCGATGAACTAGTCTACGATCTGCTGATAGTTGATCAAAAAAAACAAATCCGAGAAACGATAACGGGATTACGGATGCGGGATGTGAGCGGCGGACGGGTCAGTCCGCCGGCATGGATACAGAGTGTTCCGGGTGAGAAAAACGGGAGTACGGAGTAGGTCGTATTTCGGTTTAATGATTGGTATACGGATGCTGCTCAGATGCGACCCAGGCAAGACACCGTTCAATGGTGATTCGAGCAAGCCAGCGGCAAAAGATTAGAGAATAGATGGCTCCGGAAAGATACATGCCCAGCAGAAAGACGAGATGGGAAAGGCCGTAGGTCAGCGGGCCGCCCACGACGACAATCCAGGGGGTTTGCAGCTTGAGCGAGAGGAGGCCCAAAGCGAAGATCGCCGGCCAACCAAGGAGAAAGCTGAAACCGATGGCAAAGACCCCTGCGAGCACAACCGGTGTCGGTTTTTCCAGAAACGCGCTCAGGTCAGCCTTCTCTGCAATAGCAGCCTGCACAAAGGCCGTTGCCGCGAAATAGAGAATTATTTTTTTAATAAGTCGTTTCACTTGGTTTTATTTAATTCTCAAGAGAACTAGCAGGAAAGAGTTAAAGATTCAGCTTCTCCTTCGATCAGGGTAGCCTATTGTATTCCACCGGGGCAAGGGAAGCAACATGGAAGCAGAACGGGACAGGATGATACAACCCCTCGGCTGGGACTTTTTCGATACGGTCTACTGCATCACGCTGGACAGTCGCCCAGACAGAATGCTGGAGGCCAAGCAGCAGTTCGCCGTAGTCGGCCTGGAGGAACGGGTCGAATTCGTCATTGTTGCCAAAGATGACGAAGATCCGGCGCGAGGAATCTTTCAGTCACACCTGCGCTGTCTGACCAAGGGCTTGGAAGCTGGAGCCCAGCATATTCTGGTCTTTGAGGATGATGTTTTTTTTCGTGGCTTCGGCGAAAAACGACTCCACGCTGCCTGTCGCTTTCTACGGGAAACCAGCAGGTGGGACGCCTTTTTTCTGGGTTGCATCACCAACGGCAGCAGGCGAACCGCTCAGGAGGCGGTGGTGCAGGTCAAGTTCCGTTGCCTAGCCCATGCCTATGCGCTCAACCGTTCCTACGCTGAAAAAATTGTCAGGGAGAAATGGCGAGGTCTACCTTTTGACGGCCTGCTACGTAGCTGCAACGAGCATTTCTTTGCTCTTTCTCCCATGTGCGCTTTTCAGGGTCAGGCCAGCAGCGACAATGAAACCGTCTGGATCGACAGGCTGCGCAACCTGTGCGGCGGTCTGCCGTTCATCCAGCGCTGCAATGAGATCTATCAAAATAACAAGGGGCTCATCATTGCCCTGCACTTTGTGGTTGCGACCATCGCCATCGTTCTTTTTATCTTTGCCCGACAATGAACTCCTATAAATTCAATTATCCCCTTCTCCTCGTTGTCGGACTCGCAATTTGCTGTTTCGCCTTTTTCGGGCTCAAACGGCTGCGCATCGATACGGATATGTCTAAATCCCTGCCCGCCCATGAGCAGGTCATCTCCAATGCGCTCGAAATCTTTCAAAATCATCCCATCCACGATCAGGTCGCGATTGATATCATGATCGACAAGGATGCACCCGACATTCTGGTGGCCTGCAGCGCTAGCCTTCAGCAGACAATGCTGGCCAGCGGTCTTTTTGCGGAAGTGGGGCTGGGTGATGTCAGTGCCCTGATCCCGGACCTGGCGCATCAGGTTGTCGAGGAACTGCCCCGACTGTTTTCCCGTGAGGAGCTAGAAAACACGATCGCCCCACGTTTGGAGAGCGACGCCATCCACAAACGGCTGCAAGAGCTCATCCAGGGCATGAGCGGCCTGGAAGGAATCGGTCAGTCTTCCTTTATCGGCGCTGATCCCCTCGGCTTCAAAGATCCGGTTCTGGCGAAATTGATCCATCTGGCCCCGTCATCAAATGCCTCGATGTACAAAGGCAACCTCCTTTCCCAGGACAAGCGGCATCTCCTCCTCACAGGTCGGCCGATAATCGCCGGCAGCAATACGGCCACGGCCCGGAAACTCGCAGATCTTTTCACAACAGCTGCCCGTGAACTCAACGAGAAATACGCGCCCTCAGGGATTAAAGTCACCCTCACTCCGGCCGGTGCCTATCGTGCCGCGCTTGATAACGAGGAAATTATCCGTCATGATGTCCAGCTGGCTTTAGGGCTATCAACTGCTGGCATTGCTCTGCTGCTGTTCTTCTCGTTCCCCCGGCCGCTCATCAGCCTGCTGGCATTGGTGCCGCCGCTCGCCGGAACCGCCACAGCGCTCTTTGTCTATTCGCTGTTCCACTCCTCCATCTCCATCATGGTTCTCGGTTTTTCAGGCGCCCTTATCTCCATCATGGATGATTACAGCATAACCTACCTGCTTTTCCTTGACCGCCCCCAGGCAACCAGAGGGGAACATGCGGCCAGGGAGGTCCAATCCATCGGCGGCATCATCGCGCTGCTCACGACCATCGGCTCATTCCTGGTGCTCAGCCTAAGCGACTTCCCGGTATTTATCGAACTCGGCCAATTCACAGCCCTGGGCTTGCTCTTCACTTATTTGTTCATTTACTTCATCTGCCCAAAGATTTTTCCGGTCATGCCGCCAGCAGGTGATCGTCATCCGCCCCTTCATAAACTTTCCGAACGACTCTTCAAGGCAGGAAAACCTGGAGCGGTAGCAGCCGTCACCCTCGCTTTGGTACTGGTGTTTTTTGCCAAGCCTGAATTTCGCATGAATCTCAGCGACATGAATACGGTCAGCAAAAAAACCCAGGCTGAAGACCGCTTGTTTACCAAGACCTGGGGTGATATCGGCCAAAAAGTGTATCTGATGACCACAGCCGAATCGATGCAGGCACTGCAGCAACAAAATGATCGCCTGTTAATGCAGATCGAAAAGGACGTGCAACAGGGCCGTATTCAATCCGCGTTCGTACCATCCATGATTTTCCCTGGTGGAGAGCGCAGTCAACAAAATCATGACGCCTGGCAAAATTTCTGGACATCTACGCGGATCGAGCAGGTGAAAAGAGACCTCCTCCGGGAAGGGTCAGCCCTCGGCTTCACAGAAGAAGCCTTTGCCGCTTTTTTCGCCCAACTGGATCTTACTCGTCCCCTGAATTCCAACCCGCTTTCCACCCGTTACAATAAACTGCTGGGGATTACCGAAAAGACTGACGGCAAAGTGATACAGTTCATCACCATTGCACCCGGTACAAACTATGATGCTCCCCGCTTCTTGGCAGACTACGGGAAGAGCCATAAGATTTTCGACGGCACCTACTTTTCAGAGCGACTGGGGGAGTATCTGTTGGCTACCTTCACTTCCTCGTTTCTGATCATTGCTGCGATGGTGACCCTGTTACTGTTTCTCCATTTCCTTAACTGGCAGTTGACCCTGATCACCCTTGTGCCCCTCATTTTCGCCTCCATCTGCACCCTCGGTACCCTGAAGCTTATCGGGCATCCACTTGACATCCCGGGATTAATGCTTTCGGTCGTCATCATTGGCGTCGGAGGGGACTACACCATTTACATGGTCTGCGGCTGTCAATGGTACGGAACGATCAAGCACCCTTCTCATGTGCTAGTCCGCAGTGCGGTGCTCCTCTCGGCCGCCTCGACCCTCATTGGCTTTGGCGTTCTCTGCTTTGCCCAACATTCCACCCTGAGAAGCGTGGGCATCACCTCGCTGTGCGGCATCGGGTATACGCTGCTCGGTACGTTTGTCCTTCTCCCCCCGTTACTGCAAGCCTATTTCCGCCAGGGAGACAAAAACAAAATCCAGACTGGAACATTGGAACAGCGCCTCCTCTACCGGTACCGCCTGCTAGAGGCCTATCCCCGAATGTTTGCTCGGTTCAAGCTCAAGTTTGATCCGTTGTTCAGCGAATTGCCACGGATGCTTACAGAGCACAAGGCAATAAAAACAATTCTGGATATAGGCTGCGGGTATGGTGTCCCGGCCTGCTGGTGCCTGGAATACCTGCCGGGCACAACGGTGATCGGCATGGATCCGGATCAAGATCGGGTCAGGGTCGCAGGGATGGCTGCGGGTGAAAGGGGAAAGATGATCGTGGCCGCGGCCCCTGATCTGCCCGATGTCGCCAATCCAGTTGATGCCATCCTCCTCCTGGACATGTCGCATTATCTTGACGACCAGCAGTTGGCGGTAACCTTGGCGCGCAGCTTTCGACTGCTTGCCCCGGGAGGTATTTTGATCGTTCGGTTTGTCGTTCGACCGCAGGGTAAACGATCGGTTTCCTGGTATGTCGAAGATTATCGTATCAGAATAATGGGTAGACGTCCTTGGTATCGCACCTCTGAAGACCTGACCCGGTTGATGCTTGAGGCTGGATTTTTTGATCTACAACTAACTGCAGCTATGAATAGTGAACTTTTCTGGATGCTCGGACATGCGAGAGTGAAAGGACCATGAACAACCGCATGTGGCGCCGCGATTTCAGCATTGCGGAAAAAACGGGATTGATCGCCTTCCTGCTTGCGCTCCTGCTCGGATTCAGTGCCCCCCCGCACACCGCTGCGGTGCCCTTAGTCCTCTTTATCGTTATTTGCCTGAGTGCACCGTTCCTACCACAATGGTCATTTTTCCTTCCTGTGGTCTGCACGGGAAAGCAAGGTGCCGGTGGAATTGCGCTCACCTTCGACGATGGACCTTTTCCGGGATCCACTCCCTTGCTACTGGAGCTGCTGGCCCAATACAATTTGCCGGCTACCTTTTTTGTGACTGGCAAAAATGCCGCCGCCCATCCAGAGCTGATCGATGCTATCCTCGCTCACGGACACACCATCGGTAACCATTCCTATCGTCACGACAATCTTATTTCGCTGCGAAGCTACCGGACTATTGAACAGGATATCCAGGAGACCCAGGATATCCTTGGGAGAGCAGGTATCCGCCCGCTCGTGTTTCGACCGCCGATCGGCATCACCAGTCCCCGCCTTCAGCCGGTCCTCGCGCATTTGGAACTACAAACAATCACCTTCAGCTGTCGAATCTTTGACAGGGGCAATAGGGATGTCCACGACCTAGCTTCCAAAGTACTCAAGCAACTGAGGCCCGGTGACATTCTGCTCCTCCATGACAATCCTCCCTTAAGCGATGAGGCAAAAACCAACTGGTCCAATGAACTTCATCGTCTTTTTGAAAAGTTGCACCAATCTGACTGGGTAGTGGAACTTGCAACACTCATAGATCACCCGGTGATGACGTACATGAAACAGCCGCAGAAGGATGATTTCATCTCTCCCGGATAGTTTTGTCAATTGGCAACCAGGGATTTTCTAAGGGTTGGGCTTATAAAGACGGTCGTTAATCAGCGTACATCTCAGCGGTCATACATCTTGAGATGTAGACGATATTTCAGTCGATTGAGTACAAACCGTTTAACGAACATGGTATCAATGTACTGAGATTAAAGTACTTATTAACAATCCTGAAATTTCCATTCAATTCAGCAGCGTCGCGCGTTTTCTTAGTCGCTATTTGCTAGCGAGAGCTTTTACAACGTCGGGATTATTCAAAAGCGATTCAATTGATTTTCTAAAAATATTTGGCACTTCCGTTTTAGACCTTTCCAATGAGCCTATCCACATACTCCCAGGTACGTTCACGTCATCTTTGGCTTGGGAGGTAGCCAATATGGTTCCATCCTTAGCGATCACTTTCAGAATTAAATCGTAACCCACATTTAGGTTAATGAACGAATCGCTTTCCCATTTGCGAATGAGAACAAAGAGTGAGCGCTCCTCTTTGTAAGACAGAAGGCGCTCAATCACCTTTTCTTCCGGCACATCAAACGTAACCGGAACAAGTGTGGCTTTGAACCCTTTACGGGTTAATGCGTTGCAAATAGATTGACCGACATCATCAGAAAATGGCAATCCGCTAATGGTTGTTGCATTAAATGGATTGCCATACCCCCCTCTAACCATTCCAACATAAGTGTCAGGACTCGTTTTATCGACAATAAATTGACGTTGATCTAAGCTGGCAACCACGACAGAGTATTTCCCGGTTGCTTCAAACTGAGCTGGTACCTCAGCGATCATGTATTTATTGCCGATTGCACATCCACCCAACAGGATTCCTGTTAGCAAAACGAGAATTAACCTCTTGAATTTTTGTTTCATTTTACCATCTCCTCGACAGATCATGGTGTCATTCAGCATGGTCGCCTCTTTGCGTCTCAAAGGCCAACAGATGGTGAGCACTCTTTCTAGACAACCTCTGGCGGCACCTCTTACAGCTTTTCAGCTGGTTTTGCCCCGTGTGCTTTAAGTAAAGCCTCAACCTCTGGATATTTGTATTGTATTGCGTATGATAGCGGGGTGCGACCTACCTTGTTAGGTGCGTTCACATCCGCATGATTCTCGACCAATAGTTTGACTATTCCTGTGTTGCCGTAGTAGGCAGCAAAATTCAATGCTGTCCATCCATCTTTGTTTTGCAGGTTTACATCCACACGCTTCTCAATAAACAATTTGACTAATGATAGGCTTCCGCTATAGCTTGCACAAAGCAGAGTCGTCATCCCTTCATTATTCTTTGCATATACATCAGCACCATTTTCGATCAGATAAATAGCGATATCATAATTACTATATTGAGCAGCAAGCAACAGTGGCGTATTTCCGTATTTGTCTTTCGTGTCAACCCCTGTTCCTTTTTCTATATAATTTACAACTTCTGTTTTATTTTGATTGGCGATCGCTGAATAAATATTATGTTGCTGACATGCAGAAATAAGCAAAAACAATATAACTGGTAAAAAAACCTTCATTAAAAATTCTCCTTTTTGAATTTGAAATATTTTACAATATTGATCTTAGCGGTGCGATAACCTGCTGGCCGATGTGATGAACTCAAAGCCAAATAGACTGATTTAATTTCTCTACCATCTAAGTTTAATTTAAGCAACAATTTGAAATAATAAAATTATCAAGCAAAATTAAGTAACTACAATGTGGAATCAATAACGATTGCACATCATTGAGCAGCGGATACCTTTTGTTTGATTAGGGGATCTTGAAATTTAGTTCAGTAAACCCCGGCGGCACTCACCGACAATTTTTTTCACGAAAAATTATGCTTTTCTGGCTTTTAATCCGATCGGTTTTTTACCCTGACGCCCCGCCTCGCCCTGCGCTCGATTGCGTTCTTTTGCCATTTTGCCACCTCCTGAGAGCACTTCACAGGCCAACCGTATGCAAAAGCTGCACGTTGCCATCAAGAGCTAAATCTAAAGCCCTTCTGCTCAAGGCTTGCTCCTCATCCTTCAAAAGTTTCCTGGTTGAAATCGTCACTCGGTTTTTTGACCCTTCTGGTCGTCCCTTGCCGCATTGATTGCCGAGTTTGAATTTAGCGTTATTAGACGAAGAGTTGTAGCCGTGAATATATTTATTCAACACACCCGTTACCTTGCTCTTGGCCACTGGCTGACCGCAGTTGCAATCGCACAATGGCGGAGCTTCTGCTTTTACAATTCTTTTCATAGCGTATTGAAGTAGTAAATTTTACAGTTTAAAACGAATTATATATTGGAAATTGGGTCATATTCTAAGCTGGTGACAAAATATTGTCGACTATGACCTGTTAAGTCTAAAGTAACATTATTTAATAATGTTTATGAACCATGAATACCATTGACTTTCGTCATCACAATAAGTTAACAATAAATCATTAACTGACGTTTTTATCTAACATAACGGCTCGGGAGGGAAGATGAGCAGAACGATTGGCTATTTAAGGGTATCGACAGTTGACTGCGTATTCCGGGCGAAAACGGCCAGCATTCCGGCGGGAAAACAGCCACCGTT
>CAZJEX010000030.1:0-41722 GCA_964545155.1 uncultured Desulfobulbus sp. | reverse complement strand
TGGGGGGATACATACAACAGATGGTGTGTAGTTGAGCAAACTGCATACCCACTTTCTTTAATTGATTCCGGTGCGGCAATAGTGGGTGGATGTTTGCCAAAGGCATGATTTGCATAGGATTTGAGCTGGCCGACCATTTCGGCCGGGTCCAGTTCGTAGTCCACCAATCCGGTGGCAATGGCGCTGCACGGCATGCCCTGGTATTCGGCGGAGGCGGGCCGCTGGGCCATAACCATGCCGCCCTCGCCCTTGATGACCCGCACTCCCTGGGTGCCATCGCTGCCGGTGCCGGAGAGCACAATGCCGATAGCCCGTTCGCGCTGGTCTTGCGCCAGGGCACGGAAGAAAAAATCGATGGGCAGGCGTTGCCCGCGCGGCGCCGTGGGTTCCATCAACTGGAGCCGTCCGTTGAGCAGGGCCATGTCGCGGTTGGGCGGAATAATATAGGTGCAGTCGGGTTGGACCGCCATGCCGTCTTCCACCTCGAAGACCAGCATGCTGGTGTAGCGGCGAATGAGGTCGGTGAGGATGCTTTTATGGTCCGGTGCCAGGTGCTGCACCAGGACAAAAGCCATGCCGGTTTCGCCGCCCGCGGGAATGGCGGAGAAAAAAGCCTCGAAGGCGGCCAGGCCGCCGGCCGATGCCCCGATGCCGACAATGGGGAAGGTGTCTCCCGTCGCTTTTGCACCATGGGCGTGCTGCGCTGTGCTTCTTGGTTGCCGAACAGCTTTTTTCTTTTCCTTCATGGCGTTATGTGTCTCCCTTTTTTTATAATAGGAGGGGTGAAGGTCAGCCGTCAATTCTTTTTCGATGGACAGCACCAAGGGGGAATGGCCGATGCGCCCGGCGCTGAGCTTGCGGAGTCGGCAAATGGGTGACAAGTTGCAGGAATCGATTTTTTTTTTCAGATATTGTGTCAACCGATTGCCCGCTGGGACGTTCTCTTAAAGAGAGGCAAGTACGCTCATCCAACACCCTTTAAGGAGAACGAAACATGCAAGTAACCACCCTCATGGCCGCAGCCCTCACCTTTGTTCTTTCTTGCAGTACCGCGTTGGCAATGGATGCCGGAGATCGGATCGAAAACCGTCTGGATCGTCGAGGCGACCGCATCGACCAGCGTCTGGATGCCAGAGGGGAGCGGATCAATGATCGCCTTGATTTAAAATCCCAGAGAGCCCTGGCCAATGGCCATGCAAACCGGGCGTTGTACCTGGACCGCAAGGGCGATCGGATCGAAAATCGTCTGGACCGCCGAGGCGACCGCATTGACCAGCGCCTCGATCGCCGGGGGCAGCGCCTGGATCGTCGGTATGATCGGCGTCATGCATAACAGACGTTCAGGGGCAGGGGGGCGCTGTCAGGCCTTGTGGGAACCTGCTGCCATCGGAGTGTAGGTGTTATTTGAGCATGGAATCCTTCCTCCAATCGATTGAGCGGCCGGCATACCGCATGGCGCTGATTGCCAGCCGCAACCGGGAGGATGCCCTGGATCTGGTGCAGGATGCCCTGTGCAGGTTTGTGGACAAATATGGTGGCCGGCCGCGGCAAGAATGGAAGCCGCTCTTTTACAGGATTTTACACAACGGTATCCTCGATCAGGCCCGCCGGCGACAGGTTCGTCGTTGCCTGCGCTGGTTCGGGGTGGGGGCAGACCAGGAAGGCGCCGACGAGTTGGAACATCTGGAAGACAAACACAGTCCCAACCCTGAGCATGCGGTCAAAGTCAACCATGCCTTCGGTGTTCTGCAGCGAGCCTTGTCGGCGCTTCCGCACCGCCAGCAGCAGGCGTTTTTACTGCGGAGCTGGGAGGGGTTGAGTGTGGCGGATACTGCCGAGATCATGAGTTGCACCCAAGGTTCGGTGAAGACGCATTATTCCCGGGCGGTGCATACCCTTCGGCAAAAATTGGGAGACCATTGGCCATGAACGAGCAAGAGCAAAAAATGGCGGATGCAGCCAAGCGGCTTCTGGACGAATCGTTAACCGACCTGGATGGCGCCACCCTTTCCCGCTTGGCGCGGGCCCGCAACCGGGCGCTTGTAGGTGGCGTGGCGCAGAAAAGTTTCCTGCGGCGGCCGTTGCCGATGTTTGGTCTGGCGGCTTCGGCGATGACAGCGGTGGCGCTGGTGCTCATGGTGCTGTTCGGTCCCTTGCAGGGGGATATGCATGAAAAGGATCTGGTGGCGGATTTAGGAATTTTAACAGCAGAGGAATCGCTTGAATTTTTTGAAGAGATCGAATTTTACCAGTGGCTTGCCTCGGCAGACGGCGAAGAGGGCGAGCTGTCCGGCGTTGCTGCTCCTCGTCCTGTTGTTGGTCATGGCGGAGCAGGTCCGTGCCCAATCCCCGGAAACCGGGAACGAGGTGCCGAATGTGGAAATGCTGGAGTTTCTGGGATCATTTGAAGACCGGGACACCGGGTGGATTGATCCCTTTGAGCTTGAGGATATGGAGAAGGACCATGCAACGCAGAAGGAGAACAGCAATGATAAGTAGGCTGCGTTGTCAGGACGGGTGGTGGCTGGGGGTCGCGTTTGCCGCCGTTGTGGTGTTGTTGGGGGCATTTCCGGGCCTGGCGCAGGATTTCAAAGAGCTGAGCCCGCAGCAGCAGCGGGTGCTGCAGCCCTTTGCCAATGATTGGGGTTCTTTCCCCGCCGAAAAACAGGCCCGTCTGGTCAAGGGGGCGGAGCGATGGCTGGACATGAACCCGGAACAGCGGTCCGAGGCTCGGCAGCGGTTTCAGAAGTGGCAGGCCCTTAAGCCCGAAGAGCGGGACTGGATACGGGCGCGTTTTGAGCAATACCAAAAACTCTCGCCGGAAGAAAAACAACGGTTGCGCGCGGCCCGTGAGCAATTTCGTAAACTTTCGCCGGAACAGCGCCAGGAATTGAAAAACCGGTGGCGCTCTCTGAGCCCTGAGGAAAAAGCCCAGCTCCGGCAACGGTACCGGCAAGCAACTCCCCATCAACGGGCGCAGCTTCTGGAACGCTGGGAGAATGCCACCCCGGAACAACGGCAGCGCATGCAGGATCGGTGGCAAAGGAGGTCGTCGGCGGAGTAAGCGCAGGCAGTCGTTTTGCCGACCGTTAGCTCTGGACCGACTTAACGCGGGGTGTTTTTGTCGGCGAGCACCTGCCTGAGGAGCGTGGAGAGCACTTTTTTGGTCAGGGGTTTCATGGCAAAACCGCTGATGCCTTCGGCCTTGATTTGTTCTTCGTTGATTAGGGTGCTGTAGCCGGTGCAGAGAATAATCGGCAGGTCGGGCCGGATGTGCAGCATCCGCCGGGCAAGTTCCACGCCGGTCATGCCCGGCATGGTCTGGTCGGTGATCACCGCATCGAACCGGTCCGGCTGGTTTGCAAAGGTGTTCAACGCCTCCTGGCTGCTGGTCCGCACCGTCACCGCATACCCCAATCGTTCGAGCATCGTCCTGCCCAGGTTGGCCAGGATTTCCTCGTCGTCCACCAGGAGAATGCGCTCGGTGCCGGGAAGATTGGCGGCAAGGTGTGTGTCCACCGGGATGATTTCCTGGGCTATGGCGGGGAAAAACACTCGGAACTCCGTCCCCGTTCCGGGTTCGCTTTCGCAGGTGATGAATCCGCCGTAGCTGCTGATAATGCCATGGATGATGGCCAATCCCATGCCGGTTCCTTTGCCGACCTCCTTGGTGGTGAAATAGGGGTCGAATATTTTATCCCGAATTTCAGGGGCGATGCCCTGGCCGGTGTCGCCGATGGAGAGTACCACGAACCTGCCGGGGGCCACGTTCGGCTGCTGTCGCAACTCCTCGGCGGAGAGCTCGCAGTCCTTGAGGGTGATCTCGAGGGTGCCGCCGGTCTGCTCCATGGCATGGAAGGCGTTGGTGCAGAGGTTCATCAGGATTTGATGCACCTGGGTGGGGTCGGCGAGGATGGGGGTACTATTGGTTTCGATTTTTTGCCTGATCGCGATGGTCGACGGCAGGACGGGTCGGAGCAGTTTGATGGCTTCCTTGGCGATATGGCCGGCTTGCAGGGGGATGCGTTTGGTGTCGGCCTGGCGGCTGAAGGAGAGAATCTGTTTGACCAAGGTGGCGGCGCGATGACCGGCCTCCAGGACTTTGTCTAGATCCTTGGTCGCCATGGAACCCGCAGGGCTGGCATCCCGCGCCATTTCGGCGTAACCGAGAATCGCACCGAGGATATTGTTGAAGTCGTGGGCAATGCCGCCTGCCAGGGTGCCGATGGCTTCCATTTTCTGTGCCTGGATCAGTTGGGTCTGCAGGTTCTTCTTTTCTTCTTCGGCCTGTTTGTTCTCGGTGATGTCCCGGATGCTTTCGATCGCTCCGATGACGGCCCCAGAACTGTCCCGCAAGGGTGATGCCTTGGCGTATACCCAAGCGCCCTTCTCATAGAGGGCAGGGCAGAACACCTCAGTCATCAGGGTGTCCCCGTCATGGATGATTTCAGGATACAGTCCGCTGATCGCTTCATTATCCTCAAGGATGAGATTGATGAGTTGCGGCCGCACCACCCCATAGAGGGGGACGGCGTAGGCGTAGTCGCCTTTGCCGATCATCTCGATTGCCGATATTCCCGTCATTTTTTCCATGGCTTTGTTCCAGATGATCACCCGTCCCTGCAGGTCAATGGCGAGGGTGGCATTCGGAAGAAAGCCAATGATATCAGATAATTGTTTTCGTTCGGTTAGCAGGGCGTCCTCGGCCTGCAACCGCATCAGGGCGGCGCCGATGTGCGAGGCGATGCCTTCCAGGATGTCGACTGACTCGGGGGTGAAACATCCCTTGCGGTGGTCATTGAGATGGATCAGGCCGATGATCCCCTCTTTGCTGCGGATCGGCACCAGCGCAAAGGAGGTCTGGTCAAGATGGAGGCATTGGTTCGCTGGGTGCAAGTATGAACCATCGTCCGGGCGGATGTCGAGCAACCGGGCGGCATCGTTGGTCCAGAAGCTGCCTCCGGGGGTGAAGGCTAGACCGGCTTGGTCGGCCTGGTTGGCGAGCACCAATTCACAGGGGCAGTGCATCCTGACCTTGCCGTCCTGATCCCGGTGGAGGCCGCCATTGGCACTGCACGCCAGCAGGGTGTCCTCCTTCAATAATACATTTTGGGGAAATCCTTGCTGGGCGACATAGGGAAAGGTCTCCCCTGCCTGCAAACGGATGCCCACCGCATCGAACCCGGTTCGGGTCTTGAGCAGATCGAGTACGCGCTGGATAGCCTGCGATGCGGTTATCGGTTCGTTGAGTACTTGGAGAACCTCCCGGCCCATCTCCCGATAGGATTCGGCTAGCTTGCGATCGGTGATATCCAGGGAAAATATGGCCACCTGACCTATGTGGTCCCCTTGGTCCCGCACCGGGTAGAATCGTGATTCAAAGGTTCGGTCATCCTGCTGGTCTTGCAAGACGACAGCTTCGCTCGTCGCCACCGCTTGGTCAATGCCTTTTTCTTTGTTGCAGGCGATCTCCGGAGGCAGGAGATCTGTAATCTTCCGGCCAATAAATTCCTGGTCAGATGCTTGCAGGCGAGCGCTCATCGCCTTGTTGGCGGCAATTATGGTGCCGCTGGGTTCGGCAAGAAAAATAGCTTCCTTGGAGGCGTTGAGAATCGCCAGAAGAGTCGCTTGGCTCTCCCGCAATTCCTTGGTTCTTCGATCGACTGTTTTTTTCAGGTACAGGGAAAAACCGGCAAAGACGAGTATAAAGAGCGTTGCCCCCAGCAGGGCGTAGAGCAGCCAGGTGGGGGGCGCCCATGGAGCATCCTTGTTGGCCAACCACTCATTAAGACTCTGATAGTAGAAGGAGTTTTTGTCCCGTTTCCAACGGGCAAGATTGGCATCGATATGATTCAGCAATTCGCGATGGGTCCCTTTTTTGCTCGCGAAATAAATGGAGAATGGACTGAACAAGATGGTGCTGCCCACGAGATTGTAGGTGTCGGTGTGACGCAGGCCAAAATGCTGCGGGGCTACCCCGGCATCTGCTTCTCCGTCCCGTACGGCGGCAAAGACCTCGTCATGGGAGGCCAATTCAACGATTTCACAGCGGATGCCCAGTTGTTCCGCCGTTTTAATGAAATTATCGCCGCTGATGTCCCTGCGCATGATGGCGACCCGTTCGCCATGGAGGTCGGAAATGTTTTTCGGTTTGCCTTCCGGGCGTACAAAAACCTGGCCCCAGAGTTCCGCGACCGACTCTTGGGTGAAGTCCATGATTTTTTCGCGTTCAGGGGTACGGGCGACCGAGAGCATCAGGTCGATCTCTTGTCGCTGCAACCGCTCAAGCCCCTCGGCCCAACTGCCCGGCACAAAGGTCACCTGCCAGTCTTCGTCCCGGATGATTTCTCGGAGCAGGTCCGGGTTCAACCCTTGGGCGATGCCGTCTTGGTCGATGAAATTAAAGGGTTCAAAGGTGAATATCCCCACACGGACAGGGTGTTGCGGCGAGAAGTTAAGCTCGGTAGCCTGGAGGGGTGAGGTCGTGCAGAGGATGGAAAAGAGGAACAGCAGGAGCAGCAAAGAAACCAGACCGTTTTTCTTCTCGGACGTGTAAGCGGGAAGGTTGTGGAGGGGCTGTTGCTCTGGTGAGGGGGGCGTGATAGGCTGCACCTTGCTCCATATTCAATTCGGTTGACACGGCATCCTGGGGAAAGGGCGCTGGGGTCGTCAAGTGCGCACCTGTCCCTTTATTTTAAGGGGGCACGCCGGAGAAGTCAAATAAGGATGTCGCTGGGATGCATTGTTTGAGCAAAAGAAGTCGGGCAGGCCGTTTCGATCAGTAGGTTTGGTGCAGGACTTTGGAGGCGTAGAGGCCGCGAATATATTCCCCGCATTCCTTGTTGAGGTCAATAAATTTGAATCCCGTGGTGTACATCGCCCCTTTTTTCTGAGTATGCCGGACCACCGCCTTGGAAATGATTTTCATCGTTCCGAGGAAAAAACCGACCTTCACCGGGCTGTTCTCTTCAAGCAGGGTGGCTAGGCATACGGATATGCCTCCTTCGCTGATGTCGAGCAGGCGACCGGTATAGCTGTTCTCGGAGGTGGCGATCTTGACGAAAATTTCCCGTGTTTCAAAAAGTGCAAAAATGTCCGTTTCCTTAAGACGGATAAAAGCTCTTTTGCCCAGAGGCGATGCCGGTTTGTATTCCCAGTCTACATCCAGGCCCTGCAGTGAAGGGATGGTGTCCCAGCTTTTTTTTTCCATGATAGTGGTGTTCCAGAGGATTATTTTTCTGTCCAAGCCATAGTATTATCATGATCAGGGGAAAGAAAAGGGGGAGGAAAGGAAACGAGACCGGGAAATGGTGAGCAGGGAACAAAGAGGCGGACGTTGGCATTCGGTAGTGGTTGTCGGGAGGGCTTGGGCAACTGGCCGTCCGGTTCATTCAGGCAGGTTGTTGATGGTCACGCCCTTGTCGAGCAGGGATTTAATCAGCTCCTCCCGGAGACGTTGTCTGGTGGCGATCTGTAGTTCCAGCCAGGCGCGCCATTCGGCGCGTTGTCGTGCCCCGGACACATCGGGTTCGAGCGGGGGGCTGTTTTTCAGTTGGATCTTGACCTGCTGGATCTCGGCGGACAGTTTGTCGTATTGTTCCTGGAAAAAGGTCAGAGCTTTGATGAGGTTGTAGTCGATATGCATGATGGATCATCTCCTCGCTTGGTTTGGGTTCCAAGGGCTCAGGTGGGCTGCACCTGGAACATCAGACCAGTCCAAGATGTTCGCTGATTTCGTTTTCAACCTGATCAGGGTCGGCGGCATTGTAGCGAATGATATTGTGCAGATGAAACAGGCTTTGGGGGTCGATGCGGGTGAAGCGCACGCTGACGGTCTCCCCGTCGCAACGGATGATCTCTCCGAAGACCTCCACCCCCAGTTCGGGATCAGTCGGTTCGAGGGGCAGCCAGAATCGGCATGAAGCGCCTACCGTCATCGTTTTTGGGGTTTCAAGGAGGCAACCGCCAACGCTGAGATTGCCTACGTGCGAAAAGGTGTGGATCTGTTCATCCACAGTCAACTCTGCGGCCATGTTGAAGCCGATACGAGTGAATCGTCTTTTTTCCATGCGTGCCTCTCGTTTGTTTTGCTCGGTCGGAGGGTGTTGCGGATTGTCTTTCTGCAAGTATAGTCGAGTATGACTGTAAAAAGCAAAAGGCACCAAGTTTTTTGTGAAAAAAACTCAGTCCTCCTGACCTCAAGAGATTTTGTGACGATACCAATTCGTCGACCAACCGGAGATCAGTGCCCGGAAAAAACCGTTTCGGTTGCGTTCCACGCTCCAAAGGTGTTGTATCAATTCCCTGCTGCAGCGGTTCGCCGGTTGGTGGAGCCGCCCCGTGAGTTTCTTCTCGGTCTGATCCTGGAGGATATCGGCCTCGGTCGCATACAGGCTGCGGGCATCGTCCGGGCGGCGCATGGATTGCCGGACACTATAGCCATGGCGGTCTCGGCCCGGTAGGCGATGCGCTTGATCGTGCCGATGAAATACTTGCTCTTCATCCCCAGCATCCGGAACCGAACCTCCTCGGGCAGATCGGCACACTGTACGCGCCTGGACGTTGCTTTCCGGCAGGCCTTGCTTCTTGTTGTTGGCAAGCCCATCAGCAGGGCCTGCCCGTCAGGTTGGGAGAGTTTACGGACGGCTGGATGGACGGCAGGAGGATATAGATGCCGCTCAAGGGCTTGGTCATCAAAATCAACAGACAGCGGCCAGGAAAGGCCGGTGGCGGAGGCTAGGTTGATCGTGGCATCCACGGTACTTTTGCAGACACCGGCGGCCGCAATCACCTCGGAATGTTGGCCGGCTTCGCCCAAAATAGGCACTTAAGGAAGAAATCCGGTCATGCAGTCGTTTTGTCTCTTGTTGCTCCTGATACGGTCGGGTAATATCTCTTGAAGCCTTTTCTTGCTGATATTATTGGGTGTTTTCGCAGATTGACTATATCCGAAAGCGGAAGGCGTTCCGTGGTGAAATTAAGTTATTTCAATATTTTAGCTACTTTTTGAGGGCAAGGGAAGCAAGCTCGAAACTTGAATTATTATGCGATAGCATCTCCCAAGGTTTCAATGAAGTGGTTATGATTTTACACTAGCCGTTATACAATCTGGCCACGCTACCGCTTTATGAAGCGGCCAGATCTAGACTCCCTGAAAACAACTAACAACGAGGCATCTCATGGAAATCAGAGAAGAGTTTGACAAATTAATCGAGAAGTTGCAGGTGGAACGGGAAAAAATCAACCTCAAGGCCCACCTTGCCACCATGGACGCCAGACAAGAATTTGAAGAAGCGGAAAAAAAATGGCTCAAAGTAAAGGAAAAAGCTTCGAAGATCGCCGATAGCGCCGTCGACACCTCCGAGGAGTATATCTCCAAAGCCAAAATCGTGGGAGAAGAACTGAAAGAAACCTATAACCGCATATCCAAACGACTCTCGGAATAATTAGGCGAACAACACCTTGCCATCACCGAGCCTCCCCCAAGACAGGGGAGGCTCAGTGCCCCACCTTTCGACAGCGGCGCCAGGCATTCCACAGATGGCGCTTTCGCGGAGCTAACGTTGCGGCATGTTGGTTGCCTCCGGCTTTCCATTATCGGCGGCGAAAAATTCCTCGGCCTGAAAAAAGCATCGTCTTCGGTTCCAGCACGAACGGGAGCCTATCCTTCCACCTACAGCTGGCTTGAGTTCATCGGTTACCCTTTTCTTTTCGACTTCATCGACCTGCAGGGCGAGCATATTTACAATCAAAAGGAGATGGGCTAGGATGCGCTGGTATCGTAATTATATTTTTTTCAGGACAAGGATAGGATGAAAGTACGTTTTCCGGCCGAGTGGGAAGAACAGGATGGCGTGTTGTTGGCTTGGCCGCATGCGGACAGCGATTGGCGCGAAACGATGGCGGTCGTTGCACCGGTTTTCGTCAACCTCGCCCGGGAAATCAGCCGGTTCGAACGTGTGCTGATTGCTGCCCCTGGGATAGAAACCGTACGGGAACAGCTGCGCCAGGGCGGCGTGAACCTGCAGCGTGTCACTTTGCTGCAGATGCCGACCAACGACACCTGGACCCGCGACTTTGGTCCGATCACGATATTTGAGGACGGCCTGCCGGTGCTGCTCGACTTCGGTTTCAATGCCTGGGGCTTGAAATTCGCCGCCCATTTCGACAATATGATGACCCGCACCTTGGCCCGTTCCGGGGTATTCGGCAAACGTGAAGTTCGTATCCCCGGGGTGATTCTTGAGGGCGGCAGCATCGAGAGCGACGGTGCCGGTACGCTGCTGACCACCAGTGAATGCCTGCTCAACCCTAACCGCAATCCCCATCTCGACCGCCAAGCCCTCGAAAAGACCCTCGGCGGCCTGTTCGGTGTTTCCCGTTTTTTGTGGTTGGAAAACGGTTACCTGGCCGGAGACGACACCGACTCCCACATCGATACCTTGGCCCGTTTCTGCCCTGGCAACACCATCCTCTATGTCAAATGCGATGATCCTGAAGACGAACACCATCAAGCTCTGGCGGCGATGGAAGCCGAACTGCGGGCCTTCCGCACCGTCGATGGCAACCCGTATCGATTGATTCCTCTGCCTTGGCCGCAACCCTGTTTTGATGAAAATGGCCTGCGGCTACCAGCCACCTACGCCAATTTTCTGATCATCAACGGAGCCGTGCTGGTCCCTACCTACCGAAAGAAACAGGACGCCGCAGCCCTGGAAATTCTTGCCCGGGTTTTCCCTGAACACAGGATTGTCGGCATCGACTGCCTGCCGTTACTGACGCAGCATGGTTCACTGCATTGCGTTACTATGCAGATTCCCACAGGAGTACTGGCATGAACATCGTAAAAGTTGGACTGGTGCAGCAGCGCTGCAGTGACAACCGACAGGACAATATCGATAAAAGCATCCAAGGCATCCGCGAAGCCGCAGCAGGGGGCGCCCAGCTGGCAGTGCTGCAAGAGTTGCACTGCGGCCGCTATTTTTGTCAGGCCGAGGACACGGCCTGTTTTGACCTGGCCGAACCGATCCCCGGACCAGCCACCGAAGTTTTCGGCGCCCTGGCCAGGGAGCTTGGCATCGTAATCGTCACCTCGCTCTTTGAAAAACGGGCGCCAGGACTGTATCACAACACCGCCGTGGTCCTGGAGACAGATGGGAGCATTGCCGGCATCTACCGGAAGATGCATATCCCGGATGATCCAGGTTATTACGAGAAGTTTTTTTTCACCCCCGGCGATCTCGGCTTCACGCCGATCCACACCTCAATAGGTCGACTCGGCGTGCTGATCTGCTGGGATCAGTGGTATCCTGAGGCGGCCCGCTTGATGGCCATGGCCGGTGCTGAAATGCTCATCTATCCCACCGCCATCGGCTACGATCCCGATGATGTCCCGGCCGAGCAAACCAGGCAGCGCGAGGCCTGGGTTACCATCCAGCGCAGCCATGCCATCGCCAACGGCATCCCGGTGATCAGCGTCAACCGGGTCGGCTTCGAGGCAGATCCTTCAGGGGCTGGCACCGGTGCCCAGTTCTGGGGGAACAGTTTTGTGGCCGGTTGCCAAGGCGAACTGCTCGCCGTGGCCGACAACGAGCAGGAGCAGGTGCTGATCGTCGACCTCGACCGTCAGCGCAGTGAACAGGTGCGGCGCATCTGGCCCTATTTCCGTGATCGACGGATCGATGCGTATGGCGATTTGGTTCGACGCTATCGGGATTAAGTGTAAGCTGGCGGGTAAGCATAGAAACTTCAGCAGGTAGAATGAGAGAAGTCAGGGGGAGCCCCCAGCCTTTCCTCTGCCACAGCAAGTAATTTTGCAATCTCTCGAAGCCTGACTTTTTCGGCTAGCTCTCGAGGTGTTTTGCCGTCGTCAATTCGTGTACGGAACCGCCGCCGTGAGTTTGCACGTGCCTGGGCGTTGCTTTCCTGCAGGCCTACAGGTTGGCCAGGCCATCGAGGTTGTAGTGTTCGCGCATGTATCAAAAAAAAAATTCCTGGCGCCAGCGAACGAACACGGCTGATAGCCCACTTGCAGGCGGGTGTTTCATGGGGTCAAGAATAAGGTGTCAGGGCCAAGACTTCAGTGATTTGAATCGCACTCCATCGAGGCGGCTTTAGAATCATTAAGTTGTAATCTCAGGTTGTTGGCGTTGCAGACTCCTTGCTGTAACGGGTCTGAGGGGAAATTTTTACAAATACCTGGTCTTGCTGCATATACGCTGCAGTAGAAAGCATCGCCTTCCTCAGATAGAAAATAGCAAAAGCCATTTTCTTTGAATTGCAGGAAGTATTCGTCATTTTCGTCACCTTTTCGATTGGTGAACAGATCAGGATGGATTCCGGTCGCTTCCTTTAGAGAAGAAATTTCTTTTTGCGACAATTCTATGAAGGGGTATCTTTGACAACATGCTGCACATTTCTTGCAAATATCTGACAATATAACAACCTCGCAACTTCTACTTTATTAAGTAAATATTCAAATTAATTTATAGGGGAACTTTTCTGACCACAAATAGAAATGGTGTAATGATGTTTCCTTTTAAAAGAAAAATGGCTATCATAACCGATATGAATATAAATTTCAGAGAATTTTTGGAGTTTATAGGTAGGGATTCTGCTGAGGAATCTAATTCTGTTATTGTGCACAGTAAGATTTTTCCCTGCTTCCTGGCTTGGTTATCCTGGCGAGTGCAATTTTCCTCTATGGCTCGCATTCCGTTAACACTTCCGGTGCTGCAACCGTTCGTTTCGTGGTACGGGTGAGTCCTTCCTCTTCCCCCGCATGCCCCCCGGTACATCTCCGTTGCCATGCCCCCGCCATCGTTGCCTCTTTAAGGCCGGACAGGGCTCCGGCTGATTTGGGGTCTAACGCTCCTTGGTTGTGATGTTTGAAGGTTAACGGCTAATTGTTATTTATGCATTTTTCAATATTATAAATAGATATCTCCTTAGCCCAGGGAAAAACAAAGATCTTAAAAATTTTTGTATAGATCCTTTTTGGGAATCGAACTTAATGTAATTAGTACTTTCAATATTTATTGTTTTAAATGATAAATCGTTGAAAATTTTAACCAATTCAGTCTTTGTATATTCTCTAAAATGACCAGGGTTGTTAGGGTCTAATCTGATCATTTCATAGGGATTTTTACCTTTAAACATTAACTTCATTCTTTTTGATAATGATGCAGCATTTGGAGTTTGAATGAAAATATATCCATTTTGTTTTATGGTTTGTTTTATATTTTTAAAAACTATTTCAGGAGCCGTGTATAGGTGTTCGATGACTTCCGCCATAATAACGATATCAAATTTTTTAAAATTACAAGGTAAAACGCTAGAATGTTGAGAGTCGTTAAGATTGTAGTGAAAATGGAAATCTTTTTTATAATTTATTTCTAATGGGAAATGTCCGCCTCTAGTCTCAGCAGAGTCAAAGCCTAGTGTATATAGATTATCGTCAGGAAACTCAATTTTATATAACTCAGTAAAAAATGAAGGACCTATGTCTAAAGCTGTTATTGGTGATTCCTTAATAGATTCTCTAATTTTTTTTATTTCGTGAAGCATAAATGCAAATCTTTTGGCATGTGTCGTAACATATGCCAGAGAATTTCCGGTTATTTTTTTATCAGTAAAATATTTTATAATTTTTCCTGAATTTTCAAAAATCATAAATGTAACCTTGGCTCAACTTTTAATTAATAAACATTAATTATTTTTATATTGTTTTGTAACGTCATATTTTTTGCCAGATGTTTGTCACACATGCGCTTGTCAAGGAGTGCTTTAATTGCCATACATTGACAGCGCCTTTCTCCTGGCAACTTGGCAAGATCGATACAATCTCAGTAAGTTATTTTTGCAGGAATAGCAACGTTTGTTCGGTGATTAACGATAGTGTTAATGAACATTTGCCACCCCGAGACCCATGGTGCAGCAAGTGGGTGCTAACGCTCTGAATGCGTTGAAGTTGTTTTTGTAAATGGTCAACCCCTGCTTTTTTTATCAAGGGTAGCACCAACAAAAAAAGCACCTAGCCATTGCTGGCTAAGTGCTTGATTTTATGGTGGGCCGTCGCGGATTCGAACCGCGGACCAATTGATTAAGAGTCAACTGCTCTACCAGCTGAGCTAACGGCCCAAATCAGAATAGGTGTGGGGTGCACGGGGCCGCAGGCGGCACGCGTAACGAGCGCATCTATTAGCACACCCGTACCGGGGCGTCAAGGGGAAGCTCGGGTAAAACTTGGCTTGCCGGGGCATTGTCATCAGGCGCATTTGCGGGTTGTTTTTTCAAATGCGCGGCAGGTCTGAAGTTTCCCTTGACTTTATGGGCGGTTATCCTACTTTCATTGCAATCGTTATTTATCCCGCAACAGGAGCATGCTAATAGCTATGGAAAATGTGGAGCCGTCGCCGGCCAGTTCGGCGCCTTCGGACGAAGAACCCTCCGGTAAGTCGTTATTTGAAAAAATGAAATCCGCCCTCGGTATCCGCTCCGCCCCCGATACCACCGAAGAGTTGGAGCATGAAATCCAGGAACTGCTGGAGGAGGGTGAGGAACAGGGGCTGATCTCGGTTCACGAGGAACGTTTGATCAATTCCATCTTTGATTTCCGGGAAACCATAGCCTCGGAAATCATGACCCCTTCGGCGGAGATGATCTGCGCCGAGCAAAAGACATCGGTGCCCGAACTGATCCGATTGATCAATGAGGAAGGGTATACCCGCATCCCTGTGTATCAGGATAACCCGGACCAGATCATCGGAATCCTGCATGCCAAAGATTTATTGCGCGTTTGTTCCTGTGGCCAGGATAAAGATCTCAATATCAAGGAGTTGTTGAATCCGGCCACCTTTATTTCCGAATCCAAACCCATCACCGAACTGCTACGCGAGTTTCAGCTCAAGAAGATCCATATGGCTATCGTGGTCGATGAATTCGGCGGGGTGCGCGGGCTGGTCACCCTCGAAGATGTCATTGAGGAGATTGTCGGCGAGATCGATGACGAGCATGACGATGCCGAGAGCGAGCTGCGGGTGGTGGATGAACGCACGGTCATTGTCGATGCGAAAATCGACATCGAGGACGTGGAAGCTCATTTCCGCTTGACCCTGCCGGAAGGTCCCTATGAGTCGGTGGGCGGATTCATTATCCATCGTCTGGGCAAGGTGCCGCCTTCCGGGGTGGTGGTGCATGAGAACGGCCTGGCCTTCAAGGTGCTCGGCGCCGACCAGCGGCGGATCAAAACCGTCAGGATTGTCAGGGTCGATGAGGCCTGAATCCAGGACCGAGGGCAAGGGGCCGTGGCTTTTGCCAGGAGTCGCCACCGCCTGTCTGCTGGCCCTGGGCATGCCCGGGCATTTCGGCTGGTGGCCGCTTTTGGTGGTCGCGCTGGTGCCGCTGCTGTTGGCGGCGCGGTCGGTGACGCCCGGACGAAGCGCCCGGATGGGATTTGTCTGCGGGCTGCTCTATAACCTTTCGCTGCTCTATTGGATTTTGATTGTGCTCGGCCGTTACGGCGGGCTGCCTTGGTGGATTTCCCTGCCGGCCCTGTTGCTTCTGGCCGCCTACATGGCCTGTTTTCCGGCGTTGTTTTGCTGGCTGCTCAGCCTGGTGGCCGGGAGTGTCCGGCGGCGGGGACAATCGGTGGCCCTGCTGGTTTGGGCGGCGCCGGTGCTTTGGGTCGGTCTGGAGTATCTGCGCGGGTTCTTCCTGAGCGGTTTTCCCTGGATGGATCTTGGCTACGGCCTTTTTGGCCAGCCCCGGTTGGTGCAGGCGGCTGATCTCGGCGGGCATCATCTTTTGAGTTTTTGCCTGGTCTTGGGCAATAGCCTGGCGGTCGGTTGGCTCCTTCGGCGCGGGCGAACCCGCCGTGGGGTTTTTCGAGGGGAGCGGTCCCTGCTGCTCCTGGCTGTCGTGCTGCTGGTTGGAACCTTCGGATATTCATTGGCCCGCTATCAGGTGATGGCTGGTGCGCTTCCCGGAGCCTCCCAGGCCAGGGTTGCGGTGGTGCAGGGCAATGTCGACCAGGCGGTCAAGTGGTCGCCAGCGACTAAAGAGGCCACAGTCGCCAAATACATCGCGCTTACCGGGCCGATGCTGCAAGAGCCGAAGCCGGACCTGGTGGTCTGGCCGGAAACCGCCTTGCCCTTTTATCCGCAGCGGGACGCGTTGGCCGCTAAAATTGTCGATTTTACCACTGCCACCCACACCTGGCTGCTGACCGGGGCCCCGCTGGTCAACAGCATTTCCCGGGCAGGGGGGGGCGAGCAACTCCAGTTTTTCAACGGCGCTCTGCTGATCGGACCCGCCGGCAAGATCGGTGGCACCCATGCCAAGCAGCATCTGGTGCCTTTTGGGGAGTATGTACCGCTTCGCCGTTTGCTGCCTTTCCTGGAGCCGCTGGTGGTCAGTGTCGGCGATTTTACCGCCGGGACCTCCATGGAGCCCCTGGGGTTGGCATCCATGCGGCTGGGTATGTTGATCTGCTACGAATCGGTTTTCCCCGACATCGCCCGCGAGTCCGTGTTGCGCGGAGCCAATCTGCTGGTCAATCTTACCAACGATGCCTGGTACGGCCGATCGAGCGCCCCGGTGCAGTCTCTGGCCATGGCGGTGCTCCGGGCGGTCGAAACCAAGCGCACCTTGGTTCGCGCCGCCAATACCGGCATCAGTGGATTCGTCGATCCCCTGGGGCGGGTCTCGGCCCGGACCGAAATTTTCACCGAGGCGGCCCTGGTCGCCCCGGTGGCGATGCTTGAGCAAACCACGGTCTTTTGCTGGTTCGGCTATCGTTTCGGTCTTGTCTGTCTCCTCCTGATCCCGCTGCTATTGGTGTTTCGTTTTCGGCAGGGGCGGTGATCGCCGCTCGGATCGCTCCGGCCCCGAGGCTTGTCGTTGGGGTGGTCCCGCTTCCCCGCCCCGCCTTTGCACATCCTGAGTTTTAACCCTATTTCCGGCTTTCTTCCTTGAGACTTGCGGCGATTCTGTTTATTGTAAAGTTTTTTCTTTCGACCAAACCGGGCCGGTAGCAGCCGTCTCCGGAGGCGGTCGTTTTAAATTTCGATGCCTTTGATCCGCCCTCCGCCGGCCCTGCCGGTAGGGTTGCGATCGTTTTTCTTTTATCAGTAGCATTACGAGGTGTACCATGGCCGACGTTACCGAATCAGCAGAATCCAAACAGTTACTCGAGAATCTCAAGGGCCGGATGCTGGTGCTCAAGGAGCATCTTTGACTTAGACGGCAAGAAAGAACAGGTGGAACTGCTGGAGCGGCAGACCGTCAGCCCTAACTTCTGGGACAACCAGAACGAGGCCAAGCGGGTGCAGCGCCAGTTGGGCCAGCTGCAGGATCTGATTGGGGTCTGGCAGAAGAATTTCAGCGATCTTGAAGACGCCGAGATGATGCTCGATATGGCCAAGGAAGAAAACGACGAGGACAGCTACCAGGAAGTCGTGGCCGGGCTCGACAGCCTGCGCAGTCGCATCGATCTGGTGGAGCTGGAGTGCATGTTCAGCGGCGACCACGATGCCAGCAACGCCATGCTCACCATCCATGCCGGCGCCGGCGGCACCGAAGCCCAGGACTGGGTCGGCATCCTGCTGCGCATGTACCTGCGCTGGGCGGAAGCCAAGGGCTTCAAGGCCGACATTCTCGACCTCCTCCCCGGCGACGAGGCCGGCACCAAGAGCGTCACCATCATGGTCAAGGGCAAGTATGCCTACGGCTATCTGCGCTCCGAGGTCGGTATTCACCGGCTGGTGCGGATTTCGCCCTTTGACGCCAGCGGCCGCCGGCATACCTCCTTTGCCTCAGTGATGGTCATGCCGGAGCTCGACGACGACGTCGCCATCGAAATCAACGACAAGGACATCCGCATCGACACCTACCGGGCCAGCGGTTCGGGCGGCCAGCACGTCAACAAGACCGATTCCGCCATCCGCATCACCCATTTCCCCTCGGGTATCGTGGTCCAGTGCCAGAATGAGCGCAGTCAGCACAGCAATAAGGCGACGGCCATGAAGATGCTGATGGCGCGGTTGTTTGAGCGGGAGAAGGAGGAGAAGCAGCGCACCCAGGAAAATATCCAGGGCGACAAGAAAGAGATCGCCTGGGGCAGCCAGATCCGTTCGTATGTGCTGCAACCCTATCGGCTGATCAAGGACCACCGCACCAACACCGAGGAAGGCAATGTCGATGCGGTCCTGGATGGTCGCCTCGACAGCTTCATCAAGGCCTACCTCCTCTGGCAGCCCTGAGTCGGCCTATGGCTATGGAACCCAGCATCCGGGAGCAATTGGAGGCGCAGGAAAAACAGAACCTTTCCCCTTTTGCCTGCCTGAGCAGCCAGTCCAGGGGACGGTTTTCCCGCGATCAGGATCAGTGCAACCTGCGCACCGCCTTTCAGCGCGACCGCGACCGGATCCTTCATTCCAAGACCTTCCGGCGCTTGAAGCATAAAACCCAGGTGTTCCTCGCCCCGGCCGGCGACCACTACCGCACCCGGCTGACCCATGTGCTGGAGGTCTCGCAGATCGCCCGCAGTATGGCGGTCTGCCTCTCGCTCAACGAGTATCTCACCGAGGCTATCGCCCTGGGCCATGACCTCGGTCATACCCCCTTTGGCCATGCCGGCGAATTCAGCCTCAACCTGCTCCATCCCAAGGGATTCAAGCATTTTCGCCAAAGCCTGCGGATTGTCGATTTTCTGGAGAACGACGGCAAGGGCTTGAATCTCACCTGGGAGGTCCGTAACGGCATCCTCAAACACTCCAAGGGGTACGGCGAAATCCTGCCCCAGGAGACCGCCGAGCTGGCCGCCACCCTCGAGGGGCAGCTGGTGCGGGTGGCCGATATCATGGCCTACGTCAACCACGACATGGACGACGCTCTGCGCGCCGACATGCTTAAACCTACCGACCTGCCCCGTAATCTGCGGGACGTGCTCGGCGACCGCTCCTCGCAGCGGATCAACGCCATGGTCGGCGACCTGGTGTACACCACGCTTGCGCGTAACGACGGCCGGCTGCACCTCAGCGAGCGGATGAACGATACTATCACCGAGCTGCGCACCTTCCTCTACGATCATGTCTACCGCAACTGCCGGGTCCACAACGAATTCGAAAAGGCCCAGCGGATCATTCGCGATCTTTACGGCTTTTTTCTCCAGCATGAGTTTCCGGAAAACGGCATGACCTCCTGCCTGCTGCGCCATCCGGTGCAGTCCGTGCAGCAGGAACAGCAGCGCCATCGGCAGGTTTGCGATTTCATCGCCGGCATGACCGACCGCTATGCCCTGGATCTGTATGCACAGATTTTTATGCCCAAACCCTGGAGCGTGCTCTGATGGCGCTTTTCTTGTTGTTAACCCCCCACCGCATGACGGCCACCCCCGACACCCTATGAACGACACCGCCCCGAACAGCCCCGAAAAATACGATCTCCCCAAGGCCTACGAATTCGCCGAAGTCGAGCAACGCTGGTACACCCACTGGCTGGAGCAGAAGAGTTTCAGCGCCTCCATGGAGGCCGGTAAGCCTTCGTTTTCGATCGTCATTCCGCCGCCCAATGTCACCGGGGTGCTCCATATCGGCCATGCCCTCAACAACACCCTCCAGGATTTGCTGATCCGCTACCATCGGATGAAGGGCGACAACACCCTCTGGGTGCCGGGCACCGACCATGCCGGCATCGCCACCCAGAACGTGGTCGAACGCCAGCTGGCCACCGAAAAGCTGACCCGCCACGATCTCGGCCGGGAAAAATTCATCGAACGGGTTTGGGCCTGGCGGGAAGAAAAAGGCGGCACCATTATCAATCAGTTGAAGCGGATGGGCGCCTCCTGCGACTGGGACCGGGAACGGTTCACTATGGACGAGGGGCTGTCCAAGGCGGTGCGCGAGGTTTTCGTCCGGCTGTTCAAGGAGGGGCTGATCTACAAGGGCGACTACATCGTCAACTGGTGCCCGCGCTGCCATACCGCGCTGGCCGACGACGAGGTCGAGCACGACCCCACCGACGGCAAGCTCTACCATATCCGCTATCCGTACGCCGACGGTTCCGGTTCGCTGGTGGTGGCCACCACCCGGCCGGAGACCATGCTCGGCGACACGGCCGTGGCGGTTCATCCCGACGACGAGCGCTACCACCATCTCAAGACCATCGGCATCCGCCTGCCGCTCACCGACCGCACCATCCCGGTGGTGTTCGATCACCATGTCCAGCGCGAGTTCGGCACCGGGGCGCTCAAGGTCACCCCGTCCCACGACCGCGACGATTACGAAATCGGTTTGCGCCACAACCTCGAACGGCTCAAGGTGATGGACGACCATGGGGTGATGAACGCGGCCGCAGGCCTTTATGCGGGCCTCGATCGTTTCGCCTGCCGCAAGCAGGTGGTCAAGGATTTGGAGGAGCAGGGTTTCCTCGACAAGATCGAGCCCTACCAGCATGCGGTCGGCAAGTGCTACCGCTGCACCACCGTGGTCGAGCCCACCACCTCCAAGCAGTGGTTCGTCAGTGTCCGTCCCCTGGCCGACAAGGCGGTGGCTGCGGTCGAGCAGGGTCGGATTAAGATCCATCCCAACACCTGGGACCGCACTTTCTACGCCTGGATGGAGAACATCCGCGACTGGTGCATCTCCCGGCAGATTTGGTGGGGCCACCGCATTCCCGCCTGGACCTGCGGGGCCTGCGGCGAGGTGATGGTCGAGATCGACGCCCCCACGGTCTGCGCCAAGTGCGGCAGCGCTGACCTGCACCAAGAAACCGATGTGCTCGACACCTGGTTCAGCTCGGCGCTCTGGCCTTTTTCGACCCTGGGCTGGCCGGACAAGACCCGTGAGCTCGAATTTTTCTATCCCACCTCGGTGCTGATCACCAGTTTCGACATTCTCTTTTTTTGGGTGGCGCGGATGATGATGATGGGGCTCCACCTGATGGACGAGGTCCCGTTCCACGATGTCTATCTCCATGCCCTGGTGCGCGACAAATTCGGCAAGAAGATGTCCAAATCCACCGGCAACGTCATCGATCCCTTGGTGATGATCGAGCAGTACGGCACCGATGCGTTTCGTTTCACCCTTACCGCCTTTGCCGCCCAGGGCCGCGAGATCCGCATGGACGAGGAGCGAGTCGACGGCTACCGCCGCTTCATCAACAAACTGTGGAATGCGGCCCGGTTCGCCCAGATGCATCTTAAGGAGGCCGATCCGGCGATCACCGCCATGACGGCGGACCCAAAAGGCTTGGCGCTGGCCCACCGCTGGATTTTGAGTCGGGTCAACGCCACCATCGTGGCGGTGCGGGGGGCGCTGGACGGGTACAATTTTAACGAGGTGGCCTCGGCCAATTATCAGTTCGTCTGGCACGAATTCTGCGACTGGTACCTGGAGTGGATCAAGGCCGATCTGTTCAGCCAGGATGCCGCCGCCCAGCAGCAGGCTAGGGCGGTGCTGCTCACCGTGCTGGAGCAGGTGCTCAAGCTGATGCACCCGGTCACCCCCTTTGTCACCGAGGAGATCTGGGGGCAGCTGCCCGGCAACCGCAGCTCGATCATGGTCGAGCCCTTTCCCGAGCCGGTGGCGGCCTGGGACGACCCGGAGGCCGAGGTGGTGATGCAGCTGCTCATGGGGGTTATCTCCGGGCTGCGCACCATTCGCACCGAGGCCGAGGTGCATCCCAGCGCCAAAATCGAGGCAACCCTGATCTGCCCGGATGCGGGCCGTCGCCGGTTGCTCGAAACCTATGCGCCTGGCATCCAGGCCATGGTGCGCGCCAACCTGCAGATTGTCGCTGCCGGCATCGTGCCCGACGATGCCGTGCACGGGCTGGTGCAGGATGTCGAGCTGGTGGTGCCGCTCAAAGGCTTGATCGACGTGGCCGGCGAGTTGGAAAAACTCGCCAAGGAAAAGACTCGGCTGGAAAAAGAATTGGAGCGGATTGCCGGCAAGCTGAGCAATGATAAATTTATGAGCAATGCCCCTGAGGCGGTGGTCCAGAAGGAGCGGGACAAGGCCGCCGAGTTACGGGCCCACTTGGAAAAAACCATTGAGTCAACCGAGCGGTTGCGGAAACTCTGCTGATATGGATACATTTTTACTTGACAAGGTCCTGCGGACCTTCCTCGCCGAGGACCTGGAGCACGGCGACATTACCACCGAGGCAATTTTCACCCCCCAGGATCGGGCGCAGGCGTGTTTTATCGCTCGCCACCCGATGACCGTGGTCGGGATGGCCACCGTGGCGGCTCGCGTGTTTGGACTGCTCGACCCCCAAGTGGTGTGCACCGGGGCTCTGGCCGATGGCCGGCAGGTGGCCGCTGGGGACGAACTCTTGTGTTTGGGCGGTGCGACCCGGACCCTGCTGCGGGGCGAGCGGGTGGCGCTTAATCTGGTCCAGCGGCTCTGCGGCATCGCCACTCTGACCGCAACCTTTGTCGAGGCGGTCCAGGGGCTCAAGGTGAAGATCGTCGATACCCGCAAGACCACGCCGGGGCTGCGGATGCTGGAGAAATACGCGGTCCGGGCCGGCGGCGGCCATAACCACCGCTACTCCTTAAGCGATGGGGTGTTGATCAAAGATAATCACATCGCCGCTTGCGGCTCGATTACCGAGGCGGTGCAGCGGGTGCGGAGCCGGGTGCCCCACACTATCAACGTCGAGGTCGAGACCGATACGCTCGCGCAGGTGGAGGAGTGTCTGGCCTGCGGGGTGGGGGTGATCATGCTCGACAACATGGACCTGGCCACCATGCGCAAGGCCGTGGCGCTGATCGGCGGCCGCGCTCTGGTCGAGGCCTCGGGGGGCGTCAACCTCCAGACCGTGCGGGGCATTGCTGAAACCGGGGTGGATATTATCTCGGTCGGCGCCCTGACCCATTCGGCCAAGGCCTGCGATATCGGCATGGACTGGCGGAGCTGAAGAATGGTCATTTCGACCGCAGGGAGAAATCTCTGTGTCCGCGAAGTGAAACAACGAGATCTCTCCCTGCGGTCGAGATGACAGAACCTACGTGTATGTATAAACACCAGGGAGGAGGCTATGAACAAACGGCTCTTTGTCGCCATCGACCCGCCGCAGCACATTCGGGAGCAATTAGTCGAAATTTGCTGCGGCTTGCCCGATGCCCGCTGGGTGCCGGCGGAACAACTCCATCTCACCCTTTGCTTCATCGGCGAGGTCAGCAGTTCAGCCTTCCTCGATATCCGTGAAGCCCTAAACGAAATTACATTTACCCCCTTTGCCCTGCGCCTGCAGGGTGTCGGGTTCTTCCCCCCGCGCGGCCAGCCCCGCGTGGTCTGGGTCGGGGTCGCTCCGAGCGAGCCCTTGGCTGTTCTGCAGCGAAAAATCACCACCCGCCTCTTTACCCTCGGTTTTGAGCCCGAAAACCGCAAATTCTCCCCGCACCTCACCCTGGCTCGCCTCAATCAGACCCCGCCTGCCCGCGTTGGCCGATACCTCGAGGAACACGGTTTGTTTGTTTCTCCGGAATTTACTGTCAATCGATTTCTCCTCTATTCAAGTGTGCTCGGTCGCAAAGGGGCGATCCATGCAGTCGAACAGGAGTATAACACAGCCACGGACTTCTAGTGACATAGCATCATGTGGCATAGTGTTGGCCTGCCTTGTCGGAGGCGTTGCGATTGTCGGTCTCTGTGGTTTGATAAGTTTCTAATTTTTCAGTATTTATGTGTTGTATTTCCGGTTTTCCGGCCACTTTTTTCCTGGAAACTGGAACGGACAGATTTGTCGCCTGTCGAGTTCTTAGGCAAAAGTAACGCAAAAATCGCTTAAACAGGTCCACGGAGCCCTTTAGCTACTATGGTCTGCATGCTTGGAGTGTTTTGCGTAACGAGGCGTTATTTCGTTAACAATATGATACTTATATTTTTGTTTGATATCCATTGTTGCTAGAACTGCTCATGATTGTGGCCTGTCCTCAATGATCAATAATAGTTACCATTTGACTCGACGGGATCGCCAATAACGGTATGGTTTGTGCATCACCAAGGGTAAGAAAGTTTGATTGAATTGGTTCGGCAGGACTATTTGTTCAAAATAAATAGAGGGAAACGATATGAATAATAGATTTTTTACTGGATTAGCAACCGGATTGTTTTTGTTGGCATTGTGTGGTGTGGCTAACGCATTAAAGATAGAGGGTACCAACGTCTCTGTTGGAGGTTTAGATTATTTTTTAACGAAAGATAAATTGGACAACGCAGGCGATCCTATCGTCACAGCATGGGTTAATAGTTATCTTTCCAGTATTGGTAAGGGGACAGGGTATGTGATTGAATACAAACAAGACGATCCTAATGATTCTAATCTCATCAAAGTGGTTGTGAATGATGACGGAAGTTCTCTTGTTAAAACTTATGCGTATGATTTGGTTAAAGATACTGAATATTTCCTGTTGAAATTAGGTGCTGGTAATCAATTGCCTAACGACACATATTTATTTGAGAATCTTGATAATTTAAGCTATGCAGTGTTCAGTTTCGGTCAGATGGGAATACCTGTGGATCAAAATAATATCAATATTGGTAGATTAAGTCATGTGACAGAGATTGGTGGCACCCCCGTTCCCGAACCAGCCACCATGCTCCTCTTCGGAGCCGGCTTGGCAGGACTCGCTGGATTTGCCCGGCGCAAGGTGCAATGACCGACTAGAAAATTCCTGAAAAACGGAAAAACGAAGGGCAGGGCCGAGAGGCTCTGCCCTTTTTTTATGGGGCCCTCTTGACCGCATCCTCGCCATCAGGTAAATAGATGGGTTTCGTTCGGTGCGCATAAAAAAAGCGGTCACAGAAAATCTGTGACCGCTTGAGTGTACTGGAGGCGACGAGCGGATTTGAACCGCTGAATAATGGTTTTGCAGACCACTGCCTTACCACTTGGCTACGTCGCCTGAAGATGTGCGGCAAGATATACCATAGATTTTATTTTTGACAAGGAGAAATCCAACCCATGGGAACCACGCTCGCGGCCCTGATCCAGGACCACGAGGAAGGGTTGCAGGAGTTGCAGGAACGGATCGGCTACCATTTCCGCGACCTGCAGCTGCTGCAACTCTCCCTCGTGCACAGTTCTTTTGCTTTTGAACGGCTCGATGACGGCCGGCACAACGAAACCCAGGAGTTCCTCGGCGATGCAGTGCTTGATCTCACCGTGGGGTTCATCCTCTTTACCCGCTTCCCCGAGATGCGGGAGGGCAAGTTGACCCGCATCCGTTCGGCCCTGGTCAACGAGCACGGCCTGGCGGATCGGGCCCGAGAGATCGATTTGGGCCAATACATCCTGTTGGGCAAGGGCGAGGATGCCTCCCACGGCCGGGACAAATCCTCGATCCTCAGTTGCGCCTACGAGGCCCTGATCGGCGCCATTTTTCTCGATGGCGGCTACGATCAGGCCCTGGCGTTTGTCCGGCGGTTTTTTGAGCCCCATATTGATCGGCGTCAGGACCAGTTGGTCAGCACCGACGCCAAGAGCGCCCTGCAGGAACTGCTGCAGGAACGGTTCAACGAAGGCCCAGAATATGCGTTGGTCGACGAGGAAGGCCCGGCCCATGCCCGGTTTTTTTCGGTGGCGGTCTCCTTCCAGGGCGAGGAGCTGGGCTGCGGCCAGGCCTCCAACAAGAAAGAGGCCGAGCAGCAGGCGGCCCGGGCGGCCCTGGTGCACCTTCGGCAGGCGAAAAAATGAAGGTTGTTGGTAGTGATCGGCTCCTTGGGTGGGATTTTGAGACCTCCCGAACGTAGAGGAGAGGGCCGGAGATTTCTCCCTGCGGTCGAAATGACCGTGACAGGGAGATCGTGACTGTGCGAAGGATCGAAGCAAGCCGACCTCGCCTACCCCTGGTTATCCCGATCTTTATCCCCCATGAGGGGTGCCCTCATGCTTGTATCTTCTGCAATCAACACAGCATCAGCGGTCATCTGTCCCCGCCGGTGCGGGCGCTGGAGGTCGGGGCAACCATCCGCGACTGGTTGGCACGCAGCCATCCGGACCGTCGGGAATTGGTGCAGGTGGCTTTTTACGGCGGCAGTTTTTCCGGTCTGCCGATTCCACGGCAGGAGGAATTGCTGGGGGCGGTGCAACCCTTCCTCGCTGCGGGGCAGGTGCACGACATCCGGCTGTCCACCCGGCCGGACTATATCGACCCCGAGCGGCTCGACCTGCTGGTCCGGCATCGGGTCGGGATAATCGAACTGGGCGCCCAGTCCTGCGACGACCGGGTGCTCCGGCAGGCCGGCCGGGGCCATGACGGGGCGGCCATCGCCGCGGCCGCCGAGCTGATCAAGGCCCGCGGTCTCCGGCTGGGCATCCAACTGATGCTCGGCCTGCCCGGCGACGGGTTCCGGTCGCTCCGCCGAACCATGGATACGGTCCTTGGGCTGCATCCCGATTTCGTCCGCCTCTATCCGGTGCTGGTCCTCCGGGGCAGCGGTCTGGAATCCCTGTACCGCCAAGGAGGCTACCAACCGCTGTCGCTTGGTCGGGCGATCGTTCTGGCTGCCTCTATGAAAAAACGGTTTGACGATCAGGGGACCCAGGTGGTACGGATGGGCCTGCAACCCACCGACGCTTTGGCGCAGGCCCTGGTGGCCGGCCCCTATCATCCGGCCTTCGGCGAACTGGTCAATGCGCGGCTGATGCTCCAGCGGACGCGGCGGGCGCTGGCCCGGGCCAGCAACACAGCACCGGTGACCCTGGTCATCTCCCCGCGCGACGCCTCGATTTTCCGCGGCCAGCGCGGCGCCAACATCCAGCGGTTGCAGGCGCTGGGGCTGCTGGATCGATTTAATCTGCGCGTTGATCCCGATCAGCCGCGCCAGACTTTATACATAATGCAACCTACCGGTTAACCACCGAACAGATTTCAGACCCCCAGGAGACCATGCTCAGTATCAACGATCTTAGCCTGCAATACGGCAGCAAACATATATTCCGTAATGTTTCGGCGCAGATCCATTCGGGCGACCGGGTCGGCCTCGCCGGGGTCAACGGCTCGGGTAAATCCACCCTGCTCAAAATCATGTGCGGTCTGCATGAGGTCGATCCCGGCATCGTCAGCCGTGCCTCCTGGTTTTCGGTGGCCTATCTGCCCCAGGAGGTCAGCATCGATCTGGGCAGCCGTACCCTTTTTACCGAAGCTGAGACTGCCTTTGACGAGGTGCTGGTCCAGCAGGAAGAACTGGAGCGGCTGAGCGACCAGCTGGCCGTGCTCGACCCGTCCAGCCCGGAGATCGATGGTCTGCTCGCCCGGCAGGGTGATCTGCAGCTGGCTTTGGATGGCTGTGATGTCTTTCGTATCCGCCCGCAGATCGAACGGGTTCTGTTCGGCCTGGGCTTTTCCGCGAGCGATCTGGAGCGCGAGGTGTTGAGCTTTTCCGGCGGCTGGATCATGCGGTTGATGCTGGCCAAGCTGTTGCTCAAAAAACCGGCCCTGCTCCTGCTCGATGAGCCGACCAACCATCTCGATCTCGACTCGCTCACTTGGCTGGAGGACTTTCTCCAGCAGTACCAGGGGGCGATGATCATTATTTCCCATGACCGGTCGTTCCTCGACCGGGTGACCTCGATCACCTGGGAGCTGAGCCTGGGCAAGCTCTCGGTGTACCGGGGCAACTATTCCCATTACCTGGTGGAAAAGGCGCTGCGGTTCGAGCTGGAACGGGCCGCCTATGACAATCAGCAGGCCATGATCCGCCAGAGCGAAAAATTCATCACCCGCTTCCGTTCGAAATCGACCAAATCCCGCCAGGTGCAGAGCCGGGTCAAACAGTTGGACAAGCTCGAACGGATCGAACTCTCCGAGACCGACCGCGCCATCCGGTTTAACTTCCCGCCGGCCGCGCCCTCGGGCCGCGATGTCCTCACCCTTGAAGGGGTGCACAAGCACTACCACGAAACAACCATCTTCGATAACGTCAGCTTCTCCCTGCAGCGCGGCGACAAGCTCGGCGTGGTCGGGGTCAACGGCGCCGGTAAGACCACTTTGCTTAAAATTATGGCCGGGGTGGAACCGGCCGAGGGGACGATCAAGCCCGGGCACAATGTCATTCTCTCCTATTTTGGTCAGCACCAGGCCCAGGAGCTGCCCGGCGAGCTGACCATCCTTGACACCGTCTATCATACCGCCGTCGACATGAGCATCACCCAGGTCCGCAGCCTGCTGGGGGCCTTCCTCTTTTCCGGCGACGAGGTCGAGAAAAAAGTGCAGGTCCTTTCCGGCGGCGAAAAATCGCGGGTGGCCCTGGCCAAGATGCTGGTGCGGCCAGCCAACCTGATGCTGCTTGATGAACCGACCAACCATCTCGACATGAGCTCGCAGGAGATCCTCCAGGAGGCCATGGCCCAGTACGAGGGCACGATCATCGTGGTTTCCCATAACCGGTTCTTTGTCAATTCGTTTGTTAATAAGGTGCTGGAGATCAAGGATGGCAAGGCCACCATCTATGAAGGCAATATTGACGATTACCTCGAACGCCGCCGTTTGGAGGCCTCCGAGCGCGGGGAACAGCAGGCCCAGGCCCGGGTCGAAGCACAGGCGCGCAAGGTTGACACCACCGATGAGGGTCCGAACAGTGATAAAAAGGGCCAGCGCAAGCAGCGGGCCCAGGAGCGGCAGTTGCTGCAACGCAAGCTCGGCCCCTGGAAGAAGAAGAGCGACGAGGCCGAGCGGGAAATCGAGAAGTACGAGGCCCGCAAGGGGGAACTCGAGGCCTTGATGGCCGACCCCGATCTGTATAGCAATCAGGAGCGCTGGGCGGCCACCAGCAAGGAATACGAGCAGGGTAAGCGGACGCTTGAGCGGGCCTACGAGAAATGGGAAGAAGCCCAGCAGGCCATGGAGGCCATTGAAAAAGAACTTTGATGTATACCGAGCGCGGTGCAGGCAGCCTGATCGGCCCGCTGTGCAACCGATGCCCAGACCCCTTTGCGGAGAAGAAGAATGAAGAAGATTGTGGCAATCATCCTGAGTTGCGTGGTGATCGGCGGTGTTGGTGCCTACGTAGTGCTGCAGAAGCAAGGGGCGGCCGCTGCCCAGTATGCCCGGTACCTGCCCCAGGATGCGGTGGCTTCGGTCAGTCTCACCCATCTCAATGCGGTAACCGACGGTTTCGCCGCCACCGCCCTGGGGCGCTTCCTGGCCAAGGACACCATCCATGCCGTCCTCCAGGAGTTACGGTTTGATCCGAAAGAGACGGCCGAATACGACCGGATCTACGACACCGTTGCCCAGGTAATGAACAATCCGGCTTTTCGCACGGTGTTTGGCGACGACTCGACCGTGGCCGTGCTGCAGCCCGACCGGCAGTTGCTCGGACGGGATCCGGTGGCGGCCTTGCGTGCCTCGCTGGTGGTGGTCGCCGCGACCCCTGCCTCCGGGGCACTTGATCTGTTCGGCCGGTTGGTGACCAGCAGTGCCGTCACCAAGGAAACCGTCGACGGGCTCCAGCTCACTAAAATCGTGATCGATCCTCAACAGACGATCTACGGCCTTGCCGAGGGGCAGACCGTGCTGCTGGCCTACGCCCCGGCTGCCCTCAAAGCCTGCATGGCGGCCCGGCAAACGGAAAAGTCGCTGGAAAAGGCCGCAGCCTTCAAAGATGCGGCGCTCTTCTGGAAGCCTTATCCCTTTGCAACCACCTACAGCCGGGTCTTTCTCAACACCGCCATGCTCGCCGATCTCCTCAAAACCTCCGTCAATCCCGAGCTCAAACAGAGTGGCGAGATGCTCCAGGGGGTGGATAGCGCGGTGTCCATCACCTATGGGACCGGGCAGGGGCTGGAAAGCAGGGCGCGCACCAAGTATCGCTACGATCAGCTCCACCCGATGGTGAAAAGCGCGATCGATGCGGCGGCGAAATCCAATCCGTCGCTCCATCTGCTCAAGGAAAACACGCTGGCCTACAGCTGGGCCTCTTCGCTGCGGCCCGAGCTGTTTAAACAGACCTTTGCGGCCAACGAGCAGGAATTTCGTCAGTTCGATACCGCGGTGCGCAAGACCTTGGGCGTCTCCTTTGAGGAGTTGGGCCGGGCTGTGGGGCCGCAATACGGGGGCGTGCTCGAAGATATTGTCAAGGGCGGTCTTTTTCCCGCACCGAAAATGACCCTGTTCCTGGGCGTTCGCGATCGAAACATCGCCGAAACCGCCATGCAGGGATTGCGGAAGGCGATCGCCGGCTTTGGTGTGGCCAGCGAAGCGCAGGAGTCGGTGGCAGGCAGCACCATCTATTCCTGGCCACTGTTGCCCGGCGAGGCGACCGAGCCGGCGATGGTGCTGACCGATACCATGTTCTACCTGGCCACCGGCAAAGAGCCCCTCAAGGCGATTCTCACCGGCACCGCGCCCCGCGAGACGTTGGCCGCCCCGGTGGCCGCGATGCTCGGCTCCGAGCTCGGCAACCGGATCGGGCGGGCCAATTTCGGCAGCTTTATCATCTATCCGCAGCGGATGTCCCGGCAGACCGGCGAGATGGTCGATTGGGTGGCCGGTATCCTGGCCACCACCAAAAATATCACCATCTCCAGGCTCAACCGGGAGATGGTGCAGTTGATGCAGTCGACTGAATTCATTGCCGCCACTTCCGACCTCACCAGGGAGCAGGCCGACTGGTCCATGACCCTTAAATCGGCCCCGGCCCCGGCCCCAGGCAAAGCGGCACCCTGACGTACGGCCTGGCGCCTTTTTGCCGGCAGCCTGGTTTTGATGGGGCGGAAGAAGCGTTGTAAGAGAACCCCGGAGAGGGAAAAAGCGCTTGCCTAACCGGTTGCATTCAAGGTAAGGATGCTGCCTGATAGAGTAACTGACCAGCGGGGCAGGCCGGGGAAAAAACAGTTGCCGGACGTCGAACCAAACGACCGGTATTCGGTTCCGGTTCCACAATGAAGGAAGCATTTCGACCAACCCCCTTTTGCGGGTGAACACAGGAGGAGCAAGGTGGTTTTTGATAAGGAAACAATGATGTGGCTGTCCGGCAATGAGGCCATCGCCCTGGGAGCTTGGGAGGCAGGGGTCAAGGTGGCCTCCGGCTATCCGGGCACGCCGTCCACCGAGATCATGGGCAACCTGGCTCGGTATGAGGGAGTGTATGCCGAGTGGGCTCCTAATGAAAAAGTGGGGCTTGAGGTTGCCATCGGCGCCTGTTTCACCGGTGCCCGGGCACTGGCGACCATGAAGCATGTCGGCCTCAACGTGGCGGCGGACCCCTTGTTCACCGCGGCCTACACCGGCGTGCGCGGCGGTCTGGTGATCCTCAATGCCGACGATCCCCAGATGCACAGCTCCCAGAACGAGCAGGACAACCGCAACTACGCCTTTGCCGCCAAGCTGCCCATGCTCGAGCCTTCCGATCCGGCCGAGGCCAAGGAGATGATGCTGCGGGCTTATACGTTGAGCGAACAGCTGGACACACCCGTGATCATCCGCATTACCACCCGGATTGCCCATGTCAAAGGCGTGGTCAAGAAGGGGACGCGTTGCGAAGTGGCGGAGCCGACCATCGAGAAGATGCCGGCAAAACTGGTGATGCTGCCCGGTAACGCCCGCGTTCGCCGCCAGGCGGTGGAAAAACGGATGGAAGAGGCCCGACGGCTGGCTGAAACCCTGCCGGAGAACCGGATCGAACCCGGAACCGGGTCGCGCGGATTCATTACCTCGGGCGTGCCCTACAACTACGTTAAGGAAGCCTTTCCCAATGCCCCGGTGCTGAAGCTGGGCATGGTCTGGCCCCTGCCGGAACAGCTGATCCGCACCTTTGCCGCTTCGGTCGACGAACTGATCGTGGTCGAGGAGCTCGATCCTTTCATCGAAACCCATCTCAAGGCCATGGGCATTGCCTGCCACGGCAAGGACATTATCCCCAATCAGGGCGAACTGAACTCGTTTATCGTCCGCAAGGCGGTTGAGCCGGACTCGATCGGCGAACTCTTCGCTCCGCTGGCGTTGCCGATGCGGCCGCCCAACATGTGCGCCGGCTGTCCGCACCGTGGCCTGTTTTACGGCCTGTCGCGGCAGAAGGATGTGTTTGTTTCCGGCGATATCGGCTGCTACACCCTCGGGTTTTTACCGCCGCTATCGGCCATGGACGCCTGCGTCTGCATGGGCGCTTCGGTGACCATGGCCCACGGCATGTCCAAGGCGCTCGGCAAGAGCGGCGAGGGTAAGATCGTCGCCGTGCTTGGCGACTCCACCTTCATGCACAGCGGCATCACCGGCCTGCTCAATGCGGTCTACAATAATTCCTACGCCTCGGTGATTATCCTCGACAATCGCACCACCGCCATGACCGGCCATCAGGAAAATCCGGCCTCGGGCAGGACCATCCTGGGCGCCGAAGCTCCGGCCCTGGATCTGGAGCAGTTGTGCCGGGCTCTGGGGGTCAAGCGGGTGGTGGTGGTCAATCCCCACGATGTGGAGGTGACCCGCAAGGTGCTCAAGGAAGAAATCGAATCGCCGGATCTCTCGGTGATTATCAGCCGGGCGCCCTGTGTGCTGTTACCCGAAGAGGTGCGTCGCAAAAAACCGGTCTATTTCACCAACCTCGATAACTGCACCGGTTGTTCGCTCTGCGTGCAGATGGGCTGTCCGGCGATCAGTTGGACGCCCCTGACTTCAGAGGAGGCGGTGGCCCGGGGCTATCGGGAGAAACAGAAGGGCTTTGCGCAGATAGCTGAAGTCCAATGCGCCGGCTGCGGCCAGTGCGCGGCGGTCTGCAAGTTCGATGCGATCACCAGAAAGGAGGAACAGGCATGAAACAGAGTGGCAATATTCTCTTTTCCGGGGTTGGCGGCCAGGGCATCCTGCTCGCCAGCGAACTGACCGCCCATGCGCAATTGGCGGCGGGCTTCGACGTCAAGAAGAGTGAGGTACACGGGATGGCCCAACGGGGCGGTTCGGTGGAGGCCCATCTTCGCTACGGCGAAAAGATTTACTCGCCGCTGATCGAGCCGGGCACCGCCGATATTCTGGTGGCCTTCGAAATTCTGGAAGCGGTTCGGTATCTGCCCTACCTCCACAAGGATAGCGCGGTGGTGGTCAATACCCAAAAAATCCTGCCGCCGTCCGTGGCGCTGGGCAAGGCAACCTATCCGGAGAATATCCTGGACGAGCTGACCTCCCGGCAGATCAAGGTCGTGGCTATCGATGCCTTTGCCGTCGCCGAGTCGGTGGGCGAACTGCGCACCGCCAATGTCGCCATGGTGGGGGCCATGTCCAATTTTCTCGCGGTCAGCCCCGAGGTCTTTCTCCAGGTGATCGAACAAACGGTCAGGGCGCAATTCCGTGAAGTCAACAAGAAGGCGTTCGCCGCCGGCCGGGCTGCGGTCTATGCCTGAGCGGGATGCCAACAGCAAGCTTTGAGGTGGGCCCATGAATTGGAATGAGATAGAAACCCTGCCGCGCTCCGGGCTGGAATCGATCCAGCTCAAGCGGTTGCAGAAATTGGTGGGGCGGATGTACCAAAAGGTGTTGCCCTACCGGGAGAAAATGGACCGGGCCGGGGTCAAACCGGCAGATATACGGTCGTTGGCCGACCTGCGCCGACTGCCCTTCACCACCAAGGACGATTTGCGGGATAGTTACCCCTTTGGGCTCTTTGCCACCCCCATGGACGATGTCATCCGGGTGCATGCCTCTTCCGGCACCACCGGCAAGTCAACCGTGGTCGGCTACACCCAGACCGATATCGAACTCTGGGCATCGGTGATGGCCCGCTGCCTGACCATGGCCGGCGTCACCCGGGGGGACATGGTCCATAACGCCTACGGCTACGGCCTGTTCACCGGCGGGTTGGGGGCCCATTACGGCATCGAGGCCCTGGGGGCCACGGTCATCCCGGTGTCGGGCGGCAACTCCCGGCGGCAGGTGACCATCATGCGCGATTTCGGCTCCACCGTGCTGCTGTCCACCCCCTCCTATGCCCTCAATCTCGCCGATGCCATGGCCGATGTCGGCATTTCGCCCGACGAGCTCAAGCTGCGGGTCGGTATCCACGGAGCCGAGCCCTGGAGCGAGAACATGCGCGAGGAGGTTGAACGCAAATTAGGGATTCGGGCGGTGGACATCTACGGACTGTCCGAGATCATCGGCCCGGGCGTGGCCATGGAGTGTCTGCATTCCGAGCGCGGCATGCACATTCTTGAGGACAACTTTCTCCCGGAAATTGTCGACCCGGATACGCTTGAGCCGCTGCCCTACGGAGAGGCCGGGGAGTTGGTTTTCACCACCCTGACCAAGGAAGCCTTTCCCCTGATCCGTTACCGGACCAAGGACCTTTCCCGGCTGTTCCTTGAGCCCTGCGGCTGCGGCCGCACCTTGGTGCGGATGGAGAAGGTCACCGGTCGCACCGATGACATGCTGATCATTCGCGGGGTCAACGTCTTTCCTTCCCAGGTGGAACACGTGCTGGTCGGCACTGAAGGGGTGGAACCCCACTATCAGATCGAAGTCACCCGTGAAGGCAATCTCGACGTGATGGCGGTGCTGGTCGAGGTCAGTGAGCATATTTTCTCCGATGAGATCAAAGTGCTGGAAAATCTCAGCAAGAAGATTCAGGCCGAGATCAAGGACATGCTCGGAGTCACCTGTAAGGTGAAACTGGTGGAACCCCGTTCCATCCAGCGTTCCGAGGGCAAGGCCCAGCGGGTGATCGATAAACGGAAACTGTGAGGCAGGCAAAACCGGTCCGGCGGTGGGTAAGGTGGCCGGCAGCGGATCGGAGCTGCTGTTTTTTATTCAAATCTGGAGGGTTTCATGCGCGTAGAACAGATTGCGGTTTTTTTGGAGAATAAATCCGGCCGTCTGGCGGAAATCACAAGGATTCTGGCTGAGAACGATATCAACATCCGGGCCCTCTCCGTGGCCGACACCGCGGATTTCGGCATCCTCCGGCTGATTGTCGACAAGGTCGACCTGGCCAAGGAAGTGCTGCGCGCCGGAGGCTTCACCGTCGGCAAGACCAATGTGGTCGCGGTCGAGGTGCCGGATCGGTCCGGCGGCCTGGCAGGGGTGCTCAAAGCCATAAACGCCGCTGAATTGAACGTCGAGTATATGTATGCCTTTGTCAATAAAAGCGGCGCCAACGCGGTGCTGATTTTTCGGTTCGATGAAATGGACAAGGCGATCGAAGTCCTGCAGCAGAACCAATTTACCCTGTTGACCGGGGAAGAGATCTGCGCTTTATAGTACAACGCAACAAGAGGTTGATTTTTCTGCCGCCTTGTGCCGGCAGGGTTTGTTATTCATTCATGGGTAATGAGGGGGAAACATGAACAAGGGTGTGCGACAGATGATATGGGGAGGCGCTGCTGGCGTGCTGCTGCTGGCAGCATCGTTGTTGAGTGCGCAGGCGGGGACCGTCAAGGTTGGGGCGATTTTCGCCGTGACCGGCCCAGCCTCCTTTTTGGGAGGCCCGGAAGCCAGAAGCGCTGAGATGGTGGTGGAGAAGATCAACAAGGCCGGGGGGATCAACGGCGATACCATCGAATTGATCGTCAAAGATTCGGCCGGCAGTTCCGAAAAGGCGGTGTCCTTTGCCAAACAGCTGATCGAGGAGGATAAGGTGGTGGCGATCATCGGACCGTCCACCTCCGGTGAATCGATGGCGGTCAAAAAAATAGCCGAAGAGGGCAAGACTCTGTTGATTTCCTGTGCCGCTGCTGAGGTGATCGTCGATCCGGTGGCCAGCTATGTGTTCAAGACGCCCCAGAAGGATTCTTTTGCCGCCCAGAAAATCTTTGAAGAGATGCAGCGGCTCAAAATCAATACCATTGCCATCGCCGCCGGCAACGACGGCTTCGGTAAGGCCGGCAAGGAACAGTTGGAGAAGATGGCCCCGACCTTCGGCATCAAGGTGGCGGCCTCCGAGACCTACGACAGCAAGGCCACCGATCTCAGCGCCCTGGTGGCCAAACTCAAGGCTGATCCCGCCATTGGGGCCGTGATCAACTGGTCGGTGGTTCCTGCCCAGGCGATCATTGCCAAAAATATGCGGCAGGCTGGCTGGCAGGTGCCGCTGTTCCAGAGCCATGGTTTTGGCAATATCAAATACGCCGAGGCCGCGGGTGCGGCCGCCGAGGGGATCATTTTTCCCTGCGGCCGTCTGCTGATCGTTGATTCGCTCGCCGACAGTGATCCCCAGAAGGGTTTGCTGATCCAGTATAAAACCGAGTTCGAGGCCAAATACAAGGAAGATGCCTCCGCCTTTGGCGGCTATGCCTTTGACGCCATCAACATGGTGGTGGCGGCGATCAAAAAGGGCGGCAATGACCGCGCCAAGGTCCGCGATGCGGTGGAAGGACTGACCAAATTTCCCGGGGTTGGCGGCATGTTCTCGTTTACTCCCCAGGACCACAACGGTCTCGATATCGATTCTTTTGCCATGCTGACGGTGAAAGACGGCAAGTTTATCCCCTATAAGGGCCAATAAGGTTCCCCAAGGCGGGTCGTGCAAGCGGCCCGCCTTATTTTTTTAAACGCATGAGTCTGGATCTTTTTTTTCAATACCTGTTTGCCGGCATCACCTATGGCGCTATCTATGCCGTTGTTGCCATAGGGTTCAATATCATCTACAACGCCACCGGTATCATCAATTTCGCCCAGGGGGAGTTCGTCATGCTCGGCGGGATGATCTCCATATCCTTGCTCCAGTTCATGCCGCTGCCTTGGGCGATTGCGGCGGCGGTGGTGCTGACCATGGCGATCGGTGGCCTGATCGAGATCCTGTTCATCCGCTGGCTGGAAAGCCCCTCGGTGTTGCGGATGATCATCATCACCATCGGCATCTCTATTTTGCTGCGGGAGTCGGCCCTCCATGTCTGGGGGGAATCGATCCGCAGCCTGCCCTATTTTTACGGCAACGAGATCACCACCTTCAACCTCGGCAGTGTCCACCTCTCACCCCAGGTGCTGTGGGTGATTATTGCCTGCGCGGTCATGGTCGGTGGGCTGCAGATCTTTTTTAAAGGCACGCCGATTGGCCGGGAGATGCGGGCCTGCGCCGCCAACCGCACCGCTGCCCTGCTCTGCGGCATCAATGCCCGTAATATGGTAACCCTTTCGTTTATGCTCAGCGCCGGCATCGGCGCCTTGGCAGGCTGCATGATGTCGCCGATCACCTATACCCAATACGACGGCGGCACCTCCTTGGCAATCAAAGGCTTCACCGTGGCCATCCTCGGCGGCCTGGGCAATTCCATGGCCGCGGTCGCCGCCGGTATCCTGTTGGGCATCCTCGAGGCTTTTTCAGTCTCGGTGGTGCCGCTGGCTTTTCAGGATGCCATCTCGATCACCATTCTCCTGATCATTTTATTTGTCAAACCCCATGGCTTGTTCGGTTCCAGCGAGGCGGCGCGGCTGAAGGATTTTTGATGAAACCACGGAAAAATCTCGCGATTGGCGCCCTCTGCCTGGCGGTGGTGGCCGTCCACCTGCTGACCCTGCTGACCGGAACCCAGTATTACCTGACCCAGGCTACCATGGCCGCCTATTACGGCTTGGTAATCATCGGTTTGGGTGCCCTGATGGGCTATGCCGGCCAGATTTCCATCGGTCATGCCGGTTTTTTTGCCATCGGCGGCTATCTCTCCGCCACCCTGACCACCCGCAACCTGTTCCGGTTTCAGGAGACCTGGCCGCTGCGTTGGCTCGATGGCCTCAACATGCTCAAGACCGGTCAGGAACTCGGCGGAGACCCCTTGCTGACCGTGGCACCTTGGGCTGCCTGTGGCTTTGCCATCGCCGCAGCGGCCCTGATCGCTCTAGTGATCGGCAACCCGGTGCTGAAGCTCAAAGGGCACTACCTGGCCATGGCCACCCTGGGGTTTGGTACCATCATCTATCGCATTCTCCTGGCTTCCCCCTATTTCGGCGAGGCTGACGGCATCTCCGAGGTGCCCGGCTTCACCCTGCTGCCCGCCCTGGGGCCGCTGGGGCCAATCATGGTCAGCGGCGATCCCGGCCAGCGGGTGGTCAATTTTTACCTCGCCTGGGCCGTGCTGATCATCGGTACACTGCTGCTGCTCAACCTGATCGGCAGCCGGGTCGGCCGGGCCCTGCGTTCGCTGCACAGTTCGGAGGAAGCGGCCGAGGCCGCCGGCATCGACACCGGTCGGTTCAAGCTCCAGATTTTCGTGCTCAGTGCGGTCTACGCCGCCTTGGCCGGGGTGCTGCTCACCCATTTCAACGGTGGTATCGGCCCGAGCGAGGCCTCGGTGATGAAGTCTGTGCGTTACGTAGCCCTGGTGGCGGTGGGCGGGATGACCAACCTCTGGGGTACCCTGCTCATGGGCGTGGGCCTGACTTTTCTTTCCTTGCGCGGCATCTTCGGTACCTTTGACGATGCGGTTTTTGGTGTGATCCTGATCCTGGTCATGCTCTTTGCCCCGGAGGGGATTCTCAGCCTGCGGTTGAAATCATTGGTCCGGAAAATGATGCGCGGAGCCCGGTCATGAACGGTTTGGGTGCAGGTAAATCCGTCGAGCTGCCCCAGGTTGCCGTGTCCGGGGAACCGATGCTCGAACTGCAATCTGTCCATAAGCGTTTCGGCGGGCTGCACGCGGTCAACGATGTCAGTTTCAAGGTGGCACCGGGAAGCATCAAGGCGGTGATCGGTCCCAACGGTGCGGGAAAGACCACGCTTTTCAACCTGATTGCCGGCAACCTGCCGGTGACCACCGGGAAAATTCGTTTTCAAGGCCGGGAGATTCAGGGCAACAAGCCGTACCAGATTGCCCAGCTGGGCATGGCGCGGACCTTCCAGAACATCAAATTGTTCCACGGGATGAGCGCTCTGGAGTGCGTCATGGTGGGGCGGCATGTGCAAAGCCGGGCCGGTTTTTTTGCCGGCATGTTTTCCTTGCCCTCCACCTGGCAGGAAGAGCGGGCGAACCGTCAGCGTTCTCTGCAACTCCTGGAACTGATGCAGATCGCCGAGTTCGCGGACGTCGAGGCCACCAGTCTGGCTTTTGGCCAGCAGCGGGCGGTGGAGATGGCCCGGGCATTGGCGGCGGAACCCCGGTTGCTGCTCCTCGATGAACCGGCGGCCGGGCTCAACATCTATGAGACCGCCGAAGTGGCGCGCCTCATCTGCCGGATCCGGGATATGGGGATCACGGTCCTGCTGGTGGAACACGATATGTCGTTGGTGATGGATATTTCCGATGAGATTGTGGTGCTGAGTTTCGGCCAGAAACTGGCCGAGGATATCCCGCTCAACATCCAGAAAAATGCCGAAGTCATTAAAATTTATTTAGGGGAAGACGATGACGGAGCCGCTTGATCCCATGGCATCGTTGCCTATCCTCCTGCCGATGATGGCTTGGTCATGCTGAAGATTCGAAATCTTGATGCCGGGTACGGCAAATTACGGGTCCTGAAGAACATCAGCCTCCATGTCGATGGCGGTGAGATCGTCACCATGATCGGGGCCAACGGAGCCGGCAAGACCACCTTGCTGCATACCATCATCGGTTTGATTCAGCCGACCAAAGGGGAGATAGGCTTCCAGGGGCAGTCCTGCATCCGGACCGCCGTCGGTCGGATCGTCGCCTCCGGCTGTGCCCTGGTACCCGAGGGGAGGCAGGTGTTTGCCCCGATGTCGGTGGAGGAGAACCTGCTGCTCGGAGGGTATGTGCTGCAGCGACAGCAGGGCAGGGCAGCGGTGCTGGCGGAGCTTGAGCACCAATACGACCTGTTCCCCATTCTCCGGGAACGACGGCGGCAACTGGCCGGGACGCTTTCCGGCGGTGAGCAGCAGATGCTGGCCATGGGCCGTGCCTTGATGTCCAGGCCGCGGCTGGTGATGATGGATGAACCCTCCACCGGTCTGGCGCCGCTGATTGTCCGAGATATTTTTCAGATTATCCGGAGGCTTCGTCAGGAAGGCAACACTGTGCTGCTGATCGAGCAGAACGCCAAGGCCGCCCTGGGGATCGCCGATCGCGGCTATGTGCTCGAGGTCGGCAAGGTGATTCTTCAGGGACCGGCGGCGGACCTGCTGGCTAATGCCGATGTGCAGAGGGCCTATCTCGGGCGGGAAAAAATTACGTGACCACCGGTTCGGTGGAGGTCGACGCAACCATGCGGCAAATAAGTAATCAAATATTTCGCACCACTTCAACTCGGTAAGAACATATGTATTGGGAACCGGAAAAAGAATGCATGGCCAGGGAGGATCTGGAGCAGCTCCAGTTGGAGCGGCTGCAGTCGACATTGTACCGGGTGGGTACCCATGTCCCCTTTTATAAACGGAAATTCGAACAGCTCAAGTTTAATTACGACGACATCTCCAGCCTGGACGATCTGCGGCGACTGCCGTTTACCGAGAAGCAGGACCTGCGCGACAACTACCCGTACGGCTTGTTTGCGGTACCGCTCCGCGAAGTCGTCCGGGTCCATAGTTCGTCCGGCACCTCGGGGAGCGCCACCGTGGTCGGCTATTCTCGCAACGACATCAAGACCTGGTCGAATCTGGTGGCCCGGGTGATCACCGCCGCCGGAGTCACCAAGAACGATGTGATCCAGATCGCCTTTGGCTACGGCTTGTTCACCGGCGGTTTCGGCCTCCATTACGGCGCCGAGCTGATCGGGGCCTCGGTCATTCCGATCTCCGCCGGCAACACCAAGCGGCAGATCCAGATCATGCAGGATTTCAAGACCACCGCCTTGGTCTGCACCCCCTCCTACGCCCTGGTGCTCGCGGATGTGATGATGGAGATGGGCGTCAATCCCAACGGGTTGAGTCTGCGTTTCGGGCTGTTCGGCGGCGAGCCCTGGTCCGAGGCCATGCGCCATGAGATTCACCAGAAACTCGGCATCATTGCCACCGACAATTACGGCCTGTCCGAGGTCATGGGGCCGGGCGTTTCCGGCGAGTGCCAGGAATGCAATGGACTCCACATCAACGAAGACCATTTTATTCTTGAGGTCCTGGATCCGGCCACCCTGGAACCGGTGGTCGAGGGCGAAATCGGCGAACTGGTGATCACCACCCTGACCAAAGAGGCTTTTCCCATGATCCGCTACCGGACCCGGGACCTGACCCGGATCATCCCAGAGCCCTGCCCCTGCGGCCGAACCTTGAAGCGGATGGAGCGGGTGATGGGGCGTACCGATGACATGCTGATCATCAAGGGCGTCAATATCTTCCCCATTCAGATCGAGAAGGTGCTGTTTGAGGTGGAAGGGACCGAGCCTCATTATCAAATCGTGGTCGAGCGGGAAAACCATGCCGATAAAATCACCGTCCTGGTGGAGGTGATGGAGTCGATCTTCTTTGACGAGATGAGAAAGCAGCGCCAAATGATCGATCATATCAAAAACCGGCTGGCCGCCGAGTTGGGCGTCAATGTCGATGTCAGACTGGTGGAGGAGAAAACTCTGGAACGGTCCATGGGCAAGGCCAAACGGGTGATCGACCGCAGGAAGCTATAAAATCCTGCAGATTGTGACGAAAATTATGGACACAAGATGCGGAAGGGTGATTAAGTTGTAGGAGTAACTGTCGGCTCAAGAGCGGCTTTTGCACAAACCGGTTGCAAACTGACCGGTTGCCAAAGGAGGTGCGGGTTCACGTGCCGCCCGAAGCATGTACGGGCAATGATTTGCGATCAGTTCGGGTTGGTGACTCTGTCTTTTTTCACCCCGCGGTCGTTTCTCTTTTTTTTAAAAGTGGGTATGCAGTTTACTCAACCGGCCGCAACCTGTAGTATAGGT
>CAZJEX010000029.1:0-41945 GCA_964545155.1 uncultured Desulfobulbus sp. | reverse complement strand
CATACAACAGATGGTGTGTAGTTGAGCAAACTGCATACCCACTTTTTTAAAAAAAAGGTTGATATGGATTTGCAGATTATTTCCTGTTATTCCCGTTCGTAGCACGCCTTGAAAGTCTGCAATGGGAAATGCTGGGGAAGCCTTGGTCGACAACGAGGCTTTTAAATGAAAACCGTGCACGCTACCCGTGAGGGGAAAATACAAATTCTATGGAAACACCTCTAACCCCAATTGCTGATCGTTCATCTCTGACACGATTTGCCTGGCTTTCGATCGCTGCGGCGGTGGCCACGATCGTCATGAAGTTCATTGCCTATGTAATGACAGGCTCCGTCGGGCTGCTTTCCGATGCGATTGAGTCGGTGGTCAATTTAGTCGGAGCGATGATGGCATTGGGCATGTTGACGCTCGCGGCTCAACCAGCGGATGCCAAGCACACCTTCGGCCACAGTAAAGCTGAATATTTTTCCAGCGTGGTGGAGGGCATGCTTATTCTGGTGGCTGCTTCGGGCATTGCCTATACCGCGATTGATCGCATACTGCATCCGCGCCCGCTCGAGCAGGTCGGCATCGGCGTTGTTGTCTGTGCGGCGGCTTCGGCGGTGAATTGGGTCGTGGCGCGGGTGCTGATGAAGGCTGCCAAAGCCCACAATTCCATCACGCTTGAGGCGGATTCCAGGCACCTTATGACCGATGTCTGGACTTCAGCTGGCGTCATCGTCGGCATCGGGTTGGTTGCGCTCTCCGGCTGGACCTTGATTGATCCGATTGTCGCCCTGCTGGTTGCCGGCAATATTGTCTGGACAGGGGTGGGGCTGGTGCGTCGTTCCGTGGATGGGTTGATGGATGTCGTGCTGCCGGATGAAGAACAACAGTTGATCGAAAAGGTGATGGTCAAATACAGAGGAAAAGGGGTCGATTTCCATGCCTTACGTACCCGGCAAGCCGCCTCACACCGGTTTATTTCCGTGCACATGCTCGTCCCCGGTGACTGGACGGTGCATGATGCCCATCATGTGGCGGAAAATTTTGAAGGCGACTTGCGTGCAGAACTGGGTGATGCACTGGTCTCCACGCACCTTGAACCGATCGATGACGACAACTCCTTTCATGATATTTTTGAAAAGTAACATGCGGCGCTGACCCGCCCCAAGAAAAAAATCGTTCGATTTTTCAGAAGGCGCGACTTGTCCAGCAGGGAACAAGGAGCGTTTCCCCCTTGTTCCCGTTTTTTTTTCTTTAGGCGTTGTCGCAGATGCCGTCGCAGATGCCGTCGCCGGTCCCGTCGCCTGGACCGAATCCTTCGTTATCCCCTGCTCCGCCGTTACCCTTGCCATTGTCGGTCAACAGGTTTGCCGTTTCGGGCAGGGCAGGCACGGTCAGGCCCGACCCCCCCGATCCGTACCCGGACCCGTCTTTGGGGCCGGTCCCTGTGCCGGTGCCGTCACCCGGCCCGAAGGTATGGCCTTTCCCCTTGCCCGCCAACTGCAGCTGGTCCTGATTGTTTTCGCTGGCATTCCGGCAGGAGCCATCCTTGAGCCGACTCTGACTCCGTGAGCGATCACCGCCACCTTGTCCCAGGCCAGCGCCTTTACCGTTTCCGGCCATTGCCGGTACGGCCAGCATCAGAACCGCAGCCGTGATCGCCAATGTTTTCCCCACAGTGTTCAACAATTGCATATCCTTTCTCCTTACATTTTTCCGGACAGGGCAGGCGGTCAATCCGCCGGCATGAATGTCTGTTCGGCACAGTGTCTGTTTATGCAACGCAGCGGACAGGCAATGGTTACAAAAAAAATCATTGCCCTGGCGAAAAAAAATATGCGGCGATGGAAAACTGTAACCTTCTGCCGGGAGAAACGTTATGAGAAACAGATGGATACATTTCGCAAATTCTATACCGATAACGGCGCCCGTCTCCTCGGCTACCTGCTGCGCAAATCCGGCAATTATCATCTGGCCGCTGATCTTGCCCAGGAGACCTTTGCCCGTTATCTGGAACGATACCGCAACCGCGAGTTGAGCGTGGCCCTGCTGTTCACTATCGGGCGGAATGTCTTCTACGATCATATCCGCCGGCACCGCGATGGGGTGGCCCTGGATGAGACCAACGTCGGCCTGGCCGACGATCAGGAACAGCGGTATATTGTCAAAGAGGATATGCAACGGGTGCTAGACGCCATGGGGCAGTTGGACGACGATGACCGCGACATCCTGTCGCTGGTGGTCAGCAGCGGTTTGACCTATCGCGACATCGCGGCTATCAAGGGGTGCTCGGAGGCCAATATCAAAGTGCGGGTGCATCGGGCGCGGCAAAAACTCAGGCAATTACTCCCTGCGGAGTCACTATGAAAGACTATCTGATCAGCCAGTATATCGATAACGAACTGGATCTCGATGAAAAAATTATCTTTGTCGAAACGGTCCATGATGATCAAATCTTTACCGACGAAACCCTGGCCTTACTCAGGCAGGAAAAACGGCTGCGGTCGGAACCGCCATTGCTGTTGCCGGCCTTGCCGCCATTGCCTCATCAAGCAAGCATGGCTAGCCCCCACTGGTTGACCACCTGGTTCAAACCGCTGGCCGGCTTTGCCGCCGGGGGAGTCGCGGTGCTGCTGCTGGAGCTGTTTCACCCGGCCGCGCCGCCGGTTGCCCAGGCGGAGCCGCATCGTTTTGTGGTGTATCTGCCCGAGAGCACGCAAGCCAGGATCATAGGCACCTTTACCAATTGGCAGCCGGTTGCCATGGAACAGGTCGGCACCAGCGGCTACTGGACCCTGACCTTGCCGTTGCCGGAGGGGGAACACCGGTACAGTTATCTGGTGGGAGAGGATCGCCTGGTCGCCGACCCCACCATCCTGGCCAAAGAACAGGATGACTTTGGTGGGGAGAATTCGGTGATCGAAGTGCGGGGACTGGCAATATGATCAGGCTGCTGCTGCCCTTGTTGCTCGTTTGCAGCGTCTGGGGATGTACTCGCCAGCATTATGTGATCGTTGAAGCCAACAGTCTGACTCTGTATTTACAGGCACCGCAGGCAACACGAGTCCAGTTTGCCTCGTCGCTGGACAGGTTTGTCCTCCATGAAGCGGTGAATTCAGGGAATGGTTCATGGGCTATCAGCGGTTTGGCTCCAAAGGAATTTCAATATTTTTATCTGGTTGATGGCAAGGTGATGCTTCCCGAATGCCGATTGCGCCAGAACGACGATTTCGGCACAGTGAACTGCAGATATCTGCCCCAGGTGCTGGGCCCGGCAGAACCATGAAACGCATAATCGCCATTGCATCCGAGGTGTTCGAGGAAAATTATGCCTAAACTCATTCTATCGTTTCTCATACAGTTGTTCCTGATCGGGACCCCCTGGGGCTGGGTGGGCGCAGAGGAAACCTCAGGCTCTCCGGTCCAGCAAAAGGCTGCGGAGGGCATGCTGGTCGATGTCGGGGTTGCGGACACGGATGCGGCCCAAATGGTTGCGGCTATGGCCGAGGCCGGCTTCAGCTCCGAGCAGATGACCGTGGTCGTCCGGCAGGTTCAGGCTGTCGCCGGTGAGCGGAGCGCCCGGGACGCGGTGGTCGGCAAGATCCGCGAAGGGTTGGCCAAACGGGTCGGTCCCGAAGGGATTGTCCGGGCAACCGATCGAGTTCGAGAGCGGTACGGATTTGCCATGGAAACCGCCCGGACACTCGCCCCAGGGCAATATGCCGGCCTCGGCGGAATTATCGCCGATGGCTTGGCCTCCGGGCTCACCCGCGAAGATACCGGGCAAATCGTCGCCGCCCTGGAGGCGCGGCCCTTGCGAACCGACCCCAAGCCGCCGGGGTTGGCCGTCGAGTCCCTGGCCGCCGCCCGGGACCTGGTACGGCTGGGGGTTTCGTCCCCCTTGGCTGCGGGGGTAGTGGGTGAGGCGGTCAAGCAAGGGTACGACGGTGATTCGATGCAGATCCTGCGGCAGGTGTTCAGCGAACAGCGGATGCAGGGTAATATGGATCAGGTGGCCCAGAGATTTATGGGCGCCATTCAGGGCGGGGTACGAGCCAGGGAACTGGGCGCACGGGTCGGGGCAGGAGCAGGCAACGGTAAGGGACCCGGTGGCTCCGGATCCGGTGGTTCCGGGTCAGGCGGAGGTGGTGCAGGGGCAGGTTCCGGCAATGGTGGCGCCGGATCGAGCGGTGGTAGTCATGGTCATAGTGGCAGCGCCGGTGGGCGGGGCGGGGGCAAGGGCGGGCGGTAGGTAGTCTGCTTATTCGGCATCCTGATGCTATTATTCCCGTGTCCTCGTTAACTTCGGGAGGCCTCAGGGTGAAGGATGATGGACTGGCAACAAGTCCGTTGCTGACATTTCAACGAGCAAGGCGACGATACCCCTATCAATTATCAGCGCAATTTATCGTTTTTTGTAAAACTATCCCTTATTCTCCCTGACTCTCAACTCCCCAGCAGTAGCTCACAGAAGGCCTGGGCGGCCCGCGAGAGGCTGCGTTTCGTGTGGGTGATAATGCCCAGTTCACGATGAAAATGTACCCCGGGCAATTCGATACAGACCAGTTCGGTGTTCAACATGCTCAACGGTAAAACGCTCCAGCCCAAGCCGACCGACACCATCATCCTGATGGTTTCCAGGTAGTTGGTTTCTATCCCAAGTTTCAAGTTAATCCCCAGGGTCTCAAACGGCCTTTCAATCAAGCGTCTGGTGACGGTGCCAGGTTCGGGCAGTATCACCAGATACTTTTCCAGCGTGGTGAAATCCACGGTCATTCGGGCCAACGGATGCGTTTTGCTCACCATCACCAGCAAGGGATCGTCCCAAATTTTTTGGAGGAGGAGCTGGGCAACGGGAATCTGCGGGAGGGTCACGGCCGCCAATTCCCGGTCACCGGCAGCCACCGCTGCACAACCGGATTTCGAGTCGACGAAGCGGAGATCGAATTCCACCAGGGGGTAGCGGAGGCTATAGTCGCGTACAAGGTTCGGGAGTCGGTGTAAGCCGATATGGTGGCTGGTGGCCAGTTGGAGTACACCGCTGACCTGGGTGGAGAGGTTGGCGATCAGACGCCTGCCATCGGCCATTTCGTGGAGGATGTGCCGTGCCTTGGGCAGGAGGGTGCGACCGGCTTCCATCAACAATACGTGTTTCCCGAGCCTTTCAAACAATCGCGTCGCCAGGTCTTCCTCTAGAGCCGCAATGCGTTTGCTGATCGCGGGTTGGGGTGAGCAATAACCGTTCGGCCGCCAGAGAAAACGAACCGGTATCCGCCACAACCGCAGCACGGTGATGGTCGTCCCCTGCATCTTGTCGCGTACTTATTACTTGCCTGCTAAAATTCTGCGGATCTCGCGCCGCTCGAACTCGTAAGCTGATACCAGTATGGAAACCGATGTAGAGGACACAACGAATTTGGAATGTTGCCTTTGACCGGGACAGGAATCAGTATTTATTACTGACCCGTTCACGCCACCTGGCATTGGCTCTGGAAATGGTCCGCTATCAGTTTTGCTTTTCACAGCCCCCGCCCAGCACCTTGTAGAGAGTAACCTGGTTGACCAGCCGGGTCAAACGGGTGGCGATTAGTCCTTGCTGGGCGCTGTAGAGCGAACGCTGGGCATCGAGCACATTGAGATAGCTGTCGATACCCTGGCTGTAGCGCGCCTGGGCTAAGAGGAAGCGGGCACTGGTGGCCTTGACCAGCGACTCCTGGGCCGTCAGCTGCTCGTCGATGGTGCCGCGTTGGGCCAGGGCATCGGCCACCTCCCGGAAGCCGATTTGGATGGCCTTTTCGTATTGGGCCACAGCGATATCCCGATCGATCTCGGCCACCTTCAACTGCGCCGAGCGGGCCCCGGCGTCAAAGATCGGCAACAGGATCTGCGGGGCAAAGGTCCAGACATCGGAGCCGGATTTAAACAGCCCGGACAACTCGTCGCTGCGTACTCCGACGGTGCTGATCAGGACGATGCGGGGAAAGAAAGCCGCCCGCGCCGCACCGATGTTGGCATTGAATCCTTTGAGCTGATTCTCGGCCTGGAGGATGTCTGGCCGCCGCAGCAGCACACTGGAGGGGAGGCCGGGGGGGAGATCCCGGACCGCGGTCTGGCTTTCGGGGATAGTCCGGGGGAGCAGCTCGTCCGGCACCTTGCCGCCGACCACCAGATTAAGGTTGTTTTCATCCTGCGCCACCAGGGTGGTGGACCGGGCGACGTCCACCCGGGCCGAATCGACTTGGGTTTGCGCCTGCCGCAGATCCAGCTCCGAAGAGGCGCCGACTTCAACGCGACGTTGGATCAGCGCAAAGCTCGACTGCTGGGCTTTCAGGGTTTCCTGGGCCAGCCGTAGCCGTTCGCGGTCGCTTGCCAGGTTGAGGGCCGTGGCCGCCACTTCGGCCACCAGGCTGATCTGGACCGTACGCCCGGCCTGTTCGGTGGCCAGATACTGCTCCAGAGCCTGGTCTTTGAGGCTCTGCACCCGGCCAAACAGGTCGAGCTCGTAGGCGCTGACCCCGAGCGCCACCGTGTATTTTTGATCAACAGCGGCCCGATTGCTCACGGTCGAAACGGCATCGATCTTGGGAAGCAGATCGGCGCGTTTGATTTGATATTGTGCCTGGGAGCGTTCGATATTGAGGGCCGCGATCCGCAGGTTGCGATTCTGTTCCAGGGCCAATTTGATCAACCCCTGCAACTGCGGATCAATAAAGAAGCGCTGCCAGGGGATGTCGGCCGCCTCCTGATCGGCAGATGCGTCCACCTGCGCCCGGTAGGCCGGGCCGCTGGGCCAGGCTTCCGGAACCGGAGCCTCCGGCCGGGTATAGGTGGGGGCCATGGTGCAACCGGCCAGGCCGATACAGGTGCCGAGCAAAAGCCAGAGGGCTTTCACTAAGGTTTTTCTGGCTTGCATGTCAGTTTGCCTCCGCCACAGGTTGGGCCGTTGGGGATGGCGCACCTGGTTTTTTAGGCTTCTTGCCGAACAGCTTTGAAATCAGGACAAAGAAAAAGGGAATAAAGAGCAGGTCGATGAAGGTGGCCGAGAGCAGGCCGCCGGTGACCGCGGTGCCGATGGCATTCTGGGCTGCAGCGCCCGCGCCCTTGGTCAAAGCCAGGGGCAGGGTGCCAAAGAAAAACGCCAGCGAGGTCATGATCACCGGCCGGAGCCGAATCCGCACCGCCGCCAGGGTGGCCTCGACCAGTTCATGTCCTTGCTGCATCTGTTCTTTGATGAACTGGATGATCAGGATGGCGTTCTTGGTCGACAACCCCACCGTGGTGAGCAGCCCAATCTGGAGGTAGACGTCGTTGGGCAGCACCCGCAGTTTAACCGCGACGACCGCCCCCACCAGGCCCAGCGGCAGCATCAGCAGGTTGACGAAGGGGATGGTCCAGCTCTCGTACAGGGCGGCCACGCTCAGAAAAACCACCAGCAGCGAGATGGCATAGAGGGCCGGGGCCTGGGCGCCGGCATTTTTTTCTTCATAGGAAAGTCCGGTCCACTCAAAACCGATCCCCACCGGCAGTTCGGCGGCCATCTTTGCCATCTCGGCCATGGCCTCGCCGGTACTGACTCCCGGGGCGGCTTGGCCGAGAATCTCCACGGACGGGATACCGTTGTAGCGCTCCAGACGAGGGGAACCATACAGCCAGCGGCCGGTGGCAAAGGCTGAAAATGGCACCATCCCGCCGGTTTTATTGCTGACATACCAGGAATTGATATCCTCCGGCAGCATCCGGTAGCGGGGGTCCGATTGCAGATAGACCTTCTTGACCCGACCGTTCTGGATAAAATCGTTGACGTAGGTACTGCCCCAGGCGGTGGCGAGGATGTTGTTGATATCGGTCAGCGACACTCCTTGGGCGGCGGCCCGCATGTCATCAATATCCAGCTTGAATTGGGGCGAGTCATCCTGGCCATTGGGGCGCACCGCGACCAATTTGGTGTTTTTCATGGCCATGCCCAGCATCTGGTTGCGGGCCTCCATCAGCTTTTCATGGCCCAAGCCGCCACGATCCTGCAGCTGGAGGTCAAAGCCGTTGGCAACGCCGAGTTCCAGCACCGCCGGCGGTGAAAAGGCAAAGGCCAATCCGTCTCGGATTTGCGCAAAGGCCTTCATCGCCCTGCCGGCAATGGCTGGAGCCTTGAGGTCCGGGGTCTTGCGCAGGTCCCAGTTTTTCAGTTTGACAAAGGCCAGCCCCATGTTCTGGCCGCGGCCGGCAAAACTAAAGCCGGTCACGGTGATCACTCCCTCCACGGTCTGCTTCTCCTGCTCCAGAAAATGCTGCTCCAGCTGGCGGATGACCTGGATGGTCCGCTCCTGGGTGGCCCCGGCCGGCAGCTGGACCTGGCAGATCAGGAATCCCTGGTCCTCGTCCGGCAGGAAGGAGGTGGGCAGGCGCAGGAAAAAGAACACCATGATGGCGACAATCCCACCATAGAGCGCCAGATAGCGCAGCGGCCGATCAAAAGAGCGACTGACCAGGCCCTCGTACTTGGTCCGACAGAAGTCAAAGCACCGGTTGAACTTTTGGAAGAATTTGCAGAATGGGCCGCACTCGCCCGGCGCATGCCCTTTTTCAATCGGATTGAGCAGGGTGGCGCAGAGCGCTGGGGTCAGGATCATGGCCACCAGCACCGAGAGGATCATGGCGGCGATGATGGTGATCGAGAACTGGCGGTAGATAACCCCGGTGGAGCCGCCGAAGAAGGCCATGGGCAGGAACACCGCGGTGAGCACGGTGGCGATGCCCCACAGGGCACTGGTGATCTGGCCCATGGATTTGATGGTGGCGTCATGGGGCGAGAGTCCTTCTTCGCTCATGATCCGTTCGACGTTTTCCACCACCACGATGGCGTCGTCCACCAGCAGGCCGATAACGATCACCAGCGCGAACATGGTCAGGGTGTTGATGGAAAAGCCACAGGCGGCCAGCACCCCCATGGTGCCGAGCAGCACCACCGGCACGGCGATGGTGGGGATCAGGGTGGCCCGGAAGTTCTGCAGGAAGAGGAACATGACGATGAAGACCAGGCAGACCGCTTCGATCAGGGTATGGACCACCTCTTCGATGGATATTTTGACAAACGGGGTGGTGTCGTAGGGGTACACCACCTTCATCCCGGCGGGGAAGTATTTCGACAACTCCTCCATCTTGGCTTTGACCCGGTTGCCCGTTTCCAGGGCATTGGCCCCGGCAGCCAGGCGGATGGCCATGCCGCCCAGGGGTTTGCCGTTGTAGAACGACTGGAGCTCGTAATTTTCGGTGCCGATCCTGCTTTCGGCCACATCCTTGAGCCGGACCGTGGATCCGTCACTGTTGGTACGCAGGATGATGGCGTCGAACTGCTCCGGGGTCTGGAGCAGGGTGCGGGCGGTGACGGTGGCGTTTAACTGCTGCCCTTTGCCGGCGGGGAGGCCGCCGAACTGGCCGGCGGATACCTGGGCGTTCTGGGCTTGGAGCGCTGCGATCACTTCAACGGTGGTCAGGCGAAAGCTGTTGAGTTTGGTCGGGTTTAGCCAGATCCGCATGGCATTCTGGGTGCCGAACAGCACCAATTCACCCACCCCATCCAGGCGGCTGATGATATCCTGAATATTGGAGACCATGTAGTCGGCCAGGGCGTTGCGGTCGAGCGTCCCGTCTTCCGAGACCAGGCCGACGATCAACAGGAAATTACGGGTGGATTTTACCACCGCAATTCCCTGCCGCTGCACCACCTGGGGCAGGAGCGGGACGGCCAGCTGCAGTTTGTTCTGCACCTGGACCTGGGCGATGTTCGGGTCGGTGCCCGCTTTGAAGGTGAGGGTGATCGAAACCGCCCCCGACGAATCGCTGGTGGACGACATGTAGATCAGATTGTCGATGCCGTTGAGCTTCTGCTCGATCACCTGGGTGACGGTATCCTGCACGGTCTGGGCCGAGGCGCCCGGATAGGTGGCGTTTATGGCGATCTGCGGCGGCGCGATGGCCGGATACTGGGATACCGGCAGCGTTTTAATAGAGAGCAGGCCCGCCAGCATGACCAGAATGGCGATCACCCAGGCAAAGATCGGACGATTGATGAAAAAACGGGGCATGGCGACTCCTTACGGTTGTTTCACTGCGGGTTGGCTGCCGGCCGCCGCCTTGGCTTCAAAGGGCACCACTTTGACCGTGACCCCGGGACGAATCCGCTGGATCCCTTCGACGATCACCCGCTCACCGACCTTCAAACCATCGGTGACCAGCCAGGCATCGCCCACCGTCCGTTCGGTTTTCAAAACCCGTCGCTCTACCACGTCATTTTCACCAGCCACCAGCGCAATTGCATTGCCGGCGGGATCGCGGCTGACCCCCCGTTGGGGCACCAGCATCACCTGGTCGCGCACGCCTTCCTGGATCAGGCCGCGGACGAACATGCCGGGCAGCAGCAAATGGTTGGGGTTGGGGAACTGGGCCCGCAGGATAACCGAACCGGTACTCTGGTCCACGGTCACCTCGCTGAATTTGAGTGTCCCGGTCTGCGGATAGGTGCTGTTGTCTTCCAGCAGCAGTTTGACCGTGGCCTGGCCGGGTTCGTTGCCCTTGAGTTCGCCGCTGGCCAGGTTGCGCTTGAGGCGGAGCAGATCGGCGCTGGACTGGGTCACATCCACATAGACGGGATCGAGCTGCTGGATGGTGGCCAGCGCGGTTGCCTGATTGGCGGTAACCAGGGCGCCGGGGGTGACGGTGGATCTCCCGATCTTTCCGGCGATCGGGGCCGTGATCTTGGTATAGGCTAGGTTGATGCGCGCCGTCTCCACTGCGGCCTTGCCTGCTTCGATATCGGCCTCGGCCTGTTTGAGGGCGGCGGTGGCATCGTCGTATTCCTGGCGGCTGACCGCCGAGATCGCCACCAGTTGCTTGTAGCGCTCGGATTTCTGGCGGATGGTGAAGCCGTTGGCCTCGGCCTTGGCCAGCGCGGCCTTGGCGCTGGAGTAGGCGGCTTGATAGGTGGCCGGATCGATCTGGTAGAGGGGCTCGCCGGCTTTGACCTCGCTGCCCTCGGTGAATAGCCGTTTTAAAATGATGCCGCCCACCTGGGGCCGTACCTCGGCCACCATCTGCGGCGAGATTCGGCCGGAGAGCTCCATGGTCAGGGTGACCGGTTCGGTGCGGACGATGACCACCCCTACTTCGGGGGTGGGTTTGGCCGTGGTCGGTCCGCCGGGAGGGGTCGGCTGTTTGCAGCCGGTGATCGCGAGCATGCCGGTTAGTATCCCCGTCAGGGCGAGCCGTTTGATTGTTTCAGTGGTTTGCATAAGGCTGTTCCTTCATAAAGTGAGGCAACGGCTCTGTGGCCGCAATTTTTTTGCTCTGCGGATCGGGCCTTGTTGCCGATATGGTCCGTTGGTCGATCCGTTGGGTGGTACAGAGTGAATGTTCATTCCGAGGGTGGGCCTGCGAACTGGCCGGTGGCGGAATCTGGGCTATCGTTTGACGCTATCCCAACAGGCCTCCACCGTCAGCACCAGCAACCGTTCATCCAAGGCGACAAAGCCGAGGATATGATCCCGGGCCACCGCCAGGAGCGGGCCGAAGGTCAAGGCGAACAGGATGACCAGGGGCAGGTCCCGCACCACCTGCTGGTGCTTCCCCTCTTCAAAAAGCAGACGGTACGGCATTCCGTCCCCCTCGCTTTTGAGGATCTTGTCGCGGCGGAAGGCCACCCCATAGGGAGAGTTGAAGTACTGCTCCAGGTAGCGGAACTCCTGGGGATGGGTGATGAAATAGCGGAGCAGGGCGGTGCTGAGGTGGAGGAAACGCGCCCTGATCGGTTGCTGTTCTTCATAGCCATCCAGGATATACGCACAGATTTCGTCATGGAGTTCCTGGAACAGTTCGATAATGAGGATATCTTTGGTGGCAAAATAGCGATAGATGGTCCCGGCCCCCACCCCGGCCCGCTGGGCGATGGCGGCGATGGGGGCGCCGTGGAAGCCGTGCTCGGTGATGAGTTCGAGCGCGGCCTTGAGGATTTCCTGACGTTTTTCGGTGCTTGCCATGGGGGCCTCTTTATTTCGGAGTGAACGTTCACTCCGCTATAGGATATTTTTAAATGCCTGTCAAAGGATCTTTATCCTGAGGGTGGCGTTTTTTGGGCGCGAAGGTGGGGCGATTATCGGTGAAATGGGTTGATTTGTTACCCTGGGGCGTGCCGCCTCCCCAGTGGTTTGGTAGTGATTCCAAATCCAAAGAGATGCGATCAGCCCCATAGGTGTTCAGCGCCGCTGCCCGAACTGCTCGTAGCTGACCTGGTCGAAACAGAGCGAGCTGTGGGGATGGCCGCTCTTGGGATCTGCCGGGTAGCCGATGCCGATGATCGCCAGCACCATCAGGCCGGCGGGTAAACTGAGGAGGTCGGCGAGATAGGCTTGTGAACTGCTTTGGTCCTCGCGTTGCCGGAGCCGGATCTGGACCCAGCAGCTACCCAGGCCGAGATCGGTGGCCTCCAGGTGGATGAGGGTGGCGGCAATGGCGGCATCCTCGACCCAGACGTCGCTCTTGGCCGGATCAGCGCAAACCGCAATCGCCAGGGGCGCTCCGGCCAGCAGACCGGCGCCGTGGGCCTTGGCCACGGAGAGTTTCTCGAGCCGTTCCCGGTCGGTGACCACAATGAATTCCCAGGGATTGTTGCCCTTGGAGGAGGGTGAGCGCAGGGCCGCCTCCAGTAGCAAATCCAGTTTTTCCTGCTCCACCGGCTGCGTGGTGAACCGGCGGATGCTTCGGCGGGTGCGTAAGAGATCGATCAACATCGGATGCCTCACTATTAAAAAGGTTGATTATGCCAGGGCCGCAGCGATTTCCCTCTGGATGGCTTGGATGCAACCATCGGTATCCTCGGCGTCGCGGATGGGACGGCCGATCACCAGGTAATCGGCGCCGTCGGCGATGGCGCGTCCCGGTGTGGCCACTCGCTGCTGGTCGTCCAGGCTTGCGCCGGTCGGCCGAATGCCGGGGGTGACCATGGTAAAGTCGCTGCCCAGCCGCCGGCGCAGGAGGGCTGCCTCCCGGGCCGAGCAGACCACCCCGTGGCAACCGAGGCGCAGCACGGTTTCGGCCCGCTGCAGCACCAGATCGTCGACGCTGCCTTGATATTGCAGTTCGGCCACCTGCTCCGGCCCGAAACTGGTGAGCACGGTCACCGCCAGGATTTGGATGTCGGTGTCGGCTTCAAGCGCTGCCTCGACCACCGGCCCGTAGCCGTGGACCGTGGTAAACGTGATGCCGCGGTCGGCGAACTGCCGCACCGCCAGTCGCACCGTGGCCGGAATGTCGTAGAGCTTGAGATCGAGCATCACCTTGCAGCCCTTGGCGACGATATACTCCACCACCGGCCAGCCGCCGGCGAAAAAAAGCTGCAGGCCAACCTTGAAAAATCCGATCCGGCCCGCCAACCGGTCCACCAGGGCCTTGGCCTCGCGGGGATCGGCGACATCGAGGGCAAAAATAATGCGGTCTTCCAGGGGAATCGGTGTGCGCTTCATGCCCGGATCATCTCCTCGCCCAGCATCCGGTCGGCAAAATCAAGCACGAACTGCCGCTGGGCCGGGGTGGCCTGGGCGATGCAGGTGCAGTGCATGTTGGCGGCGCTGCGCACCAGGAACTCGAAGCGGATGGAATTTTTTTCCAGCACCACGGTGAAGTAAAACGGGCCGCAGGCTTCGTGTCCCTGCTGCTCGGGTCCGAGGAGGTCCGGGGGAACGCTGATAAAATAGACGCCCGCAATCGCCCCGGGTTTGAGGGTCCGTTTGAGGTAGCTGTCGAGGTTGTCGTGTTCCAGAAAGGAAATTTCGTCGATCATGTACTGTCGCATGGGGCGGTGTCCTTACCTTGCAAGTGTTGGGTATTATAAATATTCCGCCGCCAGCGAGGCCAGGTGGCTGCGTTCGGAGCGGGTGAGGGTGATGTGGCCACAGGATTCCTGCCCCTTGAGCCGTTCGACCGTGTAGGTGAGGCCGTTGCTGCTGGCATCGAGGTAGGGGTTGTCGATCTGTTCCGGGTCGCCGGTGAGAACCATCTTGGTGCCCTCGCCGGCCCGGCTGATGATGGTCTTGACCTCGTGCGGCGTCAGGTTCTGGGCCTCGTCGATGATCACGTACTGGCGCGAGATCGACCGGCCCCGGATGTAGGTGAGCGCCTCGAGTTCGATCTGGCCGTCGTGGAGCAGGCGGGTGATGCCCTGTTCGGTGGCCTCGTTCTGTTTGCCGCCGTTGGTCAGCCCCATCAGATAGCTGAGGTTGTCGAAGATCGGCTGCATCCACAGCTTCATTTTTTCATCCTTGGTGCCGGGCAGGTAGCCGATGTCGCGGCCGAGCGGAATCACCGGCCGGGAAACCAGCAGCTTCTCGTAGCGGCTGCCCTTCAAAGTGTTGGCCAGGCCCGCGGCCAGGGCCAGCAGGGTCTTGCCGGTCCCGGCCTGGCCGATGAGCGACACCAGAGCGACCTCCGGGTCGAGCAGCAATTCCAGGGCGACCCGTTGCTCCATGCTGCGGGGATGCAGGTTCCAGGCGCTCTCATAGGCGGGATTGAGCGGTTTGAGATTGTGGCTGTCCACGGCCCGGCCGATGCTGGTATGCTTTTCGTTGGCCGCATCGACCAGGAGGATAAACTCGTTGGGCTGGAACTCCTCGGCCTCCAGCCGCAACCCCTTGCCCTGATGGAACCGGCTGATGGTCGCCGCATCGGTCTCGAGCCGGCGCCAGCCGGTGTACAACTGGTCGAAGTCGGTTTTTTCCTTCTCGAAATCCGCCACCTCGATGCCCATGGCATCGGCCTTGAGGCGGGCGTTGATGTCCTTGGAGACGAAAATAACCCGTTTGCCCTGCTGGAGGAGGTTGAAGGCCGTGGCGATGATCCGGTTGTCGGGAATGTTGAGGTCGATGCAGGTCCCTCCGGCCTCTTCCTTTTCCATGGTGATCCGCACCATGCCGCCGGCTTCGGTGCGCACCCCGGTGCCGAGGCTGCCTTGAACGCGGAGGTTGTCGAGGCTGCGGATGACGTGGCGGGCGTTGCGGCCCAACTCGTCGTTGTTCTTCTTGAATTTATCCAGCTCCTCGATCACCGTCATCGGCAGGACCACGGTGTTGTCGCCAAAGCTGGTGATGGCGTCGCTGTTGTGCAGCAGGACGTTGGTGTCAAGGACGAAGAATTTATCGGACATGCGGGTTCCAGAGGGTAAAGGATGGGCCGGTTGGTTACAGGGCCTTACAGGTCGAGACTGGTGGTGTCGTGGTTGAGCAGTTCGCAACCGTCCTCACCGACAATCACCATGTTTTCCAGGCGGATGCCGCCCCATTCGGGCAGGTAGAGCCCCGGTTCCACGGTGACCACCATCCCGGCCTGAAGCTGCTTGCGGTTGCGCGCCGACAGTCGCGGTTCTTCATGGACCGCCAGGCCGACCCCGTGCCCCAGGCCGTGGCCGAAGGCCTCGCCGTAGCCCCCGTCGATGAGCACCTGGCGGGCGGCCCGATCGACCGCCAAGCCGGTGACTCCAGCCCGGATGGCTCCAATGCCGGCGAGCATGGCCCGGCGCACCAGCCGGTGGCGGTCGATAAAGGTCTGGTCCGGTTTGCCGGCCACAAAGGTTCGGGTCATGTCGGAGCAATAGCCTTTATACACCAGGCCCATGTCGATCAAGACCAGCTCGCCTGCCTGCAGTTCACGATCCGTGGGCACGGCATGGGGGCGGGCCGCATTGGTGCCAAAGGCCACGATGGTGTCGAAGCTCGGCCCTTCCGCCCCCATCTCCCGCATGGTCAGTTCCAGGGCAAGGGCAATCTCCCGTTCGGTCATGCCCGGCTCGATGGTGTTGTAGACCGATTGGAAGACCTGCTCGTTCAACCGGGTCGAGGCACGCAACAGGTGCAACTCCTGCTCGGTCTTCACCATCCGCATTTTTTCGATCAGCCCTTGTTGGGGCTTGAGCGTCAGGCCTCGTTTGTCGGCCATGGCCACAAGCCGCTGGAAGGTGGCGTGCAGCAGGTAATCGCTTTCAAACCCCAGGGTGCGGATGCCCTGTTGGGCGGTGAGTTTCTCCAGTAGCTTGAGCAGCCCCTTGGGGTAGAGGCGGACGTGAAAAAGGGGCGCCTCGGCCTCGGCCTGGAGAATGAAACGGCTGTCGGTGAGCAGGTAGGGGCGGCCGTCGGCGGGGATGAGGAGTGCGCCGGAACTTTCCTGGATACCGTGGTCCGGGGCGGTATAGCCGCTGAGGTAGCGGCGGTTGTTCGGCTGGGAGACCAGCAAGCCATCGATTTTTTGTCGCCGCAGGGTAGCCTGCAGCCACCCAATGCGTTCCAACTCAATCTCAGCCGTCATGCTCAGACCCCGATCCACTCTTTGAGCTGGACCTTGTATTGTTCCAGCGCCTGCCCGTATTGGGTTTCCAAATCCATTTCCAGCCGCGACCATTGCTCCTTGAACTGGGGCTCCGTGGTCGGGTCGATTTTGGAAGTGTCGGCCTTCATCCCTTTACGCGCCAGCAACTGTTCGATCTGTACCCGCATCTGTTCCTTGAGTTGATCGTACAGCTGGGTGCGATGCTGCCCGTATTGGGAGGCGATGGTCTGCAGTTCCTGGCAAAGGGTCACGATGTCGGACGAGCCCTGGTTCAGCTCGACGATGCCCTGGACCGCCAGGCCGATGCGTTTGATGCCGTCTTCGTCGCGGGGCAGGAACAGATTGCGCATCAGCGAGGCAAGCATGCCTTTGCGGATGGCGGGCTGGTGGGCCGTATCCTGCTCGCTCAGGACTACGGCAAGGGCCGCCTGCTCGCCGTTGAGGTATTCGGCGGTCAATTGCATGCCTTTTTTGAGGCTTTCTTCTTGCTGCATTTCGTCCGGGGTCGCCATGCCCATACGGGCGGCGCGTTCCATAACCAGATCCATGGTCGATTTTATGACAGCCATGCGCGAGTACTCCTTAGGGTTTGAGGGGATATAAGCTGTGGGCCACGAATATAAACATTGTCGAAAAAAACTACAAGGTGCGCTGATCAACCAGGCGGGCCGCAAAGAAGCCGTCCAGGTCATCGGCCGGGCTGGTGCGGAAAAAACCGGCGTCGTCCACCAGGCGATGGGCCGGTTCCGGCAGCATTCCGGTGGCCTTGTTGACCGCGAAGTGCGGGTGGCGTTCAAGGAACCGATGGATCACCGTTTGGTTTTCCTCCGGCTCCAGCGAACAGGTCGCGTAGACCAGGGTGCCCCCCGGTTGCAGCAGGGTGGCGGCGGTTGCCAGGATCTGGAGTTGGGTTTGCTGGTACTGGAGCAGGTCTTCGGGCTGGCGGTTCCAGCGGATATCGGGTTGGCGTCGGATGACTCCGGTGCCCGAACAGGGGGCGTCGATGAGGATGGCGTCAAAGGGTTGGGGGCCGGTGGCCGCGTAGCTTTGCAGGTCGCTGCGCACCGGGGTGACCTGCTCGTTGAGGCCCAACCGTTTGAGGTTGTCGCGGAGCAGGCCGAACCGGCGCGTTTCCGGCTCAACGGCGACGATGACGCCGTCGGCAGGCAGCAGCTCGGCCAGGTGGCTGGTCTTGCCGCCCAGGCCGGCGCATCCGTCGAGCACCCGGCAACGGGCGGGCAGGGGGCTGATAAGCAATGAGGCCAGCTGCGCCGCTTCGTCCTGGACCTGAAAATACCCTTCGGCAAAGCCGGGCAACGAGGCAACGCCGCCGGGGAAGGTTTTGACGATCAGGGCTGCCTTGCTGTAGAACCCGTTGTCAGCGCTGATGCCCGATTTCTCCAGCAACGCTTGCAGGGCAGAGCGGCTGGTGCGGCGGCTGTTGACCCGCAGGGTAAGCGACGGCTCACTGTTATTGCATCGGCAGATCGCCTTGGTCGTGTCGGGGCCGAACTGGGCGCGCCAGCGGTCGATCAGCCAGGCCGGATGATTGAGGAGGGGGCGGTCGCCTTCGGCCAGCTGCTCCGGGGTTGGGAGGGTGGTCCGGCTGCGGGCCACGGTGCGCAGCAGGCCGTTGGCAAAGCCGATCAGCCAGGCGGGCTGGCCGGCGCTTTTGAGGGTGTTGACCGTGGCGTTGACCGCCGCCGATTCCGGGATGCGGGAAAGAAACAGCAACTGGTAGACGCCGATCCGCAGGGTCATCAGGGTGCGCGGCTTCATTTTGGTCAGCGGATGCTTGGAAAATTGGCGGATGATGGCATCGAGATATTCTTTTTGCCGCAGCACCCCGTACACCAGGGTTTTGACCAGGCCACGATCGATGTCGGCCAGGGCGGCAACCGCACTGTGGAAGAGCAGATCGATCGAATTGTGGGTGGTGGCCCAGAGGCAGAGCACCTCGACCGCTGCGGCGCGAGGGGTGCTTAAAGGGGTGGTGGGCGAGGACGTGGGCATGGCAAGGGATTGCTGGTCAGGGGAGGTGATAAGAGGTTCCTTTTTCGGGCAAGAAACTGCCGGGGTGGTTAAGGGGGGGCTCCGGGGCTTGGCGTTCAGGTCGCATTGGTTTCCCGGGCCCTTCGGCAGATTTCCAGGCCGAGTTGCAGGGCTTCTTCGAGTTTGTCGTGCTTGTCGGCAACCGCTCCTTTGGAGTCGACCCCTGGAACCAGCAGTTCGCCGCTGTAGGTGAAATCCATGGCATCAAAGGCGTAGCGCACCGTCACCCGCGCCCCGTCGAAAATTTTGCCGCCGTCGGCAGCGGCGACGCTGACCATATAGCCACGGCGGTATTCACGTTCGGGTTTGATCTCGCCTAACAGGTATTTGCGGCTCCACAAGACCTGGCAACGGTCGATAAAGGCCTTGGCCTGGGCCGTCACCCCGTAAAAGTAGATGGGGCTACCGATAACGATCCGGTTGGCGGCGTCGATTTTATCGTAGAGCGGGGCCATGTCGTCGTCGAAGATGCATTGTCCTTCGGTTTCGCAATGGCCGCAACCCGTGCAGGGATGGATGTCCAGATGCGCCAGGTTGATGTGCTCGGCCTGATGGCCGCAACGATGGATGCCTGCCTCGATTTGCTCCAGAACCAGATCGGTGTTCCCCCGCTTGCGTGGGCTGCCGTTGAGAATCAGAATGTTCATAATATCCTTTCCAGATGGGTTGGGCATCAGCCGGAGGCGTTCCGGGTGCCAAGCATACCAGCCTGCACCGTAGAGATGTACTCGAAAAAGCGGGCAATCGGCAACTCAAAACCCATTGCTAGCTTGATTGTGCACACGGGTGGCCCCAGGTCGATTTGTATTTTTTAAAATTAGTGTCGGACTGCTGCGAGAAAGAGAATCGGTGGTGTCGGTGCGGAAGAGCGGTAACGGCGAGCGGAGAACCGACCCTTGCATCTGTCGATCAAGAGTCCTGCCCCGCTTTCCCCTTGACAGTGAAAAGGTCGGTGCGGTATGAATGGGGGCAACTTTTCGCCGGAGTGGTGAAACTGGTAGACGCACTGGACTCAAAATCCAGCGGGGGTGACCCCATGTCGGTTCGATTCCGACCTCCGGCACCATTAGTAATTACGGGCACTTAGCAGTTTTTCAGCCCGTTAATATCGTTACATTTTTACAAGCATCCGTGGCAGCCAAGGCAAGCAATTGTCTTGGCTGTACACATGTCAGCGCACCGCGTTTTCTCGAAATCCTTGCCAATCAGGAGATGAGATGCGCGTTCCAGCCTATTTTTTTCAAAGCCTCGAATCAATCTATTATTTTCGCATGCGGGTTCCAACCGACTTGCAACCGTTGTTTAACCGTACTGAACTGAAAAAATCGTTACGGACCAAAAACAAAACGGTTGCTCTTCGCCGTTGCCGCCATTACGTGGCCGCCGCTGAAAACGTTTTCGAGTCACTCCGCTTGAACCATTTTAAAGCTGAACTGGCCGTGGGAGGTGCTGATTCGTCGCCGTTGAACTTGACAGTCTGTGACGCCAGATCGCCAGCCCATACAGTCCGGGGCAGAGAAAAAGAACTCTGGAACGCGGTTTTCGATGCTGAAAAAGTGATTAATGGCAAACGGCCTGAACAGGAGCAGCCAGCACCACCAAACCAACGAATCTTGCTCAGCGAGCTGATACGGTTATACATCACTGAGATCAACGACCAGCGCGGCCATGAGGTAGCAAAAGGGACCGAGGTCAATCTTCTCCGCTTTCTTGAAATTGTCACCGATAAACCGATTGACTATTATACCGTAGAAGACAAACTCCGGTACCGTGACATTCTCCAGTTGATGCCAAGGCGCATGACTAAAAATCAATACAAAGGCATGTCAATCAATGACATTGTCAAAACGAACCACCCCACCGAAGAACGTCTTTCGCTCACCACCGTCAATATGCGCCTGATTGATGTTGCCACTATGTTTAATTGGGCCGTCACTAACAATCTGATTGAAGGTCATGCGTTCAAAAATGCCAAGCTGAAAATCCAGAAATGCGATGATGCTCAACGACCGGCAGTAGCTGATGCCGATATCAAAAAGATTGTCGAGAACCTACCGAGGGTAACAGCTGAGCCGTCCATGTACTGGGTACCTCTGATTGCATGCTTTACCGGCATGCGACAGAGCGAGATCGCCCAGCTTGACGGTGATGATATTATTCAAATCAACGATACCTGGTGCATTGATGTCAATGATCGTGGCGACAAACGGTTGAAAAACAGCAATGCGAAAAGGATAGTTCCCTTACATCCGATGTTACTCAATGCTGGACTGGTTGAATTTGCCGAAAACCGGCATGGTCTGAAACTGTTTGCGGATGTCAAACCGTACAGTGGCAAATACGGTCACCAAGTTTCCAAAGAGTTTGCAAAATATCGTGCCGCCATCGGTGTTGAAGGTGACGGTCAAACTTTCCATGGTATCCGTCATTCTTTCATTACCAAGCTATGGGCCGCTGGAATCCCTGAAGCACATACGGCGGCTGTTGTCGGCCACCAGAGAGGCGAACGGGAAAGCTATACCCGATATGCGAAAAAAACTGACCTAAAGCCGCTTCTGGCAGCAATTGAGGTCATTGATTATGGAAACATTAAAATAGCGGCCTGGAGTAAAAAATGATGCGTCGCCTTTCCCAATCACCGGAAGCCAAATTTCCACTTGCTGGGTTTCTTGCTGGTATCACTTTCCGGCTGGGTGAAAACTACCTGCGGTGGCTCTTCGTCACATTCTTCCGGTTCAGTGCCATACAGAATTTTGTCAGCCGCAGCAGCAAAGGCTTCGTTTGCAAAAGCTTGAGCAGCCATGCCGGTTACTATCGGCGGTTCAATATAATTGACCACCGTTTGAGAATGTACAGGAACTTTAATAGTGTCATTGTTCGCGGTCGGTTCACCGTTAACACCTCCAGTGCGGATGTTGCCCGTGACCGCCTCCACGGGCACCGTGCCGCTATGCTGCGTCAACGGTGCTCGCCATTCGCGTTTTTCAATAAAGTCACAGTACCGGTTCCATAGTACCGGCGTCCGTGAACGAATCAGCAAACCAAACGCGGTTGTATAAGCGTTGCCGGTCCCGATCAATTCCAAATTCACGCCGATCATCTCTATGATCCGGTTGACCTCGGAAACCACGCTGTCACCGTCGATTTTCTGCACCGCCTCATACTGCTGTGTCAGCAACACCAAAAATAAATGAATGTAGTTGGCTGACAGCCGCCTCTGATGCGACAGCCTTTCCATTTCAGCCGCAAAAGAATTGATGCACTCTTGGATCGGTTCGCCCGCTTCCCTGTCCCCCGCCAGCCGGATGCACTGTTGCTCCGGTAGCCATTGAAAAGCCGAAATCATTTCCACCAGTCGTTCATAGTCAAAAATATCCGTCGCCTTGCTCGCCGTCATTGTTCTCATCGGTTTACACCTCTTCACCGAAAAATCGCTTCAACTGCTGATAGAGTGCCGCATTCTGTAAGGTCAACAATTTCGGATCGCTGATAGTGGCCTGCAAATATTGATTGCCGAGACTTTGCAGTTCGCTTTTCCAATGCGTCGCATTTTCTTTCATCACCGCCCCGGCTTCCGCTGGAGTCGGCCGCCTGTTCTCAATGCAGTAGCCTGCCAGCACCTCAAGCGGAATCTGCGTCGGTTGCGTGGTCTGTAGAAAAACGTTGAAAAACCATTCGGTCAGTGGACGTTCTAGCGCATGCAGTCTGCGGTAGGCATTCCGCATCATCTCCGTCAGCGCAAAATCAATGAGTGCTGACGGTGTATGATCAATATTTTTCAGTCCCGGCGTTTTCAGCACCAGTTCCAGGCGGAGCACATCGCCAAAGTGCCACAACTCCACCCGTGCGGAGTCGTCGTGCGGCTGTATCGCGCACTGATCGCTGAGCAGCGCTTCCAAACGGTCACGACTCTCCGTGCCGTCTTCGTACTGGAACAATAAACAGTGTTGCTGCATGATTAAATCAACAGCCATCGACCGTAAATTTTGATACTGCCTGAACAGAAAATCGACGACCGACCCACCAAGCACTTGTGGCGTTCCTAGTGCATCATGGTCAATCTGCACCGGGGTAACAGACTGCCCTTGATCAAGTTGAATCAGACCGCTAAATCTTAGACGGTGTCTCATAATTATACCCCTGAAGCAGAATTGATGCGTTCTGGCTTCATTACCTGCCGATGCTGCTTGTAACTGTTGGATGCTGTCGCCCATGCTTCCCGGTTAGATCGTTGCAGAATTTTTCGTAGTTGCTGAGGTGTCACCTCCACCGAATAAAATGCGGCAACATACTCGACCAATTCCGACAACGGAGAACCGTTGCTGTACAGCGCAACCAGATGACCACGAAATGACCGGTCCTTGAATCTGAGTAAAGTTGCGACCGATACACCGGTGCCGCGTGCTCGCAGCTTTAGGACCCTAAACTCTTGAAAACTGTTTTCGTATGAGGTTTCCATCGTCGTACCTGTTGTAATGCTTGATCTAATGCTTTTTGAGTCAACGGTTCGGTCGTCGTTCCGTGTAGATGACCGGAGCCTGATTGATCCTGCGGGTTCATTGCTTCCGGCTGATAGATAGACATGAGTTCAGTCATGGTGTCCAAAAGGTTTAACGTCGAATCAGCCGACGACGGCCCACCAACACGAGCCGAAATTTTAGCCGCTTGTTTATTACAGTAGGCTTGCAGCCGTGGGCTTGTTGCAGTTGATGCCAATGACAACAGGAATCGCGGATTTCTTCGTTTTTCGACCGTCCCTTGGTTGTTCAACCACTTTCTTTCTTTGGAATTGATGCTGCCGGTTTCGCCTTGGTCAACGTGATAACCGTAGTTGGTCAATTCAGCGTTGACCGTTTGCTTCATCTGATTTGTAATGTCCATTCTGAATGGTTCCTGGATAGCACCGTAACCTCCTGATCTATACGAGAACAGCCCTTGTAAATGCGTGTGCATCTTGCCTCTGTTCGATGTCCGATGCAGAACCATCGACACCGGAATATGTCGCGGAAAGTCTTTGAGTACGGCTTTTGCCAACTGATGCACCTGATTGTCGCAAATATCGTTCGGCAAATTTATAACAAATTGTCGCGCCGTCACGCGGGCGTTATGGTGAATCTTGCTGCCTGATGTTGACCGTGCATCAATGAACTGCTCGTAGATACCGCGCCAATGTGCAACAAGAGCCGCGTTGCTATCCTTACATTTTTTTGGAATAGATTTAGTCCAGACCAAAGCCTGCTCGCCTGGTGCCAATTGGTGCCCGTTGGTGAGATATGCTATGTGGTTCGACGGATCACCACTCATGCTGACATGGTTCACCCACAGCTTTGCTATCTTCGTTGTCATGTTTTGTTAACCTTTGAAAAATAACGAAACATTAGACCCTTACAAGTAACATGCTGTTACGTGGTATGGGTCCAGCCGACCGACAGAGTTTGCCAGCAGTGGTCAAACTCTTTGAGGGATTCGGTCGTCTTGATTTCAGTGCCTGAAATTGGAAATATCTGGAAACGACATAGAGGAGAGAAAATGAGGAGAAAATGAATCAACAGCCGATATCGTGAATCATACCGGCTGCCAAGCTGTCAGTTTTGAGTAGCTTCCTGAATAGTTTTCATAATTTCTTGTACGATTTCATCGAGCGCTATTAATGGTCCGAGAGGATCACGTCCCCAGACGGCACCATATGGTGTAACAGCGACAATTTCCGCTGCTTCTATCGCAGCATAGGCAAAATCGCTGGACACGACCCACCATTCATAATCAGCAGGTTTTTTGTCCGGTTCGCCCAAGGTTTCAATTACTGCATTTATTTCTGTTGCTAATTCCGTTTGTTCATCACATTCACGCATGACCCGACTGGTCACGTTGTACAGAATATGACTTTTAACGGCAGTCGATAATTTGAAAAATGTCATAATTAATACCTCGGCAGAAATTGAATGTTGCTTCTGTGCGCAACAGGTCCGCACACAAAAGATTGTTGATAGTATCTGGTAAGATGAAGACGTCTCAATTTGTTGTTTTATCAAAATAAATTTCAAAAAATTTTTGATAGAATACTCTGACAACGGACTGGCCACTTTAACTCAGCAGCCAGTCCGTTGGTGGATCGATCAAGCGCTGTGCAATGCTGTAAAGATGTCTTGAACATTGAGATCCTGATACACAGGCTGCCCGCACGTTTGACGCCCCCAGATAGTTCCGAACGGCGTTTCAACGATAACCTCACCGGCAGTTTTTGCAGCCGATGCGAAGTCCTCGGACACGAGCCACCATTCATAAACAATAATCGCGTCGCCTTCCGCATCAGTTCCGCTAGTAGCTTCTGCGATATCATCGGCAACAAAGGTATGCTCTTCCAGCTCACGTAAAACCTGCTTGGTCATGCTGTAAAGAATATGATTATTAACGGCTGCATCGAGTTTGTTCTTGTTCATAGTTACTGCCTCCATCACGGATATTATGTCTTGTCGATCCCGTGCGGAACAGGTCCGCATACGAAGGATTGTTGATAGTATCCGGTAAGATGAAGACGGTGTTAGTCTCTGTATTTGTGGGAATAAATATAAAAAAGATATTGTTTGATAAGTAGAGATATCTTGAATTCTTGATAGGTCAGACTTTCTGACAACTTTGATAAATTCATTATCACTACCACTAGCCGTATCTCTTTTTCTCTTCCTGTCCTTGTCTCTATCATTACTACTACTATCGTGCGTCGCGGCAGCAGTAACCAACTCAACGGCAGCCAATTGTTCCAGTCGTTCCGTTTTACCAAGTACCAAGGTTCGGATAGCCAGCCCGGCCAATGCTTCCATGCCTAGGCCGCGCATGGCTGAACCGAGGGAATCGCACAGGCCCAAGATCCGGTTCACAACATGCACGGTCTGCCCGGTAACAATATCCCTTGATGCGGTGAACCACTGCCGACTGTGCGCCCGCACTTTGTCAGGCTGAAAGTTGTTTGACCTGAGAAAATAGTCCGTCATCAATAATGACGGATTGCTATGCGATGTGATCTGAATTTTGTAATTGTACGACCGAAAGCATGCCAGCCGTCCATGCTGCCAGACAGGCCGCAAACAGCTTGCTGCCACCTCGAACTGTGGCAGATCAAAAAGGTTCTTTCCTGTAGTTTTGTGCGGTCGTTTGAATAATTCCGATAACGGTCCGTCATGGAACAGCGCCACATGAAGATGATAGCCACCGGATTCGCTGAACGAGACAAACTTGCACCACGATATGTCCGCCCCTCGTTGCTGCAATTTTCGAAAATGTTGCCGCATTGTATGAAAAATTCGGTCGCTGCCACCTACTCCATCGCCATTTATGGTCATGTGCGAAACGTTGCGCCGGTCATTGCCTACCCGTCGCAAAAGTGACGCCAGATGATCCCGCAGTTCATTTTTCAATGCAGCATAGCTTTGTGCGGTACGTTCGATAAACCGCAGCAGTGAATAAATGCTTAGAGCCACCAATGCGCGGAGCAGGGGCGGTGAAGGACCGGGAACACTATCCCGGCCCCTTACCTCAGCAGCATGAAGTGTACAGGTTGCGCCAGCTAACCGGACATCACAAGAAACGCTGCCGTTGTCGATCACGAAGAACTAAGACACCACACCGTGGTGCTATGTCTCAGTATCAACGAATTTCTGTATGGATATTGATTTTGATTTCATGTAACGTCCTTGAATTTGTGATGTTAGCTGGCTGCTGGTAGATACGGAAAAGCAGCGGCCATAATCCGTGAAAATGATAGCGGCACAAGGTTTTCAAGGTGGTTTATTCTTCCTTCACCGCCTCCAAGTCGCACGCTGGACATGAACTGAAAGTGTCCAGCGAAAAATTTTTGTAACATATCGAATCTGAAAGATAATATCAGAGGCAGTGCCTGCCTTTATATAAAGGCGATGAATGATTAACGCCCGATGTTCCCAGGGAGGTCCAGCGCCTCTATTCATCACATGGATAGAAAGGACGGCGAATACGATGTTCTTGATAGGGAGAACTGAATCAGAAGAAACGTTCTGTTAGTGGAAAAGAGATAGGCTCCTCCTCAAGGAGGAGTTAATAGATCTTCGTCTTTAGATAAGGCTGACAGGAACTGTCACAAAATATATGTTAAATTAACTGGTTGAAAATTATTTTAACAGGACATCGTAATGACGCGTCCAGCCATAGATGAGTACAAGAAAACTGTAAGTGCATTGTTCGCAAAAGGCGAGGAGCTGCCGGATGGTGCCTTGGCAGAACGTTCATACGACCGACCGGCTAAACTTTGGGAACGGCTTGGTTGGTTTATCGGCGGACCATTTGCTGGCAGTGTTGTATTCAACACGGACGAATGCGTCCCTTCTAGTATCTTTCGCATCAAGAAAGCCGGCGAGAAACTTTTTGTTGAGCTTGCGGACGTTACCTACGAGACTGAAGGCGTAAGCCTGACAGAAGCGAACGGAAAATACAGCGGGACGCGATCATTTGGAATGATCGGGTACGATACGGAATTTCTTTCTGAGCCTGAAACGATGCTGTCGCATCAGTTCTGTTTTGATATAGGACCGGGCAAGCGATTCGGTTTTATTCTCGATACCGACATTCGGTTTACTGATGAAAGTTTGAGGGACTTTCTTGCTGCAATTATTCTCAAGCTTAAGGGCTGTGAGCTGAACGATTGGTATATTTTTGCTCACTTCTCCTTGGCGGAAGGCTCCTGGGTTGACTCCAGCGGGAAGAAATTAATTCAACGGAAACTGAAAGAATGGCGGGGTAAGCTGACAATTGCTGAGAGGCCGGTTCCGAAAGCTGTCGGTGCACCGACGGCATCTCGTGCGGCTAAAGGCGTTAAGACTCCGAAGGTGGCAAAGGCCAAGGCTCCGAAACCTGTGAAAATTAAGCTGACGTTTGCTGATACCATGAACCTTGATCCACGGTCACTCAAAGCGGCAGCTAAGGATTGCGGGCTAGAAAAATATGCTGTTTTTCCTTTGAGGCACGAAAACTTACATTGGTTCAAGAAGTGCTGTGACCGGGTTTACAAAAAGCTCGATAAATTTAGAGATGCTCGACCTATTGAATTTTACCGGTACGGTGTAAGGGATGCGATCATCACCGCCGGGATACCGATTGTATTGCATAGCAAGTTTGGTGCGGATGCTGATTTTCAGGTGCGAACGGCACGATACAGTGAAAAACATATGTCTGACTGGTTCAGGGAAAACTATGCAGGCATCCATGATGGTTGGCAGCGAGTTCTCGGCCAGCGAAAACTCGTTATTCCTGCAAAGAAGGAGGGCGCAGATCCTTTTGTGAAATGGGAACCGGACAAACTACAGCGGCAGATCCTGCATGATTGGTACAAAGGTGGTCGCAACGAAGCACGGCAGATCGGCTGTTTTTCAAAGCCGGTGTCATATTTCGACATGACAAGTGCATATCCAACCGCGTTGGCTGCGTTGGCGAGTGATTTTGATTTCGGCACGTCTCTTGTTCGGACCAGGAACGACGGAGCGGCCCAGCGGATAAAACAACTCATGCTGAAGGGACCGTTTCAGCCGCACGGAGTCCGGGCATATATCCGTTTCAGGCCTACCTGCAAGGTGCCTATGGCTCCTTTGAGCTCGGAAGCTGGTATCATTTTTCCACTGGAAACAGAGGGACAGGTTGTTTGTTGGCCGGAATATTGGACGGCTAAGATGCTGGACATCATTGAAGAAGAATTTGTGCTGGCGTTGTATGAATTCAAGGCGCGTGATACACGGTTGCTGCCTGACAAAATTTTGGAAATGATCAAGCTCAGGCAGCAGGATAAAGTATTTTATAAGAGTATTCTCAACTACTTATCAGGAAAATTTGCGCAGGGGAAGCGGAAAGGGATTCCGCCGTCGACAATCAGTTGCCCGGCTTTGGCCGCATATTTAACATCTACCACGAGAGCAGCCGCAGCAGAAATTGGCAATCTAAATGAGTACTATGCCATCACAACGGATGGGATTATTAGTCCTGAACTGGAGCTGACGCCTGGAGAAATCAACAAGAGATTGGCGGAACGATTAAAGCCAACCGGATTTGAGTGGATGAAAAATGAATTTACCGGAGACAAGGCGGTCATTTGGAAAACACGCGGTTACATTTTGTTCAAATCTACGGTTGATCCTACGGCTCCAGCAAAAGAACGGTTTAAGCAAGCCAAGATGGGCCTGCAAGGCGAAGAGCCTGTCGATTTCATCAAGCAGATCAAGGAAGGTAAAGGAATCAGACGGTCAGCGAAAACTTTTGCGAAGCTGAACGATGGTGAGATTTTTTCCTTCATGGAAAAAGAATTCAAGGTTAATCCGAATTTTGATTTCAAATATTCGATCAAAAGGGAGACCGTCCGCGACGATACAATCGAAATTGATGGTGTCGAACTGACCATGCCGTGTTTCGACACGCAACCGTTGCGAAACATAAATGAGCATTACGAACTGCGGCGTATCAGTGACTGGAAGGTGCTCAAGAAAGTCTTGAAGCAGGATAGGAAGGATTTTTCCGTGAAGGATATCAATGAACTGATCCAGACTTCACTGTTGAATGATGGTCGATGTCGGCACATGATCTGGGAGTTCAGAAAACGGATGGCGCATATAGTGCAGGTTGTCGATGTTGATGCTAAAAAGCTTAGTCAGAACGCAATCCTCGCAATGAAGAAGAAGCCGCTCTACCCCATACCGATTGAGTACGGGGATATTGAGGATTTCAGGCCGATCATGGAAACGGAAGTCGCGGTCATCACAGATACCGTCCGGCGCGGTGAAGTTCTGGACAGTGTGATCAAGTTGATGGAAAAAGCGAGATCTTATCCGAAGAAGCAGAAGGAATCTGTAGAGGCAGAAATTGAGGAAGTGGAACAGCTAGAGGAGGTCGATGACGGGACATGTTTGACGAATGGCTGATGCGACAAATAGAATTGAAGAATTTTGGTGCAATCTATGCGCAGGTTGTTAAAGACAATTCACTCAGCATGTTTTGTGGCGTGGTTGCAGATGCTGTCTATAAAGAAATTAATAATCCTGACGGTGACTGTGATTTTTGTTTGTGTATCCTACAAGCAATGCTGGATAAAGGTTGGCGGTGGAGCGAGGTGAATAATGAAATTCATCGGCTTTTACCTTTGCGTTTTCAATTGGACAGGTTTGGAGTGCCAGTGGCCAACAGGGATCGATATTATGGTTCAGAGCGTTGTGTCAAGGCTGCATTATCTCTGGGTACAGATATGACACCGGATGACTTGGTAGTCCAGGCGATATTAGGAGATTTCTAACTGACACGGATCGAACTGATTAGATTTTACTACTTTCCGTGAGGTGAACGGAGTCGCCCGACATTCATTCCGATAGGAAAAAATAAGAATAAATGGCTTCGTCATTTTTGACAGAAAAAGTGGTGATAGGGTTATGATTGAACCCTCTCGTTAGAGGGTGCGACAATTTGTTTCTGATTTTGATCAGTATGTTCCGCCCGCGACAATAATATTCATCTCTTGAAAATGTTGAAGATGTCGGTTGCTCATTGAATTTTACCAAGGTGCGATGGCCGTATATCCAACTTTTCATTACCGCGCGTGTTATTCGTTGCTATAATTAATCTATTTGTACTGTTAGCTTTTGGAGATACCGCATGCAACCTCGCTGGCCAGACTACATAGACGCAGCTCATCGGAAAATAGAGATAGCCGCATTCCACTGCGATCAGTTGAAAACCGCGCTTTCCCAAAGCCGCGACAACGCTTCTGGCTGTCCTGGTATCCCTGTTCAAGCATTCTTTGAGGGTGTGGTGACGTCAGCAATTTCAGCCGTCGACCAAGTTGCACAAGCCGCAAACACAGCATTGAAACTAGCTGCTGGTAATGGAAACCTTTTTGACATTACTTCCCCTAAGATAGAGGAACTTGTACCCTGCTTTAGAGAATGGCGTGAGCAACCAATCGGACGTGACCTTCGCAGGCTCCGGGTAAGAATTGTTCACTACAGTTACGACAAGTCACCAAATGCTGAACGCAATTGGCAAGTCGAGACAACTGGATCAGAATATCAAGGACCGCGTAGCCTCATTGAATACGCTGAGGCTGCTGTCGCCTATGCGAGAGAGCTTGGCGTTATTGCAGACAAGCTTTCAACGTCGCTTACGGCAAGTATAACGTAGCACCAAGGTAACAAATTATTCACCACCGCTTCCCGGCGCTGCACAATCCAGGTGTTTTAAAAGAATCCTGGAAGCATCCCAACGTCTTCAGGGCATTTTGTTAAAGGCTTCTTTCCTGCCAAAGAATGACCATAATCTTTCTGATACGAGGAACATAATGACAAACAAAGCCATTCGCTTGTTAACATTACTGCCAATATTTGCTTTCATTTTCCTGACAGGTTGCACTCCGACTCCATGGAGAGCGGCTCAGAACGGAGACGCCGCCCAGCTTGACTCATTGCTTAGCAGTGGTCAAAATATTGACGAAAAGAGCCCCGGCGGTGACACAGCGCTTATTTTTACAGCGATGAAAGGTGATACCGAAGCAGCTCGGATGCTAATCGATAAGGGCGCTAAATTAGATATTCAGAACAGTAAGGGCAACACTGCTCTGATTTTGGCTTCGAGCCGAGGCGATACCGATATCGCCCGAATGTTAATCGAAAAGGGAGCTGATCTCGATATTCAGAACTTAGAAAGTGACCCTCCGGGTGGCAACACTGCACTGCTTTTTTCAGTAGCCAAAGGTCAACTTGACATTTTTCGGATGCTAATCGACAAGGGGGCCAAACTAGATACTCAGAATATGGTTGGCAACACTGCGTTGATTCAGGCCGCAGCCACAGGCAGAACTGATTTCGCTCGACTGTTAATCGACAAGGGAGCCAAACTAGATATTCAAAATAAGCAAGGTAATGTAGCCCTTTCAGCTGCAGCATTCAACGGTTACGCCGACATTGTTCGGATGCTAATCGACAAAGGGGCCAAAATAGACACTCAGAATATAGATGGCAATACTGTATTAAGAGGGGCAGCGTCCAAAGGGCACTCTGATATCGTTCGAATTTTGATCGACAAGGGAGCCAAATTAGATATTCAAAATAAGAATGGATCTACCGCCTTAGACGCTGCCGTTAAAGCTAATAACCATGCTGTTGCCGAAATGCTCCGTGCCGCTGGCGCGCATACCCCGTCACATATAACGCAGCCTCCAGCCTCTGGATCTTCTGTTGGTTCTGTTACATATACCGGAACTGGTTGGGTAACCGAAGGTGGATATATCGTAACGAATTATCATGTTATTGAAGGGCAGATTCAGTTAAAAGTGAGGTTTAATAGCGTCGGACCCGAAGAGTACCCTGCCAGTGTAGTTCTGTCGGACCAACACAACGACCTTGCTATTTTAAAGGTTGAGAACTTCGTTAAAAATAAACCCAAGGGAATCCCTATAGCGTCTAAACTCCCGAAGATTGGAGCTGAGGTTTTCACTGTTGGGTACCCAAAAAGTGGCGTTATGGGAGTTAACCCAAAAGTTACGAATGGTATCATCAGTTCCTTGTCTGGACTTCAAGATGACCCCCGTGTCATTCAGACCACAGCCGCAATTCAAAGTGGTAATAGTGGTGGTCCTCTATTGACAATGAACGGAGAAGTCGTTGGTGTAATAACGTCGACGTTACGCACTTTGGTAAGCAGTAAAGGGGTAGACGTTCCACAAGGTGTTAATTATGCGGTTAAATCGGCTTATGCCTCAGCTTTGCTGTCAACGTTACCGGAAAAATCCGCCTATCCGATGACCATCGCTACAAATGCAAAATTGGAAGAGATTGTACCAAAAATACAAAATTCGATCGTCCAAGTTATTGTTAAGAGTAATAAATAGGTTATTATTTATTGTTTTTAAAAAAAAGCATCGTTTTAATGAGGGCACTATCGCATGCTTGTTGATTCAAGGTTAGATGAAGTTGCGAATGGACAACGTGGAATGCTCATCGGTATCAGTACATATTGCCGGATATTGGTAGTTAGAAAATAATGAAACAACAGGCTTTAAAAGAAAACGTGGTATCGGCTATCGCCACCTTGCGAGACAAAGACAATTTCTTGCTCAAACACGATATTAGCGAATGGGCAATTTCTCATAAACTTGCAGTTTATCTTAACGATAAATTCCCAGGACTAGATGTTGACTGTGAGTATAACGGATACGCTAACGCAGATAACCATAAAAAATATTTAATGATACTACATAGCCGACTGAAAGATCTCGGACAATTGAGAGATTCGGATAGCGATGGAGAATTGTTAAAAAGGTCAGTTTTTCCAGATATTATCGTCCATAAACGTGGGAAAAATTCAAATTTACTGATAATTGAGGTGAAGAAAGCAGGAAGTAGCGGTATTTCTTACGATAGAGAAAAATTATGTAGATACACTTCACCAAAATACCAGAATGATTTGAACTACCAGTTGGGAGCTCTGGTTATTTTCACAACCGGCAGAGAAGACCCCGCTCATGAAATTGAATGGTACGAAAATGGCAGTAAAATTTAAACGGTATTTGCTCAACTCACTGTACATCCTGGCCTGAGCGTTTAAGCTGCGCATATGCTTGTACACACAGAGAAAAAGCGATGCACTGAACGATGCTGGTACCAAGCAATACCGAATGACCGCCTCCGAACCAAACCGTGGGAAATATATCCTGTTAACCTTGACAGCGGAAAGGTCGGTGCGGTATGAATGGGGAACCTTGAGGTATGAGTGGTGAACGTAATTGACGCCTGGACCCCTGGATTGCAAACGACATAAGAGGGCACCTCTATGTCCGTTTGCAATCAAAATCCAGCGGGGGTGACCCCATGTCGGTTCGATTCCGACCTCCGGCACCAACAAAATCAAGCGCTTGCAGGGTTTCCTTGCAAGTGCTTTTTTGCTTTGTAGCCCCGCGTACATGCCGCGTACATCAAAGTTGGAAATTATTGTTCTATCCTGGTTAACTCTTTTTTCCCTATCCGGTGCAGCCATTTGAACAAGAAACATTGATTAAAGATCACACCAGACATTCAGCGTGCCCAAGGCGGTCGTTAGCCCCTATAATTTTAAAGGTAAAGTTTATGAGTAAAAATGATGTGGTTCTTTATGAATGCGAAAGATGTAAAGATGAGGAAGCGATCGTGTGCCCTCATTGCAACGGAGACGGTGAAAATCCTGATGAGTTGGGGTTATCCTGTGATTTCTGCGAAGGAGAGGGCGAGATGATTTGCCCTGACTGCAAGGACGGGCGCAAGGGGTGAGGACATCCGGGGCCCATTGTCATCGGGTTGCAGGGAAGGGCAGGTGACGTGGGACAATCTGGTAAACGAGCCATTGCCTTCTGATCTGCATGGATGCTGGTGTCCATCGGTGGGCGTGACTATGGATTGCTCATGCTTTTTAGGGGGCGATGGACTCTCCGCCAACATGAGGGCCGTCACCGAAGAGGACGCTCTTTTACAGGCGGAGAAGGTATTCGCCGCCGATCGCCGAAGTCCAAATCAGCAATTCAATATTGAGATCAAGTCATGATTTGCATTTGCACCAAACCGTGGGAAATATTTCCTGTTAACCTTGACAGCGGAAAGGCCGGTGCGGTAAAAGGGGGAACTCTTTAAGTAGTATTGGAAACGTAATTGTAATTGACGCCTGGACCTCTGGATTGCAAACGACATAACAGGGCACCTCTATGTCCGTTTGTAATCAAAATCCAGCGGGGTGACCCCATGTCGGTTCGATTTCGACCTCCGGCACCATGCACTATCAGGGAGTTACGCAGCCTGCTGTGTGGCTCCTTTTTTTCGTTTATAATCGCGGTCAGATGAAACTGCCACATGCAGGTTACACCTGACCGTTAGAATTTTATTTTTTTCAACCCTTTGTAACTATCCCGCCATGTTCCAGACAAAAAATATATCCGTTGCATCGACCAAGCGTTTCATTTTTAAAAAATACCCATTAACCATATTCATGTTTCTGGCTGGCATGTGTTCCCTCTTGATAGCCCTGTCCATTTCCCAGGCCAGTCATCCTGATGTCAGCGGCCCGCAAGGCACCATCGTCAAAACTGTGCCTGCCAAGGTGGCGGGGGTGTAGGCGGAAAGGGGGCATGGGGTGTGGCGGCAATGCGCCGTCAGGGGCAGGGGCGTGCCCAGTTTGTAATCTAGGATGCACCGAGTTCCACCCCGTTGCCAACCGGCAAAGGGCTACCTTTAAGTCACGGTACAAGGGGCGAATGATGAAAAAATCACTGATGGCGATCCTGCTGGTTATCGCAACCACACTTCCTGCAATGGCCGCCAGCGACAATCCTGGGGGCAAGGGAACGCTGGCAGAAGAGCAGGTCACGCAACAGCAGGATTTGAAAAGAAAAGAGGTGCTGGATGGTATGCAGCTGCAAGCACAGCAACGGAAACAGCAACAGCAGCAACAGAACGCCGAGATTCAAAGGCAGCAGGATTTGATCAACCAGGAAAACCGCAAAGCCTCGGGGAAACAATAAGTACTGCGCCTGCGGGCGCGTCCGTCCTCGCAAACGCACCAGTGGGCCTTGCCAATCGATAGGTTGGCAAGGCCCATCCCGCCTTACCATCATCTGCAGATCACCAAACAGTATAGACCATGATGAACCCGGAAGCGACCATGCCGGTGAGTCCCAGCAGGAACAGGATGTCGATGAGTTTTTCTATCATGATGGCGGTTGCGGTGCGTTTGGTTTTCAGTCCAATAAAAATTACGTAGGTGCAGATTAAAAACAACAAAGCGGTTATGGCCAGCGCGTCATCGGCAATGGTTTCGGCAAGGGCGAGCTGTTTTTGATTGGTATGGAATATCGCTACCCCTGTGGTACAAAGACCGGCCAGGGTCCCGCATATCGAAAGCAACTGCAGCAATTCTTCGCGGATCAGGTGGTTTTTTTTAGATGTTGAGTCCATTGTGAGGGAAATTTGGTCAGTTGGATGTTGTCGAGGCTGGGGCTGGTGGGGATGAATTCGAATAACGCCTACCACAATCACAGCCGATTGCCAACTTGAATGTAGGGGCCATGGCTCGGATACGGCACCATCGTTATATGCAAGCCACCCCCAGCGATAGTATTGACTTTCTTCCGGTCCTCATGGTTTATCATACACAGCGCAACCGTTTTTTTTCGCGGCATCGAAACAGGTGTCGACTCGGAACAACATCTTGCGGTTTCACCTTTTGCCAGTGATTGCCAACCATCTACAGAGGACCATCTCGTATGAAAAACGCCATAGCCTTCCTAGTGCTGTTGACCATCGGCGTGCTGACCGTCACCGCCCAGGCAGCGGTGGAAAAGGACGTCATTAAAACCTCGGCCGGTCCTTTGGAAATCACCTTCCTGGGGCACTCCTCGCTGCTGATGACCTTCCGCGGCAAGACCATCTATTTCGATCCCTACGGCAGGGTGGCCGATTATACGCAACTGCCTAAGGCCGACCTGATTTTCATTACCCACGACCATAACGATCATTTCGACCTGGCGGCCCTCCAACGTATCCAGAAAAAGGAGACGGTGGTGATCATTCCGCCCATCTGTTCCGGGGCGGTTCCGGAGGGGTGGGTGATGCGCAATGGCGAATCCCTGACGGCGGAGGGCATCGCCGTTGAAGCGGTTCCCGCTTACAACCTGGTGCATAAGCGGGATAACGGTGAAGCCTTTCACCCGAAAGGCATCGGCAACGGCTACGTGCTTACCTTCGGCGACAAGCGGATCTATGTGGCGGGCGATACCGAAAACATCCCGGAAATGAAGGCTCTTAAAAAAATCGACTGCGCCTTCCTGCCCATGAGCACCCCTTCGACCATGAGCCCGGAGATGGTGGTCGATGCGGCCAAGGCGTTCAAACCGAAAATTTTGTATCCGTACCACTATGTCGATACCGATCCGACCAGGTTGACGGTCCTTATGAAAAATACGCCGGGGATCGAAGTGCGTATCCGCCAATTGCAATAACGGTTTCACGGAAGCGGGTTGCGGTCCCTCTTTGAGGCATCAATCTGACCCTGCGGTTTATCGGTCGCAGTAGTATGTAACACCAAGATACAAGGAGCATGACCTGTGATGAAGCAAAATAAAACGTCACCTGGAGCCTGGAAGTTGCCCCGTCTTTTTTCGGCCTTGGCAGTCGCTGTGTTGTGTTTAGGCGCCGTTGCCGTTGCCGTTGCCGCTGTCGCCGGCGACCAAACCCCGGCCGCCGAATCAAAAGCCGCGTTCAAAGCCGCCGATTTCAACGGCAACGGCAAGGTCAGCTGGGAGGAATTCCGTAACCGCGTCATTTCGGCCTTCGGGCATCTCGACCGTAACAACGACGGGCAGATCGCCGGCGACGAGCATCCGCCGGCGGTTGATAAGAACAGCAAGCCCGTGCAGCCGGGCGTGGTGACCGTTTCGGAGTTCACGGCGTCGGCACAGGCGGCCTTCAAGGCGGCGGACAAGAATAACGATGGGCAACTGTCGTTGGCCGAGTGGCTGAACAAGTAACCAGACCTGCACCATGGGAGAATGATCATGAGCTTGCATTTTAAGCATATCCTGGCCATCGTCGCCGGGCTTGCCGTCCTGACGGGCGACAACCTCGCCAGTGCCCGCACCGTCGTCTGCGAATCCAAAGATCGTGAGACCCGGTACTGTGCGGCGGATACGCGCGGCGGGGTTCGTCTTGCCACCCAGTACAGCAAGTCCGGGTGCTACCAGGGGCGGACCTGGGGCTATGACCGGCGCGGCGTCTGGGTGTCGAACGGTTGTCGGGCGCAGTTCGACATCGGCGACGAATGGACCGACCACTACAGCAGTCGCGACTCCAATGCGGCGGCGGCCATGGCCCTGGGCATGATCGGGGCCAGGGGTTTTGGTGTGCCGCGCCAGGAGGAACGCGACGACGATTATGAGTACCAACCCCGGGACGACCATCGCCGCTGGCGGTCGTCACGGACCATCACCTGCGAGTCCCGGGATGGTCGCGAGAATTATTGTCGAGCCAATCTGCGCCATGCCCGGGTCGACATCGTCCGGCAGTTGTCCCGTCAGCCCTGCCGATACGGTCGGAACTGGGGCTGGGATAGGGGCGGCATCTGGGTCCAGGAAGGCTGTCGAGCGGTTTTTTCGGTGGAGTGATTGCCAGCGTGGCTGGGTCGCGGGGGACGCAAACCGTCAGCCCGCCACCTGCGGGTTTACCGGTTCGACGGCAGCATTCAAGCATCCACCTGGCCGGTAGCAAAGACCCCCTGCGTTTCCATCCTGACAAACGAGGCAACCGTGATGAAACAACCCCTGTTGCAATTGATTGGCGTGTTGCACTGCGATATTGCCACCCTGGCGGATGCCCCTAAAAATTACGATGTTTCCGCAAAGGTCGGCACCCTGGAGATCTATCCTGCGTATCAAGCGGGGTTGGACGGCATTTCCGTTGGCCAGACCATTGTGGTGCTCTTCTGGCTGCACCGGTCGTCGCGCGACCAACTCCAGGTGTACCCGCGCGGTGACCACTCCCGGGGGCTGCGGGGCGTCTTTGCCACCCGCAGTCCGGTTCGGCCCAACCCCATAGCAATCTCCGAATTGGCAGTGCTGGCAATCGATGGTGGTCGTTTGCTGGTGTCCGGGCTGGATATGCTCGACGGCACACCCATCATCGACATCAAAAAGAAAATTATCCCATGAAAGACGCCGCGACCGATCTGCAATGTCCCTGCTGCTCTGGAGCGCTGTATCGACACTGTTGTCAAGCCGTGCTTTCCGGCCTGAAGAAGGCCGATACGGCGGAAGCGCTGATGCGGTCCCGGTACAGTGCGTATGTAAATGGTGATGGTGCCTATGTGTGGCGGACCTGGCATCCGTCGACCCGGCCGGACGCCCTTGATATCGACACCGCAACACCCTGGTGCGGCTTGGAAATTATTCGAACCGAGCAGGGGCGGGACGAAGACGAGGTTGGCCTGGTCGAATTCAGGGCAACCGCGGGCACGCCCAGGCAGGCCACGGTGCTCCATGAAGTGAGCCGCTTTGCGAAAGTCGACGGACAATGGTTGTATGTCGACGGGGAGATGGTCGCAGCGGATCGACGTACCCGTCGTCCCGCAGGTAAAGTCGGTCGGAACGACCCCTGTCCCTGCGGCAGTGGACATAAATTCAAGAAATGCTGCGGTCGATGAACCGCCTGCGGGAGAAGTGAGCGATGGATTGGATACTGGATGCGATCGAGGTTCGGGTGCTGGGCAGCCTGATGGAAAAAGAGCTGGCCACCCCTGAATACTATCCCCTCTCGCTTAATGCCCTGGTGAATGCCTGCAACCAAAAAACCAATCGGACCCCGGTGCTTGCCCTGGACGCCGACACGGTGGCCGGCGCCTTGCTATCGTTGAAACAGAAGCAACTGGTCTATCAGAGCGATGCGAGCCGGGTGCCGAAGTATTGGCAGGCTTTTGCCAAGCTAAAGAATTTGATTAGCCGCGAGGCCGCGCTGCTCAGTCTGTTGTTGCTCCGTGGCCCGCAAACAGCAGGAGAGCTGCGTAGCCGAAGCGACAATCTTTGTACGTTTGAGCGGCTTGAGGAGGTGTTTCAATCCCTGGAAAATCTTTCGACCACCGGCCTGGTGGTGCAGCTGCCCCGGCAACCCGGCCAGAAAGAACAGCGCTTCGCCCACCTGCTGGCCGGCGAGGCCGAGACGATTTCGATGGATCAGGCGGTTGCCAGGCAGGACCCGGTCATGCTGGCAAGGGAAGCGGAACAGAACCGTATCGAGGCCCTTGAAACCGTTGTGGCCGGTTTGCAGGAAGAAATCGAAACTTTGAAAACCGCCTTCGCCGCCTTCAGGAAAGAATTCGAATAGCCATCCGCGTGCTGCATCCCATGCCGAACCCTTGTTCGTCGACGGGGATCGCCGTTGCCGCCGTCGGGCCGTTCCGGCTCAGCTCGTTGCCCATACCTGCTGGAGTTGGGCCTGCAGATCTGCAAGCCGATACGGCTTGGCGATCACCCCTTTGAATCCGTACCGCTTATATTCCGCCATCACCGGATCGTTGCAGTAGCCGCTGGAAACGATCGCCTTGGCCTCCGGGTCAAGTTCCAGCAGTTTCCGGATGGCCTCTTTGCCCCCCATGCCGCCGGGAATGGTCAGATCCATGATGACCAGGTCAAAGGGGGCGGCGGCCTGCCGGGCGGCGGCATATCGGGATAACGCCTCCTTGCCGTCGAGCGCAAAGGCGACCTGGTGCCCACTGTCCCCGAGCATTTCCCCCACCACCTTGAGCAGGACCTCGTCGTCATCCATGACCAGAATTCTTTTACCCCCCACCGGTGGTTGCGGTGTTTCCGCCTGGAGCGTGGCGGTTCGGCGGGTGGCGGCAGGGATGTACAGGGTGAAGGTCGCGCCCTCGCCCCCGGCTGAGGTCACCGCAATATGGCCTGCATGTTTTTTCATAATCGCATAGGCAGAAGCCAGCCCGAGGCCACGACCCGATTCCTTAGTGGTGAAATAGGGATCGAAAATTCTGCCGAGGTTATCCGTGAGAATGCCGCTGCCCTGGTCCTGGATGGTGATTTTAACGTAGTTGCCGCTGGTCAGCGGCAGGCGGTCCCCCTCGCCGATGACTGCGTTCTCGCATTGGACTTTAATGGCGCCGCCCTCCGGCATGGCCTGGTCGGCGTTGAGCAGGATGTTGGTCAGCACCTGGCCGATCTGGCCTGCATCGGCCTCAATATACCAGAGATCGTTGGGGATGGTGTACCCAATGGTCGCATTGGCCCCGCTCATCGCGAAGGTGCCGTAGCTTTTTACCAGAGGGGCTGCGGCGACGGAACTTTTAACCGGGGCGCCCCCCTGGGAAAAAGTCAGGAACTGCTGGGTCAGGTCTTTTGCCTTGAGGGCGGCGTTCTCGGCGATGCTCAGGCGTTCATAGGCTTTCTCCTCCGGCGAGAGCCCCATTTTTGCAAAGGAGATACTGCCCATGATCACCATGAGGATATTGTTGAAGTCATGGGCGATGCCGCCGGCGAGCAGTCCCAGGGCTTCAAGCTTTTGGGCCTTGAGCAGTTCTTCTTCCGCCCATTTGCGTTCGGTGATATCCTCGTAGCTTCCCAATATTCCGATGATCCGATCCTCTTCGTCCCGGAGCGGCACCTTGGAGGTCAAGAGGGTAATCCGCTTGCCGTCCGGCGTGGTTTGGGTTTCTTCATAATGCAATTTGGGCTGTCCCGATTGCATGACCTCCTGGTCGTCCCGGCGATACATGGCAGCCTGGTCTTTCCAGCCCATGTGGGTATCGTCCAGGCCGATGATTTCCTCGGGGATCAGGAATCCCGCATCCTGGGCAAATAAGGTATTGCATCCCAGGAAGACCGAGTTGCAATCTTTCCAGAACAGGCGGACCGGAATAGTGTCCAGCACCAACTTAAGGAGATTTTTTGTTTTCTGTGCGCGCCTCTCGCTCCGTTCGAGGGCCTGGTCGGTGTTCTTGCGTTTGGTGATGTCGCTGATCATCAGTCGGCATTCAGGCGTGCCGCCGCTCCGCAGCACCGCCGATCCAGCCAGGTGCGCCCAGAATATCGTGCCGTCCTGGCGCACCAGCCGCAACTCACATTCATGCGTCGTGTCGATGGCATGGTCCTCTTGCCGGTGCCGGTAGTAGGTGTCCTGGTCTTCCGGGTAAATGTAGCGGGAAAAGGGCTGGTTGATCATCGAGCTTCGGTCGATCTCCAGCAGATTGGCGGCGGTGAGGTTGACCTCCACGATCAGGCCATCGTCGGAGAGGGTGCAGTAGCCGACCGGAGCCATATCGTAGAGGTCGAAATAGCGTGCCCGTGTAAAGTCCAGGGCGGTCTGGGCTCGACGCAGCTCCTCGTTCTGCGTCTCCAGCTCGACCTGGTGGACGCACAGCTCATGCAGCACCAGCCGGATATCTTCAGGGACCTGGTCGTCGAAGGCATGCTTCGATAGTCCCATTTCTCGCCGGACCTTTGCTTCCGCCAAAAGGCGCAATTCGGCGGCCTGTTCGTCTCGGTATCGTTGGTCGGTCATCGCACCCCTTGATCGCTTTGCAGTTGTGGGTAAGATCGTTTGCCTGTGCCGGTGGTACCGCGCGGCCGCGCTGAAACGGTCTGCCTGCCCGATACCGGACAGGCAGACCACGGTCCCCCGCCCGCGCAGCCATGAACGCTACGACAGGGCGATCATCTCGCCGGGTTTGCAGTCGCTACGCCAGCAGCAATCCAGTTGATCGCATGCAGGTTGGTCAGTCTTGAAGCAGGGGATGTTCCCCTCTTTTTCCTGGATATAGCGCACCAGTTCCAGCTTGCTCATCGAACCCGGATCGATGCTCATCCTTTTAGCCATGGCTCTGATCGTATTCATGTTCATCAAGACGCCCTCCTTTGGATGTTTTTGCTCTGTTTATTTTATTATTGGCCAGTTGCGAAAATGTGTAAATAACTATAGTGGGTATGCAGTTTACTCAACCGGCCGCAACCTGTAGTATAGGTTCATGGA
>CAZJEX010000028.1:0-42911 GCA_964545155.1 uncultured Desulfobulbus sp. | reverse complement strand
GAACAGCGGCCGCTTTCGCGGCAGTTCGCCCGGCCGTTTTCACCGGAATACCCAGTTGACCAAGACCTTGAGAAAAATAAAGCTGATATCCTATCCCTTGCGAATGATAAAAAACTTGGAAATGTTGATTGGGTAGAGGAAAAAATCAGTGGGACTAAGAACTGGAAGGAAAGAGAACTTGGCAAGGTGTTCAGCACCCTTGGAAAAGGTGATACTATTATTGTCTCTGAGCTTTCCAGGCTAGGACGATCAACCCTTCAGATACTAGAAATCATGAAAGAGGCGAAGGAAAGAGGGATTACTGTTCATGCCGTGAAAGGAGCGTGGTCCTTAAATGGTTCTATGGAAAGCAAGATCGTCTTGACCATGTTTGCCATGATAGCCGAGATCGAAAGGGACTTGATCAGCGAGCGAACAAAAGAGGGGTTGCGGGCTAGAAAAGCAGCAGGGGTTATACTTGGCAGGCCAAAAGGACCAGGAAAAAGCAAATTGGACCTGCACAAAGATGAGATTATCGCCCTCCTGAAAAATGGCTCGACCAAGACTTTTGTGGCTAAAAAATACGAAACATCATTGCCAAATTTATACAATTGGTTGAAGGTGAAAAAGAAATAATATTCCATGTAATAAAACCAGACAAAGATTTCCCTATAAATCACACTACTAAAATATTGGTATAAGTAACCATGAAGATTGGAATTAACGATTTCATTAAAATTGGTAGTTCAATATCAAAAGCAATTTTAAAATTTTGGTTTAAAGAAAATTTGATCGCACAGGGAACATCAGAAGGAATAATAAATTTTTTAGAAAAAAAATTCACTGATTATTACGATAAAAAAAGAACAGAAAGATTTTACGAGAGAATTACTGAAGAAATTTCGAAACAATTAAATGGATTTATGAATAAAAATGATAAATTAAATGATGATCAAAAAAAGAAGTTAATAGATATTGTTACAGACCTTATCGATAATACAAATTTGAATCAAGAAATTTTAACGAAAACAGATTTGAATGCACTGTATTTAAAGGAATATATATTAGTAGAGAATAAATTTACATTCGATCCAGTAGATGAAAATGAAAATGAATGTTTTAATGAGTTATTGATAGAATCATGTAATTATATAATTGAAATATCTACAACATTGCCGGATTTTAACCAAGAAGCCACCAAAGAGTTATTGAGAAGAGAAACTAAAATATTAGAATTGGTTCAAAAAATAATTGACAATATTCCAGAAATGAGGATCAGCAAGGCTGCTGATAAAGATGTTGAATTCGAGACACAATACTGTAGAAGAGTTGCCCAAAAATTGGATTATGTGGAGCTGTATGGTGTATCTTTTAAACAGCTTCAGTATAGATATAACCTAAGCGCTGCATATATAAACTTAAAATTTACATCAAAGAATACAATTAATAATTTGAATTATGAAAGTAGGTCTGAAGATGTATTACAAGATTACAATAGAATATTAATTACAGGAGATCCAGGTTCTGGAAAAACTACATTATTACAATGGTTAGCTGTAAATTCAACAAGAAGTAACTTTATAGATTCATTATCAAAATGGAACGAGTTTACACCATTTTTAATTAGGCTAAGAAATTACAGCTCTGGCAAATTCCCAACACCAGAAAAATTTATTGAAAGCGTAGGTTCTAATATTTCCAACTACATGCCACCAGGATGGGTAAACAGAAAGCTCGAAAGTGGCAAATGTTTACTGCTATTTGACGGTGTTGATGAACTTCCACCAAATATAAGAAAAACGGTAGAAAGTTGGATCGTTGATTTAATAGATGAATTCCCTAATCCTATTTATATAGTCAGCTCAAGACCAACTGCAATAGATGAAAATTGGCTTGCTAACAAGGATTTTGTTAATTATGCGATTCAAGAATTGAACAGAGAAGACGTGGTTAAATTTATTAACCATTGGCATTTAGCCGCAAAAGATAGTTTGGTTGATAGCAATATTGATTTCGATAAATATAAAAATATATTAACTAATATAATTAACGACACACCTTCAATAAGAAACCTTACAACTTCGCCATTGTTACTGGCGATGATCTGCGCATTAAATATCGACAGAAACACATATATACCGAAAGACAGGATGGAATTATATAGAGTAGTTCTAGAATCATTACTAGAAAGGCGAGACGTAGACAGAAATATTCAATCGCACATTAATCTTTCTAGAATTGAAAAAGAAATATTGTTACAACATTTTGCTTATTGGCTATTGTTGAATAACTATAGTGATTGCGAGATAAATGAAGCTATAGAAAAAATAGGTGAAGAAGTAAAATCCATACAAAGTATTAAAAATCAAAATAATGAAGATATATTTAAAGAATTATTAGTTCGAAGTGGATTATTGAGAGAACCTGTAGTTGGAAGAGTGAATTTTATCCATAAAACTTTCCAAGAATATCTATCAGCTAAAAAGGCAATATCTAATAATGACATTGGAATATTAATAGAAAAATGCGAATCTGACCAATGGAGGGAGGTCATAGTATTATCAGCAGGACATTCTAACATGGAACAGCGTGACAAGCTGATCAATGGATTAATCGACTATGCAAAAAATAGAAATTGCAACGAAAAGAAAATAAAATTTCTAGCATTGGCTTGCATGGAAACTTCTCCACAATTAAGCCAAAAAACTGAAGAATTGTTACATGATGTTTCAATATCTTTATTTCCACCCCAATCACTTCAAGATGCAAAAGATTTATCTTCTATTGGAGATGGAGCTGTATTATACCTAAGTAAATATCATGATTATAAACCAGATATTATTTCATTATGTATAAAATCATTAACATACATAGGGACAAACTTAGCCTTAGAAGGTATTTCAAAATATAGCAGTATTAATGATATTAAAATTATAAAATCATTGCTTTTAGCATGGGATTATTTCGATCAGGAGAAATTTGCAGAAGTAGTTTTAAAAAATTCTCCATTTAAAGGACCGTATACAGTTAAGCAAAAATTGAATTTTTCTGGTTTTCAATATCTATATAATTTGGAGATTTTAGAATTAATTGAATGCAACTTAATAGACATATCAGAAATTGCCAAGCTGCAAAGTTTAAAAGAATTAACATTGAGAGATTGCAAAGGTAGTAGAATTGATCAAATTGGTGAGATTGCATCGCTTACATCATTAACAATAGAAAACTGTAAAGATGTAGAAGATTATACTTTTTTAGAGAATTTAATTAACTTAGAATATCTAAATTTATCTGGTAACATTGAGTTTACAGACATTAGTATTATTTCAGAATTAACTTCTCTTGTTTATTTGAATTTAGAAGGATGCTATGGAATAGCTGATATATATGATATTGAAAATTTAATTAATCTAAAAAAATTAATTTTACCGGAATTGTCAATGTTTGATGAATTGTCTGAAGATTTTAAATGTAATGTTGATGTGGAATGATACTTGTTACAGCAAATCGGTTAACCCAACTTAATAGACAGATGGTCATGCTAACCGATTCAACTATTAACTGATTCAAGGACGGCATTTAATTGCCCTATTCATCTAATTTTCAACGTGATAACAAAAACCTATTAAAAATGGGCTGGATCCAGGAAGGACTACTCAAGCTAACTGGATAATTAAAACATTTCTGTTTTCCGATAGATAACCTTACATTCAAACCATGAATAATTTGACAAAGTTTTATTTTAATAGATTTCCAACCTTCCTTGCTTGTGTCGCCAATATCCCAAAGCTTGATTTATTTTCACTGTTGCAGCTTGTCAATTTGCGACAATTAACGCATGTGCGATTACATAGCGATACCAATTCCATAGAAACAGCATAGAAACAAAGCTATTTAAAGCAAAAAAGCACCTAACCGATTAACGATTAAGTGCTTGATTTTACTTGGAGCCGATAAGCGGACTTGAACCGCTGACCTACTGATTACGAATCAGTCGCTCTACCAAGCTGAGCTATATCGGCGTTGAGATAAGATATGCCGCAACACGGTGCGGATTGAGGTTTATTGATCTAGCAATTTTATGGTACAGTGTCAAGATTATGAATTGCTATTTCGCCTCCTTATTCATTATTCTCCTGCTGCTTTGCGGATGCCGCGCCGAGGAGATAGCTCCCCAGAAATCAGCAAGCACCCTGCCCATTCAGCCTGCAATCGCCACCCCAGAAACAATCGGTTGCGCTGGATGTCATGGCGGGGTCAAGTTGGATCCATCCCACAACCTACCGTGCACCACATGCCATAGTGGCCATGACAATGAAGGCCCTATCGAAAAAGCCCATGCCGGACTGATCGCTAAACCTGCCCATCCAGCCCACATGGCGGCAGTTTGCGGCCCTTGTCATCCCGGTCAGGTACGGTCGGCCTCACGTTCGCTCCATTTCACCTTAAGCAACGAAATCAACCAGACTCGTGCTCATTTCGGTGCGCAAGCTCACTTGACCACGCCCAATGATATACCCGTCGCCACCAGCATAACCACCCCCTTGCACCTGGTCGACGATATGCTGCGCCGCCGTTGCCTGCGCTGCCATGTCTCTTCTTCCGGCGACGCCTATGCCGCGGTGACTCGCGGCACGGGTTGCAGCGCCTGTCATCTCCCGTTCAAAAACGGGAAGTTACAATCCCATATCTTTGCCCCGCCCACCGATCAACAATGTCTGAGCTGCCACTACGGCAACTATGTGGGCAACGATTACTATGGCCGATACGAGCACGATTTCAACTGGGAATATCGCACCCCCTATACCAGCCCCCCCAACGCCGCTTCCCCGCGCCCCTATGGGGTTGAGTCCCACGACCTGGCCCCGGATATTCACCAACAGCGAGGTCTTACCTGCAGCGACTGCCATCAAGGCAGCGGCCACAATCAATCCCCTGCCCTCTCCTGTACCAGCTGCCACGGCTGGAAACCAGGACGTCCCGTGCCGACACTGCGAAACCTCAATATATCGAACAATGCCTTACTATTGACGGCCCGCAGCAGTGGCAAAGAATATACTGTCCCGTCGCTGCAGCATCCGGCCCATCAACAATTCCAGAACAAGGTCGCCTGCCAAGTCTGCCATGCGCAGTGGAGTTTCAACGACTCCACCACACACCTGCTGCTTTCCAAGGTTGAAGATTACGAACCGTGGGAACGATTGACCGTGCAATCCAGCTCCGAGATTGAACGCTTGCTGGAACATAACATCAACAGCGGCCAACAAGAACTGCCGCCAACCATGCGCGACGGACTGACCGGTGTCTCACGGCCGGGAGTTTGGTATATGGGCTATGGTCAACGCCGGTGGGAGAACATCCTCATCCAAAAAGATACCGATGGCATCATCAAGGTCTTCCGGCCTGTTCTCGACCTCCGCCTGTCCATGGTAGAGGTCAACGGCCAGGTGCCATTCGACAATCTCAAAGGCAAGGATGACGGTTTGCGGCCCTACACACCCCACACCACCGGACATGCAGGATTGTTTTATCTTGATCGGTTCAAGCACCTCTTGCCCCCTGCCCGCAAATAATTTTGATGCACACCCCCAACCCTCGCACAACCGTCGTTGCCCTGTTTCTATGTACCCTCTTGCTACTGTTCGGGTGCGGTTGTGCTTCAAAAACAGGCACACGACAACCACCCGGCGAAACCACTCAACCCACCAAGAAAAAATCCAAAAGCAAGGCGACCCAACGGCCCTATGTGATCAACGGCATCACCTATTACCCGATCCCCTCGTCCCATGGGTATGAAGAACGGGGCAAGGCTTCCTGGTACGGCCAGCAATTTCACGGCAAAAAGACCTCCAACGGCGAAATCTACGACATGTACGGCGACACCGCGGCGCACAAGACCCTGCCCATGGATACCGTGCTGCTGGTGAAAAATCTCGAAAACGGCAAGACGACCACGGTGCGGATCAACGATCGCGGCCCTTTTGTCCAGGAACGAATCCTCGACCTGACCTACACCAAGGCCGAACATCTTGGAATCATCGGCAAGGGAACCGCGCATGTGGAGATTATTGCCCTGGGGCAGCAGCAAGAAACCGAAGTTGTAGCATCGGCGACGTCTTCAAAGACACCGACCATAGCCCAACCGGATAAAAAACCGCCGGTAGTTCAGGATTTTGACAAAGGAAATTTTTATGTGCAGGTGGGGGCATTCGAGCGAATTGAGAACGCCCGAACGTTGGCCAAGGCCTTTGCCAACAGAGGGCGCGACGTGATCATCCAGCAGTATCCGGCGGCCGGCATGAATCTGTACAGAGTTATGGTTTTTGCCAGCAACTCACTGGCCAAAGCGAAAATCTATGAAAAACAGCTGGAATTCGAAGGGTTCCGCTATGCCTTATTACTGGCCCGTTAAACGGTCGGCTTCAAACTCCCGAACAGCGGCAACAAACTGCCTAATTAGGCTATGGTTTTTGATGCCCGGCGCTGTCTCCAGTCCGGAATTGGCATCCACCCCATAAGGGCGAACCTGTTCCAGGGCGCCACGGATATTGTCGACCGTAAGTCCGCCGGCCAGCAGGTAGGGTTTGGTGAGTTTGAGACGAGCAATCATCGACCAGTCGAAGGTGGCGCCTGTGCCGCCCACAGCGTTTGGCTGATAGGTATCAAGCAGAAACCCCTGGACGCAGTCCTGATAAGAGGCCACTTCGGCAGCCGTGGACAGCGGACCGATTCGAAAGGCCTTCAACACCTGGCAGGGGGCCGCCATCCGGGCAAGTTGTCGACAATCTCCGGGGGCCTCCGCCCCGTGCAGTTGGGCATAGCTAAGACGACATTGCTTGACAATCGCCTCGACCTCCGAGAGCTCATGATCGACAAAGACGCCCACTGTATCGACCAGAGGCGGCAGTTGGGCGATGATCCGTTGCGCTGCCGACGGATCGATGAACCGTGGACTTTTGGCATAAAAGATAAAGCCCAGGGCGTCCACCCCGGCCTCCACCGCGCACAGGGCATCCTCCAGGCGGGTCATGCCGCAGATCTTGATGCGGATGCGCTTGGGGCTGTTCATGCCAATAAAAATTCCCGCAACAGCTGGTCTTGCTGACCGGCCCGCATCAGGCTTTCCCCGATGAGCGCCGCTTTGACTCCGGCGGCTTTCAAACGTTTCATATCATCCACGGTGGCAATCCCGGATTCGCTGACCACGGGGATACCAGGGGGAATCAGTTGCAAAAGACGAAAGGTTGTTTCCAGGCTGACCGAAAAATCGTTAAGATTGCGATTATTGATACCGACCAGCCTGCTCTCGGCCTTCAGAGCCGACGCAAGCTCCCGTTCGTCGTGGACTTCAACCAACACATCCATGCCCAGCGATTCGGCCAGCATTCGGTATTCACGCAATTGGACCACATCGAGAATGGCGGCAATCAGGAGGATAGCATCAGCACCAATAATGCTCGCCTCCTGAATCTGCAGGGGATCAATAATAAAATCCTTACGCAGCACAGGTAGTTCAACGGTTGCTCGTACCAGGGGAATATACTCCAGTGCTCCCTGGAAAAAATCGACATCGGTCAGCACCGAAAGGCAATGGGCGCCCCCCTCGCGATATTTCAAGGCTATGCGGACCGGATCAAAATCAGGTTGAATCACCCCTTTCGATGGCGACGCTTTTTTGGCCTCGGCAATGATGGCCACGCCGGGGGCTTCGGTCAACGCCCTGATGAAGCCGCGCGGCGGAGCCACAGGGAATTCCATTCGTGGCAAGCCAAATTTTCGGAGAACGTCGACTTCTTCTTTTTTACGGGCAACGATAGTATCGAGAATCATAGGGGACAACGCCTGCTCAAGCTTGAGAGAAACGGACCAGTTGTTCCAGTTTGTGAAGCGCCGCACCCGAGTTCACCACCTCACGGGCCACGGCGATCCCGCCTTTGATATCTGGAGCCAGTCCAGCGGCCATCAAGGCGGTGCCGGCATTCAGCAGCACCATGTCCAGCTTCGGCCCGGGCTCGCCACTCAGGACCGCACGCACCTGGGCCGCAGATTCCGCAGCCGTCGCGCCGCCCCGAATGGTTTCAAGGCCGGCGGTACGCAGGCCAACGTCTTCGGGCTGGAGGATTGAGGTGGTTACCTTGCCCTGATAGCCGTCGGCAATGTGGGTGGCGCCGGTGATGGTCATCTCGTCGAGGTTGCCCTCCCCCCAGACCACAATCGCCCGTTTCATGCCCAGCCGTACCAACACCTCGGCCATTACGGTGGTCAATTCTCGGGAAAAGACCCCGGTCAGCTGCACATTGGCTCCGGCGGGGTTGGTCATGGGGCCCAGGATATTAAACAAGGTCCTGATGCCGATTTCACGCCGCGGCCCGATGGCGTATTTCATGGCGCCGTGCAGCATGGGGGCAAAAAGAAAACCGATGCCCACCTGGCGCACACAGGCCGCCACCTTGTCCGGCGTCATGCTGAGGTCGACCCCGAGGGCCTCCAGCACGTCGGCGCTGCCGCAGTGCGAGGAAACCGCGCGATTGCCATGCTTGGCCACCGGCACACCGGCCGCGGCCACCACGAAACTGGTGGTGGTCGAGACATTGAAACTGCCCGAGCCGTCGCCGCCGGTACCGACGATATCCATCAGCACCTCGCCGCCGGCGGTGTTGACACCGGCATCGATAAAGGTTGCCTTGGCCCGCATCACCTTGACCGCCCCGACGATTTCATCGATGGTCTCGCCCTTCATCCGCAGGCCGGTGATGAACGCTCCGATCTGGGCAGCGGTGGCCTCGCCGCCCATGATCTCCTGCATCACCGCGATCATTTCTGCTTCGCTCAAATGCTGCTGCGAAACAATCTTGCCGATAGCCTCTCTTATCATGGGTATCTCTCTTCTCGTCATTTCCGTCGATCAGCCACGGCCGCGCAGCAGTTGTTCGTAATCCGGCCGGAGGAAATTGTGAAGCAGGACGTTGCCCGGACCGGTCATGATCGATTCAGGGTGGAACTGTACACCCTCGATTGGCAGGGTTTTATGCCGCACACCCATCAGTTCGCCCTGGTCAGTATGGGCCGTAGCCAGGAGGCAATCGGGAAGCGACACCTCCTCCACCACCAGGGAATGGTACCGCATGCCGTCAAACGGGTTGGTCAGCCCGGTAAAGACCCCGCGATTATCATGATGGATAGGGCTCGTTTTGCCATGCATCAGACGGCCGGCCCGAATGACTCTGCCGCCAAAGGCGTCCCCAATGGACTGGTGCCCAAGGCAGACCCCGAGGATGGGGATCCGGCCGCTGAAATGCAGAATGGCCTCGATGGAGATCCCCGCCTCTTTCGGGGTGCAGGGCCCCGGAGAGATCAGCAACCGGTCCGGCCCCATGGCCTCGATCTCAGCCACCGTGATCGCATCGTTGCGAAACACCCTGATCTCCGGCGCGCACCAGTCGGCAGGGGCGGCGGGCGGAGCGGTGGCCAGGGTCTGGACGATGTTATAGGTAAATGAATCGTAGTTATCGATGATGACTATCACGGCTTAAAACCCCTTTTCCGCCAGTTCCACGGCTCGGCGCAGCCCCATGGCCTTGTTTATGGTTTCCTCGTATTCTTTCTGCGGATCGGAATCGGCGACAATACCGGCTCCGGCCTGGATCCACAGGTCGTTGCCTTTGGTGATAAAGGTTCGGATGGTGATACAAAAATCCATATTGCCGGAGAAGCCGAAATAACCGACCGCCCCGGCGTAAGGGCCACGGCGGCTGACTTCAAGCTCATCGATGATTTCCATCGCCCGAATCTTGGGGGCGCCGCTCACCGTGCCCGCAGGAAAGCAGGCATCCATCACGTCGAATTGATCCAGCCCGGCCCGCAATGTACCGTGGACCCCGGAAACGATGTGCATCACATGGCTGTAACGCTCGATCACTAATAGGTCACGGACCTCCACGGACCCATTCTCGGCAACCCGACCGACGTCGTTGCGGCCCAGATCCACCAGCATCAGATGCTCGGCCCGTTCTTTGGGATCGGCCAGCAATTCTGTTTCAAGGGCCAGGTCTTCCTCTGGGGTCCGTCCCCGTTTACGGGTCCCGGCAATAGGGCGCAGTTCGATTTTGCTATCTTCAAGGCGAACCAGGATTTCCGGCGAACTGCCGATCAGCACCATATCCTTGTGACGAAGATAAAAAAGGTAGGGGCTGGGATTGATATGCCGCAGGGCACGGTACAAGGCAAAAGGACTCAGCGTGGTCTCGGTGTGGAAGCGTTGCGACAACACCACCTGGATGATATCGCCGGCCAGGATATATTCCTGGGCCTGCCGCACCATGGCCGCAAAACCTGCTTCATCCATGTTGGAGGTGAACCGGTGCTCGGCTGCCTGCGACTGGGTGGTGAATGCCTGGGGAATGGGTTCTTTCAAACGAGCGACTATCTGGTCGATCCGCAGACAGGCCTGGGAATAGAGCTCTGCGGCATCTGTATCGTCACGTTTCCAAACGTTACAGACAATGGTCAGGTTTTGCTGGACCGAATCGTGAATGAGCACGATACCGGGAACCATAAAGGAGCTGTCGGGCAGATCAAGCGGAGGGTGCCGGTCCGGAATTTTTTCCATGAACCGCACCATATCGTACCCGAGAAAACCGACGGCGCCGCCGTAGAACCTGGGCAGGCCGGGGGCGTTGCTCACTGAAAAGGAAGCCAGGAGTCTTTTCAGTTCGGCCAGCGGATTGACCCCGGTTTGATCCGTGGCATCATCGGTTCCGCCGGGATACGCAAGCCAGACACGATCACGGAGACTGGTGAAGGTCACCAAGGGGTCAAGGCCGATAAAGGAATAGCGACCCCATTTTTCGCCGCCTTCCATGGATTCGAACAGGAATGCATAGGGATCGTCGCCGGCGATTTTGGCAAAGATGGTCAGGGGGGTATCGAGGTCGGCGATGATGGTGCGGTGCACCGGGACAAGATCGGAGCTGCCGATCATTTCAGCAAAAGCATGCGAGGCGGGAAAATACATGAAAGAAACCTGTCGTTCTTCAATGGTGCGGAAGGTTGGTGGTCGCACCTGCCCACCAGAAGCATCTGGCGCGACAGGAGGGCAAACCTGTTTCTCGTCACACCGTATTCCGGTCGAAGGAAGCCTTCCGGAGAACTACAGCAAGGGTTTCTCTGGTCCTGGAAAAAGGTCCTTACAACCTGATAAAAACAAAAAAGCCATGGCAGCGGAATGCTCCCATGGCTTTTTTCACATACGGAAGTAAAAAAGAAATAAGCAGCGCCGCCTTAGGCGAGTGGCTGCATCTTGTTGACTCGTAGGGTCAGCCTGGAAACCTTGCGCGAAGCGGTTTTCTTGTGGATGGTTCCTTTGGCGGCCGTCCTGTAGATCAGAGGGATGGCGAGCGTCAGAGCAGCTTTCGCTGCCTCTTCCGAACCAGCTACAAGGGCCTCTTCAACCTGACGGATTGCGGTTTTCATTGCAGACTTGTTCATCCGGTTGCGCAGACGGCGCATTTTGGACTGACGATCTCTTTTCTCTGCGGACTTGTGATTTGCCATGAAAAACTCCTAATTCCTTATAAAAAGCATCGATGATGAAAGCACTAAAATTTAAACTGTTATGTATATCGAAATCCGGCCTAGATGTCAAGCATATTAGCGAATTTCCGCTTGATAAATTCGCAACCCGCCTCGTCGAAATAAGAACAAAAATGTAACATCGAGGGAATATTAAATTTCCGCCACAGCTAAATCCCGAATCAGTCGACAGGGTGCACACGAAAAAATAACCAAAAAATGCAGGTGGCTAGCAATCTCCAGAGAGATGATCCAGCAAAGAAAAGTGGTTCAACATCAAAAAGACTTTGTCAAGATCGCAATAAACTGCGACCCTTCAGCGGTATTCTCGGCGCCGTATTCATGCAACGCCCTCAGATTCAACTGTAGGAGCATGGGAATATAAAAAAAATTGATTTCGCCGCCGATCGCATTCGCTCGCTTTCGCTGGTCGGCTACTGTTCCCGGCCCGGCTAATGTTCCCGGTCCATTACTGCTATCATCTTCCAACTGCCAATAGGAATAACCGGCCACACCAGGTCGCATTAAAAAATTGTTATTAATAGCAATTTCCTTACCCAATCCGTACTCAACAACCAGTTCGGAACCAGGAGTCACGTTGGTATCTTCCTGCTCGCCGTTAATCAGCGTGCGGGTCAAGGCGCTTAACGACCAGGTTTTTTTCTCATCCAGGTAATAGGTAGCCCCCAGGGTCAGCATACCGGACCAATATCCGAGCCCAGGGGAGGCGAATTCGCTGGCGTCATATGAACCTGAAGGCACAATCACCCCAAGACCAGCGGTGACATCCCAACGAGGCAAATGCCAAGATAAAAGAAAAGGCTCCAGGGTGATATCGCCAACAGCCAGCGAGTGGCTATCTGAATAGTTGGCAGCACTGATGGTAATGTCTTTATCCAAGAGCGGCACGATGGCATCGTAGAGCAAATCGGCGCCGAGAATCTTCACATTGGTCACGTGAATAAATCGGTGAGCGGATGCAAAAACGTTTAAGTCCAAACCTACGGGGAGATCGTTGCCGCTGTTACCCTTCAATGTAGTTGAATTATACCAGATGTTATACATCCGATAATGAAAACCAGGAGGTGGCGCCGAGGCTGCAAGAACCCCTTCAGCACCCAGTGGGTAGTGTGAACCAAGCGTGGCAGCTTCTCCACTGAAAACGCTCCCCAAGAACAGCGCGAGACAGCCCAACCCAACTCGTACTCGTTTGTTGCCTTTCAACATGCCATCAGTCCCCTTGCGATTGTTGACTATTATCATGACCATTATCAGTACACTTATCCATTAAGTTAGAACGATAATGCATTTGCTTGCGCCTAATGAGAAACCAACACTAAAGCCGTTGCATTCGAACCAATTTGCAAACATGGTCATCTTTAGGATACCAACGCAAGATACTCAAGCATTTTCTGGAATACTAAAGCTGACCATAAAAAAAAAGCCTTGGGGCAAACCCCAAGGCAAATAAAAAAAACGGGTAGCTAGATTTCTCTAACTACCCTCATATACTGGCGGGGCCGACCGGGCTCGAACCGGCGACCTCCGGCGTGACAGGCCGGCATTCTAACCAACTGAACTACGACCCCAGTATTTCTTGGTGGGCGAAACAGGGCTCGAACCTGTGACCCTCGGCTTGTAAGGCCGATGCTCTCCCAGCTGAGCTATTCGCCCCAGATGTTGACGGTGTATTTATCAGGATAGGCCTTGTCCGTCAAGCAAAAAACATAACCTCTACAAAGTTATACCTAGTTTGGAAGGCGCATCGAAGATGCTACTGCGCCGGAGTATTGTGCGAAGAAATGGTGAAGTCGCTGAAAATGGACTCCATGGAGATATCTTTAAACAAGGTCTCCCCAGTCTTTACCATCAGGGCCTTCTGCAACACTTCATCGACGTCGTCGACCAGCTCGATGTTCAGACTGTTGCGGATCTTCTGCGGCACATCGCGGAGATTGCGCTCGTTTTCCCGGGGAATCAAGACATGGGTGATATTACCACGCTTGGCCGCCAGCAACTTCTCGGTAAGACCGCCGATGGGCAGAATCCGCCCGCGCAGGGTGATCTCTCCGGTCATTGCCAGTTTACGATCCACCGGTAGCTTGAGGATAGCGGAAACGATGGCGGTGGCGATGGTGATCCCGGCGGAGGGTCCATCTTTGGGGATCGCGCCCTCCGGAACATGGACATGAATATCTATTTTCTGATAAAAATCTGTGTCGATTCCAAGCCGCATGGCCCGCGACCGGACGTATGACATCGCCGCTTGTGCCGACTCCTGCATGACATCGCCGAGCTTGCCGGTGATGGTCAGCTTGCCGGATCCAGGCATAATGGTAGCTTCGATCTGGAGCAATTCACCACCTACCTCGGTCCAGGCCATGCCGGTGGTCAGCCCAATCTCGTCGTGCTCTTCGGCGAGCCCAAAGCGATACTTGGGAACCCCGAGGTAGCGCTCAATAGACTGAGGTGAAATCCGGTATTTCTTCCGCGGCTCCTTGTTCTTAAGCCGTTCGCGCGCCACCTTGCGGCAGACGCTGGCAATCGTTCGCTCAAGACTGCGGACACCTGCCTCCCTGGTATAGCGACGAATAATATCCAGGATGGCTTTTTCGTTAATGGCGATCTCGTCTTTTTTGAAACCGTTGGCTTCCAATTGTTTAGGCAACAAGAAGTCGGTGGCGATATTAAGTTTTTCTTCCTCAGTGTACCCATTGAGCTGGATGATTTCCATGCGGTCCTGCAAGGGCGCGGGAATTCCATGAAGATTATTGGCCGTGGTGATAAAAAAGACTTCCGACAGATCGTAATCCACATCCAGGTAATGATCGTTAAAAGCGTAGTTCTGTTCCGGGTCGAGCACCTCAAGCAATGCAGACGAAGGATCGCCGCGAAAATCAACGCTCATTTTATCGACTTCATCAAGACAGAACACCGGATTGACCACCCCAGCCTTTTGCATGGACAGGATGATCTTGCCGGGCATGGCCCCGATATAGGTTCGACGGTGACCACGGATCTCGGCCTCGTCCCGGACCCCTCCCAACGACAGACGAATGAACTCGCGCCCCATAGCACGGGCAATAGACCGACATACAGAGGTCTTGCCCACGCCGGGAGGACCGACCAGGCAAAGGATCGGCCCACGAATCTTTTTTACCTGTGCCTGCACCGCAAGATATTCGAGAATGCGTTCTTTCGGCTTTTCAAGACCGTAGTGATCTTCATCAAGCACGCACTCGGCCTTGTCGATATCTATTTTTGAGCGCGATTTCTTTTTCCAGGGCAGGCTGAGGATCGCATCGATATAGTTGCGCACCACGGTAGTTTCCGCAGACATGGGCGGCATTTGCCGAAGTTTTTTAAATTCCTTGGCGACCTTCTCCTTTACCAGTTTAGGCAAAGATTTTTTCTCGATGGCTTGTTGGAGTTCGCTCAGTTCATCGCCGCCTTCACCCTGCCCCATTTCCTCCTGAATAACACGCATCTTTTCAGAGAGGTAATAGTTGCGCTGGGTGGCACCCATCTTTTTCTTTACCTTGGCATGGATGTCTTTCTCCATCTCGGAGAGTTCCATTTCCCGATAAAGAATCTCCAGCACCCTGGCGATGCGCAAGGGCAGAGAAACCATTTCAAGGATTGATTGTTTTTCTTCAGTTTTCAACTGGATATGCGAGGTGACCAGGTCCACCATCCGGGAAGGATCGTCCAGGGAGGTGATCGATTTAAGAACCTCCCGTGGCAACTTCTTGTTGCTCAAAGTGTATTGATCAAAGGTTTTACGAAGTTCCCGGACATAGGCAGGCACATCGTCCCGCTCGACATCGACATCCGGGGCCTCGACCAGCCTGACCGAATAAAAGGAATCCTCACTGACACCGTTTTCAAAGGCACCGACTATAATGGCCCGACGCTTGCCTTCCACCAGCGCTTTAATGGTCCCATCGGGCAGGCGAAGCAATTGCATGACCGAGGCCAGCGTTCCCAGTGAATAGAGATGACGCTGTTCGGGGTCGTCGACCCTTGCATCTTTTTGGGTGACCAAAAAAATAAGCGAACGGTTTTCCATGGCAGCTTCAAGGGCCAGGATCGATTTCTTTCTCCCCACCACCAACGGTGCGACCATGCCGGGAAAGAGCACAATGTCTCGAAGCGGCATCAAGGGGTAGGTTTCAACAGTCCGTTCACTCATAAGGCGCTTCTTAGGCAATTTTCTTGGTTTCAGCATTATTATAGAGGATCACAGGATATTCCCCCTGGGTCACGACCTGCTCGTTAATCACGCATTCGGTGGCATGATCGTCCGAGGGCAATTCATACATGACATCCAGCATGCACTCCTCCATCACCGAACGCAAACCTCGGGCGCCGGACTTCCTGGCAAGCGCCTTTTGGGCAATGGCCTTGAAGGCCCCCTCGGTGAACCGCAAGGTGACGCCTTCGTAGCCAAACAATTTCTGATATTGCTTGCTCAAGGCGTTTTTGGGCTCCTTCAGTATCCGAATCAGATCCTCTTCAACCAGTTCTTCCATAGTGGCGATCACCGGCAGACGCCCGACCAGTTCAGGAATCAGGCCAAATTTAAGCAGATCCTCAGGTTGAATGCTGGCGAGCACCTCGCCGATGGTCCGATCCGTCTGACTCACCACCTTGGCGCCGAACCCCATGGCCTGGGTACCAGTCCGTTTTTTAATTACACCGTCAAGACCGACAAAGGCGCCGCCGACGATGAACAGAATGTTGGTGGTGTCAATGCGGACCAGTTCCTGCTGCGGGTGCTTGCGCCCGCCCTTGGGAGGCACCGATGCCATGGTTCCCTCTATGATCTTGAGCAGGGCTTGCTGCACACCCTCTCCAGAGACGTCTCGGGTCAGGGAGGCGGAATCTGATTTCCTGGCAATCTTGTCGATCTCGTCGATATAGATGATTCCCCGCTGGGCTTTTTCAATATCATAATCAGCGGCTTGCAACAAACTCACCAGGATATTTTCCACATCCTCGCCGACATATCCGGCCTCAGTCAGCGTGGTCGCGTCAGCGATGGTGAATGGTACATTGAGCAAACGGGCAAGCGTCTGGGCGACCAGGGTTTTGCCGCTGCCAGTGGGACCGATAAGAATGATATTGGATTTTTGCAACTCGACATCATCGTCACTGATGATGGGTGCGTTGATCCGCTTGTAATGGTTGTGCACAGCCACGGAAAGAATTCGTTTGGCCTGTTCCTGACCAATGACATACTCATCAAGATGGGCCTTGATTTCCTTGGGCTTCAACACCGGTTGCCCTGGGTCAATTTCCAGGCCTTCTTCACGGGAAGAATCCATGACAATTTCATTGCACAGCTCGATGCATTCGTCGCAGATATATACGTTGGGACCGGCAATCAGCTTGCCGACTTCTTCCTGCCCTTTACCGCAAAAGGAACAGGTGCTGGAAATGCTGTGCTCGTCGTGAAATTCGTTACTCACCTTTACTTCTCCCCGCCCAGGTCCTCGCGGCTGGTCAAGACTTTATCGATAATGCCGTACTGACACGCCTCGGTGGCGCTCATGAAGTTATCGCGCTCGGTGTCGGCCTGCACTTTCTTGATCGATTTCCCGGTATGTTTGGACAAAATGGTATTGAGGTCGTGACGCATCCGCAGAATTTCCCGGGCATGGATATCGATATCCGTGGCCTGCCCCTGATAACCGCCCATGGGCTGATGAATCATGATCCGAGAATTGGGCAGCGCGAATCGTTTCCCCGCCGCACCACTAGCCAACAGCAACGCGCCCATGGATGCGGCTTGCCCCATGCAGAGCGTGGCCACATCACAGCGGATATACTGCATGGTGTCATAAATGGCCATCCCGGCGGTAACCGACCCGCCAGGTGAATTGATGTAAAAAGTAATATCCTTGTCCGGGTCATCGGCCTCAAGGAACAGCAATTGGGCGACAACCACGCTGGCCACGTCGTCGTTGACCTGACTGCCTAAAAAGATGATCCGCTCTTTCAGCAGCCGCGAATAGATATCAAAGGCCCGTTCGCCACGCGGACTCTGTTCAACAACCATGGGTACCAAGTTCATTCTGTTCTCCAAAAAAACACTTCTGGGCAGCGGGTTGCACACCCGCTGCCGAATAGATCCAGCGAAAAAACCGGGAATCAGGCCTCGGTGTTTTCGGTCGCTGCAGGGACAAACGGCACTTCAGTGATTTTTGCCTGTTCCCTTAGAAAATTAAGCACCTTTTCATTGTGCAGCTCGTTCATAAACGGCAAAATTTCCTCGCGGCGCTTAAAATATTTTTTCACCTCGTCGATGGTCATGTTGTATTGTTCGGCGATACGCTGATACCCGCGCTGAATGTCCTCGTCGGCGATCTTGATTTCTTCGACTTCGGCAATCTTTTTCAAAAGAAAATCGCCTTTCACCCGATTGGCAGCAACCTCTCTGTTCTTTTCGACCAATTCGTCAAGCTTAATCCCGGCTGATTCGAACGACAAGCCGCTCCGCTTGAGATTTTCTTCGGTTTGCTTGAGCATCTCCTGGATCTCATAGTTCACCAGACGCTGCGGCACTTCAAAGGGGTTGAGCTCGATCAGCTTGTGCATGAGCTTGTCATCGAGGTCGCCCTTGAGGGCGTCATCCTTGGTCTTCTGCAGACGGTTGCGGATGTCTTGTTTCAAGTCTTCGAGGCAGGTCAACTCCGGCTTAATGTCCTTGGCAAACTCATCGTCAATGGCTGGCTTGATCCGCACCTTGACATCTTTGATATCCACTTTAAACTCGACCTTTTTTCCAGCGAGCACTGGGTTCGGGTAATCGGCTGGAAAATCAATGTCATACAGGGTTTTATCGCCTTTCTTCAAGCCGAAGAGTTTCTCCTCGAAATCTTTACCAAGCCGGTGCATGCCGATATCGACATTGAAATTTTCATTGCGGACCTCTTTCAAGGCTTTGCCGTCATGGAACCCCTGGAAATCGACCACCGCCAGATCGTCCAGGGCGATGCCATGGCCTTCTTCGGCGGTCTGCAAAACAGCCTGATGCCGCTGCAGGAGTTTGATCTCCTTGTCGATTTCCTCATCGGTCACGGCCATGACCGGTTTTTCGACTTCAAGCCCTTTATACTCTTTCAACTCGATCTGCGGCTTGATATCAACCATGGCCACATACATGAAGGTGCCGTCTTCGGCAAATTTATGCTCTGCGATTTCGGGATGCACCACCGGATCAATCCCTTCTTTCTCGATGGCATCGAAATAGGTGTCCTGTACCAATTTTTCGCCGACCTCAGCCTCAACCTGCTCCCTGAAATTCTTTTCGAGAACACTCTGGGGAATTTTACCGCGACGGAACCCTTTGAGTTTAACCTCTTTATTGATCTTGCCAAAGGCCTTCTCAAGGGCTTGCCCTACGGTTTCACGGGGGAGAGTGACGGTCAGTTTTCTAGTCAGTTCAGAGAGATTTTCGACGGCGATTTCCATGGAATGCGGTTCCTTTTTTGTTCGGTTTCCTGCGGCTATTACCCCGACAGCATTAGTTATTTTTAGCTCGCTTTGCCAACATCCTGCCCGCGTGCTGTGCTTGTTCCTCAGGTGTTGCTGGTGCGAGAGGGGGGACTCGAACCCCCAAGGGTTACCCCGCTGGATCCTAAGTCCAGTGCGTCTACCAATTTCACCACTCTCGCGATACAGTAAACTTTGATTAATAACCAGAATAACCAATCACGTCAAGTGATCCATGGGGGAAAAAAGATGTATTATCAACAAATTTAGATGATTAAAACCAAGGAAAATCGCAATGACCGTCACCGCAGAGGTACAGTGCCGGTTTCGCCGGCGGCTTCGCCCTTCCTGATCAACCAGGCCGCGACCAACGGCAGAAGTACGATAGCCAAGGCGGTGAGATAAAAAGCCTGCCGCATTCCCCAGGAATCCATACTTATCCCGGCCAGCATCGCCCCGGTGAACACCCCGGCGCTCATCGCCAGGTTAAATACCCCCATCATGGTGCCATGGCCGAAATGGTTGCGACCTTCTTCGGCGGCATAGGCACCCAGCACCGGCCAGAGCACCGCCTCGCCCACCCCAAGAAACAGATACATCCCCACCATGGCCGGAAAGGTGGTCATCGAAGGAATCATAAAAACCGCCGCCCCCATGCAAAGGCATCCGCCCACCAACAGGGGCACCTTATCATAACGATCCGCCAGCTTGCCGAACGGCACCTGGAGCACCGCATTCATCAGGGTCCGGCTGGCAATAACCACCCCAGCCTGGAGCCCGCTGCTTCCAGGCCACCCCGACATCATCAACGGCAAGAAGGCCATGGTCGGCACCATCATCAAAACGGTGGCAAAGCGGGCGATGAGAATGCCGACGGTCCGTCGCCGCCTCAGCATCAGCTTGACACTGACCAACAACCCCACATGGGGCTGACGGTCAATGGGGCAGCAGGCGGGCATATTGATTGCCACGAGCAAAAAGGCGAGGAAACAGAGCGTCGCCATCATATAAAACACTGAGGCCAAACCCCAGGTGTCGGCAAACAGGCCGCCAAGCACCGGCCCGGCGCCGATGCCGCAGAAAATAGCAATATTAACGATGCTCATATAGCGCCCTTCCTGGCCGGGAGGCGATAAAAAGCTGGCATAGGCCATGGCCACCGGGATAATCATCGCGCTCCCGACCCCTTGAAAAAGGCGGATCAACACCAGATCAAAGACGCTGGTGGCATGGGGAATCAGCAATCCCACCAGACCGTAGATGAATAGACCCGCCACCAGAAAACCTTTCCGCCCCCATCGATCGGAAAGATTGCCGACCACGGGCTGGAATAGCCCCCGGCTCACCGAAAATGCGGCGGTGATCACCCCGAGGGTGAATCCGCTGGCCCCCAGCTTGGTTGCCAGCAGCGGCAACACTGGAATAATGATGCCAACGCCCAGGAGGGCTATGAAGACAGACAGCACCACAGTGACAAGTATCCGGTTCAGCATGAAATCGATATCGTTACAATTGCCTTGAAACTCAATAATAATAAATACTGGGATCAAAAAGACCCTGCACGCCGCTTTTCTTCATACCATCTGCCCCAGGCTAAGCAAACCAATGTTTCTCTTCGGATGCCGCTCCACTGCGCCAGCGGTCTCGAATTCTTCGCAGTGGATCGCTTGAATAACCAGCATAAACCACGTATACTTGACCCATTGAGGCCGAAATTGGAAAACGGCGCCTCTCGGCCTCTCCGCGCAGCCCTGGGACCGATGACGCTTTCTCGCTCGCCTGAGCCCAGACCAACCTTATAATCTCGCCCATCTTCGATGCCCATGCTTCTTGCCGACCACCACAAAGCCGCCCTGGTCCTGCCCGACCGCTCCATCACTTTTGCCCAACTGCTGGCCGCAGCCCACAGCTATGCCCGCCTGTTGCCGGAAGGCACCGAACGGGTGCTCATTTTTTCGGAGAACCGAGCCGAATGGGTATATGCCTTTTATGCCGCCTGGTGTAACCGGAGCACGGTGGTGCCGGTGGACTACTTATCAACCGCAGCTGAAGTTACCTTCATCGCCAAGGACTGCCGACCGCAGGTCTTTTGTTGTTCCCAGGAACGCAAGGCCCTGCTAACGGAGGTACTGGCCGGGCTCGATTACACGCCCCTGCTGCTGGTGTTTGAAGAATTGCCGCAGCCTGTTGATCAGGCAGGCAGCCCGATCGAAGCCTCGGATCTCCAAGCCACCGCGCTGATCATCTACACCTCGGGCACCACCGGCACGCCTAAGGGCGTGATGCTCTCGTTTGAAAATCTGCTGGCCAATGTCGATGCAGTCACCATCGACACCCCCATTTACAGTCGCGACGAACGGGTGCTCATGCTGCTGCCCCTGCACCACATCCTGCCCTTGCTCGGCTCAATGGTGATGCCATACCGGGTCGGGGCCACGGTGGCCATGTCACCCAGCCTGCTGGCTGAAGACATCGTCCGCACCCTGCAACGCAACCGGATCACCATCATCATCGGCGTACCGCGGCTGTACCGGTTGATCATGAAGTCGATCCTCGACAAAATCAATGCCAACAAGATCGCCTCACTCCTGTACCGCCTGGCCGAAAGAGCCAAATCGCCCCAGCTTTCCCGCCTGCTGTTTCGCTCGGTACACGAAAAATTCGGGGGCCATTTAAAATATCTGGTCAGCGGCGGTGCGGCGCTTGACCCGATTGTTGGCGGTCAGTTCACCACGCTGGGCTTTGAAATTCTCGAGGGCTATGGCATGACCGAGACCTCACCGATGATCAGCTTCACCCGCCCCGGCAAGGTCAAAATAGGCTCGGCCGGCACGGCCATGAGCTGCACCACCATCGAGATTCGCGATGGTGAAATCGTAGTGGCGGGCAAAAACATCATGCAGGGCTATTGGAACCGTCCCGAGGAAACTGCGGCAGTGCTCAAGGACGGCTGGCTGGCCACCGGCGATCTCGGTTACCTGGACGAGTCGGGACGACTGTTTGTCACCGGGCGTCAAAAGGAGATCATCGTTCTTGAAAACGGCAAGAACATCAATCCGGTCCTGATTGAACAGCAACTGGAGGCGGACAACCAGGCCATCGCCGAAGTGGGGGTCTTTCTCAAAGACGATATCCTCCAGGCGGTCATTCGCCCAAACCTTGCCGTGATCCGGGAAAAGGGCATCACTGGGCTAGACGATTATTTTCGCTGGCAGGTGATCGACCGCTACAATCAGGCGGCCTCGCCCTCCAAACGGTTGCTTCATTTTACTTTGGTGGAAGAAGAACTGCCTAAAACTCGGCTTTCGAAACTCAAGCGATTCCAGCTTCCGACCCTGGTGGAGGCCCGTCAGGAACGTAAAGATCAGGCCATCCAACCCCTTGACGAAGAATACCAGATCATCAAAACCTTCCTCGAAGGCCATACCGCCCGGTCCATCGCCCCGGACGACCATTTGGAAATCGATGCCGCCCTCGACAGCCTCGACAAGGTCAGTCTGCTGGTTTTTCTCAAAAAAACCTTCGGTGTGGACATCCCCGAAGACAAACTGATGCTGCACCCGACCCTGCGCCATTTGAGCGAGTTCATCCGGGAACGCAAAGAAAGAATCACGGTGGAACTGATCAACTGGCGCGATATCCTGCGGGAACGGGTCGACAGCACCCTGCCCCGCACCTGGTGCACCACGAATCTGATAAAAAACCTCAGCCGAATCCTGTTCACCTGCTATTTCCGCTTTCGGGCCGAAGGTCGGGAAAACATCCCCGACACGCCCTGCATCCTGGCTCCCAATCACCAGAGCTTCATTGACGGCCTTCTGGTCGCCGCCGGCCTGAAAAATGCGTTGATGGAGCGGACCTTTTTTTATGCCAAGGCCAAACATCTCCAAAATCGCTGGCTACGGCTGTTTGCCGACCACAACAATATCGTGGTTATGGATATCAACACCGATGTGCGCGAATCGATCCAGAAGGTGGCGGCCCTGCTGCAGAGCGGGCGCAATATCATGATCTTCCCGGAAGGGACCCGTTCCCCCGACGGTGCCCTCGGTGAATTCAAAAAGACCTTCGCCATTCTCAGTAAAGAACTGAATGTGCCGGTGGTGCCGGTGACCATCAACGGTGCCTTTGATGCCCTGCCGGCAGGCGCCATCCTGCCGCGCCCCTTCCGCAAGATCTCGGTGCGGTTCAACCCGCCGATTTTTCCGCAGGACCACACCTACGAATCCCTCAAGGATCTGGTTCAGGAAAAAATCCGCGAATGCCTCTACAAACGACCGCAATCCCAGCTGACCTGACCATACGGTAATAAATGTATGCTCCATTACTCACCCGCGCTATGTATCGTTTACCCATGCCTGCAGGCACCTGCACCGCTGCAGAATTTGATACCAAGTAAAGGCGGCAATGCTTTTCTCTAACCATCAACCAGGATTCACCATGCAGTATGATGTCATCGACGCCCGAATCAGCCCCAACGGCAGCCTGGATGTCCTCTCCCGATTGGAGGTCTCCAAACTCCTCAATGCCAGCCAGGGCGAACTGTACCCCTTGTTCCGCAACAGTTCACTGGCCGTGCTCAATTACGGCGGCCACCTAGACGATGGCCGCGAGCTGCTCGAACGCTATAAAAGTTTTGATATCCGGGTAATCCAAGAGGAGCGCGGCATCCGGCTCGACCTGCGCAATGCCCCGGCCAGCGCCTTTGTCGACGGCAAGATGATCAAGGGGATCAACGAGCACCTGTTTGCCGTACTCCGTGATATCGTCTACGTCGACGACACCATCAACAACAATCCCCGTTTCGACCTGACCACCTCAAACGGCATCACCAATGCCATTTTTCATATTCTGCGCAACGCTCGTATCATGCGGCCACGCACCAATCCCCACCTGGTGGTCTGCTGGGGCGGCCACTCGATCTCGCCTGCCGAATACGATTACAGCAAGGAGGTCGGATACCATCTGGGGTTGCGCGGCCTTGACATCTGCACCGGTTGCGGGCCGGGCGCGATGAAAGGGCCGATGAAGGGCGCCACCATTGGCCACGCAAAGCAGCGAATCGCCAGCGGCCAGTATTTGGGGATCACCGAGCCCGGAATCATCGCCTCGGAATCACCGAACCCGATTGTCAACGACCTGGTGATCATGCCCGATATCGAAAAACGGCTTGAGACGTTTGTCCGGGTCGGCCATGCAGTGGTCGTTTTCCCCGGCGGAGTCGGCACCGCCGAGGAAATTCTGTATATTCTCGGCATTCTCCTTGATCCCGAAAATTCTCGCATCCCCCTGCCCCTGATCCTTACGGGGCCGGCGAGTGCGGCCGGTTATTTCGAACAGATCGACCGGTTCATCACCGACACCCTCGGTCCGGTTGCCCGGCAGCTCTACCGGATCATCATCGACGACCCCGAGACCGTAGCCCGGAAAATCCTTGCAGGCGTAGACCAGGTGCGCCAGTTTCGGATCAAGACCGACGATGCCTTTTATTTCAACTGGCTACTTAAGATCAACCTCCAGTTCCAGCAGCCTTTCGAACCCTCGCATACCAGCATGGCCACGCTCGACCTCCACAAGGACCAGCCCCCGCATCTGCTGGCCGCCAATCTGCGCCGAGCCTTTTCCGGAATCGTCGCCGGCAACGTCAAAGAGACCGGCATTCGGGCCATTGAAGAAAAGGGCGTATTTGAGTTGCGCGGCGATGCCAAAATCATGCAACCATTGGATACCCTGCTGACCGCTTTTGTCGCTCAAAATCGGATGAAACTGCCGACCTGCACCTATAATCCCTGCTACCGGCTGATCGCCGAGGGCGTTTGACGAGGAGGAAGGAAACCAAATTGCGCCTGGGTTGCCCCTAAATCTTGCACAATTTGCGCTGGAGAGGTACATACGGCCTCAAACGAGCGAACACTCACCAACTTTTTCACTTTTTTGCGAGGACTGTTTATGCTACGGGATTTAGCACTAGCCGCCAAGGCCGCCTGCAGCCGGGAAGATCAGGAAAGCCTGGTCCCGACTGTTAAAGAATTACGAGATCTTGGTGAAATTGCTTTTAAAAAAGGCCTACTTGCACTGGAAGGCGAGCTGCAGCAGATTAAAGACCCCTTCTTAAAACTGGGCATCCAGCTGATCGTCGATAAAACCGAGCCGGAAAACGTCCAGGATATTCTCGATTCGGACATCTATTATAATGAATCCAACGGCCGGGAGCTCCTCAAAAAAATTATCCTCCGGGAAGGGCTGCTGCGAATTCAAGCCGGCGACAACGCCCGCAATATCCTCATTTGCACCAAAGTCTTTCTGGGTAAACTCGACCCGAGCCAAAACCACTGGTAGAGCCGCTGCAAACCACCGATTGGCAAACACTCTCAAGGATATCAGCCTTCCAGCCACCAGAAAGAGGAGACACGCCATGCTGTCGGAAAAATTCGTGGATTTGCCCAATGAACAACAACTGGCGCACGTACGCCATCGGTTTTTGTACCGGGAAGAGGCGGGCTGGTTTACCTCGGAAGGAGTCTTTGCCGGCAGAACCGCCACGGAGGTGATCGCCGCCTTGATTGACCTGGAAGATGCCGAAATCAACGCCATCGGCGACTGCATGACCGGGGGCTGCATGCTGACGCCGAAACTCGAGGATTTCGTCAGGAAACCCTGAAGATGCGGCAGGTGCTTGTTATTTGTACCGCAGCGATCGCCCCGCAGCCTCCGGAACAGGCTCTTTTTGCCGAGCCGGGGCGCTCCTCAGGAGATCTTCGCCGTGACGACGGCTGGGCGAGGGGCTGGCATCCCTGGTCACCTCGCCGAGCAAGATGATCATCGTGTCCAACTTATTGTTGATCGCCGCCATTTGAGATAGGATTCTGAAAACAAGGATCGGCAGCAGAATCGACATCACTCCCACGGTTACCGCAAGCACAATCCCAACCAGCGCCAAGATATACCCGGCGCTGCCCATCAAAAATTTCTCCATCGCGTTACCCTCAGGCCCTGCTGGATAATGCAGCCGGTCGGCGCCGTACCCCCTTGGCAATCCGTCGACTACCGACCAAACAGGTTCGTTTCCCTTATTGGCTTGCGAACCGATCGGCGATCACCACCTCGGTCAGCGGCAATTTACCGCCGCGGGGCCATGGGGTTCCTGTGCCTTTGCCGATGGCGACAAACATGGCGATGACGTGATCCTCCGGCAGGTTGATCAGTTTGGCGACGGCATCGAAATCAAAGCCATCCATGGGGCAGGAATCGTAGCCCATGCTCTTGGCCGCCAGCATCAGGGTCTGCGCGGCCATGCCGCAGGAACGCATGGCCTCGTCACGCTGCACCTGGTATTTGCCGCGGTAATAGCTGTCGATGGCGGGCAGAATGAAATCACGGACCGGGACCGGGGCATTACGCCAGTAGCGATCGGGATTTTTATTCCAGGCCTGAAGATCGGCGCACAGGACGATAAACAGCGAGGCATCGGTCACCTGCGCCTGATCCCAGGCAACAGCGCGAATCTTCCGGCGGAGTTCGGGGTCGCGCACCACCACAAAACGCCAGTTCTGAATATTGAAGGCGGTCGGCGACAGCATGGCCGAGGACAACAATTGCTCGACCTCCTGCTCGGACATTTGATGCTCGGGATCATACTGCTTAATGGCCCTACGCTGGGCAATGGCCTCAAAAGTTTCCATACATACCTCCATACATGACAAGCTCAAAACAACCTGCCGGGTAGCGGCCCCGGCCAAGGCTTGGGTTACAAATAATTTTGATAGTCCGGTTCAAACATCAGCGAACGAATATGTTCGGTGATGTTTTCCGGCTTGGGTTTTCCTGCAAGTTCAGCAGCATAGGCCATCTCGGCCACCGCCACCGCCACCGCCAGCGAAACCTCGCGAATCCTCGGCAGAGCCGGATAAACCCGGCCCAACTGGAGATCCTCTTCCGTCACCTCTCCGGCTACAATCCGGGCGGCCTCCAGAAACATCTCGTCCGTGACCCGGACCGCGCCGCTGGCCATCACTCCCATGCCGACCCCTGGAAAGATGTAGACATTGTTGCCCTGGGCGGGGAACAGCTTTTTGCCATGGGTGGTGACCGGCTCAAAAGGGCTGCCACTGGCAAAGATAGCCCGGCCTTGGGTCCAGGTGTAAGCCTCTTCGGCGGTGCATTCCGCCTTGGAGGTCGGATTGGAGAGCGAAAAAACAATGGGCCGGTCATTGATTTTGGCCATGGCTGCCAAAATCTCCGGGGTGAACCGCTTGGCCTGGCCGGAGACCCCGATGATCGCGTGGGGACGCAACGCTTCGACGGCGGCGAGGAAATCGCCGACCTGGGGATGGTCATGGGCATAAAGCAATTTATGCCCCGTAAGATCGGTGCGCTCTTTGACGATCAGCCCCTTGGAATCGAAATACCAGCAGCACTTCCGGGCCTCTTCAACGCTGAGTCCTTCATCCAGCAGGGCCGCCACCATCAGGTTACCGGTACCGAGTCCGGCCTCGCCGGCCCCAAGAAAGAGAAACCGCTGGTCGCGGAGGTTGCCGCCGGTGATCCGCAGGGCGGAAAGTATCCCGGCCACGGTGACCGAGGCCGTACCCTGGATATCGTCATTAAAGCAGCAGACCTGGTCGCGGTACTGCTGCAGCAGCCGGAAGGCGTTGCGGTTGGCAAAGTCCTCGAATTGAATCATCGCCCCGGGAAAGACCTGCTGCACCGCCAGGATGAATTCCTCGATCATATCGTCGTAGATCTGGCCGCGCAGGCGGGGGTGCTGCAGGCCGATATACAGCGGATCGTTGAGCAGCCGGACATTGTCGGTGCCCATATCCAAAGTGACCGGCAGACTGAGGGAGGGATGGATGCCGGCGCAGACCGAGTATAGGGCCAGCTTACCCACCGGAATCCCCATGCCGTCGGCGCCAAGATCGCCCAAACCGAGGATGCGCTCGCCATCGGTAACCACGATCACCCGGATATCGTTGAACGGCCAGTTGGCCAGCAACTCGGCCACCCGCCCCTGGTCGCGGGCGGTGATATAGATGCCGCGCGGCCGCCGGAAAATATGGCCGAACTCAAGGCAGGCCTGGCCCACGGTGGGCGTGTAGACAATGGGCATCAGTTCTTCGATATTGTCGAGCAGCACCCGGTAAAACAAGGTTTTATTGCGATCCTGCAGGGCAATGAGGGTCCCGTAGCGTTCAATATCGGTTGAGCGCTTGCGCAGGTTCTCCAGAACCCGCTGCGCCTGTTCTTTGATGGTGTGCACCCGGGGCGGCAGCAGCCCGCTCAAGCCAAAGGCTTCCCGCTCTTCCTGGGTAAAGGCCGACCCCTTGTTGAGGGTCGGGTCGCGGAGCAGGGCAATGCCGGTGGGCAGTTCGGCCAGGCGATTGCGGGCGCGCACCCTTCCGGTGGCATCAGTGGCCGCTGTCTTTTTCAGCATGGACTGGAGGTTGATATGGCTGAGAAATCGCGACAGGGTCTCGCCGTCGACCAGATCTTTTTCAAAACGGATGACCATCTCATCCTTGTCATGGGCAATCTTATACATACCGCCTTCCTCCCCGGTCCATGGCCAAAACCATGCGCTGTTTGCCGCCACTACTCGCTAAGCGCTGGTGACGAATGAATCCTTGATCCAAGCATTACAAACCCTTGTTGCGACTGTCAAGGTCTCCAGGCCAAGCAGACGATGCTTTAGGCCCATAACCTGCCTCGGGCAAGAATGCGGTTACGGTTTAAAAAAGAGGTGCCTGGGGCGAACGGCAGGAATGGAGAACCTTCCGGGTAATGGTCTCGCAACCGGTCAAGGTTCCGGTCAACAGCGGCGAGTCAGGATCATGGCCACCATAATTCCTTGCCGCAACCTGGGCATTGCTGTTGGCGTAACAGTAGCGACATCCGTGCGGACAGGTGTTGTAGGCGCCAATATCAATGCTGGCGGCACAGCCGCACCCCGGTCGTTGCCCGGTAGCTTTTTTAACCCGGAGCGAATGCCCCAGGATTTGCGCCAGCATCTGGTCATCGATGCAGCGGGCCGCGGCTACCCCGCCCTGCTCCTGGAGCAAGGGATCGCAGCAGGCATACAGATTGATACCATACTTACTTGCAATTGCAGCCATTTGACCAATAAATATAATCTTATCTGTTATGTTTGGCGAGTCCAGTTTGATGCCCCGCAGGTTGCGTTGACACTTTGCATACAGTGTGAGGAAACTGATGGTGCAGCAGCGGGTACTCCCCTGCAGTTGCGCCGCCAGAGATTCGAACTGCTGGAGATGATCCATTGCCGTGTAGGTCGGGGTCAAGATCATGGGGTCAAATCGCCACAGCACACGTTCAGGACCAATCAGCTTGGCCAGTTGGATGAAGGTGGCGATCACTTCGGCCTTTGCCGGTACATTGGGCTCCAGATCCTGACCATAAGGGGTGATGGTGAACTGAAAATAATACTGATATCCTAGCCGATCGATCTCCGCCAGGTGTGGCAGCATCGGGGCCGGGTTCTTGGTCCAGAACACCAGGCCATCCACAGTCCGTGAATCTAATATTACCTGCGAAACCTGGTTCGGATTGAAAGGATTGCGTACCATTACCGTACCAGCCCGTAACCGGTCAAGCAGCCAAGGGCTGTAAAAAGCCGGAATATCGGTCCTCCTGCTGGCGCTGATAATCATTGTGCCCGGCCAGCCCCCTGAAATTTTTTTCTCAAAATAGAAACTCCCGTGCTGGCGACGTTCCCTCTCTCCTCGCATCAACCATACCAGAGATAGCCTGAGATGGCTCTATCCCGGCAGGGACTCCTCGGCATCAGTGTGGCCAAAGCGATTATCCCTTTAAAACCACACGTGTCTGTCGCCAACATCTTTGTACAAAGAAAAATTATAGGTTGACTCCACATTGACCGGAAGTTAGTCTAATCTACCGTATATTATGTTAACAATTAGGCAGTTATCATTCCAATCCCGGCCCCACGTTTTTCATTACATCTGGAATAACGGCCCAAACCGCCCCAATCCAATCCCTTCAGGAAATTCATGAAAAAACAACTCCTTGAACTGCTCGTCTGCCCGCACTGCCTGCCTCACGAATTTCCGCTGACCGCCGACAGTATCCGGGAACACGACGGCGACATCGAGACCGGCACCCTCAAATGTCGGCACTGCGCTGCCCTCTTTCCGATTATCGATGGCGTAGCCCTGCTCGACCCCTTTGCCACCGAGAGCCAGCGGGCCGCCAATAAATACGAAACCGACGAACTGGTCACGTCGTATCTTTGGAGCCATTACGGCGACCTGCTAGGCGATGAACACGCCTCCCATGCCTATGCCACCTGGGCCGCACAAATTCGCCCCCAAGGCGGGGTTGCCTTGGATGCCGGCGGGGCGGTGGGGCGATTCACCTTTGCAATGGGCAGTTGCTGCGATTTTGCCATCGGCATCGACACCTCCCTTGCCTTTATCCGCGCCGCCCGGCAGCTGATGCGGGAACGCTTCCTGGTGGTCGCCCTGAAGGACGAAGGCTTGCTGCGCCGGGAGGCCACTATCCGCCTGCCTGATACCTGGCCCAGTGAACGGGTCGAATTCGTGGTGGCCAACGCCCTGGCCCTGCCGTTTCGTAAAAATTCCATCGGCCTGTTTTCCTCGCTCAACCTAGTCGACAAGGTGCCCTCGCCGCTCCAGCATCTCCAGGAGATGAACCGGGTCACCCGCGATTGCGACGCCCAGTTCCTGCTCTCCGACCCGTTTTCCTGGTCCATTGAGGCGGCCCCGGTGGCAGCCTGGCTGGGCGGCAAGACCGAGGGGGAATTTGCCGGCAAGGGGCTTACCAATGTAGCGACCCTGCTCGCCGAAGGCCGGGACGAACTGGCACCGGCCTGGCGGGTGGCGGAGCCCGGCCATGTCTGGTGGAAAATCCGCACCCACAGCAACCACTATGAATTGATCCGCAGCTGTTTTTTTCACGCCAGCCGATAGGAGAGCCCCATGCTGCTTGATACGGTATGCCGTTTTTGTTCGTCCTGTTGTCCGATTGAAGCCGAGGTCGATAACGACCGTTTGATCACCGCCCGCCGGAAATCCTTCCTCGATCCGGAACAGCGGCTCGTCTGCCCGAAACTGGCGGCTGCCCCGGAGATCGTGTATTCGCCCCATCGACTGACCACGCCGCTGATCAAAAATGATAACGGCTCGGGTTTTCGCGAGGCGTCCTGGGACGAAGCCCTTGACCTGGTGGCCTCCCGATTTCGCCATCACCAAGCAACCACCGGGGCCCCCTCGGTCGCCTGGCTGCGCGGCATGGCTGCCGACTGGGGTGCGCCCTGGGATTATCCCAACCGCCTTATGCACCTTTTCGGCAGCCCCAACACCATCGGCAACGGCTCGATCTGTTTCGTCGCCCGTGACTTCGCCCACACCTACACCTATGGAGCCATGGCCTTTCCAGAAGCCAAGGCCGCCCGTTGCCTGATCGTCTGGGGCAAGAACGATGGCAACACTGCCCTGGGTGCGGCTGAAGGCATCCACTGGGCCAAGGAACACGGAGCGCCCCTGATCGTCATCGATCCGGTGCGGACCGCGCTTGCCCGCAAGGCCGACCTCTGGCTGCAGATCAAACCGGGCCATGACGGGTTGCTCGCCATGGCGATGATTGACGAGATCATCAAAGAGAACCTCTATGACGCCGATTTTGTCGAGCACTACACCCTCGGTTTCGCAGCCCTCAAAGAGGCCGCCGCCCAATATTCCGCCGACAAGGTGGCTGCCTCGATCTGGCTGACCGCCGAGCAGATTAAACAGGTTGCCAGGCTCTACGCCACCACCAAACCCGCTGCCATCATTGACGGTAACGGGCTGGACATGCATAGCAAAGTCTTCGACACCACCCGGGCGGTGGCCATGCTCCGCGCCCTGACCGGCAATCTCGACCAACCGGGCGGCGACGTGCTGCCGCAGCCGATTCCGGTGCGCAACATCCAGCTCAAAGACCGGCTCGCCCCTGGCCTACTCCCGATCACCGGCGACTACCCGCTGTTCAACACCTTCAGCGATACCTGGGGCAATCAGGTCCAGGGCTGCGTGGTCGACGCCATCCTCGAAGGCACCCCCTATCCGCTCAAAATGGTGGTGGTCCAGTCCGGTAATCCCCTGGTCACCATGGCCGACTCATCCCGGACCAGGCAGGCTTTTGCCCAACTTGAAACCTTGGTGGTGATCGACCTGTTCATGACCGAAACCGCCAAACTGGCCGATATTATCCTGCCGGCGTCCAGCTGTTTTGAAAAAACCCAGCTCAACCGCAGCTCCATCCGCAACAACCCGATGATTTTGCAGAATGCGGTTATTCCACCGGTGGGCGATTCCCGACCGGACTGGCAGATCGTCTTTGAACTCGGCCGACGGCTGGGATTTGGGGTCGAGTTTCCCTGGCAAACCGCCGAGGCCGCGATCGACTACCAACTGGAGCCGACCGGGGTCACGGTGGCGCAACTCCGCCAAAACGGCAAAGGATTGCGGATCGAAGAACTCCGCTACCAAAAATACCTGACCCAGCCGTTCAAGACGCCCTCGGGCAAGGTGGAGTTTTTCTCCGCCCGATTGGCAGCGGCCGGTCTGCCGCCGGTACCTTTTCAACATGGCTGGGGCGAAGACCCGATCAGCTTTGCCAACCAGCGCCAGGCGTATCCCCTGCTGGGAATCAGCGGCAGCCGCGACATCCGCTTCACCAATTCGCAGTTTCGAAACATCCCTGCCCTACTTGACCGTAGTGAAGGGCCGATGGTCGATCTCCACCCCGACGATGCCACGGCGCAGGAAATCGCCGAGGGCGAACGGGTACGAATCGAAACCCCGAAGGGCGCTATCGAGATGACCGCCAGATACTCCACCACTGTCCGTCCCGGCTCGATTCGCCTGGCCTGGGGTTGGGGCGATTTCCTGCCAAGCAGCAACCTCAACAGCCTCACCGAGGATGAAAACCGGGGCCCGGTGACCGGAACCTCCACCAGCCGGAGCTTCATGTGCCGGTTGCGGAAGTTGCGCTGAACCCAGAAACGGCTCAATACAACTCCCCGTTGAAAACCGCCGGCGGAATCGATACCCCACAAAAAAGGCCCCCTGCTCGGGGGCCTGCACTGAACCAATCATTCATGAGTCGGCAACAAACCAATGAAGCCGCTCAAACCTTTCAACCCACGGGCATCAGTGGGTTAGATGCGTTCTCCGTTCCCACAGATCCCTGCCCCAGGCCGACTTCTCGACATCAAAGAGCGACATGGCCAAAGCTTGCAGGGTCCGCGTCAGGCAGTACTCCCGGATAAAGAGTTCCACCTCGACATCAGCTAATTCCACGGCGGACTGCAGATCGCTTTCCGCTGCGACATTTCGGTGCAAGGCCCGAAAAACCAGGCTGCGGGCCACGAACGCCGCTCCCCGCCGATTATTGAGCCGGATAGCCTCGTTGAGATCATCCAGTGCCAGCGATGATTCTCCTTGATTGCTGTGGGCCATGCCACGCAGGAAATAGAGATAGTCATTATGCGGATCAAGTTGCAAGGCGCAACTGAACTCCGCCGCCGCCTCGGAAAAATTGAGGTTCTTGAAAAATGCCAATCCCAGCGGGATATGGATTCTGGCCGCGTTCATACCGGCCTCCAAAGCCCCGCTGAATCCCCTAATGGACTTGTCATACTCACCTTTGAGAAAATGGCGTTGTCCTTGAACAAATGCTGTATTGGATTTCATGACGGTCACCTCGTGGAGCAAACAGAATATATTGAGGCAAAATATATTGCCACCACCTTTTAGGAATACTTATTCATTCCTGTCTATACTAATAATCATCTCCATGAAACAACGCCATAATTGCTTGATAGTGTAGCGGCACGGAGCCGCCCGGAATTGAAGATATCACGGCGTTTGAAGAAAGAGCGGCAACTTGACAAAAGAACGTTTTTTCGGAGAAATAACGCATTCAGACATTTCCCCTGATGACGTAGGCGCTATTTACGGCTATAGTGGCGTTTCTTGCATCATGTAGATATTCGGTTTCAGCGCCAAACCAACACCCCATATCCGCAGGGGGACGCACTGCAATCCTTCGCCCGATGGTGACCGAGACGGGCAAAGCGTTCCCATGGTGACGGATGCCGACACCTGCAGAAAAAAACGACATCCCGCCTCCTGTGCAGGTTTCCGCCTGCGGCCGAGCCGAAAAAATACTCACCAAAACCATCGACATGCCGCCTCCACGGAAACCAACTTCGGGATTTACCCGCCGTCCGGGAATACCCAAGGTCGGATTTGAACAACTTTCAAGGAATTTATTTTATGTCATTTGATGTACTTGGCCTCCGAGCCGAACTGCTGAAAGCCCTGACCGCCAAGGGCTATGTCGCCCCCACCGCTATTCAGGCCAGAGCGATTCCCGTTATCCTCGACGGACGCGACATTCTCGCCCGCGCCCAGACCGGCACCGGCAAAACCGACGCCTTTGCTCTGCCCCTGGTTGAAATCCTCAGCCGCACCGTGGGCGTCCGCCCTTTTCCCCGCGCCCTGGTCCTGACCCCCACCCGGGAATTGGCCCTGCAGGTCGGCGAATGCATCAAATCCTATGCCCGGACCGCGGGTTTGCGGTGCACCGTGGTATTTGGCGGCATCCGCATCGAGCCCCAGATCGAACGACTCCACCGCGGGGTTGACATCCTGGTGGCCACTCCGGGACGCCTGCTCGATCTGGCCGGCCAGGGCCATCTCGATCTCTCCCGGATCGAGTTTCTGGTGTTTGACGAGGCCGACCGGATGCTTGACTTGGGATTCCATGCGGAGATCTCCAGGGTCCTGGCCCTGGTGCCCACCCAACGGCGTACCATGCTGTTTTCCGCCACCTACACCCAGCAGGTCCGCGACCTGGCCGACATTATGCTCGTCAGTCCCGAGAATATCGAGGTGACCCCCAGCGTCACAGTGGCCGAAGCGGTAACGCAGAAAGTCCACCTGGTCAGCCAATCCAATAAACTTGCCTGCCTGGTCCACTTGATCGCCAAAGACCGCAGTCGCCGAATTCTGGTATTCGCCCGCACCAAGCACGGGGCCAACCGGATCACCGAAAAATTAACCGAACAAGGAATCAGCGCCGCCGCGCTCCATGGCAACAAGAGTCAGTCGCTCCGTACCCGGACACTAGAAGCCTTCAAGAACGGCGAAATCCGCATCCTGGTGGCCACGGATGTGGCGGCCCGCGGGCTGGACATCAGCAACCTGCCCTTTGTGGTTAATTACGACATGCCGTCCATTCCCGAAGACTATGTCCATCGCATCGGCCGCACCGGCCGGGCCGGTGAAAGCGGTATCGCCATCAGCATGGTCACCCCGGAGGACAAAATCCATCTCCAGGCTATTGAGCAACTGCTCAAACAAAAGATTCCGGCGGAAAAAGTCTTTATCGACGAAAGCGACCTGCCTGATTATGTGCTGTTTCGCCCCAACAACGCAGCCAGCGAGAAAAAGGCCTCCAAAGAGATCAAGGAGTTGGTCAGTACGAGAAACGCCGCCAAAGAACGCAAGAAAACCGGAGCCCCAAAAACCGACCCAAAAACCAGGAGGTCAGGGCCCGGCAAAAAAACCGGCGCGCCCACTCGAACCGGGAGGAGCGACGGGAGCGACCGGAGCGCCGGCAGAAACGATAATTCCTCGGGCAGAAGATCGACCCGTACCCCTTCGCGTCCGTCCCAGTCTTCTCGTCCCAACAAATCCCGGGGCCGGAAATAACAGCACTCCGGCAGTTATCACCCCATGGCTCACTCGAAACCCGCGGGACCTGCCCCGGCCGCCACCACCGAACGAATCGGCATCAAGGTGCTGGCGGCCATCAGTTTCTCCCATTTTCTCAATGATCTGATCCAATCCCTGATCCCGGCCATCTATCCTTTGCTCAAGGACGGTTTTGCCCTCAGCTTCACCCAAATCGACCTAATCACCCTAACCTTTCAAATGTCCGCCTCCCTGCTGCAGCCGTTAGTCGGTAGCTACACCGATCGCCATCCCCAGCCCTACAGCCTGACCTTGGGCATGGGCTGCACCCTGATAGGGCTGATCGCCCTGTCCCAGGCCCCCAATTACGGTCTGCTGCTGCTGGCTGTCGGCCTGGTTGGCACCGGCTCGGCGGTCTTTCATCCAGAATCGTCCCGGGTGGCCCGCATGGCCTCGGCCGGACATTACGGACTGGCCCAGTCGATCTTTCAGGTCGGCGGCAATGGCGGCACCGCCGCCGGACCACTGCTGGCCGCCCTGATCATCCTCCCCCAGGGGCGACAGAGCCTGGCCTGGTTTTCCCTGGTGGCCCTCCTGGCCATGTTCATCCTATGGCGGGTCGGCGACTGGTACCGGCAACGGCAGTTACAGGAGCGCCGGCAACAAAAAAATTCTGTGGTCGGGCAAGCCGACAAAGACCGCCCCTCGAAAGCCTGGCCAGTGGTGGTGTTGCTGGTGCTGATGTTCTCCAAATTTTTCTACACCACCAGCCTGCACAGTTATCTCACCTTTTACATGATGCACAAATTCGAGGTTTCGGTCCGGTCGGCGCAACTGCACCTGTTCGTCTTCCTTTTCGGTGTGGCCCTGGGCACCATCCTCGGAGGCCCCATCGGAGACCGCATCGGCCGCAAACAGGTGATCTGGTGGTCGATCTTCGGCGCGGCCCCTTTTGCCCTGGCCCTACCGTACGCCAACCTGTTCTGGACCGGCCCGCTGACCTTTGTGATCGGCCTGCTCATGGCCTCGGCCTTTCCGGCCATGGTGGTGTATGCCCAGGAACTCTTTCCAGGTAAGGTCGGGATGATTTCCGGGCTGTTCTTCGGGCTGGCTTTCGGCCTGGCTGGGATCGGCGCCGCATTGCTGGGCGGGCTCGCCGATCTGCGCGGCATCACCTTTGTCTATCAGGTCTGCGCCTGGCTGCCCTTGCTGGGGCTGGTCGCAATCCTGCTCCCCGATATGCGGAAGCATCCGAACACTTACAAAAATACTACACAATGAGACAACCATGACCGGGGAAGAACGAATCGTGCGCGCCGGCGCTAATGGAGTTCTGATCGAAGAAAACGGCAAGGCGGTGACGCCGCCCCACGACTGGGTCTTTCTTCCCGCCGGTGATGCCGGCCTGACCCGCAAGGTAACCGGTGCTGGTCCCTTCTGGCGGGTTCAGGCGCAAATGGGCCGACGGGTGATTTCCAAAGGCGTCTGGGCGCCGGCGACCACCATTGCCCGATTACGCGAGGAAATCGCCGCCCTGCGCGCCACCGACAGCTATCAAAAAAAGCTGACGGGCGACCGACAGCGACGGGCGCACAAGCAGACCGAATACGAACAGGAATTCAAGCTAGCCGTTCGAGCCTTCCTCGCCTTTGCCCCCTGCCACCAGGCGCTTGAGCAGGCCATGGCCGAGGCGGTCACCGTCCATGCCATCCCGGTGGGCAGTGGCACGGTGGCGAGAACCGTGATGATCCCCATCGAGGAACGAGCCGCCAAGGCGGTCATTGCCTGGATGCGCCATCAGACCACGGCCTACGACTCCATGTCGATTGCGCGGATCAAAGGGGAACGGCGGGAAGTGCGGCGGATGCTGGCCCGGCGTTCCGTCGACCTGCTCCGCGCCTACCGCGAAGGCCACGAACCCGCCCCTGACTGTCCCTTGCACAAGGTGCTGGGGCAATCATCCCCAATGACTAAGATACGTACAGAATAAGGCCGACCGGCCTAGCCCTGTTCATGTTTCGCCACCGGGCAACTTGACGATACTCAACCAGAATTCTTCGATTGAGTGGATGATCTTGGTGAACTGGTTAAAATCCAGCGGTTTGGTGATATAGCAGTTGGCATGCAGGTTATAGCTTTTGAGGATATCCTCCTCGGCACTGGAACTGGTAAGCACCACCACCGGGATTCGTTTCAGTTCGTCGTCCGCTTTAATCTCAGCCAACACCTCTCGCCCGTCTTTTCGAGGTAAATTGAGATCCAGGAGTATAATATCCGGTCGCGGAGCAACAGCGTACGGGCCCTGTTTTCTCAGAAAGACCATGGCCTTCTCGCCATCATTGACCACATGCAGGTTGTTTTTAATTTTGCAGCTTATCAAGGTTTCCCTGGCCAGATCGGCATCGCCGGGATTGTCTTCGACCAGCAGGATTTCGACCATGTGCACGCCATTTTCTTTCATCTTGCTTCCCCGGTTATTGTTAGCAGCTCCTGTTTGGGGAAGGTGCAGTAAAACGTACTGCCTTGCCCCACCTCCGACTCAAACCAAAGCGCACCGCCGTGCCGCTCGACAATACGTTTACAAACCGCTAGGCCAATGCCTGTTCCCTCATATTCTTCACGGCTATGAAGCCGTTGAAAAATGATGAATATCTTATCGGCATATTGCTTATCAATGCCGATACCGTTGTCTCTTACGGAAAGCTGCCAATGCGAGTCGGTTGCCACAACGCCTACATGAATGGTCGGCGGAATGTTGACACAAAACTTGATGGCATTGGTTATCAGGTTCTGCAACAACTGCATGATCTGCCCCCCGTCCCCCGTGACTACAGGCAGTGGATCTGAGGTAACAACAGCCCCTTTTGCCCGTATGGTTGCCTGCAGGCTGTCCAGCACCTGGGCGAAGAGCTCATTGCAATCGACCGCAACAAAGGGACGTCCTCTGGTACTCACCCGGGAGAATTCGAGCAGATCTTTGATCAACCGTTGCATTCGCACCGCACCATCAACTGCGTAATGGATAAACTTTTGCGCTTTGGCGTCGAGTTGGTTTTCGTAGCGCTCGGCGAGCAACTGGGTATAGCTTGTCACCATACGAAGCGGCTCCTGCAAATCGTGCGAAGCCACATAGGCAAATTGCTCCAACTCCCTGTTGGAACGCTGCAGTTCTTCCATCGCAGCCATCAACCTCGACTCAGCCTGTTTCCGCAGGGTGATGTCCTGCCCCTGGGCAATAATGGCCATTGGGGTCGTTCCGTCGGCTGCAAAAATAGTGGCGGAGTTCCAAATAACGGTGCGGACGATCCCATCGGTGTGGCAAATATTGAGTTCCACCGACTCCATACGCTCGCCGCTCATTGCCCTGCGGATATTCTCCAGCGATAACTCGATCTGATCCCTCGGAAAAAGGAACTCCAGGGAATGCCCAAGGATTTCTTCCTCTTTTTTTCCGGTCAATTTTTCAAAGGCAAAATTGCAGCGCGTGATGGCCAATTGCGGATTCAAAACGATTATTGGGGCATTGGCATAGGTAATCAAGTTCTCAAGATAGTCACGGGTTTCTCGCAACAACGCTTCCGAACGCCTGCGCCGCTCAACTTCTTTTTTTAGATTCTCAACAGAGGTAAAGGTTTTTGCCAATTGAACCGCCATGGCATTGCTCGCCAGGGCTAACGCGGTCAGTTCGTCATTCCCCTCGACGGCTATGCGAAAATCAAAATTGCCGGAACCGATGACTGCAACACCGCTGGCAAGCGAATCGATACGCCCGGCTAACGTTCTGTCGATAATTATAGAATTGATTACAATGGCTGCTATTCCAGCCAAAAATGAAACAACGAGCATTAAACTACCGTGCAACCATGCATTCTCAACCTCCACCTGAATCAAATGATCCAGCCTGGCGATGTTATCATTCAAGGAATAAGCTTTAAGAAGCACTTGGTTGATCAACCGCAGTTCAGCCTCGCTGAAATTAAGCGTATCCGTGCGGCCCGGCACTTTGGGTGAGTGACGCTCCAGAATAGAGGTGAAACCGGAGCTGGTTGCATTGAAATCCGCCTGAGCATCCTCCAGTAAACTTTGAAAGCCACTCTGGTGAAAATGGGCAACAGCTTGAGCAAGCAATTGCCGAAGTTTTTCGGTTTTAATTTGCCACTGGATTTTTGCCCGTTCTTCCTGATAGAGCAGGTATTCGTCCCGCACCAATATCCTTTCAAGGATAACGGCCCGCATGGTATCGACCAACTCCATATCTCGATTGGCCACAAACGCAGCCCGAAACGACCAACCCAAGGAAAGGAGAATCAGTAAAAACGTTCCAAGAGAAATAAAGGCGTTGAGCCTGAGACGCGTTTGAATCTTCATGGTGTGGTTGGCCTAACGAATTATCCTGACCGCTTCCGGTTTAATGGCCTCAAGGCCATCTAAATATATATAATCAAGGAAATTGGGCATTGTTGTACCGGGGGTTTTTTTGTGTTTCAACGCCCATCGGGCCTGGTCCTCAAAATCTACCAGCAAGGCCTGTTCCAGCGTTAGCCTGAGGGTGACCAGAGCCCAGGCATCTTCAACCTGAGCCTTGTCCAGGTTGATCAATGCCGCTACTAACTCCCGCGACTCCTCCACGTGCTGCTGAGCAAACAGTTCCGCTTTCACCAGGGCCCGCAGCATTTTTTTAACGGCTTCCGGATTCTTGTGCACATATTCCTGTTGCCCTGCAATACAGAAGATCTCTGTGAAGAGCGACTCACCGTAAAAGACCCTGCCGTTTTCTCCCAACCGCTGCGTAAGCTGTTTTGTGGTGGGATGAAAGGCTGAGACAGCATCAACCGTACCCGAGTTGAGGGCTGCGGCCATTTCGTCGGGTTTCATGTCGACAAACGTTACCTGCTTTTGATCGATGCCGTAGGCAAGCAAGAAGGTATAGGCAAAGAAATCGGCACTGGTGCCGACCGTCACTCCAATACGTTTTCCAGCAAGATCGGCCGGCTTGCCGATACCCCGGTCCCGGCGGGCAATGATGGCGAGATCCTTATTGGAGGTTTGGATTGCCGCCAGGGTGGTGATCTTTTCGCCATTCATAATAGCAAGAACGATCGGGGTATCCGCCACGGTTGCGAGATCAGCCTTGCCTGCAAGGACGGCATTGAGGGCCAGCCTACCAAAAGCATGGGGCTGGGGTTCGACATCCAACCCTTCTTCGAGAAAGAAATGCTTTGCCAGGGCGATATGAACCAGAATTGCATTGGTAGCGGTCGAATACGCCAGGGTCATTTTCTCACGCGGGCCGGTCTGCTTAGGGGCAGGCTTGTAAGCAAGCGGAAGTATGGCGATTAAGCCTAGGACAACGAGGGTGCAGGCCGTCAGGCCAGCTTTAGACTTCCATATATGCATAGATCGGTCTCCGTTACCTATTTCCCGGTAGCCCTTGAGTCCGGGGCAAACTTTAGGAACCACAGTTGGCCCGTGGCCCGTCAAGTACCGGGCAATCTGATGAGGAATGTGGTGCCGACGCCTGGTTCGGAGCTTACCTGCAGCGAACCGCCGTGTTTGTTGACGATAATATCGTGGACAACGGTCAACCCCTGGCCTGTGCCTCGCCCGACTTCCTTGGTGGTGAAAAACGGATCGAAAATTTTATTGATAACCGCATCGCTGATCCCAACGCCCGAGTCCCTGACCACAATTTCAAAACAACCCGCATCGCCTCTTCGCGACTGCACCGTGATCGACCCTTTGGCAGCAACTCCAGTTTGGTGCTGCTGATCTTCAATGGCCTGGGCACTGTTGACCACCAGGTTGAACAACGCCTGGCGCATGGGCTCCTCCAAAAGCGGCAGAAAAGGCAGGTGCGGATCCAGGGACGCTGTTATCTCGGCTACCCGGTTCCACTCGCTGGCCGATACCGCCACGGTTTCGGCAATCAATTGGTTGAGATCGACCAGCATTTTGCCAAGCGGGACGGGGCGGGAAAATTCCTTGAGGGTGTTGATGATAGCCGCGACCCTGGCGATGCCGCCTTGGGATTGACTCAGCGCCTTGGGCACTTCTTCGGAGAGGTAGTCCCAGTCGATTGCGGCGAGTTTATCTTCAATGGCTTGGATTTTAGAGACGATCTCAAGATCATTGCCTTGAGCGGCTTGGATGAGACGTTGCACCTGTTCGGTGAATGAGAGAATATCGGAGAAGGCTTGCTCGATAAAATCAAGGTTAACACCGATAAAGTGGGCCGGCGTATTGATTTCATGGGCCATTCCTGCCGCCAGACGGCCTACGGCCTCCAACTTCTGGGATTGGAACAACTGCTCCTGCAGCTGGCTCCTCTCCTGCCGAAGGATTTCTTGTTCGTTTAGGGCCAGGATCATCGCATTAAAGGAATCGGCAAATTCCCCCATGAAATGGACCCGCTGGCTAAAATCACCTTTGGCCACCTGCTGCGCCTGCCAGGTGAGATGACGGAGATTGGCCTGCAGTTCTTTCAATGGCATGGCAAGGTAATTTTGCTTGTCCATACCCACGCTCAGGTCACCAGCGGCAAGCTGTTTTTGATAGAGGTAGGCGTTGTTAACCAACTCAATATATTGGAAGCAGGTTGCGGCGAATCCAGAAGTCTGCGCAAGGTCAGGGTAGGAAGCCGGATCTATCCTGTGGCGACAGGCCCACTCGACACCTTTTTCGGTCACGGCCTGCAGGTAGAGCTGCAAATCATTGAGCAATCGATGATCAGATGCATTCATCCTGCAACCTGCCCTGTCTTTTTTTCCACCAAAAAACGACACGTTCTGTCTCCTGTCGCCCAGCAGTCCACTTCTTTAACCTGAAATTCCAAGCCAGTATACTGTTGAAAAATACCGGCGATAAAACCTTCGTCGTAATCGCAGACGGTTTCTCCGCAAAGAGGCAGCCCGGAGCAGTCCAAATCTTCGGACATGGTGAGGGTGAATTGCAGGTTGGCAAGATCTGCTGATTCAATGCGCAGGATCCCTATCTTCATGGTCACGAGCGTTTCCTGCAGGGCCGCGATAAACGGGTCAAAGGCAAGCGAACAATCAAGAAGATTTTTACAAAAACTGGGTATGCAGTTTGCTCAACTACACACCATCTGTTGTATTTGTCCCCCCA
>CAZJEX010000027.1:0-46957 GCA_964545155.1 uncultured Desulfobulbus sp. | reverse complement strand
TCCATGAACCTATACTACAGGTTGCGGCCGGTTGAGTAAACTGCATACCCACTTAGTTAAAAAGGAACGAAGCGATCAGGCAAAACAATAGGGGTTGAAAAACAGCCTCTGCGCCTGTGGAAAGGCCGCCTTGAATGCCTGCTCGCTGTTGTTAATATCAGTCATTATCTGTGGGTTCGACCCTACGGTCGTTCTTCTAACCTTGATCATCACCGTGAGTCACCTTCCCCTTGCAGGGTGAGGAGAGTGAGCGCGACCATAAACGACCAGAAGTACATTTCTTGGCCGTGACCCAGCGGGTGCTCCGACGACGTTTGACCTGGAGGCGTCTGAGCAGAAACAGGCCCTGGTTGGCGGTACCGGCCAGGAGTGGATCGCTTCAGCCAGCATTGCCCTGGAGCCGTTGAACATCGCCGCAAAGAGTTTCGTCAAAAAAATAGCGTAATTGGTTCCAAGGGCGTACAATAAGCGTTTTAACGAATCAGCACCATGCGTCATGAAAAAATATTCCGTTGATAAGGGCGTAATTTTTTTGCTCCGCAAGGAATGGAACCCGCCTGTCCATATCGAACCGTTCAAAAACAATAAGGCTATCGCAAAGATTTGATGAAAGCAAGCATAAGACCTGTTTCCTCTGTTTTCAGGATAGAAATGACCCCACCGCAGCACACCACAGCTTCTTTTTTCGGCACCTTTAGCCCAGGAATCTGATCCAGATGTTGGAGAAAACCGATATCCTGGTGATCGGTGCCGGCCCCGGCGGCTTGGCCTGTGCCACCCTGCTGGCCCAACAGGGCGCAAAGGTCGTGCTGGTGGAGCGCAAGGATAGGATCGGACCCAAAGTCTGCGCCGGCGGTATCACCTGGGGGGGATTGATTAAACATGTACCGTCCGATCTGATCGAGCGCGGGTTTCCCCAGCAGCATGTGTTGACCCGTCTGCAGCGGGTGGTGGTGACCGAGAGCAATCCGATCATCGCCACCATTAGCCGGGAGCGGCTTGGGCAGTGGATGGCGGACCGGGCCAGGGCGGCAGGGGTGACGCTGCTCCCCCAGACTCGGGCGCTTGCTTTGGAACAACATCGGGCGATCCTGGAAACAGGAGGAAAACACCGGATCACTCTGGCCTTTAATCATCTCGTGGGCGCCGACGGTTCGAATTCCATGGTCCGCCGCTTCCTTGGCCTGCCGACAACCGCCATGGGGATCGGGCTCAATTGCATGCTGCAAGGCTGGTACCCGCAGATGGAATGGCACCTCCACACCAGGCTGTTCGGGTATGGATACGGCTGGATTTTTCCGCATGCCGAGGAGGTGTCCATCGGTGCCTATGGCGATGTCAACAACCTTTCGGCACGGGTGCTGAAACAGCGATTGTTATCCTGGGCCGCCGTGCAAGGGTTCCGGGTCGATCCCGAGACCATCCGGGCGGGGCTGGTTAATTTCGATTATCGCGGGGTTCGTTTTGACCGCACCTGGTTGGTTGGGGATGCCGCCGGCTTGGCCTCCGGGTTGACCGGTGAGGGGATTTATCCGGCCCTGGTTTCCGGTCAGGCTGTAGCTCGCATGATTCTTGATCCGAGTTCGCCCGCCTCCGAACTGCCCGGGCTTGTCCGCAAACACCAGTTGCACCGACGGATTGTCAACCTGGCAGAGCGAAAACGTCCTCTCTGCGGACTGATGCTTGAGGTGCTGGCCGTACTGTTACGCATGAAAATACTTGATTTCCGTACCCTGGAAATGGCAGAGTAGGTGCTGTTTTCCGTTTCTGAGGGCAAATGCCCTTGATTATTGCCCAGGATGCCCCATGCAGACCAGACATAGAAACATCCTTTATAACCTGCTTTTCCTGGTCGGTTGCGCCGGTATTCTCCTTTTTCTTCTGTTCGCCCCCCCCGAAACCACTAAACCGCTGCCCCATGATCAGAATCATGAACGTTTCATGACCATGAAAAAGAAGGAGGCAGAGAAATCCTGTGAAACCTGCCACTTCCCCAAAGGCGAAGCTCCGCTACCCGAGACCCACCCCCCTAAATACCGTTGCCTCTTCTGCCATAAACGTAAATAATCAGGCCTGAGCCTCTATGACTATCACCAAAGACGTCTATTATGTATCCGGTTCCACCGCCATTCTGGCCGAAGATATGGGCAAGGCCCTGCTGGCCCAGTTCCATGGCATCCAGTTCCGGGAGGAAAAAATTCCTTTCATCCATACCCCCGACGACGCCAGAAAGGCTCTGTCCCATATCCTGCGCCAGTCTGAAGGCACCCAGCCCCTGGTGTTCTGCACCATCATGGATCAGGCCACCCGGGATGTGTTTAACTGCCAACAGGTGCATTTTTTCGATATTTTTCTCAACACGCTCGAGGCACTGGAAACGTCCTTGGAGTGCAAGGCGTTGCGGGAACCCGGATATTCGCGGCATTTCACCATCTCGAAAATGGACAAGCGGGTGGATGCCATTCATTTTTCCCTGGAACACGACGATGGCACCCGCACCGCCGAGTACGATGAGGCGGAAATCATCCTCATCGGAGTGTCCCGTTCCGGCAAAACTCCGGTCAGCATTTATCTGGCCACCCATATGGAACTCAAGGCCGCCAACTTCCCCCTGACTTCCGATCATCTCGATCAGTATGAACTGCCCAAAGATATTGTTCGCAATAGAAAAAGGGTGGTCGGTCTTACCTCGTCGCCTCAATATCTGCACAATATCCGGGAAAAACGGTACGCGGGCTCCGCCTATGCCAGTCTGGCCAATTGCACCCGCGAGCTGCAGCAGGCCAAACAGCTATTTATGCGGCATGATATCAAGATTTTAAATGTTGAGGGACGGTCGATCGAAGAGATTGCCGTGCAGGCGATTCAGGTCATCGGAATGGCCAAGAAACAGCGGCAGAAATCACGGGACCGGGACGCCGCTGTCAGTTCTTCCTGAGATTTTCGAGGAGGCTGGAATTCAGCAGGGCGCGGGGCGGTCTCTGCCCGTCTGCCGGTTCAGGGAGCGTATTGCGGGTGCGCTATCCAATAAGGTGAGGCCACCCCGGTCTGGTAGGCCTTGAGCGCTTCGGGGGATGAGTTGACGCGAAGATTGCTGTAACTGCCATCCTTGTTTTCCCAGCGCTCATGCCAATACACCGCAGCCCGCACCCGTGGATATTTGGTGGTCAGATCCGCAAAGGCCGTGGCAATAAAGGCAGCTTTGTCGCCCGGCGGGAATTCGGCCACACCCCATTCGGCCAGGATGACAGGCTTCTGCGGGTCCAGTCGGCAAATTTCATTATATGGGCCCTCCATGACCTTGTTGAAAGGGGCCCAACCTTCTGATTTGATCATCTTGCCGTACACACTCAGCCCAAGCCAATCGACGTAGTTTGCCCCGGGATAATAATTGGCCATTGCATTCCAGCTCACTTGGGGCAAGTCAAAATTATTGACGTGGAACCCCCAAAGGATATTCTCCGCCTTTCTAGCCCGCGCCCGATCAACCACATGGCGGTAGGCCTGCTTAAACAATTCGGGTCCTGCAAAGAGTTGCTGACCACCTATTTCCCCAACGACCTTCCCGCCTCCATAAAAAACCCCTGACCAGGGGAACCAGGCACCATTCATCTCCAGCCCCCAGGTGACCAGCAGAGGCTTGCCGTAGTTGCGCGCCCCATCGGCCCACTGGTCGATATAGGCATCCCATTTGCCCGCCAGGATATCGGTCAGATTGAAGCGGTCCGGTCCTTGACTTTCCGTATACGGCTTGTCCCATGGCGACCAATAGATCAAGGGAACAGCCCCATATGCAGCAATGATACGCACGGTTTTGGTGGGAAAGGACTGTTCTCCCCAGAAACTACCGAAAGCGATCATGGCCACATGCTTCCCGGTCAGTTGTTCGAAGTCGGTAAGCGCGTCATAGGTCACGTCGTCTTCACCTTCGCCAAAATCGACATAAGCGCCGGTATAAGCGCCATTGCTGGGCATCAGGAGTTTAGCTGCCTCTGTATTTTCGGTTTTGCCGGCGTTGCCGGTTTTAGCGGTGGCCTCTTTTTCTTTACAACCGGCGCCACCGAGGCCAAGGAAAAGAAGGACGGTGGCCAGGGCGAATAAGGTGTGTAGTTTGCGAATCAAATCAGCGGTCATTGTAACAATCCAAAACAGCAGTGTTTATTTAGGCTCTGTAGGTAACAGAGGCGGTTCGGTCAAGTTTACCCCAGCCCACCCACACACCTTTGATGGCTTTGAAAATAGCCTTGGTCACCACAAAGCTGAGCACTGGACGGTAAATAAACCGCATCGGCAGTACCAGCCAGATCTGGCGCAGCGGTTCTTTTTCGATGCGGCACGCCACCGATGCCAGGAGGAGGTCGGCAAAGAGAAATATTAAAAAGTAAAAATAGAGGATGCCGTTGGCAGGACTCACCAGCAAAGAAAAAAGCAATAGGCAATCAATAAGTGAACCGGTCGCCACCAGGAGAATGTTGAAAAACCAGGCGCTCGGCAGGCTGAACCAGCCTAGGGCCGGGTATTTGGGATTGAAAAGCAGTTCCCGGTGCTTCCAGAGGCACTGCAGCGTCCCGAATGCCCACCGAAACCGTTGTTTGGCAAAAGCCCCCACGGTTTCGGGAGCTTCAGTCCAGGCCACCGCCAGCGCGGTATAACAGACTTTGTAGCCCCATTTGTGCAGGCTCAGGGTGAGATCGGTATCTTCTGCCAGAGTCTCGGTACTGATGCCGCCGGCATCCCGGATAGCACGCAACTTGAAAGCACTGACCGCACCCGGCACGACCGTAATGCAGTTCAACTGGTGATAAGCCCTGCGGTCCAGATTAAAGCCGCAGGTGTATTCAAGGGATTGAAAGCGGGCAAACAGGGTCTTGGGATTGCCGACTCGGGCCCGCCCGGAAACCGCTCCAACCGTAGGGTCGGCAAACGGCCGAACCAATTCGCCGATGGTGTCAGGGGTAAATTGGGTGTCGCCATCCAGGCTGACCATCAGCTCATGACGAAGGGCTTGAATGCCGTTGCGCAAAGCCGTGGCTTTACCGAAATTCACTTGTCGAATCAGACGGATGCGGTCATCTTCTGCCATCATAGCCGTGACGATTTCGGCGGTGCGGTCCGTTGATCCGTCATCAACCACCACCACTTCGATCGGTCCGGTGTATCTGGTTTTCAAAACCGCCAGCAGGGTCTCGCGGATCACTTTCTCCTCATTGTAGGCGGCAATCAGGACACTCACCGGAGGATAGATTTCCGGGGCGGAAAGAGAGGATAACAACAGAGCATCGCTGATTTTTCGACTGCGAATCGCCAACCAGGAAACCACCAGGGTTTTGAGAATAGTCAGGCCGGTGGCCACAATCATAAAGGCCCAGAAAAAATTGGTAACCTCATGGATTACGGTAAAACCGCTCTCGCTGATCATCCTGGTAATGGGTTGTTGATGCTGCGGCACCACAGGCATCAGTTGCTCCGACGGTATCTCCAGCATCTCGGAAAGAGGTAAGATCGCATCTCCTCTAGCCCGCAGATACTCGATTATTTGGGGCAACGCCTCAACCGTCTGGCTTCGGTCGCCACCGGCGTCATGGAGGAGGATAATGTTGCCGCCTTCCAAACGGCCCTTTTTGATGGTTTCGAGCATGGTTGGCACCCCCGGTTCCGCCCAATCCTGCGGATCAATATCTTCGGTCTCGGTGATATACCCCATTTTCTGGGCGATTTTTATCGGGACAATCTCTTCCGCATCATGGGGGTTGGTATCGGCATTGTAAGGGGGGCGAAACAAAATGGTGGAATGGTCGGTGATCGCCTCGACAAGGCGTTGGGTGGCGTTGAGTTCCAAGTGGGCCCGCTCTTCCGAAACTAGGGCGATATTGGGATGGCTGTAGGTGTGTACGCCGATAAGGTGGCCTTCACGCACGATTCTTTCGACAATGTTGGGATGTTTTTCCATGTTGGCACCGACCATGAAAAAAGTGGCGCTTACCCCCTTATCCTTGAGTATGTCGAGAATCTGCGGCGTCCATTCCGAGTCCGGGCCGTCGTCAAAGGTAAGGGCCGCCGCATTATCAGGTCCTTTTCCCTGATGCATGATGGTCAGGTAGCTCGGGAATTTCTCATAATTAGCAGTGGCCAGGAACTCGTTCCCTTGCCCCTGGGTTATGGTGATGTTTCGCTTCCCCTCGGTCCGCTCGTCGACGATGGTGATCAGGTTGCCCTTACCAATGCGGGCAATGGCATCGCCAGGCTGTATCGTTTCGAGAATGCCAAGAGTCTCTTGCTCCAGCGGCTTGGTTGTCTCCAGGGGCAGGGCGTCCCAGATGCCGGGGTCTTCGGAGCCGAGCCGGGAAATTGCAAAGCCGCCGACTTGTCGCGCCCTACCGGTTGCAAGTTGATTTAAGAAGGTAACCGCATCGAGAAACCAGACCGTGTGCTCGGTATCTGAGTTTTCATAGACAAAATGGGGATTGTAGGAGGGAGCGGTGAAATCGCAGGTGGTCAGCGAGGATCGACCGGCTCGGCTCATTACATCCTGAAAGTTGAGGAATTCAGCTCTGTTTTCGCCTGCGGTCCAGTCGTAGCCGTAGGAACCCAGGGAGATTACCCATTGCGCCGGTGTGCCATATCCGTCCACCAACGTGGCTAGCCAACCTACAAAGAATTCTCGTGAGGCAATCGGCCCGGGCTGATCAAATTCACCATTTTCATCGTGGAGCATGGCTACAAAATGGTCGAGGTGCAGGGATAGTTCTTCCATGTCAAAAACGGCCAGTTCCCGCCCGGTAGGCACGCAGAGCCACAACTCCAAGGTTTCTTCATGCAGGGCGTTGGCCAATTTTTTCAAAAAGGCGGTCATGTTATCCCGGTATGAAGGATCGATCTGTTGCCAATCAAGGATGACTCCGTCGGCTTCCATACCCTTGAGCGCCTCTATGAGATTGCTCACAAACTGATCTTGCCGGAGATCTGGCCCATTGATGACGCCTTCCACCGCTTCAGGACGCCAGGAGTCTTTGCCGATAAGGTTGCTGAGCAACGGTACCAGGAGAAGTTGTGGGTGGGCATCAAGCAGATCGACGACCGCCGGTTCTTTCGTCAGGTTCAGTTTGCCGAGTCCGTCAGCAACCGAGAGCCAGTCTGGGCACAGGTGCGTCAGTTTGTCGACGTTTGCCTTGAGTGACTCCAGACTATTCGGATCCCAACTCTGATACATCCCCAGGCGGATTTCATGCCCGACCGAGGCGTTCTTCGGATGGTTTGCTTTTTTAGGGGGTATAGGCTCATTTTTTTTAACAGTTACGGTTGGCAAGGGGTCATTGTTAATCCCTTGATTTTTATTGGCAAAATTCAACCAGAGTGGTTTGGACGCCAGTTGGCTGGGAATATTTATTTTATTTTGCTGTGCTTTCAGTCGGCTTTTTAATTGCTCAACCGAAGGAGGGAGGGTCAGTTGCGACGGCAGCACCAGGGTCTGCACAAACAAAATGATAGCGAGAAAGAGCAGGCCGCCGGCAATAAACATGACAAACCTCAGCCTGGGCCAGCGTTTGCCACGGGTGTCTAAAAAGATGAACGTTTCGTTGTCGGTACTGCGCGGAGAAGGGGCTTGCTGTTGGTCGATATGCATCGGTATCAATAATCTCAAATACTAGGCCAAAACTTTTCAACCACTTCGACAGAATATCGAAAGGTGGCTCTGGTAATTGCTGTGCCCATTGAAAGCCGCCTACATTGTGGTGCTAAAGGAAGCAACATTACCATACTTTGCTGCCTGGTTTTTTTCAATGGAGAGAGGCCGTCTGGAGGTTGGGCAAAGAACTCCAAACCTATGTTTAAGATTAAACATTAATCACGGGATTGCACCGTTGCCTTGCGGTCCTGTTTCCCCCAGCCCACAACCACCCCTTGCAAGGCTGTGAGCATACTCTTGACAGCTACGTAGTACATCAGTTGACGATAGAAAAAACGCTGCCAGAACAGCCATATCAGTAATCCCCAATTTTCTTTGCGTTCCAGGATGAAGGCCAGGAGGGCCGCCAAGAAATCCACCGCCTGGAACAGCGCATAATAGAACAGGACCCGCCATAACGCATCGGCGGAATACTGGGCTGGATGTTGCGAATAATTTAATGCCGCACTGCCCAGGGAGGTGAGCAACAGCAGGTCCATGACCGGAGATACCAATGGAAATAGTACCTGGAAAATGATCACATTGGGCAAGGCCACAAAACCCAGCGCCCCATAACCGGGCCGGAAAATTACATGGCGATGTTTCCAGGTGGCCTGCATGGTGCCGTACATCCACCGATACCGTTGACGCACAAACCCTCGTATCGTGTCCGGCACCTCGGTCAGGGCGATGGCTTCATCCTCGTACACTATGGTGAATCCAAGTTTGCGGATTGCCAAGGTCAGGTCGGCGTCTTCCGCCAGGGTCAGCGCCGTGAATCCGCCAGCTTGTTCGATTAGGTCAAGGCGCCAGGCTCCGACGGCCCCAGGCACGACGGTGATGCAGTTGAGCACGGCGAAAGCCCGTCGGTCCAGATTCTGGCTGGTAATATATTCCAAGGCCTGACAGCGGGTAAGTATGTTGATCCGGTTGCCAACTTTGGCATTGCCCGCCACCGCACCTACCCGGGGATCGATGAAATGGCGGATGAGCTTGAGAATCGTATCTCTGGTGAACACCGTATCAGCATCCAGAGCCACGACAATTTGTGCTCGTGTCTGAGCAATGCCGAAATTAAGCGCCCCTGGTTTGCCGCTGTTGGCCTTGGTGTATACCCGTACCCTCGTGTCATCGGAGAATGATTTCCGAGCCACCTCGTAGGTCGCGTCGGTGGAACCGTCATCCACCAAAATAATCTCAAATTGCTCCGGATGATCACAGGCAAGCAGGGAAGCAATGGTCTGAACAATGACTTTCTCTTCGTTGTACGCCGGAACAATCACCGCGACGGAAGGCGAAAATTGCGGGTTAAAAACAGTCTGGTGCCCCTTCCATCGTTGATACAGTGCGAGCGTGCCGATGAACAGGAGCCTCAGGACGCCGAGCAGGATGCCTATGAAAAACAGCCAGTGCACGAGGGTGACCGACCAGTTGAGGATGGCGAAACCGGCACTGTTGAGCCCGGATCGCCAGCGTTGCTCTGTTGGCAAGGGCGGCATCACCTGGTCGCGACTTCGTCCCAACAGGTCGGAAACGTTCACAAACTGAAAGCCACGGGATCGCAACGCCTCAACGATTTCAGGGATGGCTTGTACGGTCTGACGCCGATCCCCCCCGGCGTCGTGCAGGAGAATAATATTGCCGTCGCCCCTTTCAGCCTGTTCCACTGTCCGGCGAACAATTTCATCGACTCCCGGTCGCTCCCAGTCGTTGGGATCAATTTGCATACCCACGACCAGATATCCGTATTCGGCGGCGATTTCAATAGGACGAACCTGATCAATAGTTTCCGGTTCCGCATCCACTGCATAGGGCGGGCGAAATAGCAAGGAATGGCGCCCAATGGTGCTCGCCAACAAATGTTGGGTCGCTGAGAGCTCCAGCTTGAATTGGGCCGGTGAAATCGTGGAAATATTAGGATGGGTGAAGGTGTGGGTGCCGATTTCATGCCCTTCTGCTATTTCGCGACGCAACAGTTCCGGGTTCATCTCTCCGTTGGTCCCAAGCACAAAAAAAGTGGCCGGTACACCTGCCTTGCGAAGGGCATCGAGTATTTGTGGCGTATAGCGGGGGTCCGGCCCATCGTCAAAGGTCAAGACTACTTTGCGATCCGCGCCACCGTGACGGGTGATGACATACGGGGAAGGGTAGGCGGTGAACTTTTCCTGGGTGATTAACTTGAGTTTCGGATCGAACTTGATCACCCGGCTCCCCGGTTGCGGTCGGGCGGTGATGTCGAGTATCTCTCCTTTCCCTTCATAATCAATGCCATAGCCGAACCTGATATCGGTAAGCTGCTCTGCTCGGGCGGCATCGAGCGGGCCCGCCTTGCCAAATACCTCCCAAAGTGACGGATCTTCGCTGCCCAGTCGCCAAAGTGCAATACCATACGGCTGTGTTGGGCGAATGATGGTCAATTGATTGAACACCGTGACCGCATCCAGCATCCAGACATGGTGAATACGGTCGTTATCGTCAGCGTAATCGAAGGTGGGATTGAGGGACTTCAGATCAAGATGAATGGTACCCTCGGATTCCTTGGCAATAAGAACCGCTTCCTCAAAGGTGCGTTCTTCAGCAGGGTGCCCCTTTTCCCAATCGTACGCATAGTTGCCGATGGCCACGATGAGTTTATCTGGGGGGATGTCGCGGAGGCGTTTATTGAGAACGTGGGTAAACCATGGCAAGCTGGCAATGGGGCCTGGGCCACCGGTAGCCCAGTGCTCGTCATACGCCATAACAATCAATTGATCGGCGTTGGGAATCAGTTGGCGATACCCGAAATTTGGATCGTCGGCCGGGATGTTTACTGAGACCGTCAGGTTTTTCCGGTGAAAGACAGCATACAGTTCAGCCATAAACCGCTGGTAATTGTTCTGATCCTTGGCAGCGATATTCTCAAAGTCGATACTGACCCCGGCAAAGCGATGCTGCTCGACATAGGCGGCCAATTGTTCGATGGTACGGGCGCGGGCCGCCGGAAGGGCGAGCATGCGGCCAAGTTTGCCACCTTCCCATTCCTTGCCGTTCCAATTGTTCACCAAGGGCACAAGCGCCATCTCAGGGTGACGTGCACGGATGTAGTCGGTTGCCTGGGCTTGACGATTAGGGTCATTCTCCCGAATGGTTCCGTCATCGCCGGCGAGGTGCAACCATTCAGCAATCACCATATCCATGCTGTCAAGGTTTTGCTTGAGCGAGCTCATGCTCGCATCGTCCCAATTGACAAAGAAGCCGATGGCGAGAGGTTGCCGATCGGATTCTGAACTTTTTTTATTGGTTTGGGTCGAAAGGAGTTGGCGTTGGTTGTTATCGCGTTCACGCGCCAATTTGTTTTTGGTGTTGCGCAACGCTCGTTCCTGGCGACTCAAAGGAGGTTCGAAAGCCAACGTTGGGACTGAAGGTACGGCGTGAATATTCTTTGGGAGAAAACTGGCCGTGGGCAAATGGAGCGACGGTAAAACCGGGCTGACTGTAATGCTCAGAACAAGCGCGATTAATAAAAAAGAAAGACTAAACCCAATAGCCAATATCCCGAGGCGCAAACGCGGCCAGCGTTTTTGGGCGGGGTCAAAAAAGACCGGTTGTATTGCCGGTTCGGGGTCGGCGTTCGACGGCTTAGCCGGAAGGGGTTCCGGTTTAGTGGTTACATGCGACATGGAAAATATAAGGTGTGATTGATCGAGGAATCATAGGGCGTCCGAACCGTGAAAGTTTGAAGGGAAATAATATGGCCCCGACATGCAGCCCCGGGGGAGATCAAAAGAGTATAAAGGAACTCGATCATCGGTTGAAAAAGTAGAACCTCTCGTGATGAATAGGTTGTGTCAGCTGCCGCGTAAATTTATTTTTGAGGGTACGGCAACTTCTCAAGAGCATCGTCGGTAAGCTAGGCGGGTAGCGGCCAGTTCAGCCCCGTTATCATAACTCGCTGTAGATAATCACTGACTGCGCTGCTGCCGATGGCACAGCTTTGGCTAAATTCACGATTGCTACGGCCGCACTCGTGCTTCAGTCGCAATATTTCTTGTATCTTTCGCATCGATAACCTCTGTCCAGGCATAGAGCCCCCTTATAAAAAATGGAAAAAGGGTTATCCTACCAATTGGTGCTATGCGTCGCTACTCTCCTCAGTTCTGGCCCAATTCCTCTGGAACCGCTGGCCGAGATCACGTGGATTCCGTGGCCGGGATCGTCTGGAATTTGCATTTTGCCCAAAAGCTAGAGGATAGCCCCAGTCGATCCTTGCGGGGCTGAACAAGTGGACCGAAAATGAATTCGTCAGTTCCATCCAAAGGCGGAACTGACGAATTCATTGCATATATGTTTCAAAATTGGAGATTTGATCGATCGTCTCGATCAAGTCAATCTCACCTATCGCTCAACCACCGCAGCAATACCCATGCCGCCGCCGATGCACAGCGTCGCCAAGCCGCTCTTGGCTGCTCGTTTCTCCATTTCATGGAGCAGGGAAACCAATATCCGGGCGCCTGAGGCCCCAATCGGATGGCCCAGCGCAATCGCGCCGCCATTGACATTAACCTTGGTCATATCAAAACCCAGATCCTTGGCCACCGCGATACTTTGGGATGCAAATGCCTCGTTAGCCTCGATCAAGTCGATCTCTTCGAGATTTTTGCCGGCCTTTGCCAAGGCCTTGGGGGTGGCTGCTGCCGGCCCGATTCCCATGATCTCAGGCTTAACCCCAGCCGAAGCATAGCCCGTCAGCCTTGCCATTGGTTTGATGCCTAGTGATTTCGCCTTTTCTGCCGACATGACAATAATAATAGCAGCGCCGTCATTGATGCCGGAAGCGTTGGCGGCGGTGACCATGCCATTGGCCTTGAATGCGGGTCGGAGTTTGCTGACCATTTCCAGGGTGGTGTCCGGGGTGTAATGCTCATCGGTATCGAAAATGAGCGGATCTTTTTTTCGTCGCGGGATGGCTACCGGCACAATTTCATTTTTAAACCGGCCGCTCTGGATGGCCGCTTGCGCTTTATTCTGCGATGCCACGGCAAAACGATCGAGCTCTTCCTTGGTCAGGTTCCAGCTCTCGCAAATATTTTCGGCGGTTGTCCCCATGTGGTAATTGTTTATCGCGCAATGCAGACCGTCGTGGACCATCATGTCGATCATGCCATTGCTGGGAACATTCATCCGGTAGCCGAAACGAGCCAGGGGCAGGGCATACGCTGTGGCACTCATATTCTCGAAGCCACCGGCGACAATAATATCGGCGTCACCGCACTGGATCGCCTGGGCGGCCATGATCACGGACTTGAGGCCACTGCCGCAGACTTTGTTGATGGTGACCGCGGGAACTTCCAAAGGAATACCGGCTTTGAGCATAGCCTGCCTGGCAGGGTTCTGCCCCAGAGCACCGGTGAGTACACAGCCGAGTATGCATTCGTCGACCATTTCCGGCTTAACCCCAGATCTGTGCAGGGCTTCCTTGATGACTATGGCCCCAAGTTCCGCTGCGGGGATGTCTTTTAGGGAACCACCGAATTTTCCGACAGCCGTGCGACAAGCGCCGACAAGGACTACTTCACGCATTGTTCTCTCCTTCAATGAAATGATTCAAATAACCGACCTGAAATAAGCCCGACAGATCAGGCAAGACAACCTATTTTACAATGAAAAGCATCTCTGCCAATCGACACCACATATCACGAACCGCTGTTCGAATCCAACCTTTCTTTAGCACATTGCTAATCCCATTGCGCGTTTATGCTTGGTTATAAAGCATCAACTGAGCCAGTCTTCCACTTCACTCTGCTTCGGAACCCGGCCAATACATTTGACCTGGCCGTCGATAACGACTGCTGGGGTCGAGAAGATGCCGAGCTTGGCAATATCTTGAAAATCACTGACTTTGATGACGACAGCGTCGATCCCTTTGGCTGTAATTGCGGCCTCAACGGTTTTCTGAGTTTTTTCACAGGAAGCGCAACCTGGCCCACATACTTTAATTTCCATTGGTTCCCTCGTGCAAACTTTAAATTATCATGTTGAAGAGATAGCCGGTGAAAACAATACCGCTCCCCACAACGAAAACAAAAACAGCGATCAGTTTTGGTTTGAGAACTTTCCGGAGAATAATCATCTCCGGCAATGAGAGCGCGATCACGCTCATCATGAATGCCAGCACGGTTCCTAGGGCCGCCCCTTTGCCAATCAATGCCTCGACGACAGGGACGATACCGGCGGCATTGGAATACATGGGGATGCCCACCGCGACCGCTGCCGGAACCGACCACCAGGCCTCTTTGCCCATGATCGCCGCCATGAACGTTTCCGGAACATAGCCATGGATGAATGCGCCGACAGCAATACCGGCAACAACATACAGCCAAACTTTACCGACGATATCCCGGACAGCCTCTTTGCCCCTATCTACCCGGTCATGCCAGCTGAGTTGTTCCTCAATGACGACCGCATCACCGGCTCGCAACTCCTGCACCCAGTCCTCAATCCAGGACTCGAGCTTCAGCCGACCAATGATCCAGCCGGAAACCATGGCGATCACCAGGCCGGTCCCGAGGTAAATGGCCGCTACCTTCCAACCGAGCAGTCCATACAGCAACACCAGGGCAATCTCGTTGACCATCGGGGCCGCCACCAGAAAGGAAAAAGTAACCCCCAGCGGTACGCCGGCCTGTACAAAACCAATAAAAAGCGGCACCGCCGAACAGGAACAAAACGGGGTCACGATGCCCAGCAGGGCGGCCATCACGTTGCCGGCGGTTTCCCGCTTGCCCGCCAGGTATTTACGGGTATTCTCCTGGGTGAAGAATGAGCGGATAATGCCAACTATAAATACGATCAAAGTCAGCAGCATCAGGACTTTGGGCGTGTCGTAGACAAAGAACTGCACAGCCGCGCCCAGATGGCTGTTTTTTTGGAGGCCAAGCAAGTCGTAGGTGAGATAAGCGGAAAATGGCTCAAGCTGTTGATAAACGACCCACCAAACTCCAATCGCACCAAGGCTTATACTGCTGACTTTCCACCAGGGAATAGTGCTGGGAACAACCTCTTGGCCAGATGCCGGTTTCGCACAGCAGCCACCGGCAGGTTTTATCGGTTCCATGCTTGTTGCCTTTGGTTTTGCACGTTCGGCATGCGACGACAACCGGCAGCCGGCAGCGCTTTGAGCATCTCCTGCAACCCAGCATCATCATTCAGCCAGTCTTTCAGGGTAGCGAGCATGACACCCGCATACTCGGATTCATTGCCATCTGATTGACTGTATATCATCCAGGTGCCTTGCCGTTCTTTTTTTACCAGCCCGGCATCTTCGAGGATTTTCATGTGACTGGAAACCGTGGGTTGGGCAAGATTCAAAACGTCGGTGATTTCACAAACACAGAGTGACTTGTCTTCCAGGAGTTTCAGCACCCGCACCCGATTAGGATCTGACAAAGCTTTCATGACACGTAAAAAAGGTTTCATATTTGACCCGTTCGTATTATTTATATATTTAAGTTCATAAATATATAAACCCTGCGGTAAGGGTCGTCAACTTTTTTCCCGCTGTGCAGCGCTTGCAACCCAACCGGAGGGTCTGTTTTCAAGTTGGGTGCAAGTCCTGGCGCTTGCTCATCCGCCCCGGATTTTGTCTGCCAAGCAGGCAGTCAATGGCGGGAAGTATAGTGGACCCCATTTTCTAGACAGTAATTTAAGCTGTGCGCCATCATGAGGAACGAGCGACTATGAGGGAAGCGAAGAAGAGGAAGGTCCACACACCGGAGTTCAAAGCGAAGGTTGGGCTGGAGGCCTTGCGAGGGGTAAGAACGACCAACGAGATCGGTCAGGAATACGGTGTCCATCCGGTGACGGTCGGGCAATGGAAGAAGGAAATTCAGGGGCAAGCCTAGAGGCTGTTTGAAGGCAAACGTGGCCCCAAACTTGCTCCACACCGGGAGACGGAACGGTTCTAAGGCGAGATCGGCAAGCTGAAGGTGGAGCTCGACTGGTTGAAAAAAAAGTCCGGGATCAGCCGGTCCTGATCCGGCAAACCTAGGTCGACACAAAGGATCCAATGCCCGTGGTCCGGCAGTGTTCGTTGGCCGGTGTCTCCCGTGCCACGATGTATGCGCGGCAACAGCCCAAACCGTTTGATGAAAGCGATCTGTTGTACCGCCGCCTGATTGACGAAGAATACTGTGGTGGACCCCAGAGGCAAGACAAAAAGCATCCGAGTTTAAGCTGCACATTGAGCTCCTCTAGCGCCCGCAGGGCGCTGCTCTAAACCCCTCTGGCATCGCTGCCGCGGATGAGGAGACCCCTGTTCGTATATACAGTAGACATCTACCGTTTTGACGTTTTGACGAAAACAATAGATTCTCTGTGGCAATATCAACTCCTCTGTACTATCGGGTACCAGTTTAACCTGTCAGCCTTCCAGTGCCTCGCGTAGTTTCTCCCCCAGATCTTTCATCGAAAACGGCTTTTGAATGAAGTGCACGCCCTCGTCCAGCACGCCGTGGTGGGCGATCACATTTGCCGTGTAGCCCGACATGAACAACCGTCGGATGTCCGGATAGATGGATAGCATGTTTTTGGCCAGGTCGCGGCCGTTCATTTCGGGCATGACCACATCGGTCAAGAGCAGATCGATGCAGTTTGGGTGTTCATGAGCTAGGTGGACGGCCTCGCCCGGGGTGCCGGCTGCCAGCACGGTGTACCCCAGACTCTCCAGCATTTCTGTGGTCATCTCCAAAATCGCCCGTTCGTCTTCCACTAGCAAGACCGTCTCGTGGCCTCGCTCGCCTGTTGTGTCCGGTTCCTTTTTCGGCAACGGGACTGTTTTGGCCAAGTGGCGCGGCAAGTAGATCTTGAACGTTGTTCCCTGGCCAATCTCGCTGTAGACATTGACGAAACCGTTGTTTTGCTTGACCACACCGTAGACCGTGGCCAGGCCCAGTCCGGTGCCTTTGCCCATTTCTTTGGTGGTGAAGAAGGGCTCGAAGAGATGAGACTGGGTTTCTTCGTCCATGCCGCAGCCAGTATCGCTCACGGCCAGCAGGACGTAGTCGCCTTGGACAAAACCCCTGTGATGGGAGCAATACTCCTCGTCGAAGGACGCTGTGCCGGTTTCGATGGTGACCTTGCCCGTATCAACGATGGCGTCCCGGGCATTAACGCAGAGATTTGCCAGAATCTGGTCGATCTGGGTAGGGTCTATTTTGACCGGCCAGACTTCCTTGCCCGGCCGCCAAGCCAGATCGATGTCCTCGCCGATGAGCCGCCGCAGCAGCTTGAGTATGCTCTCTATGGTGTTGTTGAGGTCGATCACCTTGGGGGACACGGTCTGTTTGCGAGCAAAGGCCAGGAGTTGCCGGGTTAGATAGGCGGAGCGCTGGGCAGCCCCTTGGATCTTCTCAAGGTTGGCATGCAGGGGGTTGACCGGCTCGACCCGTCCCATGGCCAGTTCCGTGTACCCGAGAATAACCCCCAGCATGTTGTTGAAGTCGTGGGCCACCCCACCGGCCAGGCGACCTATGGACTCCATTTTCTGAGCCTGCTCAAGCTGAATTTGGAGTTTCTCTCGCTCCGCCTCCTGTTTTTTTTGCTCGGTGATGTCTCTGAACTCTACAACTCTCACACTTTTTCCTTTGTACGGAATATTTCGAGCTTCCAGGCGAATAGGGAATTCATCGCCGTTTTTCCGAAAGCCTATTGCCTCGTAGGGTTTTTCATATCCCTCCCGAATATTTTTCAATACCATGCCACGTGTCTTTTCAGAAATGAGCAACAAACCATCCCTGCCGATCAGTTCTTCGTGGGAAAAACCCGATATTTCGGAAAGGCCTTGATTGCATTCCAGAATCACGCCTTGGTCGTGAATGGCAATGCCGCCAAAGGAGGCGTTGTGTAAGGATTTAAAACGTTCCTCGCTCTCCCGAAGCGCTTCCTCCGCCTGCTTGCGCTCGGAGATGTCGGTGTGAGTACCGATCATCCTAACCGCTTTTCCACTATCGTTAAAAATCGCTTTTGCACGTGAAAGGATGTCCACCCAATGACCATCCTTATGCTTCATTTTAAATTCCAATACAAATCGATCAATTTGCTTTGTAATTAACTTCTGGTGGAGTGCCCATGATTTCTTGGCATCCTCCGGCTCAATGGTGTTTTCCCAAACTGAAAAATCATTAGGAAGTTCATGGTCCTCATAACCGAGCATATTTTTCCATGCCGGGGAGTAATAAATCTCGTTGGTTTCAAGATTCCAGTCAAACAAACCATCATTAGAAGCCTTCATTGCAAGTAAAAATCTTTCTTCGCTCTTGCGCAACTGCTCCTCCGCCTGCTTGCGCTCGGTTATATCGCGGGCAATGCCAAACAAGCCAATGATCTGGCCAGTGTCATCTTTGATGGGATATTTGCGGTTATCTACCCAGCCCTTTTGACCATCTTTGGTAAGGGTCTCCTGAATTTCGTGAGCAACTGATTGCCCCTCAAGAACTTGCTTCTCTAAGCTGTAATAGACATCTGCAAAATAGATCCTTCATGTTCCCATTGAGGAAAGCCAGGGCGGTACTTATTCACCGACCTCCCGCTTTGTGTTCCATTTATAAGTTGGGATTAGGATCGGTTATGACTTCAGGTGTTTTCGTCAGTTGCGGATACGAGTGTATCGTGATTAAATTTATAAGATGTAGCGAAGGTTTATTTGGAGTTATTAAATTTCAACTCAAGGTTGGAATCAATGATCTTTCAAGTGCCTGAAGATATTATCAAAAAATCTAGCAAGTGCAAACATTGCTTTGCATGCCTCCATTCTGGGACGGGTACCGGTAGGCCACGGTGTGAGGTTGAGTACCGGGTCGGGGACAATTTTCTGTTTATCAAGACGGAAAATGTCGGCCCTTGCCCCTATCGGTTTCCATTGGGATACGCCCAGGTCTGCTCATGTCCCCTCCATTGTGCTATTAATCTACTGGAAACGGAAACTCCCCCAGAGGCAGAAGGTTGGTAAGCGCCAAATCAAACCCCTCTCAGGCTTGCCAGCATGACTATCGCCCGGTCAATGTTCCAGGGAAGCCGGGCCTCATAGTCGGACAGGGTGCTGGTTAGTCCAAGGTTTTCAAAAGCATGACGAAGGTAGCTGTAGGGCTATCTTAGTGGCCATAAACTTCGCATGCACCCACTCCATTCACCGTTCATTTTGCAAAAGCCTCATTAATAAATGAAATCTGTTTGTTTTATGTGCTTATAAATCAGCATTCCAGTCAGCCACGTTGTGGTGTCTGGTAAAGGTAGACGAATTGTTTGCCATAGACAAATGGCTGTTTATGCACGGCGGATTTATCATAAAGATCGCACTTTTTTTTGCGGTATGGAATTTGAAAATGTTTGACAAAAACACCAATTATTATAATAATATATATAGAGAATTAATTCTCTATATGTACCGCTGCTGCAGCGGCGGGCGTCGAGTAATCAGTAAAATATTCCTTGTTAGCGGTTTCAGGGTGAAAGCGTATGGAAAATAATATCGTGCAGGCGGTCCAGAGTATCATCAAAGGTGCCCCGGAGCCGACCCTGCGCCGGTTGCCGCTCTATTATCGCTTCTTGAAACAACTGCGCGAAACCGGTCGCGCCGGCGTTTCCTGCACGGTGATCGGCAAGGAATTGAAGTTGGATGCCACCCAGGTTCGGAAGGATATCGAAATGACCGGCACCGTGGGGCGCCCTAAGGTGGGGTATGACATTAACGAGTTGATCTGCGCCATTGAACGGTTTCTTGGCTGGGACAACACCACCGAGGCATTTTTGGTCGGGGCAGGCAGTTTAGGGGAAGCATTGCTCGGGTATCCCGGCTTTGTGGAGTGCGGTCTCAGTGTGGTGGCCGCCTTTGATGTGGACCCGAATAAATGTAATCGAGTCATCCATGGCAAACATGTCCGGCACGTCAGCAAGCTTCCTGGTTTGATGCGCAGGATGCGGGTTCGGTTCGGTATCATCACCGTTCCCGCAGCCGAGGCCCAACATGCCACCGACCTGTTGGTTGAAGGTGGGGTACTGGCCATCTGGAATTTTGCTCCGGCGAAGATCAAAGTGCCGGAACGAATCATTGTCACTAATGAGGATCTTTACTGCTCTCTGGCGGTCCTGTCGCAGAAGATGACGAGGAAGCTGGCCGAGTCCCGTTCAAAAGGAGTATCAAAATCATGAATTTATCTGAGCAAGACGCGATGCAACTGACCCCTGCACGTCAATTCGAAAAAGTCTGCGCCATCCTTGAGTTGAATGAGAATAAGCCGCAACGGCTCATTCCAATCCTCCAGGCGGTCCAGGAGGAATACCGGTACCTGCCCGAAGATGTCCTAACCTTTGTCGCCACTGGCCTGGACGTGCCGCCGGCCCGTGTCTTTGGGGTGGCCACCTTCTATTCCCATTTTGCCCTGGCACCCAAGGGGAAATATTGTATCCGACTGTGCGATGGCACTGCGTGCCATGTCAAGCGGTCCATTCCGATTCTTGAGGCCATCTATCATCGGCTGGGGTTGTCAGCCAAGCGCAACACGACAGACGACATGCTGTTTACGGTGGAAACCGTCGCCTGTCTGGGGGCCTGCGGTTTGGCCCCGGTGGTGGTCATCAACGAGGAGGTGCATGGCCAGATGACCCCGCAGGCCACAGTCAAATTAATCGAGGAAATTATTGAGCGGGAGAGTGTCACATGTGCATGACCCAAAGTAACGTTAATCATCCTGATCCATTGATGGGGGCCCGGCATCGGGTGGTCATTTGCGCTGGAACCGGCTGTGTCGCCAACGGCGCCTTGAAAGTGTATGCCGCTTTTCAGGAACGGATGCAGGCGCAAAATCTTCCCTTTATTCTGGAACTTCGAGAGGAAGAGGGGAATGCCGGAAAAACGGCCTTAACCCGCAGCGGTTGTCAGGGATTCTGTCAGATGGGGCCGCTGGTTACCGTGCTGCCGGAAAATATTCTATATAATCAGGTCAAGCCAGCTGATGTCGAAGAGATCATCGCCACTAGCTTGATCGGCCATGGTGTGGTCGAACGGCTGCTGTATGTTGAACCGGGCACCAGCCATGCTTGCCACGGCACCGACGATATCCCGTTTTATACCCGTCAGCAGCGTTTCGTGCTGGGTGATTGCGGCTTGATCGACCCGGAAAACCTAGACGAGTATCTCAGGAATGGTGGCTATCAGGCCGCAAAAAAGGCTTTTGTCGAGATGAGTCAGGAAGGCGTATGCACGGAAATCTCCGAATCCGGACTACGCGGCAGGGGTGGCGGCGGATTCCCCACCGGCCGCAAATGGGAGGCAGCGCGCCGTCAGGTCGATGACAAGAAATACGTCATCTGCAACGCCGACGAGGGCGACCCAGGCGCTTTCATGAACCGCAGTGTCATGGAGGGCAATCCCCACAGCGTCATCGAGGGGTTGATGATCGCGGCCCGGGCCATCGGCGCCGACGAGACCCTGGTGTATGTGCGTGCTGAGTACCCCCTGGCGGTGCAGCGGATGCGCCGGGCGGTCAAGGATGCCAGCGAGCACGGTATCCTCGGAAAAAACGTTTTTGGTTCCGGCCTCAATATCCAGTGCGATATTATGGAAGGAGCCGGGGCTTTTGTTTGCGGCGAAGAAACCGCGATGATCGCCTCGATCGAAGGCCAGCGAGGCATGCCGCGACCCAAGCCGCCGTTTCCCGCCGAGAGCGGGCTCTGGGGAAAACCCACCATTATCAACAATGTCGAGACCTTGGCTCATGCAGTACGCATCATCCGTGAAGGGGCCGTTCGCTTCCGGGAGTTGGGCACAGCAGGATCTCCGGGCACCAAGACCTTCGCCCTCACCGGCCATGTGGCCAATACCGGGCTGATTGAAGTGCCCTTCGGCACGACCCTGCGGGAAATTGTGTACAAAATTGGCGGCGGGGTGACCACCGACGAGGGCGACATCGATCCTGCCGGTTTCAAAGCGGTGCAGATCGGCGGTCCTTCGGGCGGTTGCCTGACCCAGGAACATCTCGATCTGCCCATGGATTTCGATTCGCTGAAAACAGTGGGCGCCATGATCGGCAGCGGCGGGCTGGTGGCTATGAATCAGGGCACCTGCATGGTCGCCGTGGCCCGATTTTTCATGGAATTCACCCAGCGCGAGAGTTGCGGCAAGTGTGTGCTCTGCCGCGAGGGCACCCGGCAGATGCTGGCTTTGATGGATGACATCATCGAAGGCCGGGCCGATGAAAACACCCTGCCATTATTGCGGGAATTGGCCCTGGCGGTACAGAAGGGTTCGCTGTGCGGACTCGGAAAAACCGCCCCTAATCCCGTGCTTTCGACCCTGCGACATTTCGCCGACGAGTATGAGGCCCACGTCAAACATAAAATCTGCCCTGCCGGTCAGTGCAAGGCGCTGCTGAAACCCTGGATAAACGCTGAAAAATGCAAGGGTTGCGGCAAATGTGTCAAGAAATGTCCGGTCGAGGCCATCAGCGGCGAACTGAAACAGCCGCATACGATCAACCAGGATGTCTGTATCAAATGCGGGGCCTGCATGCCGTCCTGCAAATTCGGGGCAGTCGAAGGATTGCAAGGAGCGACCGCATGATGACCGCAAAAGTAAAACCTGCTTCCGTCACCATTGACGGCCGTCCGGTGAACATCGAAGGCGAGCGGAACCTGCTTGAGCTGGTTCGCAAGGCCGGGATCGATCTGCCGACCTTTTGTTATCACTCCGATTTGAGCGTCTATGGCGCCTGCCGTCTCTGCCTGGTCGATGTCGAAGGGCGAGGGATTCTCGGTGCCTGCTCAACGCCGCCGGAGCCTGGCTTGAACATTAAGACCAACACCCAGGAGTTGCGTGAAATCAGAAAGATTTCCATTGAGCTCCTCCTGGCCAACCATGACCGGGAATGCACCAGCTGCGTGCGCAGCGGTTCCTGCCAGCTGCAGGATATCGCCCGTCGCCTGGGGATCACCAAAATCCGGTATCGGAGCATCCATCAACCCAAACCCATCGACACCTCCAGCCCGGCGCTGACCCGCGATCCCAACAAATGCGTGCTCTGTGGTGATTGCGTCCGGTTCTGCGATGAAATTCAGGGCATCGGCGCTATTGATTTCGCCTATCGCGGCCACGATGCCGCGGTCCTGCCGGCCTTTGGTCGGGACCTGGGCGCTGGCGATTGCATCAACTGCGGGCAGTGCGCTGCGGTCTGCCCCACCGGGGCGCTTGCTCCGGCCTCGGAGATCGATGCGGTCTGGAAGGCGATCAACGATCCCGATACCGTGGTGGTCGGCCAGATCGCCCCGGCGGTGCGGGTGGCCATCGGCGAGCAGTTCGGCCTGGAGTACGGCCTCAACACCACCGGGCAGGTGGTGGCCGCGATGAAGCGAATGGGTTTTGATATCGTCTACGACACCAGCTTCACCGCCGATCTGACCGTAATCGAGGAGGCCAACGAATTTATGGCCCGTAAAACCAGCGGTGAACGGCTGCCCCTGTTTACCAGCTGCTGTCCGGGCTGGGTCAAGTTCGCCGAGCAGTATTTTCCGCAGCTTTTGGGCAACCTCTCGTCATGCCGCTCCCCGCAGCAGATGATGGGTTCGATGGTCAAGCATACCCTGCCAGCCCAATTGGGTCGGGAACGCAAAAATATTGTCATGGTTTCGATCATGCCCTGTACCGCCAAAAAGTTCGAGGCCCAGCGGCCGGAATTTAAAACCGCAGGCAGCCCGGATGTCGATCAGGTCCTGACCACCCAGGAGTTGGCCCGGATGATCGAGCAGTCGGGGCTGAGCCTGGCCAAGCTCAACCCGGTCGGCTTTGATATGCCCATGGGGTTCAAGACCGGGGCCGGCGTCATCTTCGGCAACAGCGGCGGGGTGACCGAAGCCGTGCTGCGCTATGCCGTCGGTAAGATCACCGGGCAGAATCCGGTGGATCCTGAGTTCCAGGAGATTCGCGGGGAGGAGTCGCTCCGGATTATCCGCACCGAAGTCGGTGGTCTGGAATTGCGGCTGGCCATCGTCCATGGCCTGGCCAAGGCGCGAGAGGTGATGCACCGCATTCTCGACGGCTCGCTCATCGTCGATCTGGTTGAGGTCATGGCCTGTCCCGGCGGTTGTATCGGCGGCGCCGGTCAGCCGGTGGCCCGCGACATCATCGAGCGGCGTCGCGTCCGCACCGAGTGGCTGTACAATACCGATCGTCTGCTCGATCTCCACTGTTCCCAGGAGAATCATTTCGTCAACGAGTGTTATCAGAAATACCTGGGCGAGCCCGGCAGCCGCGACTCGCATCGGTTGCTCCATACCCATTATCATCACCGCCGCCGGACCAGCGGGGAGGATATTGCACTCGCGAAGGCCCAGGAGTCGGGCGATGGCCTGCTGACCGTGCGGGTCTGCGCCGGCACCGGCTGTTTCCTGCGCAATTCCCAGGCGATCATCCAGGGCTTGATGAAGCACGTCGAGGCCAACGACTTAACCGACAAAGTACAGGTGCAGGCGTCGTTCTGCTTCGAAATGTGCGGCGAAGGGCCCAATGTCGCCATTGGCGAGACCATCATCAGCCATGCGACGCTGGAGACGGTGATCGAAGCCATCCATGCCGAATTGGCCCTGAAAACAATTTCGGCGTCGACAAACGCCTGCTAGTTGCGGGGCTTCCAGCTGCTCCCGCTGTCTGTTGCCCTGTCAGCGGCGGGAGTGGCTGTTTTTTGCGGTAAGGCAATCCTTTTTTTTACTTTCGTGGCATGGCGGCTCTCGCGACAGGTCGTTGTGCTGCGGAAGTGTTTTTTGACCACGCACTCCAGGACGGATTTCCATCTGGTGGTGTAAGGGTATGATTTCGACCAGCGCTTCCTTGCTCCCGAATGTGCTACCTGGACTCCGGTATTGAGCCGATACCGGAGTCCGGTCGAATGATTGGTTGAATGCACGGCGAGCTGTGACGAACCCGGTTTGGTTATTTGGTCGGTGCAGACTTTCGCACTTGGCCATCAACCCGGTCATCCTTACCATGTGCACTATGGTTTTCGATAAAGTTCATTCCTTTCTTTTTTGCCCACAGTTGCGTGAATCGTATGGCTGAAACCCGAATGGAAACGGACGCGCTCGGTGAGTGCGCCATCCCTGCCGATGCCCTTTGGGGTATTCACACCCACCGCGCCCTCGGCAACTTCCCTTTGACCGGCAGGCCGCTCCATCCACTGCTGATTCAGGCTCTGGGCCAAGTCAAACTGGCCGCCGCCCTGACCAACCGGCGACTGGGCAGTTGGGCGGCCGATATTCACAAGGCCGAAGCCATCCTCAATGCCTGCCGGGAAATGGCGGAAGGCGGCCTGGTTTCGGCGGTGGTGGTCGATGCCATGCAAGGCGGTGCGGGCACCAGCGCCAATATGAACGTCAATGAGGTGCTGGCCAACCGGGCCCTGGAATTATTGGGCTATTGCAAGGGTGATTATGAACGGATCAGCCCTTTGGATGACCTGAATCGCCATCAATCGACCAACGATGTCTTTCCCACCGCCTTGCGCATTGCCGCTCTCTCTCTGCTTAAACACCTTGAGCAAAAAATCGTCGCCCTGCAGGAATCTTTGCAATCGCAAGAGCAGCGATGGGCCCATGTGGTCAAAGTGGCCCGTACCGAACTGCAGGATGCGGTGCTGATCACCGCCGGCCGTGGCTTCGGTGCCTACGCCGAGGCCATCAACCGCGATCGCTGGCGCATTGCCAAGTGCCATGAACGTCTCCGCGTGGTCAATCTCGGAGGGACCGCGGTCGGCACAGGGTTGGCTGCCCCCCGGCGCTATATTTTTGAGGTGACTGAAACGCTGCGCGAGATCACCGGTCTTGGCCTGGCTAGGGCGGAAAACCTGGTTGATGCCACCCAGAACACCGATGATCTGGTCGAGGTTTCCGGCATCCTCAAGGCCCACGCGGTCAATCTGCTAAAAATCAGTTCTGATCTCCGCCTGCTCAGTTCAGGCCCTGCCGCCGGGTTGGCGGAAATTCGCTTGCCCCGCCGGCAGGCCGGCTCCTCGATCATGCCGGGCAAGGTCAATCCGGTCATCCCCGAGGCGGTCAGTCAGGCCGCCATGCAGGTGATCGGCAACGACGCCGCCCTGACTCTGGCCTGCGCATCCGGCTGCCTGGAGCTCAATCCCTTCCTGCCGCTGGTGGCGATGAACTTGCTCGATAACCTTGAACTGCTGACCCGTGCCGACGATATCTTATGTCGTCACTGCGTTACCGGCATTGAGGTGGATGAACAGCGCTGCCGTGCCCAAGTATTGAATTCGACCGCAGCGGTGACCGCTCTGCTGCCCGTCATCGGGCACGAATGCGCCAGCGAAATCGCGCAACTCGCCGACCGGACCGGCGAGAGTGTCAGAGAGCTGGCCTTGGCCAGATTCGCTATCTCCGGGGAACAGTTCGACCAGCTCACCAGCGCAACCGCTGTCTGCCGTCTGGGTTTTGTTCCCCTATCAGATGAAAAAAATTTAAAAAAATAAAAAAAATGTCGCAAACCGCATCGAAAGGCCTGCGCCTGCATATCGGCATCTTCGGCCGCCGCAATGTCGGCAAATCGAGCCTGCTCAACGCCATCACCCGCCAGCAGGCGGCCATTGTTTCCAGTGTCGCCGGGACCACCACCGATCCGGTGGAAAAACCCATGGAATTGCTGCCGCTGGGTCCGGTGCTGTTTATCGACACCGCTGGCATCGATGACGTCGGGGCCCTGGGGGCGATGCGCATTGCTCGTACCCAGGCTGTTTTCGACCGTACCGATCTTGGCATCATTGTTACCGCCCAGGGGGAGTGGGGCCCGTTTGAGGCCGAACTGCTCGAAACCCTGCAGGCTCGCAGCACTCCGGTGCTGGTGGTGATGAACAAGGCGGACCAGGCCCGCGCTACAGACGGGTTGGTCCGGGAGTTGGCGGAGAACAAGGTGCGGCTCATCCATACCGCCGCCATCAACGGCCAAGGGATCGGCGAGCTGAAGCAAGGGATCATCGAGCAGGCACCCGCCGATTTTCTCAATAGCCCGGTAATTATCAGCGATCTGGTCGGTGCGGGTGAAACCGCGGTCTTGGTGGTGCCCATTGATAAGGAGGCTCCCAGGGGGCGGCTCATTCTGCCGCAGGTGCAGACCATCCGCGATCTTCTCGATGGCGATGCCCTCTGCCTGGTGGTCAAAGAGCGGGAGCTGCGTCAGGCCTTGGCGCTGCTCAAGTCGCCGCCTAAGCTGGTGGTCACGGATTCCCAGGCTTTTCTTAAAGTAGCCGCCGATGTGCCCGCCTCCGTGCCTCTGACCAGTTTTTCCATCCTTTTCTCACGGGCCAAAGGCGATCTCCTTGCCCAGGTTGAAGGGGCCATGGCCATTGAGCGACTCCAGCCCGGCGACCGGGTGTTGATCGCCGAGGCCTGCGCCCATCATCCCATCGGCGAGGATATCGGTCGGGTTAAAATTCCCCGCTGGCTGACCCAGTATGTCGGCGGGCAACTCAACTTCACCCACATGCAGGGACACGATTTTCCGGTTGATCTGGAGCAATACCAACTGGTGATCCAGTGCGGTTCCTGTATGCTCAACCGCCGCGAGGTGCTCAGTCGCATTTTCCATTGTCGTCAATCCGGGGTGCCGGTGACCAATTATGGCTTGGCGATTTCCTTCAGCCTGGGTATCTTTGCACGCGCCCTCAGTCCCTTTCCCGCCGCTCTTGAACTGATCCACTCGATCCAGGGCCATGCGAACCGGGAGCGGGGTTGAGCATGGATCGCCGGGAAATGCTCCATTGGCTGCGCTGCGAGGATCCGGAAGAATTGCGGACCCTTTGGGATCGGGCTGATCAAACACGCCGCGAAGGGGTCGGTGAACCGGTTCATCTCCGCGGTCTGGTGGAAATCTCGAACTATTGCGTCCGTAACTGCCATTACTGCGGCTTGCGCGCCGCCAATCATCGGATCGACCGGTACCGCATGACCGCTACCGAGATTGTTCGGTGCGCCGAGCAGGCCGTTGCCTTGGGGTACGGCACTTTGGTGCTCCAGTCGGGTGAGGATGAACAGATTGAGGCCGGTTGGCTGGTTGATCTCATTCGCCATATCAAAGCCACCACGCCGCTGGCCCTGACCCTCAGCCTGGGCGAACGAAGCGAGGCCGACCTGCGGGCCTGGAAGGCGGCTGGGGCCGACCGGTACCTCCTGCGGTTCGAAACCTCGGACATGGCCTTGTATCGCAAGATTCATCCCGATCGCGGCGACAATGTTTCCGACCGGCTGGCCCTTCTCCGGCTGCTGCGACGCCTGGGCTATGAGATCGGCAGCGGCGTCATGGTCGGCATTCCCGGGCAGCATTTCGCGACCTTGGTTGATGATCTTTTTTTGTTTCAGGAGTTGGATCTTGATATGATCGGCATTGGCCCCTTTATACCCCACCCCGACACACCGCTGGGGCAAGCGGTTCCTTCCAGATTGCCGAAGGGCGAGCAGGTGGAAGCCACCATTGCCATGACCTGCAAGGTGGTGGCCCTGGCCCGGATCGTCCGGCCGGATGCCAATATCCCGGCCACCACGGCGGTCGCGGTGATGGATGCCGGGTTGGGTAGAGCGTTGGCCCTGCAATGCGGCGCCAATGTGATCATGCCGAATTTGACCCCCTTGCACTTTCGGGAACGCTATGCCATTTATCCCGGCAAGGCCGATCGGTTGGAGGCCGCCGACGGGAGCGATCGCCATATCCGCGAACAAATTGTCGCCCTTGGGCGCCGGGTCGGCACCGGGCAAGGTGGACGGCAACAACGAGGAGGGGGCTTCGCATGAGTGAACCCATCCCGCTCCAGGTCACGGTTTGCATGGGCAGTTCCTGTTTTTCCCGCGGCAACGACGGTCGGGCGATTGAAACCATCCGCCAGTGCGCCGAGACCGCCGGATTGGTCGCTGAAATCTCGGGGCACCTCTGCGAAGATCAGTGCACCTGCGGCCCGCATATCACCATCGAAGGCACCTTGTATTCCAATGTCCAAGCGTCCTGTATCCCCGAACTCCTCAAACACCATCTTGCCCGAGGCAAGGAGGAGCACGATGGCTAGCCTGCCGCCTATCTATACTGAAAAGCACGAATGCCAGGATTGTTACAAATGCGTGCGCCAGTGCCCGGTCAAGGCGATCAAGGTTCAGGACGCCTATGCGACCATTGTGCCGGAGATGTGCGTCTATTGCGGCCACTGCGTTGCCGTTTGCCCCAATGCGGCCAAACATGTCCGTAACGATCTGGCCCGGGCCCGACACCTGGTCGGGTTGCCGCAGCGGGTCTTCGTCTCGCTGGCCCCATCCTGGCTCACCGAATTCGGTTCGGTGCCGGCATCGCACCTGATTGCTGCGCTGAAAAAACTCGGATTTGCCGGGATCTCAGAAACCGCGCTCGGCGCCCAGCAGGTCAGTGCCCATGTCGCACGAATCCTCCAGGAAGAACCGTCCCGTTTGCTGTTGAGCTCCGCTTGCCCCACCGTGGTGGCCTATGTTCAGAAACACCGACCGCAGTTGGCGGCCTCGGTCACCGGCTTGTTCTCCCCCTTGTTGGCCCATTGCCGGATGCTGCGCAGGCAATACGGCGAGTCCATCAGCATTGTCTTTATCGGTCCCTGTATCGCCAAAAAAATCGAGGCCGACGACAACCCGGCACTGCTCGACTTGGCGCTCACCTTTGAGGATCTCCGTCACTGGCTGGCAGCGGAACGGATTGATCTCAGCGCCTTGGTGCCAGGAGCGGACGATGTGTTCGTGCCGCAGGGTGCGGAAGAAGGCGTGCTCTACCCCGTTGACGGCGGCATGATCGCCGGGATACAGGCGCATTGCGCCGTGGACAATGGGGCTTTCATGAGTTTTTCAGGCTTGGCCGCCGTGGAGAAAGCCTTGGACGGCCTGGAAGAGATGGATCCTCACCACGGCCTTTTCTTAGAATTGCTCGCCTGCGAGGGGGGCTGCATCAACGGGCCCAAAGTCACCCGTCAGGGCAGCACGGTAACCAAACGGCATCGGATTTTGCATCACGCCCGTTTTCCCGAGGGACAGGCGGTGCCCCGGCAGCCGGAGATCGATATCAGCTGCCCGGTCATTCCTCTGCCGCTGGATCATACCCCACCTACCGAAACTCAGATCAGCGAGGTGCTCCGTTCCATCGGCAAGCGGTCGCTCGAGGACGAGCTCAACTGCGGCGGTTGCGGCTACGACTCCTGCCGCGAATTCGGCAAGGCCCTGATCGCCGATCGCGCCGAACGGGCGATGTGCGTTTCCTGGATGCGGCAGCTGGCCTTTAAAAAAGCCAATGTCCTGATTCACAAGATGCCTTCGGCGGTGGTTATTGTCGACAGCGACCTGCACGTTCTCGAATGCAATGAGGCCTTTCTTTCGATTATCAGCCACCAGGACGCCGCCATCCTTCCGGCGTCGGTCGAAGGCGTCTCCCTGGCTACACTCCTGCCCTTTGCCAACCTGTTTGCCAGCGTCCTCAACAACGGTATGGATATCATCGATCGCGATATCCGCTTCCTCGACACCATCCTCCATCTTTCGATTTTCACCATCGAGCCGCATACCGTGGTCGGGGCGATCATCCAGGACATCACCCGACCGGCGGTGCAGAAGGCACAGGTGGTCAAGCGCGCCCGGGAGGTGATTCAAAAAAATCTGGCCACGGTCCAGAAGATCGCCTATCTCCTCGGAGAAAACGCGGCGGAATCGGAGGTGACCCTCAATAGCATCATCGAATCGTTCACCGCCGCCCAGATGAATGAAGACGAAGAGGGTAACGAGGGCGGCACGCATGGCTGAAACGGCCTTTATTGACGTTGACCATGCCCAGCGCTGCAAGAATCGTCAGTCCATCTGCGGCGATGTGTTTCTTTCCCAGCGGATCAAGGAAGAGGGCAGGGTGTTGGCCGTCCTTTCCGACGGCCTGGGGTCCGGGGTCAAGGCCTCGGTGCTCGCCACGCTCACCGCCTCGATGGCCCTTAAATTTGCTTCAGCCTGCACCGATACCCGTATCTGGGCGCGTTCGATCATGGACACCTTGCCCATCTGCGAGGTCCGTAAAATCAGCTATTCGACCTTTACCCTGATCGATCTTGACGAGAGCGGGGCCCTGCGGTTCATCGAGCACGGCAATCCGTCGCTGGTCGTCCTCCGGGGGGCTGAAGAGGTGGTGGTGGCACGGCAACTGATTACGCTGGAAAGCTGGAAGGACCGCCTCATTTACCATGGCAGCCTCAAGTTGGAGATCGGCGACCGGTTGCTCTGTTTCTCCGATGGGGTCACCCAGTCGGGCATGGGACGCAAAACCATGCCGCTTGGCTGGACCCAGGAAGCGGCGGTCGACTTTGCCTGTCAACTGCTCTTGGCCAAGCCTGAAATCTCTTCGCGACGACTGGCGGCCGCCCTGCTGGAGCAGGCGCTGGCCAACGACAGCGGTTGCGCCCGCGACGATATCAGCTGCGCGGTGCTCCACTTTCGGGTGCCTCGTCGGTTGCTGATCATGACCGGCCCGCCCTTTGCGCCGCAGCGGGATTTCGAACTGGCCAACGCCGCCCTGACTTTTCCGGGGCGGAAAATTATCTGCGGCGGCACCACCGCCACCATCGTCGGCCGCATTCTCAGACGTACCGTTACGGTAGATTTATCCGCTGTCAATAGCTCGATCCCGCCGCCCGCCCATATGGAGGGCATCGATCTGATCACCGAAGGGGCCATCACCCTGGCCCATGTGGCCCAACTGCTGGCCTCGGACAGCAGTGTGGCTGGGCTGCCTGCCAATCCGGCCGGCGATATCGTTCGCCTGATGAGGGCCAGCGATATTATTCACTTCATTGTCGGTACCCGGATCAACGAGGCCCATCAGGATCCCAACACCCCCCAGGAACTCGATCTCCGCCGCAATATCGTTCGCCGAATCGTTTCACTGCTGGAAGAGCAGTACCTCAACGCCACCTCGGTCCGGTTTATCTGAGCAATTATTCCTGCCTTTCTCCTCGACAGTTTTCATGATTTCCGGTTATTGCCAACCGGTTTTCCGCCTGTTTTTTCCCCTCCTGTGTCGTCCTGGTTTTTGCAAAAAAATTGCAGAATTTCGGCAATTGAAAAAGCCAAAAATTATTGACAAATCAGCCATTTTCAACTAAAATATATATAGAGAATTAATTCTCTATAAGCTGCAAAAGTGGTCCCTCGGTAGCCTTTGTATCAGTATTGGATTCTTCATAAAAAGAGGTGTTTCCCAGGGGCGGCAAACAACCGTGATCGCTGGCATGGCGGTTCTGTTTTTCAAGATCTGATCGATGCGTTTGCTTGCATGTAAGGATCCGGTCGCTTGCGCAAACCGGCGACCGACCAGCAGAAAAGGCAACAAGCGTTGGAACGTAACTTCAGCAAAGGAAGTGGCATATGAGCAAGAGCAGCAATAATGATATCCCGGTATCCCGGCGGTTTTTCCTGAAAGGGATGGGGACCGCGGGCATGATCGGCGCACTCACGACACTGTCGGGGTGCAAGGAAGCCGGAAAACCTTCCGGTGGCGAAGGGTGGACCCCCCAACAGTATAATGCCCCTGGCAATTGGCCGGTCCAGGTGCGAGGACGCGTTCCCATTGATCCTGAAAACCCCTCCATTGTGCGTGACGACCGTAAGTGCATCCTCTGCGGCCAATGCGCCGAGGCCTGCGAGCGCGTCCAAAGCGTGGAGGGCTTCTACGGGCTGCCGATTAAAGATGATATTACCTGTGTCAACTGCGGTCAGTGCGCTCTCTGGTGTCCGACCGGAGCAATCAGCGAACGTGACGATATCGAGAAGGTGCTTCGGGTGCTCGACGACAAAAGCCTTCATGTGATCGTCCAGACCGCTCCGGCTACCCGCATCGCCATCGGCGAGGAGTTCGGCATGCCGGCGGGCAGCATCGTCGAAGGCAAGATGGTTGCGGCCTTGAAACTGTTGGGGTTTGACCGCGTATTCGATACCAACTTTAGCGCCGACCTCACCATTATGGAGGAGGGGACGGAACTGGTCAGCCGGATTAAGGCTGCGAGTGCGCCCCATCCCCACGCCGAGAGCAGCCATGGTCACACCCCCACGGCGCTGCCCCAATTCACCTCATGTTCGCCCGGTTGGGTCAAATTCTGCGAATATTTCTACCCCGATCTTCTGGAACACATGTCAACCTGCAAATCACCGCAGCAGATGCTCGGTTCGGTCGCCAAATCGTATTACGCCAAGAAAAAAGGGATCGATCCCCAGAAGATTGTGTCGGTGGCGATCATGCCGTGCACCGCCAAAAAATTCGAGGCGGCCCGGGACGAGATGAACAGCGCCGGCAAGATGGCGGGGAAACCTTCGATGCGCGATGTCGACTTTGTGCTCACCACCCGTGAACTGGCTCGGATGATCAAAGGGAAAGGGATTGACCTTACCACCTTGCAGCCACAGAGCTATGACTCACTGATGGGCGAGGGTACCGGTGCGGCGGTGATCTTTGCCGCCACCGGCGGGGTCATGGAGGCCGCAATTCGCTCCGGTTATTATCTGCTCACCGGGAATAATCCGCCGCAAAGCCTGTACAATCTCTCGGCTGTCCGCGGCCTTCAGGGGGTTAAGGAGGCGGCGCTGGAGGTGCCCGGAGTCGGAGAGGTTCGCATTGCCGTGGCCCATGGTCTGGCCAATGGTCGGCAACTGCTCGAACAGATCAGGGACGACAAAAAGAACGGGCGAGCGCCTCGCTATCATTTCATCGAATTCATGGCCTGCCCCGGCGGTTGTATCAGCGGCGGCGGCCAACCGAAGACCTCGGTACCGCCGAGCGATTGGGTTCGCCAGGAACGGTTAAAAAGTATCTATGCCATTGACGCCAAACTCTCCAATAAGCGTTTGAGTCACGAAAACAAGGAAGTGATGGATCTGTACACCAATTATCTGGGCAAACCCAACGGCGAACTGGCCCACCAACTGCTGCACACCACCTATACCGACCGCAGTGTGCATCTGACTGCCAAGAACAAGGCGTGAGCCGGAATACGAGGGAATGAGCTATGTCTAAAGGAGTGCTGGTCGATATCACCAAATGCTTTGGCTGCGGTGCTTGCACCGTTGCCTGCAAGCTCTGGAACGAAAAGAAATACGACGAGGTCAACAAACCCACCCTGGGCGATAAGGCGCAGTTGGTGGATATAAACTGGACGGTGGTCAGCAAGCACGACGTCACCGATGCCGGCGGTCAGAGCGCCTGGCGTTTTGCCAAGAAACAGTGCCTGCACTGCGTCGACCCGGCCTGCGCATCGTCCTGTCTGGTCGGAGCCCTGCGTAAATCCCCGGAAGGGCCGGTTACCTACCACCCGGATCTCTGTGTCGGCTGCCGCTACTGCATGGTGGCCTGTCCTTTCAATATTCCCAAATACGAGTGGGAAAAGAGTTTTCCCAAGGTTTCAAAATGCCAGATGTGCTCTTCGAGGGTGGCTGCCGGCGAACAACCTGCCTGCATTGCGGTCTGCCCCAACCAGGTGATGCATTTCGGCGACCGCGATGCCTTGCTTAAAGAAGCGCACCAGCGAATAGCGGCGGAACCGCAGAGTTATATCAATCACATCTTCGGCGAAACCGAAGTCGGCGGCACCGCCTGGATGTATCTTTCCGATCAACCGTTTGACAAGCTCGGTTTTAAAACAGCGGTGCCCAAGGAATCGCTGCCGGCCTTCACCTGGCAGATTCTCAGCAAACTCCCGATGATTTTGGTTGCCTGGACAACTATTCTCTCCGGCATTTATTTATTCAACAAACGCCGTAACGCTTTGGCAGACGGTAAACAAGACAGCAAGGGAGGATCGCAGGCATGACCATCAACGGTAAACGCATCACTTTTAAAATGACCCCGTTTCGCCTGGTGTTGATCGCATTCTCGATTGTATTTGTGGGGATCGTTATCTATCGTCTGGTCACCGGGTTGAAACTGACCAACCTCAACGACGCTTGGCCTTGGGGCCTTTGGATCTTCATCGATGTGAAGCTGGGCGTGGCCCTGGCAGCCGGAGGGTTTACCACGGCCGGCATCTATTACGTGTTGGGCGTCAAAAAAGTTAAATCAGTGGTCAAGCCGGCAATCCTCACCGCCTGGCTGGGGTATTGCCTGGTCGGCTTCGGCCTGCTCATGGACCTGGGACGTTGGTACGGCTGGTGGCATCCGATCTTCAGCTGGGGCGAGCACTCGGTTATGTTTGAGCTTTACATGTGTGTTTTGCTTTATACTATTGTTCTTACATGTGAATTTGCTCCTGTTCTTTTTAAGGGGATCGGCCTGGTTAAGGTCTCGACCTTTTTTACCAGCCTGACGGCGCCGCTGGTGATCGGCGGCATTGCGCTTTCAACCATGCACCAGAGTTCGCTTGGTTCGATGTATGTGCTGACGCTGGGTAAGCTCAATGAGTTATGGTGGACCATGTTGCTGCCCATCTTATATTACACCTCGGCGGTGGCCGTCGGTCCGGCGATGGTCACCTGCGAGACCGCGCTGGCCGGTCGATTTTTCGGTCATGACTGGGACAGCGAGGCCATGACCTATCTGGCCAAATGGTCGGGCTATATCATGAGTTTTTATGCGCTGGTACGCTTTACCGACTTGGGGTTGCGGCATCAGTTGGGAGCTTTGTTCGCCTTTGATACGGTCAGTCTCATGTGTCTGCTTGAGCTGGGTGTGGGCACGGTTTTGCCACTAATGTTTTTCTGGGGATACAAGCTGAGCGGCAAGATCATGACCCAAAAAATGATCGTCCGCAATGCGGTGCTCCTGGTGCTAGGGGTCGCGCTCAATCGCGGCAACGTGGTCTTTACCGGCATGGCCAAGGCTGCTGGGGAATATTATTTCCCGTCGGTCGGCGAGTTGGTGCTTTCCACTGGACTAATTTCAGTAGGTATTTTGATTTATCTGTTTATCGTCGAGAATTTTGACGTATTTCCGGCCCACGGCCATAAAGCCGCGGTAATTGCCAATCCGGTCAGGGCAGATAGAGCGACGTGCGTTCAGGCCTGATCTGCTTGCCATTTGACCGTTTCGAGCCTAGTTTTATACAAGTACCGGCGCCAAGGTGGAATACCTAGGGTGGTCACGGGCCCAGTTGCAAAGAATATCCGCCGTGCTTGCCTGTTTTTTGGGCACGGCGGTGGCCCTCTGATTTACCACAGCACCTAGCTGCTGGCCATACATGGTGTTTTGCCCTTTCCGGGGCTGACAGCCGACGAGTGGGAGGTCACTCAATGCTGATAGAGAATATGGAAATTGAAGAGTTTATCCGTCTCGACGAGATCGAGGCGATGTTGCTCGAAGCGCAAAACACTCCGGAGCGTGAAATAGCGGCAATTCTCGACAAAGCCGCCGATTTCAAAGGATTAACTCATCTTGAGGTTGCGAGTCTGCTGCGGATGGACGATAAACATCTGCCTCGACTTTTTCAGGTGGCCCGCAGCATCAAAGATGAGATCTACGGCAACCGCATCGTCATGTTTGCCCCGCTCTATGTCAGTGATTTTTGTGTGAATCGCTGCGCGTATTGCTCGTATAACGATTGTCATAGTTTCACGCGGCGCAAGCTGACCATGGAGCAAGTCAGGGACGAGGTCATCGAGATCGTGGGCATGGGCCATAAGCGGCTGGCTCTCGAGGCCGGGGAAGACGATGCCAACTGCCCGCTAGACTATATTCTCGACTGCCTGCGCACCATCTATCAGACCCAGGCCGACCTCTCCGGAGAAATCCGTCGGGTCAACGTCAATATTGCCGCCACCACCGTTGATAACTATCAAAAACTCAAGGAAGTCGGTATCGGCACCTATATCCTGTTCCAGGAAACATACCATCAGCCTTCGTACGAACAATACCACCTGAACGGCCCGAAAAAGGATTACTGGTACCACACCACCGCTTTTGACCGGGCGATGGCCGGTGGCATTGACGATGTCGGTGCCGGGGTACTGTTTGGGCTCCACGACCCGTACTTCGAGGCGCTCGCCATGGTGATCCATAACGAGCACCTCGAAAAGACCTATGGGGTCGGTTTTCATACCATCTCGGTGCCGCGCATCCGCCCGGCCGCCGGGGTAGATATGAGCGCTATTTATCCCAATATTCCCGATGACGAGACCTTTAAGAAAATCGTCGCGGTGCTCCGGTTGGCCGTACCCTATACCGGGATGATCATCTCCACCCGTGAAAGTGCTGCCATGCGAAAGGATCTGCTCGACTGCGGCATCACCCAGATGAGCGCCTGCAGCGCCGTGGGAGTTGGGGGCTATATGGCGGAGAAGCGGCGGCGGGAGACCGGTGAGGTCGATCCCACCTTGACCGCGCAGTTCGACAAGAACGACGAGCGGTCGGCTGATGAAATCATTGCGTGGCTGATGGAGGAGGGGCTGGTGCCGTCCTGGTGCACTGCATGTTATCGTTCAGGCCGGACCGGCGACCGGTTCATGGCGCTTGCTAAAAGCGGTCAAATTAAAAATGTCTGCCATCCCAATGCCCTGATGACGCTATCGGAATACCTGGAAGATTATGCGTCGCCTGAGGTTAAGGCGATGGGCTATGGCTTGGTGGATCGCGAACTGGAAAAGGTTCCCGAAGTTGAACATCGCCAGAAGGCCTGCGAGAATGTTGCCATGATTCGTTGCGGCAAGGCCCGGGATCTTTTTTATTGAGCGCCATCCAGGCTTAAACAGCAAACCAAACAACAACGGCTTTCGGGAGTGTCCTTCCGAAAGCCGTTGTTGTTTTATTGGGTCACTTGTCGTGAAGAGAACACGATCAGTCGATATTAAAACCCTTGAGCGATTGTGTTGCAGGACACCTTCAAGAAATGAAAAAAAAATGTATAAATGGTGCGATGGTGGGTGGACTGATATATGAAAAAATTTGGTATTTTGCTACGATTTCAGGTGGTGCTGATGCGCAACTGAAGCCCCCCCCTCTGCCATCGACCGGGGGGGGCTTCTTTGGGGACAGCAGAGTGGCACAGCGGCAGGGCAGGGCAGTGGGACTCAGGCCTGGAAGGCGCCTATCTTGCCTTGTATCGCACGGTAGCCTCCTGCCCTGTGCCGTCCGCGTACCTGTTTGCCAACTATCCCTCACGCGCTGTTTCCAGGGCAGCTGCATCCGAGTTAATGGGTTGCTGTAATAAATTTACATAGAACGCCGGTACTGGCCGCCGACCTCGTACAGGGTTTCGGTGATCTGCCCCAGCGAGCAGACACGAACCGCATCGATCAACACCGCATAGACATTTTCATTATTGATCACCGTCTGTTTCAATTTAGCCAGCATCGGGGCCGCGGCACCGGCATTGCGGGCTTGGAAATCGCGTAACCGGTTGATCTGCCCTTCCTTTTCTTCCTCGGTTGACCGGGCCAATTCGATCTCGATCGGCACATCGCCCTTGGGGTTGAGAAAGGTGTTGACCCCGATGATCGGGTAGGAACCGTCGTGCTTCTTATATTCGTAAAACAGCGATTCCTCCTGAATCCGGCTGCGCTGATAGCCGGTCTCCATGGCCCCTAACACGCCGCCGCGGGAGGCGATGGCCTCGAACTCAGCCAGCACTGCCTCTTCGACCAGATCGGTCAATTCGTCGATAATGAACGCCCCCTGGTTGGGATTCTCGTTCATGGCCAAACCCCACTCACGGTTGATGACCAACTGGATAGCCATGGCCCGACGCACCGATTCCTCGGTCGGGGTGGTGATCGCCTCGTCATAGGCGTTGGTGTGGAGGCTGTTACAGTTGTCGTAGATGGCGATCAGAGCCTGCAAGGTAGTGCGGATATCGTTGAAGGCCATCTCCTGGGCATGAAGGGTGCGGCCCGAGGTCTGGATGTGGTATTTCAGTTTCTGCGAGCGCTCATTGGCACCGTACTTGTTCTTCATGGCCACGGCCCAGATGCGGCGTGCTACCCGACCGATCACCGAGTATTCCGGCTCCATACCATTGGAAAAGAAGAAACTCAAATTGGGGGCAAAATCGTCGATCTGCATGCCGCGCGCCAGGTAGGCTTCGACATAAGTAAAACCATTGGCCAAGGTGAAGGCCAACTGGGAGATCGGGTTGGCCCCGGCCTCGGCGATATGGTAGCCGGAAATGGAGACCGAGTAAAAATTGCGGACCTGGTTATGAACAAAGTATTCCTGTATATCGCCCATCATTTTCAAGGCGAATTCCGTGGAGAAGATGCAGGTGTTCTGCCCCTGGTCTTCTTTCAAGATGTCGGCCTGCACCGTGCCTCGCACATTCGAAAAGGCCCAGGAACGGATCTTGGCCACTTCATCCTCGGTGGGTTGCCGGTTATTGTCGGCAACAAACTTGTCAATCTGTTGATCCAGGGCGGTGTTGAAGAAACAGGCCAGCAGGATCGGCGCCGGGCCATTGACCGTCATTGACACCGAGGTGGTCGGCGCGCACAGGTCAAAACCGGAATACAACACCTTCATGTCGTCCAAGGTGGCGATTGAAACCCCGGAATTTCCGATTTTCCCATAGATATCTGGGCGTTCGTCCGGGTCGCAACCGTAAAGGGTCACCGAGTCGAAGGCGGTGGACAGGCGGTGGGCCGGCATGCCCTCGCTGACTTTTTTGAAGCGGCGATTGGTGCGGAAGGCGTCGCCCTCGCCGGCGAACATCCGGGTGGGGTCTTCGTTTTCCCGTTTGAAGGCAAAGACTCCGGCGGTGAAGGGGAAGCTGCCGGGCACGTTTTCCTTCATCAAAAAACGCAGAACCTCGCCGTCATCATCGTAACGCGGCAGCGACACCTTACGGATGGTGGAGCCGGAGAGCGAGAGGTTGGTCAGTTTGGTGCGGATTTCTTTGTCGCGGATTTTGACCACATACTCATCCTGGGCATAAAGCGACACGGTCTTGGGCCAGAGATCGAGCAGTTTCTTGGCGCGACCGTCAAGTTCCCCCTCTTTCCAGCTGATCATTTCGTCAAAGTCCGTTGCAGGCTTGCCGCAGGTGAGCAGCAGCTTTTTGGTGATACCCAGGGCCTGCCGTTCGCGGGCTATTGTCACCTGGGCGTTGATGTGGGCGTGATAGCCCCGCACGCAGTCGGCGATCTCTGCCAGGTAGCGGATGCGGTCGGCCGGCACAATCGCCCGCTGGCTGGCAGATTTCGGGACCTCTACCAGCGGTAGTCGACCCGGTTTGAGCGTCAGTCCTAGTTCCTGTAAGGCGGGTACCATGGCCTGGAAGAGGGCGGTGACTCCTTGATCGTTGAAACGGGCGGCGATCGTCGGAAAGACCGGCATCGATTCCACCGGGGAGGCAAAGGCCTCGTGATTACGCTGATACTGCTTACGGACATCGCGCAAGGCATCTTCAGCCCCGCTGCGGTCAAATTTATTGATAGCCACGAAATTGGCGAAATCGAGCATGTCGATTTTTTCCAGTTGGGAGGCGGCCCCGAATTCCGGTGTCATGACATACAGCGACAGGTCGACATGGGGAACAATGGCGGCATTGCCCTGGCCGATGCCTGAAGTCTCGACAATGATCAGGTCAAAGCCCGACAAACGGCAGGCGGCGATCACCTCCGGCAAGGCCGCGGAAATTTCCGAGCCGGTATCGCGGGTGGCGAGCGAACGCATGTAGATATGGGGATGTTCGATGGCGTTCATGCGGATGCGGTCGCCGAGCAGGGCACCGCCGGTGCGCTTGCGGGAAGGATCGATACTGATGATCGCCAGCTTGAGGGCATCGTCCTGGTCGAGGCGGAAACGGCGGACCAGTTCATCGGTGAGCGAGGATTTGCCTGCGCCGCCGGTACCGGTGATGCCGAGGACCGGCGTTCGATAATGGGTTGCGGCTGTGGCTAGGAGCTGTTGCCGCAGGGCTTCCGGGTAGGCCCCGTTTTCCAGGGCAGTGATGATTTGTGCCAGAACGCGACGGTCGCCGCTTTGCAAGGCAGCCAGCACGGCATCAGGTTCTTGGGGCGCCAGGCTGGTGAGGTCGACATCCGCGGTGGCCACCACCTCGTCGATCATCCCCTGCAGTCCCATTTTTTGGCCGTCTTCCGGAGTGTAGATGCGGGTTACCCCGTACGCTTTGAGTTCACTGAGCTCTTCGGGCACGATCACGCCGCCGCCGCCGCCGAATACCTTGATATTGGCACCACCGCCGGCTTTGAGCAGGTCGATCATGTATTTGAAATATTCGACATGGCCTCCCTGATATGAGGTGACCGCGATTCCCTGGACATCTTCCTGGAGGGCGGCATTGACGATTTCCTGCACCGAACGGTTGTGGCCGAGATGGATAACTTCAGCACCGGTGGCCTGGAGGATGCGGCGCATGATGTTGATGGTGGCGTCGTGGCCATCGAAAAGAGAGGCGGCGGTGACAAAACGGACTTTGTTGATAGGCTTGTACGGCGTGGCTTTGCTGACAGGGTGGATAACGGTCATGGGGTCTCCTTGCCAATAAAAGGAATACGTGATGTTCCGGCAGCATTGATGGGTTAGGCCCCCCCCTCCCGATCAATACATGCCTGGATCGTTGTGTTTTTCAGTTTGTTCTGGGTAACCGGCCAGTTTCAACGCACAAGCATCGGACCGTTCACCGCTCTTGGTAATGGCGTGCCTCCTTCATGTTATGGAAAACAGTTGATTCATTCAAAGTGCACCTGCCGGGAAAACTCGTATCGTTTCCCCTCACCCTGGATGATGGTTTTTTGATGATTACATGGCGCCGACGACAACGGGCTTCGTCAAATAGTCGATCAAGTTGATATCGACAGGTATATTCACTCCATAAAACCAGGTTTTATATACCCACCCAATTTTCAACTGTACAGTATATTTTAATCCGCTGGGCCAGGTTTATGAGCACAGTGGCAAGCGGTGTTTTCCCGCCTGAGCACAACTCCACCTTCTTTCCCTATGGCAATCAATGGATTTTCTTGCTTTTTGCCACTATTCCCGGTAATTCGAAGATGTCCGCAGCAGGCAAAGAAACCAACAGCAAGTGCCTGACCCGCAGGTTTTTCCACTTATGGAGCAGCGGAAGCATGACCGCAGAATCCACACCAACACCAATTGACCAACAGCCGCCGGAACCGTCGAGTTCCACCCTCAAAAAACACTACGATATCGCCTTCTATCGCGACTGGTGCAAGGCCTGCGGCCTGTGCATGGCCTTTTGCCCAAAAAAGATCATACTCTCGGACAAGAACGGTAAACCTGTAGTTGCCGAACCGGACCAATGCATCGGCTGCCGTTTCTGCGAGATCCACTGCCCGGATTTTGCCATAACCATTACCGAACGGTTGCCGAAGAGGCGGCGGGACGATGTCTGAGCCAAAAAACAAACGTCAGCTCCTCCAGGGCAACGAGGCCATAGCCCACGGAGCCTTAGCCGCCGGTTGCCGGTTTTTCGCCGGTTATCCCATCACGCCGGCCTCGGAGATTTCGGAGTTGCTGGCGACCCTTCTGCCCAAGCAGGGCGGCACTTTCATCCAGATGGAAGATGAGATTGCCAGCATGGGGGCGGTGATCGGCGCCTCGCTGGCCGGGGTAAAGTCCATGACCGCCACCTCGGGTCCCGGCTTTGCGCTGATGCAGGAAAACCTCGGCTATGCCTGTGCGGCCGAGGTGCCCTGCGTGGTGGTTGACGTCATGCGCGGCGGACCTTCCACGGGCCTGCCCACCAGTCCGTCGCAAGGCGATGTCCAGATGGCGCGCTGGGGCACCCATGGCGACCATCCCATCATTGTACTCGCAGTCTCCTCCGTGAGCGACTGCTTCACGCTGACGGTTAAAGCCTTTAATCTCTCCGAGCAGTTCCGCGTGCCGGTCATCATTCTCTCCGACGAGATTGTCGCCCATACCAGGGAATGCGTGCAACTGCCCGACCCGCAATCCATCCGCATCGTCAACCGGTTGCGCCCCAGTGTGCCGCCCGACTGGTACAAACCCTACGAAGGCGACAACCGGGGCATTCCCGCCATGGCCGCTTTTGGAGAGGGCTACCGCCACCATGTCACCGGCTTGGTCCATGACGAATTGGGCTTTCCCACCGAAAAACCCAATGAGATTCTGAGTTTTCAGCAACGGCTCACCCAGAAAATCACCTGGGGGTTCCCGGAGATCATGATGACCAAGGGGTATCTCCTTGATGATGCCGAAATCTTCATTATTGCCTACGGATCGGTCGCCCGTTCGGCCATGCGGGCGGTCGACGAGGCCCGGCAACAGGGCATCCGGGCCGGACTGCTGCAATTACTTACCCTGTTTCCTTTTCCGCGCAATCAGGTCACCTTGGCACTGAAACAGTGCCGGGCCGTGCTGGTGCCGGAAATGAACATGGGCCAGATCAGCCGCGAAGTGCAGCGGGTAAATCAAGATTATTGCACGGTGGTCAAGCACAACCGGGTGGACGGGCAGTTCATCACTCCGGATGAACTTTTGGCCCGATTAATCAAATTGTAGGAGGGAACATGCCGGTTTCCGCCCAGGCGATTCGCCACCAATATCTCCGTCATAATAAAAAATTCCCCCATGTCTGGTGCCCGGGATGCGGCAACGGCATAGTGATGGCCGCCCTGTTACGCGCTATCTACCGGATGGAGTTACCTAAAGACGACATAGTGCTGGCATCGGGAATCGGCTGCTCCGGACGGATGCCGACCTATCTCGATTTCAACACCCTCCATTGTACGCACGGCCGCGCTTTGACCTTTGCCACTGGCGTGAAACTCGCCAATCCGGCACTTAAGGTGCTGGTGATCATGGGCGACGGCGATGCCACAGCCATCGGCGGCAACCATTTTATCCATGCGGCCCGGCGCAATCTCGATTTGACTGCCATTATCATCAACAATTCCATCTATGGCATGACCGGTGGGCAGTATTCTCCGACCACCCCTTTTGGGGCCTATACGACCACCTCGGTCTACGGCCATGTGGAACATGCTTTTTCCATTGCCGAACTTGCGGTGACCGCCGGAGCCGCTTTTGTCGCCCGGTCCACGGTCTACCATGCAGAATTGCTCGATCGCCTGATCGAACAGGCCGTAAACAAGCCAGGGTTTGCCGTGGTGGAAGTCATCTCCAATTGTCATGTGCAGTATGGTCGGCGTAATCAACAGGGCGATGCGGTCGACATGCTCGGGAGTTTCAGGGACACGGCGATCACGGTCGCCAAGGCGGCAACGCTCACCGCCGAGGAGCGGGAAGGCACGATCACCATTGGCGTGCTGACCGACCGGGAGTTGCCTATTTCCACCGAGGAATATGAAAAGTTACGGCAGCGGGCAGGGGAGGGCAGGTAATACTAATGCACGCCACAGAGAAGAAACGCTACGAAATCCGCTTCAGCGGTTCTGGCGGGCAGGGATTAATCACCGCTGCCGTTATTATGGCCGAAGCCGTAGGGGTCTTTGATGGGAAATTTGTCTGCCAAACCCAGAGTTATGGGCCAGAGGCCAGGGGCGGCAAGTCCAAAGCCGAGGTGGTAATCAGTGAGAGCCCCATCGATTACCCCAAGGCTCGCCATCTCGATATACTGCTGGCCATGAACCAGGCTGCCTGCGACGCCTATTATCGAGATTTACCCGCCAGCGGTCTGCTGGTTGTCGATAGTTATCTGGTGGAACAATGGCCAACCAGCCGGATTGTGGCCATCCCCTTCACCCAAATCGCTAAGGAAACCTTTGGCAGCCCCTTGGTGGCCAATATGATCGCCCTGGGGGTCGTCGGCAGTTTGTCTCGGCAGGTGAAACCCGAGAGTCTGGAGAAAGCCTTGCTGGCCAGGATGCCGGCAGGCGTCTGTGCAGTAAACCAAGAGGCCCTTCAACGAGGCATGGAAGAAGCCGCCAAAATCAACCTGGACGCCTTGCCGCGTTCGTTACAACATGATGACGAGGTTTGATATGAAAGTAGTTGCCTTCAATGGCAGTGCCCGCAAAAACGGCAATACGGCGCTGATGATCGGGTATTTGTTTGAAACACTGGAGCAGGAAGGGATCGAGACGGAAATGGTCCAGTTGGCCGGTGAGCATCCCCATGGCTGTGTCGCCTGTTACCAGTGTTTTAAGAATAAAAATGGCCGATGTGTCGTCGATGTCGATTGCATCAACAGCTGTATTGAAAAAATGGCGGCCGCCGATGCCATTGTCTTGGCCTCGCCGACCTATTTCGCTGATATCAGCACGGAGACCAAGGCCTTGATCGATCGGTGCGGGATGACCTCCCGGGCCAACGGCGATATGTTCAAGCGCAAGCTGGGGGCGGCGATCGTCACGAAACGACGGGGCGGGGCCATTCATGCCTTTGATTCGATTAACCATTTCTTCACCATCGGCCAAATGATCATCGTTGGTTCGTCCTACTGGAACATCGGCGTCGGTCGGGAAAAGGGCGAGGTCAGCGACGACAAGGAAGGCATCGGTACCATGCACGATCTGGGCAAAAACATGGCCTGGCTCCTGAAAAAAATTCATAGCTGAACCTCTTGCAAAATGAACGTCTGCATACCGTGTCATTTCGACCAACGGGAGAAATCCCTGGCCTCAAAGGACGAGATTTCACGCTATCGCTCGAAATGACAAGAAAAACCGATTCGCCTTTTTCTTGACCATCAGGACGCAACGCATACGCTTGTCATTTTGCAAAAAACTCAGCTGAAAAATAGACTGACAGCATCCGGTGGGGGTCCATCCTTTTTCAAAGGAGGGGTACGTCTCCCTGTAAACTGAAGGCGTCTTTGGCGACAACATCTTGATTTGTAAAATAATATTTGACCGATATCGGCGTTCAACATATAACTAAGAAAAGTACGAACCCCCAGTGACCACTTTGGGGGTTCGTATGGTTTATCAAGGTTCTCTCAAAAGGAGGTAGGCGATGCTGGCCATTTGTGAAGATTGCTCCAAGAAATATAATATTGACGAATCAAAGATGAAGAGCGCCAGGGCGAGTTTTTCCTGCCAGGAGTGCGGGCATATCATCGTCGTCGTCAAGAGTGGTCTCGATCAATCTCAACAAGAGGAGCAACCGGGTGGTGGGCCTGGCGACAACCAGAAACCCGGAACGATCTGAATTCGTCTTTCGCCATCATTCCACCATTGCCATCTCCGGCAATCAGGTCGGCCAATTAATTCCACCGATGTCATCCTTTTTCCATGCGTGTTGCACTTAAAAACGTCAGATCCTTGTCCATGCAAGGATCTGACGCCCCTGGCTGGAATTTTATAAAAATTGCCCTCCTGGGGACTTAGAAAAAAAATTATATTCTTTACTTTCAGCCTCAATGGAAGGACGTGCTGCCTGGGAAATCGAGGGTTGGTTCTGATGCTACCGAATACCGCCAAGTGTACCGGAGATTTCAATGATGCTTGGGCTGTTGAGTAAAAAATGCCGGACTTTTTCCAGCTGTGGTTCCGTTAGTTTGAGCGCAACGGCTTCTTGTGTCGAGAGTACATCGATCGTGGGTTCGTGTGCAAAACCAATCCCCATTTGATGGCAGATGGTGTTTGCCAGCCTGACCAGCCCCAGCAGGATGTTCTCCTGGTCGTATTTTTTCAAATGATGGTCACGGGCAACAACCGCATACATTTTCGGTAATTTCATGCGATCCATGAGTCGATAGCCATGCTTTGCATGCATAGACGCTATGGTTTCAAGCAGTAATTCGGTTGGCACTTCCAACACTTTGTATTTTTTTTTCTTTTCTTCGATAACTTTAAGGATAAGCAATTTACCGATGTCGTGAAAAAGGCCGGCGGTAAAGGCTTCTTCTCGCACCACGCCGCAATGAATGGCGTTGGCCAGCATGCCAGCCGAAAAGGCGCATCCCACCGAATGTTGCCATAATTGTTTCATGATAACATCAATCTGGCCATCCTGGGAACTGAACAATTTGTTATTGATGTCGTTGGAGACAATCTGCATGATTTCAGCCATGCCGAGCCGGACAATGGCGGATCGCACAGTGGTGGTGTCCACCAGGCCGCAGTACCAAACGGAATTGGCCCGTCTCAGGACAGAACTGGAAAGAGACTGATCTTCGACGATCAATTTTTCGATGGTTCTAATATCAGGCTGATCCTTGATCAATTCGAGCTGTATTTGCAGCGAGACAGCGCTGAAAATCGGCAAGGTACCCTGCTCGGATTCAAGAGATTTGTTGAGCTGTGCGAGGAATTTTTCCTGGGATTTCATTCAGGCTCCAGGTTATTTTTTTAAGTGGGTATGCAGTTTGCTCAACTACACACCATCTGTTGTATGTATCCCCC
>CAZJEX010000026.1:0-55441 GCA_964545155.1 uncultured Desulfobulbus sp. | reverse complement strand
AATGAAGAAACCTTACCATAATTTTACGACATTTCAACGTTGACGTGACACTAGCGACCTAATACCCGGAGACAATTCCTATCCCAAGGACCCTGTCCCCTTTGCCAACGGATAGAAGATCCGTCATGATTGCCACCATGAACGGTTGGGAGCTGGTCTGGCCGGGACCAATAGGCATTCGTACGTAGGATAGGTCAGCCCAAGGGAATTTAGAACATTGCCGTCTCCAAAAAAGTTACCTGGCAAATGGTTCGCTATTACTTGACCACATCAGCGCTGATTGTACCGGCAATTGCAAGAATCGCCTTTCCGTAATCAGTTTGCAGGGCTTGGAGATACTGTGGATCAACAGGGCCTTTCCAGGTGGTGATCTCGCGGAACCGTTTGGGGATGGTGATCGATTCAGGATGAAAACCACTGGCCCTACGGACCTGCCAACGCATCTTCTGAATTTCCCGGCCACACTCGGGTATGGAGGTGGCTAGTTTCTCATACCCAAGCGTTTGCAGACATTCCGACAGGAGTGCGTCGGTGTAGACATTGCGAGCAAAAAGACAGGCAACCATGGAAGTCATAAAGGCCCGTGAAGCTTCATCCCGGAGAAGAAACGCCACGGCCGCATTGACGTCTTTGTCTGCATGCTGTTGATCGTACGAGTACCCCCCACTATCCAGATGTGAGTGACGGAACCCGAGTGCTTGTGCGGCAAAAAAAACCTCGCCGGTGGCATACCCGGCCATTTCCTGGCCGAGTACGCAGGCAAAATCTTGACCGCCATATACTTCGGCGGCCTTAAGGGTACCTTGGCTGAGAAGTCGGTAGAAGCCATTGGCTCCAGTACCAAAGGAGTTGGCAGCCTCTTGGTAGCGGGCTGAGTCACCGAAGGCCAGCGGCACCAAAGTCTCTTGCGCAGAAATCAGCCCTTTTTCCGTGGCTTCAGTTGCCCAAGCAAGGGCCACCCCGGCTGACATGGCATCCATTCCAGCTTTTTCGAACAGATCGAGGAGAGTAAGCACCGCAGACCTGTCCGTCACGCCTAACATGGTTCCCAGTGAAAAGATGGTTTCATAGTCATAGCCAACCTGCCGGTACAGGTATCTGTGGCTGTCCATAAATTTTTCTCGGACAAATCCAATATGGATGCAACCTACCGGGCACCCGGAACATGCTGAGTTACGCAACAGGGCGTCATCGGCGAATCGCTCTCCGGAGATACAGTCAACCGCCGCATCAGCAGTTGCCTGAAGATTGCGCCACGGCAGAGATTGAAGGTCGTTGAGTGTTTTGAGATTAGCCGGGGTGCCGAGGTCGTGGTATTTCTTCATCATCCCACTGTCCGTGACTTGACGGTGCACCTCGGCAAACAACTTGGCATACCGGTTATCTTTGGGTAACGGCAAGATGGCGTCACCATGGAGGATAATGGCTTTGAGGTTTTTCACCCCCATTGCCGCCCCGCCGCCCAGTCGTCCGAAATGGCGGTGGGTGTCGACATTGATCCCCGCTATGGCCGCGCCGTTCTCTCCTGCTGGGCCAATACGCAAGATGGAACGGTGCCCTGATCCCTTGCTCATGCGCCGCAGGAGTTTGCCGGTTTCGAAAACATTCTGCCCCCATAAAAAACCGGCATCTCTGGCCTGAAAATGGGTACTGCTCACTTCAAAAAAACAAGGCGTCGGCGATCGGCCAGTCAGCACCAGAGCGTCAAGACCCGCCAGGCGAAGTGCCATCGCGCTGCGACCACCACCGTGGCTCTCGGTATATTGATTATGATAGGGAGATTTGAAAGCGCAAATCGTCTTACTCATCAACGGAAAGTATCCCGAGAGTGGACCGATGGCAAAGATAAGCGGTTGACCTGGGAAATCCCACCGGGCCTCCGGGTACCCGTATCGGGAGAACAACAAGGCTGCCAGACCACTGCCGCCGGCTACGAGGTCGCGTCCATCCACCTGGACCCGCTCCCCCCTTCCGGTTGTCAGGTCATAGATTAAAACACTGAAGTGATCCCTGTTCATGATGAAAGCTCCATTGAGGTGTTGGGAAGCGCAGACCGAAGACTGGTAACCTCGGTCAGTTCCAGGCAGTCATGCGGACAAAAAGGGACGCAAAGACCGCAGTGCAGGCAGACAAAGGGTTCTCCTTCCTGATCAATAAAAATGGCCTCGACAGGGCAGGCTGCTGCGCAGACACCGCAACGGTTACACGATTTTTTCCTGACCGTCACCCCGCCACCCTCTCGAGGGATAAGGGCACCGGCAGGGCAGACTTCGGCGCAGGGAGGTGGGTCGCAAGCCAGGCAATGAACGGCGGTGAAACCGGTGGTCAAACCACCGGAAGATTGAATCCGAATTCCCGCAGTATCCCAGGACAAACGATGGTGCAGCAAACGAGCACAGGCCAGGGAGCAGGAGTGGCAACCAATACATCGGTCCATTCGGGGAGAGATCAGAATTTTCATAGTTATTCACGCTAAAATAGTGCTGCTGTTTTGTGGTTTCGATCAGGATTCTCTCAGGATATTCCATCCTCCTGGCCGCGGCTTTACTGGTACCATTATCTATCAATCTGTCTTAATGAAAGCTGGTGAGTTCACCGTCAGCAGAGAAAAAAAATATGCTGAATTTTCAGTATAGTTAGGCGATCGACAAGGATGAAAAAACAGGTTTGCATTGCAATGTCTCGAATTTGTGTTATTTTACCACATCTTGAAAGAAAAAGCCCCCCACGACTTCAACTTGAGAGAAAAGCAATATGCACACCACCAAGCTCGTTTTCATGCTATTGATAGGCTTGGCGATGATCGATATTTCCGCCGGGCAATCACTCAACGCAGCCACCACGATCAAGATAGCAGAACTATCCTTCACCTCCACCAGCCAATTCGAATTACCCTCTTTGCCCCCTGAAAACCCTCATAAAATTATGGGTGGATTGGCCACCGTGTATGCCAATAAGTTTAGTGGCAGAAAGACAGCCAGCGGTCAAAAGTTCTGCCAGAACAAACTAACAGCCGCACACCGGTCACTTCCTCTGGGCACAAAAGTACTTGTCACAAACATCCACAATCTCATGTCGGTCGAAGTAAGTATTAACGACCGCGGACCATGGCCAGCAGGACGCGTGATCGATCTCTCGGAAGCAGCGGCTGAGAAAATCGGCATAAAGAAGACCGGGAACGCGGTCGTCAAACTGGAAGTCGTCAGCGAGACGACGGAAGGATAGCCTTCGCCAGACTGCCTCCCACCTTTTACAGCTCTCCCCGCTGCCCCTTGACTAGCCTCATTACGAGCCTGTCCCTATTTCCGACACCAATTCTGCTGATAGCCTAAACAAAACGCGGTGTTTCGATACAATCGGAAACACCGCGCTCATATGGGGCAACAATTTACTGGAACGTGCAGAACATCCGAAACTAGGTGCCGTTAATCGCTTCCCGATTATCCAATTTGCAGTTCAAGATACGCTTCACCAGCTTTCGACGACTTGTTTATCACACCATCAAGTTAGGTCGAAACGGTCGAGGTTCATCACCTTGTTCCACGCCGCGACAAAGTCGTTTACAAACTTCTCCTGGGAATCCTCGCTGCCATAGACTTCCGCAAGAGCGCGGAGCTCGGAGTTGGAACCAAAAATAAGATCGACACGGGTGGCGGTCCACTTCAGCGCACCAGTTTTACGGTCGCTGCCTGCAAAGACGTCTTGATCTGCAGAGGTTGCCTTCCAGACAGTACTCATATCAAGCAAGTTCACGAAGAAATCATTGGTCAACGTCTCCGGACGGTCGGTGAAGACCCCGAACTTGGTCTGCCCGAAATTGGTGTTCAAGACGCGCATACCACCAATCAGCACCGTCATCTCTGGCGGGGTCAAGGTTAGCAATTGCGCCCGATCCACCAGCATTTCTTCAGCCAAGACAGTATATTTGGTTTTAAGGTAGCTGCGGAACCCATCCGCCTCGGGCTCAAGAATCGCAAAGGATGCAACGTCGGTCTGCTCCTGTGAGGCATCCATGCGTCCCGGTGTGAAGGGAACCGTCACCTCGTGACCGGCATTCTTCGCCGCTTGCTCAATTCCAGCGCAACCAGCCAACACGATCAGATCCGCCAGAGAGACTTTCTTGTTAAACGCACTTTGGATACCTGCAAGGGCCTCCAACACTTTGGCCAGTCTATCCGGCTGATTGACCTGCCAATCTTTCTGGGGTGCCAGGCGGATACGGCCACCATTGGCCCCGCCGCGCATGTCGGACCCACGAAATGTGGCTGCCGAGGCCCAGGCGGTTGCAACCAGTTCGGCGACAGACAGCCCAGACGCCAGAATTTTCTTTTTCAGGGCGGCAATGTCACTGCCATCGATCAACACATGATCGACTGCAGGAATAGGGTCTTGCCAGATGAGCTCTTCTGTGGGCACTTCCGTTCCTAGATAACGGGCTCGTGGGCCCATGTCACGATGGGTCAGCTTAAACCAGGCCCGGGCAAAGGCATCCGCAAACTCCTGGGGATTTTCCAGATAACGACGAGCAATAGGCTCATAAATGGGGTCGAAGCGCAGGGACAAATCCGCTGTGGTCATCATCGGTCGAAGTTTTCTCGTTGGATCATGGGCGTCAACCACCATATCCTCGTCGTCCACGTCCTTGGCCAGCCATTGATTCGCTCCAGCCGGACTTTTGACCAGTTCCCACTCGTATTTGAACAATACCTTCAGATAGCCCATGTCCCAAGAGGTCGGGTTCGGTTTCCAGGCTCCCTCGATGCCGCTGCTGATGGTATCCCCTGCCTTGCCGCTCTTGTAGCTGCTCTTCCAGCCGAACCCCTGTTCCTCGATTGGGGCGGCCTCGGGTTCAGGCCCCACATGCGACGCATCGCCAGCGCCATGGCATTTTCCGAAGGTGTGCCCGCCGGCGACGAGCGCGACGGTCTCTTCGTCGTTCATGGCCATGCGTGCGAAGGTTTCACGAACATCACGACCCGAGGCCACCGGATCGGGGTTGCCGTTCGGGCCTTCCGGGTTCACGTAAATCAGGCCCATCTGCACAGCGGCGAGGGTATTTTCCAGTTCCCGATCGCCCGAATAGCGTTGGTCACCCAGCCAAGTGTCTTCAGAACCCCAATAGATGTCTTTTTCCGGTTCCCAGATGTCTTCACGCCCGCCCCCAAAACCAAACGTCTTGAATCCCATCGATTCCAGGGCGACATTGCCGGTGAGAATCAACAGGTCGGCCCAGGAGATTTTGCGACCGTACTTCTTCTTGATCGGCCACAGCAGCCGGCGGGCCTTGTCGAGGTTGACGTTGTCGGGCCAGCTGTTGAGGGGCGCAAAACGCTGGTTGCCGGATCCGGCGCCGCCGCGGCCGTCTGCGGTGCGGTACGTACCGGCACTGTGCCAGGCCATACGGATGAAGAGTCCTCCGTAGTGTCCCCAGTCGGCAGGCCACCAGTCTTGCGAATCGGTCATCAACTTGTGGAGATCCTTTTTCACTGCATCAAGATTCAGACTTTTGAATGCTTCAGCATAATTGAAATCTTCACCCAGAGGATTGAATTGTGAGGAATGCTGGCGCAGAATGTCAAGCCGTAACTGCTTCGGCCACCAGTCACGGTTCGACGTTCCCGCTGCGCGCTTGTTGGTTTTCCCTGTCACCGGACACTTGCCTTCTCCACTCATGATGCCACCTCCATTTGTTGTGTGAACTATTACGATGCTGCCAATAATATTGTGCATTGTTGCCTGAAACACGTTTACGATGAGGTCTCAAATCGACGTCGGGTTGCGTTTACTGTAATTGTTCAATAAAATAAGCCTCCTTATAAAAAACCAACATAGCCAATTGATTTGAAGCCCTGGTGATTATTCCGAACGTTCTATCTAAAGACAGGTTTCACCCCTTGCTCGGCACACTCTCGGCAGACGCCTCGCACCTCAACGTGCGTTGCTTTAATCTCACCGAGAGAGCTTACCGAATCAGGGAGCCTCAGGTTATCGAGTTCGTTACTGTAGAAGTCACGGGTGAATCCACATTGGCCACAAACAAAATGATGGTGACTTTGCAGATTAGCATCGAAACGAGTCGGTTCTCGACTCGCACCAAGCGTCACGACCAACCCCAGGTCATTCAGCAGCCAGAGTGTTCGGTACACGGTATCAAGAGAGACAGTCGGTATACGGTCTCTGACTCGCTGGAAAACCTGATCGGCATCTGGATGATCACCTGCTTGCGCGACTTCACGGAAAATTTCTATGCGCTGATGGGTCAATTTGATGCCTTCGTCACGGCAAACCGTTTCGAAGTGTTTCATACGTTGTTCGATTTCTTGCTTCTTGATCTTCATCACCGATCCTTGTTAAGAATCTATTCCTACCTGCATATTAACCACCATCCAGAAAAGGGTCAACATCGGACTCGTAATTTCACAACCCATTCCCCCTCACAGCAACGTATTAATATCATATTCATTTACAAAAAAATGAAGTTTTTTATTGAAAAATATATCCTAACCAAAGGATAGAGTTTCACTTATCAAAACACTATAAACATGACGGATACATTCCCGCTTTCATAGATGGGCCAGGCCCATCAGGGCGCAGCCCCATTTCCAAGTGGCATTATGCATGTTTTTCTTGGCTGCTCACTTTGATTCCAATGTAAAATGAAGAGTTTCTCTGTGAAAATCCCTTCGCTTTTTGTAGGTCGATCTTTTTGCAAGTAATTTTTTTATCAGTTGCTGGAGCCGCCATTCATTCAACATGCTGTTATTTGATCAATTAAAAGGACAAAACCTTTGAGTAGCACTGAACGATCGCCATAAACCATTGCACTTCAGAGCTAAATCCGCGTACTATTATTTGAAAGGTATATTTCTCACAAAATGAGGCAATAACCTGATCACCGTCCTCGACGGTGCCTTTTTGGCAATGGTCATTTTTCAAAAACATGGCTTCATTATCTCCCCCAGGGAACGGTCATATTCGTCATCAAAAATTGGCTAATTTCCATCCAAGGAACTCGCATGGACAATTGCACCAGCGCCGAATCCTCTGAGCTCGCCTTTTTAAAAAAGAGGGTTGCAGAGATGGAAGCAAAAGAAGCCTGCCTGCAAGCAGATTATGAACGTCTGAAGCAACTCTATGAACAGGCTCCGCTCGCTTACCAATCCCTTGACTCAAACGGTTGTTTTATTGAGGTCAATCAAGCATGGCTGGAGACGCTAGGCTACACAAGGGAAGAGGTCATCGGTAAAAATGCCGGTGAATTTCTCCATTCTGAGTGGCGGGAACATTTCAAAAAAATGTTCCCAAGGTTCAAAGCGATCGGCGAAATTCTCGGGGTTGAATTCGAGATGGTCAAGAAAGATGGCACCCTCATCCTTACTTCCTTTCACGGCAAAATCGGCAGAGATCCACAAGGTCAATTCCAGCAAACCCACTGCATTTTTCATGATATCACTAAAAGCAAGCAGGATGAACAGGCGCTCCGCGAGAGCGAGGAACGATTCAGAGTCCTGCACAACGCCTCTTTTGGCGGAATAGTAATCCATGATCAAGGCGTCATTCTCGACTGCAATGAAGGCCTCTCGAGCCAGACCGGTTACTCCGTTAAAGAGCTTATCGGAATGGATGGCCTCCTGCTTATTGCTCCTGAATCGCGCGCGTTGGTCATGCAAAACATTAAACGTGGTTTTGATCAAAGCTACGAAACCATAGGGTTTCGTAAAGATGGAACAAGGTATCCCGTCAGCATCAGGGGCACCAATATTCCTTATAAAGGGCGAACCGTCCGTGTGACCGAATTTCGAGACATCACCGAATACAAACAACTGGAGGAAGCGCTCGAAAAACGCCTGGTCACCCTCACCTGTCCTCTAAATCAAACCAATGGTATTACCTTCGAGGATTTGTTCGACCCTATAACCATTCAGCGCATTCAAGACGAATTCGCAGCAGCCACCGGAGTGGCGTCCATCATCACCCATCCCGATGGAACTCCGATAACCGCGCCGAGCAACTTCACCTACCTGTGCAGCGAGATCATCCGTAAAACCGAACAGGGTTGTTCTAACTGTTTTACATCCGATGCCGCTATCGGACGCTATCACCCAAGCGGTCCCATTGTACAACCTTGCCTCAGTGGAGGATTATGGGATGCCGGTGCCAGCATTACCGTCGGCGGCCATCACATCGCCAACTGGCTGATCGGGCAGGTAAGAGACGAAACCCAAGACCCCAATAGCATGCAGGCCTATGCGCGTGCCATCGGTGCAGATGAAACAGCCTTCATGAAAGCGTTCCAAGACGTGCCAACCATGTCACGCGAACGTTTTGAACATATTGCCCAAGCGCTCTTCACCCTCGCCAACCAGTTATCGAGCGCGGCGTATCAAAATATCCAGCAAGCCCGATCCATCACCGAGCGTAAACAAGCCGAGAAGGCGTTGCGGGAAAGCGAAGAACGGTTCCGGATGGCCATGGACGCCACCAAGGACGGATTGTGGGATTGGGATATTGCAACAGATAAGGTCTATTACAGCCCAAGTTATTGGTCGATGCTTGGCTATGATGCCGACATGCTGCCCAAATCTACAGAAGCATGGCTCGAGATGATCCACCCCGATGACCAACAGGCTGTGTTCACAGCTAATAATGATTGCATGGAAAACCGATGCGAAACATTCCTCATTGAATACCGCATGCGAACTAGCGATGGGGACTGGAAATGGATTCAAGGTAGAGGCAAGGCCGTTGAGAGAGACAAAAACGGCCAGGCACTCCGGATGGTCGGAACCCACATAGATATCACCGAACGCAAACAAGCCGAGGAAGAACGCGAGAAACTCAAGGCGCAGCTTCAACAATCCCAAAAGCTGGAATCAGTGGCTCGCCTGGCCGGTGGCATTGCCCATGACTTCAACAATATGCTCACTGTCATCCAGGGGAATGCCGACCTGGCCATAATGAATATGGCACCGGACGACCCTAATCTGCACCGCTTCAGTGCTATCCAGGATATTGTCCAACGTTCGTCTGATCTGACCAGACAACTGCTTGCCTTTGCACGCAAACAACCCATTGCTCCCCAATTGCTCGACCTGAATGTAACCATTGAAAAAATGCTCACCATGCTGAGACGGCTAATCGGTGAAGACATCACTCTGGTTTGGAAACCTGGGAAAGGCCTCTGGTCGGTCAAAGTGGACCCATCACAGATCGATCAAATCTTGGCCAACCTCTGCGTTAACGCCCGAGATGCCATCGCAGGCGTAGGCGACATTATCGTTGAAACGGGAAACAGCACCTTGGACGAGCAATATTGTGCATCCCATGAAGGTCTTGTGCCCGGAGAGTATGTACGGATCTCGATAAATGATAACGGTTGCGGCATGGACAAACAAACCATAGCCAGCATCTTCGAACCTTTCTTCACAACCAAGGGGATAGGCAAAGGGACGGGACTCGGCCTGGCCACGGTGTACGGCGCCATCAAGCAGAATAATGGTTTTATCAATGTCTACAGTGAACCCGAACAGGGCACAGTATTCACCATCTATCTGCCTCGGCATGAAGGTCCAGGTGCGCAGGCTTGGACCAGTGATCTGGCCGGAATGGCCAGATCTGCCATGCGAGGCTCTGAAACCATCGTTCTGGTGGAGGATGAACCAACGATCCTGGAAATAACCACGACGATACTCCAGCAGTTAGGGTATACGGTGCTGGCAGCATGTCTCCCGAGTGAGGCAATTCGTTTGGTCAAAGCACATGACAAGAAAATCGACCTGCTCTTAACGGATGTGATCATGCCCGAAATGAATGGTCGAGACCTCGCGGATCGACTTCGGATCAATCAACCTTGGGTAAAACGCTTGTTCATGTCGGGGTACACTGCCGATATCATCGCCCACCAGGGCGTCTTGGACGAAGGGGTGCATTTCATCCAAAAACCATTCTCCCACAGTGCCTTGGCTGCCAAAGTACGGAAGGTATTGGATAGTCCTGAAGGTGAAGAGAAACCTTGACCGGAAACGCTGGACATGGCATCGAAATACTTGGATCGCTTTCCCATAGGCCTGACCTACAGAAGGAGGCGGACAAAACCGAGAACCACGCTCCGACCCTACAAACTGCCCGTTATAACGGCTTTCAATCAATAGAGGAATTATGGGTATAAACAAATCTAAGTTAAGAAGAGAAAGAAAGAAATCGGGACAATCGCAACCGGAAACATCGCCAAATGAGCCTCAACGACGCATTGATGGTTGGGTGATTCGCTTCGCTATAATGATACCACCTGTGTTGTATGCCTGCTATCTCGCCTGGGATCACAGCAAGCAATGACAACAGAGGAAGGGATTACCGGAGGAAGCCGTACGAAGCCCGATACCTGTCCAGCCAATGGCAGGTCTTTGTTCCGCACCGCTGTTCCGCACCAGCACATCCGTGAAAATTCATGCAAAGAAAAGGCGAGGCAGCGATTCATTTTCCCCAAGCCGCTTTTCCCAGAGTCAAGAGCCTTTTTTAAGGATGCGCTGCATGACTTGTACCCATCCTGAAAACGCAGGTGATTATGATGGTTAAGTCGGGCACCGTCTCGGTCGTTGTGGCGTTTTTGTCTTTTGCGGCGTTTGCCCACGCAGGTGAGATCGAGCCGAGATCCTTTAGCAATGCACCGGTAGGCATCAACTTCCTCATTGCCGGTTATGCCCACTCGGAAGGCGGATTGTCGAATGCTGCTTCGTCACCCATTGAGGATGCGCAACTTAAGATGAACACCGAGTTGCTGGCCTATGCAAGGGCGCTGGATGTGGGGGGCAAATCCGGGAAGTTCGATGTCATCTTGCCACACTCTAATCTCTCGGGAACGGCGATGGTGGCTGGGCACCCGGTAGGTCGGTACATCTCCGGATTGAACGATCCGCTTTTTCGTTTCTCAACCAATTTCTATGGCGCCCCGGCCTTGTCGCTGCAAGATTTTTCCAAATATCAACAGGATTTGATTATTGGTGGCAGCATTCAAATTTCGGCACCCTTGGGACAGTACGACCCGGACAAACTGGTGAATCTTGGCTCAAACCGCTGGTTCATAAAACCCAATCTCGGAATTTCCAAAGAACTGGGGCCGCTCACGCTCGAGCTTTCCGGTGGTGTTTTCTTGTTCACCGATAATAATGACTCCTTCAAGGGATCTACGCTTGAACAAGACCCTCTCTACACGACGCAATTGCACACCACCTACAACTTTGGCAGAGGGGTATGGGCCGCGGTGAGCGGAACCTACGATTATGGCGGCCGCACAACCGTAAACAACATCCGCAAGGACGATGTGCAAAGCAATTCGCGTGTGGGGGCGACCCTGGCGCTGCCTGTCAACAAAAACAACTCCATCAAGCTCTATGCCAGCAGCGGCGTGGCTACCCGTATCGGTAATGATTACGACCTGATTGGCGCTGCTTGGCAATTCCGGTGGGGTAGCGGCTTGTAATGGCTGCTTCTAGCCGTACATTTTTCGACCTCGGCTTCAGGTTGTCGAGATACTCAGAGGTTATCAATTATGTGCGACGTCTTCAACCTGCCGCCCATCCGCTTCCCTGCAATTTTTTTGTGGGGCAGCGCCATCGCAGGCCACCAGAACGAGGGCGGCAACATCCACTCCCAGGCTTGACATGAGGAGCAGCTGCCGGACCTCTACAAAAATATCCGGAACGCAAAACCTACGCTCCCTCCGGCCAGGCCTGCGACCATCATCCGGGAAAATGGATTTAGCGGGGAAACGATGTGACGTCATCTGGATACTTTATCAACCCTGCCGCCACAAATAATATGACTCGCCGCACTCTTCCAGGTTGCCGCCGTTGTTTTCTCCTGACCGTATTGATGCAACTCTGCAACTTTGCCGCACCGACGAGGAATCAATCGTCGCTGCTTGGCGTTACTCCACTTATCGAGACCTGATCCCAAATGCCTGAATCTAAAAATTTTTTTGTCGAATTCCTTCGACTGACGAAGCAGTTCTGGTGCTCCAAGCGAAAGCTGAAGATTCGCGGCACCGCCTTACTCCTGGCAGCCCTGACCCTGTTGCAAATGGTCATGGCCGTATTACTTACCCAATGGAGCGCGGACTTGTTTAACGCCCTGGAACAGCACTCCATGCGCGGCCTCATGATTCAGGTCGGCATGCTGGCGATCCTCTTTGTCGCCGACATGGTTCTGACCGGATCGCATCTGGTTACCAAACGCAATATGCAAATCTTTTGGCGAGACTGGTTGACGGAGTATGTTTTCTCCCGCTGGATGAGGGATGGCCGCCACTATCTGATCGCCCATCTGCCCGGCGAACACGACAACCCCGATGGCCGCATCGCCGAAGATTGCCGGGTCGCCACCGAGTCGGGGGTCGTCCTGGCCCACTCGCTTTTTTACAGTATTTTACTGCTAATCGGTTTCACCCAGGTGCTCTGGTCTCGTTCGGGGGTGGTGACGCTCGATCTGGGATTTTCTCAAATCATTATCTATGGGCATCTGATCTGGATCGCAATCCTATACGCGGCGTTAGCCTCTTGGCTGGGCTGGCTGGTGGGGAGACCTCTGACCGACGCCACCAATGCCCGACAATCGGCGGAGGCAAACTTCCGCGCCAGCCTCCTGGAAGCGCAGGAAAACAGCCAGGCTATTGCTCTGATCCATGCCGAGAGCTGTGAGCGGCATCATTTCCGCGAGTTGTTCCGCACATTACGGGTGGTATGGGACGCCCAGACTGCGGCATGGCGAAATATCGTAATGTTCGGCACGGGCTATTCCACGCTGTCCATGGCCTTTCCAATCCTGATTTCGGCCCCGCGCTACATCCTGGGGAAAATTAGTCTGGGTACGCTGATGCAATCCGCCCAGGCCTTCCAGCACATGGCATCCGCCCTCTCCTGGCCAGCCAACAATCTTGGCGGGATCGCCGAATGGCGCGCCTCGGTGGAACGCATTTTGAGCCTCCTGGAGGTGTTGGGTAATGCGGACGAGGAATTGGCTAAAACCGACCATCGGATTCAGGTAAAAAGCCTCGGTCGACCGATATTAGCGTTCCACGATCTCAGCATCCTCAAATACGACGGGACGGTGTTGGCGCAGAACATCAACATGGAAATCGGCAAGGGCGAGCATGTCCTGATCACCGGCAACACCTTCACCGGGACGAAACTGTTCCGCGCCATCGCCGGGATACGCCCCTGGGGCAGTGGCATCATTGAACTCCCCAGCCAAGGCCGCCTGTTCTTCATGCCGCCCCGCCCGCACCTGCCCACCGGCACCCTGCGCGAGGCCATCTGCTACCCATCTTCCCGCCGAATCATCACCCAGGAACAGATTGAGCAGGCCCTGCGCTTGGCGGGCCTTGAAAATCTGATCGTTCAGCTCGATGAGCGTGCGCATTGGGTCAACGTCCTGGCACCCGTGGAGCAGCAGCGATTAGGCATGGTGCGCCTGCTGCTCAACCGGCCCCAGTGGATCTTTCTGCAAGAGGCCTTCGACTCGCTGGATCCTCAGGATGAGGAACGGATGCTGAAGCTGATCTGTGAGGAGATCCCCGATGCCACCTTGCTCACGATTTCTCATATGCCCAACGGCGCCTCGTTCTACTCGCGCCGTTTAGCCCTGTGAAAAATTCCGTTCAGGAGACCCAAAATGGCGACCTCAACGATTCACGAAAGCGGCGGCAAGGCGCAACCAGATCCGCTCACAAACCCCGCTCATCGTTACCGGCAACTTCAATGCCAATAATGGGCCAATACCTACCGCCTCCTGACCGAGGGTGGTATGCTGATCGACGCTCTCCGGAAGGCCCATCCGGACCAGAATGATGAAACCACCTAGCACGCCTTCGGCAAACCTGAGGAGATGGCGGCCATCGACTGGATTCTTGTTTCCAAACATTTCCGCGTGCTGGATGCGCGGATCGACCGTGCACCCCGGGGAGACCTCTTTCCCTCGGATCATTACCCAGTAACGACAATGCTTGACTGGGATGAGTAAACAAGGTTATCTGCTGACCCTCGATGGTCCACCAAGGTCAGCAAGGGCACCACGACAAGAAGTTGGGCGGCACGCCTTATGGCCTGATATTTAATTTTCCAACATGGAGCGATCCGGGCCTTGCCTCGGCCACCCTGATCACCGTTGGCAACATTGCCCCATCCTTTGATTAGTAGAAAAGAGATATGACCCCAAAAGCCTTTGCCGCCAAGATGAACGCATACGATGAAAAATACGGAGCCTTTGCGGTATTATTCTGTAAAACTCCACCCGAAGAGTACGGTACCGTCATCGAATATCTTAGCATGCTCCTAACCCTTGAAACTGATTTCCCCGGCATACTGTCTGAACCGATTGAAGAAGACCAGGAAACAGCTCCGGATAATGTAAGCCCGGGAATAGCGCTGCTGGAAAAAATGGACGAGTATAAAGAGTTCGTCAAGGCATACATGGATATCCCCGTTCGGCAGAGGTCCGAGGCTTTGCAGATGCTCCTGCAGGTCGATACAATAATAGCCGAAAAAGAAATAGATTAATCAAACCCATCCACAGAGCGAAATATAATGAACAACATTCATGAAAAGGATTGGGCAGAGGAGAGCTGGACCGGCCACACCGGTATGAACAGCCTTTGCGACCACAGCCTTGTCACCAACAAGACCGACGAAGGATTACAAGATCCCCATGAGGCCGCTACAGATCATAACGGCATTACCGAACAAGAATAAATAGCTTTGACATCGGAAGCTCTCGAGCAACCTAACGGCGAGCTCCATTATTTTTTCCCGGCTCGCCATCCATCGCCGGGAGCACCAGCATGCCATCCAGTCGATCGAGCAGGGTTCCCTTAGACAAGGGCAACTCCACTCCTGCCTCCAAGGTACTCAAAACGGTTTTTCCTATGATGTATTTATTCTCCGGACAATCCTTGGGTTTGTAGCGTAGCGCCCAAGCGGTATGCAATATGATTGGTTTCCCTTGCTGGAGCCCGACGTACAGCATGATATGGCCTTTTTGATGCAGCAGGGTTCGAAAGGGTATCCCCTGCGCACGGATACGTTGTTCCTTGTCGGCGCTGGACATGTTTGCCAATGACACAAAGGGCCCTGTAGTAATCTGTTTCATCGAATTGCGCGGCAGCCAGATGCCAAAGGCAAGAAAGAAATCCCTGGTGGTGGCCGAACAATCGCGGTTTCGATACAGTTCGCCCCAACTGTACGGTGTTTTGAGGAGTTCATTGCCGATCAAGGTCAATGCCTCGGGATTGAACAATAAGGGGTGACGACTTGCGTTACTCTTGGCAATGCGCGCCGTTTGCAGCCTAGCATATTGATCACCTCCAGCAACCGCCGCCTCAACCAGCCAATAATCCGGTTCCTCCAGCACCAATGGATAGAGCGTGCCGATCTTCGGCTGTGGCAACACGTTGCCCTGTTCAGTTTGAATCGTCGTAAAATCCCTAACGACAACGACTTGCTCGGCAGTGCTCACCTGTTCCTGAAACGATTCATTAGCCAACCGCACCGCATCGGGTTCTACCCAACCATTTGCATAAGACGTTTCGATGTACAGCCAGGCGCCATCTTTGGTCACATGCAGGATGCGAACAGGTTCGTTTGGCTTTATTTCCGCAAACTGGAGCTGGTCAAAGGGGAAATCGTCCGGGGTCTCGTAGAACGGCCTGCTGGTTGGAAGCACTCGGACAAAAGCGGGTTTTATCACGACCCCCCATTGGTTTATTGAAGGAAATCGATCCAAATCCGCCATGGCCAGAAGGCTCTTGATACGCTCCGGTTCGACATTGAGTCGGTTTTCTCCAAACCATGGCCTTTCAGCGAGCATTTTCGCACCTTCTGAGACCATGTCAGTATTGAAAATTGGTGATCTTGCCGTCCAAGGAGCGAAATAATGCTCGCGGAACTGTTGTACTACCTGGGGTTGCGCATCGGTGCTTATGAATGCTGTATTAACTGCGGCAAAAGGACGGATGTCCTGGGCAATCTGGTTGAGGTCTTCAATTCTGTATGTCGAATCTAGTGGTTGCGAGCAAATGACGGCGTCATGTTCAATCTGTTTTTTTCCCTGATGAATCCTGGCGACATCGAGTGGCGATACGTACCATGCCATGAGTACCACGGTCAGTGCAGCAATCAAGCAGGTGATTTGCAATCGATTCATCCTAATATCATTTGTAAAGGGTGGTGTTCATCAACTACTGTTGAGATAATAATTAGTTAAATTCAAATAACCAAGGTGTATTTAGCCAAAAGGACACATCGCTCCCGGTGAGGTGACCATGCCCCTACGAACTGGTTCAGACTCAGAATCTCTTGAGACCAATGATCAATGGAGCAACGATAAACCGCAAAAGCATTTTCCGGCCGGAAGGCATTGATCAATGGCTTGATATTATATACGCTTAAGAGGCATAGTAAAAAACATAGGTGTTGATTCGAAGGTGGCGCACCCGATAAACAACGAGTGGATTACACCGATTCAATCAAATTCAACGGTTACTTTGGTTGCGGAGAGCGATTTATGAAAACACCATTATATCTGGCGATGATCTTGCTGAGCCTGGTCATCAATCAGACAGCTTTTGCCGCTCGATGCGTGCAAGGGGATACAACCTCTATCTGGATTGCCCCGCAGACGATAAGAGCCGGAACACCCGTCAAAATCATGGCGGTTTCGACCTCCGAACCCATCACCGAATTGCTGTTGATCGATCCGCAAGGAAAAACACAAACCCTCGAGATCACAAGCGATTCGGATGGAATGCCTTGGCACCTGACGGCGCAGTTAGATCCGTTGGAGAGCGGTCATTATCAAATCGAGGCAAAGACAGCTGGCGCATCGCTGGCCTGCCAGGAAATTTTCAATGGTTACACCGGCAGAGAAAAACCGGCATGGAACGAGGCGTACGAGGCTTTTTATGCAGCCTGGATTGAGCAGTTATTTGACGGTCCTGCTGATGAAAATGTTAGTTTCCCCTCTTTGGAACCGGTATTGCGCGATCCGGAACGAAATTTTCTCCACAATTCATTAGGAATGAATGAAGATAAAGGCCTGCCTGCGACACCGGACTGTGCGGATTTCCCCTATTTCCTGCGCAGCTATTTTGCCTGGAAAAATGGCTTGCCGTTTAGCTTCCGGGCTTGCAATCGCGGATCGGCTACCAAACCACCTTCCTGCGATGCCGTCGTCATCAGAACGGATTTTGTGCAAAAGTCAGCACCAGTGGCCGTATACAAAGCGTTGAGTCGCAACTTGATGGACGCGGTACAGTCCGGCAATGGCCGCACGGCCCTTGCCAGTCAGGAAACCGACTTTTATCCCTTGCCCTTAAATCGCGAGGTGTTATGGCCTGGCACCATTTACGCCGACCCTTACGGGCATGTGCTGGTGATCACAAAATGGGTCGCCCAAACCCCCGACAGCCCTGGAATTTTATTTGCGGTCGATGCCCAGCCGGATAATTCCATTGCCAGGAAGAGGTTTTGGGAAGGCACCTTCTTATTTGCTAATATCGCCAGTGCAGGCCCGGCTTTCAAAGCGTTTCGCCCCATTGCCAATGGCCGCCTGTTGCGCAATGACGAGTTGCCGAATTATTCGCTAGAACAGGGCGAATTAAGCCCAGACGAGTTTTACGCGCAGTTGTATAAACTCATTAATCCTGAAGGATTGAATGCAAAACAGGCTTACGAGGCGACGCTGGCCGCTTTGGTAGAGCAGTTGGAAACGCGCGTGCAGTCGGTTGAAAATAGCGAAGCATATTTTCGCAAAGGCGGTGCCCCCATTGCGATGCCGAGTGGCGCCGCTATTTTTGAAACAATCGGCCCTTGGGAAGATTTCTCAACGCCATCACGGGACATGCGTCTATTAATTGCGATGAATGTGTTGCTGGAATTCCCTGAAAAAGTGGTGAATTATCCGTCGTTGTTTAACTTGACCGCCAAATCAGCCCGGCAAGTTACATCCGAGATAACCCAGTTGCATGAAAAACTAATTCCAGAGAAAAAAATTCGCTATATTCGTAGTAATGGTGAACCGTGGGAACTCTCGGTCGCGGATATTTTAGCACGTAAAACCGCTTTTGAAATGAGTTACAACCCAAATGATTGTGTTGAAGTGCGCTGGGGGGCGGAAGAGGGAACCGCGGAATATGCTACGTGTCGCCGGCATGCACCGGCTGCCCAGATCAAACAAATGATCGGAGTCCGCGATTGGTTTAGGGATACAAAACGCCCGTCGCGCTGAACAAGCGAGCCCCCCCCCAGGACATGCATCCTGGAGAGGGGGGTGATATCATCTCATTACGGGGTTACTTTTTTCTTGGTGCGAGCATCGATCGCCTTGCGGAGGTTGACCGGCAAGCCTCTCTCTTTGCCGGACTGGGACCGTTTTTCTGAAAGTGCCTTGGCGCATAGTGGCTGACGAGCAGACAGCCCGTGCTTCTTGCGATATTCTTTTGAAGTGAGGCTATGGGATTTCAGGTGCTTTGGAGACAGCATCTTGAATTCCTGACCACATTCGAGACAGACAATCTTGTTTTTCTGAATGGATTTCTTAGGATCCATCGATGGACTGATGGCTTCTGTTTCTGTCTCAACTGCTCCACCTGCTTCGGCATCTTGCAGTGCCTTCAACGCCTGAAAAGTTTCGTTCAGCGCAGCCTTGATTTCATCGGTGGTCATCTGCTTGCTGGTGATCTGGGATTGGATAATTTCGGCGGTCATTTGTACAAGTGTTTTGCTCATCTATTTACCCATTACTTAAATTTTCATATTCTCGTTTCCGAATAACAGGAGACGATCTGACCATTAATACAACTTACACTTCACTGGCGACACGGCTGAAGCGGCTATTAATCGCCTTATATCTTCTCGATTTTATCTTCGATGGGTAATATTTTCATATTTCCTGAAAATTAGCAATCGATTATTCTTTTTCCAGCTTCAAAAGCGCAGGTTGCACTCATATGCAAATTTTTTTCTTTCCACTTCAGCGCTTTCAAGTCATCTCCAGGTTTTCGCCACCCTCATGACACGTATCCAATTAAAACTATGGCAATCGCCTGAGGCAAATCCTCAAGTGATTTGAAACGTCATTAAGGATACCTTTAATCCGCACCTCATATCCATTCTTTTCAATGAGTTTGCGAAGATCGGTTTAAACAAAGGATTTTCCTCATTCTATAGAGCCGGAAGGTAAAAAATATTTGTTTTCATACCGTTTCCTTTCCGATATTTTCCTTATCAAACTTTTCGATTACGTGAACTAATCTGTTCATAATATCACTAGGACTAGCATTGAGATGATTGAAAAAATTACATTCGCAGCAACGTTTTTTATCGAATTTATTCATCGTTTTTTTTAAAAGAAATTAAAAATTCGGACTGAAATTTACTCGCCTGTTATCGCCGGCCAATTCTCCTGAATTAGTAATCACTTGAATTATATTCATCATAGACCAACTTATAAATTCATACAAAACCGGCTCCTGAACCCGGTTGCCATGATTAGTTTGGTCCGACGACTCGCCCCCATGACCTCTGTCGTTGAGGTGGTGGTCATTTCAGCCAATTATACGCTCTTCGAGTTGTTTAAAGCCAAACAGCCAAACAGCCAAACAGCGGAAACTCGAACACACAATGAACCAAGACCATTCGGGCACTAGGTACGCAGGAGCAGGCCAGTCTCTTTTGTATTGTTTTCATTATTAAAAATATTGTTAAAAAATAGTGAGATTATTATCTCACTTCCCCTTCCCCGGGAAATCATGGAGTGAAAAGGGGTTACTCAAACGTACCACTTGCTAAGACAATAATTGAGCATTCGAGAGCCTGGTTGAAGAAAACGCAGGTATGCGAAGACAACCTGCTGTTGACAACCTGTTGATAACTTATTGACAACCATTGCGATATTGACCCATCCCATCGTTTTAAAAGGAAATTATCAATTAAATCTATAAAAGAACACCCTTGCAAAGAGTTGCGCATTATTTCCATAATAAAACCATGCTGCCGGCATAGGTATAACCGAGTGTGCAAATCCCCTCGAAAGAGACATCAAATCAGGGCATACCGCTTTTGACCGACCCCTGCTTTTTCTGTAAATCACCGCACTCTTCCTACCGGCACCCCGCACGGTCACATGGGAGAAGTTCTGAATACTCAAGGGAAATACTCTATGTTGTGGAATGCGATCAAAACCTCTTTACAGAAATCATTGCCTGAAAGCGAATTTGGCCTATGGATCAAGCCGCTTGAATGTCGAAGGGAGGATAAACAGGTACTTGAGATTATCGGACCTGATCGTTTTTTCTGTGCGTGGGTCGAGGATCGCTACATTGGTCTCATTCGTCAAGCTGCCCAACAATTAGGCGCCATTTCCGACGTACAGCTTAAAATCGCTGACCACCAGACCTTGCACATTGAAAGCGACAAAGGCGGACAACTCCGCCTTCCCGGACTCACCAGCGGCGGTGCGCGCCTACGTTCACTACACCCTGCTTTCACTTTTGAGCAGTTCATGGTCGGCGAATCGAACCTGCTAGCGCGCTCTGCCTGTAATGCCCTGGCCACCGGTGATGCCACCTTTGGTAACTGTTTGTTCATGAACAGCTCCACCGGTCTTGGCAAAAGCCACCTGACCCAAGCTGTGGTCCATCAAGTACTGCGCTCCGCCCCTTCCACCCGCCTGCATTACTTGACCGCCCAGCAATTTTCAGCTGAAATGGTCAAGAGCATCCGTTCCGATGCTATGGAACAATTTTCCAAAAAATACATCAAGAACTGTGACATGTTGCTGGTTGAAGACATCCACACCCTCACCGGCAAAAACAAAACCCAGGAAGAACTCAATAACATTCTTGATTACCTGATCAAATCGGGCCGACGGGTGATTCTGACCTCGGCGCTCGCCCCGAACAAAATCAAAGGCATTGACGACGATTTTCGCAGTCGGATGACCTCTGGACTGGTGACTGGAATCGAATCGCCGGATTATGAGACAAGAGCCCGAATCATCCGTCACAAACTACAGCTACACGGGTTGGGAGGGGATGACGATCTGGTGGGATTCATGGCGGAAAGCTTGCAGGGCGATATCCGGCGCATGGAAAGTGCCATCATCGGCATCAAGGCTAAATCATGCCTGCACAACATCCCGCCGGATCTGGCCATCGCCAAAGAAGTTATCTATGGGCTTGTTGGCCGCGCCGTTGAAATTACCGGCGAGTCAATCCGTGACCTCATTGGCAGCCAGTTCAGGGTCAGCATTGACGATCTCCGCTCGCGCTCCCGGAAACGATCGATCTCTTTTCCCCGACAGATGGCCATGTATCTCACTCGGAAATATACTAAAAGATCGCTGGCTGACATCGGCGACATGTATAACCGTGACCACTCCACGGTACTCTACGCTATCAAAGTCATTACGCAAGATATGTCTCGGGAAACCTCGATCCGTGAACAAGTTGATTTGCTCTGCTCCAAAATCAAAAAATAACACCGCAACCGTCGTTTTATCCCCATCATTTTCACGCCAACTCGCCAGAATCATCGACCGACACAGCCTGGTATCCAGGGGGGCGGTATGGTCCGGAGTTTGACATTCTCTCCGAACACCACTGTACTGTGCAGAAGTGGTCAGTTCGATTGGCAACCTGTTCAACGACCGACCTACTTGCTTCTGCACAATACGGTGAACAGACGCTTCATTCGCCGCATTTTATGCGGTTATCCAGATTGCCATTGCGGCGAAGAGCTATTATATTCGTTGCCTTGAGCGCTTCAACTGAAAATTTACACGGACAACATGGCTACAAAACATGACTTTTCGTGATACGCAGGATTTCATCATTGCGGTTTTCTCTCAAAAGATTCAGCGAACGGGCGTAGTACAAATCGCCCACTGATACTTCCACAACTTAATGAAATTATACTATAACATTAAGCAACGCCATCATTACAGAAATATTCCCAAAACGGTAGCGTCTATTTTTCTATCCATTGCAAAGGAGCGAATTACTCAATGATCATTAACCAAGAGGGCTTGAAAAAGATATTCAACCTGAACGGACAGACCTGTTTCGGCTGCGGTGAAAACAATCCGATTGGCCTGCAAATGCAGTTTCTCACAGATGACTTGCGGGTCTATTCCTTCGTGACCGTCCCTGGAGTGATGGCCGGGTGGGATCAGACCGTGCACGGCGGTATCATTTCAACGATTCTCGATGAGATTATGGGCTGGACCGTTATTTATCTGCTTAAGAAAATCGGGGTAACCAAAACCATGACTGTGGAATTCATAAAACCGTTAAGCGTCGGAAATAGGCTTACGGTTATAGGGGCCATCCAGGAAATACAATCCGAGCGGCAGGTTTTAATCACCGGGGAGATTTATTCCGACGAAGGGACGCTTTGTGCGAGAGCGCAGGGCACTTTTGCCGCCATGTCCGCCCAGACGGCGGTGCGACTGGGGGTCATGGGTGACGAATACATGCGAGGATTCCTGCCCATCCTTAACCAGAACGATGGAAAGCCGTCCCGATAACTGATGCCTTATTGGGATTCTAAGCCCAAACCGGCGGAATTTGTCCAACATGCTTATTTGGGCGGCTACCTCAAGTCAATCTCAGCCAAAATAGCCTCCAAGTCAATCGATTGACGTTTGTCGCGGAATGCGTAGTGCCCAAGGAAAGGCAGGTGCTGCCATGCCGCCGTTGAGATTCGTCGTAGCAAATCAAGTGCCTTTTCATTGCCAGTTGCCAGATACCATCCAAGCAACCCAGATAGCAGCATGGCGTTGTAGGCAATAACGACATTTGCAATCAATCGGCCGCAATGGTTACTGATCGCCACGTCCAGGTCAGTGCGCCCAGTCAGTTCTTTTTTGCCGTTCACCTGGGCGATGGTGGCACGCAACTGGTGGTAGGACTCGATGCGATTTTCCGAACGATGAACATCGCGCTCCAATTTGGGATCACGCAGGTAGCGAAGGGTGTAGATGCTCCGGATCAGCTTGTCGAACTCAAAAATAGCCTTGCGGGTGCGGTGATGCCCGGACAGGGTGCAAATTTTGCGCATCAGCATGCTTTGGCTCATCTCCTTGAGTCCCAGCATGGCGGCAATGTGATCCATGTTCGCCTTCTCTGAGGCAATCAGGTGGCGGTCAAGTTGACCCACAGGCTGGATTAGGAAATCAGAGTACCCTTCCTGACCAGCACCACCGTAAAGGTGCTTCAACTGCGGCTGCAAATTGGTGAAGCGCGGCGCGAGGTTCATGCCGAACCAATACAGAATGGCAAAGTTGGCCAAGTTGATGCTGTGCATATCGCCGGTGATCGTGGTCGGCACAATGTCTGATGTGTTGTTGTAACAGATATCAAAAACCCAGTAGCTTTCGTGCTGGTTTGCGCCCAGCAGCTAGGTTTGTAAAGCCACATGGTTGGCCAGTAATGTGTAGGCGACAACCCCGCGATCCTTGCCGAAATACTTGCGCGAATGGCGTGCTTTTATCGTCGGGTCGGCAGCGGCAAACTTTTGCCGTCAACGCTGCCGTAGAGCACTTCCATGTCGATGGAGTAGTAGGGGTATATGGGGAGACTGGCGATGAAATTGCTAATGCGGTTGTTCGCGTCAATCAGCGTGGCCGGGCGCAGGTGTTGCTGATGCGCGGCCTCCAAGACGTGGTATGGGATGTCACAGGTTTCGGCCATGCTGAAATTACCATGGTTCATGGCCTGAGCAATAATCACCGCCATCAAACTATCTTCGTCGGCGATCTTCTTTGCATAGCGTGGCTGCAAGGGCTTCATTGCTGACAGGAAGTGGCACTGTTCATTTACAAACCGGAAAACGTCGGCGATGTCGCGTGCCTGGAGCTTGGCGTAGAAGCTTTGTTGCAGCAGCTTGTCCTTGTCGGCCTTGGGACGGTGCCAAATCAGCGTTTTTTTCTCCGCGTCAAATTCCAGGTGCTTGAGTTTGCTATTTTAATGATTAAAATAATTCCGTAAACAATGACAACTCTTTATATTTGTACCTATTATGAGGTGTCTGTATGGATACATTTGAAAAATCTTGCCTGGTTTATGAGTATAACTGGTCTCAGTACGAGAAAGATGACCCTAGAATTTCCGGAAAGCCTGATGCGACTGAATTTGACAGGAAAGAGGGGCTGGAAGTCGTCTACATTATTAGATGTCTAGCCGACCACTTAGCATATGGCGTGGATAGCTTCGCGAATAAAATGGAACAATTCATCCATGATCGACTTCCTGTGGAAATCAAAAATCAAAAGGACACGATTCAATGGATAAAAGACAACTGGAAAAGATTTCCAGTGAAAAACCAGCAATGAGGTGGAGCCGAAGTATCTTGCCAGCCGCGCCGAGGAGTGATGAATCCGAAACCACGCGCATCTTTTCATCTGGCAAGGGGACCTTCAGTTTGCATGAAATAGAGTCAAAAGTGCCTAGGTATCCTGGGTTACAATTTGAATTTAACTATTCAGCATAAAGTGCTGTACCGGTGATGATAATAGCGAAGTGAAAGCATTGGCAGCTCCGCCTTTAACCAAGCTCATTTCTCTACCGTACGGGTTGCATTGAGCGTGTATCGACATTCACCTTCTGCCCCGATGATACGGACAAAATACAGCTCACTTTTTGAAGTGGCGAAGGGGATAGTAACGGTTTCGGTTCCGCTATAACGCCTGTGGGGGTCCAAATAGACTGCTTTTCCTGTTGAATCGAGGATCTCTGCTTTGTATTTCCCGCTGTCCCCCGTTGCGAGAAAATTCAGGCGGATCGGGGCATTTGCCTCGACCTTAAGCCGGTATTCAGCCACAGCACCTTGCGCTATAACCCCCTCGACAGGATTACCCCCAACTTGGAGCACATTTGCCTCTCCGCGCAACTGAGCATTCGATGCAATCATCCCAATTTTGAATTTGTACTTTCCCTCACCTTCAGTTCCTTTAATATTAAGCAAATAGACATCACTAGCAGGAGGAGTGAAGGGAAGTGAAAAAGTTTCGGTTCCGCTATATTGTACAGCGGCGTTACGATATACCGATTTCCCGGTTGAATTGACCATTTCAACAGCATATTTCCCCTGGTCTCCAGTGGAGAAAAAATTCAAACGAATTGGGCTGTTTTCCTCAAGGTTGACTCGATATACAGCGACGGCACCTTGAGCAATTATCCCCGTGACAGCATTTCCACCGAACTGGAGTATATTTTCCTCACTGCGCAATTGCGCATCAGAAACAATAGGAGATATCTTGAACTTATATTTACCCTCTCCTTCCGTTCCGGTTATATGCATTGAATAGGTATCGTTTTCAGGCGGGGTGAACGGGACCGAGAAAGATTCAGTCCCGCTATATTGTTTAGAGGGATTACGATAGACTATTTTTCTGGCGGAATCCCAAATTTCAAAGCTAAATTTCTCTGCATCCCCGGTTGTTGAAAAATTAATGCGAACCGGACTGTTCCCCCCAAGTTTCATCGTGTGTGTAACGACAGCACTTTTAGCAATCACCCCGGAAAACTCCAATTCATCCGATCCGCCTTTTCCTGGGGCACTGACATTAGACTTCTTGGCGTTACTTACCTGAATCGTCATCGGTCCCTGCCTGCCGGACTGAAGGGTATCACCAAAAAAGAGCGACAGGGTGTTGGTGAGTGCATCCAGGCGAATCACATTGCCAACATCTTTTTTCACAGAAAGAAGGATGCCGGAAAACTGACCGGCTATAAAAAGCGGGCTGCCACTGGCACCTTTTGCAATGGCATCCTCTTGGTTCCTGGGGCGCACATTAATGTTTCGGTATTTATCATATCCGACAATATCAACAGCTGTTATCCGAATACTGCCATCGGCGAGCATGGTCCGCAACTCTCCTTGTTTCTCTATTTCCAGAAGAGCGTTTACATTGGCTCTTCCAGACCAGGTGACGCTGCGACAAATCAACGCATCCTCATTCACAAATCGAAGCACGCTTATGTCACCAGGAAAGGATTCAAGCATTTCTGCTGAATAATTTTTCTTTTCTTCTGTTGTTATGTCGATCTTGAAAGCATTCTCGACAACGTGCGTGGGAGCTATCACCAGACACTCGCGACCGCGTTGACGAAAAACTCCTTGGCCGAATTCATTGTTATCAATTTTTAGATACGCATCCGAAGCCGAGGTCGATTGCACAAAAAAACAAGTAACAAACAAGGATGCCAGGGCTATACCTAGCTTGCAATATAAGTTCATGATAGTAAATTTTCAGTTATGAAACAGAGAACATTCCATATAAAGTCGCTTTTATGGATGTTTTTTTATTTTAAAAAAAGAAAGAATATCTAATCAATCATTAGAATTCATTTGCAGGTGAAAGTATAAAATCTTAGTGAGGAAAACTAAAAAACCTGGAACCGTAAGCATTATCGCCCAAGTTATTACCAATTCTTCATCCTTTCCAAGCTTCGACCATAAATTATTTGTAAGCTTTAAATTGGTTTCCCTGAATTTTTTTATTGTTGCCGACTTTGCTTCGACAATTGCAGCGACCTGAAGCCCCCGTTCGTTGTCAAAAGTCAACAATCCGCTTGTTTTCGGATCTGCTGGATTAAATTGAATTTCGTCACCCAGTTGCAATTTATATGGATCCACCTTGTAATGATTTCCAGATAATAATTGCTTGGCCACCATCTGGATTTCCCCTTCAAGCAAAAGTCCGTTCAGTTGCTGCAACCCAAAAGTTGGTACGCGACCCAATACCAACGGGCCGTCAAGATTGTATTTCCACGCGATACCAGTACTCGTCAAAAGAGAAAGATCATTGAGCACTAAATCTATATCAGAGGGCAAGGTGAAAATTTTTTGATCATTTTCATCGAAGACGAGAATTGGTTTAGAACTCTTTATTTGAACATGTAACGGTCCCTTACCTATTCTCGAAAAGATAATACTAGATTTTCCTTGGATTTGAACGGATCCACCAACATCAGGAGGCAAAGTTTTAGAATTTGAAGATGCTGGCGCTAAAGGATCAAATTTCTCACCATTTGATTCATCCCAAAAAAAAGTTGCATTGTGAAATGTTATCCTTGGAGGATCAATACTATCAGGCTTGTACTCAACACGCTCAGTTCTGGCTGTAACAATGAAAGAACCGGTGCTGGATGAGCTTATTACAATTTTAGCAACTAAAAATAATAAAAAAAATACGTAGACACAAAGCAATATGGATAACAAATGCAACAAGCGTGGATATCGAATTTTAATACTATGATAAAGTTTTTTATCAGGGTCAGCCACTAATGCAGCAAGAAAAACATCTCTGATTATACCTGTAAATGTGTTCAGTGATTTCGATATCCTCACAAATTACCTCAACTGCAACTCTACATTTGGAAGCCTGTTGCCAAAGTTGTTCCTAACCAAAAATATGCTTTTGGCATCCTTTACAACCTCTTTTTCAACTACGCATTTGGTGTCATAGGCGATAGTGCTCTCAGAGTTAATCTTCGTACATTTAATGCGCTCCGCATTTCCTGGTATACCAACAACTGTATCAGTATTTCCTGAATTCACATAAAGCACATAGTCTGATTTATGCATCTTACCCCAACTCGCTGGAACATACATGTTGTCACCTGACGTGCAGTCTCTTTTGGTTATGGCGGCGAGCACCACCAATCCATCAGGTGAATAACTTGCAATTTGCTCTTGATATTTTGAAGGTAAATTAACTGCAATAGAGCCTGATTGCTGTTGCCCCAATCCATATTCCCATGAAGCGGTGTAGCGACCATCACGACTCACCATATTAACACACAGCATAGCGTCCTTCTCATCGACAGCATGCTGCAGGTGTATATAAAGTTCGTTGATATCTACACGTTCAAGGCCACTTTGAAACATGAAACCAGCACGAATCCCACCTGAAACCGTAACCTTTTGCAGAAATGATTCTTTAAAATGCGTATTTTGCAAAACAATCACACGCTGTTCTTGAGCAATAGCATTCGACACAAAACAAAGAAGAACTGCTGTCGAAAATATCAAAGATACTCCTGGAAACCTTATCATTTAAATCACCTTTTGGGAGAGTTGAAACAATGTGCCTCTCTTTTTTCCGATTGCGCTCAATCAGCGCCCTCTTCAAAGCATTGCCCAAAAGGCAACAGTGCTTCATAAGCAGCGGCAAATATAGAAACCATCAAATTATACGCCTATCGATAGAGTTTCTCTAAAATATCGATCAGCATCAAGAGTTGGAGGCTATACCCATTTCAGATTGCGATGTGCCGCATCAACAAGCCAAGATAAGCATAGTATCCGCCCTGCCCTACCGGCACGGCACGGCTTTACGAAGGCTGTCTTTGGACCAAAGCGTCTGGCCATCCGGAGTTTTACCGTCGGCTTTCCATTTTTCAGTAACACTGAGGCAATAGGACCCCATGTTGATCATCTCCGGCCCCTTGTCTCCTGGTGATTCTCCACCAATGCGCATCAGATCGGGATTAGCGGAAGAATAGTTGGGATTAATCGTGGCCGGACCACAACCGGCGATGGTCGCCGCAATAACCGCGCATCCGATGAACACACCTAAATTTTTCATGTTGAATTCCTCTCGTTAATTGTTTTTTCCCAGCCAAGAAACGCTACACGCCATCTTACGACTATTTACAAAACTGGTCACTGCCTCATTTCAGGGGTAGACCAAGCATGCCCTCATTCATTAAAGAAGATGTCAATCATAAAGAAACACACAGATATCAAATACAGACCAGAGATCCTCATCAGGACAGGTAATTTCACCAAGGCATACCCACCTAGATTAAGTTTTTGCACTGAGGTGGTCAAGTAAAAGCGGACAAAACAACTCAACAAACTATGGTTACGAACAGCGCGACGAGGATGATTTTGCTTCTTTACCGGGACAGAACATTGAGCGTCTTGTGAAAAAAAGCTCCCAGTCCCATATTTTAACAGGCAGCGTGACTCCCACACCGATGCCTAGAGCAGACCAACCAAGCTGTTCTTTGATCTATTTTTTTCCGGTTTCACGGTGTATAATAGCGATCTCAAACCATCTGCACCGTTAACACAACCATCTGAAAATAAAATAAAAACAGACCGGAGCCTGACACTTGGATTCGCCCAGATCAAATGCTGAGGAGGCGGCTTCTTCTCCAGGCAACCAATCCTCGCTGTCCGCCGAATTCCTCGCCACCATCAGCCATGGGCCGGGCGTCTACCAGATGCTTGCCAAGAAGCAGGTGCTCTATGTGGGCAAGGCCCGCGACCTGCGCAAGCGCCTCAGCCAGTACGCCCATTTCACCGGCCCGGTCCACTCCAAAACCGCAGTCATGCTCTCGCACGTGCAGCGGGTGGAGACCATCCTCACTGCCACCGAGAAAGAGGCGCTGATCCTTGAAGCCTCGCTGATCAAGCAGCACCGGCCGCGCTACAACGTCATTCTCCGTGACGACAAAAACTACCCGCTGATCAAGGTGACCACACGTGACCCCTGGCCGCGTATCGTGGTCACCCGTAAACGGTTGCGCGACGGTAACCGCTACTTCGGCCCCTATTCCTCGGGAACCGCCATGCGGACCACCCTGCAGTTGCTCTACGCCCAGTTCCCCCTGCGGCGCTGCAAGACGGTACGCGAACGCCAGCGGCCCTGCCTCAATTACCAGATGGGCCGCTGCCTCGCACCCTGCGCCGGCAAGGTCAATGCTGAGGAATATCAGCGGATGGTACGCGATGTCCTGCTCATTTTGGAAGGCAAGGTCACCGAGGTTCTCCGCGTCCTAAACGAAAAAATGGTGCAGGCCTCGGCGGAGCAGGCCTTTGAGCAGGCGGCCCTGTGCCGTGACCAGATCCGCGCCTTGACCAAGACCACCGAACACCAGACTATTGTCGCCGAACACCACCTCGACCAGGACGTTTTTGGCATCCACCGCCAGGACGCCTCGGTGGGCGTGGCTATGCTTTTTGTCAGAGGTGGCATGATCACCGGTGCCCAGACCTTTTTCCTGGCCGATCCGCTGGGCGAAGACGACCATCTCCTGGCCCAGACGCTCCTGCTCTACTATTCGAGTGAACGCCAGCCCCCCCGCGAACTGCTGCTGCCTTTTGCAATCGAAGATCAGGAACTGATTGCCGAACATCTGGCCGAATTGCGCGATGGCCCGGTGACCCTGGCAGCTCCCCAGCGCGGTAAACGGATGCACTTGATGCAGATGGCGACCGCCAATGCCGCCCAGATTTTCTCGGAAGCGGCTAAAAAGATCGAGTCCTGGGAGACCCTGGCCCTGGCCCTGCAGTCCAAGCTGCGGCTGGTCAACCGACCGGAAACCATCGAATGCCTCGACATCTCCAATCTCATGGGTAAGCAGGCAGTGGGCTCGCTGGTTTGTTATGTCCGCGGCGAAAAAACAGTCAAACAGTTCCGCCATTACCGGATACAATCGCAGGACACCCCGGACGATTATGCGATGATGCGCGAAGTGTTGGAACGACGCATGGCCAAAGGGGTCGAGACCGGCAATCTCCCTGACCTGCTGCTGCTCGACGGCGGCAAAGGCCAGCTGCAGGTCGCCGTTGAGGTGCTCTCCCGCTTCGACCTCCTGGAAACCGTGGACCTTGCAGCCATCGCCAAGGAAAAAGCCGAGGAAGGGGAAAAGCTCTTCCGACCGGGGCGCAAGAATCCGATCCTTTTGCCGGCGCATTCGCCGGTGCTGCTGTACCTGATGCGCATCCGCGACGAGGCCCACCGCTTCGGTATTACCTTCCACCGCAAGCTGCGCGGCAAGGAGCAATTGCATTCGCAGCTCGACCGGATCGAAGGTATCGGCCCCTCGCGCAAAAAGCGGCTGCTGCAAACCTTGGGCAGCTTTAAACGGGTCCAGGCGGCCGGGGTCGTTGACCTGGCCGCCGTTCCCGGCATCGGACCGGAACTGGCCCGACAAATCTTCGCCCAGCTTCACCCGGAGGACCATGCAGCCGGATGAGCGGACCATGGCCAGGCTCAAGGCCGGCTGCATTTGCAAAGGCGTTAAGCTGATTCGCCTGATCGTGGCCATTGAAAACGGCGCCGCCAGTTTTGCAGAAGTTGCCGCCGCCACTGGTATCGGCGATGGCCCCTGCCAGGGGAAAAGATGCGGGGAGAAAGTGGCGGCGTTACTGGAACAGGCCGCTGCGACAGAAACCGACCCCTAACCGCGCCTGAGCCAATGACGCTACTAAACCCCCACCCGACCAACCAACACTCCGGATTGATCGCCCTATGCGAATGGCAAGCACAACGATAGCTCGACCCTTGACGGTTCTGCTCGCCCTGATCTTGATGGTCACGATAGGTGGCTGCGGGGGCGCGACCCTTGAAGCAGGCGGCAAAGAGGTCCACCATCTAGTCGTCCTGGGAGATCCTCACCTGCCGGGGCCAAATCTGGACCGGAAGGAAGCGGTTCTTAAGACCATCAACGCCTGGGACGATGTTGACATGGTGATTGCGGTGGGCGATATCTGCGAGGAATACGGCACCGATGTCGAATACGCGGCGGCGGCCAATTTTTTCACCAAGCTGCACAAACCCCTATTGCCGGTTGCCGGCAACCACGATTACATTTTCGCGACCCCGGCCTGGCCGGGCGGCGGCTACAACACCGGTTCCCGAACCATGCAGGAAGCTAAACTCCAGATGTTTCGCACCACCTTTGGCCTCTCCAGCCTTTATTACACCAAAAAGATTGGTAACTATTTTTTGGTTTTTCTCTCTACCGATCACGAGAGCTTTGCCACCGGGCTGTCCGAGCCGCAACTCGCCTGGCTACGCTCCCAACTCGCCCACCATCGCCACACACCCACCATCATTGTTTTCCATGGACCGCTCGTCGGCACCCAGCACAACTTCCGGCGCTACATCAACCGGCCCCACTCCATCGCCCAACCTGCCGAAGCCATCCACGCCCTGATCACCGCCAACCCGCAGGTCTTCCTCTGGGTCTCCGGCCATACCCACACCCCACCAACCGAGGAGAGCTACGCCGCCGCCATCAATGTCTACGCCGGGCAGGTCACCAACATCCACAACACCGACATGCGTGGCGCCACCCTCTGGACCAACTCCCTGTGGCTCTATCCTGACCGGATTGAGGTCAAAACCTACAATCACCAGGCCAACAGCTGGCTGCCTGCCCTGGACCGCACCATCCTGCCGCCCCGGCTTTAATGGACACAAGTGCTCAATTTACCGATGACGGGTCTCCCCGACCGGCCAGGAGGCCTTTGCACATCTTTTCAACGACCTGGTGAAAACCAGGGAATTTGGCCTTGAACTCAGGGTTAAGCTATGATCTAGAGAAGAGGTCTAAAGAATAGCCTGGCTATTCGTGGACGGGCGGGTATTTTTTTTGTATAATTAACTAAAGAACGATATGCCTTGGCGGCAACGTGTAACTTCTTGAATTGACCGTAAGAGGTGGGGCCATGAGGAAACCGACAACATTGGCGCTGATACTGGGCATAGTGATGTTTTACTGGTTGCCATCGCTTGCTTGGGGAGCATCTGACTATGGCAGCGGGCAGGCCTGGGGGCAACCCGAAGCTTTCCTCCGCTCGCCATTTGCCGCGGCATTCGACCCCTCGCACCGATTGTATCAACCACCCATGTATGGCTACAAGCCCGACCAGACGGCGGCCTCTTTTCTCCGTTCGCCGTTCGTGGCGGCCTTTGACCCGGCTCCCGGAATATATCAACCACCGCTTTATAACTACAAGACCGATGTCCCGCCGGGCATGTGCCGCTGGGAGCGCTTTGTGCTCGACGGCTATGGTCGACCGTTGCTCGATCCTTCCGGCCAACCGGTGAAAGAATACGCCCTTGGCCCCTGTCCTTAGCCGCCGGGAGCCCCCTGCCGCCTTTGTACAAACCTTCAGCATCCGGAGCTTCATGCCCTTGTTTCATCCCGACATCTGGCGCCAGCAGATCGTGGCCACCCTCTTTTACTGGGCAATCCTGCCGTTGCTGGTGCTTGCCCCCGGCCTGGTGATCGACCATGCCCTGGCATTGGGACGATTGCCGGCCTCGGTGTCGTTGATGGCCGCGGCTGTTTCCCTGCTGGCTTGCGGTCTGGCTTGGATAACCTGGGCCACCAGCGACTTGCAAAAACGGGGCGGCGGGACCCCCAGCCCACTCCGACCGGCCAAATGCTTGATTGCAGAAGGAAGCTATAGCTTCTGCCGTCATCCAATGTTTTTGGGTTACGACCTCGTCCTTCTAGGGACCATCCTCCTGATCCGATCCCCCGGCTCGCTACTGGTGACCTATCCACTTTTTCTGCTGTGGTCCGTCCGTTGGCTACGCCGGGAAGAACGAATTCTGACGAGCCGTTTTCACGCCGCCTATACGCTTTATCAGCAGGAGGTCCCGTTCCTCCTGCCCCGTCTTGGATTTCCCACCAAAAAATAACCGGTGTTGCAGGTACGCCCAAGCCTGGCGCCTAATTCGGATTGAGCGAGAACTCCTCGATAACCGTCTGAATGGGGATGGCGAAACCGATCCCCTGGGTATTCCGTATGATCATGGTGTTGACACCGTGAACCAGGCCGCGCTCGTCGATCAAGGGGCCGCCGCTGTTGCCGGGGTTGATTGAAGCATCGGTCTGCAGCAGTATTTCCTTGGTTTCCTTGTCCTGCCGGTACCCGGAAAAGACGCCGGAAGTGACGGTGTTGCGCAATCCGACCGGATTACCGACGGTATACACCTTGTCGCCCTGATTGAGGACGCTGCCCTTGGGGGCGGGGCGGAGGACGGTGGGATTGGCGGTCAAGATCGACAAGATCGCGAGATCGCGTTCAGGGCTGACTCGAGTCCCCTGGGCAATATGTTCGCTGCCGTCGGCCAGGAATATCTTGATATCCGAGGTGGCAATCGGCCGCTCCATTTCTTTGAGTTTGGCCTCATCCGCTCTCTGCTCGGGCAGGACCTTCGCCAACTGCTTCTCGCTTTCCTGGATATAGAGAATGATTTGACGACGGGACGGCCCGTCTTCCATCTTGGCTAATCGGCGACGCAGGTCTTCGATCTTTTCCTGCTCCAGAGTGATCAGTTTCCGACGGGTTGCAAGGTTGTGCCGAATTTCGTCCAAATGGGTCCGATCCGGGGCCACCACATGCTTATTGGTGACAATAGCGGTCTCCGAAATAAAAAAGCCGGAGCCCTTCCCCGAGGGGGTTTCAATGGCCACCGTCGCATTTTTGGCGTGTTCGATGGGGCTGCCGGTGAGCGATGGAGGAGAGGACGCCGGACTGGACTGGAGTTGCGGGGGTCGAGCCACGGTCGGCGGAGGCGGCACTGCCTTATCGGCAGCCTGGCTGGTCAAGGGTTGGGGTGGACTAGCCGTCTTGGGTTGCGGGGTGTAACCGACAAAATAATAGGTCAGCGATGCGGTCAGCACCACCAGGACCAAAGCGGAAACCAGACGTGACCGCAAGCCGGTATCCTGTGGAGCCGGATCGTCCTGATGGTTAACCGTGGGCTCCAGTTTGCGATCCTGGACCTGTTCAAATCTGCGAAAAAGCAAACCGCAAGCCTCGCATTCCTCTTTGCCCAGTTGCTGGTGGTCACATTTGGGACAACGGATCATCGTTGGTTCGTGCTCGGTCATGTCGTGGTTCCTCGACGCAGAAACATCAGAGACGGATGTGGCAGAACGCAGCCCGAGGCGTACTGCTCGTTGTTCGGCTGTTTGGAAGCATGGGAAGAGACTAGGGCTTCCGAGCCGTTAAAACAAAGACGGTGAAACAGCGCATGGCACCGTCACGACCGGGTTTTTCGACTGCGGCGGCAGTGGCGACACCTCCTTGAAATGATGGAGGGTCATGCTGCAAATGGCCAGATCATACCGACCGGCAAGGCGATCCCCCTGGTCGAGATCGCAGCATTGGGTGCGGATATTGGCAAGGCCCAGGCGGTCGATTTTAGCCTTGAGGACCGCCAGCATCCCCTGACTGCTGTCCACACCGGTAATCGAACGGACCAGCGGTTGCAGACCCAAACTGACCAATCCGGTGCCGCAGCCGAAATCCAGGACCTCCATCTCGGGCCGCAGGATTCTCTGTCCCTTGATGGCCTCGACGATATCGGTGGCCAGCCGGACCCGGTCAGGATGTTCATCCCAGGCGGCCACCTCTTGGTTAAAGTCACATTTTTCGAAATGCATACTTCGCTTGTGCGTGCTGGAGCCCATCGGCGCCTGGTCGTTCCGGGTAAGAATGTCAGCAAAATCAGCCTTCAACATAATTCAAGCCAACTTTTTTACCATTCCGTACAGGGAAAAACAACACTTTCAAGCGCCTCTAGCAGCTGACAAAAAAACCAGGTTCCCCATCCTGGCGAGATATCGCCCCAAGAAGGTCTGAGGCGGCCCTTTACTGCGGCGGGAGAATGATTCGCGGCAATCGCTTGGTTCTGCCCCCGGAGGCGCTGCAGCGACAATTCCTTCATAAAAAATTCATCTGGCAATGGCTCCGTGGCACCGAACTGACGAAGCGTTGCCAGCACGGACCTTGCCGCTCTCCATTTTCCATGGAACCACACCCTGACCCACTTTTCGCTCACATAACGCTTTTCCCTGCCGCCACCCCCTGTGTTCAGGGCTATTACATTCTTAAGTCAATACGCTATTGATATCAAATTCTTGGAAACAGAACTTCGAGTATAGATTGAACTTTTCCGGCAGATTGTTGCCACGGCAAGACGGCTGCACCAGGCATCACTACAAACCTGGGGTGTGACCTATCTGGAGCAGCCGCATGTCGTGCGGGTCAACACCAGTAACCTCTGTCACAAACTCAAGAAAGAGGCTACCCGTTTCCGCAATATTCTGACCGAATCCGATGTCGGCCGCCGCTTTAACAGTGACTTGTAACAGGGATTGTTTTACTAATATCGATTGAAGCGGGTTGCAATTTCGCTGTAATCCACGTTGATCGGACCATATTATTAACGGAAATCAGGCAACGACCATGGATGATGACCAATTGAAAGGACGTCCCCCCTACCCTTTTGAGACCATCGGGGTGGCGATCGCTTTTTCTTCCTCCATGCTGGAAGCGGTCGTAGCGGAAGCCAAAATCATGGCGGAACGTTTTCATGCCCGCTTATTGCTCATCCATATCGGCGAACGGACACCGGACAAGGAAGCCACCTTACACGACATCCTGGCACGCTTGGGATGTGACGCGCTTGAGGTGACCACCGTCTGGCAGCAGGGCAATCCTGTCAAATCGCTGCTGGAGATCTGCAAACACCATCTGGTCGACCTCTTGATTCTCCGGGCGAAACGCCGCGAAAAAGGTTTGTCCTATTATCTCGGCTCGGTCGTCCGGGGGTTGAGCAGGTCCGCTAAATGTTCACTGCTCCTGCTCACCGAGCCGGAGCGCAACGGCACCTCCTTCAAACGGCTGGTGGTCAGCGGGGTACAGCATCCCAAAACCATCGGCACCATTAAAACCGTGAATTATTTTGCCAAAGGCGTCGGAGCTCAAGAAATCACCGTGGTCACCGAGTCCGACCAGCAAGGCCTGGCCATGGCCATGGCCTACGACAGCACAGCCAATCAAAGCACCAGCGTCAAGGAACAGCTCTCCAGCGAGGAGGCCAAACAACTGCATGCGCTGGTCTGCAGCTGCGGTCTCTGTGAAATGAAAATCTCCGAAGAACTCGTTTTGGGCAGACCAGGCTTTGCTATTCGCCAATATGCAGAAAAAATTAACGCGGATTTGCTAGTCATTAATTCACCGGATGCCAAATACGGCCTCATTGACCGCATCTTTACCCACGGCATGGAATACATCCTGGAAAATCTGCCATGCAACCTGCTGATCGTCCATTCAAGAGTTTCCTGAGCTAGGAACGCGAGACGCTCCATGGCCAAACTATCCCCTGACGATTTGGTAATCCTGCTGCTGGCGATCAGCACCATGCTGCTGCTGTCGCGTTTTGCCTCGGAACTGGGTAGGAAGATCGGTTTGCCGATTGTCATGGGGGAATTGCTGGTCGGCATCGCCCTCGGCCCCACGGTGCTCGGAGCCATATCCCCCGCCACCTATAACACGATTTTCCCCTTCACCACCAATAGCCATGTGGCGCTGGCCCTCGATGGCCTTTTTTCCCTGGCGGTCATCATGCTCCTGTTCATCGCCGGTTTGGAAATCCAACTATCGCAGGTGGTCCGTCAAGGCCGGATCACCGTCTATGCAGGTTTCGGCAGCATGGTTTTGCCTTTTATTTTAGGATTTATCGTTGCCTGGCTTTTTCCGCAGTGGTTCGATATCGAACCGTCCGACCACTTTATTTTTGCCCTGTTTCTCGGCACGGCCATGTCCATCTCCGCCCTGCCAGTAATCGCCAGGATTCTTCTGGACATGAAACTGTTCAAGACAAAAGTGGGCATGGTTATTATCTCGTCGGCAATATTCAACGACCTGTTCGGCTGGCTCTTTTTCTCCTTTATTCTCTCCATTGCCGGAAAAAGCGAGGGCACCACCACCGCCATCGGGTATACGCTGGCATACATTGTGGCCTTCAGCACCTTTATGCTGGTGGTCGGCAGGTTGCTCCTTAACCGCATTCTCCCCTGGATCCAAACAAGCCTGTCGTGGCCTGGCGGAGTTCTGTCGCTGAGTCTGGGCCTCTGCCTGTTGTGCGCCGCTTTCACCGAGAGCATCCATATCCACGCTATTCTCGGCGCTTTCATCGCCGGCATCGCCATTGGCGATTCCGTCCACCTGCGGGAACAAGCCCGGGAGATCATGCATCAATTCGTCACCAATTTCTTTGCGCCGCTTTTTTTTGTCTCCATTGGCCTGAAAGTGGATTTCGTGCAGTATTTTGATGGGGTAATCGTGGGGGTAATTTTGATCATCGCCTGTATCGGCAAAGTGGCAGGGGCAAGCATCGGGGCTCGCCTCGGGGGAATGCACTGGCATAATGCCATGGCCGTCGGTTTCGGCCTGAACGCCCGCGGCGCCATGGAGATCATCCTGGGCAGCCTGGCGTTCCAAGCCGGTCTGATTACCCAGCCGATCTTTGTGGCGCTGGTGGTCATGGCCTTGGTGACCAGTATTACCAGCGCGCCGATGATCCGTTTTTTTCTTAAGGAACGGCTCCCCGCGGTAACACGCTAAAATGACAGAGTGCTGCCATACAACTTCGCTTCCCTTAACACGACCTTCCTTATCATGAAGTGCTTACTTTTTTTTGCGTTTGGCAATCTTTTTTGAATATTGCTTTTTATACAACCGTCGCGCTTCTGCCAGTCGTTTCTCACTTCGTTCGATCGACAGTTCCTGAGCGGAACGCTTTTCCTCCTTGGGTTCGGGTTTACGCTGAATATAGGTACCGTCAGCCTGCATGTCCCAGGCTCCTCGCCGGTCCGCCAGTTGCAGATTGATAATCTCCCGCAACTGGGCCTTGAGCACCGGTGCCTCCACTGGGGTGATCACCTCCACCCGCCGCTCCAGATTGCGTTTCATGATATCGGCAGAACCAATGAAATATTGATCCTCGCCGTTATTTTTAAAATAGTAGATGCGGGAATGTTCGAGGAATCTCCCAACGAGCGAGACCACCTGAATATTCTCGGAAAGACCGGGGATGCCCGGTCGGAGCAAACAACTGTCGCGCACGATTAGATCGATCTTGACCCCGGCTTGGCCAGCCTGATACAACGCAGCGATGACGTCCTGATCGGTCAAAGCGTTGGTTTTCCATTGGATCAGCCCCGAATTGCCTTTGCTGTGCTGTTCGATTTCCCGCTTAATGTTCTCCAGTAGGGTCTTCTTGAGAATTTTGGGCGACGGTAGCAGTTTTTTATAATTTCTTGCCGGGGCATAGCCGAGCGTAAGAAAATTAAAGAATTCGGTCAAATCGTTGCCGATGTCGCTGTCGCAGGTCAGCAGGCCGAGGTCGCTATACACCCTCGCCGTACCGGCATGATAGTTGCCGGTGCCGATATGGGCATATCGCTTTAGACCGTTGTAGTCGCGCCGGACCACAAAAATCACCTTGGAATGGGTCTTGAGGCCAACCACCCCGTAGGTGACATGGATCCCCGCCTGTTCCAGATATGTGGCCCAGTGGATATTGGCCGATTCGTCGAATCGGGCCATCAGTTCGACCACCACCGCAACCTGTTTGCCATTCTGGGCGGCATCGAGCAGATACTGAATGATCTGGGAATTGGCCGAGGTCCGGTAGAGGGTCATCTTGATCCCCAGGACCTTGGGGTCGGTGCTGGCCTCGCGGAGAAACCGCTCGACCGAAGAGATGAACGATTCATAGGGATGCTGGAGCAGAAACGGCCCTTCTTCCCGAATCTGATGGAAAATATTGGGGAAGTCTCCGGAAAGTTTATAGTGGTCCAGGGGTTGATGCGGCGAAAAATGGAGTTCCGGCTTATCAATGGTAACGATTTCCATAAAATCGCGTTTACCCATAATACCATCGACCGTGAACACATCCTTGCGGCTGTCGATGCCCAGCTCCGCGGCCAGCATGCCTCGATGCTGCCGGGTCATGGTGCTGTCAACCTCAAGCCGGACGATCTCGGCAAACTTACGCTCTCTGAGCGCCGATTCGATCATCGAAAGCAGATCAACAGCCTGTTCGGGCCATTTTTCGGTGATGGCGTTCCGGGTAACTCGGAAGAATTCGCAACTATCAATGAGCATGCCAGGAAAAATAATCGCCAGATTATTGGCGATCACATCTTCAAACAGCACGTAGAGATATTTATCCGGTTCAACCCGGATAAACCGGGGGATACCAGTCCCAGTGGTTGGCACCTTGATCCGGTTGAGATACACGTGCTCGCCTTCGGCGTGCCGGGTGGCGACCAGCAGATTGAGCGAAAGGTTGGAAATAAAAGGAAAAGGGTGGGCCGGATCCATACCCTGAGGCGTCAGCAAGGGGTAAATATTATCACGGAAATAGACCGACATTTTCTGTCGCTGTGGCTCAGTCAGCGTGGCATATTTGACGATCTGGATGGACTGCCCAGCAAGTAAGGTGAGCAGTTCCAGCTCGAGTTTCTGCTGTTTTCCGAGGATATCGCGGATGACCTCGTAGCTTTCATCAATCTGCTGTTGCGGCGTTCTCCCGTCAATCGACAGCAACTTCACTTCGGCGCCGACCTGTTGCTTGAGACCGCCGATCCGTTTCATGAAGAATTCATCGAGATTGGAACCGATCACCGAGAAAAAAAAGAGCCGCTCTAAAAGCGGATTGCGTTCATCTTTACTCTCATTGAAGACCCGACGATTGAACTCGAGCCAGGAGAGTTCGCGGTTAAGATACCACTGGGGGGCGGTAAGGTCGAACACCTTTTCTGTTTTACCCCCTGGCCTGCCTTCTTCTTCCTTGGGCTTAGCAGATACAGATGCATCCGCCTTCAATTCCGTCACCATCGACAATCCTCCCACGAGAAATCTCACTGCAATTCCATGTTTCGGCACACTGCGCTGGCCCTTGATGAGGCCACTGCCTCAAATACTGTTGCCATATTGTCATCCACGCCACCTGCGTTTTTTCTTGGGCCGTTTCGCAACCACTTATAGTTTGCAGCATTTTTAAACAAAAAAGCAACTGATTCTTGCCTGAATCAGCTTAACCAGAACGTTGCTTCTAAGCTTACGCCTTAGTTGTTGAGTCCCGAATGAATATATTCGGAAAAGCAGATGGCCACCACCCGGGAGCTGGGAGAGGGTATTGTCCGAGCTTCAGGGGTACAAGAAATGGTCGGGGAAAGAACAGCAAGCGATATGGTCTCAACGAAACCCGGCAATAGGCAAGCCGACACGCCAACCAAGGCATCGGAACACTGCTAAGAAACCGCTCAACTGCCTCCAAGGGGGCCAGGTCGCAAACCAATTGGACGGGTTGCCGGGCGATCAGAGCAGATCATGTTTGCGCTTCATCTCCTCGTATACCGAGCTTGAAAAATCGCGAATAGCACCGCCGCTAGCAAACATCCATTGCTTATAATCTGCAGGTTGCGATGATCGCTCGACAATGCCGACGATGGCATAGGGGACCTTGCGGCCGTCCTTGGTGCTGGGAACCAAGATTCCCATGTCACCGCACAGCAGTCCTGTCGTCCCGGTTTTATTAAAGACTAACGTGCTTTGCGGCAATTCTGTACCGTCAAGAATACGATCACGGCCCGGCAAGGACATCACCCGAAGCAATTCTTTGGAGTACGGTAACTGGTAGTGCCACAAGGCCCTGAGGAATTGAATATAATCGGCAGGTTGAGCACTGTTTATATAGGTGCGCCCGCCCGATGGAATGTATTCCCTGATTTTGAGCTGCTTAAAAAGATGGCCATATTCCTTTTTCAAGATCGCATCGCACTGGGCAGGACCACCGACTTTTTTAATAAACCAATTGGTCGCCTCGTTGCTGCTATGCTGGATCATGGCCTCCATCATCTGACGACATTGCGGGGTGTAGGACAATTTCCCTTTGTCTACTTGTTGAAAAAAAGCCAGGGCAACAAAGGGTTTGATCATACTGGCCGCCTGAAAGGGCCGCTGGGCGTTAACGCTGACCAGATACGTCTCATTGGTGAGATCATAAACCACCCAGGCGGTCCGCACATTTTGCTGCATCCAGCCTTTCTTTTTCTGTTGCTGGAGAAAGACTTCCAACCAATGGTTGCTTCCGGCACTCCCGGAAACCAGGTGTGGTTCTTTCCCCTGCTTAGAAACGTTCTGCAGCAGGCCGGAGTCCTGCGCATGACTAAGGACCTGGTGGGGTGCGGCGGCGGCAGGGTTGAGATTGCTGCCTGATTTGCCTGCAACCACCGGTCGATCGACCGCGGGGATCACGGCAATGGAGATATTTTTGTCTTTCAACAAGTTTTCCTGTTGGCTGGCAATTCTTGCGGCAACGGATTTGCTCTCCCAGCAACGATACACAATCATGAAGTTTTTAAAATCGAGCGTTTCGAGATAGAGCTTGTCAGCTATCGGTCGACTGAACGACCCTTTAATTTGTGCATACACCTTGGTCAGCGCCTCAAGGTTCGCCGCTTTGGCAAAACGTACATTGAAAAGGCTGTAATACGATGTGTTACTGATCGGCTGGGCCAATTTCAAACCGGCTCGCCGAAGTTTCACATTGTCTTTTTCCGCAGCATTCCTGGCTTGTTCATGGGTACCGTTAAGCGTAGCGACAACCCCATAGCCCTGATCTCGCCCAACCAGTTTGAGCTGTTTTTCCACCGCAGGACCTAAAAGTACGGCCAGCTTTTCGCGATAATCAATCACCCTTTTGACATCACCATCCCAGATATAAGCCAGATCGTAGCCGTTATGTGACTTTGCCCCAGCGATGCTCGCCGTAAAAAAAAGCATCAGGAGCACGAGGTATAATGTCTGGTTAACTTTCATCGCGATAAATTCGAAGTTGTATCTGAAATTCTCCGGGTAGCCTCATGTTCGCATAACTGCCCGATATAAATGAGAGGTGCCTGAAACCAGTTCATAATCTATACGGTTTTTATCCAAGTCAACAACCTCAAAATGTCCCCCGCAGCCTCTACGTGTTCGGATTACTTGGCGATACAATGCTCCGGGACCAGTGCCGCCATGACCTTAACAGCCTAGATTACCGTCTCATCCCGCTCCTTATCAACAGTAACAACAGACCCATGCACGACGGGGAAAAATATTTTCAGCATCCTCCTTCGGGATTGAAAGCTAACCTGTGTAGCAGTCGGGCGGCAAGGTGCAGTGCGCTCGGATCTGCTACACCTCCTCGATAATAATACAGCTGACCGGGCACGAGCCTATGGATTCTTCGACGCATTTTTGATCGCCCCCCTCGGGGTTGGTGACATAGGCCTTGTTGAGCCCGGCATCGAAGGCAAAAACATCCGGGCATATTTCGACGCAAGTTTCGCAGCCGATACATTCTTCCTGTTCGATTTTGACCTGTTTCATATGGATCCTCATCTGCTAAGTTTTGGGTTAAACACGGATTTGTGTTCGAGAGCGGTTCATACACTCACAATGACGCTCTCCTCTACAGTTGGTCGTGGAGCCTGACGGGGATTGCTCGCCCGCATTTCTCATATATATAAAAACAAAAAGACCACCCATCTTTAATAATTATCGTAATTCCAGCATAATAAGCAACACAATTCGTGTGGCCTCATGAAAATATGAGTGTATGTTAAAGATTAACGCATTTCAAGCCCTGGGGAGAAGAGAAAGAGTTGCAGATTTCTTTGGTGGGAGCGTCACTTCCGATGGCGGCGGATTGTTGTTACGAGAAGTTGAGCAACGCGCGACTATTCTATATCGTTTTGAGGAGTGCTTCACCGACCATCACCATGAGAAACTCACAGAACATGCTGTATTATCCTTGGATTCACAAAACGTTATTGGTCTCGCCCCGGGATGCGAAGACCTCAACGATCATGATCACCGAGTGAAGGATCAGATGCGATGAATAGCGGTACCATGATCCGTTGTTGCCTGGTGAAGATATGTCGGAACTTTCTTCGACATTTGGTAAAGTGTTCCGAGATGGTGGCCAAGACCTTCTGACCGACAAATTCATTTCTCCTGGACAAGGCCCCAGCGTCCCCCTATTTCCGGCAACCTCGTTGCTCTCAACCAGAAATCACCAAGAAACCAATATGCCCAAAAAACATTTTTATTCCTTGCTCTCTGTTGCTCTGCTCATTGCAATGACCTCTTTCACGACACCAAGCCTTGCCGCCCCACAGCCTGGGCGTTTTTTCCTGATGGGCAGCGGCGCGCTTCATTTGAAAAATCTGCGCAACGAAAAAGAAGCCCAGGTCCGTTTACTTAATCGTGACGGATCACTCAACGAGCAGGCTCTGGTCGAGGTCGACCGGGTGTTCGGCTTTCCGACTGAAGAAATGGGCGAGCATATCTCCCCCAGGATGCTGTTCATGCTCAGTTATTTTTCCGACCTGGTCGCTCCCGGCAAAACCATCCAGATCGAATCGGCCTACCGCAGCCCAGACTACAACAATAAAATCCGCGATAAAGGCGCCAATGCCGCCCGGACCAGTACGCATATCGACGGCATTGCCCTTGATTTCTGGATAGAGGGCGTGAACGGTAAGCAACTCTGGGAAACGGTGCGGGAGAAAAATTGCTGTGGGGTGGGCCATTACGGTGACAAGACCATTCATCTCGACGCCGGTCGACCCCGCTTTTGGGAGGCCGCGACCTCAGGGACCAAAGCCAAGGAACCGGATTACAACCGTCACCTCTACCTTTCCAGCGACTTCGACCGATATGCTCAAAACGAAACAATCAGACTGTCGCTTTCCGGCATCAGCACCTTTGGGTTTGGGGTGAAACGGACAGCTCAGGTTGCAAGGGCCACCGATCCCGGAAAACCGGTTGCCCGGATACCGCTCGTCGCCACCGGCAAAACCGACTGTCTTTTGCTCAAAGAGCACAAAGACTCACGTTTTTTGTACACCTCGCTCCCCCAGGACCTTCCTGCCGGACGTTATCGGGTCAAACTGGAATTCTGCGAGAAACCGTTTGCCGAGATGCCCGACGAGGCACTCTCCAACGAGATCGAAGTGACCCGCTAACCTGAACAGGCCGCCGTCGATCAACCGTCGCCTGCGGCCCATTTTATCTTGGCTGTACATCAACGAATCGATTATCATGGCACCTAATGGAACTGGTTGCCGAGTTCACAACTCCAATAAGCGGTTTCCATGCATTTGACTCTGCAAGCAACCCAAGGATACTGTTCCGAACCACTCCAAACCTGCCTGCGCTCTCTTAACCACCGACGTGTAACGCTCTTATGAAATTTCTGGTTGATTTTTTTCCGATCCTGCTCTTTTTCGTGGCCTACAAACTTTTCGACATCTATGTCGCCACCGGGGTTGCCATTGCCGCCACCTGTCTGCAGGTCGGCATTACCTGGCTCAAGACCCGCACCGTCGAAAAGATGCAGTTGGTCACCCTGGCAGTCATCATCGTCTTCGGCGGCCTGACGCTGTATCTCCACGACGAGCAGTTTATCAAATGGAAGCCGACCGTCATTAACTGGCTGTTCGGGGCCGCCTTCCTGGCCAGTCAACTCTTCGGCCAGCAGACCGCCATCGAGCGGATGCTCAGCTCCAATATCCAATTGCCCCAACCGGTATGGCGACGCCTCAACCTTGGATGGATCATCTTTTTCGCGAGCATGGGGGCGGCCAACCTTTACGTCATGCACTATTTCAGTCGCGACACCTGGGTCAACTTCAAACTCTTCGGCATGCTCGGACTGACCCTGGTGTTCGTCGTCCTGCAATCCCTCTATCTTTCCCGCTACATGACGGAGCCGGAATCCGAAACCAAGCAGCTCTAGACACACAGCCAAGGCAGGCCTGATGGCACAATTTCATCAGGCTGCCTCAGGATAACCCGATAGCCAATTAGCAACAGCGCATCGCGCCCATCAACCCGACAATGACGTTGACGGCCAAACCGGCATGGGCGGCATACCCCATGTCAACCCTTTGCCGTCGCCTTCTCCGGCTCATTGACCTGCAGGTCATCCGGCGTCCCCATCTGCTGATGAAAGGCGGCAATGGCCGATTTGAGGGTCGGGAAACCGTGAAATTTACGATTTCCTAGCTGTTGCGCGGGTTGGTGACCGTTAAAGAAGCGCCCCAGATTGCTCTTGGCATGGGCATGGGCCAGAACAATCCCCTCCGCAGCCAATGTTTCCCGTAATTCCGTTACTTTCTGCAGCGCCGTGACATCCATGACATTGATCGGGCTGGCATCGATTACCACCCATTGCACCGGCTCGGCGGCGGTGGCGATGGCATTGCGAATTCGCTCGATAAAATAATCGATATTGTAAAAAAGCAGATCAGCGTCGAAACGGTAGAGCAGCAACCCCGGCACCGTGCGCGCCTCCGGGTAATCGAGGATATTGTGAAACCCCTTGACCCCCTTCAGACGTCCGAGCACTTCATCCTGCGGACGCGCTCCCACCGACAACAACCAGATCAACGACAAGATGATTGCGAAAAACACTCCTGGCAACACGCCCAGAATCAAAACGCCGGCGGTGGTCGTCAGGGAAAACATCAGTTCCCGTGTACTGATCTGCTGCAACTCACGCAAGGCACCGATATCGAATAATCCGACAGCCGAGATGATAATCACCGCAGCCAAGCCGGTTATCGGCACATAGGCCAACGGCCCGGTCAGGAAAAAGAGGATCACCAGCATACTGAGGGCCGCAATCACCCCGACCAACTGGGTTTTACCGCCCATGGCGTTATTGACCGCGGTACGCGAGTCCGCCCCGGTGACTGGGAATCCCTGCGCCAGACCTGCAACGATATTGCAGGCGCCAAAGGCAATCAATTCCTGATTGGGATCGAGGCTGTAGTGATTGCGCCTGGCAAAACTCTTGGCGGTCAACACGCCGCTGGTAAAACTGATCAGCACCAGACCCGCCGCGCTATGGAACAGCTTCCTGTAGGTTTCATGATCAAAGAGCGCAAAATGCAGGGTCGGCAGCCCGGCTGGCACATGCCCCAAGAGAACAATGCCGCTTTGCTCCAGCTTGAGCCCGACGATGATCAAGATCCCCATGACCACCACCACCAGGGCACTCGGCACGGTGGGCGCAAAGCGACGAATCAGCACCAGCAGCACCAGTAGGCCCAAACCCAACAGGGTCGTGGGCAGATGCAGCTGCCCGATACTTAAAAAAAATTCCCGCAATTGCGGGAGCACTTCACCCGAGTGGCTGGTATATCCAAACAATTTGGGCAACTGCCCCACGATGATGATCAAGGCGATGCCGTTGAGGTACCCGGTCAAAACCGGCTGGCTCAAAAAATTGGCGATAAACCCCAAACGACCCATGCCCGCCACGACATACAGCACCCCGGACATCAGGGTGAGGATGACTAGCATGGCCATATACTGCTGCGGGTCGCCACCAGCTAGCGGGGCCAGACTGGCGGCCACCATGATGCAGGTCGCAGCGTCGGGTCCGGTCATTAGCTGCTTCGAGGAACCGAACAGGGCATACGCCAACAACGGGAAAATAGCGGAATAGATGCCCACCACCGGCGGCACCCCGGCCAGACTCGAATAGGCAATCCCCACCGGCAAGGCAATCGCCGCCACCGACAGCCCCGCCGCCAGATCGGCGCTCAACCAGCCACGTTGATACTGCAACAGATTGACCAGTCCGGGCATCCAATTAAGGATGGAACGTCTTGCAGAACTCATAAAATTGCTCCTCGGCAAACATAGTCCAAAAACAAACGGCTCAACAAAACGCGGGATCATGACCGAAGCCGCGCACCAGGCAACCGAAAATGCCCTACTCAATGACTGCCGACATCCAGAAGCGATTTGTCGGCAATGGCTTGTAGACGATCGCCATAAGCAGCCAGGGCCTGCTGCCGCTGCGTGCCCGGCAGGTGAACAGTGGACCGGCAGAACTGACCACCGGCATAAGTTCTTACGATTGAAAACCGGATCAAAGCCCATTGCATGCAGGTCGGATACCTGAGTTGCATGCCCGGCAACCCCAAGGGCGATGCAGGCCGCCTGGAACATGGCTGCGTTAAAGCTCCGGGGTTCCGTGCTTATAATAAACGGGCAACAGGTTCAGAGCTTTCCGCTGGTCATCGACCAACCGCCCTGACCTCGTCGTGGCGAAAGCAAGCAACGACATGATCATTGACCATGCCAATTGCCTGCATGAAGGCATAACAAATAGTCGACCCCACAAAGTTGCATCCCCTCGCCTTGAGGTCCCTGCTGAGCGTATCGGACAGGTCGGTACGGGCGGGCACTTCCCCTAAAGAGCGCCACCCATTTTGCAGGGGCTGATAATCGACATAGCGCCAGAGGAACCTGTCAAACGATCCGAATTCGTCGATAATCTTCAACACGCTGCGCGCATTTTTAATAGCCGACTCGATTTTCAACCGGTTGCGGACAATGCCAGCATCGGCCAACAGACGCTGGACATCGCTGTCTGAATAGGCGGCAATCCGCTGGGGATCAAAGCCGCTGAAAGCTTGGCGATAATTTTCTCGTTTTTTGAGGATGGTCAGCCAACTCAGGCCCGCCTGGGCGCCTTCCAAGAGTAAAAACTCAAAGAGGCGAACATCGTCATGCACAGGCACCCCCCATTCAAGATCGTGGCAGGCGATATACAGCGGATCGTCGCCGCACCACTCGCATCGGCAGTGCATAGAATTATTAATCCTTTGAGGCAAATTGTCGGGTTGAATGGGCAAATGATTACCTTGTTGACTTAGATTTTGGCGTCCGGATAATCGCCGGGTCTCCTGGGCGCCATTGTTCCAATGGTACGGTTTTCAACGCACCCGCGCCAAAAAAAATTTGCTCCGACCAATCGCCCAACCGGTGAATACCGGACAGAGCCAATGTGGAACAGCAAACATGCAACAAGAGGGCCGGCCGATACCAAGACCTCTCGCTTAGTCTGCGTTAACCGCACTCAGCGACATTTTTACTGCGGAGATAGTTCTCGAGCCGATCCTTGTCCAGCCGACAGACCGCACTCCCTACCAATCTATTGATGAGCAGGGCCAGCTGAGCCTGGAGAAAAGGGTCCATATCTTGTGTCAGGGAGTAATACATCCAGATGCCACCTCGGCGACCCTGGAGCCAGCCATTTCGTTTCAGGTAGGCAAGATGCCGAGACACCGTGGATTGCGGCAAATCCAGAGCATGGAACAGATCGCAAACACAATATTCACGGCCTCCCTGAAGGAGGATGAGGATCCGTAATCTGGTTTCGTCGGCCATCGATTTATAGAGTTCTGCAGTTGTTTTCATGGGTACAAAATAGCGCAGGGTCGAAAGACCGTCAATGTTTCTCACTCCCACCTTGAACCCAACCGTTTATCCGGATATAATCATAGAGTCAACAAACCCTATCCAAGGAGGTGACCATGAGATTGGCTCTAGCTGCAGTAACAATTTTATTGTCCGTAGGTGTCGCTTGTGCAACGGTCGGTGGCGGTAATGTGACCATCAAAAACAAGGGAGGGGCAACAACCTTTAGCCATGAAGTCCACGTCGAGGCGACGGGATTGCCATGCCAGCAGTGTCATCCGAAGCTGTACACCAATGCCAAGCAGCATAAATCCGTCACCATGAAGGCCATGGAACAGGGGAAATCCTGCGGTGCCTGCCATAACGGCAAAATGGCCTTCAGTGTCAAGAAAAATTGCGAAAGCTGCCATAAGAAATAAGCCCATCGAACCAAGAGGAGGTAGGGAATGCAGAACGAAGACATTCTGGTTGTGATGCAGAAAGATCTTGAACGGGCATTGACGAAGCCCGAGAAGAATCGCCGATGGGCCATGCTGATAGACCTGCGCAAATGCGTCGGCTGCTATGCCTGCACCGTCGGTTGTGTTTCCGAGAATAAGTTGCCGCCCAAGATGTACTACCGCCCGGTTTTTGAGTATGAGCAGGGCAAATACCCCAAGATTTCCCGCACCTTTCTGCCCCGCCCTTGCATGCAGTGCGACAAGCCGCCCTGTGTTGCTGCCTGCCCGGTCAAGGGCAAGGATGGAGCCACCTGGAAAGAGACCTCCGGCCTCAATGCCGGAGTGGTCATGATCAATTACGAGCAATGCATTGGCTGCGGAGCCTGCGTTCCAGCCTGCCCCTACGATGCCCGGACCATGGATGAGGGCCGGTTTTATGGCGACGGCACTCCGGCCATGCAAAAATACGAGACCATGGCGAGCTACGAGTACGGTAAACAGTGGCCGCGTTCCGGCAAAAACCTACCGGTCGGCAATGCCCGCAAATGCCATTTCTGCGTTCATCGACTGGCTGTCGGACAATTGCCCACTTGTATCACCACCTGTATTGGCCGAGCCGGCTACTTTGGCGATGAAAACGATTCCGAGAGCTTGATCGCCCAGGTGAAGAAGGCCAACAAAATTCAGGTGCTCAAGCCGGGCAAGGGAACCGCGCCCCGGGTGTATTATGTCGCCACTGAAAAATTGGAGGTGCTCTATGGCAAATAAAAAGACAACCGGTGTATCCCGCCGAGATTTTCTGAAAAAATCGGCCCTGGCCGGTTGCGGCGCTCTCGTAGCCACCCATTTTGATTTCGCCCGCGACCTGATAGCCCGGGTCGAAGCTGGAGAATTGACCCAGGCACAGGCCTACGAAATGCTCAAGGCCGAAAACACCCTCTACTCTTCTTGCCTTAACTGCAACACCGGCTGCGGCATCAAGGTCAAAATTCTCGACGGCGTGGCGGTAAAAATCGACGGCAACCCCTATAATCCCTACAATCTCCACCCTCACCTGGAGATGAAGGAAGCGCCTGGCGCCGCTATTCGAGTCGATGCCGGTCTCTGCCCTAAGGGACAAGCTGGCCACCAGGGCGCCTATGATCCCTACCGGGTGACCAAGGTGCTGAAACGGGCCGGTAAGCGTGGAGAAAATAAATGGACCACCATCCCCTTCAACCAGGCCATCGAGGAGATTGTGGCCGGCGGCAAGCTGTTCGCCAATGTTCCTGGGGAAGAAGCGCGCCAGGTCACCGGCCTCAAAGAACTCTACGCATTGACCGACAGCAAGACCTTCGAGGAGATGGGCAAGGATGCCGCTGCCCTGCGCAAAAAGAAACCGGAGGAACGGCAGGCGGCCATCGATGAGTTCAAGACCAAGCATGCCGCCAACCTTGGGGCGCTGATCGATCCCGACCACCCCGATTTCGGACCAAAAAACAACCAATTCGTCTATTTCTGGGGACGCAAGAAAGCCGGGCGCTCCAATTTTGCAGCCACCTTCACCGGAGCCTTCGGCACCAACAACACCCATGGCCACACCACCGTCTGCCAGGGGTCGCTCTACTTTGCCTGCAAGGCGATGAGCGAGCAGTATGAGGGCAACAGTTTTAAGGACGGACAGAAATTCTACTGGCAGGCGGACCAGGAGAACAGCGACTATATCCTCTTTGTCGGTGCCAACCTCTTTGACGGCAACTATGGCCCCACCAACCGTACCATGCGGATGACCCAACGTATGGTCGATGGCCAGTTAAAAATGACGGTACTCGACCCCCGCTGCACCAAGTTGGCCTCAAAGGCCCAGCGCTGGGTACCCGTACTGCCAGGCACCGATGCCGCCTTTGCCATGGGCATGACCCGCTGGATCCTGGAAAACAAGAAATATGACGCCGACTTCCTCGCCTGCTGCAATAAGGCCGCTGCCACCGCGATCAAAGAGCTGACCTGGAGCAACGGTCCCTGGCTGGTGAAGGTTGATAAGGACGGCAAGCCCGGCAAGTTCCTCCGCGCCCAAGAGATCGGGCTGAAAGCCGCCGAAAAGCGCACCGACAAGGACGGCAAGGAGTTCGGTTTCGAATACCTGGTTGCCCTCAAGGACGGCATGCCGGTGGCCTTTGACCCCAATGACGAAAAAGAGGTGGTGTCCGGCGAATTGTTCGTCGATAGCGTGCTCAAGGATGCCGATGGTAAAAATTTTCCGGTCAAGAGCAGCCTGCAACTGATGCTGGAAACGGCCAAAGAAAAAACCATCGCCGAGTATGCCGCTCTCTGCGATACCGACGCCGCCACTATCGAAGCGGTGGCCAAGGAATTCACCAGCTACGGCAAAAAGGCCTGCGTCGATGTCCATCGTGGCCCGGCCCAGCACACCAACGGCTTCTACAACATCGCCGCCCTCATGAACCTCAACCTGCTGATCGGCAACTTCGACTGGAAGGGCGGGATGATCGCTGCTTCGACCTTCAATATCGACGGCACCGGCAGCGACAAACAACCATTCAACTTCAAGAAAATTGGCCCCAAGGGCATGAAGACCTTCGGCACCTCGATCATCCGCCACGACATCAAATACGAGGAGTCCACCCTGTTCAAGGGCAAGGAATCCTATCCGGCCAAGCGTAATTGGTGGCCGATCTCCTCGGATGTCTACCAAGAGATCCTGCCCTCCATTGCCGACGGCTATCCCTACCAGGCCAAGGTAGCATTCTCTTACATGGGGGCGCCCACCTATTCCCTGCCGGCGGGACAAACCCAGATTGCAGCCCTCCTGGACCTGGAAAAACTGCCGCTCTATATCGCCAGCGACATCCTCATCGGACCGACCTCGATGTATGCGGACTACATCATTCCTGACCTGCACTATCTCGAGCGTTGGGAATTTCAGGGGTCCCACCCCAACATGCCGGTCCGCGTACAACCGGTTCGCCAACCGGTGATCGCCTCGCCCAACGAAGTGGTCACCGTTTTCGGACAGGAACAGCCGATCTCCTACGAGACCTTCTGGCTCGCCTTAGCGGAAAAGCTTGGATTCAAGGGGTTTGGTAAAGATGGTTTCGGCGAGGGCCAGGATTTCAGCCGACCGGACGATTTTTACATCCGCATGGTAGCCAATATCGCTCTGGACCGCAAGGAACCGGTGGCCGACGCCCCAAAGGAAGAGATCGATCTGTTCCTCGCCTCGCGGCGGCATCTGCCCAAAAATGTTTTCGATGCCGAACGATGGCAGAAGATCGCCGGACCCGCGTGGCCCAAGGTGGTCACCGTACTCAACCGCGGCGGCCGTTTTGACACCCAGGCCGCCACCTACAAAGGCGATCAGGTGGCCAACAAATACGGCAAGCAGATTAACCTCTACCAGGAGAAAACAGCAGGTTGCAAGGATGCTTTTACCGGCAAATCCTACCATGGCCTCGCCCGCTATGTGCCGGTGGCCGACACCCTGGGCAACGAGCCGACCAAGCTCAGTGAAGGTTTTCCGCTCCATCTCATTACCCAGCGGGATATCCGCCATACCAAGGCGCGCACCATTACCCAACCGTATCTCACCGACCTTATGCCGGAAAACGGTATTATCCTTCACACCAGCGATGCCAAAAAGCTGGGCGTAAAGAGCGGCGATCAGGTGCGGGTGGTTTCAGCCACCAATCCGGAGGGCGTCTGGGAGTTGGGCAATGGCAACAAAAAACCGATGATCGGCAAGGTTCAAGTGACAGAAACCATCCGTCCCGGAGTGGTCACCTTCACCCTTGGTCATGGTCATTGGGATTCGGGGGCCGTTGATGTGACCATCGATGGCAAACTGGTCAAGGGCGATAAAAAGCGGGCAGGCGGCGTCCATGCCAATGCCGCCATGTGGGTCGATCCGCACTTGAAGAACACCTGCATGATCGACAAGGTCGGTGGCAGTGTCTCGTTCTATGACACCAAGGTGAAGCTGATCAAGGTCTGAGTTTTTCTATCCATCCTAGCAACAAACGGGCTGCCTGCAGGCGGCCCGTTTTGTTTTGGGGCTTGTCGTACAAGCAATGCGATGGGGAGGCCATCAGAATCGCTCACGCTTTCCTCATCAAATCCTGACCCGATCCTCATTTGCGTGGAGTTTATTCATTTTCGGGGATTGACGCATCCGTCTGGGCGGATTAATCATGAAGAGCGTGTAAACGCAATGAACCCAAAAATATACCCCGGCCTTATTCGGCAAAGGATCTGTCATGTCGCAACAACCTAAACAACTTGGATTTCTCGACCGCTTTCTCACCCTGTGGATTTTTCTCGCCATGTTTGCCGGCGTCATGCTCGGCTACACCGTTCCAGGCGTCCAGGGTGTAATCAACGCCTTTCAGGTGGGCACCACCAATATTCCCATTGCCATCGGCCTGATCATGATGATGTATCCGCCCCTGGCCAAGGTCAAATACGAGCAGTTGGGCCAGGTCTTTCGTAACGGCCGGGTGCTGCTGCTCTCCCTGGTGCAGAATTGGGTGATCGGTCCGGTGCTGATGTTACTTTTGGCGATGGCCCTGCTCTCCGGCCACCAGCACTACATGGTCGGCCTAATTCTCATCGGCCTGGCTCGCTGTATCGCCATGGTCATCGTCTGGAACGATCTGGCCGACGGAGATACCGAATACTGCGCCGGGCTGGTGGCCTTCAATTCGATATTCCAGGTTTTGTTTTTTCCCCTCTATGCCTGGATCTTCATCACCGTCATTCCCGGCTGGTTTGGCCTGGATGGGGCGGTGGTCGATGTCTCCATCGGCGAGATCGCCTGGTCGGTGTTCATCTACCTGGGCATTCCCTTTATTGCCGGCATGCTGAGTCGGTTGATCGGCATCAAAATGAAGGGCAAGGATTGGTATGAAACAGTGTTTATCCCCCGAATCAGCCCGCTGACCCTGGTATTTCTGCTCTTCACCATCCTGGTGATGTTCTCGCTCAAAGGCGAATACATCGTGCAACTGCCCTTTGATGTGCTGCGCATCGCCCTGCCTCTGACCATCTACTTCCTGGTGATGTTCGCGGTCTCGTTTTTCCTGTCAATGCGTGCCGGGGCAACCTACGAGCAGACCGTGACCCTGAGTTTCACCGCCGCCTCCAACAACTTCGAACTTGCCATCGCCGTGGCCATCGCCGTGTTCGGCATCAACTCCGGCGAGGCCTTTGCCGCGGTCATCGGTCCCCTGGTAGAGGTGCCGGTTTTGATTGCCCTCGTCAACGTGGCCCTGCGCCTGAAAGAAAAATATTTCCCCTATGAACAGCGGACCCTCACCGGGGTTTGCCATGTCCGCCTCAAACCAGAAAAATGAACCACGCTCAACGTCTTTTTCGTCTGAGAACACAACTCGGCCCGCAGCCAGATGGCCGAAGCCTTTCTCAAACGCCTCGCCGGCGACGACTTTTCGGTAGAAAATTGCGGGTTTGAAACCCATGACCTCAACCCGCGCTGGTGGTTGAGGTCATGGGCGAAATCGGCTACGATTAAAGTGGCAATACCACCCAGGCTACGCTTGATCTGTTCAAGCAGGTGCAAGCGAGGTACTCAGCATCGAACTGAGCCGTAAGGTGATGGAGCTGTGTGCGCAGAACCCTTGGTCAAACAATTTGGGCCAAGAGGGGATTGTGCAACGTCAGGGCAGTAGCTATGAGCTGATAAGCACAATGCCTGCGACTTCTTTTGATTCAGTCATTCACGATCCACCGCGTTTTTCCATTGCCGAGGAGCTCTACTGCGAAGAGTTCCACCGGGAGATCTTCCGGGTGCTGCGCCGGAACGGACAATTTTTTCATTACACCGGAAATCCACACGTAGTAAAGAAGAGAAGCAGCTTTATCGAAGGCGTCATCCGCCGGCTCAAGGCGGCCGACTTCAGGTACGTAGGTAAGGTCGAACACCTAATGGGAGTAAGTGCTCATAAATAATAGAAAATTAAGCCGTTTATTTCACCGTTCAAAGTCAATACATCTTTTAAAAATCTTCTAAATAACAAAAAGCTAGCCTTCGCACGGAACGAGTCGAAATCCCAGTGA
>CAZJEX010000025.1:58558-62848 GCA_964545155.1 uncultured Desulfobulbus sp. | reverse complement strand
GAACAGCGGCCGCTTTCGCGGCAGTTCGCCCGGCCGTTTTCACCGGAATACCCAGAATGAGGCATTAAGGCTCAAATGGACCGACATCGAGGAGATTGACGGTATTCAATGTATCATTATTTGCGATACGAAGAACCATCGGCCTCATTATCTTCCCGTTACCAATCAGGTTAAGGGGATTCTCGAAAAAGCTGCTAATGGCTCTGATTACCTCTTTCCATCTACGCAGAGAGAAAATCGATACATATCGGACGTACGACCTGCCCTGAAACGTTTAGCTCGATTGAACAGTAGCGAGGAATTCAGATGCCATGATTTAAGGCGGACATTTGCCACTAGAGCATCAGAGGTTGGTATTGATTTTCTTATGATCAAGCGATTGTTAAACCATAAAAGTAACGATATTACAGTGAAGTACATCCAGTTTAATTCAAGGAGGAATCTTTTGATCATGCGTGATGCATTGCAGATGATTAGCTATTGATCGGGATCTTGGTCCGCAAGGAACATCCTGCAATACCGTGGGGTTGGTCAATTTGACAAATGGATTTAGATCGCATAGAAATCAATTTGATAAGAATTGAGTGCGAGGTAGAGGAAATGCATTCCGATTATTGGCAAGGTCACCAAACCGCTTTTATGCGTACAGGCTAGATAAATGGCAAAATTAACAGTCTTCACCAGCGAGAACCCACTGACAAAAACATACTGGGCTGATGGGCGTAAGGAGAGCCCAAGTTTCAGTCGAGGATCCTTTGAAGTGCGAGATGTGGATGGGCACGATGAACTGAAAGACCTGATTAAAGAACTCACCCATTATCAGGCATTGTGCTACTCGACCCCCCTTGAACTGACAAGTGGAACCATCGTCACCAAAGGTAACGAGAACGAAGAGGCAGGAGTAATTTCCCGAACCAAGGAATATTTCAATTATCCAAATGGCGAGGGCTGGTTATTCATCGACCACGATGATGATTGGAGTGAAGAGGAAGTAATTGATCGCCTTGGACATTTACACGAGCCATTTGGAACCGCATCGTATGTCTACGCTACCAGTTCCAGCCATGGGATCGATGGGAAGCGAGGCTTTCATCTCTACTTCAAGGTTGAGGGCATCAGCAATGTCAATCAGGCAATGGGCAATCTCTTCAAGAAAGCTTTCAATGCTGGTTATGGGCTTTGCAAAGTATCTGAAGCTGGATCAATACTGACCCGAACCTTCTTCGATAATGCGGTCCATGACAGGGCAAGATTGGATTTCATTGCCGGTCCTATCTGTAAAGGTCGGCCCACCCCTCCAAGAGATATACGTGTGGTTAGAAAGGGAAACGCCTCTGTCAACCTGGTGCCCTTACTGCCCCCTGTGGATGCATCTGAGGCAATACAAGCAGAGAGAGATAAGGTTAGCGATGAGTCGGAGAGAAAGACCGTCAAGGCCGCTAAAGAACGAGGTATGGCGGTTTCAGAATATCGGGCGCTGAGAGATGGCGGTGTGTTGCATCCAGGGATCACACTGCTAAGGGAAGATGGAACTGAATTCGATGTTGCCCAAATCTTAAAGCTATCGATGGAGGCTTACCTGAAAGATATTGAGATGGGAGATATACCCATCCAGCATCCTGTGGAGCAAGGACTGGAAGAAAAAACCATCCTCTACTTCAACGCATCATCAGGAGTACCAGCAATCAACACTTTTGCTCATGGTGGGCAGACGTGGATATTGAAAGATGACGGATCAGTCATTGATGAGCTTTCAAAGGAATACCCCAACCTCCCATTCCTGATTGAAAACCTGAGAGTTGCCCATGGCCTGAAGGGGCAACAAGGCGAGGCAGATATACTTCCTCTGCATCCGGACACCTATGCCGTCTTGCACTTGATGCTCAAGACTTTCATAGTGGAATATAAATCTGAGCGATTGCTTATCGAGCAGTGGGGAGAGATGATATCGCTATTCCTCCATCTCATCGATGGGCATAAAGGGCGATACTCGATTGAGCTTCCACCTAGCCATGGAAAGACACAAGTGATTTGCCATGTCATTCTGTGGCTCTACCAGTCCAAACGTATCGTTCCCATTAGCCTGTCGATGTTCAGGATTGAAGATATCGATAAGAATAAGCAATGGCTACTTGAGCGCATGGGAAGACAGTGGGAGTCTTGGGGCCTATCTGGCCAGATGGGTTATCCCTTCCCTCCCTCTAACTATCTCAAAGTCAAGCATTGTAGCGAAAGGACTTCTTTTGAAGAGTTAGACAATGCACCTGTAATTATTCACACCCATCATGTTGTCAGGAGGAATGATTTCAAGGAACGGTTTTTCACCTACGGAGGAAAGGAGCGACATCTCTTTATATTTGATGAGGCAATGTTCAGGTCATTACTTATTTCTGAGAATACCCTCATTAGCATAGACCACTTGAATTATGCCATAACCAGAATCGATACTGGAATTGTCCATGATCTCCCGAAAGCCTGGCTGGAGAACTTCAAGAGTAAGCTTGAAAAGGCTTTTGGAATGCTTGAACAGACTGAAACAATTGCAAATATTACCATTGATATGCCCCTGTTGCCTGAGCGGTATGTTACGTCAGGATATAGCCTTGACAATGCAGACTCACAGAACTTTATCTTGAAGTTGATGAATATTGGGGCAACTGAAGATGCCAAGTTTATTGTTCACAGGGCACAAGGCGCAAAAGGAAGAGATGGTGGAAAGGTCCTGTTCGCTAGTAAAGAGAATGACATCCACCTGCTTCCACGAGTCATCAATACCGATGCGACCAGATCGACAAGAATGGTGCATCAGTATGGATCAAATTGCCTGAAATATCCGATTGACCACTATAGCGAAGATGAGGGGGTAGTCTACTGGATAGCTCCATTTAAGAAGACTGGGAAGGAGGAGGTCGGAAAGGACATGTCACTACACCTGTTAGTAGCTCAAGAATGGTTAACGAAAATTCGACCCCAAAAGGTACTCGTCATCACAAGCAAAGGCATGCCTTTGGAAGGTAAAATTAACGGTACACCTATCGCCACTATCCACCCCAATATAAAACATATTCACTGGGGGCAGCATAAACAGACGAATGATTACAAGGATTGCGATGCTGTCATAGTGATGAACTACTTCAGGAAGAGAGGTTACAATTACCTGCATGATATCTACGGAGAAAGTGGTGAAGTAGTCACCCTGTCTTCAGGATTGGTTAGGGAAGTGGAAAGGGGATTTATCATCGACGAATTAATTCAAGGATTCTGCCGAGGGACCATGAGGGAAGGTAAACACCAAAACTGCCTGATGTTCAGTCCTCATTCTGCTCAAGAGTCAGACTTACTCGATGCTCACCTAAGCAGGAATATCGGTCCCAAGGATCAAGTTAAGCTCTTTGAATACAATCTTTCCCTATCCGCCATTGACCACCACTATAAAACAGAAGAGGAAAGGAAGGCTAAGGAACGAAAGACCAGAAGTGACAAGAAATACGACTCCCCCCAGGAAAAGGAACGGGCGAAGAGTTTACGAAGGGCATGCAAGAAAGACAATATTCAATGCACAAAGGAACTTCTGGAAAGTTATCTCCAGGATAACCGAGATGAACCTGATGGGGTTTCGGCTAGCAAATGGCTCAAGGCAAATCCCCAGACAGTCGTTATCTGAAATGATTTAAAAACTGCCCCCCTTTATCTTATATAAATAGATGAGATATCCGGGGGCAATTTTAACTATAAGGGCTATGGGTAATCCTCTTCCACCTTCCTCCCCCCTCAGGTCTCAAGGGGTGACCTTTGACTGAATGGTATTTTTATACAAATCTGACAGTAGAAGAGAGCTATTAGATTGAAATTACATAACAATTCCCTTTGGCCGCAAAGGGTTGTTGTGGGGATCGTAGATATTCTCCTCCTATCTCCCCTCTAGTCCCAAGGGTTAACCCTTGGCCCTCTTCCTTCTGCCAATGGCAAGAAGTCCAGCTAAGCCTGATCCAAGGAGCAGGACGGTTGAGGGTTCAGGCACGGGGTTGGGTTCAGGCATGGTAGAGGGGGTCATTAGGAAGGCACGTTGTTCCTTGTTGGTGCCATAAGATCCATAACCTGTGATTTGCCCAGAGTCGTTAATACCGTAAGCTGTTCTAAGAGTAAGGCCAACATTGGCGGTGATAAGTGAATTAAGATCAAGCATCGTACCGTTGCTGTAGAGAAAAGCATGTTGTTCACCCGTAAATACGTTACTCTGCCCCACAATATCTCCAGTGTTGTTGATACCCCAGCCCATGCTTTCGGCTC
>CAZJEX010000025.1:0-58458 GCA_964545155.1 uncultured Desulfobulbus sp. | reverse complement strand
CACCGAGAGTTCCGAGATCAGACATTGTACCGTTACTGTAGAGAAAAGCATGTTGCGCACCACTCTCGGCCGTTGTGGTATATCCAGTAATCTGCCCTGAATTATTTATCCCCAAGCCTGCGCTATAGATTCCACCGAGAGTTCCGAGATCAGACATTGTACCGTTACTGTAGAGAAAAGCATGTTGTTCATTTCTATTAGTGGTACTCGTCCCAGTAATCTGACCCAAGTCGTTGATATCATATCCCCAACTCCAGGTACCGCCAAGTTTGCCAAGGTCGGTCATCGTACCGTTGCTGTAGAGAAAAGTATGTTGATAGCCCCTGTCAGTGTAACTCCACCCCGTAACCTGGCCGGAGTTGTTGATCCCTTGACCTTGGCTCTGAGAGCCACCGAGAGTTCCTAAATCACTCATTGTACCATTGCTGTAAAGGAAGGCATGCTGAGAAGGATTAGAGCCCGTGGCAGTAGAGCTTCTTCCAGTAACCTGACCAGAGCTGTTAATACCCCAACCAACACCAACGTTTCCACCTAGTGTACCGAGGTCAGTTACAGTGTAGGCTTTTGTGGGGGCAGCCAAAGATTGATTAACGGAAAGTCCTAAGAATAAAACAGTTATAAGCAACAATCTCTTTTTCATTAATCAACAATCCTTTGAGTTAGATATCTGAATCAGTGAGATCCCAAGCCGGGATGGAAGGCGTAACATCGATTACAAAAACAAGGATATGTTGATCTTAATCCTGTTTATTGCTGGTATGGTTATGTATTGTGGTCAACCAAGCGCCACAATGTAGCAGTGGACGGATTAAAAGCTTCTTACTTTAGAGTATTATCTCACTAAATTGAAAAGTTCAACTTAATGTTATATATGTGAAAGCACAACTCGAAAAGTGCAACAGGCAGGGATGCCTCAAGGTACGAGATTACCGGAGGGGTGGAGATTGCAACGAGGCTATATTATATAAGTGTACATTTCTTCTATCTTTTCCTCATTAACTCACCCTGTCCATATCTTTCCTGATTGATTAACACAAGCCAGCTTGGCGACAACAGCCCAGGTGCTATTTTCAGTAATTATATGTAATTACTATATTTTAATGAAAGTTAGAAGTTTAGCAACTCCCAAGTCAAGTCAAGCCACAAAGACCATCCCCCCTCGCCACCGGGGGTGTTTGACACAAAAAGATGGCTATCCCCCGCCTCCTCAAAGACCCCACCCGTAAGGGTCGAGTCATCGACTCTCCATAAGCACTGACAGCCGACCTCCAATAGGTAACAACAACTCTACTTATGGAGATCATCATCATGGCACAATTCAGGGGTACAATTCAGGGAGGCAGAGGAGAGGCATCAAGGCTAGGTCACAAGTCATCAGGGCTTTTGCTCCAAGCGAACGGGTGGGATATCGGCGCAGAAGTCAGTTTAATGTGGAATGAACAAGAGCAGAGGGATGAACTCTGTATTTCTCTAACTCACGGATCGAATGGCAATGGTGCCAGGATGGCACTTGGAACCTTCGCGCTTGAAGACGGCAGGGTTGAGAAGGTATAGAGAGGTAGGATGAAGCTAGGAAGGAACGGACAGGCAGGCAGGAACGGGAGGGCTAGCGATAGCTCTCCCTTCTGTATTCATAGGCTACAATTTGACAAAGGGGGGAGAGGGCGGTTAAAAAAGAAAGCTGGCGTATTGCTTAGAGTAAGCGATGCAAAACATCTACTATGCATCTACTGGGGGATTGTCAGGAAAGTGTTGAGCGGTGGTGAAGCAAGGCGGGGCAATGGTTTTCGTGGAAAGGGCTCTGGTGGCTCTCCCGGACTTCAAATCCGGTGTGCCGGGTGAATAGCCCGGCTGGTGGGTTCGATTCCCATGCACTTCCGCCATTATATTTCCCAATCGTTCCAATGCGTATATCCTTGGTCATTCTAGCCTGAATCTTTCCACGCTGTCAATCTTCTTTTCCCTGGATCGGTGCTAACCCGGAACGCGAGCCCCCTTTGCCACCCAACGATCTCGGGGCATTATGGTTCCCTGTCTATCGGGGGTGTTTACGGATTTGGAAGTGCTATAATTTATCCTGCACACTTCGCACCTTGTCCGCCATGGTCTGGTCGCGGTCGGTGCGGGTGCCGAGCTTGATGGTGGTGGTGATCCGGGGGGCGCCCATCGCATGCACCTGCTGGTGGCACTGCTTGACCGCGGCCATCACCGCATCCCAATCGCCCTCGATGTTGGTGCCGTAGGCATGCAGTTGCGATTTGAGACCCGCTGCCTGCAAAATCCGGTGGCACTCGGCCACATAGGCGGAAACGGAGACGCCGACCCCGAGCGGCACGATACACAGATCCATGATTACCTGCATGTGTTCCTCCTTGCTGTCGGGCACGCCCGAACCTTGATGGAAAAAGAATGCCCAGCGCCCGAAAGCGGCCCATCCGCTTGCACGCAGGTGATTTCTTTTTCCCATTTGCCTTTTTTTCCACTATGCTACATAGAATCCTTGAAGACAACCTGTAACTCCCCTGCCCAAGAGGTTGCCATGCGTATTTTGATTCTCGAAGACTCCAAGCCCACCCAGCACCTGTTGCAATCCCGCCTTGAAAAAGCGGGTTTCACCGTCGACACCGCCGACAACGGCCACCAGGGTTTCCAACTGGCGACCTCGAACGCCTACGATATCATTCTCAGCGACATCCACATGCCGCATTGGGACGGATTCAAGTTCATCGAGGCTATTCAGGTGATCAACCCGCATCTGCCGATCCTGATCACCACCAGTTCCCATGACGACCGTACGACCCTGGAGCAATTGGAACACTACCCTAATGTTATCGGCGTGCTCGCCAAGCCCTTTGACTTCGAGGCCCTGTTCAAGCGACTGGCCTCCATTCCGGCCCAGGCCCACACCAGCGTCAACAAGAAGGCGAAAATTGTCTGTACCATCGGTCCGGCCTGCAGCAGCCCAGAAATGCTCGGCAAGATGATTGTTGCGGGCATGGACGTGGCCCGGCTCAATTTTTCCCACGGCAGCTACGAGGCCCACGAAGCCACCCTGCAGGCCATCCGCGAGGCGGAAAAGACCTGGGAGAAGCCGATCGCCGTGCTCCAGGACCTCTGCGGCCCCAAAATCCGCACTGGTTTGATGGCCGATGGCGCGATTCGGATTGTAACCGGCGAGGTGCTCATCATTCAGGCCGAACCGGTGGAGGGGAACGTGGATCGGATATCGACCATCACCCCGGGCATCCTGGCCGACCTGCGGGTCGGCGACCCGGTGCTGCTCGACGACGGCCTGCTGGAGTTGCGGGTGGTTAAGGAGGGGCGAGAGGAGGTCCATTGCGAGGTGATCGTCGGCGGCACCCTCAAATCGAGCAAGGGCATCAACCTGCCCTCCACCGCGCTTTCGCTGCCCAGCGTCACCGAAAAGGATTGGCGCGATCTCGACTGGGGCCTCGATCATTCCATCGATTACGTGGCCCTTTCCTTTGTGCGCACCGCCGAGGAAATCATCACCATCAAGGACTACATCAAGGCCTCGGGCAAACGCAACCTCAAGGTGGTGGCCAAGATCGAAAAGCCGGAGGCGGTGCAGAACATCAAGGAGATCGTCGCGGTTGCCGATGCCATCATGATCGCCCGCGGCGATATGGGGGTGGAATTGCCGGCCGCCCGGGTGCCGCGCATCCAGGAACGGATCATCCAACTCTGCTGGGAGATGAACACCCCGGTGATCACCGCCACCCAGATGCTCGATTCGATGACCGTCAATGCCCGGCCGACCCGGGCGGAGGTCACCGATGTTAGCATGGCGATCAAGGAGGGGACCGATGCGGTGATGCTCAGCCAGGAAACCGCCACCGGGGTCGATCCGGTCAACGTGGTTCGCACCATGGCCTCGATCATCTGCGAGGAGGAGCGATATGCGCGTGGCGGGGCCGACCACTATCAGCAGCTGATGGAGGATGCGGCCGTCAACCCCGCCCTCTCGGCGGTGGCTAACCTCAGCACCAACACCGCCACCCTGCTGCTCGACCCGGACGGGACCCTCTACCCGACGCTGTCCAAATGGAACCGCAAGGTGCCGATCCTGCTGGTCACCAAGTCGCTGCATGTGGCCCGGCACGCCGGTCTGTATAACAATATCTTTCCCCTGATCATCCGCGAGGAGTTGGGGCGTACCGAGATGGTCTTCCGCTCACTGGCCATGGCCAGGGAGTGGGGCTATATCCATGCCGGCGAGATCGTGGCGGTGGTTGAGGGCGTACGCCTGACCCGCAGCGGCATCCGCCAGATGGGAGCGGTCCAGGTCCTCCGGGTCGAAAAAGGCTGAGCAGCAGGCGGCGGTCCGACCGGCGCTGGGTTAGGCGACCACCGCCAGCCGCCGGACCCGGTCCATGCAGGCCTGCAGATCGAGGGTGCGGAGTCGGCGGTTGTCAACCACCAGGACGCCGTTAACGATGACCGTGCGGACATCGCCGGCGCCGGCGCTGTACACCAGCAGATTGGGGCTGTGAAAGGGCTGGAGGTGGGGCTGCTCCAGATCGATGAGGATCAGGTCGGCGGGGCTGCCCGGCGCCAACCGGCCATGCCCCTCGCCAAATCCCAGGGCCGAAGCTCCGCCGTTGGTGGCCATGGTCAGGATGCGGGCGGCCGGGACCGCCACCGGGTCGCAGGGCGTCACTTTCTGAATCTTGGCCGCCAAGTCCATTTCGCGGAACAGGTCCAGGCTGTTGTTGGAGGCCGCGCCGTCGGTACCCAGGCCGACCCGGATATGACGGTTCAGCATGGCCAGGAGCGGAGCCCGGCCGGAGGCCAGTTTGAGATGGCTTTGCGGGCAGATGATTACCCCGGTTCGGTGTTCCGCCAGGAGATCGAGGTCCCGGTCATCGGCCCAGACGCAGTGGACGCAGACCGTGTCCCGGTCGAGCAGACCCAGGGCGTCCAGATGGCGGATCGGGGTGGCGGCCAGCGGCTCGGCGATCTGGGTGATCTCATCGCGGGTTTCCGCCGCATGGATGAAAAAAGGTGCCTGGAGCTGACGGGTCAGCGCCTTGGCCCGGCGCAGGGTCCGGGGGCTGCAGGTATAGGGCGAATGGGCAAAGAGTGCCGGGGTGATCAGCGGATGGTGATCCTGCCAGCGTTCGAGAAAGGCTTGCGCCGCCTTGATGTTTCCAGTCGGATCGGGCACACCGGGGGCCGGAAAATCGATGACCGCCTGGGCCGCCACGCAGCGGATGCCGGTATCGGCGCAGGCTCGCGCCACCTCGTCTTCCAAAAAATAGCCATCGGCCACGGTGGTGATGCCCCCCAGGAGCATCTCGGCCGCGGCCAGTTGGGCGCAGGCGTAGACCATCTCCGGATTGACCCGCCGAGCCTCAGCCGGAAAGATATGGTCCTGCAGCCAGGTGGCCAGGGCGAGGTCGTCGGCCATGCCCCGAAATAGGGTCATGGGCATATGGCAATGGCCGTTGACCAGACCGGGCATGGCCAGCTGTCCTTGTCCGTCCAGGCGGGTCCCGGCCTCGACCGGCGGACACTCCGTCATGGGGCCCAGCCCGGCGATACGACCACCGCTGATGGCGATATATCCGGGAAAAATCATGGCTTCCCGGCCGGGGACCGGAAGCAGAGCACAGTCGGTTATCAGGATATCGATTTTCATAACTGCTTGCACAAGGCGTCAGAGATGGTGTATCACAGGGAACCGGAATGACCGGTGAAAACAGAGCAACTATACCCGAAATCTCGGGGTGAGCAAGAGGGGGACCGCGATATCCGCACCAATTCCCATGCCGTTGCCGTATCGAACTATTGAGGATCCCATGGGATTTCGTTGTGGAATCGTCGGGCTGCCCAATGTGGGCAAGTCGACCATCTTTAATGCCTTGACCGCCGCCGCCATCGCGGCGGAAAACTACCCCTTCTGCACCATCGAGCCCAACGTCGGCATCGTGCCGGTCCCGGACGAGCGCCTCGACCGGTTGGCCATCCTGGCCAAGACTAAAACCAAGGTGCCCACCCAGATGGAGTTTGTCGATATCGCCGGTCTGGTCAAAGGTGCCAGCCGGGGCGAGGGCTTGGGCAATCAGTTTCTCGGCCATATTCGCCAGGTCGATGCGATCATCCATGTGGTGCGCTGCTTTGAGGATGACAACATCATCCATGTCGACGGCAGCGTCGACCCCTTGCGCGACCTGGAGGTGATCTCCATGGAATTGATCCTGGCCGACCTCGATTCCGTCGAAAAACGGCTGACCAAAACCCGCAGCCAGGCCAAGTCGGGCGATAAGAAGTTTCTGGCCGAGGCTGTCTTGCTCGAACAGCTCCAGGCGGTGCTCAACCAGGGCCAGCCCGCCCGGACCCTGGCCGTCGAAAGCGACCAGCAGGCCGAGCTGTTCCGCGACCTCTGTCTGCTGACCGCCAAGCCGGTGCTCTACGTAGCCAATGTCGGCGAAGAGGAACTGGTGACGGGGAATCGATACGTCGATCAACTGGCCTCGGCCGCGGCGGCGGAAACCGCATCCATGGTCACCATAGCCGGGGCGATCGAACAGGAGTTGAGCCTGCTCGATGCCGAAGAGCAGCGGGAGTTCCTGGCCGATATGGGGATGTCCGAGCCGGGGCTGCACCGGCTGATCAAGGCGGGGTACGATCTGCTCGGCCTAATCACCTATTGCACCGTGGGCGTGAAGGAGACCAGGGCCTGGACGATTAAGCAGGGGACCAAGGCGCCGGGTGCGGCGGGCAAGATCCATTCGGATTTTGAACGCGGTTTTATCCGGGCGGAGGTCATCGCCTATGACGATTACATTGCCTGCGGGACCGAAGCGATCGCCCGCGATAAAGGCCTGATGCGCTCCGAGGGCAAGGAATATGTGGTCCAGGATGGGGATTGCATCCAATTCCGTTTCAATGTCTGAGCGGTGCCGGTTGGCCGCTGAGGTGAGGGTATGACGCTTGCAGTCGGAAAAAAAATCTTTGTCGCCCAGCTGACCGCTGGGCAGCAGCTCCAGGAGATATTCCTGGTCGCGCGCAAATCCCTGGCCGAAACCAAGGCCGGCAAACCCTACCTGGCCCTGGGGTTGATGGATAAAACCGGCGAGATCGAGGCCCGGATCTGGGACAATGCCCAGCAGTTCGACGCCCAAGCGGAAGAGGGCGGCTTTGTGCTTGTCCAGGCCATTGCCAAGCCCTTCCGCGATCAGTTGCAGTTGGCCATCACCGCCCTCCAGCGGGTAACCGAAGACACGGTGCAGTTGGGCGATTTCATGCCCACCAGCGCCCGGCCGTTGGCGGAGATGGCTGCCGAGCTTGAGGCGGTGATCGCGGGGCTCGGCAATTCGGCGATCCGGGCGCTGATCCGCGCGATTTTTCAAGGCGAGACCCTGGCCCGGTTCCAGCGGGCCCCGGCGGCCAAGAAGATGCACCACGCCTATATCGGCGGCCTGATCGAACATACCCTATCCATTGTCGGCATGGCGGAGAAGACCGCGGCCCATTATCCGCTGCTTGATCGGGATATGCTCATCGCCGGCGCTCTGCTCCACGACATCGCCAAGATCGAGGAATTCGATTTCGCCCGGCCGCCCTTTGGTTACACCGACCGGGGCCGGTTGGTCGGCCATCTGGTGCTGGGGGTGGAGATGGTGCGCAAGGCCGCGGAGCAGGTGGCCGAACTCACCGCGGATCAGGTTGACGGGTTGATGCATATCATTCTCAGTCACCACGGACAATATGCCTACGGCTCGCCGGTGCTGCCGATGACTCCGGAGGCTATCCTGCTCCATCATCTCGACGATATGGACGCCAAGATGAACTTCATGGAAGGGCTCCGCGCCAAAATGACCGGCACCGGTCAGCAATGGTCCGACTATCAGCGCCATCTGGAGCGGTATCTCTATCTCCGCGCCGGCGGGGGTGACGAGGAGCCGCTGTTCTCGGAGGCAGAGGGGCGGGACATGGCCGTCGGCACGGCCCAGACACCCGCTTCCCGTCCTGCCAAGGCGATGCCCCAGCGCCAGCAGACCTTGTTCTAAACCATGAGTTTCTCCGCGATACTCGGACAGACCAAACCCCTCACCCTGCTGAGCCGGGCCGTGGGCAGCGGCCGCCTGGCCCATGCCTATCTGTTCGCCGGGCCGGACGGGGTGGGCAAGACCACCGTGGCGCTTGATCTGGCGGCGGTCCTCCTCTGTCGCCGACCGCAGGACCTCCGTCCCTGTGGATCCTGTCCCGGCTGCCTCAAGCTGCAATCGGGCAATCACCCCGATTTCCTCCGGATCGCCCCCGAGGGTGCGGCCATCAAGATCGATCAGATCCGCAATCTCAAAAAAGCGCTCAACTTTGCGCCCTTTGAAGGCGGCCTGCGGATTGTCCTCCTGGAGGATGTCCAGACCATGCGGCGGGAGGCGGGCAACAGTCTGCTCAAAATCTTGGAAGAGCCGCCCGCCAACAATCTGCTCCTGCTGGTCGGCAACGCCACCGGCGGTCTGCTGGACACCATTGTCAGCCGGTGCCAGGTGATCCCCTTCACCCCGCTGCCGTTGCCGCTGGCGGCTGAGATCATCCGCGTCCGCAAGCCCGAGCTGGATGCGGCCGGCAGCCTGGCGCTGGCCGCTCTGGTGGACGGCTGTCCCGGTCAGGCCCTGACCCTGGAAGCCGATGGGGTGCTTGTCTTGTATCGGCGATTGCTCAAGGAGATAATGGCCGAAACGGCGAGTCCGGCGATGCGGGTCGAAAAAGCCCTGGCCCTGGCCGCAGAAATGGCGGAGAGCAAAGAGGGCCTGGAGCCGTTGCTGGCCCTGCTCAGGATCTTTTTGAAAAATACCATGGCAGCGCGAACCTCGGCGACCTGTACGCCCTTTGTCCCGGAGGTGATGCGGATAAGAGAACGCTGGAGTTTATCGCAGCTTTCTGCTAAGATAGCCGCCATTGATCTGGCGGAACAAGCACTTGCCAGAAACTGCAACCGTAGTCTGACCAGCGAAGTGCTTCTCCTGGATCTTTTCGACTGCAGTACTCCTTCCTAGTGAAACGACATGACAGATATGCAGACCGGGCCGTTACCCGCTGAGCTGCCCCAGATTGGGGAAAGCGGCAGCGTGGAAGCGGTTCTTCATTATTATAAAATCCGCTTCCGCGACCAGGGGCAGGAGTTCACCGCCAGCGCCCAGGCCAATGATCTGGTCCGAGGCGATCAGGTTATGGTCCGGGCCGAACAGGGGCCGGAACCGGCCATGGTGATCGCCCGCTCCGCCGGTGCGGTCGACACCGGGATCGATCGGCCGGTGAACTTCCGGATCCATCGTCGGGCCAGCAACGAAGAAAAAGAAAAATACACCCTCCTCCCCCAGCTGGAAAAGGAGGCGTTTCGACTCTGCCGGCGGCACATCGACCTGCTGCACCTGCCGATGCATTTGGTCCGGGTTGAGCGGTATTTCAACGGTTCCAAGATCATTTTTTATTTTACCGCCGAAAGCCGGGTTGATTTCCGGGAACTGGTCAAGGTGCTGGTTCAGGAATTCCGCACCCGAGTGGAGATGCGCCAGATCGGCGTCCGCCATGAAACCCAGATGATCGGCGGTCTCGGCGCCTGCGGCCGCGAGTTGTGCTGCACTTCCTTTTTGACCAAATTTGATTCGGTCTCGATCAAAATGGCCAAAACCCAGGATTTGCCGCTCAATCCCGCCAAAATTTCGGGATTGTGCAACCGTCTGCTCTGCTGCCTGACCTATGAGTACGAGGCCTACCGCGTCATGAAAAAAGGGATGCCGCGGGTGGGCCGGGTCATGCAGTTCGAGGGCAAGACCTACCAGGTCACCCGGCAGGTGCCTTTGCTTGGCAAGGTGGTGGCGGTCTCTTCCGGGGGCGATGAGCGGATGTTCACCGAAGACGAATGGCGGGCGGCGGATCCCATGCCCAAATGTTGCGGCCGAAAAGGATCGGGGAAGAAGTCCCGATCATCCATCGATATCTGGGGGGTGCAGGAGCTGCCCGGGGACGATTCGGACGACTCGGAGACGAGCGAATGACGTCTGCCGACAGTAAGTCGGGAACCGCACGCACAGCATTAACCCAATGAGTTTGCAAACTATATGACTACCTACGTCACTACGCCGATCTATTACGTCAATGCCATGCCCCATCTGGGCCATGCCTACACCACCATTGTCACCGATACTTACAGCCGCTATAAGCGGTTGTGCGGCGACGAGGTCCGCTTTCAGACCGGGACCGATGAGCACGGCGAGAAGATCGCCGAGGCCGCGGCTAAGGCCGGAGAATCGCCTCGGCAATATGTCGACCGGATTGCCGCGACTTTCAAAGAAACCTGGCCGCTGTTGGCCATCGCCCAGGACTATACCATCCGCACCACCGATCCCGACCATATCCGGACCGTGCAGGACATCTTGCAACAGGTGCACGACCAGGGCGACATCTATTTCAGCGAATATTCGGGATTGTATTGCCAGGGCTGCGAACGCTTTCTCACCGAGAAGGAGCTGGTGGACGGCAAGTGCCCGGATCACCAGGTGGCGCCGAAGGAGATCAGCGAGCAGAACTATTTTTTTCGGATGTCGAAATATCAGGACTGGCTGATTGATCACATCCATGCCCATCCGGAATTTATCACCCCGGAGCGCTACCGCAACGAGGTTTTGTCGTTTCTCAGCGAACCCCTGGAAGATCTGTGCATTTCCCGACCGATCGCCCGTCTCACTTGGGGCATCCCGCTGCCCTTTGACAGCAACTTCGTCACCTATGTCTGGTTCGATGCCCTGATCAACTACCTCACCGGCATCGGCTATCCCAACGGGTCGAATTTCGAGAAGTACTGGGCTGCCGCTGAACACGTGATCGCCAAAGACATTCTCAAGCCGCATGCCATTTTTTGGCCGACCATGCTCCAGGCCATGGGGCTGCCCCCCTACAAGCGCCTCCATGTCCACGGCTATTGGAACGTCGATGCCACCAAGATGTCCAAATCGATCGGTAATGTTATCCGGCCCAAGGAGCTGGTCGATACCTACGGGGTGGACACGGTCCGTTATTTTGTCCTGCGGGAGATGAGTTTTGGCCTGGACGCCTCGTTTTCAGCCGATGCCATCCTGGCCCGCCACAACGCCGATCTGGCCAACGATCTCGGCAATCTGTTTTCCCGTTCCCTGACGATGATCGACAAGTATGCCCAGGGTAAAATCCCGGAGCGCGGCGTCGCGGCCCTGTTCACCCCGGATGACCGCGAACTGATCAGCGCCATGGCCTCCATGGCGGCCATGTACCGGGAATGCATGGATGATTTCAAATTCCACAAGGCCCTGCAGGCCGTCTGGGAGGTCATCGGTCTGCTCAACCGCTATATCGTCTCCAATGCTCCCTGGGAATTAGCCAAGGACGCGCGCCACGAAGAGCGGCTGCGGATGGTGCTGTGCCATCTGGCCGAGGCCCTGTGGATGATTGCGCTGGTTTTGAAGCCGATTATGCCGCAGACCGCCGAGAAGATGGCCACCGCCCTCGGCATGCAGGAAGCCTTTGCCGATACCGGCCTGGAGGGTGTGGGGCAGTGGGGAGAAATGCCCAGCGGCACGATGATCGACAAGGGTGCCCAACTGTTTCCGCGGGTGGAAAAGAAGGCGGCGCCTGTCGCACCCGCTGCCGGTAAGCCGCCCGTTGCCGGCAAACCCCAGATAGCACCCGCCGAAGAAGGGGTACTCACTTTTGACCAGTTCAAGGCCGTCGAGCTGCGGGTGGCGGAGATTGTCGCCGCCGAGCAGGTGGCCAAATCGGATCGCCTGCTCAAGCTGACCGTCAAGGCGCCCGAGGAGCGGATTATTGTGGCCGGGATCGCCCTGCACTACCGCCCGGAAGACCTCATCGGGCAGCGGGTACTGATTGTCGCCAACCTCAAGCCCGCCAAGCTGATGGGCATTCTGTCGCACGGCATGGTGCTGGCGGCCAAGGAGCCCCAGGCGGACGGATCGGAAAAACTGGTGCTGGCCACGGTGGCCGGCGCAATTGCCAACGGCAGCCGGGTGGCGTGAGCCGGATCGGCAAGCGTCCACCGGCTGCAAACGTCGTCTTTTCATTATTCCATTCAGGAACCCCTTATGTTTATGCTTGGTAATTTCCTTCTGGCCATCGCCAAACTGATCAATTTCGTCCTCAGCGCCTATATCTGGGTGGTGATCGCCCGGGCGGTCATCACCTGGGTGAACGCCGATCCCTACAATCCCATTGTCCGTTTTCTCCATCAGGCCACCGATCCGCTCTTGCTGCGGATCCGGCGGGTGTTGCCGGCCATGGGCGGCCTGGACCTGAGCCCGATGGTGCTCATTCTGGTCATTGTCTTTCTCCAGAGCTTTCTGGTGCCGACCCTGCAGCAGATCGCGATGAGCCTGCAGTAGCAGATCTTCGGACCTGACCGGCAAACGCATTTTTTTGCGCAGCAGATGCTGCCCCACGATAAAATACCCTGCCTACAGGTCCTGGCAGACGGCTCCCTGCTCCTGCGCTTGCAGGTCCAACCGCGGGCCTCGGCCAATGCGCTGGCAGGGTTGCAGGGGGACGCTCTCAAGCTTCGTCTGACTACCCCGCCGGTTGACGGCAAAGCCAACAAGGCAGTGATTGCCTATCTGGCCAAGTTGTTTCATCTTCCTCAATCCGCGCTGATCATCAAAAGCGGCCAGCAGAGTCGCAGTAAAACCGTGGCGATCACCGGGGCGGACGAACAGCGGGTCAGACGTTTGCTGGCGACCATCCTTGCCACCGAGACCAAATGATATGCGCTCCGATCAGGCCCCGCCTGTGGGCAAGCCAGCAGGCAGCATCCTTCGACGCTCCCTCCTGGTATTAGTCTTGACCCTGGTGGTGTTCGGGATTATCGGAGCGGTGGTGACCCTGCTGCCGCGAAACATGGAGCGGCAAGGCCCGGAACCGGGCAAAGTCCCGCAGGCCCATCAGGTCGACCGAAAGAGTCTGCGGCAGGAGGTGCTGCGTCCCGCCCCCTGACCATTTCCTGCAGGAATGTTTTGTAACCGGAGAAACGTATGGAAAAAATAATATTGGCCAATTGGAAGGCCAATCTCTCGCCGGAGCGGGCGATCCAGTGGTGCGAAGCCTTTGCCGGTGTCTATCAGCCGCGCAGCGGAGTCGAGGTGGTTTTGGCGGTTCCGGCCTTCTATTTGGAGCGCGTCTTTGCGCAGACCCGAAAACTTGCCGGGGTTTCCCTGGCCGCCCAGGGGGTCTCCTCCTTTCCGCAAGGGAGTTACACCGGATCGCTGCCGGCCGCTTGGCTGCGAGGCATGGCGAAGTATAGTCTGATCGGTCACCAGGAGCGACGGCGTTATTTCCATGAAACCGTACAGGATGTGGCCAGGCAGGCCTTTGAGTCGCTGGCGGAAGAACTGACCCCCATTGTCTGCTTCAACCGGGAGCAGCTGGTGCCGCAGACCGCCGCCATGGCGGTCGAGGAATTGGGCAAGCTGCTTTGGGCCTATACGCCGGACACTCCGGTGGCCCTGGAGATGGCCAGGGATCAGGCGGAGATCGTCGCCATGCTGCCCCAGATCGCCCGCAGAACCGATAATCGGCCGGTGCTCTACGGCGGCGGGGTGACCGTGGCCAATGGCCGAACCCTCTGGCAGATTCCCGGACTCGCCGGGATCATGCTCGGGCAGGGGTGCCTTGATCCCCGGGCCTTTGCCGGGTTGGTCAGTCAGTTGTGAGGTTGGGTTGCCGCAGGAGATTTTTTCCAGGCCAGGGGCTTACATGGACAGCAAACGGCGGATGCGTTCTTCCATGGGCGGATGGGTGGAAAACAGACCGGCGATGGAGCCGCCTTTGAGGGGATTGACGATATACATCTGCGCCGAGGCCGGGTTGACGTCCATCGGCGCTGCCGCCACCATGGAATCTTCGTGGGCTGCGAGGGGTCAGACCATCATTTCCAGCATGGCCCGGATAAGGTTGTCGGCGCCGTCGGCGATTTGATCAACCCGGGAGTTGAGCATGTAACAGGGGGTGGTGACGATCTTGTTTTGCCGGTCGATGACGATTTCGCCCGGCTGGGTCGGCGTGTGCTGCGCCCCCATGGTGGCCAGATGGGCGGCGGTGCCGCTGTCCTGACCGATGGTCAGGGTGACGTCGCCCAGTACTTTGGCGACGATGACCGGGGCAATGCAGAGGGCGCCGATGGGTTTGCCGGCGGCATGCATGGCTTTTATAGCTTTGGCAACATGGTTGTTGACCTTGCAGCCCGCGCCGTCAAAGGCATAGCTGCTCAGGTTTTTAGCAGCGCCGAATCCGCCGGGCAGTACCAGGCCATCGACGGATTCAGGTGAAAAAGTGGCGAGCGAGGCGATTTTACCACGGGCGATCCGGGCCGATTCGATCAGCACGTTGCGCTTCTCGGACATTTCTTCGCCGGTGATGTGGTTGAGTACGTGATGCTGTTTGATGTCCGGGGCGAAGCATTGAAAATCCGCCCCGTTTTTGTGGATCGCCCAAAGGGTGAGGGTTGCTTCGTGAATTTCAGCGCCATCTTGATGGCCGCAGCCGGAAAGGATCACGGCAAACTGTTTTCTTTGCATACGAGTCTCCATTGCAGCAGGTTTACAATACATTCGGCCCGTCTTTTTCAAGACGGGCCGAGATTCTTTCAGTCCAAAGCATAGATAGCCGGCAGGTTGCGGTATTGTTCGGCGCAATCCAGACCGTAGCCCACCAGGAATCCCTGGTCGAGCGAAAAACCGATATAATCGACATCGACCGGGACCTTCCGCCGTTCCTTCTTGTCGATCAGCGAACAGATCCGGACCGATCGAGCCGGGCTCTGCCGGAAATGCTCCTGTAGCCAGGCCATGGTGGTGCCGGTGTCGACGATATCCTCGACCAGGAGGACGTCCTTGCCGGCCAGGTCGATGCTTGGCTCCTTGAGCAGGCGAATCGTGCCGGAGCTTTCGGTCGAGGCGCCGTAACTGGTTACCCGGATAAAATCGATTTCAAGTGCAAGGTCGATCGCCCGGCAGAGATCGGCCGCAAAGATAAAGGCGCCATTGAGTACGCCCAGCAGCACCAGCTGCCGGCCCTGGTATTCCAGGGAGAGCTGGCGGCCCAACTCCTCGACCCTGGCCTGCAGTTGCAAGCGGCTGATGATTTCAGTCCGTGCTGGCATCAAGTGTGTATCCGGTTAAAATTAAGAACAGGGGCGGCGGTCTACTTTTCACTCTGCCATTTCTGCAGGGTGGCGGCTGCCGCCTCTTTTTCATTGAACGGCTGTTTTTGGCCCAGGGCGCGTTCGAGTTCCTTGATCGCCTCCTGTTTCCTGCCCTCGCCATACAGCGCCAGGGCCAGGTGGTAACGCAGCACCGGCATGTCTTCCTGTTTCTGGACCGCCTGACTGAATTCGCTGCGGGCCAATCCAAACGATCCGCGCTTGTAATGGACCCACCCCAGGGTGTCGATGATATGGACATCGTCGGGCAATTGCTGCTTGGCGGTCATGGCCAGGCGCAGGGCTTCTCCCAGATCCGCATCCTTGCTTTCGGCTATCATCCAGGCCAGATTGTTGGCCGCCGGGGCGAAATCGGGTTTGATCGTCAGGATTTTTTCATAGGCCTCTTTGGCCAGATTGCTCTTCCCCGTCTGCTCGTAGATGCTCGCCAAGCCCATATAGGCGCCGATCGCCTTGGGCTGCTTCGCCAGCAGTTGCTGGTATTCGGTGATGGCCTGATCGGTCTTACCCTGTTTGGTGAGGATCAGGGCGCTCATCGCATAGGGCTGCGGGTTTTCCGGCGACAGTTCCTGGGCCTTGTTGAAGAGTTCCAGAGCCTGGTCGGGTTGGTTGTTGCTGAGCAGCAGGTTACCCAGCAGGAGCTGCAATTCGCCGCTTGCAGGGGCTTTTTCAATTTGGGCGCGGGTCATTTTGATGAGCGCGTCTTTCTGGGCTCCGCCCTTTTGGGCAATTTGGAGCAGGAAGGTGAAGGACTTGGCGTTGCCGGGTTGCAGGGTGAGCAGTTTCTCAAAGGTCTGCTTAGCCTTGTCGGTTTTATTCTCAGCCATGTAGGTCAGGCCGAGACTGCCGAGGACTTCGACGTTTTCCGGCACCTTGGCATGGAGTTCGGTGAACATCTTCTCGGCGGTTTCGAATTCCTTGGAAAAAAGCACGCCTTTGGCCAGGGTGAGCGCTGCCTGGAAATCGCGCGGGTTGATTTTAAGAGCTGTGGCCGCTTCTTTCTTGGCCGTTTCGAAATCGTTTTCCTGCAGCGCCAGGAGAGCGAGCAGCGAATGGGCCTTGCCCAATCCCGGGCTCAGCTTGATCGCCTCCAACAAGGCTTCCTTGGCCAGTTTCTGGTCGTTGAGATTGCTGAGCGCCAGGGCTTTGACAAAAAAGACCTCGCCCCATTTGGGGTAATCGCGGATCAATCCGGTGGTGATATCGATAACTTCCTGATTTTTGCCGTCTTTCAGCGCGAATTTGGCTTTGACCAGTTTGGCGGTGGCGTTTTTCTCATTCTTTTTGACCACCAGGTCCAACTGGGCCTTGGCCTGGTCAAACTTGCCATGGTCGAAATAGAAATTAGCGAGTTCCGCTTCAAAATCTTCGGGTTTTTCGGCGGATTCGATGGCCTCTTTATAGAGCTGCTCCGCCTGCTCGACTTTGCCTCTTTTTGAGTAAAATTCGGCGACTGAAACTTTCAGCTTGCTGTTTTTAGGATCGATTTTCAGTGCCTGCGTCAGGTGCTGTTCGGCCTCCTCCACATCGTTTTGCATCAGCTCAAGGGAGGCCATTTGCAGGAACGGCTGGGAGGAACCCGGCAGGGCGGCGGCCATCTTCTCTAGGGTGGCCTTGGCCTTGTCCAGTTCTTTCCGCTCGACATAAAAGGCGGACAGGGTCGCGTAATTGGCTATTTTTTTGGGGTCTAGTTCGATAGCTTTTAAGAAGGCCTTTTCGGCTTCCGGGAACTGCTGCTTCAAGGCCAGCGCCCGGCCCTTGATGGCATAGAGCCGGTCTTCGTTGGGCGAGGCGGCAATGGCATTTTCAACGGCGGTCAGGGCGGCGTCATACTTGCCGTCGATCAGCTCCAGGTTGGCGAGCAAGGCCAGGCCATCCTTGTTGCCGGGAGCTTGTTGCAGGACCTCGTCGATATTTTTGCGGGCGTCTTCTTTTTTACGGGAAAGCAGGTAAAATTCGGCGGTCTTGATCTTGGCGTCGATGTTTTTCGGATCAAGGGTCGAGGCCCGTTGGAGTTGGTCAAAGGCCTGTTTGACTTCTCCGGCTTTGAGATACAGCAAACCCAATTGGTACCGGGCTTCGGCATACTTCGGGTCGATCTGGATGGCGTTGCGCAATTCGATGGTTGCTTCTTTATCCTTGTTTTCAGTCAGATACACCATGGCTTTGTTGTAATGCTGTTCTTTTTTTTTGCCGTTGTCGGAGCAACCGGAAAACAACAGCAGAAAAAGCATCGGCAGGAGGATCGCGGTGGACAACAGTGATCTTGTGGATGGCATAGTTACCCCTTGGTGGAAAAGGTTATAGGCTTGCTGGTATATGTTTGTAACAAATGAATAGGCGCTATTGGCCCGAATCGGGCCGGGAGTGCAGAACGTGGTGAAGAGGTCAAAGGGCGCTCCTCCGGTACGTTTGAATTGAAGGCAGGCAAATACCTGCAGGCTAACCATCTCTGAAACTGCAAAAAATCATTTGTTCCACTTCTTCTTTATATATCAACTCAGCATGATTGAGGAACAAAAAAGTATCTGGGTCTTTGCAGGGCCGATATTTTATCGGGGAAACAATATTTCCAGGGTGAAAGACTTGCCTGGTGATGCCGTGCCTGGATGTTTGCGGCCGTCCGGGCCGGGGCAACCAAACCGGATCATGCCATAAAAAGGTGAATTAGTCTTTTTTGTTTTGACCTATGTCATTGATTCATGTAGCATAAATTGATAATTTATAAAACTTACTGAGTACATAGGGAGAAAATGGTATGAAAAAACATTCCGTGGCAGCAAAAGCCTCCATTTGGGCGACCGTATTCCTTTGTATGGCGATGGCCTTGTCGTGCTGGGCTGCTGAATCGACCGGCGACAATCCGGTGAAAAGCGACACCAAAGAGAAATATCGCCAAGAAATAATGGGCGGTAAAGGGATGGCCAAGGTGGACAATGAGTATGTCATCGGCTACCGGGACATTCTCTATGTGGAAGTCTATGGGGAAGGTTCGATGACGGTTGGGCCGGGCAGTCCTGCCGGGCCGAGCAATCCGACTGCAGCCGCCGCAAAATCTGGGGTCGAAGCGCAGGATGCGGTTCGCGGTCGCGGCGCCGGCGCGGAAGTCGGCACCGATGGCCGCGTGTCGCTGCGCAATGTCGGCGATGTCTATGTGGTCGGCATGACCATGACCCAGCTGGCCGATTATCTCAAAAAACTGTACAGCACGGTCTTCGACAAGCCCACCGTCATTACCTCCCTGGTGCAGAGCAACAGCAGGCAATATACCATGATGGGGCAGGTGAAGGCCCCGGGCCTGTTTCACCTCGATTTCCCCACCACCGTGGTTAAGGCGATCGCCAAAGCCGGCGGCATGACCGATTGGGCCAATTCAAAAATCACCATTATCCGGCAGAGCAATGAGTTGGTCGCCGAGGGTGGCGCACAGAAAGAGCCGTCCAAGGGCCAGCGGTTTAATTTCAATTACGATGATTATCTCAAGGGCAAAGACGCCGAGAAAAACATCCTGATCGAACCTGGGGATGTTGTGGTCGTTCATTGAACACAGGGAAGAATATGCAGATTTTTCATCGCTGGTCATGGATACCGGTTGCGGTTTCGCTGCTTACTGTGGTGTTGGCCGTTCCGTCCTACGGCCGCCAAACAACGGTGACCGGCGGGGCGGATACGTCCTATGATTTTCGTTCGCGTTCCTATAAGCAAAATACCAGCGGCACCAATTCGGACGAAGGGGATGCCAAGAAGGTGGGCATCGGTCCGCTGGTGACGGTGGAGTCGAAGGGTATTTACGATACGCTGAGCCTCACGTATGCCCCGACGATCTATTACGATTATATCAGCGAGGATAGTGGAATCGATCATCGGTTGAACCTGAAAGCGGAACGGGCCCTTTCCCGATTCTGGTCGTTGACCGTGTCCGATGATTATGTTCGGTCCGATGACCCGTCGGTTTCCACGAGCAACTCCAACTACACCTCCCCTGTCAGCGGCAGCGGGCAATCGCCAGTTCCAGTCACAAACCAGTTATCCCAAGATCTGAGCGGCCAAACCTACTGGACCAATACCGCCACCGTGCAAACCGCCTACACCCTGTCGCAGCTCAGCAGCATTGGCGGCGGTTACACATACAGTGTGCTCCGCAACGATCAGGGCAGCGGTAACTATAACAGCCAACAGGACAATCAGGACTACAACGACTACGACAAGCACACCTTCTTCACCAATTACTCCCACGGGTTCAATCAAAACTGGCGATCCAGTCTGGGGCTCAATTACACCCGAGGGTTGTATGACAATGGGACGACAACCACGGGGACTTCCAACGGCACGCCCGATCTGGATCAATACGGCGGCAACCTCGGGGTCGATTACGTCCAGGATCCGAACAATTTTTTCCCGGTGAAGTATTCCTATTCGGAAACCCAGTACGATGGCGATACCCAGCCGGGCTACCAGGTCCATAACGGGTCCCTCGGCTGGGACCATGCCTATGACTCCCGCACCAGGATAGCCATGGGCGCTGGCCCTTCCTTTGCGAAAACCGACGGACTCGACGGGACCTGGGGGTACAATGGCTACCTGACGTTTTCGAGGAAGTATGAGCATGCCGCCTATACCCTGGCGCTCGACAAGCAATATGCCGCCCAGAATTTTACCGGCAGTCAAGACTCCGGTTTAACCGATACCTACAACGCCAACGCCACGTTTTCTTATCAGTACACCGAGCGCCTCGCCCTCGATGCCCACGCCCGCTATACCTGGGAGTCCACTTTTAATCCCCAGGGAAACTATTTGACCGCGGCCAATGCAGATGGCTCGGGCAATACCACCGGCGATACTGCCTATAATACGAATACCTACGAGGCCGGGGTAGGTTTCAGTTATTCGTTTGCGCAATGGTACAAAGCCGGAGTAGCATATACCTATTATGTATCCGACGGTAACCTGGCCAGCGATCAATACACCGACAATCGGGTACTCTTCACCCTGTCCGCCTCCAAAGAACTCTGGCGCTGGTAACAGGGGGGATATGGAAATATGTCTCTGACCGCACCAGCCTGACTTCCGCCCCGTGATGTCGCCGGCTGTGTCAAGGGGCGATAACCGGGCCGTTGGCCCTGACTGCGAACCGTAGGAGATGGTATCCCCGTCATGCGAAAAATATTAGTCACCGGCGCGGCCGGTTTTATCGGTTCGTTCCTGTCCGGGAAATTGCTCGGTCAGGGTTGGGAAGTAGTCGGCATTGACAACCTCAATGCGTATTACGACCCTGACCTGAAAAGAGCGCGACTACAGTGGCTTAATCTCACCCGCTTCACCTTCCTCGAACTCGACCTGGCTGACCGGCAAGGAATGGAGCAATTGTTCGCCACCCATCGGTTCGAGGCGGTGGTCAATCTGGCCGCTCAGGCCGGCGTCCGTTATTCCCTCACCAATCCCCATGCCTATGCCGATTCCAACCTCCTCGGGTTTGTGAACATCCTCGAGGGCTGCCGCCACTCCGGGGTCGGCCATCTGGTGTTCGCTTCTTCGAGTTCCGTGTACGGCGGCAACACCCGCATGCCGTTTTCGGTCCACGACAATGTGGACCACCCGGTTTCGCTTTATGCCGCCACCAAGAAAGCCAACGAGATGATGGCCCACGCCTACAGTCATCTCTATGGCATGCGTACCACCGGCCTGCGATTTTTCACAGTGTACGGGCCCTGGGGACGACCGGATATGGCTTATTTTCTGTTCACCAAGGCGATCCTCGCCGGTGAACCGATCAATATCTTCAACAATGGCGATATGGCCCGAGATTTCACGTATATCGACGATATCGTCGAGGGCGTGGCCCGGGTGATCGAGCAACCGCCGGTGCCGAATCCGGGCTGGGATACAAGCCAGCCGGACACCGCCACCAGTTGGGCACCGTACCGTATTTACAATATCGGCAATAACCATCAGGAAAAATTAATGTATTTTATCGAAGTGCTGGAAGATTGCCTGGGGAGGAAAGCCGTGAAAAATTTCCTGCCCATGCAGGATGGCGATGTCCAGCAGACCTATGCCAATATCGACGATCTGGTGGCGGACGTCGGGTTTCGGCCGTCCACCCCGATCGAGGTCGGATTGCAGCGCTTTGTTGAATGGTACCGGAGTTATTATTTATGAAAATTGCAATTATTGGGACCGGGTATGTCGGCATCGTCAGCGGCACCTGTCTTTCCGAGTTTGGCCACGAAGTGGTCTGTGTCGATAAAGACGCGGCCAAGGTTGCCGCCTTGTGCCAGGGACAGATCCCGATCTATGAGCCGGGCCTGGCCGATATGGTGACCAAAAATATGGCCGGCGGCCGGCTCCGGTTCACCACCGAACTCAGCGAGGCGGTGCCGGAGGCGGAGGCGGTGTTTATTGCGGTGGGCACACCTTCGAGCCGTCGCGGCGACGGGTATGCCGATCTCAGCTATCTGTACGAGGCGGCCCGCGATCTGGCCCCGCATCTGGCCGGGTACACGGTGGTGGTGGATAAAAGCACGGTGCCGGTCGGGACCGCCCGCCAGGTGGCCCGCATCATCGGCGAGACCAACCCGGCTGCAGATTTCGACATGGCCTCCAATCCCGAGTTCCTGCGGGAAGGGGCGGCAATCACCGATTTCATGCGGCCGGACCGGGTCGTCATCGGCGTGGAAAATGACAAGGCCGCTGCGGTGCTGCGCGATATTTACAACGCGCTCTACCTCATCGAGACCCCGATCGTAATCACCGGGATAGAAACCGCCGAATTGATCAAATATGCCGCCAATGCCTTTTTGGCGGTGAAAATCAGTTTCATCAATGAAATGGCCAATATCTGCGAGGTCGTCGGGGCCGATGCCATTGCCCTGGCCAAAGGAATCGGGCTTGACGGCCGGATCGGCAAGAAATTTCTCCACCCCGGACCGGGCTACGGCGGCTCCTGTTTCCCCAAGGACACGGTGGCGCTGCTGCGCACTGTCCAGGAACATGGGGTCAGCGCCCGCATTGTGGAAGCGGCCGTGGAGGTCAATGCCGCCCAGAAGGCACGGATGGTGAAGAAGATCCGCGATGCCTTGGGCGGCAGCGAAACCGGCAAGACCATCGGCGTGCTCGGCCTCACCTTCAAGCCCGAAACCGACGATATGCGCGAGTCGCCGGCCTTGACTATCCTGCCGGCCTTGATTGAGAAGGGGGCGAAGATCGTGGCCCACGATCCCCAAGGGATGCGGGAGGCGGCAAAACTGCTGCCCGATTCGATGACCTACGTCGAAGACCCCTACGAGGTGTGCGCAGGGGCGGACTGCCTCATTCTGATGACCGAATGGAACCTTTACCGGGCCTTGGATTTAAAACGAGTACTGGGCAAAATGCACAGCCCAGTCTTCATCGATTTGCGCAACGTTTATGAACCGCGCAAAATGCGGGAGCTTGGCTTTGCCTATCACGGCAACGGACGAGGACACCAGGGAACGTGAACCGAACTCCGTTTTTTCTGCATACCTTTCTTGGAGAATCTCTCCAACGAGGTCGCCTCCCGGGACGAGATGGTCGAAATCATTCCTTTACCGGACGAGGTCCGGGAGATGGATGAAAAAATTCCGGCCGGCCTGCACAGAAAACTGATTTTTGTCTTTGCCGCTGATGGCGTCGGTTGGATTTGGGATACGGTGCAGTCGCTTTTCCCTGATTGCCGCCAAGTGCTCGATTCTTTCCGCTGTTCCCAGCACCTCCATGACGTTGCCCATGTCCATTTCGGAGAGAACACCCGAGCCAGGCAATGGATAGAGCAGACCAACGAGCAGCTTTTCGACAATACTATCCTGGAATCCTCATCGGCCTCAACAACATGAAAGGCCGATCCACCGAGGCGCAGGATGCTCGCGCCAAACTAGTGTCTTGTCACCTTTCTAGTGTCGGATACAAGCGTGACAATTGTATCCGCGCATCCTTCGTTGCTTCTGCCAAGCATTCACCTCTTTTCTGGCTACTTCGATATCGTCAATTCGTCGGTTCAGACATTGACCAATGAGAACATTCAACTCAATCTCGGCCATGTTCAGCCAACTTCCATGCTTCGGGAGGTCATTTTTCGACGCTGATTGACAGCGAACGCGACCAAAGTCTGTATTGCGCCCGTGGTGAAATGGAGAACCGGATCAAAGCACAGCAACTGATGCTTTTGCCGACCGGCCCGGCAGGCAAAAGATATCCCGCAAGCAGTAAAACTAGGCGCGGCACACCTTTTGTGAGAAATGCAGGCTAGCAGGCGGCAGCGAGGATCTACTCAAGCATAAGGCCAGGGTTGCCTGGCCTGTTTGGAAGTGTTGCCTTGAAGCAGCTTGACAACACACCTTGCCCTGCTATCCTGAAGATATGTGGTTGCCTTGAAAACTATGGGATGAGCTTTGTTGAATCGAATTTTTTTCGTGAGGTGAATGTGGTGCAGGATGACACAGAAAAGAACATCACCCGCCGCAGCATCCTGTTCTCCGTGAGCATGGCCGGCCTGGCCCTGCTGCTTGGCCTGGTACTCAGTCTTCAGTTCGCTATTCTGGACACGGAGCGTCGCCAGAGCCTGGCCCGCAGCCAGGTCACCCAGGATCTTGCCACCATCCGTGCCCGCTTGGAAGGGATCGTCAATACGGTTTTCAGTGCGACCTCGGGACTTTCCGAGGTGATTGCCCATCAGGGCGGCATCGCGTCGGACCTGTTCGAGGCCCTGGCGCGGCAAGCTCTCAAGGGGCATCCCCAGATCCGCAATATTGTCGTTGCGCCCGACAACCTGGTCACCCTGGTCTACCCCCTGGAAGGCAATCGGCAGGTTCTCGGTCTCGATTATTCAACCCTGCCTGACCAGTATGCAATGGTGCAAAGGGCGATGGAGACGGGTAAGCCGGTCTTCTCCGGCCCCCATAATTTAGTGCAAGGGGGGCGGGGCATCATTGCCAGGGTGCCGGTGTTTACCCGGGTCGACACTTTGCCGGGGGCGGAGCCCCGCTATTGGGGGGTGGTGTCGGTGGTCACCGATATTGATGGACTGCTGGATACCGGCGGGATTCCATCCGCTGCAACCCTGGAGGTCGGATTGCGTAAGGTCGATGAGCAAGGCAATGCCGGGACGCTGATCTGGGGAACCGAACCCCTCTTTTCCCGGCAACCGGTCAATATGACCCTTGCCATCCCCGGGGGCGCGTGGCAACTGGCGGCGTTGCCCAAGGAAGGCTGGTCGAGGCAAACCGCCACGGAATCACCTTTCTTTTATATTGGCTTGGTCAACAGCCTGTTGGCCGCAGTTTGCATCGGGTGGCTGGTGGCGCGACCCTATCGGGCGCGGTTACGCAATCAGGAATTGCGCCGGCAGATCGCCGACCGGATCCGGGTGGAGGAAGAGCTCCGTCTTTCCGAGCAGAAATATGCGGCGATTTTTCATCTAATGCCGGACATGGTCGGGATAACCCGCCTGGCGGATGGCATCTTTCTGGAAATCAATGACGGCTTCACCCGGATAACAGGCTGGACACTGCCCGAACTCCTCGGTCGAACCTCGACTGAGGTGGGGTTGTGGACCACCGAAGCCCGGGCCGGGGCGGTCGCAATTGTCCGGGAGAAGGGCTGGCTGGAAAAGTATGCGTTTTTACTGGGCACAAAGTCGGGGGAACAACGCCATGCCCTGATGTTCCTGGTGCCGATCAAGGTCAGGGGCGAGGATTGTCTTTTTTTCCTTGCCCGTGACATTACCGATCTCAAACAAGCCCAACGCGTCCTTGAAAATGAACGGACCCGGCTGCGCAATCTGCTCCAAACCATCCCGGCCCTGGTCTGGATGAAGAATCCCGAAGGGGTGTACCTTTTCTGCAATGCCCGGTTTGAAAGGTTTTTTGGTGCCGAAGAGGCTAAAATCATAGGGAAAACAGATTATGATTTTGTTGATGCGGAGTTGGCTGATTTTTTCCGCGAGCACGACCGCAAGGCCATCGTCGCCGGACAGCCGAGCCTCAACGAGGAGTGGCTCACCTATGCCGTTGACGGCCACCGGGAGCTGGTGGAAACCATCAAGACTCCGGTCTATGATGCGGACGGGCTGCTTATGGGGGTGCTGGGGGTAGCTTGGGATATCACTGAGAAAAAGCGGAGCGAAGAGGAGTTGCGCCAGCAGCGGACCCGCTTTGTCAATCTGGTCGATTCGGTGGACGGCATCGTCTTGGAAGTCGATGCCCAGACCCGCACCATCACTTATGTCAGCAAACAGGCCGAGCGATTATTGGGATATCCGGTGGCCGCCTGGTACGCGGATGGGTTCTGGCTGGATCGCCTCCATCCTGAAGACCGTGCGAGGGTGCAGGCCTATAGTGCGGAATGTATCGCCAGGGGGGCTGATTACGATTTTGAATATCGGTTCCTGGCCCAGGACGGAGGGCTCTTCTGGATGCACGATTTTGTGACCGTGGTCATGGAGAACGGGTCGGCGCGCTGGCTGCGTGGGATCATGGTCGACATCACCGCTAAAAAAGAAGAAGAGCTCCAAAAACAGAAACTGGAGGGTCAACTGCGGCAGGCGCAGAAGATGGAAGCCGTCGGGCGTCTGGCCGGCGGCGTGGCCCACGATTTCAACAACAAGCTTTCGGTTATCCTCGGGTACGCCGATCTGATGCATAATACGGTTGTGCCGCCGGATAAGGCGCGCGGTTACCTTAACCAAATCATCAAGGCGGCCACCCAGTCGCGGGATATCACCCGGCAATTGCTGGCGTTTTCCCGGCAGGAGGTGATCGCCCCCCGGGTGGTTAATCTCAACGTCCTGGTCCGGAGTGTGCAGAAGGGGCTGGGGCGGTTTATCCGCGAGGATATTCGTTTTGAGCTCCGGCTGGCCGAAAACTTATGGCCGATTCTTATGGATCCCACCCAGGCGGACCAGGTGATCATGAACCTGATCGTCAATGCCCGTGATGCCATGGCCGACGGCGGCCTGTTAGTGGTCGAGACCAGGAATGTGCACGTTGATGCCGATTTTGCCCAAGCGCACCCCGAACTCACGGAGGGCGATTATGTCCAACTGGCGGTGAGCGACAACGGCTGCGGCATGAGCCCGGAAACCCAGCTCCATATTTTTGAGCCCTTTTACACTACCAAGGAAACCGGCAAGGGGACCGGGCTGGGCCTGGCCACGGTGTACGGCATTGTCAGTCAAAACCGGGGGCTGGTTCTGGTCGAGAGCGCACCCGGCCTGGGGGCGACGTTCAAGGTGTTTTTTCTTCGCGGCGAGGCGGAACCCCAGGAGGCGGTCGAGGTGCTCCCCGAGCCAGTGGAAGCGCAGTGGCGTGCCATTGTCCTGTTGGTCGAGGACGAGGAAACCGTTCGCCAGATGACCGCCGACATGCTGGAACAAAGCGGGTATGCCACCCTGGTGGCGACAACCCCGCAGGAAGCGCTGGACATTTGTGCGGCGAAAGATCAACGGATCGATCTGCTGCTCACCGATGTGATTATGCCTGAGATGAACGGCAGGGAACTGAGCCGACAGATCGGGTTATTGCGGCCCGGAATCAAGGTGCTGTTTATGTCGGGATATGCGGCCGATATCATGAATGAAACAGAGATGACCGATGTCCGGGGGAATTTCATTCAAAAACCCTTCAGTCTGCGGACCCTGTTGGCAAAAATTGAAGAGCGACTGCATGAAGGCGGGGTTAACGGGACCTGAAGCAATCGAACGGGACACGAAAAGCCCTCGGAAACTAACAGCCGGTGGAGCCATGCTCCACCGGCTGTTAGTGTTTTATAGGGTATCAGGGAACCTGGAGCACCACGTATTGACTGCGCTCTCCGGCACGGACGCGGAGCAGTACCTGCTTGGGATTGCTTGATTTTTTGAGGGCCTGCTGTAGTTCCTTGAGGTTTTGGACCCTGGTCCGGTTGACCTCCTCCACCAGTTGCCCGGCCTGCAACCCGACTTGGGCGGCCGGGCTATCGGGTTCGACATCGGCGATCAACACCCCCTGGTTCTTGCTGTACCCGAACTGCTCGGCCACTTCATCGGTTAAATCCTGGAGGGAAAGGCCCATTTCACTCAAGGTGGTCCCTGTCATTTTTTTGGTGATGGTAGCCAGGTCCCCGGGTTGTTCGCCCACGCTCACCACCAGGTCTTTTTCCTTGCCGTCGCGTAGAATCCGCAGGGTCAGTTCGGTGTGGGGCGGGGTCATCGCTATTTTGTTGCGCAGATCGGCCACATCGGTGACCAGGGTGCCGTTGATCGCGGTGACGATATCACCCTGGAGCAGACCGCTTTTCTTGGCGGGCGAACCCTCGGTCACCTCGGAAATAAGTGCGCCGCTGGTATCCTTCAGGCCAAAGGATTTCGCCAGGTCCTCGGTGATGTCCTGGATGAGGATACCGAGCCAGCCCCGGGTGACCTTGCCGCTTTTACGCAGTTGCTGCTCGATGGACTTGGCCATGTTGATGGGGATGGCGAAACCGATGCCCATATACCCGCCGCTGCGCGAGAAGATGGCGGTGTTCATGCCCACCGCTTCACCGCGAATGTTGAGCAGTGGTCCACCCGAATTGCCGGGATTGATAGCGGCATCGGTCTGGATAAAATTTTCGTAATCGGTGATGCCCATCCGGTTGCGCCCCTTGGCACTGACCACCCCAACGGTGACGGTCTGGCTCAGCTCAAAGGGGCTGCCGATGGCGATGACCCATTCGCCCACTTCGAGGCTGTCGGAGTTGCCCAGGGCGAGGACGGGCAGATCCTTGCCGTCGATTTTCAGGATGGCCACATCCGATTGGGGATCCGCCCCCACCACCTTAGCCGGGAATTCCCGCTTGTCCGCCAGGCGGACGGTGATTTTATCGGCATCCTCCACCACATGGTTGTTGGTGAGAATGTAGCCGTCGGAGGCGATGATGAAGCCGGAGCCTGCGGCCTTCTGCTTGAAAGCCCGTTTATCCTGTTTGGGGTTGGTTCGGGGCTGCCGAAACTGCGGGCCGAAAAACCGTTCGAAAAAGGGGTCGTTGAACAGGTCGGAAGGAAATTGCCCGGAATTTTTACCGGTGGTGGCTTTCTCGACCCCCACATGGACCACCGCCGGACCCGCTTTTTTGACTACCGAGGAAAAGGCCTTGGCGGAACGGTCGAGTAGCGCCAGATCTTCTTCGCTCTGGGCATTGGCTGGATGGTGGCCGCCAGCCAGCAGGGTCAGGCAGAGCAGGCAGGCGGCAAGGATGGTTGTTTGGGATGGTTTGGTTAGTCGGTACATGGTCGGCAACTCCATTGGTTCATGGAAGAGGGATGATCATCCGTGGAGGATGACGTTCTGGCAAAGAATGGGAACAGACAGAGAAAACATTGCCTGAAATAATTATACAGCCGGGTCCATTCGTCAAGGGCAGTCGACGGTGAAACCACGGAGGTGCCGGCCTGGTACATCCATGGTGGCGGCAGGTGAACTGATTACTTACCGTCTTGGGCATGAACCCGGAGGAACTGCGGCAAAATCGTCGAGCCACGGATGCAATGCCCTCCGATCTCAACCTCGATCCTCACCGGGAGCGCTGGTACAGCGATCCGGTTTCCATGGTCTGGGGCGTCAGGGCGTAAGGGTTACAAAAGTCCAAAAGAGCGAGCATGGAGGGAGGTGTTATGTATACCTTGGAGCGGCAGCAGCGGGTCACCGCATCGATGGAGCAGGCCTGGGAATTTTTGCAGAATCCGGCTAATCTTGACCGGATCACCCCGCCCGATCTCCGCTTTCGTATCGTCACCGAGGTCCCGGAGGTGATGTATAACGGGTTGATCGTCGAGTACCAGATCACCATTCCCCTGCTGGGCACCCACACCTGGGTGACCGAGATCAAGCATGTCCGGGAAGGACACTCCTTTGTCGATGAACAACGGCTGGGGCCGTACCGCTTCTGGCATCATTACCATGAAATCCGGTCGGATGGGGATGGGGTGCTGCTGATCGACCGGGTTTGCTATCAGCCGCCCCTGGGCCTGCTGGGGCGTTTGCTCCACCGGCTGTATATCGGCAAAACCCTGGAGCGGATCTTTGCCTATCGGCGCGGTCGGCTGGAATATTATTTGTCCGTGGCCGCGCCTGATCGCTAATTGTTGAGCTTGTGTTTGCGGGCAACCAGACGGGAGCGCAGAAACCAGGCAATGGCAACGACCGCCAGAATGACGATGACGATATCGATCTGGTGCGAGTATTTCTGGACCACGGTCCAGTGTTCGCGCAACCGCATGCCCAGATAGATGAGAAATCCGTTCCATAGAGTGGCGCCGACCACGGTGACCAGCATGAACGGAACCATGGGCATCTTGCCCATGCCGGCGGCGATCGAGATGAAATGGCGCACCACCGGGATGAACCGGGCCGCAAAGACGGTGAGCAGTCCCTGGCGCTGATTAAAATAACGCTCGGTCCATTCGAGGTCGTGGCGGTTGAGCAGCAGGTATTTGCCGACCTTGAGCACCAATGGCTTGCCGCCGTAATAGCCCATCCAGTAGGAAAGCAGCGAGCCGGCCAGCGAGCCGAGGCTGGTGGACAGCACCGCAAGCCAGAGGTTCCATTTACCATCGGTGACCAAAAAACCGACAAAGGGCATGACCGCTTCGCTCGGCACCGGCGCGATCATGCTTTCCAGGGCCATGAGGATGAAGGCGCCCGCATAGGCCGTGGTTTCAAGAATCCAAACGGCGATTTTACTGATGAGTTCGGTGATCATGGTGGCTCAGCGGAGGAAATAGATGAGGGCAAAGATGCCGAAGACGATGCGGTAATAAGCAAAGACCCGGAAATCATGGTGGGCGACGTAGCGGAGCAAAGCTTTGATCGCCAGCAGGGCACTGAAAAAGGCGGTGACAAAACCGACGGTGAAAAAGGCAAGATCCGTTGATGCCAGGTGCTGCCACGATTTATAAACATCATAGCCCGTGGCCATGAACATGGTGGGGATGGCGAGGAAAAAGGAAAACTCCGTCGCCGCCTTCCGGGAGAGGCCGGAAAGCAGGCCGCCAATGATGGTGGCTCCGGAACGGGAGGTGCCGGGGATCAGAGCAAACACCTGGGCCAGGCCGAGTTTGAGGGCATCGCGCCAATCCATCTGGTCGACCTCGGTGATTCGGGGCTGGCGTTCGCGGCGTTCGACCAGCAGGATGATCAAGCCGCCGACGATAAAGGCAATGGCCACTACCACCGGGTTGAACAGGTGCGCCTTGATGAGACGGTGCAGCAGCAGTCCGAAGATCGCCGAAGGCAGGACACCGACGATGAGGTTGCCGACAAAACGGCGGGCGCTGGCCTGGGTGGTAAGATGGGCGACCACTCCCAGCAGACGCACTCGGTAAAACCAGCAGACCGCAAGAATCGCCCCGAGCTGGATGCAGATTTCAAAGGTTTTGGCCTGCTCCCCGGTGTAGGCCAGCAGGTCGCCGGCAATAATCAGGTGGCCGGTTGAGGAGATCGGCAGGAACTCGGTGAGTCCTTCGACCAGACCGAGCACCACGCTCTGGATCAACGCAAATACATCCATGGAAACAAGACTCCTATTCGATCAGCAAGGGGGGAGAGGTGTTCGGGAAAACCGCAGAACGTCCTGGTCGCGACGTTGCGGCCGACAAGGCGATGGTTTTTCCGGGTAGTCGCCCGTCGAAAAGCTGGGTTGATATTCCCCGGCGGCAGGTGGGGTGCCTCTGGAAAAGCCGCCGGTCATTGGTCGAATGCTGATACCTGAAATACTGCTCAGTGTCAAGGATATCAGCTGGTTCGGGGTCGAGCCGGGCTCATTCCTGATCGTCCACGGTCTGCTCGAAATAGAACTGGTATTCCCGGAAGTACATATCGGCCATGGTCAGGAAAGCAGTGACCGCCAACGGCCCGTAAATTATGCCCATGAGGCCGAAAATACTCATGCCGCCAATGATCGAGAGCAGGACCAGCAGAGGCGGCAGCTGCGCCTGCACTCCGACGAAACGGGGTTTGAACAGGTAGTCGACCGAGAAGGAAAGCACCATATAATAGATCAGGGTGATCAGCGCCTGCCACCCGAATCCCTTGAGATAGAGGATAAGCGCCGTCGGCAGCAAAACCAGGCCCACCCCGACCACCGGCATGAAGGCGACCACCGCCATGACTGCGCCCCAGAGTACCGGGGACGTCAAGCCCATGATTGCGAAGAACACTCCGCCGCAAACCCCCTGGATCAGACCGCTGAGGCTATTGCCGATGAGGATGGCTTCGGAAATGGTGGAAAATCGGCGGATGATGAACCGATTCTGGGCCTCGGGCAGCGGGGAGAGTTTGATCAGAAATTCGATCAGGCGTTCAAATTCGATCAGGAGAAAGAATACGCCAGAGATCAGGATGCAGAACTGGAACAGGAACAGCATGATGTCAGCAGCCCAGGCGGAAATCTGGTTGTAGAGAAAAAGGCCGATGGTGGTGGAGAGGTTGGTGATCAGGCCGGGGAGTTTGTTGAGTTCCACGTGGATGCCGAATTCGGCCAGGAAGGTGCTGGCCCGGCTGATCAGCATGTTGTTCTGCATGAATTGCTGCAGCAGCAAGACCAGGTCGTTTTGCTTACCGAGCTGAATCACCGCCGGAATCTCGGCGGAGATGGACCCGATGCAAAAGACCAGGGGCAGAAAAACGCAAATCGTGATCAGCACACAGGTCAGGGTGCCGGCAATCCAGGGTTGGGTGCGGGCGCCGATCCGTTTATAGGCGGGGTGGAACACGCTGGCCAGGAGAAAGGCCAGGAACAACTGGTTCCGAAAGGGCCAGAGTACCAGGCCGAGCATCAGGGAGGCCGCGAGAAAGATCAGGGCAAAGGTTCTGCGCTGAATGGGAGGCGGTGTTGCCGGCATGCGTTCTCCTGAAGGTGGGCTGGTTCGGGGTTTGAATGGGGTGCGATGGAATGACAGGCCTCTATTCTAAAGGGCAGCGGTTGTTTGTGCCAGCGTAATGTAGAGGGAGCCTCGCTTCCTTATCGGAAATCGGCAGTACGGGTGCAAGATATTGAAAATACGGTCTGGTTTTTGAGGATTTTGACCGTTTCGCCGCAAGGTGTTCCGTGAAAAGTGTTGCAAGCCGTGGTCGAATGGTGTAGATAATTTTCCTTCCTTCAGAGTACGCCATTTCAGTCGGGGCGTAGCGCAGCCTGGTTAGCGCGCCTGCCTTGGGAGCAGGAGGTCGAGTGTTCGAATCACTCCGCCCCGACCATTAATATCAAAGGGTTAGCTTTTAAAGAGCTAACCCTTTTTTTGTTCCGTGGAAAATAAGTGTATCGACTGCATGTTTTTATAGATATAGGGGGGCATATAAACGTAGAAACTTTGAATAGCGTGGGATGGCGGTACTTTTATGGTACTTTTGCTAGACTTTATGCGGACTTCAGGGGAAGGATAATAAATTTTTTTGACGAATTTTTAAAACAAGAAACTTTTCAGTTTTGGGCAGGGACGTCCTGTTTTTGCATCTAAAACGAGAAAATCATAACGAGTCGCGGCATGGTTTTTTGCTGCGTCTGCCTGTCGGGTACCCCCACCTCATTACTTCCTTTCGGTTTTAACCCTGATTAAATTTTTTTCACTTTTTTGATGGTGGAGTTGGATTGCGATTGATTTAAAACCGTTTTGAAATTCCTCCACCTTCTCCATCAGAGGTGCATTGATACTGTAAATATACCTATTGATTATAGGTAATTATAACTATTGATACTGCAAAACAGGTCTGATAAACAATATTTTTTTTACTCACCCTGTTCCGGAAATTTCAAAAGAATCAGTGGTCCTTTTTTTATCCAGCCACTCTTTGTAATCAGGGAATTTCTTTTGTAACTCCACCCTGAACCAAACGTAAATACCTGGTTCCTCTCCTCGCAATTCGTTCAGCCACGATTTCAGTTCAGTTATTGTGGGGTCTTCAAGTTGGACAATTTGGCCCACGTTCTCCCCCAACCTCATCAAGCCTTTACCGGTAAGGATCCAATCTGTTGAGGTCTCAAACGCTTGTGCAATCTTGAATGCCCATTCTAATGGGAAAGCATTTCTTTTTTTAGGGCCAGTTATAGCGGATGAGCTGATGCCTAAAAAATCCGTCAATTCTTGCTGCTTTTTCCACCCGGTAACTCGCTTGACTCGTTCAAAAGTGCTTTCGAAGGTTTGTTTTTCTTCCATGGGTGTAGTTGAAAGTTGAGTTCAAGGAACTTTCAACTAACTTTCAACTTTATTGTGAAGTTGAAAGTTAGTTTTTAATAGCCGATACAGTTATATTTTTTTGCTTAAAAGCATTTTTTTGAAAAAATTTAAACTTTCAACCTATTTTTACGTTGACTTGATTAAATCTAAAGTTTAAAAATGTACGAAAGGTGTGAATTTAACCACAGTATATAAACCAATCTAGCATGTGGTTAATTTCACATCAACGTCAAACTCTAAACCAGTTTTAGACAGTGAGCGAAGCTGGTTCGGACTGTGAAAGCAAATTTCATCCATGGAATTATTGCAATGGTCACTCAGCTCAACCTTTTTTCCCAGCCAAGCCTGAACATCAGTTGCAGCCTCAAGGAGCAATTGGCGGCATCAGCCAAGGCTTCCGGCTATTCGCGGGAAGAGTTGCTTGATCGAATGAATAACCTGGCGGGTAGGTATGGTGTCCGTCTGATGAGGGGTAACGGCACCGAACTCACCATGGCAACCTTGGAGAAGTGGCTCAACCCTGCGGCCATGGAGCACATCCCTGGTATCAACAGTCTCGTGATTTTTTGTGCTGCGGCAAACAGTATGGAACCGATGCGGGTCGCCCTAGGTCCTCTGGGTGGGCAGTTAATCGATGAGGAAGATGTCAAATTGCTGCTCTGGGCTAAGGAATATCAACGGGCAAAAGCGGCTCGCTTAAGGATGCGGCGATTGGAGCAGGAGTTATGAAAAGACGATTGAAAAAATGGGATCGCAGACAGGCAAAAGCCTGGATGGTGCTGCTTGAGATTAAAGTTAAGGACATCCAGACCGCTTTGGGGATGAAATATTTAACCCAGGTGAGCGAAACCATCAATGGCCAGAGAAATGACCGTGCAGTTTTGCAATACCTGATGGGAAAAGGCTGTCCGGCGGAGTACCTCGACCTTCCTGACGACATGCAAAAGGCAGCGTAATGAAAGAATGGTACGCCTGCAAAGATTTGCTTGGGGTGGCCGGACTCCCTAAAAGTCCATTTGGCTTGCTCAAGAAAGCGGATCGCGAAGGTTGGCAAAATCGCACCCGATCCGGCCGAGGCGGCGGCAAGGAATATCATATCAGCAGCCTCCCGAAGACAGCACAGACAAACCTGGCCAGGGTTCGCGAAATAGAAAGCAAGCTGCCGGCAATTGCTCCTTGCAACCAAATCGATGTCGCCGGCCCACAGGCCGCCCCACCCTCCATGACCCAACGCATGGAAGCCAAAATGAAACACAAGGCCGCGTTGCTCGGGCTCTACAACCGGGCGCTGGCCACCGCCGGTTGGGGCGACAAGGTCCAGGCCCGCATGAATTTCGAGCAGGCCTACAATTCCGGGATAGCCTGGCCACAACTCTACGAGCAACTCGGCCCGGTGAGCTGGAAGACCATCGAGAGCTGGTCGGTCAAGGTGCGCAAGCACCACAACGATTGTTTCTTCCTGGCCGACAAGCGCGGTGTTCACCTGCGCGGCACATGCAGCCTCATCGTGCCCCAGGGCATGGTGGTCAAACTTTTGGAAGCTGCGCGGAGCGGATCCATCGACACCTATGAACGGCTGGCCCGCTACATGGACGAGCAGATCAGCGAGTGCGTGCTGGGCGAGACACTCTCCACCAATCTCGGCGGTGGCGGCAGCCTGGCTGCCGCTAAAACCCATAATGAGGTGCGGTTGGAACTGGCGGAAGGCGATGCGGATCTGCTGTCCGACACCATCAACGAAAGCCTGATCCGCTGGATCGTCGAGCTGAACCTGCCGGGAGCCAATCCTCCCAAGGTGTGGCGCGACTTCGCCGAACCTGAAGACCTCAAGTTCCGATCCGACATGGACAAGAATCTGTTCGACATGGGCTTTGCAGCCGACGAACAGTACATCAACGAAACCTATGGCGGTAAGTGGACCAGGAGACAGACGACCGCCGACCCGCCGTCGATCGGGAGTGATAAGCAACCGACCGCACAGTTTTCGGAGCCCGCCATGGATACCGTCGATTTGCTCACGGTCCAAACCCTGGCGGATGTCGACGGCGCCGACATGATCGAGGCGGTCTACCGGCTGCTGGCGGAGTCCGGCAGCCTGGAGGAAGCGCAACAACAGCTGCTCGACATTTACGACCGCATCCCGGTGGAGAAAACAGGGGTGGCTTTGGGCAACCGGTTATTCCAAGCCGAGTTGACCGGCCGGGCCGAGATCCTTGATGAGGCCGGAAAATGACCGTCGAATACGGCAGCCTGCCCTTTGACGAGGCGGAGCGCTTTTTCCGCGACAAGGTCAACATCCCCACCAAAAGATGGGATGACCTCAAGAGGGGAGAACACGCCCGAGGTTTCATGATCGCCGGGGCGCAGCGCGATGAGATGCTCTGCGATTTCCACGGGGCAATCCGCAAGGCCATCGAGCAAGGGACCACTCTGGAGGAGTTCAGGGGCGATTTCGACAAGATCGTGGGCCGCTACGGCTGGAGTTACAACGGCGGGCGGGGCTGGCGCACCCGGGTGATTTACGACACCAATCTGCGCACCGCCTATGTGGCCGGCCGCTACCAGCAGATGACCGACCCGGACGTGCTGGCCTACCGGCCTTACTGGCGGTACCGCCACGGCGACAGCCGCCGACCGAGGGCGCAGCACCTGGCCTGGAACGGCATGGTACTACGGGCCGACGACCCGTGGTGGTCGACGCATTATCCGCCCAACGGTTGGGGCTGCAAGTGTTCGGTGGAGCCGCTGTCCGGTCGCGATCTGGCCCGGCTGGGCAAGAGCGGCCCGGACAAGGCCCCGCCGGTGGTGATCGATCCAATGACCGGTGATCCGGTGGGCATCGATAAAGGCTGGGGCTACAACGTCGGCGAGGCAGCCTTTGGCAAGCAGTTATCGACCAAGGCCATGGATGATTGGCGGGCCCAGGGCGTGAAGGCCTGGGAGAAATTGACCCCGGGAGATTGGCGGAGTCAGGGCCGACCAGAACGCATCCCTGTCGATACTCCCAAGGCCAAGGTGGGACCGGTGATCACCGATCAGGCCACAGCCACGAAGGCACTCAGCGGCATCATCGGCGGCGAGGAAAGGATATTGGCGGCCCCCTCGGGACAACAGATGCTGATAAATGCGGAGAGCCTGATTGACCATCTCCAGGGTGACCTGGTTGCTCGTGCGCCGTATCTGACGCTCCTACCTGAAGCCATCACCGACCCTTATGAAATCTGGCTGTCGTTCGAGCAGCACAAAGGCACCGGCAAGGTGGTGCTGCGGCAGCGATTTATCAAGGTCATTGAGGCTGGCAAGGACCAAGGCCTGATCATGGTAGCGCAGGCGAACAAAGGGGTGCTGGAAAGCTGGACGATGTTTGCAACGCCCAACCGCAAGTATCTGAACAATCAGCGGACGGGAAAATTGCTATGGGGGCAGGCAGGAATGACAGGAACCCTCGCTCTCTCCGTAGCAGAGCGGGTGGCCGGAACCGGTTGTCGGGGCTACGGCCCAACCAGTTTCAGCGTTTATATCTAATAGCTTAACCAGCGGAGATTGTCAAATGGCGGGAGCATTCCAGGTGCTGGCCAAGATCGACGATCGCGAGATCATCGAGGCCCTGGACCGGATGGCTATCCAGCCACCAGGCTGGCTCCGGCCTTCAAAAATATCGGTGAAGTGCTGCTTCAGTCAACCCAGCAGCGCTTCCGCGACCAGGCTGATCCGGATGGCAGGCCCTGGCAACGACTCAGGATGACCACCAGGAACAGTAAACGCCTGCAGGGCCTGAGTCCAAAGATCCTGCGGGCGCGCGGCCACCTGGCCGACACCATCCGTTACCAGGCAGACGAGGGCGGCGTGCGTATCGGCACAAACCGGATGTATGGGGCCATCCATCAGTTCGGCGGCACGACCAGCGCGCATGTGATCAAGCCGAAAAACAAACAGGCCCTGGCCTGGCCGGGAGGGCGGAACCCGGTGCGGGGCGTCAACCACCCCGGCTCCAGCATCCCGGCCCGGCCGTTTTTGGGAATCTCGCGGCAGGACCGCGACCGGATCTTGGAGGTGGTGGCCGACCATCTCGGGGCGAGAGATTAAAAACGGCTTATTTCAAAATTCTGGACGGTTCGGCCCGTTGCTCGGGCGACACCCGCCCAATCGATTACAGGGAATTTTAAACGGTTTTTAAACGCGGTTTGCAATGGAGGCAAGCATGAAGAAAACGCTGGAAATATTCAAAGTGGGCAGGCACACCACCGCCGCCGGCCAAACCCTGGATTTTACCGAGGCCGATCTGAACGCCACGGTCGCCGCGTACGACCCAGGCAAGCACGAGGCCCCCCTGGTGGTCGGACATCCACGAATCGATGCCCCGGCCTATGGTTGGGTGAAAGGGCTGGCCTTTGCCGAGGGAGCCATGACCGCGGAGCCGGACCAGGTCGACCCGGCCTTTGCCGAGATGGTCAATGCGGGCCGCTACAAAAAGATCAGCGGTAGCTTTTACACGCCGGATGCGCCGGGCAACCCGGTTCCGGGAGTCTTTTACCTCCGCCATGTCGGTTTTCTTGGAGCCCAGCCTCCGGCGGTGAAGGGGCTGAAGAGTGCGAGCTTTGCCGCGAGCGAGGAGGGCGTGGTTGAGTTCGGTGACTGGGCCGATCAGGCCGAGGCAGGGCTCTTTCGTAAACTCAGGGAATGGATCATCGCCAAGTTCGGCCAGGATGAGGCGGATAAAGCGCTGCCCGGCTGGGACGTGGATACGGTGCAGAACAAGGCCAACCAGAGAGATATTGCAACCGAGGCCGCGCCAATGTTTGCGGAAGGCGCAAAAAAAAACCAGGAGGATCAAAACATGCCGACACCAGCAGAACTTGCCGCCAAGGAAGCGGCGCTGCAACAGAAAGAGGCCTCGTTTGGCGAACGCGAGGCGACGCTGCGAAGAAAGGAACGGGAGGTCAGCCGCCAGGAGCACCTGACCTTTGCCGAAGGATTGGTAAAGGAAGGCAGATTGCTCCCGGCGCTCAAAGAACAGGCGGTGGCCATGCTCGACTTTGCCGATGGCCTCGATGCCGGGCAGGTGGTCGAGTTCGGCGAGGGCGAAGGTAAGCAATCACTCGCCCTGGGCGAATCAATCAAGTCCTTCCTTTCCGGCCTGCCAAGGTTCGTCGAGTTCGGCGAGGTCGTCAAGCCGGAAGCAAAAGGCGAAACGATCGAATTTGCCGCCGCACCTGGCTACACCGTCGATGCTAACTCCTTGGAGATTCACAACAAGGCCATGGCCTACCAGGGCCGACACCCGAACACCGATTACATGACCGCCGTCAGGGCCGTCCAATAAAAAATCAAGTTGTATCCGAGGAGGATAATCCATGTCACGTCAAGCACAACCCTGTGTCGCACTCAGTCTCACGGCCGCCGGCGTCATCGGCGAATATCGATTTGTCAGCGCGGCCGTCGCCCAGGCCGGAGCTGCCGTCAATACCCTCGGGGTAGCCAGGATGGCCGCCGCCATCGGCGATGTCATCCCGGTCGATGCCGTCGGCACAGCCGTCGTTGAATCGGGCGCAGCCATTGCCGCGGGTGCGTTGGTGGAAACCGACGCCTCGGGCCGGGCGATAACCAAAGCGGCCGGTCCGGCTGTCGCCCGAGTGCTCCCCGGTCAAGCGGCCACCGCCGCCGGCCAGTTTATTGAAGTGCTGCTAATTCCTAACTAACCAATCATTGTAATCCATTTACGGAGGTACTTCCGATGGTCATGAACGCAGCAGGAACCCGAGTCATTAACCCTATTCTCAGCACGGTCGCCCAAGGCTACAGCCAAGCCGACCTGGTCGGCTCGGCCCTCTTCCCCAGGGTGCCGGTCGAGATCTCCGGCGGGCAGATCCTGGAGTTCGGCAAAGAGTCCTTTAAACTTTATAACTCCCGCCGGGCGCCCGGCGGCCCGACCAAACGTATTTCATTCGGGTACCTGGGCAAGCCGTTTGCGCTCTACAACGACGCCTTGGAAGCACCGGTGCCGCGAGAGTTTCTCCGCGACGCCAAGATCGTGCCCGGCATCGATCTTGGACAACGGGCCGTCAACCTGGTCATGCGCAGCCTCCTCCTTGGCTTGGAAGTGGCGCAGGCGACGCTGGCCACCGACGCCGCCCAATATGACGCCAACCATAAGATCACCTTGGCCGGGGCATCCAAATGGAGCGATCCGGCCGCCGATCCCATTGCCCAGATGGAAATCTACAAGGAAGCCATCCGCAGCACGGTGGGCATCAGGCCCAACACCCTGCTGCTTTCCGCCCAGGCTTTTACGGCGGCCAAAACCAACGCCAAGATCAGGGAGCAGTTCAAGTACACCAACGCCGACAGCATCACCCTTGAAATGCTGGCCCGCGTCTTTGACGTCAAAAGGCTGGTGATCGGCGAAGCGATTACCTCCGACGATGCCGGCGTGGTCTCAGATGTCTGGGGCAACAACGCGGTGCTGGCCTACGTTCCAGAGGGCGTCACCAGCATGGAAGTGCCCTCCTACGGCTATACCTACACCATGGCCGGCCATCCGCTCGTGGAGGAACCCTACTACGACCACAACGCCAAGTCCTGGGTCTACGGAGTGAGCTTCGAGCGGGCGCCGGTATTGTCCGGGATCACCTCGGGCTATCTGATCCAGGCCGTGAAGTAAGGCAAACCACATTACGAGGGAGGAGAAACCATGCCAAAATATACTGTATTGGAACCGCTGGGCTATGATCGCCGCGACCCCTACATGCCGGGCGACATCGTCGAAATGGAAGAAGCCGAGGCCTCCGGACTGATCCAGACCGGTGTCCTCGGCGCGACGCTGGTCGAGAAAACCACGAGCATCGCCGCGGAGGCCATCGCCAAAGCCAGGGAGGCGGCAAGCATCGAGGCCCTGGACGCCCTGGCCGCAGGCGAGATCAGGGTGACGGTGCTGGCCGCCATCGAGGCCCGGCGCAAGGAGCTGGAGGCGTAGGCCATGTACTGCGTCTTGGATGATATCCGGGCCATCGTGCCGGAAAACGACCTGATCGAACTGACCGACGATGCCGTGCCGCCGGTCTCGATCAAGCAGACCGTCGTTGCTCGCGCCATTGCCGATGCCGGCGAACTGGTCGATGGCTATCTCCGGGGGCGCTATGCGTTGCCTCTGCTCCCGGTGCCGGGCCTGATCAATACCCTGGCCGCCGACGTGGCGATCTACCGGCTCTATGCCCGGAGGCTCCGGCTGACCCCGCCGGAGATCGTGACCGAACGCTACAAGACCGCGCAAAAGCTCCTGGAGCAGATCCAGGCCGGCAAGATCTCGCTGGGGTCGGAAAGCACCGGCGGAGCGGTGACCCCGGAGACCGGCGGCGTTCAGTTCACCGCTCCGGAGCGGGTCTTCAACCGGGACACCTTGGGGGATTATTGATGATCAGCCAAATTGAAGACTCTGTGGTCGCCCGCATCAAAGCCAAACTGGCCGCCAGCGCCGGGAAGGTGGAGGTGCGGAAGGGGTGCGAGGGCATACCCCAGCCCGCCGTCTATGTCTCCACCGAGGCGGGCCGGTTTGAGAAGGTGACTCAGAAAACCTTCAAGCAGACCTTGACCCTTTTTGTCGACATCGTTTTCTCGTACCGGGGCGCGGACGAACGTGAACGGCGCAAAGGGATCTATCTGATTCTTGAGGGCGTTATGCAGGCGTTGCTGCTCCAGGATCTTGGCTTGAAAATCAAACCGATCGAGCCGCAAAGTTGGAGAAACACCACGACCGAAGAGTTCCGAGCGCAAGGGTTGCTTACCATGGCCCTGGAGCTGACCACCTCGCATACGATCAGCAGGCTCGAGGAGGCGGCGGTTATCGATTTGTTGGCCATCGGCCTCAACTATTACCTCACGCCGGGCGACGATGCAGTGGATGCCGCCGACCGGGTCACCCTCTCATAAAGGAGCATGCCATGCGCGTCAAAGCCCAACCAGGGGAGCAATGCCCGAAGGAGCATAATCCCAGGGAGTACATCGGCGACGACGATGCCGGGGTCGAGGTGGAAGCCTCCGCCTATTACCGGCGTCTGGTCGATGACGGATCCCTGGTCCTCGTCACCACTACCAAGAAAGCCAAGGGGGACAACTGATGGCCTCGAAGAATATCGCCTTTGATTCCATCCCGGCCAGCATCCGCAAGCCGGGCAAGTATTTTGAGTTCAACACCAGGCTGGCGGTGCGCACCCTGCCCGCCAACCTGCAGAAGATGCTGATCATTGCCCAGCGCCTGACCGCCGGCTCGGTGGCGGCCCTGGCGCCGATCGAGATCTTCTCCGACGCCCATGCTGCCGACGCCTTCGGTACCGGCAGCATGGCCCACCGGATGTGCCGGGCGGCGATCAGGGCCAACCCCTATCTGCAGCTCACCGTCTGCGCCCTGGACGACGGCGCCGGCGCGGCCGCCACCGCCACGGTGACCATCGCCAATGCCGCCACCGGTTCGGGCACGCTCAAGCTGTGGATCGGCAACGACAGTATCGAGATTGCCATCGCATCCGGTGACGCGCACACCGCCGTGGCCACCGCCCTCGGCGCCGCAGTCAACGCCAAACCGGACTTGCCGGTCACCGCTGCAGTCGCGGCCGCCGTGGTCACCCTCACCGCCCGCAACAAGGGCACGGTGGCAAACCGTATCGACCTGGCTAGGGATGTGACCGCTGCTGGTACCACCGCCACCCTTTCAGGGACTACCCTGACCGGCGGCACCATCGATCCCGACATCGCCACAGCCCTGGCCAAGGTCTATGGCGAGCAGTATGACGTGATCTGTACGCCCTACAACGACCAGACCAGCCTCACCGCCCTGCGCATCCATCTCGATGCGGTCGCTGGCCCGCTGGAGCAGCGCCCGGGCGTGGGCATCGCCGGGATTGACACCGCCCTGGCCACCGCCACCACCCTGGCCGGGCAGATCAACTCCGGCCGCATCCTGATCGGCTATCTGCGCGGCACCAAGTCCCCGGACTTTGAGCTGGCCGCAGCCTATGCCGCCGTGGTCGCCTGGGAAGAGGATCCGGCCCGGCCGCTCAACACCCTGGCCCTGGTCGGGATCGCAGCGCCGCCCATCGATCAGCGGCTCAGTCGCACCGAACAGGAAAACTGCCTGGCCAATGGTATCGCCCCCCTGGAAGTCGGCCCGGGCGAGGTGGTGCAGATTGTCCGCGCCATCACCACGTACACCAAAAATGCCCAGGCTGTCCCTGACATCGCCCTGCTGGACCTGACCACCATCCGCACCCTGGACTATGTGCGCAAGGCCTGCCGCGAGCGGATAAGCCTACGTTTCCCGCGCGAAAAGCTCTCCAGCCGCACCGCTGGCCGCGTACGCACCGAGCTGCTCGATGTGCTGCTCAAACTCCAGGAGCTGGAGATTGTCGAGGAGGTCGAGGCCAACAAGGACGGACTGCTGGTCGAGCGCGATCTGCAGGACCCCAACCGGCTCAATGCCAAGATTCCCACCGATGTGGTCAACGGCCTGCACGTCTTCGCCGGCCGCATCGACCTGTTGCTGTAATGGCGGTTTAACGGAGGATTAATCCATGTCTGAATACGTGATGAGCGTGCTGCTTGAGGTCAACGGTCAAAACATCGACGACTTCAAGGCGGTCACCGAGGGCGAGGCCGAACTTGCCAAGTCCATCAACCTGATGAACAAGACCGGCTTCGGCCAGGTCACGGTTCGCCACACGGCCGAAGTCGACTACGTGGTGCCCAGCGACAAGCCGGAGTTCGACTTCAGCCAGGTCAAGAACGGCACCCTGACCATCGACAAAAACAACGGGGTGCGCACCACCTACACCGGCGTGTACGCCCTCAAGATCGGCGCCACAAAATATGATGGTGACAACGAGGCGGTCCGCACCATCTCCTTCGGCGCCACGGGCAAGGTGGGATGATGATCAAGGTCGGAACGCTGCCCATCGGCATTGAAGTGGATGGGGAAACCTGGCGGGAGTATGCGCTGCGCGAACAGTTGGTGGTCGACGAGATCGAGGTGCTGGAGTCCGAGCATGGCCCCAGGGTGCTCCGCAGCGACTCCTAATTTCAATGTCTGCATCATGGCCAGGCGGTTGCAATTCCCGGGCATGACCGAGGATGTGACGCCGGAGATGATCATGGCCATGACCAGCACCGATTTCAATCATCTGTTGAAGAGCAGCAAGGCACTCTCCGACGAGAGGGCCTCGTTTCGAGACGCGGCTCAAGCCGCGCCGGCTGCTGGAGCTGGTACTGTTGAAGATGGGGTTTGATCCGTTAACCATCGCGGCCATGCCCGAAGGCGTGGCCATGGCTTACCTGGCCGCGCATCGGGAGATGAACAACCCGCCGAAGCAGAAAAAGTACAAGGTGTTGAGGGACAAGGGCAATGGCTGAAAACATGCGGCTCTACCTGGAGCTGATGGGCAAATCAGGCAACCTGAAGAGCGAGCTGAACAGTTCGAAAAACGCGGTTTCCCGTTGGTCGTCTGTGGTTCGCAGCGAATTGTCCTCCCTGCGCAACCTGGCCGGATCGGCCACCGGGCAGTTGGCCGCCCTGGGCGTCAGCTTCGGGGTGGTGCAGACCATGGGGGACTCGGCCCGGCTCGACAAGAGCCTGACCCGCATCAAACAGACCGGTGGCGCCGCTGCTCACGAGATGGCCCTGCTGCGCAAGGAACTGTTCACCATGTCCAGGCAGACCGGCCAGCCGCTGGAAGACCTGCAAGCCGGGTTCGATGGTTTGGTGCAGTCGGGACTTGATTGGAAGTCAGCCCTTGAATCCATCAAGGCCGTCAACATTGGGTCGGCGGTGACCGGGGCACAGGCTAACATCCTGAGCGGCGGTCTCACGGTCGGCGCCACGGCCTTCAACTTCGATCTTGCCAAGCCAGGGCAAGCCTTGCAGTTGCTCGACAAGATGACAGTGGCGGGCCGCCAGGGGAATGCAGAACTCAATAATCTTTCCGATATTTTTTCCCGGGTTGGGGTGAACGCTGCCAGTGCAGGCATGAACTTTGACAAGACACTTGCCTTTATCGAGGGACTGTCCTTGGTAGAGCGGCAACCGGAAAGGCTGGCAACCCTTGCCGACAGCACTCTGCGACTGTTCAACAACCTCAAGTATATGAAGGATGCGCAACAGGCCACCGGCGTGCAGTTCTTCGACAACAAGGGAGGTCGTCGCGACCCGCTGGCCATCATTGCTGACATCAAGAAGCGATACGACAGCTTAAAAACCGACCAGCAACGGGCTGGATTCATCCAGAAGGCTTTCGGCCAGGCCGATCTCGACACCCAAAAAGGGATGAAAACCTTCCTGGCCGGGGACGCCTTGGCCAAGGTGGAAGTATTCGCCAAGACCATCGGCACTGCCGGCGGCACCCTCAAGCGCGATCTGGCCGACGCCACCGACAACATGGTCGACCAGATCGGCATGCTCAAAAACGATTTGAGAGAAGCGGCCGACGGGTTTGTCAAACCGATGAACCAAGCCCTGGGTTCGTGGATCAAGTGGGTGCGCGAGTCCAAAGACAACGGCGGCGCCGGTTTGAACGGCCAAGACATGATCAAGTATGGCGTTGGTGGCGGCGCGGCGGCGCTGCTGTTGGGCCGTTACGGCGGTAGGGCGGCAGGGCGGTTGTTCAGCGGTGCTGGCGGGCTCGCCGCCGGAACCGCGACCGGCAAAGCTATGGAAGAATTCGCCGGCGTTACCCCTGTGTTCGTGGTCAACATGCCGGGCAATTTTGGTGGCGGTGCGGCCACCCCGACGCCCGGCGGGCCTGGGCGCATTGGCGGCGCCTTGCAAATGGTTGGGTCTGCCGCCGGCGGCTATGCGATCGGCACCCTGCTCAACGAGGGCATGGGCATGGTCAGCGAAAAGCTGACCGACGGTAAACATGGCGGTGAAGGCTGGCTGGGCAGCATGATCTACGACTGGATCCATGAGAAGCCTGAGGTCAAGAATGAGATCAAAATGAACGTCACCATCGACAGCAACGACCGGGTGACCACCAGCAGCGACGATCCCAACACCAAGGCCACTGTCAAACCCATGCGGCGCGGCAACTTCGGCGACGCCAACTATTTTTAACTGACGACCTGCAAACCTATCCCATGGACCTCTACCCAGCCCAGATCGACGGCATCGACCTTGAGATCGAGACCATCGGCGACGAGATCGAGAAGTCGATTGCCCGCCACGAGTACCCGTACAAGCACGGGGCCCTCCTGGAGGATCTCGGCGAGCGCGCCCGGGTTGTCCGCATCCGCTGCTGGTTCTGGGACGACGGCGGGGGTCACACGACCTATGACGCCCATCTTGACCTGCAGGCCAGTCTGGAAGGCATGGAGATTGTCGAGCTGGTCCACCCCAAATACGGGCCGATGCGCGGCTGCATCGAGGCGGTCTCCATCCGCCACGACGACCGCGACCGGGTCGCCGAGATCGACCTGACCTTTGTCGAGGGACTGATCGAGGACAGCGACGACACCGCCGGCGAGGACGTCGAGGCGGCCAGCGAAGAGGCCTATGTCGACGGCATCGAGGAGCAGAAGTCCTTGTTCAGCAACGGCGTGTTCGCCGCCCTGGGCAGCGAGGCCGGAGCAATCCTGAACACCGTGCTCAATCCTGCTCGTGGGATTGTCGAGCAGTTTAATGGCGTTTCAACCACTGCTCGCGGCTACCTGAAAACAGTTGAATCCTACGTCGGCACCTTGGAGGGTACGCACAACGCCATCGCCAACCCGGCCAACGGCCTGGTCTCGCTGATCAACTACGGCACCGGTTTGCCGGGCAGGGTGATCGGCAGCCTGGCCCGGTGCATGGAACGTTATGGGCTGGCCGCGGATGGCCTGCGCACCTCTCCGTCCCGCTACGCCGACAGCCTGGCCATGGGGCTGGACGCGCAGAGTGCGGCTTCGGGTGAGTTTGCCGCCACTACCCAAGTCGGTGGCGCCGCCCACATCGCCCTGCAGGTGGCCGGATGCTATAAAGAGGACGAGGATCGGCGCCGGCAGCGGCGGCAGGCAGAGAAGATCCCGGCCTTCGACACCCTGGGCAACCATCGCCGGCCCACCTCCAGCGCCACCGACCCGCAGCCGATGACCGTGCGCGAATTGGAGGCCAGCCTGGCCACGGTGCGCGGGCTGATCCAGAAAGCGGTCAACCACAGCCGGCAGACGGCCAGCCTCAAGCGCCAGGCCGAACTGCTCCAGGCCCATGTCGGCACCATCAAGCTGGAGCGGGAGCGAACCGTGGCGGTCCGTCTCGACAACCCCCTGCCGCTGCACATCGTCTGCCTGATGCACGGCCTGCCCTACGCGGCAGCCGAGCGGCTCCTTACCATCAACCAGATCCGCAACCCCAACGAGGTGAGCGGCGAGGTGCTGATCTATGCCGACTGACCAGGTTGAACTCAAGGTGAACGGCCGCACCATCGGCCGCTTTCTCAGCTACGAGATCACCTCCGATCTTTACGTGGCCGACGATGCCTTCTCGCTTGATGTCGCCAAGCCGGAGACAGCCATCAAGCCCGGGCAGCGCTGCGAGCTGTATATCAACGGTATCCTGGAGCTGACCGGGATCATCGATCGGTGCTCACGGCGCTACGACAAACGCGGGCTCTCCTGGCGGATCGAGGGCCGCGACCTGATGGGGCTGTTGGTGGATTCGTATTGTGAGCAGTTCGTCACCGTCCAGGGCAAGAAGCTGTCCGACCTGGCCGAGCTGCTCTTGAAAACTGTGTCCTTCATCAATCGTGAAAAAATCATCTACCAGGAAAACATCGTCGGCAAGCTCAAGGGTAAGAAGCGCACCGTGGACGAGCCGATCGAGGGGTTCATGGACACCCCGCAGCGGATCTCGCAGATCGAACCCGGCATGACCGTGTTCGAGGTACTCAAAAACTACGCCGCCAGCCGGGGCCTGATGTTCTGGGCGATGGCCGACGGCACCTTTGTCTTCGGCAGGCCCAAGGCCAAGGGCGAGCCCGCCTATACCCTGACCTGCCGCAAGGACGGCCAGGGGAACAACGTGCTCGACGGTGCCGAGACCATTGATGTCAGCCGCCGTTACAGCAAGGTGGTGGTGATCGGCCAGCAGCAGGGCCAGGATGATTTTGCCGGGGCGACCGACATCAACACCCGGGCCGAGGTGGTCGACGAGGATTTCCCCTTCTACAAGCCCTACGTCACCCAGGACAACAACGACAGTCAGAGCCCGCCTCTGCATGCCCGCATGATCATGGAGCGACAGCGCCACGAGGGCTATTCGCTGGACTACACCGTCCAAGGCCACAGCCAGGACGGCAACAACTGGCGGATCAACGAGCTGTGCCAAGTGCGTGATGAGCTGTTCGGCCTCGACGGGGTTTATCTGATCTATGCCCGCACCTTCTCCAGATCCAAACAATCAGGGACGACGACCCGCCTGAAGTTGGGCACGCCGGGGTTGGTGTTATGATCAGGGGCATGGTGCGCGGCATTGTCACCGCCATCGCCGAAGGGGCGATCAAGCGCTTTGGGGCCAGCGGCCGGGCCGGGGAATCGTTCGCCAGCCGGGAGCTGTTCCAGCATTACGGCTTCACCTCCAGCCCTCCTGCAGGCGCCGAGGTGATCTTGCTCCGTGAAGGCAACCATATTGTCGCCATTGCCGAGGACGATCGGCGCTACCGGATCGCCGTGGCCGGCGGTGAGATGGCCATCTACAGCAACGAGGGTGACAAGGTGCATCTCAAACGTGGCCGGGTAATCGAGATCGTCACCGAAACCCTGCTGATCAAGGCGGCCACTAAGGTACGAATCGAATCGCCCATGGTCGAGGCCACCGGCGAGATCATCGACCGGGTCAACAGCGACGGCAAAACCATGGAGCAGATCCGGACCACCTACAGCAGCCATACCCATACGGGCGTCACGCCCGGATCCGGCACCAGTGGCGTGCCGCTGCAGGTGCTGTGATGGACTACGCGATCGCCATAGCAGCCGGCGGTTTGAGCGGCGAGATGACCTGGGATCCGTGCGCCACCATCGCCAACAATGTGTATCTCAGCCTGGCGGTGGAGCGCGGCACCTTTTTCCACAATCCGGCCTTCGGTCTGCGCAAACGCGATCGGCTGAAGAACACCGACCAGACCGCCGCTCTGATCCGCCACGATTACCAGGAGGCCCTGCAGTGGCTGATCGATGTCGGCCGGGCCAGGGCGGTGCGGGTTTCGGTGCAGCGACAGCCGTCTATTGATCCCTATCGGCTGGCAATCCTGATCGAGGTGGAGCAGGCGGACGGCCGGGTGCTGACCTTTGAGACCTTTAAAGAGGTGGTGTGATGGCGTTTGAGAAGAGTTTTGACGAAATTCTGGCGGCGATCCTGACCGATTTCCGCAACATCTTCCCTGCGGTTGACACCAGCCAGGGCAGCCTTGCCTACATGAAGGCCGCCGGCTACGCCTCGGCCCTGTGGGGTTTGTATCGCTACCAGGAATGGATCAGCCGGCAGATCTTTCCCGACACCTGCGATACCGAGGCCCTGGAGCATCACGCCTGGGTTCGCGGCCTGACCAGGACGGCCGGCGAGAGCGACGCCCTCTACCTGGCCCGGCTGCTGGAATACATCCGCAGACCGCCGGCAGGAGGCAACAGATACGATTACGAGAAATGGGCGAAGGAGGTTAATGGCGTTGCGAAGGCGTATGCCTTCCCCTTGGCCCAGGGGGCGGAAAGCGTGGATGTGGTGATTATCGCCAACGCGGCTGCGACCGGCTCCGAGATCCCCAGCCAGCCATTGCTCAACGCGGTGTACGCCCATATTGCCGATGTGCGCCCGGTGGGGGCGCGGTTTGTCCGGGTGCTGGCTCCGACGGTGGTCAACCAGCCCGTGACCATGACCGGGGTGGGCAGCGCTCTGGCTGCGGCGGTGCAGGCCGACATCATTGCCTATCTGGCTGGACTTGTCCCCGGCCAGGCATTGTATCCGCCGCAGTTGTTGGCCATTGCCACAGGCAACGGCGTGGCTAATCCGGTGCTTTCGGCACCTGCCGCCACGATAACGCCGCCATCAACGACCATGCTGCGGCCGGGGGTGATCAGTGTCGGCTAATCGGGACGCCCTGCGGCACCTTTTCCCTATTGAGCTGGGCGGCAGCCATGATGCGGATCTGGATCTGGACGCCGCCCATCTGGATACAGCTCAGGCCAACGGTGAAAGCCTGCTGGTGGAGATGCGCCCGGACCAGGCGACGCAGCTGCTACCCGACTGGGAGCGGGTGTTAGGATTATCCCTCGGCCCAGATGATCCGCTCCAGCTCCGGCACGAGCAGGTGGTCCGCAAAATCCGCGAGCGGGGCGGGCTGTCTAGGGCCTACTTTCTTGGCCTGGCGCAAACGCTAGGCTATGTGGTGGAGATTGTCGAACCGGTGCCTTTCATGGCCGGATGGGGGGCGGCGGGAGATGAGCTGTTCGGGGAGTCGATCTGCTATCAATGGGGGCTGATCATCCATAACCAGCCGATCTACAATTTTAGGGCGGGGGAATCGGCGGCGGGGGAACCATTGAGCTGGTGGAATTCGCAGACGTTTCTGGAAGCGCTGTTCACGGATCTGAAGCCTGCCCACACCTTTGTTTACTTCAGTTATCTATAGGGGAGAACCATGCAAAGAATAACAGGTAGTCCGTTTATTGACGGAGTCCCGGCGACCAATACCAAAGGCACGACCGTCACTGCCGCCTGGCTGAATGCGGTGCAAGAAGAGCTGGCCGGTGTAGTTGAATTAACGGGGGGAGCGCTTTCCGGTGCGGACAACTTACAAGTAGCCAAAGGTATCCAGTCACAGAAACTTGTCACGTCCGTAGCAGGCGGCACGGCCGACGCGCTGACCGGGACGTTCACCCCGGCCATCACCACGTTGACCCCTAACATGGTGCTGTACGTCCGGGCCGCGTCTGCCAACGCAACAGCCTCTCCGACGTTCACCCCAAATTCAGGAGTTATCGCTCCTTCAGGTATGTTTAAGGGGGCAAACGCTCCTTTGGTAATTGGTGATATCGCCGGGGCAGGTCACGGTCTCAAGCTGAGATGGGATGCGACATTGACCAAATGGGAGTTGATGAACCCGGCAACCGGCATCTCGCCGACGGTCTCGACCAACATCGGGCAACTGAAAAATCTGTTTATCAACGGCGGATGCCAGATCGCGCAACGTGCTTCGGCTTCCCTATCGACCTCGCCAACCTATGGCCAAGTTGATCGCTTCGCTGCATGGGGAGCGGGTACCGCAGTTTCTGCCGGCACCATCACGCAAGACACCGCTTCGCCAATCGGGCGTACCGGCTACGCGCTCAAGCTGGCTGGCGTCACGATCACCGGCGCGGGTGTTGCGTTGGCTCGTCAGCGCATCGAAAGTATCAATGCCAGGCGTCTGAAAAACCAGACGGCCAGCTTCTCGGTCCAGGTCTATCACGACGTCGGCCCGTCGATCAATTTCTTAATCACTATCCGCAAACCGACTGCGGCCGACAACTACACCGGAACGACGACTATCGCTACCAGCTCGGCCATTGCTGTTCCAAATGCGGCTGGTACCCAGATCACACTTCCAAACGTGGCCATGGGCGACTGCTCAAACGGAATCGAAATCGAAGTGCAGGCCCAGTGTGGAGCGGTCACGACTAAGAACATCAGCTTTACAGAGTGGCAGATCGAGGAAGGCCAGACGATCTCCAGCTTTGAACGTCGGGAGGTGGTGTTCGAGCGGCAGCTTTGCCAGCGCTACTACGAGCAAACCTACGACGACGGCGTTGCCGCTGGCGCGGCGACGCGAACCGGGCTGCTGTTCATTGGCTACCGGCCAGTGATCCACGAGGCGGGTGGCGGCGGGGCATTCCGAGTGCCGAAGCGGGTAGCACCGACCATGGCGTATTGGGACGGCGCCGGCAACTCGAACAAAGCCAGCTACAGAGCAATGGGCGTTTGGTATGACAACACGGATACGGTTACCGCCGTCCTTTCCAGCACGAACACTTACAACCTGGCAATCGCCAATGGCTCCGGCAACGGTAATGCTAACGTCCACTTCACTGCGAACGCAGAACTATAGAACTATAAGGAGCAGCTATGACTTACAAGCTTGCGCAAAACGGAGTGCTCCGGGCAGACGGGGCATTCATTCCGGCCGATCCTGCAAACGTCGATTGGCAGATTTACCAGGCATGGCTTTTTGCCGGAAATACACCAGATGCCGCACAATCCAGCACAGAGGCCAAGGCCAGAAAGTGGGAACGAATCAAGGCCGAACGCGACCGCCGCATCCAGTTCGGCGGCTACAAGGTCGGCACGAAGTGGTTCCACTCCGACACGTTCAGCCGCACGCAGCAGATGGGCCTCGTCATGCTGGGGGCTGGCATTCCGGCGAACACGCAGTGGAAGACGATGGACGGTACCACCGTCACGGTGACGCAGATGCTGGCCGGGCAGATTTTCGCCTCGGCCGCCGCTGCCGACATTGCCATCTTCGGCGCCGCCGAGACGCACCGGGCAGCCATGGAAGCCAGCGCCGACCCGGTTACCTACGACTTTTCGGCGGGCTGGCCGCTGATGTACGGAGAGTGAACGGGTGCGCGTACTGTTTTGCAAATCCAACCAACCCGTCTCTTGGTTGATCCGGGCGGTGACCTGGTCACCCTGGTTCAATGTGGCCATTGTCGATGGAGATGAGGTGATTGAGGCAGTGTGGAAACACGGGGTCAGAATGACGCATCTCGCCACGGTAATTGCGCAGCATGCCGCGCATGCAATGGGGTTGCAGCAGGTTTCCTGCAATCGTACAAGGATGGCTTAACATGGGAGCACTCATGCCGTATTTTGGCGGCAAAAGTCGCCTGGCCAAAACCATCATTTCTAAATTCCCTGAACACCAATGCTATGTCGAGGTGTTCGCCGGTGCGGCCAATGTGTTTTTCGCCAAAGAGGCGAGAGGAACCGAGGTGATTAACGATCTTGATCGCGATCTGATCACCCTCTATCGGACGGTCAAGCACCATCCCGAGGAGCTGCATCGCCAATTCAAATTCGCTTTGGTGGCGCGGGATGAATTTAACCGGTTGCTGCAGGTCAATCCCGACACCCTCACCGATATCCAGCGGGCCGCCCGCTATTTGTATCTCCAGCGGATGTGCTTTGGCGGCCGCAGCCGTGGCCGGACCTTCGGCACCTCGACCACCGGTGTCCCCAGGCTAAACCTATTCACCCTGCAGAGACTTTTGGAAGAGGCGTGGATCCGTCTGACCCAGGTAATGATCGAATGTCTCGATTTCCGAGACCTGATTCCCCGCTACGACCGGGAGCATACCCTGTTTTTCCTTGATCCCCCCTATTGGAAGATAGACGGCTACGTCCACAACTTTATCGAACAGGATTTTTACGACCTGGCCGAGGTGCTATCGGGTATCAAAGGCCGCTTTTTGATGACCATCAACGACACGCCCGAGGTGCGGAAAATCTTCCAACGGTTTGTGATCGAGGAGGTCGAGCTGAAGTATTCGATGAGCAAAAAAGAGGGGAGCCGGTCGCGGGTGAGGACGGAGCTTTTAATCTCAAATTAGAGGGCGCTAACTTTCTCGATTAATGAGCAAAAGTTTCCCGTTTCACGTGCAAGCTTACACCAATCATTTGAACATGAATAAGTTGTCGCTCCACGAGGTTATTTTTCTGGTGCCTGCCTAAAAGGTCCCACCCTCAGCGAAAACTTATATCGCCAACAGTTCCTTGTGGTTCCCCCCTGTCAGTGCATATGGCCGTGCTCCTACTTCTCATGCCCAGGATGCTCGTGATGATGCGCTCCATGCTCCCCAGAATGATCATGATCGTGGTCATGGGTTGATCCGCAATGATCATGCCCATGTTGATGTTCGTGCATATGGCCGTGACCGTGTTTGTGCTCATGCTCGTGACTGTGAGTCATTCCACCATGGGTGTGACCGTGGGCATGCGTATGCCCATGATCATGGGCGCTCGTGCTTGTGTTCATGATCGCCTTTCATATTTCCTGCTTGATGATGGCTGCATGGATGGGGTGAACTTTGGGTTGATTCTATTATTTAATCACTCCCCGTGTAACGCAACAACGGCTTGAAGGCGCAACCTATAATGTAATTTTTTGAAAAACCGGTTGGCTTTCCACTTGACACACATAAATAGATTTTGTAACACATGGCTATGTCGTCGGATTTTATTTGTATTATTGACTTCGGCAAAGCTCTCGTTCTACGGTGGGACCAAATTCTACGGACATTGTCAAAGGAGAAGCAATTATGCATATGGCTGACGCACTTCTTTCACCTGCCGTTGGCGGTATTGTGTGGGTAGCCACCGCTGGAGCTATCGCTTGCTGCGCTAAAAAAGTTCAGCAGGATCTTGATGACCGGAAAATACCCCTGATGGGTGTCCTCGGCGCCTTCATTTTTGCCGCCCAGATGATCAATTTCACCATTCCAGCCACAGGTTCATCCGGTCATCTTGGCGGGGGCATGATTCTGGCCATACTGCTTGGTCCCTATGCGGCTTTCCTGACTATCGCCTCAGTCCTCACTGTGCAGGCCCTGTTCTTTGCCGATGGCGGCTTGCTGGCCTTAGGATGCAACATCTTTAACCTTGGTGTCTTTCCTTGTTTCATCGCCTATCCATTCATTTACAAACCCATCGCCGGAGACCTGACAAGCTCGAGGCGCATTGCCATCGGTGCCACACTCGCCGGAATTGTTGGCCTACAATTTGGAGCCCTGGCGGTGGTACTCGAGACGGTCCTTTCCGGAATCTCGGAATTGCCCCTGAGTGCATTTCTCTGGGCAATGCTGCCGATCCATCTTGCCATTGGTCTGGTCGAAGGCTTAGTCACGACAGCCGTAGTTACCTTTGTCTGGAAGGCCAGACCAGAGATACTTGAATTTTCATACACTTCTCGCCCACTGGGAAACCTGTCCATCACCAAGGTGCTGACAGTCCTTGCTATGGCAGCGGTGGTCACCGGGGGGGTGTTGTCCTGGTTTTCCTCATCGTTTCCTGATGGCCTGGAATGGTCAATGGAGAAAACATCGGGTCAGGAAAAACTGGAAGCACCGCAAAGTGGTCTCCACCAGTTCCTCGCCAACATTCAGGAAAAGACTGCCTTCCTACCTGACTATTCTTTCCAGTCGAACGAACAGGAGCCAGCTGCTCAGGAAAAAAAGGAACCTGCTTGGCCAGCTGTGGATAAAGGCACAACTGTATCAGGTCTCGTCGGCGGCGGCCTGACTCTGTTCCTCGCAATCGCCATCGGTTTTTTGTTCAGGAAACGCAGCCAGGTGGTGTAGCCGGTTTTTCTAGCTGCTGCTACGTGTCTCCATGAAGCAGCGGCTTGAATTATGCTGTGTGAAAGAAAATTTATGCTTACGACCGTCCAAATTAAATTGGGTATTGCTAATGGTTAGGTGCAGAAATTGGGTTGGGATTGCATTATTTGGAATGTTAACCTGGATTCCAGGAGTGCAGGCTGAGGAAGCAGGTTTGGCAAGTGCCGTTGTACAAGAAACCGGTGAAGAAACTGGGCCGGAACATGGCAAAATCAACACCCCGGATGCCTCTCCTGTCGATCCCGGACATTTTGAGATTGAGTCCTCCTACGCATACCTTCATTCCAAACGCTTTTGGAACAACAGTGGCAATACCCATGCCCGAGGCCTTTTACGAGAACAGTCTGTAGGGCTTACCGTTACTGCCGGGGTTATTGAAAATTTCGATGTGGCTGTGGGTGGAAGTTATGTCTGGGTCAAGGATAAAGACAATGATTTTGATCCAGATGATGCGGAAATGAGCCCCCAAAATGGTCATGATTTTGGCGACCTGGAAATAAGCGGCAGGTATCGTTTTTTTGAAAGCAAGGAACACAGTCTTTCCCTGGCCTATATTGGCGGATTTACCATTGCCACGGGAAGCAGTTCAAGCAGAGAAGAAATTGGGACAAGCCAGGAGTTTTCAAGTTTCAACCAAACATTGGTCGCCAGTAAGGATTGGGGGAAATGGACCGCCAATGCTGATGTCGGCTATGCTTTACCTTTCGGTGACAAACGTGAGAATGCGCGGGGTACGTTTAATGCGGATGTTGCTGTGGGTTATCAATATCGCCCTTGGCTACAGCCGGAGCTTGAACTGAATTACGGTCACGATTTTCTTTCCGATGAAAACGATGCGCAAGTTTTAGCGATAACAGCTGGTCTTGTGATGCCTATCAATGAACGGCTTCGTGTGAACCTAGGTGTGCGACAGGGTGTTTGGGGTCGAAATAATGACAAGGAAACAACGCTTTCCGTTGCCATCAAACGAGCTTTCTGAAAACAGAAGAAAATCGGATTTTTCTTCATCCATAGACCTTTTTACCATATTCATGGTGCTCCAGCTGGCCCGCCTTACCAGTCGACGAAGGGCGTGGGCTAAACCCGGTGCCACTATCGTTTGTGTTCTGCCTATCCCCTTGAGCGGCACGTTTTTGTCGAGATGGTGGTTGCTCGCCGAGTATTTTCTGGATAAACATAAACACGAGCAAGGAACCATTGTCGAGCAATCGCCTTGTCAGGTAGAGACGAGGAAATAACACAAAAGGAGGAGGAATCATGGAGCTGCAGGAAGCTATAATGCAACGTCGGAGCATTCGCCGATTCACGGAAGATAAAGTGACCGATCAAGAGCTGAAGGATATTTTCGAAGCGGTTCGCTGGTCTCCCTCCTGGGCCAATACCCAAGTGTGGGAGTTCGTGGTGCTGCGGGACAAGGAACTGATCAGCAAGGTGACCGAGATCTACCGGTCAGGCAAGGGAACCAATCCAGCTACCAAATGTTCGCTTGCCGCTTCCGCGCTCATTGTCGTGTGCGCCAAGACAGGAGTCTCCGGATGCTACGACGGTATGGAGTCCACTAAATTCGCAAATTGGTTCATGTTCGATCTGGGCATTGCCACCCAAACCCTGTGCCTGAAGGCCCACGAGATTGGCCTGGGCACAGTTGTGGTCGGACTCCTCGATCATGACGCCTGCAAGCAGCTGATTTCCCTGCCCGAGGGGTATGAGGCGGTGGCGGTCATTCCCATTGGCCGTTCGGCGGTTGATCCAAAAGCCGGGCCGCCGCGGAAATCGGTAGCCGACATGGTCCATCTCGATACATTTGGCCAGAAGATGTTTTGACCTCTGAAGCATCAACGAGAATAGCAACACTTTTACCGTGTTGAGTGATTACAAGAGGTCGTTTAGTGTCCTGAATTTACGTTGTAAAGTTCGCCGTGCCAGGCCTGATATCGGATGGCGGTCTGATATCTTCGTTACTTTTTTGCCTTTGCCACGAAATTTACCAAGCCATGCAGGAGACCACTCCGAGAGTGCAATCCCGTGTCGGTTGGGGATTACCGCGAACCTTTTTGAAAGAGGACGGTCTTGACGGTCCTGAAAATAATCAGCATGTCAATAAAGAAGGACTGGTGTTTGATATAGTACAGATCATATTCCAGTTTGCGCAGGGCGTCCTCTTCGGATGCCCCGTAGGGGTAGCAGACCTGGGCCCACCCGGTAATGCCGGGTTTGGCCGAGTGTCGCAGTGAATAGTAGGGCAGTTTCTCCACCAGTTGATTGACGAAAATCGGTCGTTCCGGCCGTGGCCCGACAAAACTCATCTGCCCCCGCAGCACATTCCAAATCTGAGGGATTTCATCGATGCGCACTTTCCTGATGAAATTGCCGATTCGAGTGACCCGGTCATCGTTCTGGCGCGCCCAAACCGCGCCGTCTTTTTCGGCATCCTGCCGCATGGAGCGAAATTTATAGATGGAAAAAACCTCCCCCCGCTCGCCGACCCGCTCCTGTTTGTAGAACACCGGACCCGGCGATTCAAGTTTGATGAGCAGGGCGGTAATCAGGGTCACCGGCAGGCTGAGCGCGAGCCCAATAAGGGCGAGAATGAGATCGCTGGTTCGCTTGACCAGGTAGGTCATGCGTCCGTAATCAAAGCCTTCCGAAAAGATCAACCAGGCGGGATTAACCTTTTCAACCAGAATCTTGCCGGTGATGGCCTCATAAAAGGAGATGCTGTCCTCGATGATTTTGCCCTGCAGTTTGTTGTTGAGCAAGTCGGTGATGGGCATGTTGCCGCGCCGGTCGTCAAGGGCAACGATAATATGCTCGATGCGGGTCATTTGCGGATCCTGGGCGAGGTCGGCGAGGCTGGCGGCCATCGGAATATCGGCATGATCGAAGAGCGGGGGTGTCGTCCCGACGAGTACTTTTATATTGAAGCCGGATTCCTGGTTTTGTTTGATTTCCTGGACAATTTTCCCTGCGGTCTCCCCCGTGCCCAGCAAGATAACATCCCGAACAAAAATCTTTTTTTCTAAAATAAGATAATACAGCGAACGCCAGGCGAGCAAGGTGAGGCAGATCAGCAGGTAACACCCCCAGAAAACCTTGGTGGAGATGATGATGGAGGGAAAGAGGAAATACAGGAGCCCAAGCAGGATGCAGCCGACGCCGAACGATTGCATCATCCGGATGAAGGTTTCGGCGGTGGAGCCGGGTTGGCGAAGGTCGTAAAGATCGTAGAAGTAGAGCGATAATTGGAACGACAAGGTGACTGAAATCGCTCGGATCAGATATTCCGCCGGCGCGATGACGAATATTTTCCATCCGGAAAAGAGCACAAGGACGCCTAAAACACTGGCGAAAATCAAAAAACCTTCGCCCAGGAAAAACAGGATCTTGCGGACGGGGTAATATTTATTGGATATAGTAGGCATTTTTTTTACAAAGAAAAAAGGTTGAGCGTTAAGCAATTATATCTAATTAAACACGTTAATGTTTTCCAAGTCAAGGCAAGTGGGGGATTTCGGTGGCCACCCTGTTGACTTAAACAAAGAGTACCAGGCCCTATCCGCCACTATTTTACCCGACCCCCAGGAGAGGTAGATACTCTGTTAAATGTCGATGATTTTTCTGGTGTTTTTTGTATTTTTTG
>CAZJEX010000024.1:0-66420 GCA_964545155.1 uncultured Desulfobulbus sp. | reverse complement strand
AATGAAGAAACCTTACCATAATTTTACGACATTTCAACGTTGACGTGACACTAGCTATACCTTAAGGATCACGCTCCTCGATTTCAATGAATAGTTTGAGCCGGTTGCCTTCCCGATGCTGTCAAGCAACACGCCCAACCTCAAGGGCAAGGGCGGTCAATGGAACATATTATACTGCACAATATAGCAAACAATACCAGCGAAGTATCCCGCCAAGGCTAGCGGCCCGATCTTTTGAGCATACCAAAAAAATTCAATCTTTTCCAGGCCCATAGCCGCCACACCGGCCGCCGAACCGATGATCAGGATGGATCCGCCGGTTCCGGCGCAGTAGGCCATGAATTCCCAGATAAACGAGTCGGTCGGAAATTGGGTCAATGGATACATGCCCATGGAGGCAGCGACTAGCGGGATGTTATCAACCACTGCGGAAACGAGCCCGATGATAATGACAATGATGCTCTGGTTGCCGATTGTCACATCCAGCCACTTGGCCAGGGCCGGCAGCATGCCGTTGGCAGACAGGGTGGCCACAGCCAGGAGAATGCCTATGAAGAAAACCACCGAAGCCATATCGATACGCTTGAGCGCCTTAGCCAATCTTAAAGGTTCCCTTGCTTTTTCAGATTTGTTGCGGTGGAGAATATTACCGACCAGCCATAGGAATCCCAGAGAGAGGAGGATACCCAGATACGGCGGTAGATGGGTAACAGCTTTAAAAACAGGGACAAAAATCAGGCTGCCCATACCTAGGCAGAACATCAAGTTCTTTTCGAACTGGGTGGTGGTGACTTCCTCGCTTTCAACCAGATCGGGCGGCACGACATTGCCCTTGAGGAAAAAGGAAGCCAGGATAAGCGGTACCAGCATATTGACCATAGAGGCGATGAACAGCCCCTTCATGATGTTGCCGGTGGTAATCTGGCCGCCAATCCACAGCATGGTGGTAGTGACGTCGCCTATCGGCGTCCAGGCACCACCAGCATTAGCGGCGATAACTATGATGCCGGCAAAGAACAGCCGCTGTTTATGATCATTGAGAAGACGTTTCATCAGGGTAACCATGACGATGGTGGTGGTCATGTTGTCGAGGATCGCGGAGAGAAAAAAGGTGATAAATGCAATAACCCAGAGCAGACTTGAGAGTTTGGTCGCCCTGATCCGGGTGGTGATGACATCAAAACCGCCGTGGCTGTCGGTGACCTCGACGATGGTCATCGCACCGATCAGGAAGAAAACAATGGCCGCGGTTTCGGCCAGCTTTTCGGTCAACTGCTCAGAAACGGTTTCAACCCCCAACGGGCTGGCAAAGGAATAGAGGGTCCACATTAATCCGGCGGCGATTAGCGAGGTGGCGGATTTATTGATTTTCAACGGGTGCTCCAACGCGATAATCGCGTAGGCAAGCACAAAAACAACAGCAATCATCGACATCATTAGGGTGCACACTCCTTTTGATTCACCTTGAACAAAATCATCACTACGACCTTGAACCTTTAACAAAGAATTTTCCTTTTTACCAGAACGAGGGGGATTGATCCCTATCATAAGTAATTTGGTAAATACCTGCTCTTTTTGCCGCCATCGAACAGGCACAGGAAAGAGCAGGTGAGAGGTAAGCGCCCCCCCCTTCAGGCCCGCCAGCATGACTTTCTCCCGGTCAATGTTCGTAAAAGCAGGGCCTCATAGTCGGACTAGGTTCTGGCCTGGGGCAGGTTTTCAACAACATGGCGCAGGTAGCGGCAGGGCTCGCAGTTGTTGGCTTTGGTGGTCTCGATCAGACTGTACAGCAGGGCGCTGGCCTCGGCACCTTTCGGGGTTCCAGCGAACAACCAGTTCTACGGCCCAGGACAAAAGGCCGGATGGCATTCTCGGCAAGGTTGTTGTCCGGCGTGAGCATGGGTTTGTCCAGATAGACCAGCAGCCGATCCCATTGGGCCAAAGCATAGCTGATCGTCTCTCCGAGCAGCCCCATGGGCGGGGCCTGAACGGAGCTCTTCAGGAGCCGCAGGTGGAAATTGTCCAGGATCAGTCGGGCCTGTTTTGTTGCCGTAAAGCAAGGAGCGCCTTAGGCTCAAGCTTGATTCGCCTCGCCTCCTTTTCCAGGGCGTAGAGTATCCCTTCTGCGGTTGCAGAAGCCTAATAGATGGCTGGACAACGGATCCAGCTCCAGTCATTCGGCCACCAGGATGACCAGGGTTTCGATGGACTTGCGCATGTCGGTGACCCCGGTGGCCAGAAACACCCGAAGGTCGGTGGGCCAGGCCATCATCGTTGCCGCTCCAGCACGGTCAGGATTCTGCCCAGGGCAACCTGATCAAAATCGGGCTCGATTTCGAGCATGGACCCGGAGGTCAGGTGGAGACGGAGCACGGCCTGCGGGCGACGCACCGGCAACGCGGAGCGGACCGGCACCTCAACCAGGGCCAGCGGTGACTTGGATTTGGTGTTCGCCCAATGCTTGCGCACCCAATAGTTCAGGGTATGGTAGGAAAGATTGTGCCGCTGGCAATATTCGCTGCGGGAAAAGCCGCTCTCGATCAAGGCCTTGACATGAGTCTGCCAGAATCGAGTACCAGACAGCTGGGCGGCGTGAACTGGGCGCAGCGGAAATCATGGAAAAACCGGTGGATATTCGATTGTTGACCGAAAAAACACCCCCCTCCCACTAAAAGATCCTCCTGGTGGAAAAGCTGGCGGAACAAATGATGCCGGTATACGTTAACGAACGACCTGCCGAAAAAACAGCCAAGTTACCGTTGACGGTACAGATCCAAGGCAGAACAGTTGTTAACGCAACGTCTTGAAAAGACATACTGCTATTCGGCACGACGACAAGCCACCTTGTTGAGGGCCAAACATTCTGATATTGACACCAAGTAACTTATTTTTCCCTGAACTGGCTGAGATCCACCTGGTATTTGTTAATCTTATCGTACAGACTTTTACGTGAAATGCCCATGTGCTGATGGGCAACCCCCACCTGCCCCCCGGTTCTCTGGAGAATTCCCTCCACATAGAGCCGTTCCTGCTGCTCCATATACTCCTTCCAAGTCAAATCCGAGATTGTGGAGGCGAGGGCAGCTATCACCGGTGCTTCCCCCGCCGGTTCTCCTGCCCCGAAAACACAGTACCTGCGTACCAGATTACGCAGTTCGCGGATATTCCCCGGCCAATCCTGTTGCATAAATTGCCGCATCAGTTCCGGGCCGCACGGTTGTGGGGTATAGTGCTGACCGTCGCAGTATTCGTTCCAAAAATATTCGACCAACATAGGGATGTCTTCCTTCCGTTCACGCAAGGGCGGCAAATGAACCGGCAGGACATTAAGACGGAAAAACAGATCCTGCCGAAAATGCCCGTTAGCAATTTCCGATTCCAAATCGCGGTTGGTTGCCGCCACGATCCGGGCCTGCAGCGGGATGGAGGCGTTGCTGCCGAGCCTTGAGAACGACCGTTCTTCCAAAACTCTCAACAATTTGGACTGCAACGGGGCTGGCATCGAGCATATTTCGTCAAGAAACAGGGTGCCGGTGCCGGCATATTCAAACTTTCCCACCTTGCGGCCAATCGCGCCGGTAAAGGCCCCTTTTTCATGGCCAAAGAGTTCCGACTCGATCATTTCCGAGGGCAGGGCGCCCATGTTGACCGCGACATACGGCCCGTTGTTTTTCTGGCCGAGGGCATGGATGGCCCTGGCCACCAGTTCCTTGCCGGTCCCGGTCTCGCCGATAATCAACACCGGATCGCTTTCCACGGCGATGGTTTCGATCAGACTGTAAAGCCCGAGCATCACCGGATGACTGCCGACCAACCCGAAAAACCGGCTGCGGCTCTCCCGCGAATGACGTAACTGCTGTTCCAAACGCCGATTTTCCAAGACGAGTTGGCGCCGTTCGATGGCTCTGGACAGGGTCGCGAGGATGATGTCTTCGTCCACCGGTTTTTGCAGGAAATGATAGGCCCCTTTCTTCACCGCCTCGACCGCCAGACTGATATCCCCGTGCCCGGTGATCAGGATGACCGGAAGATCAGCATCCTTGGCCAGAATCCGTTCAAGGAGCACCAACCCATCCATCTCCGGCATACGGATATCCGCAAGTACGGCGGCGTACAGATTGGCCTCTATATTAGCCAATGCTTCCAGTGGGTTACTGAAGGTATGCACCGAAAACCCGTTCAATACCAAAGTCTGCTTGATCGCCGCCAGCAGATAGAGGTCGTCGTCGACCACGAGAATTTCCGGTACCGAAGACGATGGTGGCTGCGTGGTCATGAGCGCGTCTCCAGGTTTCTTTCGGTAGCTCCTTCGGCAATTTTTGCATCGAGAAATTGAGGAATATACACTGAAAAACAAGTACCCTTGCCGGGCACGCTCTCCACCTCGATATAGCCGGTAAAGCCCCGGATGATGCGATCAACGATCGACAATCCCAACCCCATGCCGGTGCCGACCTCGCGGGTGGTAAAAAAGGGATCAAAGATTTTTTTCTGCAACTCCTCAGTTATCCCCTCGCCGTTATCAGCCACCGCCACCACCACGTACGGTTCATTGCGCATATTTTTAGGGTTGAGACATTTGGTTACCCGACTGCTGATGGTCAAACGGGGAAAAGGCTCCCTGCCCATGGCCTGGACCGCGTTCTGCACCAGATTGAGAAACACCTGTTCCAGACGAACCTCCACTCCCAGCACCACACAAGGCGTTTCCGCCAGCTGCAAATCCAGGGTGATCTCGCTCAGGCGTAACTGAGATTCAAGAAAACTGAGGATTTTCCTGGTAATTTCGTTCAAATCCACCGGCGCCTGATCTTCTTCCTCCTTGCGGCCAAAACTGCGCATGGTGCTGATGATCGATGCCGCCTTATTGACCCGGTCGATGATGATTTCCAGATTCTCCCGCAACATTGTCTTATGGTCGCCGGGACTGTCCAAGGCCTTGAGGCAGTTGCGGGTAAAAAGTAAAATGGCGTTGAGCGGCTGGGTCAATTCATGGCCGACCCCCGCGGCCATTTCGCCCAAGCTGGCCAGTCGGCTGGAGTGAATCAACTGTTTCTGGCCGTCCTGCATCCTGCCCATCAATTCATAAAATTCACTGCAATCCGAACAGATCAGCATATGCAGTACCAGGCCATTGGGATGCACCTGGGTGGAGCCGCGCATTTTGACCGGCAGGCCGGCCCCCTTGTCGGTCCGAAGATTGGCCTCGAATTCATTGAACTCGCCCTTGGCAAAGGCCTGACGGATCGCTTCGGCCGTGGGGGGATCCACCAGATCCTCCAAGGACAACTGTTGATCGGAGAGCAAATAGCCGGTGCGTTCGAGGAACTCCCGGTTGGTCTGGATGATTTTGAAATCCTGATCCAACAGCAGAAAGAGCTCGGAAATCCCCGCCAGAATCCTTTCGGTGAACGATCGGCTGGCCTCCATCTCCTCATGCTTTTTCAAGACCCGGACAACGAGATCCTCCCGCTGCTTCTCAAGAATTTTTATGGTCTGATCATGCATATCCGCTCCTTGCCCTTATCGGTTGTCACCGAACATACGGCGATTTCCAAGTTTACCAGATGACAACCACCCATGATACCAGACTCCAGCAGGGCCTGCCCGTGCAAACAGCTCCAGCCCAACCCGTCGTCGGCGAGCGATAGCTTCACTTTTTTCTCTGGAAAAATATTTCGTTCTCCGGTACCACTGGGACAATCGCTATATACCAGCGGTTGGTTCCAACCTGCTGCGGGATACACGTCGAACCCAGGCTCGAATGTTGCCTCCAGCCCCCCTATTGCCTGAGGAAAACCCATGCTCCATTGCAGTATATTTCTCTGCGGCGCCGCCCTGATGATCATCGAACTCACCGGCTCACGTATCTTAGCCCCTTTTCTGGGCACCTCGCTGATTGTCTGGACCAGCCTCATCGGCATCATCCTGGCCAGTCTCAGCCTGGGAGCCTGGTGGGGCGGCGCCCTGGCCGACCGTCACCCGCACCACCGCCGCCTTGGCCAGATCGTACTGGCAGCGGCCTGGGCCACAGCCGGTATCGGATTGTCTAAAACCTGGGTGCTCGAATTCCTCCAAGGGACTGGCAATCTGCACACCCTGGCCATCGTGGCCACCATTGCGCTTTTCGCTCCGGCCGCAGTCCTGCTGGGCATGGTCCCCCCTTTTGCCGTACGGCTCTGCCTGAACGATCCCGCCCATGGCGGGCGCACCGCCGGGACCCTCTATGCCATCTCCACCATCGGCTCGATATTCGGCACCTTTCTCGCCGGATTTGTCCTGATTGCCTGGGTGGGCAGCACCTCCATCCTGTTCATCACCGCAGCTGCTCTGGTCGTGGCCTCCTGGCTGGCGGAACCTGCCAATCGATGGCTCAAGGGGGCCTCGCTGGCGGCCTTCGGCCTGGCGGTCTTCTTTTGCTCTCAGCATGACAATTTGATGGCCCAACGCGGCTTTCTGGACAGGGACACCCCGTACAACCGGGTCCTGGTCTACACCAGTAAAGAAGAGGGTACCAGTCGTGCCACCCGTGAAATGGTCACCGGACCCCAGGGGCGGCAGTCGGCCATGTATCTGGACGATCCCACCGAACTGGCCTTGCCCTATACCCGCTTCTATCGGCTGGCGGAATATTTTCAGCCCGGAATGCGGCGTATGCTGGTGCTCGGGGGCGGCGGGTTTTCCTTTCCCAAATACGGATTGGCCCACTACCCCGACCTGCAGATCGACGTGGTGGAACTTGACCCGGGAATGACCGCCCTGGCGCGCAGTCATTTCGGACTGACCGATCACCCCCGCCTGCGAATCATCGAAGCGGATGCGCGGACCTTTCTCAACCAGGTCGAGGGTGGCTATGATGTCATTCTCTGCGACGTCTTCACCTCGCATTATTCCATTCCTTTTCATCTGGTGACGGTCGAGGCGGTCGAACGGATGCGAGCCGCACTCAACCCCGGCGGAGTGGTGCTGGTCAATCTCCTGGCTTCCCCCGAAGGCGGATCGAGCCGGTTCTACAAGGCCTTGTTCGCTACCTTCAAAACCGCCTTCCCAGCGGTCCGGAGCTATGCGGTTTTTAACCCCACCGATTTGCACCAATGGCAAAATCTCATCCTGGCGGCCTCGGCGGATTTGCCCACAGGTGCGGTCCAAGAGGCGGACATTGCCAGGATGCTGACCCATGCCTTGCCGGCACCGACAGGAAACGTCCCTCCCTTCACCGATGAGTTCGCCCCAGTCGACCGGTACCTGGCCGATTTTGGCCTGCGAACCCACCATTAAAAGGAGAAGGTCCGGGTCAGGCGCGCCGGCTATCAAGCCGTTTATTGCTTCTCCTGAGACGACCGCCGTAACACCTCGCCCATCGCGGTTTTTCTCATCTCCCTTCCCCAACCAGAAACGCGCATTGCGCATCCTCCTCCCTTTTGCGCTATAACAATCAACTATCCCTGCGCACCAACCCTTCAAACCACATAGGATTGCTCAACAAGATAGCGAGAAGCCGGACCATTCCCCGATTTTTTCAACAGTCCTTTCGCGACGAGATCGTGCAGATCATACTGGGCGGAGCGAACCGAGATGTTATCGCCGACCGCCGCCTGGTACTCGCTCCGGGTAATCACCCCATTCCGGACCACCATCGGCCAGGCTTTCCTCTGGCGAGTATTGAGTTCCACCTGCATCGCAACAAGCGGGGGACCATTAAAATTATTGCCCCCGTTACCAGACGCTTGTGCCTCAGCCATCGGCAACGGCAGCATCGGAGCAGCTTCCGTCATTGCCGCGGCCCCCGGCGTCAAATCGCCGGTTCGTTCATCAAAAAGGATATGCTCGGCCAGGAGAAGGTCCCCTTCAGCAAAGGCCAAGGATCGGGTAATACAATTCCGCAGTTCCCTGACATTACCGGGCCAATCATAGTGCATCATTTTTTCTAGAGCCCCACGACTGATCCCCACCGGGCGCAGACCGGATAAGGCCAAATTTTCATCAAGAAAATGCTTGACCAACACGGGGATATCTTCTTTGCGCGATCGCAGGGGCGGGGTATTGATGGTGATCACCGCCAGACGGTAATAGAGATCTTCGCGGAATTCGCCGGTTAACGACAACTGGAGGAGATCCACATTAGTTGCGGCGATAATCCTGGCGTCAAAGGCGATATCCTTGTCGGACCCCAGCGGACGGATTCGCCGCACCGACAGGGCGCGGAGGAGCGCCTGCTGGACCCTGGGTGAGGCATTGCCGATTTCATCGAGATGCAGGGTGCCGCCGGAGGCTGAAATAAAAGCCCCCTGACGATCGGTCTGGGCATCGGAGAAAGCCCCTTTGACATGGCCGAACAGGGCATCCATCAACAGATTTTCATCAAGCGCCCCGCAATTGATCGAGATGAACGGTCCATTGACCCGATGGCTGACCGAGTGGATAGCCTCGGCGGTTAATTCCTTGCCGGTCCCGGTTTCCCCGACGACGAGCACATCGGCCAGCACCCGAGAGGCTTTCTGGATCTGCTGACGCAACCCGCCAATCGCCTGACTGCCGCCGACAATCCCATAAAGGGGCATGGTTAGCAGCCGGGGGTCGAGCACCAGCGAGTGCTTAATCTCCCGCTCCAAGTTGACACTTTGCCGCATGCGGTCATCTTCGAAAATTTCCTCGCGAAGGATGGTGTCGTTACGGGAAATCTGCAACTGGAGGAGCAAGATGTTGATGGACCGCTGGAACTGGTTGATCTCGGCAAACAACGGGCTGATGGTCAGCGGGGAGGCATCGTCGCCGGACACGCGAACGTCCACGGCTTCTGCCAGGAGGTCGAGCGGTTTGCAGATGCGACGGCTGACATAATACATGGCGAGCAATACCAGCAGCAGACTCAAGCCCAGACATACCGCCAGGGCTCCGGCAATCCGATAGGTGGAGGCCATGAACACAAAGCTGGTGTCCACGCAACCGATACCGCCGACGATCCGCTGCGACTTGGGGTTCTCATGGAAGACAATCGGCACATAACTGAGATACAGGATCTTGTCGGTTCCCGATGGGGCCACAAAGGGTCTGCTGATAAGGGTCTGGCCAGGCTTTCCGGCCTGGATATCGGTGACCATGGACCAATACAATTCGTTTTCGGAACTGGGACGAAAAGCGGTATTGAATCCCGGCCGGCCGACATCCCCCTGCAATCCGGTGCGCAACTGATCGACCGAGAGTTCAGCCTGCGGAAGGTCCGGAGATTCGGATTGGAACAACAGCCAGCCGGAGGCATCGAAGAAGAAACTCTTCTTCTGCTCAACTTCCTGCGGGAAAAGAAACAGGGGCGATTGGGTCGAACTATGCAGCGAAATAATATCGCGCATGCTGGGTAGATCGACCGACAGGGTCAATTGCCCCCGGTAGGCCTTATCCGGGCCATAAACCGGGGTGGCCAGGCGAATGACATGCATGGTGACGGCCTGTACCGTACCCTCGATCGGAACGGCAGGGTAAATCACCTCCATAGGGTCGCTGATCTGGATATACCCGGACGATCGATCGGTCAGTTGGTCGCGGCTGGAAAAGATGCCGAATTTGGCCCCCAGAGCCTGATCCTGGGGTACCGGGACCATGGCGGAGCCTGTATTGACCAGGAAGAATCGCTCATCGGCGGTCTGCCCCTGGAAGGCGATTTCCCGATAACGATTGCGCTCCTCAGCCGACTGCGCCGAAAAATGACTGATGATCGATTCCGGGGAAAGCGAACTGCGCGAAAAGTATTCCAATTGGTAGCGGGCCGCAACCAGCAATTGATTAATCTCATAGGCCTGCGCCAGGGCGCGGGTCTGGGCGTTTCGCGAATAGGCCTGATTGAGATAGGACGCAGCGATATGGTAGGTGATCGCCACCGTCATCGCCAGGATAGCCCCTATCAATAAAGTCCCTAAAATTACAAGAAATTTGCCGAGACTCCAAGCATAAATCGAACCGCCGGCCCGAATGACCGGATTGATCAGCGGAGGATAAGAATAGCGCATACCCGACTCTCCTTACGAAATCAGCTTAATAAATCACGAAACAACTCTGCAAACAGTGCCAAACATTACGCAAAAACGCAAGATTTTTCCTGGCAATCCATTGATTTTCATTAATTAAAATTTATTGCACAACAACTGGCACAACTTTTGGTTAAAGAACAGCAGCTCGTTTTCTCCAACAGGGACCGCACTCCCCCGTTTTAGAAAAGACCAGCCAATCCAAGCGCTTCAGACTCCCCCTCTGGGGCGCTTGGATTTTCACTCCGTGACCCTCCCGGAACTCGAACACACCGGGTATTGAGCAAGAGCAATATAAACAAACAAGGAGAACAAGATGAAAAAACGACTACAGCGGTTATGGTGGGCGCTCATGACCTTGGTTCTGTTCACCCCGAGCTGGTGCTTGGCTGCCGGCGGCAAAGCGGCACCGGTTGTCATCGTCGCGGACACCCGCAAACTCGATGGCATCATGGCCTGGTGGGCTAATCTCTACAACGAAAGCCATGTCTATTTCATGCTCCTGACCATTCTCATTATCCCGGTTACCGGTGTGCTCTTCGGAGTACTCGCCGACATTATTATGAATTGGATCGGTATTGACCTGAAAAACCGTGAACTCGCTGAACATTAATTCGCTCTTAAGGAGATAACCTCATGGACTGGCTTTATATTCTCATGCCCATTGCCGGCGTCAAAATTTTTTGGCCCGGCCTTATTATCCTCGGTGTCGGCGTCGGCATCATCGGCGGTTTCTTCGGGATGGGCGGCGCCTGGATGGTCACCCCCGGCCTGAACATCCTCGGATTCCCCATGGCCTTTGCCATTGGCACCGACATCGCCCACATGGCCGGCAAATCGCTGATCTCAACCATGCGCCACGGCAAATTCGGTAACGTTGACTACAAACTCGGCATGATCATGCTGGTCGGTACGGTCGTTGGTTTTGAGGCCGGCGCCCAGATGGTCATGTGGATGGAACGTCTCGGTAACGTAGAAAAGGTTGTCCGCTGGATCTATATCGTCCTACTGTTTGCCATTGCCTGGATGGTCTTCCACGATGTCGCCAAACGCGCCCAAAAACAAAAAGCCGCAGCCGCCCGCGGTGAAGAGGTGGACCCCCTCGCCACCGGTGTCGAGTGGCACAAGACCCTGCACAAAATCAAAATCCCGCCGATGGTCCATCTCAAGGAAGCCGGCATCTACTGCAGCGCCTGGCTGCCGATCTTCGTCAGCTTCCTCACTGGCTGGCTGGCTGGCATCCTCGGTATCGGCGGCGGTCTCATCCGCATGCCGGCCCTGATCTACATGATCGGTTGCCCCACCCATGTCGCCGTCGGCACCGATCTCTTTGAAGTTGCCATTTCCGGCCTCTATGGCGCCGGCACCTATACCCTCAAAGGACGAACCGAGCTGGTGGCCGCCATGGTCATGCTGGTCGGCGCGGCCATGGGCGCCCAGGTTGGCGCGGTCGCCACCAAGTACATCAAGGGCTACGGCATTCGGATCGCCTTCGGCCTGGCGGTTGTCGGTTGCGCAGTTTCCATTCTGATGAAACTGGTGCAGCCTTGGGTGCCTCAATTTAAATCCGCCCTCGACATCGGTTCCACGGTCCTGGTCCTTGGCCTGGTCGCCGCCATGTCCTTGTATATCTTCGTGCGGATGATTGCCGGGGTCAAAGAAGAACTTCGCCAGAAGCAGCAGAAAATTTAACCTGGAGATTGCATAAGGAGATTATGATGAAAATCAAGAACATACTGCTCGCTGTGGCCGCGACCTCCCTGGCCCTTGCCCTGGTGGGATGCAACGATACCTTTTCCAAGGTGGAACAGGGCCGCACCATCGCCTTTAATAAAGACACCAGAGAAGTGACCCTGATCCATGACAGCGCCAACGACAGCCAGAAACCGGTGTATGACGAATTGCCGCCCGGGGTCTTTAAACTGCCGGTCGACCCTGCTGAAACCGGACCCGAGCCCAAGAGCGGTCAACGGCTGAAGCTCGATACCGACAAGAAGATCATCCAGATCTTCGACACCACCACCCAAAAACTGGTGAACGTTCCGATCACCATCGTCGACCTACAGCAATCGATCGATAGGGATCACCCGTTGGTGTTCGACAAGGCTGAGAAGATAGCCAAAAAATTCCCGGCCATCGACAAGGACAAGAAAACCATCACCATCTACTCCGGCCGCCAGAAAATGCTCTGCACCTTCTCGGTACCGGACAACTACTTCTCCTATCCGATCAGCACCTGGGATGCCGGAGATGAAGTCCGCCTGACCTACAAGACCCCCGGGCAAGCCCTGCGGTTTATGAACGTCACCAAAACTGATATTTACAAGAAGTAAGCAACGTAGTAAGAGCCCATCTGCGGGCGGGATTGATTCCCGCCCGCTTTTCCCTTTGAGAGGTCGATCATGTCGGAATATAAATTCTTTCTCTACCACAAACTGCTGGTGGTCGGACTCAACTTCCTGATGGTTGCCGCCTTGTTCATCGCCATGTACCGGGCTTCGCTTTATCCCGATGACTTCAATTCTACATTTTTAATCACCCTCTTTTCCATCCTAATCCCCACCATGGTGATGGGCTTACTCTGCAAACTGTATCTTCGCAACCGCTCCAACGCGGCCTCCGACACTTCCAACGCTTCCAACGTCCTTACATGATAGCTGGCGCCGGCTACGTCCTCTGGCAAAAACGGGCCGGCATCCTGGCGATGCTGCTCCTGGTCGGGGGTCTGCTGGCTATGGCCGACGCCCTGAGAGGCGGCTTTTTGGGGGGCGGAGGGCTCATTGAACTCCTTCCGGGAAGCCACTATGCGATCAGCGGCCCCATGCCTGCCAACACGACGGTTATCAAGGATTTTATTATAGAGGGCCAGCATCCGGATGGTTCGGTTCGTCTTGTCCCTGAGGCCATCTTTTCCGGCTACTGGTTCGGTGGTTCCATGTGGCGGGGCGCCATCGTCATCGATCCATCCGCCCGTGAAGGAAACTTCGAACTCAGAGTCAAGGAAAGCTCCGGGGGCAAACAAAATCCGACCCTGCTTTTCAGGGTCAAAGTATGGCCTGACCAGGCTACGCTCAACGCCAATTCCTCGTCCATTCTGATCCGTGCGACCGGTCGCAGTCCGTTTCTTATTGCCCTTGGACTAGTACTTGGCGGCATGGCCTCAGCCGGGGCAAATTTCCTGCTGGGTCGACTCTGGGCCCAACATCTCGCCACGCACCACTGCGGTGAGATTTATAAGCTTCGCCGCACGGAGCGAGGCACGGAAGTCGCCCCCGAACTTCACTGCGGAACGACAGCCCACATCGGCATGCTCGGCGCCATCTACCGGCCTTCAGGCGAGTTCCTCTGTGCAGCCCGCGTCTCAAACTGTGGAAATGGAGAGGTTTTCTTGCTGGTTGATGATCCGCAAGTCCGGCTGGGAGATGTGGCTTGCCTGCAACCCGGCACTTCCGAAAGTGATAAGGGCCAAGCCACTGAGCAGCAAGCAGAGACAGCCTGACATCCCCTGAAGACCGCCTTCTCTCTTGAAAAGTATTTGACAACTATTGCCATGCTTTGTAGTGATTACAGACGCATGACAGAGAGTGGCCAAAATTTTTTCTTGCTTCACTCAATATATGAGCGGAGATACACATCCCCTTGCCAGATACGGGAAGGTAACAACCTGATGCACTCCTTGATCAGTACTTTTCCAAAACTACTCACGGCATATTGTACCATTTCTAACCACTCATCTTTTTCCGCACCGATTAAGGCTGCCTGCGACAGGTTAGCAATGGTTCAGGCGCAAGGTTTGAACAATGGAAAGAAACTATAAAAAAATCTGGTGGCAACACTGCCTGGCTATCATCTTTTTTTCCGTTATCCCGCTGCTGTTCGTCAACCTTTCCCTCTTTACAATTTTTGACCAGATCTATACGGATAAAGTCAATGAAACCTTGCGGAACTCAGCAGAAAATCAGCGAGATTCCATAGATCTGTTTTTGAACGAACGGATCGCCCAGTTGTTTACCATCGCCCATACCAATACCTTCCAGGAGTTGACAAACGAGTTCGAGCTCAACAAGGTATTTGAAATCATGCATACCAAGTCCAACTCTTACATGGACATTGGCATCATCGATAATGAGGGGAATCACCTCGCCTATGTAGGTCCGTATTACAGCCTGCTTAAGACCGTCAACTACAAACATGAGCCATGGTTCGAGTCCGTCAAGGCCAACAGCATCTACATCAGCGATATCTTCATGGGCTACCGCAAGGTGCCGCATTTTATCATCGCCGTCATGGTCAGAGATAAGAACACTTCGTGGATCCTCAGGGTGACGATCAACCTGAAAAATATAGATGATATTGTCCAAAAATCGTGGTTCGGTAACTTAGGCGATGCCTTTCTCGTTAACCAAGATAACAAACTGCAGACCAGGCCTAGGTTTGGGGGTGATTACCTCGAAGCCCCTGCACTCCCCGAATTTACGACCTCTTCATTGGTCCGCCCGACCTATCCTGACTTTGCATCGACCGTTTCTACCAAGGTAGAACGTCGCAGCCATTTTGGCACCGATGCCTTCTATGCTGCCACCCCTATCAAAACGACCAAATGGGTGCTGGTCATCAAGGAAAGTCCTGAAGAACTCCTCTCGCCCTTGCAGAAAGGAAAATACTGGGCGCTGTTTCTCATTACCCTGGGCCTGGCGATCATCGCCACTGGTGCAGCCCTTTTCACCAACACTCTCATCAACAGAATCAAGAAAACAGATCTCGAAAATGCAACCAATTCCGACATGCTGCTGCAGGCGAACAAGATGATTGCCCTCAGCAAGATGGCCGCCGGGATCGCCCATGAAGTAAATAACCCGCTCGCTGCGATTGCCGAAAAAGCAGGTTGGATGAAAGACCTGCTCGCCGATGAGGATATTGCCGGTAGCAAAAATTTCACGGAATTCAACGAATCGGTTGATAAAATAGAACAACATGTTGATCGGGCCCGGAAAATAATCCACAACCTGCTCGGATTTGCACGCCGGATGGAACCGGCCAAGGAAAAGATCAACATCAACAATCTGCTTGATGAAACCACCGGCTTCCTTGAAAACGAAGCTTTGTATGTGAACATCAATATCAAGAAAGAATATGCCGATAACGTCCCGGTGATCACCAGCGATCTCTCCCAGATCCAGCAAGTGGTGCTCAACCTCTTGAACAATGCGATTGACGCTATTGACAATAACGGCACCGTCACCGTTTCTACCCGGTACCTGGAGAAAACCGACCAGGTGGAAATCGCCGTTGCCGACACCGGCAAAGGCATATCGGAAAACGAATTATCGAAAATTTTCGATCCGTTCTTCACGACCAAAGAGGTCGGCAAGGGCACCGGTCTGGGACTTTCCATATCGTATAGTATTATCGAAAAATTAGGCGGGAAAATCAGGGTTCAGAGCAAGGTAGGCGAGGGGACGGTGTTCACCATTCTCCTGCCGAAACAGTAAAGGAATACAATGGATGCATTGCGGGTATTGATTGTTGACGATGAAGACGATTTTCGGGAGACGATTGTCAAGCGCTTATGTGCGAGAAAGATCCTTGCCGAAGGCGCCGCCAGTGGAATACTGGCCTTAAAAGTGCTGGAAACCAAAGATTTCGACGTGATCGTTCTGGATGTGAAGATGCCGGAGATGGATGGGATTGAAACCCTGCGGCACATCAAGAAGCTCAAACCGGAGATCGAGGTCATCATGCTCACCGGGCATGCCTCGGTGGAGTTCGGCCTCAAGGGCATGCAGTTAGGCGCCTTTGATTATGTCATGAAACCAGCGCCCTTAAATGAGTTGCTCGACACCATTGGCCAGGCCTACAATAAAAAACGCGGTATCGTTCTTTAAGGACCGTGCTTATGCCTGTGCCCTCCACCTCCTTGGACAAAGCCCGGCAGCACTGAGTGCGGAACGCAGCTCAATTCCCTGATCGGGAGGCGCAAGCAAAAAGCCTATGAGAGTTTGGGATACCAGCCATCTGCTGGACACGATACCGGCCAACCGTACTGTTTCCGAGCAAGCCTATGACTCCAACGACTCTCAGGCCAACCTCGCCAGAATCCGCCAGCATTTCAAACAGCTCCAGACCCGCTTAATCCTGGGCCTGGTGCTGGGGTTTCTCCTCCCCAACGCCTTTCTCTCCGCCCATTTTCATTTTCAATTCACCCATACCCTCAAAAAAAGCGCTGCCCTCAACCTGGCGGCGGTGGCGGAAAGTCAGAAAAACACCGTTGATCTTTATCTCCAGGAACGGGTCGTCAACCTCTACAACCTCCTCCACAGCAAGGACTTTACCCTGGAACCGACCCCGGCCCAGATGGAAAACTATCTCTTCCATCTGAAACAGTTCAATGACGGATTCGTCGATGTCGGTTTTTTCAACGCAAAAGGCGTTCAGATCGGCTATGCCGGCCCCTACCCGGAACTCCTGGGCAAGGACTACGGTCAGGAGGCCTGGTATCAAAGCCTGCTCAAAGAGAGTAAAAACTATCTGATCAGCGACATTTATCAGGGTTTTCGCAAGGTGCCCCATTTCACCATCGCCACCAAGCAGGTGCTCGACGGCCAAACCCATGTCATCCGAGCCACCCTGGACCCGGACAAGCTCTACATCTTTCTCCGCATCATCAGCCAGGGTAAGGAAGTTGAATCCACCCTGGTCAACCGCCAGGGTCAGTATCAAGTCGTGGATCCGGGCCGGCGCCAGCTCTCCGAAAGCAGCGAATATATCCCGGCCTTCACCTCGCCTTCCGGGGTTGAGGAAATCGAACGCAACAATCAGCCCCTGCTTGTGGCCTATTCCTGGCTGAAGGAAACCCCCTGGGCGCTCCTGGCAATTCAACCGGCCACCGTTGCCCAGGCCGAGATGTATCGCTCGCGTTGGGTACTTTCCATCAGCCTGATCACCATCGGCCTGGTGATTTCCACCATCATCTTTTTCACCATCCGCCGCCTGGTCGGCAATGCCCGGCGAATGGCAGAAAAAGGACAGCAACTCCAGGAGATGCTCTCCCACGCCTCCAAGCTGGCCTCCATCGGCGAGCTGGCCGCTGGGGTTGCCCACGAAATCAATAATCCGTTGGCGATCATCATGGCCACCAGCGGGGTGATCAGGGATATGCTCAACCCGGAGTTCAACCTCGACCACAGCCCGGAGGCCATCTGCAAGGAGTTGTCGGTGATCGACACCGCCGCCACCCGGGCCAAGGGCATCACCCGCAAACTTCAGGACATGGGTAAAAACCGCGTCCCCTGTTCCATTGCCTGCGATGTCAACGGACTGGTCGACGAGGTGGTCAGCCGCCTGAAGAAGGTGGAGTTTAAACCCAAGCACATCGAAGTCGTCACCCATTACCTTCCGGATCTGCCCAGCATCCTCGCCGAATCCGATCCCCTTCGTCAGGTGTTCGGCAATATCCTCATCAATGCGAGCGATGCGATCACCGATAAAGGGACCATCACTATCTCCACCGAGATGCAGGAAGGGATGGTGTCGGTCACCATTACCGATACCGGCAAAGGCATTGCCGGCAAAGACCTGAAAAATATTTTCAATCCGTTTTTCACCACCAAGGGCGGCGGCAAGGGGACGGGACTGGGCCTGAGCATCGCCGCCAGTATCGTCAAATATCTGGGTGGGACCATCAAGGTGAACAGTATTCTTGGCACAGGCAGCTCGTTTACCATCCTGCTCCCGGTCAACCAACCGGCAAAAAACCACAAAGGATAACAAGCAAAAAACGTATGGAAAAGCAACGAGGATTCAAAGTGTTACTGGTGGATGACGAGGATATTTTCCGCGAAGCCACGGCCCGCCAGCTGACGGTCCGGGGATTTATCGTCCAGACCGCGGACTGCGGCAAGGCCGCCCTGGAACAGGTGCACAGCGACCCACCCGAGGTGGTGGTGCTCGATCAGGAGATGCCCGGCATGCACGGCTCGGAGACCTTTGTCGCCATCAAGAAAATCAATCCCCTGATCGAGGTGATCATGCTCACCGGCAACACCAGCGTCGACAACGCCATCGAGCTGATGCAGCTGGGCACCTTCGATTACCTGATGAAGCCGATCAATATCGATGCACTGCTCTACAAGATCGAAGACGCCTATACCCGGAAAAAACTCAACGAAAAACAACGGCTGGACGCCGGCCTGTGAGCCGCCGTCCAAGGGTTCCAGCCGCCCGTTTATTATCGATAAAGGCGATGCATGTTTAAGACACTGACGAACTTTTCAAAAAAACTGTTCTCGGGCAATTGGGAGCCGGACGCCCCGGTGATGGAATCCGCTGCCATGGAAACATTGCGGCTGACCTTCAAGTCCCGATTCCATAGCTTTAAGCTGCTGCTGGCCGCTAACAGCCGTATCCTCGAGGCCATGGCCGATATGGAACGGGCGCTCCAGGGACGGGAGGTGTTCAGCATGTCGTTCATCCAGACCCACTGCACCTCAATTTCGGTCAATGTCTTCCGCATGATCGCCGACATGGAGAACATCGCCCCGGGCAAGTACACGGCCCTCAAGGAGCGATTCATCGCCATCCAGCGCCGGATCGACGGCCTGCTCGGCGCCAAAAAACAGATGACCGACACCCGGCTGGTCATCCCCCTGGAGGCGGTGACCAGCGATATGACCGACCTGGTGGGCGGCAAGATGGCCAGCCTGGGCGATGTCAAAAACAAAATAGGGATGCGGGTCCCCGGCGGATTTGTGATCACCGCCGCTGCCCACGATCTCTTCATGACCGCCGACGGCCTGCAACGGGAAATCGACCGCCTCTTCCAGGTGGCCGGTTCCGACGAGGACCGCAACCTCGACCTGGTGAGTTCCCAGATCAGACAGCGGATCATGGCCGCCGAGGTGCCTGAGTCCATTTACCTGGCGGTGGTCGAGGCCTACACCCGGATGAAAGAAGCCGAAAACGGCCAGGAAATCAGAATGGCGGTGCGCAGCAGCGCCCACGGCGAGGATGCCGAAAACAGTTCCTTTGCCGGCCAGTACCGCAGTGAGCTCAACGTCGTTTTTTCCCAGTTCTTCTATTATTACAAACAGGTCATGGCCTCCAAATATAGCGTCCAGGCCATTACCTACAAGATGAATCGCGGCTTCCGCGACGAGGATATTGCCATGTGCGTCGGCTGCCTGGCGATGGTCGACGCCATTGCCGGCGGGGTCATTTATACCCGCAATCCCCTGGACAGCAAGGATGACGCCATTTACATCAACTCGACCTGGGGGTTGCCCAAAGCGGTGGTCGACGGTAACGACCTCTGCGATCTGTTCGTGGTCTCACGGGACGACGCCCTCACCATCCTCCGTCGGGAAGTACGCGAGAAAGGGTATCAGGTGGTCTGTTTCGAAGGCGAGGGCTGTATCCGTACCGAGACCGCCGCCGGTCAGTCCAGTCAGCCCTCACTCACCGATGCCCAGATTCAGGACCTGGCGGACCATGCCATCAACATCGAACAGTACTATGAAACCGCCCAGGACATCGAATGGGCCATCGACGCCGAGGGGCAGGTCTTCATACTCCAGTCCAGGCCCCTGCAGCAGATGGAAATGGTCCTGCCCGGACCGGAACTCGATCTCAAACGTTACGAGACCGCCCTGGTGATCGAAGGCGGCATCAACGCCAGCCCCGGGGTGGCCAGCAGCACGGTTTTCAAGGTGGTCAAGAAGGTCGACATCCTCCAGTTTCCCGAAGGGGCGGTGCTGGTGGTGGAACAGGCCCTGCCCACCTGGGCGCCGCTGGTGGCCCGCGCCTCGGCGATGATTTCCGAGCAGGGCGGATTTGCCGGCCATCTGGCCAATGTGGCCCGGGAATTCGGCATCCCGGCCCTCTTCGGGGTGACCGGCGCCATGGGCAAACTGAACAATGGCGATCTGGTGACGGTGGCCGCCGACCTCGGCCGGGTCTACCTTGGCTGCATCGCCCCCCTGCTGGAATGGAAACGCCCGGAACCCAAGCTGATGGTCGGCTCTCCGGTCTACGAATCCCTCAAGGAGGTCAGCCGCCATATCATCCCCCTGCACCTGCTCGACCCGGAGTCGCGGGATTTCTTGCCCCAGAATTGCCAGACCTTCCACGATATCACCCGCTTCATCCACGAAAAATCGGTGCAGGAGATGTTCAGTTTCGGCAAGGACCACAGTTTTTCGGAGCGCTCCAGTAAACAGCTCCATTACAAGGTGCCGATGAACTGGTGGATTCTGAACCTCGACGACGGCTTCAACCATGAAATTAACGGCAAATATGTCAAGCTCGAAGACATTGCCTCTATTCCCATGCGGGCCTTCTGGGATGGTTTTGCCGCCATTCCCTGGGACGGGCCTCCGGCCATGGACGGCAAGGGCATGACCTCGATCATGTTCAGATCGACCATGAATACCGCCCTGGTACCGGGGATCAAATCCAAATACGCCGACCGCAACTATTTCATGGTGTCGAAAAATTACTGCACCCTGAGTTCCCGCCTCGGCTACCATTTTTCCACCATGGAGGCCATGGTCAGTGAACGATCCGGGGAAAATTACCTGGGATTCAAATTCAAGGGCGGAGCCGCCGATTTCGAACGCTGCCTGGGGCGGGTGAACTTTATCAGGGAAATTCTGGAGCGATACGGGTTCCGCGCCGTGGTCAACGCCGACAATGTCGATGCCCGCATGGAAGGCTACGACATGGATTTCATGATCAATCGGCTCAAAATTCTCGGCTATTTAACCCTCCATACCCGGCAACTCGACATGATCATGGGGAACAGCGCTCTGGTTCAATACTACATGGCCAAGCTCACCAAGGATATCGATTCGCTGATCAAGGGGTAAATATTTTGAACTAAGCCCTTGCAACGGCTTGGTTACCAGAGAAGAGTACAAATGTAATTCCAGGACGATACACCAGCACCTAGCTCCCTTGCCGACGGCCGGCAAGGGAGGGGACGGGAAAAAGCAGGGACCATCGGTCCCATCAAATTAGTGGAGAACGAATGAAGAGTTTTTTGTTCATGCTTTCCTTGATCGCTGTCCTCCTCCTGGCAAGCGGGATCCAGGCTGCGGATATCGCTGCCATAAAAATCAATGTCGACGAAGTTGTCGTGGCGATCAATCAGGGGAAAGCAGCAACCAGTTACCGCGCCGACGCCTTTACCCCCTATGTCTTTATCATGGATGCGGACGGCAAGCTGCTGGTCCACCCGCATCTCGCCGGAGAATTGCTCCAGGAAAAAGGGGAACCTATTTTCAAGGCCCTGCAGCAGGCGACCGCAGAAGGCATCTGGGTGACCTATCTCTGGAAAGGTGCGCAAAAACATACCTATGTACGAAAAACCAACAATTGCCTGGTCGTGGGCAGCGGCTATTGAATCGACCGGGATAACTGGCCGCGCGGCTCGCGCTCCTCTGAAAGGAGAAATCATAGCCGTATGCAGCTCCCGGGGGTGCCCCATGACGACCGTGGACTTCTCCCGCCGACCCCGGTAATCGACTCCAGCTTCCATCCAAGCTCTCCGCTCGACCCTAGCCTCGCCCTCGAGCGGAACGAACCCTAGTCTCAGGAAGATGCCATGTCCACTATTCTCGAGAATCTCAGACAACTCTTTAAAGACCTCTCAACCAAAAAAGGGGCTGATCCCGCCGACAACCCCTCGGAGATGAACGCCCTCTTCCGTTTCCGCTACACCCTGTTCAAAGAACTGCTGGCGGCCAACTCCGAACTCCTCAATGCCCTGTCCGACATGGATGAAAAAATCAAAGGAGAACAGGTCTTTGGTCTTTCCTATATCAACAATCAGCTCAACAAAGCCCTGAAGCATTCCTTTCAGATGGTCAAATCGCTCAACGTCATGTCGGGTTCCAAATACCGGGAGTTGTACCCGGCCCTGGAAGCAATCAACATCAACATCAAGGCTATTATCGAAGAGCGCAAGGCCGAACAGGCACCGCATGCGGTCATGCCCTATGAACAGATCACCCTCAAGGATGCCGACTGGGCCGGAGGCAAAAACGCCAACCTCGGCGAGATCAAGAACCATCTCCAGATTCCCGTGCCCGAAGGCTTTGCGATTACCACCAAAGGTTTCAACGACTTTTTCGAATACAACGACCTCAAAGAAGAGATCATCAAGCAAAAAAACCTCATCTATGTCAACGAGATCGACCTGCTCAACAGCCTGAGCGCCGAAACCCTTGAACTGATCAAGGCAAAGCCGCTGCCCGCCGGCCTGGAGGAAGAAATCCTCTCGGCATGCAATCGATTCTGGGGGACCGACCAGCATGTCCTGCTGGCCATGCGTAGCAGTGCGGTGGGGGAGGACGGCGATCTGAGCTATGCCGGCCAGTACCTGACGCTCCTGGGGGTCACCCGCGGCGAAATCTGCGAGGCCTACAAAGCCATCATCGCCAGTCTCTATTCCGCCCGATCCATCGCCTATCGCAGTTCCAAGGGTGTGTACGACGAAGACCTGGCCATGGCCGTGGCCTGTCTTAAAATGGTCGATTCCCGGGCCAGCGGTGTGCTCTACACCCGCCATCCCTACGATATCACCAACGAGCATATCCTGATCAACGCGGTCTGGGGCCTGGGCCCCTATGCCGTTGACGGCGTGGTCACTCCGGATAGTTATACCGTCGCCAAGGATGCTGAGTTGGCCCTGCTGGAAAAAAACGTCGCCACCAAGCCGGTGCAACTGCTGCTCAACCAGGCTGGAGGGGTTGCGGAAACCTCCGTCCCCCTCGAACTGCAGGCCGCGCCCTGCCTCAGCGATGAACAGATCAAGGTGCTGGCCGGATACGGTGCTGCCCTGGAACGCCATTACAAATGCGCCCAGGATGTCGAATGGGCCCTGGCGCCCGACGGCACCCTCATGATCCTCCAGTCACGGCCCCTGAAGATTCAGAGTTCCAACAATTTCTGTTTACTGAAAGCTCCACCACTGGAAGGGTACAAGCAGATTGTCGACGGCGGCGAAATCGCCAGCCAGGGCGTGGGCACAGGCCCGGCCTTCCATGTCCTGTCCGTGGACGACCTGGCCAATTTTCCTCCGGGCGGCGTACTGATCGCCCGCCACAGTTCGCCGGAATACGTGGTGGTCATGCGGACCTGCGGGGCGATTATCGTCGAGGCCGGGAGCGTCAGCGGCCACATGGCGGCGCTGGCCCGCGAGTTCAATGTACCGACCATCATCAGCGACCAGCCGGCCCTCACGCTGATTCCACCGGGTATGGAAATCACCGTCGATGCCTATTCGGGACGAGTCTATGAGGGGAAAGTCACCGAACTCCTCGATGCCGTCACCAAGAACGAGGCCCACATGATCGGCACCCCGGTCCACGAACAACTCCAGCGAATCGCCAAGCACGTCATCCCTCTGAATCTGGTCAACCCCGATGCCCCTGAGTTCACCCCCGCGGGCTGCAAGACCCTGCACGATCTCGCCCGATTCTGCCACGAATATTCCTACAAGGAAATGTTTCAGATCAGCGACCTGGCCTCCAAATTTCATGGCTGGTCGATGAAGCTCGACGCCGCCCTGCCCATGGATATCCATCTGATCGATTTGGGCAACGGGTTGCAGGAGGGTGCGATGGGCAAAGGGAACACGGTCAAGTTGGAACAGATCGTTTCCGCCCCCTTCCTCAGCCTGTTGCACGGCATGCTCAACAAAGACGTCCATGGCCTCGACCCCAGACCGGTCAATTTTTCCGGGCTGCTGTCGGTGATGAAGGAACAGACCTTTAACCGCGGCCATGTCGGCGAACGTTTCGGCGATCGCAGTTATGCGATCATTGCCGATAAATATCTGAATTTCAGTTCGCGGGTAGGATACCATTACAGCGTAATCGACGCCTATTGCGGCGAGACCATCAATAAAAATTACATTACCTTTACCTTTAAAGGCGGCGCGGCCGACACTGTCCGTAGAAACCGGCGGGTCAAGGCCATTGCCCTGATCCTTGAACAGGAGGGATTCAAGGTCAATATCAAGGCGGACAAGGTGGACGCCCGCCTGCAAAAATACCCCAAATCCTTCATCGAAAGCCGGATGGACCTCCTCGGTCGCCTGTTGATTTTCACCCGGCAGCTTGATATGCTCATGACCACCGAGGAAAGCGTGGCCTGGGTGGCGGAAAATTTCGTGGCCGGCAACTACAAACTTTCGAAACCACCGGGCCAGAGTACCTGAATTCGTTGTTTATTGATTATTGGGAGGCGCGGTAATAAATACGGACCTTGACATTGATTAGGAATTGTCAAACACCGTGCCCGCCCTTCAAATGGAACTCCAAAAAAAAAACTTTAACAGCAGAGTGCAACCATGCAAAATCTGATCATTCTCATTGTTATTATCGGTTCCATCATTATTGGGTTGGCGATCGGAATTCGTTTAAAGAAAAACAAAAATAAATGACCGGCAATGACCGGAGATATGTGTTGGCGCGGTGAGAACCACCAGCGGCAGCTCTCAGACCATGTCGACGGAAGTTGGACCGATTTCGGTTCTGCGAACCACCCGATGTTTCAATCCAAGGGAAAAGAGCCTGCGCAGTGACTAAACAATACCGCCGCTTTCAAAAACAACTCGCCGCCGCCTTCTTTGCCTGCGGAATCATCCCCATTTTGATCATCGCCTCGGCCTCGATCTATAATTTCAGGGCACTCTCAACCAACGACATTGAAGTCACAGCCAGGCAGGTAGCGGAACACCGGGATGACGTGATCAACACCTTTCTCCAGAGCCAGATCAAATTTCTTCAAACCCTGATCAATCTCTATCCACTGGATTATTTTTTGGAGAAAGAACACCTTGACACTTTTTTTCTCGCCATGAATCAAAGAGGCCGAGAAAACGAGATCGTTGATCTGCAACTCATCGACACCAACGGCAAACAACTGGCCTATACCGGGCCATACCAGGAAAAAATAAAGGATAAAAACTACAAGGAAGCGCCGTGGTTCAATGAGGTGTTGGTCCGCGGCACCTATGTGAGCGATGTTTTCACCGGGTACCGCAACTACCCGCATTTCGTCATCGCCCTGACCAACCATTTAAAAACCTACATCCTGCGGGCGACCATTAATTCCGGTGTGTTCAACTCCCTCCTTTACAGCGCCCAGATCGGCCCGGGCGGCGACGCCTTTATCCTCAATTCCAATGGGGAATTTCAGACACCGAGCCTGCAAAAGATGGTCAAATTAAACGAACAGGAGATCAACTTACTACGACACCATTCCGATACGGCGATCACTGTTGCCGGTGATTACCTGTACGCCAGCAAATGGCTCAATGGGAATATGTGGCTCCTGGTGCTCAAAACCAGGATCACCGACTCCTTAGGAGGGTATTATAAATACCGCAACCGCATCATCTTTATTGTCTGCATCACGGCCATTTTGTTCCTGCTCATCTCGGTTGTCATCAGCAAAATCATCATCACCCGACTAAAAAATGCGGACAGAGAGCAGACGGCTATTGACCAACAGATGGCGCACATAGAAAAAATGGCGAATATCGGAAGACTCGCCGCCGGTATTGCCCATGAAATTAACAATCCACTGCAACTGATACAGATGCAGGCCGGATGGATCGAAGAAATACTCCAGGAAGAACAATCTCCATCTACCTCAAAAACTGAAGAATACCGGAAGGCGGTGACCAAGATCAAGCAACACGTCAACCGCGCCAGCACCATTACCAGTCGCCTGCTTGGGTTCTCCCGGAAAATCAGCTCCGAATATGATGTTCATATCAATGAACTCATCCAGGAAACACTTTCCTTTCTCGAAAACGAAGCACACAGTAACAATATTTTGTTCAATCTCCAGTTCGATGAGAATTTGCCTACAATTCGAACCGATGGCACCCAGGTGCAACAGACCTTGCTCAATCTCATCGAAAACTCGCTCGATGCCGTGGGTGCAGGCGGGCTTATCGACATTTCGACCTCGCAAACTCCCCAAGAGATCCAGATCCAGATTGCCGATAACGGACCAGGGATCAAGCCCGAGGTCTTAAACAAAATATGGGATCCTTTCTTCACCACCAAGGACCCCGGCAAGGGAACCGGCCTGGGACTTTCAATTTGCAGCGACATTGCCCACAAGCTGGGCGGCACCATTACTGCGGCAAACAAAGAGCAAGGGGGTGCCATCTTCACGCTCAAACTCCCCCTTAGACGATAACCGGTACCAGGGTTTTTTGCCTATCCCCCGTCCGATTCAAGACAAGACCAGACTATGCGCTGGCCTCCAGAACAAAAACCATTACAAATTTTACACACCCACCCCTCCCGACCGCCCCCCGTCACCCATCCTACACACAGAAAAATATACGCGATACCAAATATTTATCCACACTGAACCGCCAGGTGTCACAAATTTTACACACCGCCCGGCCGTTGCCAGCCGCCCTGATGGATTCCCACGACCTCGTTATCATCTAACAATCCAATATTAAAGCAGAATACAATTATACAACCAATCACGTCCAACTGGCCCAGGTTCTGCATCACAAAAAGTATCAGCTTGTTCACATCCTGCTGGAATCTGCGAGAGACCATGACGAACGGACCCAAAACCACCGACACGCCCTATGACCTCGAATACCTCGACCTTACGCAGGCGGCTAATATTTGCTGCGTTTCGAACGAGCGATTTGGCAAATGGATCGAAAAAGGTCTTGTGCCGGTCATTGATCACAACAACAAGAAATTACTCCGTTCGCATGACCTTATCCAGCATCTCATCCGTCATAACATTCCGATTCCCGATCGACTGCTTCAGGGAAAAAACAAAAAAATCCTCTTTATCCTGACGGAAGAGGCCATTCCACAAGCTGTCACCAGTGAAATTATATGGGCGCTCTATCGATTGAGAAAACGGACACCTTATATTTTTGACTTTGTCAGATACGACAACAATATCGAATTGAAGATCATCACCTTTCGGCCCGACATCATCTTTCTCCAGCAAACGGATACGGTTGACCAGGAACCTGAAAAAACAATTCGAAAAATCGTCAGTGGAACAATTTCGGTCCATGCCTTTTCCATTGATCGGCCCATCAACCTCGATCAGCACCTCGACGACTGATCTGAGGGACGCACCATCTCGGAACAGATGAAGAACATAGGCCAATACAAGCAAACAGCTATTTGCACCTGCAGTGCTGTTTGGTTGGGGCATGATATTTTGACACTGGCGCGCGGAGCACGAATAAATGAAACATTTAACACATACTCCAGCCACAGAAGAAAGAGAGGGGGTTGGCACGCGCTGTCCCCTCTCCCCCATTAAATAAAGAAAAAAAGGGAGCACCTTTTTTATGCCTCTTTACACCGTCCTTATTGTCGATGATGAAGAAGAATTCCGGGAGATGACCGTCAAAAGACTCAGTAAACGCGATATTAATTGCGAGAGTGCCCCGGACGGTGACACCGCCCTTAAGATGATTGCCCAAAAAAATTACGATGTGATCCTGCTCGATGTCAAGATGCCGGGGCGGGATGGTATCGAGATCTTGCGTGAAATCAAAAAATTAACCCCGTTGACAGAGGTGGTGATACTCACCGGTCACGCCTCGGTTGAATCGGGCATTAACGGCATTAAATATGGCGCCTTCGATTATTTAATGAAACCCATGGAACTCGAAGCCCTGTTTGAAAAACTCAACGCAGCCTATGAACGCAAAAGGGTGCAGCAGGAAAAAATTGAAATGACACAGATCAACAAAGACATGGTTCGACCGGGCTGACCGCGGAGACCTTCTTATAAACCCAAAAGCTAGTTTTTTATCGACAACAGAAAGGAGAAAAAAATGAAGTTTTTTCGTGATCTGAACCAATTCATGGTAGCAGGGGCCAAGGCCCAGGCGAATTGGGAATTGGAGATGTCCAACAACATCATGCACAGCCGTACACGGCTGCTGGTGCTGGGCCTGCTGCTCATCCCCGTCTTCCTCGGCGGGGTCGCCTTTGCCGACGCCGTTAGCCAGGCCCTGCCCGACTTCATCGGCGGCAAGCAGGCCTATGGACCCGCGCACTACACCAACCTCATCTTCGGCGCCTCCGTTCTGGTCGGCGTTTGCGCCGGCCTGATCACCGGTTGCATCGGCGCCGGCGGCGGTTTCATCATCGCCCCGGCCCTGATGAGCGCCGGCGTCAAAGGTATCCTGGCGGTCGGCACCGACCTGTTCCACATCTTCGCCAAGGCGATCATGGGCTCGGTCCTCCACCGCAAGATGGGCAACATCTCGGTTTCCCTGGCGGTCACCTTCCTGATCGGTGCCATCGGCGGTTCGACCCTGGGAGGTTATGTCAACCGCAAGATCTATGACGCCAACCCGGTGCTGAGTGACATGTTCATCACTTCCATCTACGTCGTCATCCTCGGTTTCCTCGCCTTTTATGCGATGAACGACTACCTCCGGTCGCGCTCTAAAGAAGTGGTGATCGAAGAAGGCGCCACCAAGATCGCCGAAGAAATTCCGCCCATGGGCAAGCGCATTCAGTCGGTCAACATCCCGCCGATGCTGACCTTCGACGAGAACGTCACCCCCGGCGGCCGCAAGATTTCCGCCATCTTCCTGGTGATCAGCGGTTTCATCGTCGGTATGGCCGCCTCCATCATGGGCGTGGGCGGCGGTTTCCTCACCTTCCCGATGTTTGTTTACGGTCTGGGCGTTTCCTCTATGACCACCGTCGGTACCGATATTTTCCAGATCGTCTTCACCGCCGGCTACGCCGCCATCAGCCAGTACGCAGTCTATGGCTTTATTTTCTACACCCTGGCCATGGGCATGCTGATCGGCTCGCTGATCGGCATCCAGGTCGGCTCGATCGTCACCAAGGTCGTTCCCGGCACCACCATCCGCGGTTTCTACGCTGTCACCGTCACCGCCGGCTTCCTCAACCGGGTCTGCGCTCTGCCGGAGAAGCTGATGAAGATGGGTTATGTCGAACTCTCCAAGGGTTTTATCACAACGGTCGACATCATCGGCAACGCCGGATTCTTCATCATCATCACCACCTTTGCGGTGTGGGTCTTCTGGTGCTTTTTCTCTAATATTAAGGTCCTGAAATCAGGGGAGGTCCATTGATCATGGCAAGTTCAGCTCAACTCAAAACCCAAGGATACCTCCTGCTGGTATCCTTTACCGTGGTCCTGGTGGCCATCTTCATGCCGCTGTTCCCGGGGACCCAAGGCCAAAAGATCAACGGACTCGACTATCTCGACAACTTCTTCAATCAACTGTCGAAAAGCTCAGCCTATTACATCCCCGAACAGGTCAAGAAAGCCGAGAAGTACAACGGCCAGCAGTTCACCGCCTCCCTGAAAATGAAGTCCGCCGATGCGGCTGCGGTCACCGCCAAGCTGTTCGCCACTAACAAGATCACTGCCGCCGCCGAAGGCGAGACAGTCAAGGTCAACGGCGATTTCGGTGCCATGATTGCGATCATGCTCAAAGATGCCGACCAGATGTTTAAAAACGACGGCCAGGCGCTGAAAGCCAAATACGGCGTCGATGAGCGGCAGACCGTCTATTCCTGGTATCAGGCCCTGGTGGCCATGGAAAAGGACATGACCAAGGCGGGACAGTTTGAGCAGGCCAAGTTCGTGAAAAACTGCATGTCCAAAGCGGTTGAACCGGCCTACAACTATTACGGAGTCCAGGCTAAACCGGTGAAGGAGGAGATCTTCCTGTTGATTGCCTCCCTCCTTTTCTATGTCGTCTACACCATGTGGTACGGGTATGGCCTGCTGTTCCTGTTCGAAGGTGCGGGCATCAAGCTGGATCATTAAATTGCAGCGCATGACATGACACTGAGGCTGCAGCCGGGTCCCGTTTCCCGCTGCAGCCTTTTTCTATCGCCATGACCCTTATCGACACCATCCTCACGAACCTCCGGCGCATCCTGGGCAAAGCACCTCCTGGACCGCTGCGATCACCCGCTCCAATCCAACGGTTGTTCATCGCCCATTGCCGGAGTTTTCGCGAACTGTTGACAGCCAACCACCAGGCCCTTGAAGCCATGGCCGAGATGGAGCAGGCCCTCCGGGACGGCCGCACCCTGTCCATGACCTTCATCCGAGCCAAAGCCACCTCCGTGGCGGTCAATGTTTACAAGATCGTTGACAACCTCAACAAAATATCCGACGGCCGCTACCATGTCTTGGTGGCCGTGTTCAACCGGCTGCAACAGACCATCGACGCCCTCCTGGAAAGCCGCACACCCGGCGCGTCCGAACTCCTCATCCTGCCGCTGGAAAAAATCGGCCGCCACCAGGTCGAACTCGCTGGGGAAAAGATGGCCAACCTCGGCGAGGTCGGCGCCCTTGCCGGGATGCGCATCCCGCCGGGTTTTGCTATCACCTCCGCCGCCACCCAGCACTTCTTTCACCACAACCAACTCTATCCCGCGATCAATCATATCTTCCAACAGATGGATATCGCCAACCTGGAAGATCTGCATGCTAAAAGTGCCATCATCCGGGAGATGATCCGCAACCGCCCGCTACCCCACGAATTGGAAACTCGCATCTACCAGGAGTATGACGCCTTGGCGGCCACCCGGCCCAACCTCCTGGTGGCGGTGCGTTCCAGCGCCCTGGGGGAAGATCTCGGCCAGGCCTCCTTTGCCGGCCTGTACCACACCGAACTCCAGGTCGACCGGGCCCGCCTGGTGGCGGCCTACAAAGCGGTACTCGCCTCGAAATATTCGCCGGCCGCCATTTCGTATCGACTGGCCAAAGGATATCGTCATGAGGAAACCGAAATGTGCGTGGGCTGCCTGGCCATGATCGAGGCTGCGGTCAGCGGCATCTGCTACTCGCGCTCCGTCGGCGGCAGCGAGGATACCCTCGATATCTTCTTTGCCGCTAGCAGCGCCCAAGGCATTGTCGACGGCACCCGATCGACCCACCATTTCCGCTTGGAACGAACACCGCCCCACCGACTGATCCAACCGACGCTGTGCCCGGAAATCCCGGAACAGCCGCTGACCGATTCCCAGGCGGTCGATTTGGCCGCCATGGCCATGGCGCTGGAAAATCACTTCGGCGCCCCTCAGGATATCGAATGGTCGATTGACCCGGCCGGCGACCTCTACATCCTGCAGAGCCGACCGATATCAGTGGCCGGACAGGCGATGGCCTCTTCTTCCCTTCCGGCCCTTGAAGATGAACGGGTGCTGCTTCGCGGTGGGGTGACCGGTTGTGACGGCGTGGGCAGCGGCCCGGTTTATATCGTGCGGACCACTGCCGAGATGCTCCAATGCCCCAAAAACGCGGTGCTGGTGGTCAAGCATCCCCTGCCGGAATGGGCACCGCTGCTCAAACGAGCCGCGGCCCTGATCGCCGAAACCGGCAGCGCAGCCGGTCACCTGGCAACCCTTTCCCGGGAATTCGGCCTGCCGTCCCTGCTCGCCCTGCCCCGGGCCATCGAAACCCTGCATAACGACGCCATCGTCACGGTCGATGCCGGCAACCGGGTCGTCTACCGAGACCGCATCGAAGAACTCCTGCGGGAAACCAAACCAAAGCTAAATCCCATGGAGGGCAGCCCGATCCAGAAAACCTTGCAGGCGGTGTTGGCGCATATCGCCCCCCTGCATCTCCTCGACCCAAATGCAGCAGACTTCCAACCGGCCAACTGCCGAACCATGCACGATATCACCCGTTTCTGCCACGAACGCTCGGTCATCGAAATGTTCGCGTTCGGCGACCGCCACCACTTCGACCAAGGGGCGGCCAAACGGATCATCAACAACACCGCAACCCAATGGTGGGTGATCAACCTCGAAGATGGTTTTCACCCCGAATATGCGCTCGATCGTCCTGCAATATCCGTTGCCGACATTATCTCCCGGCCGATGCTCGCCCTGTGGGAGGGCATGCATGCCGTACCCTGGGAGGGTCCGCCCCCTGCACCGCTGACCACCATGGCCTCCTTTCTGGTCCAATCGGCGATGCGCCCTGGTCTCGACCCCTCCCTGTCTTCCCATCTCAGCCAGAAGAATTATTTCCTTATTTCGAAAAATTATTGTAATCTCAGCGTGCGCCTAGGGTACCACTATGCCATGATCGAAGCCATGGTGGGCCGCCGTCCCGTCGACCGGTACATCACCTTCCATTTCAAGGGTGGCGCGGCGGGGGAAGAACAACGGTTTCGTCGCATCGAACTGCTCGCCGATGTTCTGGCGAAATTTGATTTTCGGATCGACCTGATCGGCGATGGGCTGACCGCGCGCATTGAGCACGGAACGGAAGCGTTCCTCTACGATCGGTTGAAAATCCTGGGCTATCTCACCATCCATACCCGCCAGATCGACATGGTGCTGACCGATGCCCGGGCACAGCAGTTGTATAGCGAAACTTTCATTCAAGAGATCGAGGAAATGCTCAACCATGACCAGTGAACAAGCCCTCCAACTCGATGCAGCCCTCAAGATTCATCTGCTGCTGGTGGACGACGAACCTGAATTTAAGGAGGTCATGCTCAAACATCTGTCGCGCATGGGCATTCGTCTCAGTGTCGCCGAAGGCTGTGTCGATGCCCTGGAAAACTTGGAGGCCCATCCCATTGACGTGGTGATCATGGATATGAACATGCCCGGGGTGGACGGCATTCAATGCCTCCGCAGGGTCAAACAACGCTGGCCCCTGACCGAGGTCATCATTCTAACCGGGCATGCCTCTGTGAAATCGGGTATCGAAGGCATGCAAAGCGGAGCCTTTGACTATTGCCTCAAGCCCATCGATGTCCATGAGCTGATTGAAAAGGTCGAACTGGCCGCCCAGAAGGCCCTGATCAACCAGGCTGACGCCCGGGTATAACCGTTGTAATCCCTAATCCCTCTACCTCAATCATAAACAAACCCATGCACCGCATCCTCCCACCCCTGCGACCCCTTATTTTTGTGCTCTCCCTCCTTTTCCTGGCCGGCTGCGTCAGTGCCGGCAAGGACTTCAATGTCCACATGGTGCCGCAGATCAAGCTCCACCAGACCACCCGCGCCCAGATCGAACAGATGTTCGGCACGCCCTGGCGCACCGGGGTCGAAGACGGCAAACAGACCTGGAGTTACGGCTCCTACAAATACGGCATGAACGACACCCAGAGCCGGGACCTGGTGGTCCGGTTCGACGGCAACGGCACCGTGATCTCCTACACCTTCAACTCCAGCTACCCCGAAGATCGGCAGTTGTAAGGAAAAGATTAGATCGGTGAAAACCTGGGGCAGCGAACCAATTTCACGAAGAGGTTCGCTGCCCTCGTCCCCCTCTGCTTCTGCCTTTTTCTTTCCCGTCACCACTTCATCGGTTGCGGTAATGCTAAAGTATAATGTCGCCACCCCCCGTGAGGCGCCGCTGCCATGCAACCTTCGCCGCAAGCCCTGATCGATGCCGCCGTCGTGCTGGCGGAACAATGGCAGCACCGTGCCAACCAGCTGCGCACCCCCGAAGAGCAGCGCCTCCAGCAACAACTCCAACGCCTCCTCACCCATCCCCGGGACAAGGTCCTGCTCAGCCGGATCATCGATCAGAGTTTCCGTTCCAACAGCCCCGGACGGGTGGCGGATCAACTCGGCAGCCTGCTGCGCGAACACGGGATGCCGGCAATGCTCAATCGGCTAGAACGACTTGTTCTCCGCCTGTTCCTCGGGTCAGGCCGACATTGCGCCGCCCTGACCGTTCCCCGGCTGATCGAACAGCTGCGGGCCCGGTGCAGCCAGGTGATCATCTCCGGCGAACCCACACCGCTGCAGGAACATCTCCGCAGGCGGCGCGCCCAGGGCGTGCGCGTCAACCTCAATCACCTGGGCGAAACGGTGCTGGGCGAACAGGAGGCGGCCCATCGTCTGGCCACCTATATCAAGGACATGGAAGATCCGGCGATCGAACACATCTCGATCAAAATCTCCACCCTGTACTCCCAGATCAGCTCGCTCGCCTTTGAGGAAACCGTCGCCATCCTCAAAGAACGCCTTGCCACCCTCTACCGGGCCGCCAAGCACCATCGGTACTCCCGGCCCGACGGGACCCGCGCCGCCAAATTCGTCAACCTCGACATGGAGGAATACCGGGATCTGCCCCTCACCACCCGGGTGTTCATCGCCACCCTTGAGGAGGAGGAATTTTTCGATTTGTCAGCGGGCATGGTGCTCCAGGCGTATCTGCCCGACAGTTTCGCCATCCAGCAGCAGCTGACCGGGTGGGCCCGGGAACGGGTGGCGCGCGGCGGGGCGCCGATCAAACTGCGAATCGTCAAAGGCGCCAACCTGGAGATGGAACGGCTCGAAGCGGCCCTGCACAACTGGCCGCTAGCCACCTACGACCATAAATCGGCGGTGGACGCCAACTACCAGCGGATGGTGCGCTTTGGCATGGAGCCGGACAACATCGTCGCTGTCCAGCTGGGCATCGCCTCCCACAACCTTTTCGACCTTGCCTATGCGGCCACGCTGGCCCAGACGGCGGGGGTCGGCCCGTTTTTCTGTTTCGAGATGCTCGAGGGCATGGCCGACCCGGTCCGCCGCGCCCTTCAGGAAAGCTCGGGCAAGGTGCTGCTCTACGCCCCGGTGGCGGGTACGAACGAATTCATCAACGCCATCGGCTACCTGATCCGCCGCCTCGACGAAAACACCGGTCCGGAAAACTTTCTCCGCTATGCACCCAATCTCCAGGTCGGCTCCCGCGAATGGACCCTGCTCAAGGAACAGTTTCTCCATGCCTGCACCCTCCAGGAGACCGTATCCGCCTCCCCCAACCGCACCCAGGACCGAACCGCCGAGACCTGGCCCTCGAAGGCGGTGGTCTCGGCCCGCAGCCGCTTTGTCAACGAACCGGATACCGACTGGGCGCTGGCCGCCAACCGACGCTGGGCGCTGGCCATCCGTGACCGCTGGAGGAAGACGCCTGGATGCCCGCCGGTGGAAATCCCGCTGGTCATCGCCGGCGAGCAGTTCTTTGCCGGCCGGGAAACGCGCGCGTGTACCGATCCCAGTCAGCCTGAGCTCCTGATCGGTCACGCCGCCCTGGCCACGGTCGAGGACGGCCAACGCGCCCTCCGGACGGCTGCCGACGATCCCGACGGCTGGCGCGCCCTAGATCCCAACAAGCGACAGGCGATGCTCGTACAGGCGGCGATCGAGCTGCGCCGTTGCCGCGGCGACCTGATCGGCGTGGCCTGCGCCGAGACCGGCAAAATCTTTGCCGAAGCCGATGCCGAAGTATCCGAGGCCATCGATTTTACCGAATTCTATCCCTATTCGGTGGAGCTGCTGCACCGACAAACCCGTCTCCAGCTATCCGGACAAGGGGTTGTGCTGGTGATCGCCCCCTGGAATTTCCCCATCGCCATCCCCTGCGGCGGCATCAGCGCCGCGCTCGCCGCCGGCAACACCGTGCTGTTCAAGCCCAGCTCCGAGGCCATCTTCACCGGCTGGATGCTCTGCCAATGCTTCTGGCGGGCCGGGATCTCGAAACAGGTGCTCCAGTTCCTGCCCTGCGCCGGTGCAACGGTCGGCCCGGAACTCACCGCCAGCCCCCTGGTGGACGCGATCATCCTCACCGGCGGCACCGAAACCGGGCTGTCCATCCTCGCCCGGACCCCGGGCGTCGTGCTGGCTGCTGAAACCGGCGGCAAAAACGGCACCATCGTCACCGACATGGCCGACCGCGACCAGGCAATCAAGCACGTCCTCCACTCGGCCTTCAGCAACTCCGGACAGAAATGCAGCGCCACCTCGCTGCTCATCCTGGAACAATCCATCTATGACGATCCCCATTTCCGCAGGCAGTTGATCGATGCGGCCGCCAGCCTCAAGGTCGACTCAGCCTGGCAGTTCGACACCAGGGTGGGCCCCCTGATCCGGCCGCCCGCCGGACCCCTGCTCCGCGCCCTCACCACCCTGGAACCCGGCGAAGAGTGGGCCCTGCAACCGGTCATGCAGGGAGACAATCCCCGACTCTGGTCGCCGGGGATTAAATACGGGGTCCAACCCGGCAGCTTCACCCACCGAACCGAATTGTTCGGCCCCTTGCTTGGAGTGATGCGCGCCGACAGCCTGGAATCGGCAATCGCGCTGGTCAATGGAACCGGCTACGGCCTGACCAGCGGCCTGGAAAGCCTGGATAGGCGGGAGCAGGTCCACTGGCAGCAACAGGTGCACGCCGGCAACCTTTACATCAATCGCCCCACCACCGGTGCCCTGGTCCTGCGCCAGCCCTTTGGCGGCTTGGGTAAATCGGCGCTGGGGCCCGGTTTCAAGGCCGGCGGCCCGGACTATGTCGCCGGGTTGATGCGGTTTACCGAAACCGCCCACCCGCAGGTGGAAGTGCTCGCCACCGATCACCGCTGGGTGCAACTGAGCGAGGAATGGCGCCGACTGCTCCACTGGGGCCAATGGCCCGAGCTCCGCATTGATCTCGAACAGACCGCCAGCGCCATCGCCAGCTATCGGCACCAAATGGAGGTCCGCTTTGGCCGGGAACAGGATTTCTTCCATCTCCGCGGCCAGGACAATCTCCTGCGCTACCAGCCGATCGAACCCCTGATCATCCGGCTCCATGCCGACGACAACCTCTTTGCCACCCTGGCTAGGGTAGCCGCGGCCGTCATCGCCGGGTGCCGCGCGGAACTCAGCCTACCGCCGGAGCTGACCACCCCGGTCACCGATTTCCTCGACAGCGCCCACGGCCGCCGTTTCCTCCAGGGTATCGTCTTGCGCCGGCAAAGCGACGAGGAACTGGCGGCACGGTTACCAAATATCGGCCGCCTGCGCTACGCTGCCCCTGACCGGGTTCCACCGCTGATCGCAGCCGCTGCCGCCCAAGCCGGGATCCATATCGCAAGGGCCCCGGTCGTCATGGAAGGAAGGATCGAACTGCTGCACTATTTCAGGCAGCAGTCCCTCGGCCACAACTACCACCGCTACGGCAACCTCGGCGAACGATCGCTGGACTGACCTGCCATGCTCAGACAAACCCAAGCCGCTCTGCTCACCCTCCTGGTCGTACTCTTCTGGAGTACGGCCGCCACCGCTTTCAAAATCGGACTACGCCTGGTCACCCCGTATATCCTGCTCTTGTATTCGGTGGCAATCTCCACCCTGGTCCTGTTGCTCATCCTTATCCTCCAGGGCAAGCTGGCCGCCCTGCGGCGCACCCCGGCCCCGGTACTCCGCCGGGCCGCGCTGCTTGGCATCCTCAATCCCTGGCTCTACTATGTGGTCCTGTTCAAAGCCTACAGCCTGCTGCCCGGCCAGATCGCCATGTCGCTCAACTACGGCTGGCCCCTGGTCCTCACCCTGCTATCGGCACCGATCCTGGGCCAAACGCTTTCCAAGGTCCAGGTTGGGGCGTTGACGGTGAGCTTTTTCGGCGCCATTTTGATCGCCACCCAGGGGCAATACACCGGCTTCGGCGAACTCAGCCGCCTGGGCCTGCTCCTGGCCGGGGGATCCACCCTCATCTGGGCCGCCTTCTGGCTCCTGAACGCACAAGATGGCCTGGACCCGGTGATCAAGCTCCTGGTCGGCTTCAGCGCCGGGCTCGGCCTCGCCTTGCTCGCCAGCCCGTGGTTCGGCGGCCTCGTCCCGCCGCCGCCCCAGGCCTGGCTGCCCCTGATCTACATCGGCCTATTCGAGATGGGCATCACCTTCGTCCTTTGGCTCACCGCCCTGCAGTTGTCCACCACCGCCGCCCGGATCGGCAACCTCGTCTATGTCACCCCCTTCCTCTCGCTCCTTTTCCTGCGCCTGGTGATCGGCGAACCGATCCATGAAGCCACCTGCATCGGCCTTACGCTGATCGTCGGCTCCATCGTCTTCCAGCAATGGCAGAGCAAGCGCGCGGACAAAAAAAATCCCCCTTTGCCGCATTCGGCAAAGGGGGAAGCCTGACACCGGTGCAAAGACCGGGAAAACAGGTCGCCGATTCGATCAGATAATCGGCTTCATGGCGCTCATGTGGGAACGGAGTTCCTCGCCGACCTGCTCGACCACGGTGTAGCGGATGGCCGCATTGATCCCGATCAGTTCAATGTTATCGACCGCGTTGTCCTTGACCACCAACCCCTTGCCGATCACATCGGTATCGATCTCCTCCATGAACTCGGCCAGCATCGGCACCGCCTTGTGGGCAAAGAGGTAGCAGCCGTACTCGGCGGTATCGGAGATGACCACGTTCATCTCGTAGAGCTTCTTGCGAGCGATGGTGTTGGCGATCAGCGGCACCTCGTGCAGGCTCTCGTAGTAGGCTGATTCCTCCTTGATCCCGGCGGAGACCATGGTGTCGAAGGCCAGTTCCACCCCGGCCTTGACCATGGCGATCATCAGGATACCGTGGTCGAAGAACTCCTGCTCCGGGATCTCGGCGGTGGTGGACACAGCCTTCTCGAAGGCGCTCTGGGCGGTCTGGGCCCGCCAGGTGAGCAGGTTTTTATCGTCGTTGGCCCAATCCTCCATCATGGTGCGGGAAAAATCGCCGCTCATGATGTCGTCCATGTGCTTTTCAAACAGCGGAGTGAGGATTTCCTTGATCTCCTCGGCCAGTTGAAAGGCGTAGATCTTGGCCGGATTGGAAAGCCGATCCATCATGTTGGTGATGCCGCCATGCTTGAGGGCCTCGGTAACGGTCTCCCAGCCGTACTGGATCAGCTTGGAGGCGTAGCCGGCGTCCATGCCCTTTTCGATCATCTTGTCAAAGCAGAGCAGCGATCCGGCCTGGAGCACGCCGCAGAGGATGGTCTGCTCGCCCATGAGATCGGATTTGACCTCGGCGACAAAGGACGACTGAAGCACGCCGGCCCGGTGGGCGCCGGTGCCGCAGGCATAGGCCTTGGCGATATCCCAGCCCTCTTCCTTGGGATCGTTTTCCCGATGGACGGCAATCAGCGTCGGCACGCCGAAACCGCGCTTGTACTCTTCGCGCACCTCGGTGCCGGGGGATTTGGGGGCGACCATGATCACGGTCAGGTCCGGGCGGATCTGCATGCCCTCTTCGACGATATTGAAGCCGTGGGAATAGCTGAGGCAGGCGCCTTGCTTCATCAGCGGCATGATCGCAGCCACCACCTTGGAGTGCTGCTTGTCCGGGGTGAGGTTGATCACCAGATCGGCGGTGGGGATCAGCTGCTGGTAATTGCCGACGGTGAAGCCGTTGCTGGTGGCGTTTTTCCAGGATTGACGCTGGCTGGCAATGGCCTCGTCCCGGAGGGCATAGGAGATATCCAGGCCGGAATCGCGGAGATTGAGCCCTTGGTGCAGCCCTTGCGCGCCGCAGCCGACGATGACGATCTTCTTGCCTTTGAGTTTGTCAACGCCGTCGAATTCCGAGATGTCCATGAACCGGCATTTGCCCAGTTCTTCCAACTGCAGACGCAGCGGCAGGGTGTTGAAATAGTTCTGTCCCATCGTGTGTTTCCTCTCCGTGTGATTTTTTTTGTGGGTTATCTATAGGTAATTCAGCTGGACCAAAGAATAGACTGCCCCTACCATACCCGATATTTCTGTTGCGAAAAGTGATTTATTCGCAATTAACTGTTGCAAAAAACGCAACACAAGCGCACTATACCCATAGCACCGCTTCATACCACAGATCTTCACTTTTTCCCGCACCTTTATGGATATACGAACCATCAAAATTTTCAATCATCTGGCCCATTCCCTCCACTTCGGCCGCACCAGCCGGGCCTGCCACCTCACCGCCTCGGCCCTGACCCGGACCATCCAGCGCATCGAAGCAGAGCTCGGCAAGCCGCTTTTTTTCCGCAACAACCGCACCGTTGCCCTGACTCCGGCCGGCGTCCTTTTTAAAAATTTTGCCGAAGAGGCGGAGCAGCGCTGGCAGGATCTCGAACAAGCCCTCGCCGCCGATGCGGCGCTGGGCGGCGAAATTTCGATCTACTGCTCGGTCACCGCCGCCTATTCGATCCTCCCCGGTATTCTCGGAGCCTTTCGGCATGGACACCCCGGGGTGCAGATCAAACTGCAGACCGGGGACGCGGCCGAGGCCCTCAACAAACTGCGCAACCGGGAGGCCGGCGTCACCATCGCCGCCCTGCCGGAACAGCTGCCGTCGTCCATTGTCTTCATTGCCCTGGCCGAAACCCCGCTGGTCTTCATCGAACCGGTCAATTTTCCGGGGGTCCGTGTCGACCGTCATCAGGGCATCGACTGGCAGCGAACCCCGCTGATCATGGCCGAAAAGGGCTTGAGCCGGATACGCATCGACCGGTGGTTCAAGGAAAAAGGGATCGAACCCAATATCTACGCCGAGGTGGCCGGCAACGAGGCCCTGCTGGCCATGGTCAGCCTGGGCTGCGGGGTGGGGGTGGTGCCGCAGCTGGTGCTGGAGAAAAGCCCGCTCCAGGATCAGGTGCGGATTTTGGAGGTCGCGCCGCAGCTGACCCCGTTTACCATCGGGGCCTGCACCACCAGAAGGAATCTGGGCAATCCGGTGATTCAGGCGTTCTGGGACACGGTCCGCCAGGGGACCGGCGTGGGTCGGGAGGAAATTTGAGGAGATTCCCCCGGAGGACGACCGTACTCCGAGGGCGACACGAGAGACGTGCAACTCATTCGACGATCTTTTTCCCGGGATGAGTCAGATTGTCGAGCACCTCCAACAGGCGACGCTTGGCCTTGTGGGCTCGCCGCAGTTCAGTCACCAGGGCCTGCCATTCGGCCTGCCGGTTGCCGCTCTCATAGAGCTTGTGCATGAGACGAAGGTAACCGCCGGCTTCGACATAGGCCCTGGGCTTGACCTCGGCGATCAAGCCGTCGACCAGCTCCCGCCAGATGGTCAGGGCGATCTCGGGATGGGTCGGGGCCACCGCCTTGGCCACCGTCTGACCGAGATGCGTCCCGGCCCGATTCTTTTCCCGCAGAGCGCAAAACAAGGTCACCACATCATCGAACCGTTTTTCGGCGATGGCGATGTCGATGAGGGTTTCACGATTGGGAAAAGGACGATATCCGCGCCGCTCTTTGACCTGCGGCCACCCGACCTCCGGCTCCGGCAGCGGCCAGTCCGTCGCCTTGCCCCCTTTGGCGGGCAGGTCGGGACGTTGGCCGCTTTCCAGATACGCAAACGCCACGTCCCGCACCATTGGCCAGCCACCGACCTTTTCGGCCGTCCGGCGCAACTCTTTGTAGGTTTCCAGGGTAGGATGCTCAAAAAAATCCTGGGCCCGATACGCAGCTACCAGGTCGTAACGTTTTTCCAACCCGGCGATTTCCCGAAGCTTTTTTTGGAGGCCGGCGGCGATGCCGCGGAGATTATCCCTGGTGTGGGCAAAGCCGCGGACACACCACTGCCGCGCCTGCTCCCGCTGGCCGGCGGCGAGCAGCGCATCGACCAACTGCTCGTAATTGCCGCAATGATCGGCTTCCGACTCCAAGAGCGGCAGAATCTTTTCCGGCCAGCCAGCCTGCTGATAGGCCTGGATCAACCGGTTCATCACTTTTTTACGCTGATACGTATCGGAAAAGGCGGGGTTGCGGGGCCGCGCCCGGGCGGCCAGGCGATGCTCGAGGGACCCGGCCACCTCCTGCCAATGTCCCTGGGTGTAGATCTGGTTTTCGAGCACCTCTTCCCCTGATTCCAGGAGCGCGAATTCGTCCTCCAGCAGCCGGTCGAGCACCCAAAGCAACTGCTGCGGCGGGGTCAGGGAGGATTTCGGCACGGCCTGGAGCACCAAATCCAGACAGTCGGCAATCGCCCTGCCGGTAGCCCCGTCGTCATCGGACTGCTCCACCTGAGCGGTTCCCTTCCGTCGAAGTTCCTCGCCCAGCTGGAGCAGCGCATCGGCATGCCCCATGGCAAGCAGCGCTTTGAACTGGTCCTCCACATGGGAATAATCGGGGACATTGCCCTCATGCTTCCAATGGTTGTACCAGGCCGGCTCACTGGAGAGTTTTTTGATCTCCCGGCTCAAGGAGCGGATCAAAGGATCGATGCGGCCGCTGTGCAGTTGTTCGGCCTCCAGGATAAGGCGTTCGACCTCGGGAAATCGCCCGGCCAGATCAACCACCAGCACCAGCAGCTCTTCCCGGCTTTTGGCGGCCAGGAGCTTGGGAATCGAAACCTTACCCGCCTTTTTTCCCTTTTCCGGGGGCTCCAACGCTTCATTTTCGGAGTGCCGGCAGAGCGAAGGCGCTGCTTGGTGATCGCCGAAAAGGTCGAGGTACAGTTCGTCGTCCTCATCGATCAAGGGGATGTCCTCCCGCCGTTTGACCCGTTCGGCCGCCGCCAGCACCACAGCCACCGCATGCTTGCAGGGGCCCCCCTCATAGGGGCAGCTGCAGGACCAATCGTGTTCTCCCGCCCGATCAAGGCGAATCAGCGTGGCGTATTCCTCGCTGCCCGACACCCGGGCCATAAGCTGGTCATCCGCGGTGCGGTGCAGGTCGACCACCCGCTTGATATAGGATTTTCCGCGACTGCAGATTCTTTCACCGGCCCATTGATTGAGGTCGCTATAGGTCAGATCCCGCAGGATGGTGCTGATGGTTTCCATATTCGCGCTCCGGAGGAGGTGCCAGTGGCACTTCCTTATAGTATCAGGGGATTGCAGGCCGCACTTTGGATGCTGTCGATTCGGTTCCCGGTCAGAATACAAAGAACGGCCTCAATTCAAACGGACTCTGGCCAGGAGAGCAACGGGTATCTGCAAAAGAAACGGGTTTTTTGCACTCAAACCCGCGGGGAAGCCCAACCGCCATTACGGAGGCGAAACATTTTCCCCGCTCTTTTCTTCCGGATCGGCTGCACCCGCCATTGACAAACCCCAGGTCTTAGGATGTACTGCAACATACCTTTTTCTCCCTTGCTTGCAGACGAGAGGACCCTATGCGCGGTAAATCCCAAACCTGTAATGTCATAGACGGCAGGATACGCGTCACCTGCCCCCGCTGCGATAAAAAACGATACATCGCCGTTCCCGCCGGGACCAGGAAAAAAACGGTGCGCTGCCACTGCGGCATGTCAACGCTCTGCACCTTGAACAATCGCCATTTCCCACGGGAGGCCACCTGCAGCAAGGGCCTGGTTGTCCTCTCCAACGGTCGGGAATGCCCCGTGTATTTAAGCGACAGTTCTCTGGGCGGCATCGGATTCCTCATGCCGTACCAGCATTTGCGCTCCGTTTCGGTAGACCATGAAATCATCATCAAATTCAGAGCGTTAGCCGGCACGATGATTCAAAGAAGACTCCGGATCAAAAGCATTGCCAGCAACCGAATAGGCGGCCAGTTCCTCGACCAACGCTCTGCGCCCAGCCTGTAATTCCACCCTTCCCCGTATCCGCCCCTTGACATGCACGCCATGACGGCGACCCTGCGGCCACGGGACCGCAATCATCCTCACCCCTATTGACCACAGTGAACTTCACATGCAAATGACCAGGGAAGAACGAAGCTGGATTCTCTATGATGTGGGCAACTCCGCCTTTGTGCTGGTGATGGTCACCGCCATCATGCCGATCTATTTCAAAGATGTGGTGGCCGCCGGCCTGCCCAGCGCTGTATCCACGGCCCACTGGGGATTCGCCAACGCCGCCGCCTCGCTCATTCTCGCCCTGCTGGCCCCCGTCCTCGGTGCCCTGGCCGATTATCCCGGCCAGAAGAAACGGTTCTTCCTTGCCTTCCTCTTTCTGGGCCTGCTCTTTAACCTCGCCCTGCCCCTGGTTTCGGTCGACCAATGGCTGCTCTGCCTCCTCTTTTTTATCATGGCCAGGGTAGGTTGGGCCGGCACCAACATCTTTTACGACGCCTTCCTGGTCGACATCACCAGCAGGGATCGGATGGACACCGTTTCCGCCCGCGGCTATGGCTACGGCTATATCGGCTCGGTCCTCCCCTTTGTGGTCATCATCGGCCTCATCCTTGCCAGCGGCAACGGCGACAATCTGCCTGCACAGGCCGCAAGGATCGGGTTCGTGATCGTGGCCCTCTGGTGGCTGCTGTTCTCCATTCCGGCCATCAAAGACCTCCGCCAGGTCCATGCCCTGCCCGCCTCACCGACCCCGGTCAGCGACAGCCTGCGGCGGATTGGCCAGACCTTCCGCGAGGTCCGGCGCTACCCGCAGGCCTTTATCTTCCTCCTCGCCTATTTTTTCTACATCGACGGCGTCGACACCATGATCAGCATGGCCACCGCCTATGGCCGGGATCTGGGATTCGGCGTCACCCTCCTGATCGTGGTCCTGCTTTTTATTCAGATTGTGGCCTTTCCCTTTGCCCTGCTCTACGGACGATTGGCGACCCGATATTCCACCAAACGGATGCTGATGATCGGGATCGGCATCTACGGTCTGGTGACCTTCTGCGCCTTCTGGTTGCCCACCATCGCCGATCCACGATTGAAACAATTAGCCTTCTGGGGGATAGCTTTTCTGGTGGCCTCGTCCATGGGCGGCATCCAGGCTCTGAGCCGCAGCTATTTCGGCAAATTGATCCCCCCGGAAAAGAGTGCGGAGTTTTTCGGATTTTATAATATTTTCGGAAAGTTTGCCGCGATTGTCGGCCCTTTTCTCATGGGACTGGTAAGCCATCTGAGCGGGGACAGCCGCTGGGGGGTGCTCAGCCTGCTGCCGCTCTTTGTTCTGGGAGCCTATTTTTTATCTAAAGTACGGGAACCAGAAAACACCAACAAGCCGACCTCCTCAGAAAAACTCTTGCATAACCAGGTGCCCGAAACCTTGGAATAGTAGCTTTTCAACATTTTAACTACGACCGAGCAGCGCAAAAACTGGTCGATGCCGGCCGGTGTCTCGGGAGGCCAGCAGATCGGCCATCATGCCGTCCAGGTGCGTTGAGGTTACCCCTTATTTTCCGGGAGGCGATTGCCGCAGGAGCAAAGAGGTCGGGAAAGACATGGGGGGGAAGTAGATGAAACCGGCCGTAGTGCGTCTTCTTGTTGTTGGCCCAAGAGAACGTAGTTTATAATCCGTAGAGCCGGAGGCCGAGCTGCAGCAGCAGCCAAGTGTACAATCCGGCAACGACATCGTCCAAGACAATGCCCAGGCCGCCGTGGAGGTGTCGGTCAATCCAGTTCGCCGGGAATGGTTTGAGGATATCAAAGAAACGAAACAAGAGAAAACCTGAGATCACGACCACAGGATGGAATGGCATTGCGGTGAGCGCGATCAGCTGGCCGATGATTTCGTCGATGACCACCGGGCGGGGATCGCAGCGATCGATGATTTTTTCGGCAGCTCCGGCGCAACCGACACCGACGAGGAAGAACAGGCCGACAACCATGAGATAGGAGCTCAGTTCCATCCGGCCGATCACCAGCCAGATGAGTACCCCCACCGCAGAACCCCAGGTTCCGGGGGCTTTGGGGAGATAGCCGCTATACGCCCCGGTGGCGATGAACATCATTAAACGATCCATGGGCGCAATCAGGACTGAGCTACCGGAAAACTACACCTGATCGCGGCGTAGACTGCCTGCAGCGGCACCTGGTGGGCATCGGCCACGACCCGACAGGCCTCAAATTCCGGCGTAATCACCACTCCGTCCGGGGTGGTGATCTTTTTGGCCGCGACCGGGCCCCAGGGGGTGGTGACGGTGATCCTTTCCCGGGGCAGCGTGAGGCGTTGTTCCTTGCGCAGCCGCAGACCGATTGCGCTGGTTTCTTTGAACAACAAGGTGGTTAGGGCCTGGCGGTCCGCCGGTTCGGCAATAACCCGCAGTAGAAACCCCGGCCGGCCTTTTTTCATCTGGATGGGGATCAGACAGACATCAAGGGCTCCGGCACCCATGAGCCGCTGACTCACATGCGGCCAGTATTCGGGGTTCCAGTCATCGAGATGGGTCTCGATCACTTCAACCTGTTGGGCTTCCTCCACCGCTGTGCTTTGGCCAAGCATCAGACGCAACAGGTTGGGTCGACCGTCCGCGCGTTGCCGCGAACCGGCTCCGTATCCTGTCCGTTCCAGCTGCATCGGCGGCATCGGTCCGAACCCATGTGCCAGCTCCCGGACCAGGGCTGCTCCGCTGGGGGTGACCAATTCTTCATGCAGGTTTTCGCCGTAGACCGGCACCCCTGCCAATAATCGGCAGACCGCCGGACTCGGCAGGGGGATCTCCCCGTGGGCACAGCGCACCCAGCCGCCGGTCATGGGCAGGGGCGAGCAGATAAGCTGGTCGATACGCAGATATTCCAAACCGGCGATGGTACCAACGATGTCAACGATGGCATCCACGGCCCCGACTTCATGAAAATGAATCTGCTCGACCGTGGTGCCGTGGACCCCGGCCTCGGCTTCGGCCAGACGGGTGAAGACCGCGATGGCTCGGTCACAGATGGATGGCGGCAAGGCGGCATGACCGAGCAGCGCGGTGATATCGGCGAGGTTGCGATGGGCATGGGGGTGGTGATGCTCGTGGTGCGTCTCCTCCACCGTCACCTGGGTGGCGGCAAATCCCTGCACCACCCGGCGGTCCACCGAGAGGGTGTATCCGTGGAGGGGCAGGGCGGCGAGACTCTCGCGGAGCGAGGACTCGGGGACTCCGGCATCCAGCAGGGCACCCAGCAGCATGTCACCGCTGACCCCGGAAAAACAGTCGAGATAGGCGGTGTTCATCAGGTAATGAGCATTCCTTGCTCGATGCGGGCACCACGGAGGCAGGCTGAGACCGCCATCCGTTTTTTGCCTTCGGGCTGAATTTCACGGATCAGCAGAGAATCGACACCGGCGGCAATCAGTAATCCCTGGCTGTCGGCGCGCAGAATGGTTCCCGGCAATTCGGCGGATTGAATAGGGACGACCTCGGGGTTGAAAAAACGGTGCCGTTTGCCGGCCAGAAAACCATAGGCTGAAGGCCAAGGATCCAATCCACGGATTTGGCAATGCAGGCGCGCGGCTGGGAGGAGCCAGTCGAGGTGGCCTTGTTCCTTGGTCAGCATCGGTGCGTGGGTGGCATGGGTGTGATCCTGCGGTTGCGGTTGGAGCTGCTGCTGTTTCAGCTGGCTGATGGCGGTGGTCAGCGTTTGGCCGCCGAGTTGGGCCAGACGATCAAAGAGGGCACCGGCGGTCTCCTGGGGGCCGATCGGCACCGGGACGGTCAGGAGGATATCGCCGGTATCCATGCCTTCATCCAACTGCATGATGGTGATGCCGGCCTGGGGCTCGCCGTTGATCACCGCCCATTGAATCGGGGCGGCACCCCGGTATTTGGGCAGGAGCGAGCCGTGGACATTGATGGCGCCCATGGGGGGCAGGGCCAGCAGGGCGCCGGGCAGAATCTTGCCGTAGGCCACCACCACCAGCAGATCGGGGGCCAGGGCTTTAAGCTGTTCCAAAAAGGGTTCCTGGCGCACCGACGGCGGCTGCAGCACCGGAATGCCGTGAAGTTCGGCAACCACCTTTACCGGCGGGGGGCTGAGAATTTTGCCGCGGCCGCGCTCGCGGTCGGGCTGGCAAACCACGGCCACGACCTGGTCGGGGCCGTCCAGCAGCGCCTGCAGCGAGGGCACCGCGAAATCCGGCGTGCCCATGAAGACGATACGGAGCGGTTCGCTCATTCCGGTTCCTGGAGGAGCTTTTTGAGCTTCTTTTTATAGAGAGCGCGTTTGAGGGAACTGAGCCGGTCGATGAAAAGAGTGCCGAGGAGATGATCGACCTCATGCTGGATGATCCGGGCATAGCGGTCTTCGGCATCGAACTCCAAAGGATTGCCGAACACATCCTGGGCGGTGACATGGATTTTGCGGAACCGTTTGACGTTGGCGGTGCATTCGATGACGCTCAAACAGCCTTCTTCGTCGATGATGCTGCCTTCGCCGGCCGACAGCACCGGATTGATCAGGGTGATGTATTGGCGTTCGTGCCCTGGGTTGGAGCGATCAACTACCACCACCTGCCGGGCAATGCCGATCTGATTGGCCGCCAGGCCGACACCGGGGGCGTCCCACATGGTGTCTGCCATGTCCTTGACCAGCTTTTGCAGGGCTTCATCGAACATGGTGACGAGTTCTGTTTTTTCCCGGAGCACCGGATGGGGATAGGTGATGATCTTTCTGATGGTCATATGCAATAGTTGTTCGTGGTGCCTTCGCACCGTTTTACGTGGGAGTATTAGCTGCTATGTAATCAGTTTGAGTGGTATTGTAAAGGCGCCTGCATCGCTTCCGCCTCCCCTTTGGCGGTGGCTGCTTGTTTTTCATTTTTTTTTTGTGTAGGGTGCAATCCAACTATGCACGGAGTCTGGTGGAGATGGTAGAGAGAGAAGCATTCGCAGCAGGATTGGAAGTCTTGCATCGGCCGGTTTTGCCGCTGGTGGGTATTGTTCAGTTTTTATATCTGACCGGCGATTTTGCCACGGTTGACGAGGTGATTGCCGAGTTGCCCGACGAGATCGAAACCGGCTATGCCCGCTATGCGCACGCGGCGGCCGACCTGGCGCCCTATGCCGACCTGCTCCAACCCTTGGAGGCCCTGAAGGCCGGCAAGCGGCCGGAGGAGCAAGTGGTCGACGGCGAGGGCAACCCGGTGGATGCCATGACCGCGGCCATCGCACTGATATCCCAACGGGTTTTAACCAGGGAGTTGGAACAAATCAACAGTCTCCTCTGTGGCCCCTGCGGTTGCGTCCTGTGCTGTATCGGACCAGATGCGTCCATGGTCCAGTCCTATTTTGAGATACCACTACAGGCCTGTGAGGTTGATTTTTTTCGGTTGGAACAGATTGACACCCCGGTTTCCAGGACGCATCTGGTCGGCGATGAGCCGCCGCTGCAAGGAGCCGGCGGTGATTTTTTTAATCGCCCGAACCCGGCGTTGATCCATTGGCAGTCGGGCTGGAGCCTGATCCTGCCGCGTGCCAGCCACTGTCCGAACCTGGAAGCATCGGGTCGCTGTCTGGTCTATCTGGATCGGCCGGAGGTCTGCCGTCGGCCCCAGATTTTTCCGTATGTGCTTGAACCGCTGCGGGAAGAGGAGCGCGGAGCGACGGTGCTCCGGCTTCGCCAATCGCTGCTCGCGGTACTGGACTGTCCCTATGTCCGGCTGCTCCAAGACGAGATCGCCGCCTATGCCGCCGCCTGCGAGCTGGAAATGATCTTCCGGCACAACAAGGGGTAGGGGGGAAAGCGATGACCAAAACAAAAACAACGCCTGTCAACATTACCTGAACAAGAGCTTATGAACAACACCGGAATTTTCTGCATTCTCCTCTCCTATCTCTTGGGGGCCATACCTTTCGGTTTGGTGGTCTCCCGGGGGAGCGGTGTCGATATCCGCACCCAGGGCAGCAAGAACATCGGGGCCACCAATGTCGCCCGCCTGCTCGGCAAGAAAATGGGGGCGCTGACCCTGCTCCTTGATCTGCTGAAAGGATATGTGCCGATGTTCCTCGCCGCATTCCTGGTCCAGGACGCGCCCCGGCGGGATCTGATCGTCGCCCTGTGCGGCGCGGCCGCAGTCCTGGGGCACATGTTTCCAGTCTATCTGCGGTTTAAGGGCGGCAAAGGAGTGGCAACGGCGCTGGGCACCTTTTTGTATCTGGCTCCTCTGGCGGTTCCAGGATGTCTGCTGGTCTTTATTGCGACGGTCCGGCTGTCCGGTTTTGTCTCTTTGGGCTCTCTCCTGGGTTCGGCCTCCATTTTGGGATGGCTTGTTCTCCTGCAGGCCGAGGGGTGGAAACTGTGGTTGGCTGCCTTTATCGTGGCGATGATCTGGGCTAAACATTATCAGAACATCGGTCGGTTATTGAAAGGCACCGAAAAGTCGTGGAAAAAGAAAGGTGAGGCCCAGGGGTGAATCGCCAGGAATGGGAGGCTATCGAACAGGCCAGGGCGCTGCTGCAGTTGGGCGACCGAGCGACGCTTAATGAGATCAAGCGCAGCTACCGCCGCCTGAGTAAGCTCCATCATCCGGATACCGCCACCAGCGGGCCGAGCAGCAAGCAGATGTACCGGATCACTGCAGCCTACGAATTGCTGATGCGCTATTGCAATGACTATCGTTTTCCCCTGCAGCGGGAGGAGTTGGAGTCCGAAGGGCTGGACCCCTACGACCCCGAGGATTGGTGGCAGGCTCGGTTCGGCCAGGATCCGTTGTGGAGCGGCAAGAAAACCCGGCAGCGCTGAGAGCGGCAACCGGATTGGCAGCCTCAGGGGTTCAGTGGACTTTTTTTCGAGTCTCCATTCCGGCAACAGATCGCCTCGAAGGAGGCACAGTATTCCCGAACCAGTTGTTTTCGTGCCATCAGGTCGAGCAGCCAATAGCAGGGGCTGAGCATCAGGATGTGGATAGCTTGTTTGAGTGTCATGATTTGCCCTCCGTGGCAAACGAGAATCTTTCCTGATTTTCGTATCGGTTGGTTTTTGCAGATTCTTACGCGAATTTTTTATGGGCAGAGGGATGTCTTGATCGGGTTGCGTTCCCTTCGGGCACCTAACCTTTTTGCATTGTGACAATTTATTGAACAAGGAGTACGGGGATGCAGATTCCTCAATTGATCCAAAAACAAAGTCCGTTTGTTTCCCTGGAATTTTTTCCGCCTAAGAAGCAGGAGGAGTGGCCGGGATTCCTTGCGGCGGCCAGGGAACTGCAGCAATTGCAGCCGCTGTTTGCCTCGGTGACTTATGGTGCCGGTGGTTCCACCCAGACCAATACCCTGGAGATCTGCGAGCAATTGATCCGAACCTGCGGTTTTGAGATCATGCCGCACCTCACCGGGGTGGCGGCCAACCAGGACAAGATCGACGGTTTTCTCGAAGCTATCGGGGCACTGGGAATTGACAATGTGCTGGCGCTGCGCGGTGACCGTCCCGCCGGGTTCACCGGCACCGATGCGGAATTGTTCAAGACCTTTCCCCACGCCTCGGACCTGGTGGCCTATATCCGTGGACAGCATCCCCGCATGGCCATCGGGGTAGCCGGTTTTCCCGAGGCCCATGCCGAGGCCCCCTCCTTCGGCGCCGATCTGGCGGTCATGGAGCGTAAGGTGGCCAGCGGTGCCGATTTCATCATCACCCAATTGTATTTCGACAACCGGGTGTATTTTGACTATGTCGAACGGTTGCGGGCCCGCGGGGTCATGATCCCGGTCATCCCCGGTATCCTGCCTATCCGCAGCCTGGCTTCTCTGCGATTCACCCTCCAGTTATGCAATGCCCGGGTGCCGGGGCAGCTGATCAATGGACTAATGAAGGCCAACGAACAGGGTGGGGCTGCCGAGGTCTACAAGATCGGGGTGGCCTATGCCCGTGAGCAGGTGAAGGGCCTCCTCGCCGGCGGTACGCCCGGGGTCCACCTCTACACGCTCAACAAGGCGGACATGTGTCTTGAGGTCATGGACGGCTTGTTGTGACCCACTGTCCCCTTGCCCCTTCCAGCCGGCGCAGCATGACCCAAACCCGGTAGCCCAGCAGCGCCGACGCGGCCGTCAGGGCCAGGATCAGCCCGATCCAGAAGCCCTGAGGGCCCGGCGTCAATCCCCCCCATCCCCCCAATCCCAAACCATACCCGATCGGCAGGCCAATCCCCCAGTAGGCCAGCAGGATCAGCAACAGCGGTACGCGGGTGTCCTTGCAACCCCGGAGGATGCCGTTGCAGTTTGACTGCAGGGCGTCCGGCAGCTGAAAAATCGCCGCCAAACAGAGCAGGGCTGCCGCCAGTTTTTGAACCCGTGGGTCCGGGCTATAGAGCGCTGCAATTTCAGGGGCAAACGTCAGGATCAGCAGACAGGTCAGGAGAGCCCCGCCGAGCGCCAGCCCTAGCCCGGTCAGGACAATCCGTCGCAGTCGGCGGATCCGGTTTTTGCCGATGGCATAGCCGATGCGCACGGTTAGGGCTGTGGCCAGGCTGTAGGGCAGCATATAGAGCAGCGAGGTGAAATTGAGTGCGATCTGATGGGCCGCCACCACTCCGGCGCCGAGTTTGGCGACAAACAGGGCGATCACCGCAAAGATCGAGCATTCGATGAACAGGGCAATCCCCATCGGCAGTCCCAACCGGAGAAACGGGCCGAGGGCCCATCCCGATCGGTCGAGCGACGGCGCGAAGAGACGGTCGGTACCGGTAAGTCGGCTGCGATGCAGGAGGGTCGCTTGAAAGAGCAGCATCGCCAGCAGTGACAACGAGGTGGCCCAGCCGCAGCCGACACCGCCCAGGGCCGGGAGGCCGAGCTTCCCGTAGATGAGGACATAATTGGCCAGGATGTTGACCAGCAGACCGAAAAATCCGGCGAACATGGAGAGTCGCGGCCGGGCCAGGCCATCGCCGCCGTTGCGCAGGGCGAGAAAGACCCCGCCCGCCGGCAGACCCCAGGAAATGGCGAACAGATAGCTTCCGGTAATCGGGATGACCTCGCTGCTTACTCCCAGCCAGACCATGGCTGGCGTCATCAGCCAGAGAACCGGCATCAGGAGGACACCGGTGATCAGGCCGATGCCCATCCCCTGACGGATGGCTTGGCGGACCGCCGACCCGTTGCCCCGGCCGTAGGCCTGAGCCACCAGTGGGGTGACGGCGTTGAGCAGACCGACCATGAACAGGAACACCGGGAAAAAAATCGAACTGCCGACCGCCACCGCTGCCAGATCAACCGCACCGACCCGGCCCGCCATCACCGTATCGACAAAGCCCATCGAGGTTTGGGCGAGCTGGGCCAGGACGAGCGGCCAGGTCAGGCGGAGGAGAGTCGTCGCCTCATGGCGCAGGAGTTGGGTGGTTTTCATGGGAATGTCGGGGCCGCGCCGGGGTCAGCCGCGATCCGCCCCCTCCCGATGCCGCCCCTGCCGTTTGGTCAGGTTTTCGGTACGGTTATGGCGCTGGTCGGGCTGACAGCTGACATAGGCATTGATCGACGGCGGCAACACCCGCCCCTTGATCACCAGGATATCCGCAGCCAGGCTATCGGCCACCAGGGTTTTTGTTTGCCCTTGCTGCTCCACCAGGTAGCGGAACAGCAGTTCGGCCAGGCGCGGCAACCCGATCTGCCAGGTCGCGCGGGTTTCCCCGTACAACCATTGGCAAAAATCAAAGAAGCCGTGAAAGACATCCCCGTCCGGCCAGAGCAGGGGGGCGGTCCTTTGGAAATTGCCGCTGTTGTAGACCAGATCCCAGAACCGCGCCATCCGTTTCATGGTCTGCATCCGGGCAAAAGGGATCAGATGGTTCTGGAGGATTTCGTAGGGCGGATCCTGGGAGTAGACCATGCCGTACTGCCAGTCGTGGCGGTTGATGGCGGTGCCGGAGAGTTTTTTCAGCACGCCCAGCTGGACCTCGCCGCGGCTCAGTCCCATGAGGCTGTTGAGGTTTTCGCCGAATTGCTCGATCGATTCGCCCGGCAGGCCGATGATCAGATCGACATGGAGATGGGCGGTGGTGTGTTCCTGGAGGAATTTCAGATTCTCGCGGATGCGCGCAAAATCGAGCGGGCGGCTGATGTTGGCGGCAACGATCGGCTGCAGGGTCTGGATGCCGACCTCCAGTTGGAGGGTGCCGGCGGGAAACCGGGCCAGCTGTTCTTTGAGGGTGTCGGGAAAATGATCGGGGATCACCTCGAAGTGGACATGGTAGGGCGGAGTTTGGGCGAGGAAAAAATCGAGAATCCGGCTGGCCTTGGTTGGGTTGCAGTTAAAGGTCCGATCAACGAATTTGAAGGTTCGCGCCCCGCGCTGCCACAACCTTGCCAAGACGTCAAGGAAACGGTCGGTATCAAAAAAGCGTACCTTTTTATCCAGGGAGGAGAGGCAGAATTCGCAGGTGAAGGGACAACCCCGCGAGGCCTCGACGTACGTCAGGCGGTGGGCGAGATCCTCGTCGGTGTAGAAGTCATAGGGCAGGGCCAGATGCTCAACGGCCACGGTGGTCGCCGGGGTCAAGGCGGTTGCCGGCGGGCGGTCGGCCAGCAGGGCGGTGCACAGCTCGTACAAGGCGATTTCGCCTTCGCCCTGGATCATATAATCGGCACCACTCAGGTCAACCCGCAGGGGCAGATGGCTGACCTCCGGTCCGCCGAGGACGATGCGGGTGGCGGGCGCCACCTGCTTGAGTAGGTTGATCAGCTGCCGCACTTGGGCTGCGTTCCAGATGTAGACACCGATGCCGACGATCGCAGGCGAACTGGCCAGGATCTTTTCCGCGATATCGGTGATCTGGTCGGTGAGGGTATATTCCTGGATACAGGTTTGGGGCTGCAGTTCGTGCAGATTGGCATACAGCCAGCGCAGGCCGAGGGCGGCGTGGATGTAGCGGGCGTTGATGGTGGTGAGCACGATGCCGGGCATGGCGATTATACCGATACGCCTTGGGGTCGCCGCACGATCATGCAGCCGCCAACCGCTGACGGAGCACCTTGTGGAGGATGCCGCCGTGCCGGTAGTAGTCGATCTCCATGAAGTTATCGAGTCGCAGGATCAAGGAGATGGTCTCGGTGCGGCCATCGGTTCGGTCGATGCGCAGGGTCACTGCCTGGCCGGGAAAAAGCTGCCCGCTGATGCCGGTCAGGCTGACGGTCTCGCTGCCGGAAAGCCCCAGGCTGGCGGCGTCCGTGCCCTCGGCAAATTGCAGCGGCAAGACTCCCATACCCACCAGGTTAGAGCGGTGGATGCGCTCGAAGGAGGCGGCGATCACCGCCCGGACTCCAAGCAGCATGGTCCCTTTAGCCGCCCAGTCCCGGGACGAGCCGGTGCCGTAGTCCTTGCCGGCAAAGACCACCAGAGGAATGGCCGCCGCCTGGTAGTGCATGGCGGCATCAAAGATCGGCATCTCGGTACCCTCGGGCATCAGTCGGGTGAGGCCGCCTTCACGCGCCACCATCTGGTTACGGATGCGGATATTGGCGAAGGTGCCGCGCATCATCACCTCGTGGTTGCCCCGTCGGGAACCGTAGCTGTTGAAATCAACCGGCGCAATCCCCAGCTCCTGGAGGTACTGGCCCGCCGGGGTCTGCGGGCCGATTGAGCCGGCCGGGCTGATGTGGTCGGTGGTGATCGAATCACCGAAAATCGCCAATATTCGCGCCCCTTCGATGTCGGTTATGGGCTTGGGTTCGGGAGTCATAGCCTGGAAAAAGGGCGGTTCGCGGATGTAGGAGGAATCGGCCTCCCATTGGTAGAGGGGCGCACTGCCGCCTTGGAGCCCGTTCCATTGGGCGTCGCCGGCAAACACTCCGGCATAGCTGGCGGTGAACAGCTCGGGCTTGAGGGTCTGCTCGACCATTTCCCTGATCTCTTCCTCGGTGGGCCAGAGTTCGCGGAGATAGACGGGGACGCCCTGGCTATCAACCCCCAGTGGTTCGTTTTCCAGGTCAATGAGCATGGTGCCGGCGAGGGCATAGGCCACCACCAGCAAGGGGGAGCCGAGGTAGTTGGCCCGAATCTGGGGATGGATGCGGGCCTCGAAGTTGCGGTTGCCACTGAGCACCGCGGCCACCACCAGGTTGCGGTCGCGGATGGCGGCCCCGATGTCGTCGTCCAAGGGGCCGCTGTTGCCGATGCATGTGGTGCAGCCGTAGCCGACCACATGGAAGCCCAGTTCCTCGAGGTCGGGGAGCAGCCGGCTCTGTTCCAGATAGCGGGTGACCACCCGGGAACCGGGGGCCAGGCTGGTTTTGACCCAGGGTTGGCTCTTCAGGCCACGTTTCCTGGCCTTGCGGGCCAGGAGGCCGGCGCCGATCATCACGTCGGGATTGGAGGTATTAGTGCAGCTGGTGATGGCGGCGATCACCACCACCCCGTCGGTCAGAACCGCGCCCGCTTGGTTGGCGGTTGGGGCAATGCTCTTCTCCAGCTGCGTTGCGAATTGGTGGCGGAAATCGTCACCGACCGCGGCGAGTGCCAGCAGATCCTGGGGCCGCTTGGGGCCGGCCAGGCTGGGCGTCACCGCGGCGAGGTCAAAGTCGTAGGTCACCGAATAGTCGGGATCGACGCTATCCGGGACAAAGAAAAAGTCCTGTTCGCGGCAGTAGGCCTCAACCAGTTGCACCTGTGCTTCCGTGCGGCCGCTGGCCCGGAGGTAGCGAAGGGTTTCGCCGTCCACCGGAAAAAAGCCCATGGTGGCCCCGTATTCCGGGGCCATGTTGGCGATGGTGGCCCGATCGGGCAGGCTTAAATTCGTAAGCCCTGGGCCGAAAAACTCGACAAAGCGTCCGACCACCCCCTTAGCCCGCAGCAAACGGGTCAGGGTCAGGACCAGATCGGTGGCGGTGGTCCCGGGCCGGAGGGTGCCGCCCAGCCGCACGCCCACCACCGAAGGGATCTGGAGGCTATAGGGCTGGCCGAGCAGGACCGCTTCCGCCTCGATGCCGCCCACGCCCCAGCCCATTACCCCCAGGCCGTTGATCATAGTGGTATGGGAATCGGTGCCGAGCACGCTATCCGGATAGACCACGCAATCGCCTTCCTGCTCAGCGGCGGTCACCACCGAGGCGAGGTATTCGAGGTTGACCTGGTGGACAATGCCGGTACCCGGGGGCACCACCCGGAAATTGTCGAAGGCCCGCTGCCCCCAGTGGAGCATGGTGTAGCGTTCGCGGTTGCGCGCCATCTCCAGGCCGACATTGACGCCGAAGGCCGTCGCGTCGGCGGCGCGGTCCACCTGGATGCTGTGGTCGATGACCAGGTCGGCCGGGATAGAGGGATTCATGGTGGACGGATCGCCGCCGTGGCGGGCCAGGGCTGAGCGCATCGCCGCCAGATCGACCAGGGCCGGGACCCCGGTGAAATCCTGCAGGATGACCCGGCCGGGCATGAAGGGCACCGCGGCATCGCTCACCTGACCGGGCTGCCAGGTGGCCAGATGGTCGATATCCTCGGCGCTGGCCAGTCCTATAGGAAAATGGCGGAGCAGATTTTCCAGCAGGATGCGCAGGGCATAGGGCAATCGTTGCATCGAACCGTATCCGAGTCTTTCCAGGGCCTTGACACTGTAGGCGGTGTACTGCTTACCACCGGTTTTAAAGGTGATTCGGGGATTGAAAGCAGCGAAATCCGGCGTCGCGGTCATGTTGGTGTCCTCATGCGGTGGGAATAGGGGCAGGTTGGATAATAAAGGCAATTATGCCAGATTTGGAGGAAACAGGAACCCTGTTTTTTATGGCAGTCGCCAACACGCTTTTTATCGGCGAACCGGTCTGGCAACTTGCTGTTTTTGAGCAGACGTCCTATAGTAAGGCCATTTTCGGGCGAACCTGAAGGACCTTACCTGTGAGAAAGCGCTATGATCAAGACCTACGCAGAAATTAACCAGAAAATCGCGGCCGGCAAGGCCGTGGTGCTCACCGCCGAAGAGGTGATCGACTATGTCGATAAACGGGGGCTGGAAACCGCCGCCAAGGAGGTGGACGTAGTTACCACCGCCACCTTCGGGCCGATGTGCTCATCGGGCTGCTTTCTCAATTTCGGCCACAGCACCCCCAAGATGCGGATCTCCGAGGCCTGGATCAACGATGTCGCCGCCTATTGCGGCGTTGCCGCGGTTGATGTCTATCTCGGCGCCACCCAGCTGCGCCACAACGACCCGGCCAACATGTACTACCCCGGCGAATTCCGCTACGGCGGCGGCCATGTGATCGAGGAGTTGGTGGCCGGCAAAAAGCTCCAGCTGTTCGGGCTCAGTTACGGCACCGACGACTATCCCCGCCGGGAGATCCGGACCATGTTCGACATCAACGATCTCAACCAGGCGATCATGGTCAACCCGCGCAACTGTTACCAGAATTACAACGTCGCCATTAATTGTTCGGAGAAGCGGATCCATACCTACCTGGGCATCCTCAAGGCCCGGATGCGCAATATGACCTACTGCTCCTCCGGGCAGCTGTCGCCGCTGCTCAACGACCCCTTCTACGAGACCATCGGCGTCGGCACCAGTATCTGGCTGGCCGGGGCCCGGGGCATGGTCTACAGCCAGGGCACCCAACACTGCTCGCTGGCCGAGCGCGGTGATAACGGCGTACCGGTGGAAGGGTCCGGGACGCTCGCCCTGACCGGCAACATGAAGGAGATGCTGCCGGAATTCGTCCGCGGCACCAGTTTCAAAGGGTACGGCGTCTCCCTGGCCCTAGGGGTCGGCATCCCCATCCCGATCCTCAACCCCGAGATCCTGCGCCGGACCACGGTCCGTGACCGTGACATCACGGCCTGTGTCATCGATTACAGCGTTGATTATCCGGAGAAGACCGGCAAGGTCCTGGCCCGCTACAACTATGAGCAGCTGCGATCCGGCGAGGTGGAGCTTAACGGTAAAAAGGTTCCGGTCACCTCGCTTTCCTCCTACAACAAGGCGCTAAGGATCTGCGACCTGCTCAAGGCGGAAATCGAGGGGGGTCGATTTCTGCTCTCCGAGCCCAGCCAGCGTCTGCCGTTGAACCAGGGTATGAAACCACTGAACATCACAGGACCGGCCCGATGATCACCAAAAAAATCTATCTGTATTTTCCCAAGAGCGAGACCGAGAAACCGATCGTCTACCGGCTGGTCAAGGAATTCGACCTGATCGTCAACATCTTCCGCGCCAAGGTGACGCCGGAGGAGGAGGGCTACCTCAGCCTCGAGGTGACCGGCAGCCAGGACAATATCGACCGGGCCTATGCCTTTCTCGGCACCTTCGACGTGGTCATCCAGGCCGGCAACAAGAGCGTGCGCTGGGACGAGGGCCGCTGCGCCCAATGCGGGGCCTGTGTGGTCCACTGTCCCACCCAGGCCCTGTCCATCGTTGACCGCCCGACCCGGACCATCGCCTTCTGCGAGGACAACTGCGTCGAGTGTCTGGCCTGTGTCGCCGCCTGTCCCTTTGGGGCCTGTTCCTCGGCATTTTAATCCGACCGGGGCGTTTGCGGTCCAGCTCTGCCATGCGCGTTTACCGTTCTTTTTCCTGGAAAGACACCAATCTGCGGGTGGCCTGCGAGGCCTTTGACCTGGTGACCCGGACCGTGGTTGCCCAGCGGCGGCTGCTGGAGCGCTACATCGCCCGTCACCCAGAGTTCCTGACCGCGCTGGTCCCGGTGATCCTGCTGGAGGAGGCCCCTGAGGTGGCACGCCGGATGGCCGCAGCCGCCGACCTGACCGGGCTCGGCCCCATGGCCTCGGTGGCCGGCACCCTGGCCCAACTCGGGGTCGAAGCGGCCATGGCCATCGGCTGCCGGGAGGCCATCGTCGAAAACGGCGGCGATATTTTCATCCATTCCGATACCGATGTCACCATCGGCATCTACGCCGGCAATAACGCCATCGGCAACCGACTGGCCTTCCGCCTCTCCCCTGAAGATCTGCCCCTTTCCCTCTGTTCTTCCTCCAGCAAGATGGGCCATAGTTTAAGTTTCGGTAGCTGCGATCTGGCCACCGTGGTCGCCAGGGACGGCGCCCTGGCCGATTCCGCCGTCACCCTGGTCTGCAACCTGATCAAGACTGAAAACGACCTGACCCCGGTGCTCAACGAGGTCGGGACCATTGCCGGTATCGATGGCATCCTGGCGGTCAAGAACGGCAAGATCGGCATGTGGGGCCACCTCCCCGAACTGGTTCGCAACCAGGATGTCGCCAGCTCGGATAAAATTACCCGTGACCTACGCTCCGATTTCCAAGGGAGCTAATCTTTTCTTCCGTTTCAGCCCCCCTGGTCCACCGAGCCAGCATTGCTCACCTATATAAAGCAAAAAGGCCACGGACACTGAATACTTAATGTGATTCCAGCATGATAAGCAACGCGCCACGGGTAGTTTTATGAAAACAGCGCGTACAAAAAAAGTTTAATGCCTTTCAACCTAAAAACGGCAGTTGAATAGACTGTGTTTTCGTCAACCTTTTCCGCAGACAGGAGTAATCCGGCAAGTTTGATTTCAATCAACGTTTGTTGCTCGCCTTCCGAATTTCGAGACACTTTCACTGTGCCTCTCTCGCAACACCCTCAGCGCAGCGCTGCTCCGCTTGCGGCTTGCGCTTTCACCACGGCTAAATCCGATCCTCAAGGATCCGTGATTGCCACCCTCCAAACAAGTACAATCAACCCACTCTCCGGTAAGGATTGCGAGGTTTTCATTTTCAAAGTAGGCAAGGAACTTCGTGAACAAGTGAATGCCAGCTACCATAAGAAACCCTGAGAGCAGTTGACAGTGTTGCAACACCCATGAAATGCTAAACGAGGGGAAAATTGGTCACTGATATTTAAATAAAATTGCCAAGAACTCTAAGTTCTAAGCGATCAGTCGTTTTCAGGGGGCATTCATGGTAAGTAGAAACAAGGACGGCCTAGCCTTTGACCCTTTTGCACTCTTTTACTCCCGATGATACGCATTCTGCTTATTCTCCTCCTCGTCCCCCTGCTGGTAGCCTGCGAAAATACCAACCTTTCCCTCTTAACCGAAGCCACCTCTGATGCAGTGACCGCTGTCACCCTCGATGACGCCAATGTCCTCAGGATCACGCGGTTAGCGATTGAAGAAGTAGATCGAAAGCATCAGATTGCTCCGTCTGGCAACCGGTATGAAGCGAGGTTGCGAAGGCTGACCCGTCCCTTTGTGCAAATGGACGGCCGCACCTTCGATTTCAAGGTGTACCTGACCAGGGAGATCAACGCCTTTGCCATGGCAGATGGCAGCATCCGCGTATTTAGCGGGCTGATGGATTTGATGAACGATCAGGAACTGCTTTTTGTCATCGGGCATGAAATGGGGCATGTGGTCAACAATCATACCCGCAAGAAGGTGGTGATGGCCTATGCGACTAGTGCGGTGAAGAAGGGACTGGCATCCCAGGACAATCAGGTGGGGCTGGTCGCAGGTTCGATCATCGGTGCCTTCACCGAGCAGCTGGTCAACGCCCAGTTTTCCCAGCATGAGGAGCGGCAGGCGGATCGTTATGGTGTGGCCTTTCTCAAGGCAGCGGGATACGGTCTTGGCCCGGCCGTTTCGGCCCTTGAAAAGTTGGCCGATCTGGCACGGCAGCACACTTTTCTCTCCAGTCACCCCAACCCAGACACCCGTGCCAAGAAGCTGCTTAAAGGTGAAGACAATGATGCCGATGGTGATGCATCCTGGACAGACAAAATCTTCGGCCTGATCAAAAAAATTGTCGTGGGGCTCTTCAACATCGTGAATGCAATTATCAAATGGCTGTTGTCACAGTTGTAATTTCAATTTCAGATCAACTATGGAACACTAGAACCAGCAACACCATGTTTATTGCACTTAAAATACGATATAGCGGTGACTCCCAAGAAGTTACCCTTCTTTAAAGTAGGAAGGGAACCTCGGTAACAAGCGAACGCTAGTTGTGGCAACAAATCCTAAAAAAGGGCGTGGTGGTGTTTGGTATGATCTTGCAGCAGCAATGTTGTGGGGAACTACCGGCACTTCTCAAGGGCTAGCACCGGCTGGGGCAGAACCGACCTCTATTGGAGCGGTTCGCCTGGCAGTAAGGGGGCTTGCTCTGTTGATGCTAGCAATACTCCGGGGTAGTTTTAAGGGTGGTGGGCGTTGGCCGATAATGGGGGTGCTGACTTCAGTTTTTTTGTAGCCAGTTATCAACTCTGTTTCTTTGCCGGGGTTGCTCGCACTGGAGTGGCCGCCGGAACATTGGTTACAATCGGTAGCTCCCCAGTCGCGGGAGTGCTGGATCTGCCCGGGGGGGCGATCGACGAGGGAGTTGCTGCGACTGGTTTGAAAGGTATCACCGGGGTAGCACCAAATAAAAAAGCACCTAGCGATTGCTCGCTAAGTGCTTGATTTGAGTGGTGCCGGGACCAGGATTTGAACCAGGGACACACGGATTTTCAGTCCTACTCAACGTCCCGAATGAACCATCTCGATGCACAAACTAGAAGTGTCATGGGTGTGGTTACTGTAAAAAGTTCAGCATTTGACACAAAGAAAGACTAACTAGCTAAAATATGTTCATCTTCAATTCAACTCATCGTCTTTCCAGTACTTTGTGCCTTTAACCGTAGCCTGAAGGGCTAGACCACTTTGTGTTAACTGGTAAATTGTTATGCCATCCACCAATGCTTCGCCCCCAATAGCAGCACCTTTGTCACCGGCCTTGGCAGCAGCATCAGCATGACCTCCGAACTCCCAGCCACTTTTTATGAATTTATCCAAGGTAGCCCGATCATGGAAAATAAAGACAGCTCGGAAATCTTTTACGCCAAGCCCTAAACCTAAACCGGCTTCGCCCATTTTCATGAACGTTTGTTTACCTTTTTTGTCATTAACAACACCGTAACCTCCGCCGAATGAGGCAAAGATTACATTGATGTTGGCATTGCTGAATACCGCATAACCTGGCGCTGATGCTATTTCAGCTTTTGCAGATGCCTTAACCTTATAGAGATCTGAAAGTGTTTCCCTCTGCATAGATAGAACAGCCTGCCTTTTTTCTTGGGGCGTTGTCCCCTTAGTGGTCGCGCAGCCAATCAAAAGAAAGACAATTGCGACGTTGCACAGCACAAACATGATTGGTTTCATATCATTGACACCCGTCACCGTTTACCATCTACTTATTGTTCCCCTTGCCCTTGCCCTTGCCCTTGTCATTCCCCTTCCCTTGCCCTTGCCCTTGATTGTCACCTTGGACATCTTCGTAACCGCTAAACTCCATCTCCTTGCCATGCTCCTTTTTCTTGCCATGGTGTGAGGGATATGGAGTGCCGGTCAGAGTATAGTCGCCCCGCTTGAGGGCATGAAACTCAGGGGACCCAGGTTTGATACCAAGTTTTTGTGCAGTAACTCCCCACCCCTGCCCACTGTTAGCCTGATAGGTTTCCAAAACTCTTTGATGGGGGATATTCAGCATCCTACTAAGCTGCAGGCACATAAATGCATCAGCGGGAGAATGTACTCTTTTTATAATTGAGTCAACTTGGTAAAGTGGAACTCCAAATTGATTACTTAATCTATAACTATAATCGTTTCTATTGGAATAGGCTTGATTGTTTAAGTCTCCCAAGAAAATATTAATGTCGGCAAGAAGGGTCCCTGTCGGTATAACAATAAAAACTGACAATATTAAAATAAATTTTATCCATAACCCCATAAAATCCTCCGTAGTCGGATTGTCAATAATCCATCAGGTGATGTAACTTAATTTTTACCGTATTCCTCAACGGTTGGTAATCAATGCTTTCCGTAACAAATCAACTTCAGCTTTAAGTATGATCTCATAAAACAAAATTTTTAGGAAATATTTTTTTAATCGTCTTCCGAACTCCGAGACGCTCTTGCCCACTCCTCACTCGTAACCCCCTCAACGCAACCCTGCTCATTTTTGGCTTGCTACTGTGTCCATCGTCAAAGGTAACCAATAATAATGTCTCACGGCAGGAATCATAACTGTCTAAAGATAACGGTTGAACGAACCGATAAGAGTGATAATAAACACAGTAACACAATTCCCACCAAGCGAGGTCACTATCATGCAAATACAGGGTGTCAGCAATCAGCAGACATGGCAATTATTCAAGTCTAAGCAGGATAGCCCAAGAAATGAGGCGGAAAAAACGAAGAATGCGCAGAAAAATACGGTTACCGATGTAGCAACCCAGACCGCAGAAGTCAGCAAGGGCAAGCCAGAAGAGAAGGGAGTGGTCCGTCTCCTGGCGGAAGGGCATTTTATTGGGGCGGCTGACATACGGTTACGGATTAATTTCCAGGAAGAACTCCAGGAGTTAGTTTCTCGTGAAGCAGGAGTAGCAATGGAAAGCGAAGGACAGAATCTCGTGAGCGCGCTTGAAACTAAGATTAAAGACCTCGGCATAGACTCTAAATTTCCCGATGAGATGCCTCGAATTATGCAAGACTTTGAAAATGCAATAAGTGCAACCATCACCGGAACAAAAGAGGGCACAATTGCTCCCAACTCCGCACTGACAGAGATCAAGGGAGCATTTGGCGATCTCCTCACCGCGCTGAAGGATTTAGCCCCGGCACCCGAAGCAAACCCGGCAGTCTCGGAAACTGCTGCGATTGCCAGCACGGATGTCTTATTGGCGGGTCAAGAACCAATGGTTTCCGTTGCATCGGAAGTGCCAAAAGAAAGCGTCGGCACCAGCGAGACGACTTCGGACCCTTTGACGTCTGACCTTGATATTTTACAAGGGTTGTTCGAGTTGAAAATGACATCACTGACGCAAATGGTAGCAGACTCAAGCTCTTTGCCACCTCTCAGTGATGCGCGTGGCAATGGCAAGGCCTACGAACGATTCCTGGAATCATATAACGCGCTTTATGCCACCACCGAGACAGCCAATAACACCCAGCCTGAAGGCTTGCAAACAGTGGCCTAGTAAAACCGCAAAGACAATAATATCATAAATAATTTTTCCGACAAATCGAGATCAGAAGGCAGGGCTTAACGGCTCTGCCTTTTTTATTTGGCACTGTTGGTGAGTGAAATTTACGGAGGGATAATTTGGCCAGACTGTGTCGGTGGCCAGTAAACGTGAAAAAAAACTTCTCGTTACTACTGCGAGCCCTTATGCCCTGCCCTCGTTCCCGCTGACCGGAGGGCGACAGGAATTATCAGGGATAAGGAAGTATTAGCTCAGCGCTATTTCCAGCCGTATTGACTCTTCTGGTGGTTAGCGGAATTGAAGAGCTGGTTCTGGTGATAACCATTAACAGCAACAGACGATGAAAAAAATAACGAGAGATCTGCGATGGAAAATTACTTTATACAGTAAATCCGGGATGTTGATTCTTTAAACTTGTCCGGTGGGCAAAAAATATGCACTCGGACCATAGAACGACCATATTGAACTATTAACAGGCATTTGTTCACGATGAGAGTATCGAGCTGTACGTTACTGTCTTCGGGCAAGCCAATGAGGAAGAAGATGCTCCTGTGGCAGAATTTTGGTTAGATCCTGCTGTGGTTGGTACCGAGGAGGAGTTCAACAACGGCGGGGTAGAGACATCACGTTTACGCGCCATTTTCAGCGAGGGTATCTTTCACCTCATCCTTGGATTGAATGTACCTATCCAGTGGCTCTGTGATGATGGACGCCTAATGACCGTTAGCTTGTTCCAGGGAGAGGATGCCGGAGTCAAATTGCTGCCGGTCGACCAGTAAACTGCTCTGATTTGGTACTGGTTTTGATTATTTTTCGCTTCGGTCTCCAATGCTCACATCCGAAGTCGATTTCCTCTTGGCTGCAATATTGTGCTGGGTGGTGTTCACTTTGCCAAACATCGCATAACATCGGGTCTGTATTACTACCAATGCCAGAACAATGGGAGCACGATCCACAACCACGACTATCGTTCATGACTTTCAAGCCTCACGTTTTTTTACGCCTAATATAGTTAGCCTGTACTTTTTAGCAGGCTAACTATCCTCTTTTTCTTTCAAAAACCCAAGTGGGATTTGTCCTCATCTTTACAAGCAAGAAATTGACCTTTTTCTCCTGGACACCATTTTCATTCAAATTCCCGAAATTGCATGTTTTACCAAACCCATCTCATCGAATTCCCGGCGCTTAATTTACTATTCCGTAATACATTTTCGGTATTGAATTTCTCAAGCTCATTCCATCTGGAATGAGAAAGCCATGAAATAACGAGGCACTATGCCTTAGCTATCCATGGCTCTATAAAAATACGTTTTAAAATTGGCTTATCTACATGACAATTTGTCCTTTACTAAGAATATGGGGCTTAAATCTTCTCATTACCGGGAAGCCCGTTGTGACTTACTTACCAGCGGCGATATTCTCCAAGAGAATAATCCATACAGCGTTCAAAGCGATGACCGCCAACTCGGTAGCGGTAAGCGCAGTGGTCGTAAGCACGCCTATAACGGTGGTGGTGATCTCTATGGCGATAAGAATAGCCATCACTGCCGCCATCCGAGGCGGTTGCTGGGTATTCCGGTGAAAACGGCCGGGCGAACTGCCGCGAAAGCGGCCGCTGTTCCGCTGTGAAAACAGCCACCATTCCGGTGAAAACGGCCAGTGCCAAGAGAGGGTCTCGGGGCTGATGTTTTTATACTGTCACAGTTTCGGCTTTCCGGTCAAGCATTGATCGTTTTCTCCGCATAGATTCTCCTTTCAGTTCAAGTTTATAGGCATTGTGCACCAGTCTGTCCAAAATGGCGTCAGCCAAGGTTGGGTCCTGCATGGCATCGTGCCAGGTTTTCACCGGCAGTTGACTGGTCACGATGGTGGCTTTGCGGTCATATCGTTCCTCGACGATCTCCAGGATCTCTCGTTGTTCTTCCCTTGTTAAAGGCGAGATGAGGAGGTCGTCCAGGATCAAGACCTCGCATTTGATAATCGGCGCAATGAGCCTGGCGTAGCGGCCGTCAAGTCGTGCAACTGCAATCTCTTGCAGCAATCGCTGCACTCGTTGGTAGAGGGTCGGGGGAGTGGGTGCTGATCCAGATTGTTTTCCAGGATCGACTTGATGCTTCT
>CAZJEX010000023.1:0-69713 GCA_964545155.1 uncultured Desulfobulbus sp. | reverse complement strand
CGTCCATGAACCTATACTACAGGTTGCGGCCGGTTGAGTAAACTGCATACCCACTAATTTCAATTTTACAATCCATATAACCCCATCGGGGTCTTATACAAGACGTTCCTATGCAAGGCCTGCATCTGATCGTCTTGTATAAGACCCCTTGCGTTTTCCATACAAATCCGCCATCATGCAAGACGTCTAAACTTGCAGTTCGTCATGTACCCATCTGTATCTAGGCGATTCACCATTAACGGGAACCGGTTGCATAAACCGCAGAAAACAGGATACGAATATGTTTACCAAGGAGCTAGAAGTTACGCTGCACAAGGCCTCAACCGACCTGATGAAACCAAAACCGGACCAGAACAACCTGGGTTTCGGTCAGTTTTTCACCGATCACATGTTTATGATGCAGTGGAATCGGCAACAGGGTTGGCATAACGCCTGTATCAAACCCTACCAGCCGTTTACTCTTGAACCTGCTGCCATGGTCTTTCACTATGGCCAAGCCATTTTCGAGGGCATGAAGGCCTATCGGGGCAAGGACAACCAGATCTTTCTCTTTCGCCCGGAGGACAATCTCGCCCGCATGAACCAATCGGCGCTGCGCATGTGCATGCCCCGCTTTCCCCAAGAACGCGTCCTGCAGGCTTTACGCGCCATGGTCTACCTTGACCAGGAATGGGTCCCGAGCACCGAAGGCGCTACCCTCTACATCCGCCCCACCATGATTGCCACCGAACCAATGCTCGGTCTTCGACCGGCACAGGAATATTTCTTTTTTATTATCTGCTGCCCGGTAGGTGCCTATTATTCTGAGGGTTTCAATCCAACCAAAATTTACGTTGAAGACAAGTATGTCCGGGCGGTTCCCGGTGGCGTCGGTAACGCCAAAACCGCCGGCAACTATGCAGCCAGCGTCAAGGCGCAGGTGGAGGCCCAGGAAAAAGGGTACACCCAGGTGTTGTGGCTGGATGCGGTCGAACGGAAATATATTGAGGAGGTTGGTACGTCTAATATATTCTTCCTGATTAACGGCGAGCTGATCACGCCACCGCTGGAGGGAACCATTTTGCCCGGCGTCACCCGAAATTCCGTACTTCAACTTGCCCGCGACTGGGGGTATCAGGTGAGCGAACGTCGCCTAACCATTGACGAGGTTTTTGCCGCCGATAAAGCAGGAACACTGCAGGAGGGTTTCGGCACAGGAACCGCAGCGGTCATCGCTCCGGTAGGCGAATTATGCTATCGAGATCAAACCATCCGGATCAACGGTGGAAAGACCGGTACATTAGCGAAAAGGCTCTTCGAAGAACTCCAGGCCATCCAATTCGGCTACCAGGAAGATCCCCACAAATGGCGTGTCCGGGTGGGATAAAGCGGAACATTTTTTAGCACATCCTTGCCATTGGCCAACCATTTCAACGGGTTGAATGATTTTTTTTTCATTCAACCCGCCCTTGATTTTTCAAATTCCGATACTATTGTAAAGCGCAGTTTGAAGACAGAAGCTTCGTTTTCGTCCAACCAAAGTTGTTTGTGCCGACCGTCGGACTCCCTGAACATCCCATTCGGCTCAAACGAAATTTATTTAATACCCATTACTGAACACAGGAGGATTGCTTATGAAAATTCGTCCGCTGAATGACCGTATTTTGGTCAAGAGACTGGAAGGAGAAGAAAAAACCGCTGGTGGCATCATTATCCCCGATTCCGCTAAAGAAAAACCGGCAGAAGGTGAGATTGTTGCGGTAGGTCCAGGAAAACTGAACGAAGCCGGAGAGCGCGTTGCCATTGATGTCGCTGTTGGTGACCGGGTCCTCTTCTCCAAATACGGTGGAACAGAAGTGAAGTTAGACGGCGAGGATTTTCTTATTATGCGCGAGGATGATATCCTTGGTGTGGTTCAAGCGTAAACAGATATCAATCCATTCGAGTTATTAAGGAGATAAAGAAATGGCTTCAAAAGAATTGAAATACGGCAGCAAAGCCCGTGAAAAAATGTTGGCCGGGGTAAACACCTTGGCCAATGCAGTTAAAGTTACCCTCGGCCCTAAAGGCCGGAACGTCCTGATCGAAAAATCCTTTGGCGCACCAGTTATCACTAAGGACGGCGTCACCGTTGCCAAAGAGATCGAATTAAAGGACAAATTCGAAAATATGGGCGCACAGATGGTCAAGGAAGTCGCTTCCAAGACTTCCGATGTCGCTGGTGACGGTACCACCACCGCCACGGTTTTGGCCCAGGCCATCTATTCCGAAGGCGCCAAATTAGTTGCCGCCGGATCCAATCCGATGGAAATCAAACGCGGCATTGACGCCTGCGTGGTCGCAATTGTTGCCGAACTTAAAAAAATCGCCAGCCCTACCAAGGAGCAGAAAGAAATTGCTCAGGTCGGGACCATTTCCGCCAACAATGACGAGACCATCGGCAACATCATCGCCGAAGCCATGGACAAGGTCGGCAAAGAGGGTGTCATCACCGTGGAAGAAGCAAAATCCATGGAAACCTCCCTTGATGTGGTTGAGGGTATGCAATTTGATCGCGGCTACCTCTCCCCTTACTTTGTGACCGATCCGGAGCGCATGGAAGTCAGCATGGAGGAACCGCTGATTCTTATCAATGAGAAGAAGATCTCCAGCATGAAGGATCTGCTGCCGATTCTCGAATCAGTGGCCAAAATGGGCAAACCGCTGTTCATTATCGCTGAGGACGTTGACGGAGAGGCCTTGGCTACTCTGGTGGTCAACAAACTTCGCGGCACCTTGAACATCGCCGCCGTTAAAGCCCCTGGCTTTGGCGACCGCCGTAAAGCCATGCTTGAAGATATCGCCATTCTCACCGGTGGCCAAGTGATCACCGAAGATCTCGGCATCAAGTTGGAAAACATCACCATCAATGATCTTGGCACCGCCAAACGCATTGTGGTCGACAAAGACAACACCACCATTATCGATGGTGCCGGTGACAAAGCTAAACTCGCCGCCCGGGTGAAACAGATTCGTGCCCAGACAGAAGATACCACCTCTGATTATGATCGCGAGAAACTGCAGGAGCGGTTGGCAAAACTCATCGGTGGGGTTGCGGTGATCAATGTCGGTGCAGCCACCGAAATCGAAATGAAAGAGAAAAAAGCCCGGGTTGAGGATGCGTTGAACGCGACCCGTGCAGCAGTCGAAGAAGGCGTGGTTCCTGGCGGCGGCGTTGCCTATCTGCGTTGCCTCAAGGTATTGGACACCCTTAAACTTGAAGGCGAGCAGGCTCTGGGCATTAACATCATTCGCCGTGCGCTTGAAGAACCGGTACGTCAGATCGCAGCCAATGCCGGTTGCGAAGGTTCGGTAATCGTCGAGCATGTAAAAAACCTCGAAGGTCCCATGGGTTTCAATGCAGCCACCGAGAAATATGAAGATCTGATCGAAGCCGGCGTCATTGACCCGGCCAAGGTTACCCGTTCTGCCCTGCAGAATGCAGCTTCTGTTTCCGGCTTGCTGCTCACCACCGAATGCATGATCGCTGACCTGCCGGATGAAGATAAGGGCGGCGGCATGCCTCCGGGCGGCATGGGCGGTATGGGCGGCATGGGCGGCATGGGCGGCATGATGTAACCGTTCCTTTTCCCACGTTGTTTTTAGTTGTAAGGAGCGTCCTTTCCTGCTCATTGCTTGCAGGCAAGGACGCTCCTTTTTTTTCAAAAAGCATTTAATGCAGTAGAGTTGGTGCTATCAAGAGGTTTCCTGTTGACAAACAGGGAGAAATTTTGAATAGTAACCCGGTTCAAGCCTCCTGGCTTTTTCATATACGGCGATGTAGCTCAGTCGGTCAGAGCGCACGGCTCATATCCGTGGTGTCCGGGGTTCAAATCCCTGCATCGCCACCATTTAAGACACGTTCCTAACGGTTCGGTTCACATATTGCGGCTCAAGCAGCATTTGGTTGAATTACCTCACCAGATACAGCTTGAGCCGCTTTTTTTTATATTTCCTCCCGGTTCTCTGAGGCGCCAGGATACGCCTCAGCCAGACGGGCTGCAATAGATGGCGAGACTACTGAAGACCGGACCAGCACGCCCTCGGCGATGAGTTGCCTGAGGAGTTGATCATGAGTGGCCCAATCCAGTCCCTGCTTGCCACAAAGACTAGCCTGATAATCGGCAAGGGTTCGTGGCTGTTCAAAATATCGGAAGGTAGCCCGGTAATAGCCATGGGGCACAGTCACGATACCACTGTCCAGAAATATGCAGACCGTGCGCTGATATGCCGGAGAGGCTTCCTTACCCGCCTGTAGGCGTTCAATAAAGGGAATCAGGTCAGGGTAGTCATATTGGTGCAGAGAGATGCGCACCGGATTAATTACAAAACAACCGTGCAGTGGTATTGGATCACCGCAAGCTTGACCCCTGGAGAGGTGGGCTATTTTTTCCCGACTGAAGCGTACCAAATCCCCGAGAAAAGGCAGGGGAGCGGAGAGGGTAAGGTTGGCTGTTAACCGCCGGCCCAGCCCATCAAGCAGCGCATCCAAAGGCGGATCCATGAAAAAAGCGGAGAGGGAATCTGCGGCAAGGAACGGGACCAGGAGTTCTTCCAGTTCATCCAACCAGAGGTCGTCCAGACCTGCAAAAAGAATGTGAAAGAGTTCGTGGCAATACCGCTCCAAATGTTCGAGCACCAGGAGCTGCGCCTCTAACCGTACCCGGTATGCCTGGTCCAAGTGTTCAGGAATGAACAGGCAAAGATTATCCACCGGAAATGGGTAAAGGATACCTGCGTCCACCCCTTGCTTCAGACGCAGCAAGGTCCCAAAAGAGCCCTGCTCATCGACATGCTGCTCCCAGTTCCGACTGCCGACATCAGTGGAAAGGTGATCGAAACAAATGTGGACCGAGGTGCCCTGCTCTAGAAATATCCGGTGCTTGAACCGATAGATATTTCTCATCTCCTGAGCGAGCATCTCCGCGGTCAGCGAAGGATGGTACCGACTAAAAAACACCTCGATCCGAACCCGGCCGTTGAAGGCCCGCCCAATCTCGCCGATATTCTTCCGTAGTTGTTCCAGCGTATAGGTCGTGCCACCCTTGATGGCGGCACGGGCGGCATCGGCAAAAACCTCCGGCGAAAATTCAAAAAGCGGCGGAGTGGCAGCGATAGCAAAGGCACTCCGATAGCTTTCGAGAAATTGAGGTTCGAGCAGGTGCCAAGCCCCATAATGCAGGGTGAAATAACCCTTGAGTTCCGGATCATCGCTGATTTCCCGAAACAAGGCCACGAGAAAGGTCGGATCGTTTTCGTAACAGATATAGAGCAGACGGGTACGCCCCTTGAGCCTGCGAAGATCTGTGAGGATAGCGGCAATCGAACGAACCGCCGGCTTGTGGCGATGGGAATGGCTCCGAAAGGCCTGGCGACTCCCGCCGCAGTACTCGCAATTAAAAATGCAACCCCTGCCGACGAAGATCGGGAAGCCCAGTTTGGTGTTGATTTTCTCAACATAACGTTCCGCATCAATCAGGAAATCGAGCCTGCTAAAAGAAAGCTCGTCAAGCAGCGACGGCGTAATCAACCAGTGATTGGGATTGCGCAGCACCGTGCCGTCTTGGTCACGGCGAACCAGATTGGCGATCGAAGCTTGCGGCCGACCTTGCAGTAGATGCGCCACCGGTTCTTCCGGGTCGCCGACAATCACATAATCCAATGCAAGTTGCGTTCCGAGAAGATCCTCGGCGAAATAGGAGGCGGTAAACCCGCCGCAGAGGGTGACTGTCTTGGCATTCCAGGCCTTCACCAGTTCCAGGGCGGTCATCAGACCATGGGCGGTTTCCTGCCAATGAAGCACGAAACCGACATGGGTCGGCGCAAAGGCGGCCAGTTCGGCAAGCAGGCGGCTCGACACTTCCTGCTCGGGATACAGTGAGGGATTAAAAATTCGGGTAGCGATTTGTCGCTGGTCGAGGTAGTCGCAAAGCCCGAAGGTCCCCATGGGGATATAAAAAAAATAGGGACTGGAACAGTTGATGATCAGCAATCGTGGCGACATGAAAAAGAGCCCCGGAGGGTATCGATGGTTAGTGCTTGGCGCAAACGATGCAAAGAACCGGCTCCCCAAGCAGGCTGAACCGATTCGCCGCCCCTAAGAGGTGCGGTCGCTGCCGCCTGGAAACATCCGTTGTTCGTCACAACCAGCCTGCGCCCGGTCTTCGGAGATCTCCTGCAACTGCTCGCGCAGCAGTTCCTGGAGGGCTAGAGAGGCCTCCTCAAGCAATCCCTCGTGCCCCTTCTGCACGCTGCGGAAAAAATGGGTGCAGATTTTTCGATGCTCACTGGCCCAGTGGCTGGTAAAACCGGTTTTCCCCTGCATCGGTTGCAATACCTGCCGGATCGGTTCATAATCACGGCGGCCATGGGCCCAGTTGATCACATGGGAATAAAACAACAACCCTCGATCCAGCAGAATATAGAGAAGCTGCACATTGCTGACCGGCCCCACCTGCAACTGCTCGCCCCCCATCTTCATCCCCAACAGGCGGATTCCGGAGAGCAGCTCTTTACCTTTAAGGGCGGTGGCTCCGGCCCCGACCAGGCCTCCAATCGCCGAAAAAAGACCGAACGAAGTGCCAATGGTGGCAGCATCGATGCCCACCCCCAAAGCCGCCCCGCCCAAAGCGCCGGCCAGGATGATCTGCCGGTCACTCAACCCCAGGAATTCCCAGGTCCGCTTGCTGAACAGATCCTCGCCAAGAATCGACTGCGGCGGCAGGGCCAGATTAAAGATGTTATGCTTGAACAACTGCCGGATCGCCTCATGGGCCTGGCGCTCCTTGGCGGAAACGTATTCGAGGTATTCTCGGTGCAGTTCATGCCGCAACCGCTGCTCGGCGCCCTTGCCGCAGGGAACGGTCCGGCGGTAGGCGAGCACGTCCTGCAGCAGGGTGGCGAGGATGGTCGCGGTGCGCATATTCCTGACCTCCCAGTCCCCCTGAAAAGCGTCGATCACCGTGCGGAGCACCGGTTCCAGTTGCTGGTCGATGGCCTTCAAACTCTCCAGCAGTTCGATCCGTTGCCGATAATTGGCCCGACAGGAATTAAACAGCCGGACTGCGTTGAAATGTTTACGGAATTCAGTCTGCCACCGGGGGAGATAATCGGTATCCTCTTCCTTGCAGTTGATCACCGCCATCCTGGGGGCGCCGCTGAGACGGAGAATTTCCATTTCGGCCAGATCGACATGCCGCAGCGGCCGCGAACCATCGACCACGAAAATGATCCCTGCCCCCCCAGCAACCGGGCCGAACAATTCGCAATCGTCGTGAAAATCCGGGTCATCGCGATGGCCAGCAAGGAAGGCTTCCAGCATACGATCTTCCGGCCCCTGGTACTCCTGAAGCCATTGCAAGGTTCGGCGGGGATTCTGAAACCCCGGAGTGTCGACAAACCGAATGATTTCCTGACCGTCGATACGCACGGGAAAAACCTGGCAAACCATGGTTTCTCCAGGGATCGGACTGATGCGCACCGAATCATCTTCTGCCAAGGTGGAAAGGACCGAGGACTTGCCCTCGTTAGGATGGCCGATAATTGCAAATTCTGGGATACGGTATCGGTTCATGACTGCACCAGTGGCCTGACATACAGGCTGGGATCGCCGGTGGCCTGCATTTTCTGACTCCAGATCAGCAACTGCTCCGAGGTGACCGGAGTGAGGACGGTCTCGCGCGAGGGTCTGCCGATCAATACCAGGGTGAGGGGGACCGTCGCCCCAATCCTCTGCCGCAGTTGCCGCAGCAACGACTCGGTTTCGCGAAGCGGCGGCTGCCAGGCTTCCTGGAGCAGGAGCACACCGGCCAACGCTACGGAACCGTCGATCAACGGAACCAGGCTCTCCGTTGCCGTTGTTCCGGGGATGCCGATGCGAAGCCAATGGACACTCGCCACATCGACCTGCGAGCGAAGCAGGGCAAGCAGCGAGGGGAAAGGGCAAGCCTCGTAGAGCTCGTCGGGAATCAGCACCCACCAGGACGCCTTGCCGGATACCGGGGCCAGCGCCGGCATGCCGACCATTGGCCCGGAGGCGGCACCAAAATCAACCAAGGACGATGGGGATTGCGGCCGAATCTTTCCGGTAACGCCGCTGGTGTCGATCCGGGGTGATGCCATCCGCAGCAGGAGCGGCCTGATTTCGAGGGTGGCGAAATGTAATCGGTCAAGAGCCCGTTGCTGCTGCACCAACCCCACAACCAGCAGGGCGATACGGGGGAGAAGACCGTACACGACCACGGCAGAGCAGAGAAAGGGCCACCAGGAAACCAAGGCACCGGTGGTCAGATGCGCTATCCCTTCTTTGAGAATGATCTGACTGCCCTCAATCTGGGCAAGGCTGGGATAGGCATGGGCCACAGCCCAGGTCCATGGCAAAGCGATCCATTGCACCAGCTGGGCAACCGCCCCGGCCGAGAGCTGCAGGCTCGATTGCCAGCCAAAGGCAATATCGGCGAAGGCCACCTTGGCCAGGGTTACGCCGATGACCCCAAGATTAAAACCGACCCCGCCCAGCTGGACCAGCAGAAAGGCCGGCCAGATCAGCAGGGCCGCCAGTTCCTTACGCTGCTGCACGCCACCGGCCAAGGCTGCGAGATCGAGCCGTTGCCGACCGGTCATGCTGCGATGCAGCCTGCATCGCACGCCATCCAACCCCTTGATCAACAGACGGCCGAGCAGGACATACAGCACCGAGGATTCCATGGGGATACGACGTACCCGGCGATACAGGAGAAAAATCGATTGCAGCCCGAGAAACAGCAGCTGCAGGAGCACAAACAAGGCAAAATAGGTGGAAACGTTAAGGGGAGCAGCACCTGAATAGATCAGAAATGTCCCTGCCAGACCTGCCCCGGCCAGTATCCCGGCGAAAAAAAACAAGCCGCGGCAGAGAGCTGTCAGTTCCTGCCAAATGGTTCCCGGCAGGACCTGCCCTCCCTGGCCTTTTTCCTGCAAATACTGCAACCGCCGAATGGCCAGCCACTTACGCACCAGCAGCCGGGGCGGGATTTCATCAGCCTTGCCGAGTTGCGGCTCGATCTTGGCCAGAAAAATGATCCGGTCGCGTTTAGCCAGGGCGCTCTCACCCTCGCGCTGCCGCAGCACTTCATCGGTCTGGAAGAAATAGTGCAGGTCGATGAGATCGGCTATACGCCAGAGTGGCTTCACCACTCAAACTCCAGGGAAAGCATTGAGAGCCAGCTCACTTTGGCTGCCTGCCTTCGAGGAAACAGGTGGCTTGCAAGCCTTTCCCTTTCATCTCCACGTTTTGGGAGCCGGAAAAGATAAACGCATGCTGCAGGGCCCGGTAGACCGTATCCGAGACATGGACGCACATGGGTGCGGAGAGGGCTTCCAAACGAGCGGCGATGTTGACGGTATCGCCAAAAATATCATACAGGTATTTTTTGGTGCCGACGATCCCACCCACCACCGGTCCCGAATGCATACCGATACGGACCTGCCACTGAAGCGCTGCGGTCCGGTTGCGCTCCGCCAGATAATCGCGCATCGCCAGGGCGGTATCTGCCATGGCTTGGACATGATCGGGTTTCCCATCGGGAATGCCGCAGACGCAGAGATAGGCATCGCCGATGGTCTTCATTCGTTCGCAACCATTGGCTTCGGCAATCCGGTCAAAGGCGGTAAACAAAATATTGAGTTCTCCGATCAGGATTTCCGGATCCAGGGTGGCCGCAGCGGCGGTGAACTGGACGATATCGGCAAAGCAGACGGTGACTTCAGGGAAGTATTGGGGCGCGCAGCTGCCCGTCAGCATGAGTTCCCGAGCCACCCGCGCGGGGAGGACGTTAAGCAACAGGGCCTCGGACTTTTGCTTTTCCAATTCCAGCAACCGGTTTTTCTCTTCCAACTGCCGCTGCAAGCGGCAAAGCTTGAGGTGGGTGCTGATCCTGGCTAAAACCTCGGCGGGAGAAAAGGGTTTGGTGATATAATCCACCCCCCCGGCAGCAAAACCGTTGAGCTTGTCAACGGTATCATCAAGGGAGGAGATAAAAATAACCGGGGTATCGCGGGTGGCGTCCCGCTGCTTCAGCAGCCGGCAGAGCTCCAACCCATCCATCTCCGGCATGAGGATGTCAAGAACGATCAAGTCCGGGACCTCTGCCTCCAGCAGGGCTAGGGCCTCCTTGCCCTGTTCGGCGGTCCGGATGTGATACCCATGTTTTTCCAGTAAATTCTTGAGAATCTTCCGGTTGATCGGGGAGTCTTCAACGATCAATATGGAGGCTTTGCCGTTGTTCATCAACAGATCGGGGCGCAAAAGTCTCTCAAACCGAACGGCTGCCCCGACGGGCCCGTTGCTGCAAAGCCATATCCATGAGCACCAGAGCGGCCATGGATTCAACGATCGGCACCGCCCTGGGCACCACGCAAGGGTCATGACGCCCTTTCGCCTCCAAGGTTACCGCATGGCCATCGAAGTCCACGGTCTCCTGGGCCATGCCGATGGTGGCCACCGGCTTAAATGCGACCCGGAACACCACGGGTTCCCCGTTGCTGATTCCGCCTTGCACGCCGCCGCTGTGGTTGGTCCGCGTCCCGAGCTGCACCCCTTTGGTGACGAACGGATCGTTATGGAGGCTACCGCGCATCCGGGTTCCGGCAAACCCGGAACCGATGTCAAAGCCCTTGGTGGCGGGCAGGGAGAGCATCGCCTGGGCCAGCCGGGCCTCAAGCTTGTCAAAGACCGGTTCGCCCAGACCGACCGGAACATGGCGGCAGACGCAGGTGAGGATACCGCCGGTGGAATCCTTGGCCACGAGAATCTCTTTAATCCGCTCCTCCATACGTGCGGCGGTGGCCGTATCGGGACAGCGAACCAAGGTGGCATCGACTGCCGTTCGACTGATCCGCTCTAGATCAACCATCGGCGCCTCGATGTCACCGACCGCGCTCACCCAAGCCACGATTTCGATCCCATAGGTCTGCCGCAGCCATTTTTCGGCGATGGCCCCGGCGGCGACCCGGCCGATGGTTTCGCGGGCACTGGAACGACCGCCGCCGCTGGAGGCCCGGATACCATACTTCATCTGGTAGGTGAAATCGGCGTGGGAAGGACGAGGAATCCGGCTCATCTCGCCATAATCCTGGGGCCGCTGGTCCTTGTTGTTGATCAGGAGCATAATGGGGGTCCCCAGGGTCCGGCCGAATTCGGTGCCTGAATAGATGGTGACCTGATCATCCTCCTGCCGCGGGGTGGTGAGATCGCTCTGCCCCGGACGTCGCCGCGACAGCTGTGGCTGGATATCGGCCTCGGTCAACTCCATTCCAGGCGGGCAGCCGTCGACAATCGCCCCGACCCCCCTGCAATGCGATTCCCCAAAAGTCGTCACCCGATACAGGGTTCCCAGCGTACTGGACATAAAACTCTCCTTGCTTTGTTGATGCAGTCTACGAATTACACAAATCTTTGAAGATACCAGGCCGTGGCCTGGTCGAGCCCGGCACGCACGCTAAAGGCCGGATGATAACCCAACAATTTCTCAGCCTTGGAAATATCGGCCAGGGAATGGCGGACATCGCCGGCCCGAAAATCGCGATAGACCGGCTCTGCGGCTCCGGCCGTCGATACGCTCCCGGCAACCCGCTCACGGATCAGTCGATACAACTCGTTAAGACTGGTCCGCTCCCCAAAAGCAACATTATACACCTGATCGGCGGCCGCAACGTCTGCGGTCGCAGCCAGGATATTGGCCTGGACGCAGTTGTCGATGAAACAAAAGTCGCGACTGGTCTCGCCGTCGCCGTTGATAAAAACCGGCTCACCCTTGAGGAGTCCGGCAAACCATTTGGGGATCACCGCGGCATAAGCCCCGTCGGGATCCTGGCGCTGACCGAAAATATTAAAATAGCGCAGGCCGATGGTCGCAAAACCGTAGGTACGGGCAAAGACCGCGGCATACAGCTCGTTGACCAGCTTGGTCACCGCATAGGGCGAGAGCGGACTGCCGATGGTATCTTCGACCTTGGGCAGGCCGGGATGGTCGCCGTAAGTCGAACTGGAAGCGGCATAGACCATTCGCCTGACCTTGGCATCCCTGGCGGCCACCAGCATATTGAGAAAGCCGGAGATATTGTTTTCGTTGGTGTTGACCGGGTCTTCAATCGAGCGGGGCACCGAGCCCAGGGCGGCCTGATGGAGGACGTAATCGACCCCGGCGCAGGCGCTGCGGCAGGCCTCCAGATCGCGGATATCGCCGCGGATGAAGCGAAACCGCTGCCAGGCCGAGGGCGCGACCCGCCCCTTGACCTCATCGAGATTGTGCTGAAACCCGGTGGAAAAATTATCGAGCCCGACCACCTGTTGCCCTAGCTGCAGCAGGGTCTCAAGAAGGTTGGAACCGATGAATCCGGCAACGCCGGTTACCAGCCAGGTGGCCGTTTGTTGCCGGAGCTGTTCCTGTCGGGCCTGATAGAGGTGCATATTGCTTGTTCCTTTGCGGGTCGGTTTATTGTACATTGCAGGGCGTTACCACCATGGTCTGCCTGGCCGGATAATAGCGCTGATAGCCGCCAGCGTCAATGCCGATCGGCAATTCACCCCCCTAGATCAGCGTCGTTGCCATGTCCCTGCCCCGGAAAATCATTCACATCGACATGGATGCCTTTTTCGCTTCGGTCGAGCAGCGGGACTGCCCAGAACTGCGTGGTCGCCCGGTAATCGTCGGCGGCGATCCCCAGGGTCGCGGTGTGGTGGCCGCCTGCTCGTACGAGGCCCGCGCCTTTGGCGTTCATTCGGCCATGGCCTGCGCCCGGGCGCAGCGGCTCTGCCCCCGGGCGGTGTTCCTTAAACCCCGGATGGAGCAATATCAGCAGGTCTCGCGCGAGATCATGGCCCTCTTTTCCCAGGTTACCCCACTGGTGGAACCGCTCTCCGTGGACGAGGCCTTTCTCGATGTCACCTCCAATCTCCAAGGGGAACCGTCCGCCACCCGCATTGCCCAAGGGCTGCGGCAGACCATCCGCGAGGCCACCGGACTCACCGCCTCGGCCGGGGTCTCCTGCAATAAATTCCTGGCCAAGATCGCCTCTGGCCATAACAAACCCGACGGACTCACCGTCATCCCGCCGGAACAGGCGCTGGCTTTCATCAACACCCTGCCGATCGGCAAGTTTTACGGGGTCGGTGCGGTTACCGAAAAAAAGATGCTGGGGCTGGGGATCCGCACCGGCGGCGACCTCCTCCGTTTTTCCCGGCAGGATCTAGCCACGCTCTTCGGCAAATCCGGCCTGTTTTTTTACGATATCGCCCGCGGTCAGGACCACCGCCCGGTGGAGTCGAGCCGGATCCGCAAATCCATCGGCACGGAAACCACCTTTGCCGAGGATGTTGCCGGATTTGATCAGGTAATGGCCCTCCTCACCGACCTCGTCCAGCAATTAGCCCAGGACCTGGCGCAGCGGCAGATCGGCGGCCAGACCTTGACCCTCAAGCTCCGCTACAGCGATTTCACCACCATCACCCGCTCCTGCACCACCCCCGCCGGTTTTTTCGAAGCCGCCGAGATGCAGGCGCAGTTGCCCCGCCTGTTGGCGGCCACCGAAGCCAGCCGCAGAAAAATCCGCCTGCTCGGCCTCACCGTAACCAACCTCTGCCATGCCCATGAGCGGCGGCTCCCTCTGGGCTATCAATTACCTCTGCCCTTCCCCCCTGGCTTTTTTTCGACCACGGTCATCCCACTGGCCCACGAATTAAGAACTTGATCGATCACCAACCGAATGCAGGAGCGATTCCTTGAACCGGGCTTCAGCAATGGACGAGCAGAGAGGCTTGCGCTTATGAGAGCTCGGCCAACAACCGGCGCAGGGCGACCTCCTTGGCCTTGGCCTCCACCTCGATGGTGATCCGCTGTGATCGCCAGCAGGTCGGCAGGTCGTCGATGGTGACAAAATCGTGATGGGCCCTGGGATTGCCGCCCTGCCAGCCGTCCCGCGGGCTGGACAGATGAAACAGAGGTTCCCGTGACCAGGTAGCCAGGGCGCGCTCGGTGACCTCTTCGACGGTCAACCCGTCGGGAAGGCAACGGTGATGATGGACATCATACACCAAGGGGATGCCGGTGGCCGCGCACACCGGCAGCAGATCCGCCGGGGTATAAACCCGGTCGTCGTTTTCCAAAGCCAAGCGAGAGCGGACCGAATCCGGTAAGTGTTCAATCATGGCGATCACCCGGCTCAAGGCTGCGGGCTTGTCGCCATAACCGCCGCCGCCGTGGAGGGTGAGCACATCGGCGCCGATGCGTTCCGCCACCTCCCCATGATATGCAAGCTCTGCCAGCGAACGGGCCGAGACCCCCTCGTCCGCCGAGGAGAGCAGGGTGAATTGATCGGGATGAAAGCTCAAACGGATATCCTGCTGTTTTGCAAGAGCCGCAGCCTGTCGATAGGTTTGATCGATCAGTCCATACTCCGGCAATTCCTCGAGACGATATCCCAACTGGGGATGGGTTTTCAGCGGGAAAATGCGACTGTTGACTCGAAAGGCCCCGATTCCTTGCCGGTAACAGAATTCGATCGCCTGTATCAGGGAACGGCCATTATGAAGAACGGTGTCCGAGAGTTGCCTCAACTGGAGGGCGCGATCGAGTTTGCCCAGGTGGGTCGCCTGCCGGAGGGCAAACGATATGGGCGCTTCCTTAAAAAGACAGCAGAGCCCCCACCTGATACCGATTCGCGTGCGATTCATCCCCGTTCATTGCCGTCGCCGATCAGCGGCAGCACCTTGGTCACCCGAAAGCGCACCAGATGCTTGGGTCCTTTTGCCCGATCCTCTTCCGGACTGAGATGTCGCCGGGTCATCGAGGCAATCAGTTGCGCATCGTCGGATTCGTCGATCTTTTCCAGGTAGAGCCGGATTCCCTGGTGCCCGCTCCCTTGCTCGACAAACAGATAACAGGCATGGCCGTTGGTCTGGAGATTGGCATAGGTCAGCCGCTCCCGCATGACAAAGGCCAGGCTTTCCCCCTCGGTACAATGTGGCCTGGAGTAGATGGCGGTGGTCACTTCCCCGGAGGCCGCGGCGGTCGCCAGCACTCCAGTCCCTTGGGTGGTTGTGAAATAGTCTTTGAGATTCATGCGGCATGCCTCCTGAAAAGATGCTTGGATTTTTTCGATTAAGCAACAAGGTAATCAGGGAACCCGTCGACACAATAGGAAATTCCTGATCAACGCAAATCCAACCCTCGGCATGAGTTCCAATGGCGGATTGCGGAAGGGAACGCAGCACGACTCTGCTTGCGTTGTCCGCGGCACTCAACTATTATAAACGCATACAAATTTCCCTCGTTGCTCATCATCGTACAGGAGTTTCCCATGGCCGACAGCCTCTACATCGCCAACCTCGAAAAAGACAGCGGCAAACTGGTCGTCACCCTCGGTGTCATGGAATTGCTGTCACGGCGGATCGACCATATTGGCTTTTTCCGGCCGATTACTCCCGGGGACGGCACCAACGACAATGACACCAATCTCATCAAGCAACGCTACAACATCAATCTTACCTACGAGGAGATGGCGGGCATCTGCCATGACGAGGCGCGGGCTCTGATCGCCGCCGGCGAGGAGCGTCGCTTGTTCCGCGAGATAGTCCGCAAATTCAGCGAAGTCCGGAAGAAGTGCGATTTCCTGCTTTGTGAAGGCCCGACCATTGTCAACATGTCCGAGGCCTTTGACTACGACATCAGCATCCGTATCGCCCGCGAGTTGGGAACCCCGACGCTGCATGTTGCCAACGGCCGGAACAGTGACGCCTCGGAGATCCTTGAAAACATCAGGGTTGCCGAAAAAATCTACGAACAGTACCAGTGTCCGCTGCTGGCCATCTTTGTCAATCGGATCGACCCCGGCCTGCTGGCGGCGGCCGAGGACGAAATCCGCCGTATTTCCCAAGGCAAGGCCTATCGAATTGATTTTCTTCCCGAAATGGAAGGCTTCAGCATGCCGACCATGGAGGAGATCATCCAATCGCTGGGGGCACGTCATTTCAGCGGACCGCAGAAAGGGCTGCAACGCGATGTCCATGCCATCAAGGTGGCGGCGATGAGCCCTGCCAACTTCATCGATTTCCTCGAAGAGGATGACCTGATCATCACCCCTGGCGATCGGCCCGATATCATCTTCGCCACCCTGGGGTCGATTGCCTCCCGCAACTACCCTTCGCCGGTCGGCATGCTGCTCTCCGGCGGCCTCGAGCCCAGCCCTTCCATAGTCAAATTGCTGGACGGAATCGACGACCTCGCCCTGCCGATCTACATCGTGCCCAGCGACACCTACCGCACGGCAATGCGGGCCGGGGAGGTCAAGGGCGCCCTGCGGCCGCATAATGAACAGAAAATTGCCCGGGCCCTGGGTGTCTTTGAGAGCCATGTCGATACCAGCGGCCTGGAACAACTGGTGATCGAGACCGTCTCCACCACCATGTCGCCGTTGATGTTCGAGTATTCGCTCTTCCAGCGGGCCAGGAACGAACGCAAGCATATCGTCCTGCCCGAAGGCGGCGAAGAACGCATCCTCCAAGCTGCCGAAATCCTCCGTAACCGGGATGTGGTCGACCTCACCCTGCTCGGTGAGGAAAAAATCATCCGCAACCGGGCTGCAGCCCTGGGACTAAAACTGCAGGATGTGGCCATCATCGACCCTAAAACCTCGCCCTTGCGTGAGGAGTTCATCGAGACCCTCCATCAGTTGCGCAAACACAAAGGCTTCACCCTCGACTATGCCCGTGACGCCATCAACGATGTCAGTTATTTCGGTACGATGATGGTACATACCAACCGGGCTGACGGTATGGTCTCCGGCGCTGTCCATACCACCCAGCATACCATCCGACCGGCCTTTCAGATCATCCGCACGCGGCCCGAGGTCCTGGTGGTTTCCAGTGTTTTTTTCATGTGCCTGGACACCCGCGTGCTGGTCTATGGCGACTGCGCCGTCAATCCCAACCCCAACAGCGAGGAGCTGGCCGAGATCGCCATCCGCTCGGCGGAAACTGCCGCCATGTTCCACATTGAGCCGATTGTAGCCATGCTCTCCTATTCGAGCGGTGCCTCCGGGCAGGGCGAGGACGTCGAGCGGGTCCGCCAGGCTGTGTCCCTGGCCCGCAAACGTCGCCCCGACCTGAAAATCGACGGACCGATCCAGTACGATGCCGCCATCGATATTGCCGTGGCGAACGAAAAAATGCCGGGGAGCGAAGTGGCCGGCCGGGCCACCGTCTTCATCTTCCCCGACCTCAACACCGGCAACAACACCTACAAGGCGGTGCAGCGCAGTTCAGGCGCGGTGGCCATTGGCCCGATTCTGCAGGGACTCAACAAACCGGTCAACGATCTCAGTCGCGGCTGCCTGGTGCCGGATATCGTCAACACCGTGGCCATTACCGCCATCCAGGCTCAGGCGGTACAGAAGGAGCAAGCCCGACTTTAGGCCATGCTGCCCTCCTGGCAAGGTTGATCATCAAGGCAGTGTAATAGAATCATCAATAGGAACGGGGGAGCCCTTCCCTCTTTTTCAACAACCGGGAGACAGGAATATGACGGAAGAAAACAGAGAGATGGAAGAATTACTGGAAGAAATCGGCAAGGTGCTGGCAGCGGCCGAAAACAACGACCTGGATACGATCTTCGACCACCGGGCAGCCATCGTCTCGATGTACGCCCAGGCTATGGTGGAATTTCATTTTGAGGAAAACCAGCTGGACTGGCTCAACGAGATCCTCGAAGCAGTGGAAACCGACAATATTGCCGCCTGCCGAAGGCTTTTGGAACAGGAATCGGATAATGACATGATCTTCCTCGCTTCACAATTCGCGGGGATCATGGCCGGTTTTTTTCACCACGACGAGTGCTTGACGGTGCTCCAGGCCATCGGCCTCCGAGCCCTGCTCAGGGATATCCAACAAGCGGAAGCTGACGAATAAGCAGAAACGTCAAGACACTCCAGGCAGGCGTTAAGCCTGCCGATTCTGTCTGAAACCATGCCGCTTATGGTTCAAGATAAGCGGCATGGACCATGTACACATCCCCGCTCAGACCTTGAAACGGTTGACCATGGCGTTGAGTTCTCCGGCCAGCTTGGATAGCGTGGTGGCGCTCTCGTCCACCTGGGTACTGTTGCCGGACATTTTCATGGCCGCATCCTTGACCTCGCTGATATCCTGGGCTATCTGCGCGGAGACCTCCGATCCCTGGGAGACATTCTCGTTGACTTCACTGATGCCCATGGAGGCCTGGCTGATATTGCTGGCAATTTCCCTGGTGGCTGCGGACTGTTCTTCCACGGCCCCGGCGATCACGCCGACGATCTGATTGACCTCGTTGACCACCTTGGTGATGGCGGTGATTTCCGCGACGGTTCCCCGGGTCGAATGCTGGATGCCCTCAACCCGCTGTTTGATTTCGCTGGTGGCGGTGGCGGTCTGCCGAGCCAGTTCTTTGATCTCGTTGGCGACCACCGCAAAACCCTTGCCCGACTCACCGGCCCTGGCGGCCTCGATGGTGGCGTTGAGCGCCAGCAGATTGACCTGCTCGGAAATATCGGTGATGGTTTCAATGACTTTACCGATATCTTTGGCCGATTCCCCCAGTTCACTGATCTGCAGCGAGGCGTTTTCGGTCTGCGAGACCGCACCGGCGGTGATTTTGGCGGCCTTGTCGGCATTATCGGCGATCTGGGTGATGGTGGAGGTCATCTCCTCAATGGCGGCAGCCACCATGCTGACATTGCCGGAAGCCTCGGACATGGCCGAAGCCATCGAGCCCATATTGGCGCTCATTTCTTCGCCGGCCGCGGCCACGGTATTGGCTTTGCCCGAGGTCTGATCGGCCCCCGCCGACATCTGCTTGGCAATCCCCAGCAACTGCGTGGAGGATCCTTGTAGGTGACCGGCATTCTGGGCGACATCACGGATAACTGTTTGGATTTTTGCGATAAAAATATTGAACCACTTGGCCAGCTCGCCCATCTCATCCTGGGATTTAACCTCCAGCCGATTGGTCAGATTGCCTTCACCTTCGGCAATATCCTTCAAGCCCGCCACCACCTGCTGCAACGGCTTGGTGATCCCTTGGATCAGGAAAAAAGAAAGCCCCAGGAAGGCGGCGATGCCCATACCCACAATAATGCAAAGCGCCACCACCGCCGATCTGACCTGACTGGCAATAATCGTGTTGGTGAGACTGACCACCGCATCCACCGGCTCGATCGCCTTTCTACCGGCGCTGTCCAACTGCTTGATCGCCTCCCGCTCCTTGACGCCCATGGCCTGGGACTGCTCGATCAGCTGGAGGAAACTTTTTACCGTTCCCTTGATTTCCTTGGCTTGCTCGATAATCTTGGCATGCTTGAGGACTATAGCGGTTTCCAGCAGGGCGGGAGTGCTGCTGTTAACAATATCGTCGGTGATTTTTTTAAAGGAGGCCATCAGCCCGGTGTCACCGGAAAGCAGAAACTGCAACTGGAGATTCTGCAATTGGAGAAAGCCTATCTTGCAATCCCTGGCAATATTAAGCAGCTCGTTTTCAGAAGAATTGAGGTCGCCCCCTTCCATTTGCTTGGTCGCCTGGCTGGTTTCCATCTCCTTCTGAATCATCCCCAGCAGATCCAGGGCCCGCAGCAGGGGCTGTATCATATCCTTTTTAAGCTGCTCCTGTTGGCCGTGGGTTTTGACCACTTCCTTAAACACCTGCTGATATTGGCCGAGCAATTCTTTGGCTAGAGTTAGCTGTTTGGCGATCTCGGGATCGCTGTTTTTCTTGGTGACGGCTTCAAAGGCCTTGCCGGTGTCAACCCCCAGTTCCTCGAACTTCCCCTTCACTTCCTCGGCGAAAAACTGCAGATAGGTCTTCTCGGCGATCCGGGCATCATCGAGAATATTAATCAACCGATTGAAATCAGCCTTGGTGGCATTAGCCTTGTTGATATTGCCGTAATAATGGACTCCTGTCCCCACGAGCACGACAATGATCACCACTCCAAAGAGTACTAACCCGTACAACTTGGTTTTCAGACTTTGCGCGAAAAAAGAAAGTGTCATGGTTATGGTCCTGTCCCAATCAATGAAGGTGAACAACCCTTGGGGAACCCGCCCCAGGGTATAGGGGGAAAAGGCGGCTGGCCGGACTCAGGCAGGTATAGGGAGGGCGGCATGATCCCCGGCTTCGACTTGGCGCCATCGAAAACCGGGGACATCGCGATTGCCGAACCTACGCGTTATTTAATGTCCAATTTTGCCATGGCTGCCGGGTCGCCGTTATAAATACCGGCTCCGATGATGACGTCGACACCATCGGACATGGTGCATTTTTTAACATAGGAGACTTTGCGAACGATATCCTTGGAGCCGGGGACCGGCCAGAAATATTCGACCCAACCTGCTCCTTTCTCGCTGGCGACATTGTTCATGGCCACGAAGAACCGTTTGCCCTTCTCGTCTTTCAGGCCGATGAGTTCGTTGCCTTCCATTTTGAATTTGATCGGGTGCATGAGCATCTTGGTCTCTTTGAGACTGTGGATCCAGATATAGGTGCCATCAAACAAAAATGCACTGCCTTTGCCCTTGAATTTAGGAAAAGCCGCCGGTCCTTCTTTGGTCAGGAGGACACAGGCCTCATCAACTTTGGCGACAATGGTCTCCGGCATGGTCGGGGTGGTTTTCTCGGTGGTTTTCACGTAGGCCTCTGATTCAACCGCGAGTTCTTCGGGAGTCAGGGCAAAGGCCGGGACTGCCAACAGAGAAAAGAGAAAAGCGACTACCAGTGTGTTGACGATTTTTTTCACAACAGGCCTCCTTGAGCAAGGATAGGGAAAGACTTTTCCGTGATGCAGGGCAAAAAGAGCCGAGGGCTCATTTGCTACCCATTCATCTACTGCTGCGACCCCTTGTCGAACAGACCGAAAAAGCATCTTGTAACCGAAGTAAATCATATTACAAAGCAGGGTTGCCAGTCAAGGCGCCGGGTTGTTTTTTATCAATATAAGAATATCTTTATGTTTTTGTGGGTAGCACTCCTTTCCGGTAGTCGACGTCACGACGGAAACCATCGCCTAAAATTCGGGTGGATGCTATGTTGCCCCTGCCGGTGCCCTTGCTTTGGTATCGAGATAATAAACCGCGGTCTTTCCTGCCGCCGAGGCCGCCACCATCCCAGCGGCTGAAACCAGCAAACCCCATTGATTGCCATGCCCAAACTCATTATATGCCAGGATGCCCAAAATTATCGGGTTGTTGAGTTCGCCGCCTCGATCACCATCGGTCGGGAAGACGATAATGACATCGTCCTGCCCTCGCCGCAGGTTTCCCGTCGGCATGCCTCCATAAACCAAAGGGAAAACGGCGAGTTCATCCTTTTTGATCACCAAAGCACCAACGCCGTGTGGATAGATAATAAAAAAGTCAACGCCCTCCCCATGGCCCACGGCATGACCTTTCGTATCATCGATTATTTCTTCACCTTCATTGATGAGGTCGACCAAAACCGGCCTTCACAGGTTTTTTCCTTGTCACCCGACCTCCCGGGCACGTCACCTGGACCCCTCGATTCGGCAACGATACTCTTCAGCCTCGAACCGACCTGTGCACCGGTGGCACTTGCCGGATCCGATGAGGACGATTCGCTGGGAAGGCTCAACCGCCTGCTGGTGGAGCTGCACCGAATCGACGAGGATCAGGCGCTCGGCGAGCGAATGCTCTCGGGTGCAGTGGCACTGCTGCAGGCGGAGCGGGGATTTCTGGCCCTGCTCAACCCTAAAAATGAACTTATCTACACAACGACCCACAACTTTAATCCGCAGCAGGCCAGCCGGGAGATCCGCCAGGATATCGTGCAACTGGTGATGGAACGAGGCGGCGCCGGGACTGCCGTGGGCTTTGCAGCAGGCGATAAAGACCGCAAAGACAAGAATGGCCGGGAACGATCGGTTTTGTGCGCCCCCCTGCTGCGGGCCGGCAAGGCGACCGGCTGCCTCTATCTCGACCATCGGAATCACGATTTTTTCAATGCGGGCGCCCAAACCATCCTGGAAATCCTGGCGCTGTACGGGGCCGCACTCCTCGACAACCTGATCGGCCGCCAACAGATGCACCAGGAACGGGAATCGCTGAAGACGCGGCTGGCCAGCAAGGACGAAACCATCATCCGCAGCGAAAAGATGATGAAACTCTACGAAGACATCCGCACCATCGCCCCGATCAATGTGCCGGTGTTCATTTCCGGGGAGGCCGGCAGCGGCAAGGAACATGTGGCCGCCGCCCTCCATAGTTTTGCCCGGCGCAAAGGCGCCTATATCCCGTTGAACTGCGCCGCCATTCCGGAGGGTCTGTTTGAAAGCGAACTCTTCGGTTCGCGCAAAGGCGCCTTTCATGAAGCCATCGATAAACCGGGCAAAATGGAACTGGCCGAAGGCGGCACCCTGTTTCTCGACGAAGTGGCTGATATGTCGCTCGCCCTGCAGCCCAAATTGCTCCGCTTCCTTGAAAATGGCGAAATCAGCCGTCTGGGCGACACCAGAGTGAAAAAACTCGATGTGCGGGTGGTGACCGCCACCAATCGGGACGTCACGGACATGATCCGCGCCCAGACCTTCCGCGATGACCTCTTTCAACGCCTTTCCTGCTTTACCCTCAAGGTACCGCCGCTACGGGAGCGGGTGGAGGATATCGAACCCCTGGCCCACTATTTCCTCGATAAATTTTCCGCTGAATATCATTGGAAGGTACCCCGGATCGCGGATAACGGCATGGAATTGCTGCTCCGATACCAGTGGCCCGGCAATGTCCGCCAGTTGCGCAATGTGCTCTTGCGACTCGCGGTCCAGTCCCAGGGACGATTGATCACCGAACGTGAAATCCTAGCCCTTTCCGAGGAATTCGGCACCATGGGACCGGCGAGGATCGAGGTGTTTACCAGCCTGGAAGAGATGGAAAAAAACCATATCAAGGCTGCCCTTGAGCGCGCCAACGGCAATATCTCCGACGCCGCCGCTCTGGTGGGCATCGCCCGGTCGACCCTGTATCAGAAAATGAAAAAATACGATCTTTCAGCCTGATTGCGGCACCCTTCCCCATCACCGTAGGATAAACGGACAGCCGCCCAGACCATTGTCCGTTTATCCTACAATTCCCAACACCTGAAAAAACAACCTTATTTCAGATCATTAGCGCAATACCGCCTTCCCGACTGTCCGTTTTTCGGACATTCCTTTCCCGCCCGCGCCATTATTATCAAGGATTCGGCCCTTTTTTTTCAACGCCGAGTATTCGCTATTGGCATAACCTTTTGTTTTTATATCAAATCTACAAACACTAACACTGAAAACCACTTCTGGCACCCGCCTTGCTATAGGGGATGCAGCAAGTCGTCGTTCTTCGCCATCAACAACAAACACCTATTTGGAGGTTTTCCCATGCACAAAAAATCGATTCTGGCCACTGCCCTCGTCTTCGCCCTGTCTGCTGGTCTGGCACATGCCGATTCCGGCGACTCCACCCTGAGCGGGTCGTTCAACCACAACAAACGCAAAGGCCCGGCCATCCACCACAACACCTTTGTCGCCCAACCGATCACCAATACCAACACCATCACCGTCAACACCGCGGCGACCCAGACCGCATCCTCGACCGCTACCGCCACTGCCACCGTCCCCACCACCAAGCCTGGCGCCACTAACGCGACCACCGCCGCCACCGGCAACAGCACCGCACCCGGAAACACCGGTGCCGATACCACCGACACCACCGACACCGCCGCAACCGCCACCGATACCGCCGCGGAAAGCACCGCCGGGGCCACGGCTGCCGTTACCAAGGAACAAAACACATCCCCAACTGGTTCCAAGGCTGAGATTCGCAATGAGATCAAACGTGCGGGCAACATCTCCAGCACCATCACCGGCGGCAACAACAATCTGGCTAATGCTGCCTCGATTTCCGGTGGCGGCAATGCCCAAACTGCGGACTCGGTGGTCAACAAGGTCAACACCAGCGGCAATATCAGCAGCATGATTAAAAACGGCAACAACAACCAGGCCAATGCTGCCTCCATTTCGATGGGCGGGGGCATGGCGGTCAAGGGACGCGTGATCAACGAGGTGGAGAACACCGGCAACATCAGTTCCTCGGTTGAAGGCGGTAACAACAACCAGGCCAATGCGGCCTCCATTGCCGTTAACTAAGGTTTATTTCCCGCGTTGCCGCCGGAACCGGCCGCAATGCGGGAGCCTTGCCCACCGCATGCATCATCCTGTCTACGGAGTTACACCATGAAAATACTACACATACTCACCATCGGCGCGCTCCTGGCCACCCCGGCGATCAGCCAGGCCGATCTGCTTGGCATCAAAGCGGAAAACCGGGTGCAGGGCGGCGAATACAACGCCCGAGCCAAAGGAAACAACAATGTGGCCAATGCCGCTTCCATCAACATGAACGGCAGCAATGCCCGCGAGGTGACCAATCAGGTCCGGGCCACCGGCACGGTTTCCGCCTCTGCCACCGGCAACAACAACACGGTGAACAGCGCCTCGGTCCATCTCCAGGATGCCCAGGCAGGTTCGGTAACCAATAACGTCAAGGTCGATTCCATCGGCAACACGGTCAAAGGCAACAACAACACCTCCAACATCGGCTCGGTAATGCTACAGAATGCCACGGCCGGCAAGGTGGTCTCCTCGGTGACCGGCGGTCAACTCAACGGGGTGATCGATGGCAACAACAACCGCCTGAATATCGGTTCGGTGCAGCTGAGCGAAGCCCAGCGAGGCGAGGTGATGAACAAGGCCGATATGGGCAATGTTTCGGTTTCGATGTCGGGCAGCAACGCCAGCGTGGCCGTCGATTCCGTGGTCGCCAAATAATCCGTTAGGGAGGAAGGCACCATGCGAGCAATCACCGCAACCCTGCTGTTTTTGTTGTTTCTGGCTGTGCTGTACCTGGCGCCCCCAAGCCGGGCCGACGATCTCCACGACGGGATCGAGGCCGACGACGCTATTGGAGCGTACGGCGAGATCAACGGCGCCAATAAAAATTTCTCGTACCTCGCGCAACGCGCCCGAAGCAAAGCCGCATCGGGTTCCGGTGGCGTCGTCCTGGCCGAAGGCGGCGCTCTCAATAGCGTCATCCTGGATTCGGGAGCGACAATCAATGGCGACATCATCATCATCGATGATTCCAAGGGCGACAAAACGGTCATTTCCAAATAACCCCGACCTCAAGGAACGAGCATGCTGTTTGCAATACCTAAACTTTGGCCCAAAATACATCCCGGCTCCTGGCTGTTGATCCCGCTGGTGGTCCTCAGCCTGGGCGGTTGTGCCAAAATCGATCCCCGCCAAGTGGATGTCGATATGCCCTCGGACCTGCCGGAAATCAAGGAAACCAGCTTTGACCAACCCCTGGCCGAATTGGGCCGGATGACCCAGATATACGGCAAGCGGGTGATGATCATGGGCAAGGACATCACCGATTTCACCGGGCTCTCCCAGTTTGGTTTTGGCGAGATCCCTCGCGATATCACCGAGATGACCAAGAGTTCACTCAATGCCATCGGCGGCAATGTGGTCTACATCCCCTACAGCCCGGTGTTCATCAACAATCAGATGGTCACCGGCTATTCCAATTTTCAGGGGAAATACATCCCGGACATCGTGCTCTCCGGCGGGATCACCGAATTTGATCGCGGTCTTGAAACCCGTGGGGCCAGCACCGATTTCGGGGTGACGACCAAACCCTTTAATGTCAACCAATCCTGGGTGCCGGGCGACACTATCTCGGTTGATTACAACCAGGAAAACAAAGACAGCCTCGCCCGGATCACCCTGGATTTTAATCTGCTCGATTTCAAGACCATGTCCGGCGTGGCCCGGATGCAGACGGTCAACTCGATCAATGTCTATAAGGCGGTGGCGGAAAAGGAACTCGGCTTCACCATCTTCGGTCCGAGCTTCGGCCTCAAGGGCACGGTCAAAAAAGTGCAGGGAAGACATGCGGCCATCCGCCTGCTGGTCCAGACCAGTGTGCTCCAGATTGTCGGTAAATACCTGTACCTGCCCTACTGGAAGCTGATTCCGGAGATGAAACCCGATCCGGTGGTGCTTGAACGGATTCGTCAAGATTTCCGAAACCTGAGCCAGGCCGACCGGATCGGCGAAATCCAGACCTGCCTGTACCTCAAGGGATATAACGTCCCGGTCACCGGCAGGCTCGACAGCCAGACCCAGGCAGCGCTATCGAGCTTCAAACCCGATTATAAACCTGCTCAAGGCGTCAACGATCCGGAACTGTATGTGGCGTTGTGGAGTTCCCTGGGCGACCACATGGAACAGGTGTCCCATCGCCGCGAGATGCTCGCCAAGGCCCTGGAAGGGTCCAACCCGGCGGAAGCCGTAGCAACCGCCCCGGTTAAAAAGGCGCCGCCCAAAGCGCTGGCCCAAGCAACCGAGAAGTCGGCTCCGACCCAGATGGCCAATCAAAAAGAAGTGAACAAACCGGTGCAGAAAACCGCACCGGCAGAGAAGGTCAATGCCGGCCCTGCGGCCGTGGCTCGGAACAATGCCGACAAACCCTCGACCGCCCAGGAAACAGCAGCGCCGGTTCGACCGCAGAGTGGGCAGGAAGGCGTGGCCCAACTGCTGCGCAGCCAAGCCGTGTTCGGCAATAAAATTTCAGCGGAGGCATTGATCAATGAAAGGAACAGGGCTGAATAATCTTGGGGCCGGCTTGCTGCTGGGTGGACTGGCAGCCCTGCTCATCGGCTTGCTGATGGGTGCGGCGCATAACGATGGCCCGGCCTTGCCGGTGGCGGTGCTGGACCCGAACGACAGCAGGGCGATCCCGCTCTCCAATACCGGTCGATTCCAGATCGGGGCCTGGGAATCGGGTGGCGGTTACGGAGCCTTTGTGCTCGATACCGCCACCGGGGTCACCAAAATCGCCTACAGCTCGACCAAGGGGCCGAACGGCAAGACGATCAATAACCTGGGCAAACCTTTTGCCCAGATGCCATGAAACCCAACCGGGTTCTTTTTAAGGAGACAGATATGAAATGGTTGTTGAAACGGTGCCTGAGCGCCATGCAACCCCTGGCGGCCGAATTGATCATCCTGGGGTTGGTCCTGGCGATCGGACTGGCGACCAAAATTGCCCATGCCGGCACCGTCGCCACCGGTCAGCAGGGGTACGGCCTGAAGATATTTAAAGTGGAATCGGCCCTCTACCCCTTTGTCCACGTCTACATGCGCACCTTTGACCAGGACATGAATCCCCTGGTCAACCTCAATGTGCTTAACATCGGGGTGATGGTCGAAGGGCGGGCGTTTGATCCCAAAAAGAAACAGTATCAGATCCAATCCATCCATAACCGGGAAGAGGCGATTCGCTCAATCCTGGTCCTGGATACCAACAAAAACATGAAAGGTCCGGATTTTGAAGCTATGGTCCGGGCCGCCGCCCGCTTCATCGATGCCAAGCGACCGCAGGATCAGGTAGCGCTGATCGCACTCGACAACAGCAGCGAGGGCTTCACCGTGCTTTCCAATTTTGACCGCGAACCGGGTATCCTCGGCCGACGACTGGCTGATCTGCAGCCGCGGGGCGAACGGACCAGGGTCTATGACGGGGTGGCCGGGGCCATGCAGTTGGCCGGGGGCGTCGGGGCCGGTGCCGGTTCATCCAGCGAAGTCGATTACCTCGTCTCCACCTCGATTGTCGTCTTGGGCAGCGGCAAAGACGACGACAGCGCCATCAGCCGGTCCGACCTGATGACCCGGATCTCCAGCCTGAAGATACCGGTGCCGATCTATGCCCTCTGCTTCACCGGCAAGGAAGGCAAGGATCAACGAGATCTCCAGGCCCTTGCCAAAAATTCCTTCGGTAAATACTATGCCATCGGCGCCACCTACGAGACCATCACCCGGAGTGTCGAGGATATCCAAAACATCATGCAAAGCGATTATGTGCTCACCTTCCGTTCGCCGATCCCGGTGGATGGCGCCAGGCACAATGTCAAGGTCGGGGTGGAATACCCCACCGGCAGCGGGATCATGTATTACGACACCTCGATGTTCGAGACCCTCGAACCGCCGACCTTTCCCAAAATTATCGAAGCGCAGCAGAAACTCGACAAGGCCATTCCTGCCTTGAAGAACGAGGAGCTGTATCTGCGTAATCCCTTCGTCCCGGTGGCCGCCGCTCCGGCCGCCCGGACCAACTGACCATCCCTCTTCCCGGCAAGAGCGACAAGGCCGGCCCCATGTCCATTCCTTACGCAGCCTCCGACCGCCCCTGGCCGTCGGAGGCTGCAGGTATTCAAGATTTCTGCAAAACAGCGATGCTTTCCTCTCAGCAACCCTCTTCCTGCCTTGATGCACCGGCTTTCCTGGTCGCCCTGGATGCCGGTTTTTCCTACCGGGAATATCGGGTCGCCTCCCAGGGCGTCACGATTGGCCGCGATGGGAGCCAATGCGATATCGTGGTGACCGGGGCCTGCGTCTCCCGCCGCCATGCCCGGGTGACCAGCAATGCGCCGGGATCCTTCCAGCTCGAAGATCTCGGCTCCACCAACGGCGTCTTTCATAATCGCCGGAGGGTGATCGGCCCAACCGCGCTCCAGGACGGCGATCTGCTCAGCCTCGGTGCCGACCATACCAACCATCTCCGTTTTCAAACCCGCAGCAGCCTCGAACCTCGGCAGAGCATCCTCCCCCCGCAGGAACAATGGGTGATCGGCCGAGCCTTGGACAGCGACATTCCCCTGAGTTTTGAGCCGACGGTGAGTTCGCGGCACGCCATCCTTCGGCGGCACGATCGCGGCCTTCGCCTTGCCGACCTGCACAGCCGCAACGGTACCTGGGTGAACGGACAGTGCGTGCGCGAGGCCGACCTGCAACCCTCCGACACCGTGGTGATCGGTTCCACCCATTTTCGTTTCGAGCTAACGAGCGATGGCACCCTCCTGATCCAGCAGCGGGAATGCGGCCAGGCGGTCAAGCTGGAATGCGTTGGCCTGACCCGGACCGCGGTCAACGGCCGGGCCGAAACCAAGACCCTGCTCGACAACATCACCCTGTCCTTTGAACCCGGCGAATTTATCGGCATCCTCGGTCCCAGCGGTGCCGGCAAAACCAGCCTGCTCACCGCGCTCAACGGGTTTACCCGTCCCAGCCGGGGGCAAGTCCTCTACAACGAAATCCCCCTGGACACGGCCTCGGCCATGCTGCGCAACACCATCGGCTATGTGCCGCAGGACGATATCCTCCACCCGGAACTGAGCGTGGAAGACAGCCTCGGCTATATCGCCCGCCTCCGGCTGTCCCCGGATATGGATTCGGTGCAGCGAAACAGCATCGTCGACGGCACCATCGAAACCCTGGGGCTGTCGCAGGTCCGCCGTACGCCGCTGCACCAATTAAGCGGCGGCCAGCGCAAACGGGTTTCCATCGGAGCCGAACTGCTCGTCCGCCCCAGCATCCTTTTCCTCGACGAACCGACCTCCGGCCTCGATCCCAGCACCGAGGATCGGCTGATGCGTCATTTCCGCAGCATGGCCCACAACGGCACCACCGTGGTGATCACTACCCATGTGCTCTACAACCTCTCCCTGCTCGACAAGGTGGTCATTCTCTCCCAAGGGCAGCTGGTCTTTTTCGGCACGCCGGAGGAAGCTCTCAAATATTTCAGTGAAAAAAACGCTTCCCGTATCCAACCGACCGGAATTTTCGACCTGCTGACCGGTATCGAAGGATCGACCCCCGCCGGCAGCGGAGACCGGACCAACGACGAACAGGTCATGATCGCCTCCCATTTTGCCCATCAGTACCGCCATTGCCAATTCTACCAGGATCACATCGAGGCCCGCCTTTCTACTGCGGCCTTGAAAATCCGGGTCAACCGGCAAACAAGTCCGGACCGGACCCTGACCGAAACGCCGGCAAGACCAACGCCCATTGGCAAGAGAAGACTCGCCGCCAGCATTGCCGAGCTCGGCACCTTGCAGGCATGGCGCATCCTGTCGCAACGACATCTGCATATCCGCTGCTTAGCCCCTAAACGATTATTGCTCTTTTTCTGTATCCCCGTGCTCCTGGCCCTGGTGAGCCTGTCGCAGCACATGCACGGTGTGCTCGCCGATGAACAGATCCGGGCCCAAAAAAAACCTTTCCTGGAAGCAGCCCTCCTCAGCGGAACCGCCATGGACGGGCAACTCAGAGGCCTGCTGACCTCTGCCGGGAACTCGGACCCGCGCTCGGCCCCCGAATTGCTCTACGCCCTGCGCTTTGAAGGGGTTGCCAACCTGCCCGTGCCGATGAGCGTCCTGCTGATGATCGTCATGACCGCCGTGTTTTCGGGAACCTTTATCGCTTGCCTGGAAATTTCGACGGAACAGTCGATCTATCGACGCGAACGGATGTCGCATCTGGCGATCCTGCCCTATCTGGGATCAAAGCTGCCCTTCTGCATGACAATCACCGCCTTGCAATGCCTGCTCTTTCTCGCGATCTGCTGGTGCAGTCCTGCCCTGCCCATGGCAGCCTTTCTCCCGGTCTGGCTGGTCATGGTCGCCATTGCCTGGAGCTCGGTGGCCATCGGTCTTTTTCTGAGCACCGTTGACCCCACTGCAGGCCGGTTTTCGGTGCTGCTGGCCATAACGGTGGTGTTGCCGCAATTAATCCTCTCCGGCGGCCTCGGACCTGATTTTTATGCCCGGATGAGCAGCGGCCTCCAGTGGGCAGGGAACCTGCTACCAGCGCGATCCGGGTTGACGATGATCTGTACCGCGATGTTTCATCCCCTCACCGGCGAAGGGGTGGGATGGATTCCTGGGCTGATCAGGGAAGTGATTGGTTTTGACTTCGGGAGAACGGTCTATTATACTGGCGGCTGTCTGCTGATCACCCAATTTCTTTTCTGGCTTTTTACCTCTGCATGGTTCCTGAAACGCCGGGACCCCCGTTGAACGGACTGAAAACGCTCATCGATTCCCCCACCTCTGTTCGTCTCGCCCCCAGCATTATCGTTGGCCACAACGATAATATCGCCGGACGCTATCGCTTTATTCGCCCCTTGGGCGAAGGGGGGATGGGCAATGTCTACCTAGCGGAAGACCTGCGCCTTTCCCGGCAAGTGGCCGTCAAAACCATCCGTCCCGAACTGAGCGGCAACGCTGAGGTTCGCGCCCGGATTGCCAGGGAATGTCGTCTGCATGCCGCCATCGGGGTCCATCCCCATATTGTCACCCTCCATGACACGGTCGAGGAAAACGGGCATCTTTATCTGGTGATGGAGTATTTTGCCGGCCAGACCCTGGCCGAACAATTGGCAAGCCCCAGCGGATCTCGCGGCCTGCCCCTCCACCACACCCTGGACATCATCGGTCAGGTCCTGCTGGCGCTGGCCTGCATCCATGGACATGACATGGTCCACCGCGATATCAAGACCTCGAACATCCTGCTCCAACCCAGGCCGGACGGTCGCCACCTGGTTAAACTGACTGATTTCGGCATAGCCCTGATCGAGACGGAATCGGCCGCCATGGACCGGTTGACGTCGCTGGGAACCCAAGGCCCCGGAACGCCGGTCTATATGGCTCCTGAACGGATCGATCCCCAGACCTTCGGTGCAATCTGCCCGGCCACCGATCTCTATGCCGTTGGCATCATCCTGCATGAACTCCTGACCGGTGAGCCGCCTTTCAAGGGATCGATGACCGAGATTTTCACCGGACACCTCATGCAGGAACCCGGGTTGCAGGATCTGCCCCCCACTCTGCCGACCGCAATCCGGGCAGTGCTGCACAAGGCGCTGGCAAAAAAACCGGAGGACCGTTATCAGGAGGCCCTCGCTTTCCTTGATGGCCTCGAGCATCTAGAAACTGACCCGGAAAACCGACCCTGTCGAGCCACGCCCCCGGATGCGACTCTCCTGGCAACGGCCCAAAGTGCCACCGCAGCACACGCCGATTCCACCAACACCCTCCTGCATCCTGCCGTTGGCCGCCCCCGCCCCGCCCTGAGTTCCATACCAAAATGGCTCTATCTGGTTGCGGCACTGGTGCTGGTGCTCGGGACGCACTTCCTGCGGACCCATTGGGTCAAGGCACCGGCGGTCCAACCCGCGATCTCCGTCGAATCTACTCCAAAGGCCGCGCTTCCGACCCAGAAAGCCGTCAAATCGGACCCATCATCGGTTGACCGGGAAACCGACAAAAAACCGTCCGCCTTGCAAACCGTGGAGGCCGTCCGACAAGATACGCCGGTCGAATCCAGGACGATGGATGCCCCCAAAGGTGCCGGCGCATCGGAGCCTCAGGAATGGCAAATCATAGAAACCCACTCCCGTAAAATTCGCTGACAAGGTTCTTCTGATTCGATGCCGATAAAACTCGCCCTTGCCTTGGTCTTTGCCGCCATGCTCCTGCTGACCGGTTGTGCACCCTTGATCTTTACCGCCGGAGCCGGGGCCGGGTATGTGGCGACCCAGGAGGAGCCAAAAAAGAAAGTGGGGGATTTTTTTGACGACCTGGGCAGATCCATTAAGCAAACCACCCGGAAAATTACCGGCACGCCCCCCCCTCGAACACCGACAACCGCGGCCGCCACCGGCGGGCTGGTGCTTAGGATCAAAAATGCCACGGTCGCCCCGATTAAGGTGAAACAAGGCGATCAGGTGACCCTGACTCTGCGGTATGTCGTTTCGGGAGCTCCCGAACAAGGTATACAGCTCAGGGAAAAAAACACCCTGGTGTTGGCTGGTCAGGAGTTGACGGTGCTCAAGGATGAAACCGTTACCAAAGAAAACGGCACCTGGGAAAACACCCTCACCTTTGCCATCCCCGACTCGGCCCAACCAGGTAAATACACGATTAACCAGCAGATTAACGCCAAGGGACAGAGCCGCAGCTCGCGCCGTTCGTTTACGGTCCAATGACAATGCCGGGTTTCGCCTTTGCCAGTTTTTTCAAAAGGAGGGACTGACCAGTGCACCTCATGCATGGAAGCGGCCAGCTCTTTGGCTACCGGATTGCCTATGCCGGTATGACCGATACGGGACGTGTGCGTCGGTGCAATGAAGACGACCTGCTTATCCTGGGCGAGGCCGGCGTCTTTGCCGTGGCCGACGGCCTGGGCGGTCTGGATGCGGGCGACATTGCCAGCAAGACCGCGCTTGCCCATCTGCAGGAGCTGTGCACCATGCCTTCAGGGTCGGGCATCCCGCCGCTTCAGGAAATAATCGCCACAGTCAATGCCCGCACCTATCAGCAAAAAATTGCCCTGGCCCGCAATATGGCCACCACCCTGGCGATGGTACAACTCTGCGGCGAAACCATCGCGATTGCCCATGTGGGCGACAGCCGGGTCTATCATTTACGGAACCACGTGCTCAGCCGGGAAACCAGCGATCACTCCCTGGTCAATGATTTAATCAGAAATGGGGCACTGACCGCCGAGCAGGCCGTCCATTCACGGCAACACCATGTTATCACCCGGGCCATCGGCGCCGAAGCGACGGTCACCGCCTCGATCATACACCGGCCGCTGGCTGCGGGGGATATGCTGCTGCTGTGCACCGACGGCCTGACCAGCATGCTGTCGGATACAGAAATTGCCGAAATCATCGCAACCCGACCCGACCAAGTCGGCGGAACGGTCGAAGATCTGGTGCAAGCGGCCAATCAGGCAGGTGGCCGCGACAATATCACGGTCATTCTGGTGGCGATCAAGGAGTTGGCTTAACAACCTTTTCGGGCAGCCGGGAGGACATCGGTGGGGTGGCAGAAAAAGGAGTGCTTGACCTGCAATGCAGGTTGGAACGGATCACCCGGCCACAGCAAGCATCGAGTAGGGTGAGGCAACTGCTTGTTGGGCAGCGCGGAGTGGGCCAGGGGAGCGGTCAAAATACCAACCGCCGCGTTGAGGCTCACAGCATAGCAGGGGCGCCAGCGACGTCATCCCTTGCTGGGGTACATGTAACCCAATGGAATTTGAGGAAAAACAGCTTTAAATAAAAGCGGCTTTAAAAAAGGCCTCTTTTATTTGACCACTTCAAACAATTCAGGCGGCGTTTATAAAACAGAAAGATGGAACTGGGAGCTAACCAGAAGAACGGATGCTTCCACTTTGTTGACAATGGATTCTGCCACCGAACCCACAACAAAGAGTTTCAGTCCCCGGCGATTATTTGTTCCCAGTACGAGAAGACTGGCGTCCCATTCCTCCGCAGCTAAGGCAATAGCGTCCGCAACTCCAATCAAACCGTACACCGGATCAGCTGTCAGCAGCTTTGTCTCCACAGACAGTCCACTGTCGAGGGAATCCTTGACTTGTTCGAGCAATAAAAAACCTCGATCCTGTTTAGCCTCATCTTCACTGCTGGTGACATGAACAACGCAGAGTGCGCTATGATGTAACTTCGCAATGCTGACCGCTTCTTTGAGCGCCTTATGGCCGGCATGATTGTTAACATACGCAACCATCACTTTAGTGTACATGCAAGAGTACATGGCAAACCTCCTTTCAGGTCACCCGGTTTAGACTTCATGGACAAAAGGACGCTAACGAATCAAACCGCTCCAGGGTTCAGACACGCACAGATACAATATCAACTGAATTTGCTACTGTCGTTCTTAAGGTTTTGAAAATATCTTCTGACAACATCTTTGCCTGGTATTTTTTCGTTTTGGGTATACACCATAAAGTGAATGATGCCGTGTATGGCCATGGCAATCAACAAGCCCTCAAAAATGCCGACCCTATAAACCAAGCCACCACACAAGGTCGCGAGAATCAATGCATAGCGACCATATTGAGTCACATGCACCAGGCCCACAACCATTTTGTAGCCGGAAAACATCATGACCGCTGCTAGGGCAAATTTTGGAAGATATGTGAGATATTGAACATTGACCGTGAAAAAGCCGACGACAAGGGCGAGAAAGAGAAGGGAAAATTTGGTATACGCTCCGGCCAGCTTGTTGGTAGTGCTTTTGGCCAGGCCGTCTAGATTGGTCATTCCGCCGAACAAGCTCGACCCCAGATTAGCCACCCATATTGCCAGCAAGCTATTGTTACTGTGGCATTTTCTTCCAAGCGGATCGATTTTTTCGATGGCGGCGTTGCTCATGACCTGTTCGATCACATCAATAACGGCAAGCATCAGGCAGAACAGGGTCATGTAGATCAAGATCAAGGGCCCGTCGATCTGCGGCAGAGGGAGGGCGATTTTAAGGGCAACATCTTCCACATGCAGCATGGGGACAGGTACGAAGTGGGCAAAGACCACTCCGGCGATGATCAGAACAAAATAGGGAACAGCCGGATATGAATTTTTGAACTTGCCAAACAGATAGACAAAGCCCACAAAGGCGGCCAGGGAGATGATCAGCATCTGGACCCGGGGGAGGCTCCAGAATACCCCCGCCGTTTCCGCCCATGGCAGAAGTTCGTAGGTGAATTCGAAGAACTTCAGGAAAATCTTGAGACCCACTCCGGCCAGCAGTCCCTCGACCAGGTAAATGGGAACAGCGACCAGCAGATATTTCTGCCAGTTGCATTTCCAGATGATCGCCTGCATCACAGAGGTAAGGAAGATGCAAAAGGCCATGTTCTGGACGCCGAAGGTGGCGACTCCGATGGCCAGTACCGGAGCCAATCCTGCGGCGATACCCGGGCTGCCAACATAGTTTCCCGGCCTGAACCAGGAAAAAATCCAGCCGACGATGCTGGCGAAGACCACCGTCGCCAGGCCAACCTTAATCGGGTAGGCGGACATCATGGCTATTCCCACGGTCAGGGGGATGGCCATGGTTCCGGTAATGATACCGGCCGCGGCATCGTGTCCCGCATATTTCAACTGAAAAGCTGCGGATACGCGGGGAACGACCGGCGTTTTTTCAACAGTCTCGATCTTGTTCACCGGCATTGATTCATGTTCCTGTGATGAGATTAATAGGTGACAAGAAATTTCTTCTGGGGAGGGATTCCGGGGGCAGCAAGGTCTGAGAGTGGCGTTAGCTCATCACTACTGATCTTCCGAAATCTGACTGCCCCTCAGGCAATCTCCCCCAAAAGAAATAACAAGACAACAAATCCTGTAATACGTTTGGAGTCAAGAATTTTCTTGTTCTGGCAACCAATACTACCGACGGTTATGATACGTTTTCTTCCTCGTGATGGTCATCTGCCGACTCTCCACAAGTTGTCACGGGAAACAGCCCATGCAATATTTACTGCTAGTTCGGGGCAATACATGCAGCCATGGGTTTAACCGCAACAATAAATCCCCGACTGACTGCAGGCTTCGTTCTGGCGGCGCTTGGCAGTAATCATGGGCAGGTGCCACGTGGTGGTCCAGTTTTTCGCTATCATCTTAAAAAATGCCGCCCCAGTAAACCGACAGAACCGTAACCGGAGGATTTTACCAATTTTTCATCTTTATTCCAGATGGTTGAGGTTTCCATCTGTACGCTTGGCAATTACCGGGGCCAGGAGGTATAAAGGTTGGGAAAACGGGATGATACCAGCTGTTCTAGTGTCAGCGGAAAGCGCAGGGGGCAACTGACCCTTCACGCCAACCCGGTATAAAATGCGTTTCCGACCTGGAGGCATGTATTTTGGTGATTGACAGTGCTTTCCTTCTCCTTTATAGTCACTTAAAATTTCGATTTGATAGAGTTATCGATGGACAACATCATGGATATTCAACAAAAAAAGGAGGAGACGAATTTATTAGAGTTGTGAAGTGCTATGCTGAATACAGCTAAACAAAACTCAAAAACAGGGGGAGTGCATAAATGTCTCAAACACAAACTACGTTTCCAAGATGGATACCACTGCTTGGAGGTCTTTTAGGAAGCACCACTTGCGGTTTATTATTGTATGCGTTTAGTGTTTTCGTTAAGCCCTTAGAGAAGCAATTTGGTTGGAGTTCTGCGGATGTTTTATTGGCTTATGCCATCATCTGTCTAGTCTTCGGCCTGATGACGTTCCCTGCCGGCCGACTCGCCGACAAATACGGCCCACGGAATATCGTACTTCTCGGTGGCGTTATCATGTCTCTAGGTTTTTTCCTGGTTTCTACCATCACTCCGCCAGACCCTGCCATCATTGCCGCTGGTGGCCCGGCCGCCAAGGCTGCTGGACAAACTGCGCTCTATCAACTCTACCTCTATTATGGCGTCATTGCCGGGTTCGGCGGCGGCTGCGTTTATCTGCCACCAATCGCCACCGCTCCCAAGTGGTGGCCTGACCGCCGCGCTCTGGCCACCGGCTTCGCCGTTGTCGGCCTTGGGCTTGGCTCGTTCATCATGGGCCCCTTGGCCACTGGTATGATCGCCTCACCGACCATCGGTGCCGGTAGCGCCCTCCCCGTCTTTAAATATGTCGGTATCGCCATGTTCGTCATGGTTATTATCGCTGCTATGTGCGTGAAAGTGCCGCCGGCAGGCTACAAGCCCGCAGGTTGGAATCCGCCCGCAGCCCCTGCCGGTGGCCCCAAGGCCTTCCGTGACTACACCTACGAGGAAACCAAAAGTACCAAGCAGTTCTGGCTGTTGTGGGCTGCTTATTTCTGCGGTTCCTTCGCCGGGCTACTGTGTATTGGCATGGTTGCCAGATATGGCATCGCTGCCATGGAGATGAACTATCTGGTTACCAGCATGGGTCAGGCCATGGATGCCCTGAAGGCGCTGCCTGCACCTGAACTCAAGAAGTTGATCGCTACCATCCCCAAGGATGCTGCGAAGAGTATTGCCCTGAACGCCTCCTATGCGGTCTCCACCCTGGCCATCGGTAATGCTTCTGTCCGTATCCTTATCGGACCGTTGGCTGACAAGATCGGTACCAAGAAGATCTTTGTCTCCCTCTTTGCCCTGCAAACCCTCGCGTTCGCGCTCCTCTTTCAGGTAGGCGCTATACCCGTCATGCTCTGGTGCTTGGCTGGTATCATCGGCTGGAACTTCGGTGCCATGTTCGTGCTCTTCCCGGCCACCACCCTGCAGTACTACGGTGCAACCGCCCAGGGATCGAACTACGGCCTGCTGTTCACCGCCTGGGGTGTCGGCGGTTTCATCGGCGTCATTCTTGCTGGAAAAATCCTGGTATGGACCGGTTCGTATCTCTATCCGTTCCTGCTTGGCTCAGCGGTTCTGGCGGTTGCGGTTGTTATCCTGGCCTCCTTGAAAGCGCCTGAGAAGATAGCAGCATAAACCTCAAGCGTATTACCTGTTTTGCCAAGGGGCGCCCCGGACTTATCGGGGCGCCCCTTCTTTTTTCTTGTTTGTGGCGCTTCCGCTGGCAGTGCCCTTCCGCTGAGGGGAACCAATTGATCCAGCCTTTGCTCTCCTTTGTCCCAGTACCGGCCGCAACCACAAATATCTTGCACCGTAATTGTACCCCAGCCCTGCAGATACCAGCCCAGTGACTTATGCGCGCGCCAGCACGCGACATTTCAACTTACTGAAAAAAAGTTTTTTTTCTTGCCGGAAACCTTCAGTTATCGATAATTTAGCCAAAACCGAAACCATGCGCTTCGGCCTCAAGGTCGCCGTGCTCATGGGGTATCGATAAACACCTGGGTGCTGTAGTCCTTGACCGGCAATTTTCTCAACACTTTTGCTTTGCCTGGCAACTTCTCCACATATTTCAAGAAGGCCTCCGCGTAGTCAAGCCCGACCTCCACCCGGCGCTCGCCCGTGATCCCTTTAAGCGCCGTAAAGGAATCGCCACCATCGGCAAGAAAACTGATGGTGACCACCTTGTAAGTTCGATCGGGGACCATCGGACGATAGGAGCCGTCGGCCGCCCGGAGTTCAAGCTTTGACAAGCGTGCGCCTTTGGGTTTGTTGAGATCGAGGTTCCAACGCAGGCCGCCGGTATATGGGTAGCAACCGGTGTTGAGGGCCGGCCCGACCACCCCTTCAACCGCATCTTCCAGGGCGGCCTTGATCTCCGCGCCGTTGGCATGCAACTCCACCAGGGTATTTTTAAAAGGCAACACCGTATAAATATCCTGCACCGTTATTTTTCCGGCAGGGATATCGACCCGGACCCCGCCGCCGTTTTGAATCGAAAGATCGGCCTGAAAATAGGTCTTCCCCTGCTGGAGAAAGGCCTCGGCAATGAGCTGCTGGATATCGCCGCCATGGCGGTTCACCTCCTCCCTCTTATTGCATACATCTCCCAGGGTCGACCGGGACGCATCGCGTTTGGTTCCGGGAACCCGACGGAGACAGAGATTATCCGCGGTGGTGGCCACCACTTTTTCACCCAGCGCCTCTTTTTGCTTTTTATAGGGCGCCAAGAGCGCCACGGCCTCCTGGTCAGGTGCAGTGATCCGCAACAACTGACCAGCAGCGATATCGGCCCGGATGGCGGCGGTCTCGTCGGGGTTGAGCGCCGGAGGGGCCGGGCGGCTGAAAGTATCGCCGATGACCACCCAGGGGGTGCCCGTGCAATCGGTCACCATCCCGTCCCGGTCGAAGCGCACCCTGGTTTCGCCCACCACATACCCGTACTGCCAGGCTTGGACAATGCAGACCGGCTGACCGTCTTTATCGGTGGTTCGGGTGGGATAGGGACCTTCAGGGGAAATCCCGTACTGCTGCAAGGCCTCAGGGCCGAGCAAGGTATGGGAATCCGCCCCCACGACCACATCGACGCCGCTGAGTTGTTTCACCAGAGCTTGGTCAGCCTGGTAGCCGATATGGGTCGAAAGGATGATCTTGTTGATGCCCCGGGCTCTGAGCCGATCAATTTCCGCTTGGGCGGTGGCCGCCTCATTCTGGAAGGTGGTATCGCTGTTGGGCCTTGAGGAATTCTTGGTTTTACCGGCGACGATCAAGCCGATCACCCCGATTTGCTGACCGCCGCGCTCGATCACCACCGAAGGCAGCACGGTTTCCGGGGGCACGGTCCCGAACATGGGCGAACTGGGACCGAACCGGACATTGGCACTCAACAGTGGCGTTCTGCAGGTACCAGCATGCAAAAACTCCATGAACTGTTTCACCCCGGCATCGGCATTGTCGAACTCGTGATTACCGAGATTCATGGTGTCAAAGCAGACCGTGTTCATCATCTCGGCATCGGCCTTGCCCGCGGACAAGGTGTAGTACAAATCGCCGGTGGTGGCGTCGCCGCTATGGATCTTGATGACATTGACGTTCTTTTGGGCCAATTCTTTGATGGCCGCCGTTATCCGGGGAAACCCACCGCGTTCCACCGTGATGGGTTCGCGCTTGCCGGGGCCGGTCGCCAGTTGGAGGGTGGTATTTTCGGCATCGAGATGCGAGTGGTGGTCGTTGATGTGCAGCAGGGTCAGATCGATCGGCGAAACAATGGACGCCGGATCGACCGATTGCGGTCCCGCCTCATGGAGGCCGCAACCGGAGAGAATGACGGCCAGGCAAAAGAGGAACGCTTGGGTAGTGCGATTCATGATCACTCCGTTTTGGGCAAATGGGTTGCATTCGGGTTTGCGGCTCAGCAAACCGGTCACATCCGTGTCGGCGGCCGCAGGAGCTTCGACCAAGGATATCGAAGATCTAACCTACCGAAACAATGCTAAGTTTGAACACAAGTGAACAATACCGGCCCGTTCGTCAAGCAGAAAAACCAGGATACCAACTATTTCAACCGACACCTTTTGCCAACCTGAGACCTGGGACCCCGGCAATATACCGGTCTTGTTCAGAATAGCGGTTTCCCCATAAAAAAAATACCTGGCAAAGCAATCTACTGTAAGGCACAGCCGGCAAAACTTTCTTGAATTTTACCGGCCTTTCGGGTAGCCTTGTCAAAATTTTTTTAACCTTGCCCTCTACTTACAGGGACTTTTGTGATCAAATCCAACCAACAGGCAACGAAATCTGTATTGCGGGAGAATATGGAGGCAATTTTCATTGCCGTCCTGCTCGCCCTGTTCATCCGCACCTTCATTATTCAGGCGTTCAAAATTCCCTCCGGTTCGATGCTGCCGACCTTGGAAATCGGCGACCACATCCTGGTCAGCAAATTCATCTATGGCATCAAGATGCCCTTCACCGACTCGACCCTGATCCCCATTTCCGACCCTAAACCCAACGATATCGTGGTGTTTCAGTTTCCTAAAAATCCGGACCTGGATTACATCAAAAGGGTGATCGCCACGGCTGGCGATACCGTCGAGATCCGGGATAAAAAAGTCTTTATCAACAACAAGCCGTTTACCGATCCCCATGGGGTTTTTAAAGACACCCTGATCTTACCGGCTGCCACCGCACCCCGCGACAATCTCGGGCCGATGACAGTCCCGGCGGGCAAGATCTTTGTCATGGGAGACAACCGCGACAATTCCTTTGACGGCCGGTTCTGGGGCTTTGTCGATCTCAAGGCCGTCCGAGGTAAGGCTTGGGTCATCTACTGGTCGTGGGATGTGCAGCAACCCCTGTTCTCTCCGGCCCGACTGCGTTCCATTCGCTGGAGTCGGCTGGGAGATATCGTTCACTAACCACCGGAGGCGCCATGGCAACCGGCTCTAATTTTTCGCATCGCCACATCCTGGGTATTGAACAACTCTCCTGCGAGGATATCGCCTATATCCTCAGCACCGCCGATTCCTTCAAGGAAATCTCCGCGCGACCGATCAAAAAAGTACCGACTCTGCGCGGCCACACCATCATCAACCTCTTTTTCGAGCCCTCGACCCGCACCCGGCTGAGCTTTGAGATCGCCGCCAAACGGATGAGCGCCGACACCTTCAACATCACCGCCTCCACCAGCAGCACCACCAAAGGGGAAACCCTGATCGACACCGCCAAAAACATTTCGGCGATGCATCCGGACATTATTATCATCCGCCATTCCAGTTCCGGAGCTCCGCACCTGCTCAGCCGTCACGTCAACGCCGCGGTGATCAACGCCGGTGATGGCGCCCATGAGCACCCGTCCCAGGGGTTGCTCGACCTGCTCACGGTCAAGGAACACCGGGGCACCTTAAGCGGTCTAAAAATCGCCATAATCGGCGACATCGCCCACAGCCGGGTGGCCCACTCCGATATCGTCGGGTTCACCAAAATGGGGTCCGAGGTGTATGTCTACGGCCCCTCCACCCTGATCCCCAAGGGTATCGAGCAACTGGGCGCCATCGTCTGCACCTCGCTGGAACAGGCGGTCCGGGATGCGGATGTGGTCATGACCCTGCGCATCCAGAAAGAGCGGCAGAACGATCCCTTGCTACCGTCGCTCCGCGAATATTCCCGGCAATTCGGCATCTCCGGTTCGGTGCTGGCCCTTGCCCGCCCAAAGGCCCTGGTCATGCACCCCGGACCGGTCAACCGAGGGGTCGAATTGAACCCGGATGTTGCCGACGGCCCCCAATCCGTTATCCTCGACCAGGTGACCAACGGCGTGGCGGTGCGCATGGCCCTGCTCTACCTGGTGATGGGGAACACCCCATGAGGCCGTTGTCCGTATCCGCTCCCCTACGCCCTCGCCCCTCATCTCAGGGAGACCACCGATGAACACCTCCTGGCACATCAAAAACGGTCGGATTATCGATCCAAGCAACCATACCGATCAGATCGGGGACCTCCTTATTATTAACGGTCGAATTGCCGGACCGGATCAACCCGTCCCGCCGGAGACCACGGAGATTGACGCCGCCGGCTACTGGGTGGTGCCGGGCCTGATCGACATGCATGTTCATCTCCGCGAGCCCGGCGAGGAATATAAGGAAGACATCCTTTCAGGGGCGCGTGCCGCCGTTGCCGGCGGTTTCACCGGCGTTGCCTGCATGCCCAACACCCGGCCGGTCAACGACTGCCTGGCCGTGACCGCCCAGATTCTGGCACGCGCCGCCCAAGCTGCAGTCCGGGTCTATCCAGTGGGTGCGATCAGCAAGGGCCTTGAAGGCCACCAACTGGCGGAATACGGCGAAATGCGGGCTGCAGGCGTGGTCGCGGTCTCCGACGATGGCCGGCCGGTCCGCGACAGCCAGCTGATGCGGCGGGCGCTTGAATATGCCAGCGATTTCGGCTTGGTCGTGATTGCGCACTGCGAAGAGCACAGCTTAAGCAGCGGCGTGATGAACGAAGGGGCGATGTCGACCCGACTCGGCCTGAAAGGCATCCCCACCGCCGCCGAATCGATCATGGTCTACCGGGAAATCGCCCTGGCCGAGTTCACCGGTACCCGGGTGCATATCGCCCATGTGAGCACGGCCATGGCCATCGACCTGATCCGCTCGGCCAAGGCGAGAGGCGTACGGGTAACCGCCGAAACCGCCCCCCATTACTTCACTTTGACCGAGGCGGCGGTGGCCGAATATGACACCAACACCAAGATGAACCCGCCGCTGCGCTCGGAGGCCGACCGGGAAGCCATCCGAAGGGCCTTGGCGGACGGGACGCTGGATGCCATTGCCACCGATCACGCCCCCCATTCCATCCTCGAAAAGGAAACCGAGTTCGATGCCGCGGCCAACGGCATCATCGGCCTGGAAACCGCCCTGCCCCTGGCGCTCGCCCTGGTGCGCGACCAGGTGATCGATGCCAAACGTTTGGTCGAGCTCATGGCGGTCAATCCGGCCGCTATCCTTTGCATCCCCGGCGGCACCCTGAGCCCCGGAGCCCCGGCGGACATCACCCTGATCGATCCGGAACGCGAGTTGCTCTACACCCAAGAGCAGGTGCGATCCAAAAGTCGCAACACCCCGTTCCTCGGCTGGCGGTTGCAAGGCCAAGCCGTACTCACCATGGTCGACGGCGAGATCAGGCACACCTTGCTTGGTTAAGCCTGCGCCGGTTACCCATTAGCCTCCTGGGCCACATACCCCACCGGATCGCTCAACCCGGCGTCACGGAACCCCTGCAGCCTGAGCCGACAGGAATCGCATCGCCCGCAAGCCAGATCCCCGACAGGATCATAGCAACTGTGCGTCAGTCCGTAATCCACCCCCAGCTCCTTGCCCTGAAGAATAATCTCTTTTTTGCTCAACTGCAGCAGTGGGGCATGAAAGCGAAACGGATGGCCCGTCACCCCGGCTTTGGTGCCGAGATTGGCCATCTGGGCGAAGGCCGCCAGAAATTCCGGCCGACAATCCGGATAGCCGCTGTAATCAACCGCATTAATACCCAGGAAAATATCGGACGCCCCCAGCACCTCGGCCCAGGAAAGGGCATGGGCCAGGAAAAGAATATTGCGCCCGGGCACATAGGTTACCGGGATTTCCTTCTCCATGGCGCTATAGGGACGATCTTTGGGTACCGCCAACTCGGCGGTCAGAGCCGAACCGCCGATGGCCCCGAGATCGACCCGCAGCACCAGGTGTTGGCCAACGCCATAATGGGCGCAGATACGGCGAGCCCGTTCCAGTTCCACGGCCTGACGCTGGCCGTATTGAAAACTGAGGCAGTGGCAAATAAATCCCTGGGACCGGGCAATGGCCAGCACGGTGGTGGAGTCAAGCCCACCGCTGAGTAACACGACCGCTTGCTGCTTGTTCATTTCGTAATGCCCCCAGCTGATTAAATAATAAAGGGTATTTTTCTAGTGATCGTAATAGCTTCCGGCCTGACCTCCGCCTGATAGGCCAAAAACTGCACGCCGCGCGCCTGCGCCCAGGCAACGGTTTGGGCGTAGACCGGGTCAATGGCGGCTGCGGGCTGGCAACTGGCGGCATCGCTACGTTGAATGCAAAACAGTACCGCTGCCCCAAATCCGGCCTCTGCCAGCCTGACCAGCTCATGCAAATGTTTGGCCCCCCTGGCGGTCACCGCGTCCGGAAACAGGGCGACCTGATTCTCGGCCAGGGAACAATTTTTCACTTCAAGGTAGACCTGGCCCTGTTCGGTGGCAAGGAGAAAGTCCAACCGGCTCTTTTCGGAAACAACCACCTCGGGGGTGATGGCCTGAATCGTGCCGAAATCGTCGATCGTCCCATTGGTCAGCCCCTCCCGGACAATGGCGTTGGTCCTGCCGGTATGCACTCCGATCCAGACGCCCTGATGTTGCACCATTTCCAGGGTCCATGCGTATTTTCTTTTCGGTGCGTCGGAGTAGCTGATCACCACCGGACTGCCGGGTGCCGAGCAGCCGCGCATGGAACCGGAATTGGGACAGTGCACGGTCAGCGTCTGCTGGGTATCGAGCAGGATGTCCGCAAGAAATCGTTTGTATCGTTTAAGCAGGACACCGGTTTGACAGAGGGGCGGCAAGAGCATGACAGTAGGGAAACCGGAGTTAACGGAACTATAACGACACGTATTTTATCGAAAACCATACGAAAAAGTACGCGGTTCGTCGGCAGGGGGTGGTAATTCCTGTGCAAAGCAGGTATCTTTACAACATTGTTTACAATGCATACGATCAGCCGTGCTTGATCCGGCCTTGGACTTTTTGCGCCCGAGGTGAGGTTGTGCTTCCGGCCCTATCTTTTTTTTGCTATAATTTTACTGCTGTTAAAGCGATTACCGCCTTGCACCACTTGCACGTTAATAAGGAAAGATGTGATCTTTCCCGGCATATAACAACTTCCTGCCCTTAATCCAACCGTAAAGGAGAACTCCATAATGAAACTCGGACTCAATGGCCTTGGACGAATTGGAAAATTGTCGCTGTGGCACCATGTCTCCCGCCAGTTTTTCTCTGAAATAGTGGTCAATCTGGGACGCAATGTCGGCTCAGGACTGGAAGACATCGCCGCTGCCATTGAAAAGGATTCCACCTACGGCCGGCTCAACATGTATCTCCATGGCAACAAGGGAGGACGAGTGATCGAGAACCTCAACGAATCCGCCGGCTCGATGACCATCAACGGTGTGCCGGTGACCTTTCTCCGCAAGGCGCGCAATCCTAAAGATATAGATTGGCAATCCAACCAGGTACGCCTGGTGGTCGACACCACCGGCGCCTTCAAGGACCCGACCGCCGACGTTTCGGAGGGCAAAGGCTCGGTGCGCGGCCATTTGCAGGCCGGGGCCGAAAAAGTTATGGTCTCCGCTCCATTCAAGATTCAAGCCAAAGGACTGGAGATGCCCGAGGACGCAGTGACCACCGTCATGGGGATCAATGACGACGATTACAACCCTGCCCGGCACAATATTATCAGCGCGGCCTCCTGCACCACCACCTGCCTGTCCTATATGATCAAGCCGCTGCTCGACCACTTCGGCGCGGCCAGGATGCTCTCCGCCTCCATGGTCACGGTGCACGCCGCCACCGGCAGCCAGGAAGTACTTGATCGCTTGCCCGGAGCGGGGGCGGCCGACCTGCGCAAGAACCGCTCCATTCTCAACAACATCATCTTGACCACCACCGGTGCGGCCAAGGCGCTGGGCCTGGTGATTCCGGAAATGAAATCCATTGGTTTCATCGCCGAATCCGTGCGCATCCCGACCTCTTCGGGCTCCCTGATCGTCCTGGTGCTCAACCTCCAGGATGAGCTCGACAATCCGATCAAACGCACCCTGCTCAATTCGATCTATGAGGAATATGCCAAGACCAGCCCGTATCTGATCTATTCGACCGAACAGAATGTCAGTTCCGATATCCTCGGCATGCCTAAAGCCGCAGTGGTGATCGAATCGACCGAAACCCACACCCGAACCGCCTCCATCCGGGTCAACCTGCAGAATCTGAAAAATTACAAATTTGAAGCCGGTTCCGTCCCGCCCATCCTGGATGTGCCGCTCACCCAGGCAGTCATTTACGGCTGGTACGACAACGAACTGGGCAGCTACACCAACATGCTCGGAGAGCTGACCGTCTCCGTGGCCGAACGCATGGTGTGAAGGTCCGCCTTCTGGAGGTCAGTGACCTGCCGGCGGTGCTTGCCATCGAGCAACAAGCCATGGCCCACCCCTGGAACGAAGCGCAACTCCGAGAGGAGCAAGCAACGGTCGGCGGCGTGAGCCTGGTCGCGGAAACCGACCACCAGGTCTGCGGGTTCGCCTTTTTCAGGACCTGCGCCCCGGAAAGCGAATTGCTCCGCCTGGCCGTTACCCCTGACTGCAGAGGACAAGGGATTGGCCTCGCCCTGCTCGATTACGCCTTGCACGGTTTAGCCGGACAGGGCTACGCGACCTGTTTCCTTGAGGTACGCAGCTCCAATACAGCTGCTCGCCGCCTCTACGCCAAGGCAGGATTCATCCAAGTAGGGGCCCGGAAAAAATACTACAGCCAACCGGTCGAAGACGGCCTGCTCTTGTGCAGGACGCTGACCAACCAGAACGGAGAAGTTTCATGAAAACATTACGAGATATTGAACTGGCCGGTAAGCGGGTACTGGTGCGGGTGGATTTCAATGTGCCCATGAATGAAAGCGGCCAGATCACCGATGACCTACGGATCAGGACCATCCTCCCGACCCTCCAATACCTGATCGCCCAGCAGGCACGGGTGATTCTCTGCACCCACATGGGCCGACCCAAAGGGCAGCGGGTTGACAAATATTCACTGGCGCCGGTGGCCGCCTACGCCGCCGAACTGCTCGGCCAACCGGTGCCGCTCGCCCCGGACTGCATCGGACCCGAGGTGGCAGCCCTGGTGGACGGCCTGCGGGATGGCGAAATACTCATGCTCGAAAACCTGCGTTTCCATCCCCAGGAGGAAAAAAACGATCCGGACTTTTCCAGGCAGCTGGCGGCGGTGGCCGATGTCTATGTCAACGACGCCTTTGCGGTTTCCCATCGCGCCCACGCCTCAGTGGTCGGGGTCACCGCCTTTGTCAAAGAGAAGGCCGCCGGTTTTCTCCTCCAGAAAGAAATGGAATATTTCCATCGCTCCATCGATAATCCGCAACGCCCCCTGGTGGCCATTGTCGGCGGGGCGAAGGTTTCCGGCAAACTCGAAGCCCTGGAGAACATGCTTGCCCGGGTGGATGCTATGATCATCGGCGGGGCCATGGCCAACACTTTCCTCAAAAGTCAGGGGTACCCGGTCGGTGCCTCCAAGGTCGAGGATGACCTCCTCGCAACGGCAGCCTCCCTGCTAGCCCGGGCAAAAGAGCAAAAGATCAAGATCTACCTGCCGGTTGATGTGATTGCCGCCGATCGCTTCGCCCCGGATGCGGTCTGCAAGCAAGTCACCATCCAGGATATCCCGGAACATTGGATGGCCCTGGATATTGGGCCGGCTTCGGTGATCTGTTTCGACGAGGTCCTGGCCGACGCCAAGACCATTGTCTGGAACGGCCCCATGGGAGCCTTTGAGATGGAGGCCTTTGCCCGCGGCACCATGGCCCTAGCGCATACCGTCGCCGCTTCCCATGCCTTGAGCGTCACCGGCGGCGGAGATTCTAATGCGGCCATAACGCTCTCCGGCGAGGCTGACAATATCTCCTACATGTCAACCGGGGGCGGAGCCTTTCTCATGCTGATGGAAGGCAAGGAACTGCCGGGGATAGCAGCATTGACCTGAACTCCGCGCCCCTGATGGATCGCACCCATACCCCGAACCCGGCGGTATGCCTCAAAGATAAGGAGAACACCATGAGCAGACGACCACTGATCGCCGGCAATTGGAAAATGCATTTGACCCTGGCGGAAGCGGTACAGCTGGCGCAAACCGTCGCCACTGCCGCTACCGACTGCCCGGACCGCGAGGTCCTGATCGCGCCTCCGTTCACGGCCCTCGCCGCAGTGACCGCCGCAATCAAGGGTACCTCCATTCAGGTTGCCGCCCAAAATGTCGCCTGGGAAAAACAAGGCGCCTACACCGGAGAGATCTCCCCGATCATGCTCCAGGATATCGGGGTCAACTCGGTTATCATCGGCCACTCCGAACGTCGCCAGATCTTTGGTGAAAACGACACCATGATCAACCGCCGTCTCCGCGGCGCCCTGGATTCGGAGATGCTGCCGATTCTCTGCATCGGCGAAACCCTGGGGGAACGTGAAAGCGGCACCACCCTGGCCGTACTTGAACGCCAACTCCGCGACGGCCTGGAACGGGTGGGCAAAGCGGAGGCAGCCCGCGTGGTGCTGGCCTACGAACCGGTATGGGCCATCGGCACCGGTAAAACCGCCTCCAAGGAACAAGCCCAGGAGGTCCACGCCTTCCTCCGTCAATGCCTCGCAGGTTTATACGAAAAAAATATTGCCGAAACAATAAGAATACTGTACGGTGGTTCGGTTAAGCCTGATAACATTGACGAACTTATGGTGCAACCGGACATTGACGGTGTACTTGTAGGCGGCGCGGCACTGCAAGCCGATTCGTTTAAGCGGATTATTTGTTTTAAATGACAACTTTAATTATTGTACTTCATACTATCGTCTGCCTCTTTCTCATCTGCATCGTATTACTGCAGCATGGCAAGGGTGCAGATATAGGAGCGTCCTTCGGCGGCTCCAGCCAATCATTGTTCGGCACCGAGGGGCCCATGCCCCTGCTGAACAAAATCACCACCTTGGCTGCGATTGTCTTCATGGGGACCTCCATTACCTTGGCCTACCTCTCCACGAACAAAAGCACTGGGTCCGTGATGAGCAGTGTCAAGGTAGAAGCTCCGCAGCAGATCCCGGCGCAAACCGAGCCCGTGACCGTACCTCTCCCCGCAGCCAAGCCGGCCGCCCCTGAGCAGCCCAAGGAGCAGACGAACGGTTCGAATAACAAATAAAAATTGCGTGCCGAAGTGGTGGAATTGGTAGACACACTATCTTGAGGGGGTAGCGGCCCACGGTCGTGCGAGTTCGAGTCTCGCCTTCGGCACCATAATTAATAGGGCTAAATTGCTTAAATACAAGCGATTTAGCCCTTCTTGTTTTTAGTACACTTTGACATCACCACCTCAAAGCAGCGTGGCGATCTGAAAAAGATCAATCATATCGCTATCGGCACGCGCCATTTTCCGGCGGGATCGCTCAGATGACCATCTGATTGGTGATCAGGAGCCCGTCGAACACCTTGGCTAAATTATTATCGATGACGTAGATGCAGATCTCTTTGGCGCCCTGACGGCTGTAGCCGAATTTCTTTTGGAGGTTCTCCATCATAAAAGCGACATCGCCCTGGATTTTTTGGTCATAGGTCTTAAATGACTCCTGATCGAATTCCTTGACCGCCCGTCGAAAGTTTTCGTTCTCATGAAACGGTTCCATAACCTTGTCCTTCAGGTTATGGATATACCGTTCGTAAAGGTGGAGATAGAGTGAGGTTTCGGTAATATCCAGGTTGTCCCGCAGCATCTCCTGGGTCAACGCGCTGGTGGTATAAGCCTTCTGCACGCTGTTTCGAAAGGTGACCGCTTCGCTGGGTTTCACCAGCAACCTGGATTCGATCCGCTGGAAAAATGGCTCGGAGATCTCCAGCTTTTCCTTGGTGAACCGACATGTTTCCGTCGTTCCCGGTTCAAAGTTCACCGCGAACATATAGTTCTGAATGTCTCTGGAAATCTGTTCCTCGTTATAATAGTACAGCGACTCCTTGACCGACTGCAGCACCGAATAGTTGTACATCCGCACCAAGGAGTCGAGGAAGCCAATTGGCAGTATCTCCTTGTCTTTCTTACAGTATTTTCTGAAAAATTTTCCGAGCATGGACATATCAATCAGTTTATCGTCTCGCACGTAGGTCGAATAAAACTCATTGAACATCCGAATGGAATCGCGGCCGGAAAGTCCTCGCCAGCCATCCTGCTCGGATTCGGCGATAATTTTGAGTCGCCGCTTGGAGGTAAACCGTTCCACATCCTCTTCCTCCAGCCAGGCGGGGATATAACCGGTGAATATCTCCATTTTCAGCAGCTGCAGATTTCGGTCGCAATACAGTTCGTATTTTTCGTGATCTTTGATCCACTCCAGCATGGCCTCGGATTTCGTCCGCAGGCGGGTGGCGACGATAACCCTGGCAAAATTATGCAGCACCCGGGGCAGGAAACTGTCATCGATATGCTTGCCGAAAACCCCGCGATATATCTCAACTTCCGTTTTTATATCGAGAACATAGGGAATGTTGACATATTCAATCCGGTCCGAAAAGGCAGCCAGGTCGGTCAGCACCTTTTTGTCCTCGGGATTCATCAGGGCAAAAAACAACGAGTTCACCCGCTCCTCGATCTGCTCGACCTTATGGACGCCGTCGCTGATGATGTTGTGGAGATCCATCAAACGCTCGGTGTTATGCGACTTGACATCCATAAGCGCATAGATGCCGTTGTTGATCTTGGCATAATTGGAATACAGGTACGGGACCTTGCCGCTCGGTGAGAACATGGCGTCGAGCGAGCGTTGCACCTCTTCATCGTTAATAACATTTTTCAACGACCGCCGGTCGCCCGGATTAAAAACCGAGACGCCGTTGCCCAACCGACGATTGATTACATAGGGCCGCGCGAAGACGCAATCAAAGACCTTAAGAGGATCCCCGTATTTCTTGAGCAATTCCTGGTACAACGAGGTGCAGATGGTGCAGGGTTCATCCCGGAAAACCCATTCATATTTCTTTTCCGTGAACAAAAGTCCTTTAAACTGATCGTTTTCCAGGAGATCGTCGAGAAAACGACGGCGAATCTCCTTGGGCACCAGCAGGATCGGGTGATCATGGCTGGGGCAAGGCAAGGTCAGCACGCTCCCGGACACTTCGTTTTCCTTACCTTTGTGGCTTTGATTGGTATCGCCGCCGGCCTCGTCGGGCAATTCCTCGCCCAGCAATTGGGAGAGTTTGCTGGCCAGGGAAGCCACGCTGTGGACACTGCCGACCAGGTTGTCTTCCTTGAGTTTCCAGACCACTTCAAACCGGGTGCCTTCCGGAGTGTTGGCATACTGCTCGAATTGACGCAACAGGTTGTTAAGAAAAGTCGATTTGCCGCTGCCGTGTGGCCCGTCAAAGATATAAATTTTGTTCTGCTGGTCACCAACCGACAGGGATTCCACATGTCGGATCAACCGATTGGCAAACAGACGGTCCGCAAAAAACGGTCGATCCGAGCCTTCGACAAACAGTCGATTGCAATCATAGTTGAGGTAATTGATGGATTCCGGGTCATCCCGGTATTCGTCGATGCCGTACCGGACAAAATAATGGACCATGTCGGCATAAACCTGGGCGACATTACGGATGTTCCGCTCGGGCCGTTCAACCACCTCTCGCAGAAAATCGGCAAAAGAGAGTTCGGATTGTCGATTGCGATTGCCCTTGTAGTGCTCAAGGGTATGCAAGGCCTTGCTCAGTTCACCCATCCATTCACCTCAGGTAGCTCACATTCTTGCCGTTTCATTCAGCCAGCGTCCTGGTCAGTGACCGTTCCTTCATGGAATAGCGAAATCGCTTCCAGTTGATGATCCTTTTCGGTTTTTCTTCCTTTGCCTGGCCCTCGCTCGACGAGTCGTCCTTCACCGGCACAGGATCACTGGTATAGAGATGAACCTCGTCCCCCCAAAGAAATTCCACCCCCAGGAGCACACCCTGGATAAAATCACGAACCAGGGGCTTGCCCTCGAACACATGATTGAGCACCAAGGCGTTATTTTCGGCAACCGTCACTTCGATGCGCGGCGGATGGTAGAGACTCTCCTGCACCATTTGTTTATAGTCAGCGGCCTTGCGGCTTCGGACATAGTACTGCCAGGTCATTCGTTCTTTATTGAGTCGTTTGCCGACCACAAACAACCGGTGCTGATCGACGAATTCCTGGTCGAGGAAACTATTGATAAACATGGAATCGCAATAATTTTCGCGGATGTGGAAAATGAAGTCCCGCCCCTGACCGGTGGCCCGGTCAAAGACGCGTCGCTGGTGCTGATCGGCGGTCTGGAAATATTCCAGCCCCATCTTCCCTTTTTCGGCCTGCGCCTCCAGATACTGGAAGAGCCGCATGCCGAGCGCGTAGGGGTTGAGGCCGACCCGGGGCATGGAGGTGACCTTGGCATTGACGATGGCAAAATCAACTTCATGACCGTTGATCCGGTCATCGCCGAGGAACAGTTGTTCATGCCAGTAACTGGCCCAACCTTCGTTTAGGATCTTGGTGCGGATCTGCGGCTGAAAATAGAGCGAGGTGGAGCGGATCACCTCCATGACCATCAACATCCACCGGTTTTCCTCGCGATTGAGAAAGGGGGAATACTCCATCAGAAACCGGAGCAGATCACAGCGGCCGACCGTTTTCTTTTCCTGCATTTTCTTGGTGTAGAGCGCTTCGAGCTCGGAATGTTTTTCGGTGACGGATTTGAGGAATAGAAGTTCGCCGTCTTCGGGATGCTCCCGGACCATCCGGTTGAACCGTTCAATTTCCTTGGAAAAAGCGTTCATTGAACTGCGGGGGCCGCGCTGGAGAAACACATCGAAATAATAATCGAGCATCGAATACCGGTGCCCGTCATCGGCCCGGTCGATATCGGCCAACAGGTCGAAATACCCCACCAGATTGTCGATGGTCCGGGAAAATTCGATCACATAATCGACCCACCGCCCCTTTTCCGAACGTAAACGGGCAAAGAGCCGCTTATCGGCCAAGGCCCGGCTGGTAAAATCGTATCCCCGGGTATGGCGAAAGAAGAGATTGTTCTGAAAAAAATCGATGTGGCCAATCACATGATAAAAGATCATCACGTTGAGCCAGTCGGGATTATTGTCGTTGTAATAGGAGATGGGGGGCCGGGTATTGATGACGGTTTCGTACGGGTTGTTGGGATAGAGCTCATACCGCCCGGATTCCCGCAGCACCTCCACATCCTGCACCCAGTAGTCATACAGGGTGGGGATCATCACTTTTGGGGACAACTCCAGAAGATCGCGATTGGTGACCACATACTCGAGGGTTTCGTCCTGAAAGCGTAATCCCGCTTCCCGGGCGCGTTCCTTGCACCCTTCCATGATCTTTTTGGCATGTTGACTGATCAGTTCCATAATCCCCACCGGGGGCAGGTCGACAACCCTTGCCCGTCCGCCCCCTCGCTTAAGAAATCAGATGTTTAATGCCTTCAATGATCCGGGCTTCCGTGCTATCCTTGGCCATCACGTCCAGACGCAACAGCTCTTTTTTCTCCTCCAGCAAACCGGATTTGGAGAGATAACGCTCCACCTCGCTGCGACTGCTGCCGGCAAAACCGTTCTCAGCGATGGTGATCCCGACCCGGCTGGCATAGACCAGCATCTTTTCCAGTTCCGGCAAAGCCTCTTCGCCATAGGTATCCCAATCGTCGCCATCGGTTCCATGGAAAACATAAATACTGGAGTCCCGAGCCAATTCTTCCTCGGCGACAATCTGATTGACCAGGCGATACGCCGAGGAGACCTGGGTACCGCCGGCGACCTGCATGGCGTAGTAGGACTGAAAATTGTCGACTTCCTTTGCCTCGGTATCATGAAGAATGAACCGGGTAGTTACCTGTTTCTGATATTGATAGGTCAGCCAGGCATAGATCAGCACATGCTGATTGACCACCAATTCGGTCGGCTTCCCCCCCATGGAACCAGAATAATCCCGGACAAAAAAGACCACGGCCTGGGATTCATAGTCCTTTTCCTTGGAGAGTATCCGATACACGCGGTCCCGCGGAGAGACGATCAATTGGTCGGTGTCGATCTTGTTCAGATCGTGGAGCCGTTGCAAGCCGATATTGGTCTGCAATACCCGTTTGAGGGTGGCCTTCTTGTCGAGGATTTGACCGAATCCCCGATTTCTGTCGGTGAGATCATACGCGTAACGGGTCAGTGATCGTTTTTTCCCCTTGTCCTTGAGGTTGGGCAGCGCGAACTGCTCGGTGAGGATACGGCCCAGGTCATACACCGTGGACTCGAGCTCATGGGTGCCACCCTGGCCCTGGCCGGCACCGCTGCCGCCGGCCTGCTCCTCATGCACCGGCTGCTCACCGATGACCTCGCCCTCTTGACCTTCGCCGGCGCCACCTTCGCCGGCCTCTTCTCCTTCCCCTTCCCCTTCGCTCTCTTCGCGGATCTGATCGTGGTAAAATTTTTCCTCCACAGTCGTCGGGATAACCACCACCTTGTCGTCTCCGTCCCGCCCCGGTTTCACCAGTTTACCAACCCTGATTTTACGGGGAAAGCCGTCCTTTTCCCGCTGCAGATCGCGTTCCAGCAGGCGATCGAGCGTCTGGTACGCCACCATGGTCGTGAGCGGCGAGGGCAGTCCCTGCTGGAGGAGCTCGGGATCGTTGTAGCCATAGAGCGATCGCGACCGGGGAGGCAGCGGCAGATGATGCCTCTGCTCCGGATCGCCAGCCTGTTCGGCCAGACGCAGCTCCCACTCAATCACCCGCCGCTGCTCGGACGACAGCCCCCGAGCCTCATAGCTGCGAAAGAGTTCCTGCAGTTTTTTCATTGCTGTTTCCGCCATCTGGTCAGCCTTGCGCGCGTCGCGGGCCTTAGTTTTCGTCGACCTGGGTACAGAAATATTCAATGGTTTTCTGGGCACAGGTGAGGCAGTAGCCGAGTTTGTGCAGCATGGTTTCGATCATTCGGTCGTAGAGTTTCTGGTTTTCCTCGTTGGTCCGGTTGGCCAAGGCCCCAATCAGGCTGCCGGCCCCGGCGATATCAGATTTCAGCCGGACATCGGTGACCGCCTTGACCAGTTCGAGATTGTCCATGAAATCGTAATCCGGGTTCACCGAGATCTTCTGGCCGTAAATCTTGCGGATCGAGGTGCGGAACGAGTCCTTCTGCTCGCGGATCTTAAGTCCCAGGCAAGCCTCGACCGAATCGATATAGCGTTCGTCGATTTTCAGGGCCAGCAGCTCGCCGGTCTGCGGATTTTTGTATTTCCACATCCGATCCACGCCCAGGTTCTCGGCATCGATGCCAATGATCATATTGACGTAATTGATCACGTCCTTGCGGATGGCCAGCGGTTCATCCATGTAGGCATTGAACATCTCGGTCATGATCCGCTCCCGGTAGAGCCCCTTGGCGATCTTGAGATCATCGAGAAACTTGGCCCGGTCGGCGGCCTCGGAGACATAGTCGAGGATCACCCGTTCAAGGGCGGTGAAGACATCGTAGGCAAACATGCACCGGCCTTCGTTGGTCTCCGAACTCTCCAGCATCAGCTGCATGGACCGGCCCATATTGCGTTGCCCCAAACCTTTCTGTCCAAAACGCTTGGTGATGTCATGCTCCTGATTAAGCCCGTCGATCACCTCGGACAGGGTCTTGAGGCTCTTTTCCCCGGCCACCTCGCCGGCGGCCAGCTTCATGGTCTCGATAGGGGTCAGTTTTTCCGACCTGGGCAAGCGGGTAAGGACCACCGCTGTAGAGGCGGCATAGTTGAGATTGGGATCCTGGTGCATGAGATCGCCGGTCAGGGTGGTCTTAGCCTCGTTGCCAATGGCGTACCCGGTCAGGGCATACTGCTGGCGATAATTGGTATTGTGCGAGACATAACAGATCCGGCACCGGTCGATGATCGGCGCCTCCTCTTTCTCCGAGAGGAAACGGTTGAACTCGGAATTGTTGCTGGTGGCGATGATCAGGGTGTCGATCGGCCACTTGTACCCGTCGATCTCGATGGTCCGGTTCTGGATGATACCCAAGTACACCTGGACCAGATCCTTTTTATTTTTATAGATCTCGTCGCTGAAATGGATGCCGCCACCCGCAACCCGGGCCAGGGCGCCCCGGCGGAGATCGAACCGGTACGGGTTGTTGGTGTCGCTGATATGCAGCAGTCGCTGGATGGACTCCTCGCCCAGCAGGTCGACCGCCGACGAGGTGATCTTATCCTTGGCCGGGTATTTGCCGGTTACCGTGCCCAGACTCTCGATCAGGGGCACCTGGACGATTTCGATGGATTGCAGCATCTCTTCCAGATTGCCGTTGGCGGCGGTCCTTATATCGTTCCAGATATAGGCGGAACAGGCCCCCAGCGGGCGATAATTCTCGCCCCACTCGGCCAGCATCTTGTCGCTGATTCGGAATTTTTTGGCCAGGTACTGCAACGATTCCGCACGTCCCTCGCAGACATTGAGAGCCAGGACCATCGGGTCTTCGTAAGTTTGCGACTCTATGGTCTTGATGTTGCCGTAGCTGCCGATCCGATCAAGGTTAATGAACCTGAAGGTGTGTTTCCGATTCTTTGGTCGGGAGAGAAAATCACGATACAGACCGCAGAGGTATTCGACCAGAAAGGTCTTGCCGTTGCCGGGTTCACCGACCAGCACAAAGGCCATTTCCTTGGAGGACCCCCCCTGGGAGGCATCCTTGACGAACGAGACAAAGGAGTTGATCTCGTCGTGCATGCCGATGATATGTTTTTTCCCTTCGCGGAAAATGGTGAAATCAAAGGTAGACTTGCCGTTGACCGTCACCTTGTTGATATCCTTTTCCAGGATCATCCGGCTGACACTCTGAAACGCATTTTCAAAGACACGCTCACCCTTTTTAACTGCGGTGATGTGATACTGGAGTGAATTGTTCTTTGGCTCGGTCATCATGCCCCTCCTTGAACGAGGTAAGGATAAGTTTGCAAATAGAATTATAAAATTATTATCGCTGCAACCAGGCCGAAACACAAGCAATTATTCTGAATCTTTTCGTCTGTCACAATTACGGCAGAGTCTCTTGACACCTCGGTTCTTTTTTAAAAATAAGATGTCCCCCGCCGGGGTACAAGCAGGAAGGTGGAATTCTTTGCGGTACACGCTCCAAATAAAAAAACGCCCTCCGGAAAGGCTCTGGAGGGCGCTGGAAAACACCTACTGACATTCCCGTTGGTAACTCGCAACCCCAACGGTCACGATGAGGACCACCAAGACATCGGGGTCATTGCATATGGGCCATGGCTGTTTTAAGGTTATCTATCCAAAGCTCGACCAGGGAGTCAAACTCGGCCAACCCCTTGAGAACGGGCACGCTTTCAATGCCCACCTTTGCCAGTTGGTTCTTCCAGGAATCCGGCTCGTCACCGGCCATATCATTGAGGGCATGATCGCCGGCCACGGTCATAAACGGCACAAGGTAGACCTTTTCGATGTCTTTTTTCACCAGCATCTCTAGGACTTCGTCAAAGGTCGGATGCCCATCAACCGTGGCGATGTACATATTGGCGTCCCGCTGCTGCAGTTTATACATCAGGGCGGAATAGATGGCGTCGCTAGGGTGATGGGTGCCGTGTCCCATGAGCACCACCGCATCCTCGGGCTTCCGCTCTTTGGGGACCACATCGGCGATAATCGCCTGAAGCACTCTTTCCATGGACTCGTCGGTGGTCAGCATCGGGTATGAGACCATCACCTTGCCGATCCCCCCGGACATCTGCGCAAACAACTTGGTATTGGTATAAATTTCATGAAACTCGGCCCCAGGGATCATGTGCAGCGACTGCACCACCACCTTGGTGTAGCCTTCATCCATCAGCTTGGCCATGGCGGTTTCCGGAGAATCGACGATACTGCCGCTTTTCGCGAGTTTTTTGCGGATAATCTTGGAGGTATAGGCCCAGCGGATTTCGGTGGCTGGAAAGGCGGCCTTCACCTGTTTTTCGATGTTGGCGAAGGCCACCTGGGCGCTGGGCACACTGGTGCCGAACGTCACCAGCAAAATGGCGGGGCCTTTGCTGTCCGCAACTGGATGCCCCTTCACAGGATCACCGGCCAAGCCGGTAAAAGGCAGCAAAACAACGAGCAGCAGGGCGAGCATCAGGCCTTGGACGCGACAATACATGGTGCAGTTCCTCTCTTGGTGCAAACAGGTTAAAAAAAGAAATCGGGACTGATCCCCGGGTTAGCTCAAGCACAGCATGACAGCGGCGCCGAAGCGCCCGTACTCACCATTGCTCCCCGGGCCGCCTGCATGAAAGGTGCAGCAGAAACGAACCCCTTGCATCCGATGAACAATAAAACGAAAATTCCGCAGAAAATCGAGTGGAGCCCCCCGCAGGATACTGCCGGCAAACAGTATCGCCGCGTGACCTGCCGGACATGGCAAAACGACAGGGGGCCGGGGCCTGACGGAAATTCCTTAACAACCGTTCGGATTCGTTCCTCCAAGGCAATACATGCCTTGCCGAGGGAGCAATGCTGAGCGTGAAACCTCCTCTGGTCTGGAACACAGGTTCGATGCCGAGGACAAAAAAAAATCCTCGGATCATGTAAAATGATCCGAGGATGCCCTGGTGAATCCACGTATCTGCGCCGTCTCTCAGGTCCACGGAGAGCGACTGTTCGTTTCAGGCAGGTATTCTGACTCCCGGTTCATCCTCCCGCCGCGTCTTCCCAACCAATGGTCAGTGACTGTTATGCAGCGTTCGTCCCCGGTTACAGCGGCGGGCCCGTCTCCGATTTTCACGGAGTTCCCTTTTTATTCCATAAATGGAACCTGAAACCTCCGAGTAAAAAACAATATCAGGATGGTAAAGTCAAGGGCAATCGACAGGAAAAATACCAGGCGACTCCATGCAGCGGTGACGAAGAATCCTTGCCGATAATTTCGGCAATCGTTATGGTGCAAGAACAAACAGATGGTTATCCGTATACTGTGTTGATGGCGCGGACTGGACCGACGACGGCTTTTTCGGGGCTCAAAACCCCGCTGAATAAACGGTCTTGGTACCCGTCGCAACCCCCATCTTATCCGCAACCAACCACACTAATTCGCCGGTGCCCTGCATGGACAAGGAAAAAAAGCCCAAATTTTCCCATGCTATTTCCTTCAGGATCGCCTTGCCCGCCCTGCTCACCATCGTTTTGTTCGTCACCGCCACCTTTGTAATTATCCTGCCTTCCCTTAAGGAAAACCTCCTGACTAAAAAGCGGGAGATGCTCAGAGAACTGAACACCATCGTCTGGACCATGGTCTCTTCCTACGAAGCCATGGAACGTTCCGGCGAGATGAGCCGGGAGCAGGCGCAGCAAGCAGCCCTCAGAGTTATTCGCGACATCCGTTACGGCCCATCCAACAAGGATTATTTCTGGGTCAACGACATGAACGCGCTGATTGTCATGCATCCATACCGGCCCGATCTGCATGGTGAGGCCGTGCCCGACGTCCGCTATCCCAGGGGGAAAAACCTGCTGGAGGAGTTCGTCAAGGTGGTCAAGGCCCAGGGGGCGGGCTACGTCGATTATCGGTTTCAATGGCAGGACGATCCCGAAAAAATCGTACCCAAGATCTCCTACGTCAAGGGATTCGCCCCCTGGGGCTGGATCATCGGCACCGGCCTCTATACCGAAGACGTCAATATCGAAATCGGCCTAATCGCCAAACAGCTCAACGCCATCGCCTCCGCTATCCTGTTCCTGGTGTCGTTCCTGGCGTTCTACATGATCCGCCATACCGTCCTGGCCGATCGTGTTCGCCGCATCATCTGGGAGGAACGGGAACGGCTGCTGGTCGCCCTGGAGGAAAGCAACGAGCGGTTCCGTAGCCTGGTTGAAACCACCAGCGACTGGATCTGGGAGATCAGTCCCGAGGGCCTGTTCACCTATAGCAGTCCCAAGGTGCGGGACCTGCTGGGCTTTGAATCCGAGGAGATCATCGGCAAACACCTGATCGAACTGACCGCACCCGATGAATCAAAGCGCACCCGTTCAGTTTTTCAACAGCTCATCGGTTCCCGGAAACCGTTCCGTGAGTTTGAAAATAGCTGTCAGGCCAAGGATGGCCGGATCGTGGTCATTGAAAATAACGGGGTGCCGGTGTTCGACGACGACGGCCATCTGTTGGGGTACCGGGGGATTGCCCGGGATATTTCTGAACGCAAGACGGCGATGGAAGCCCTGAAGAAGAGCCGGGACGAAATCCACAACAGTCTGGAAGAGACGGTAAAATCACTGGCCTCGGCGGCGGAAAAACGCGACCCCTATACCGCCGGCCATCAGATGCGGGTCGACATACTGGCCTGCGCCATTGCCCGGGAACTCGGTCTGCCGGAAAGCCAGATTGAAGGACTTCACTTCGCCGCCGTGCTCCATGATATCGGCAAGATCGCCCTGCCCTCGGAATACCTGGCCAAACCGGCCCGACTTTCCGTCCAGGAGCGGGCGATCATCAAATGCCACACCGAGGTGGGCTACGAAATCCTCAAGAACATCCACTTCCCCTGGCCGGTGGCCGACATTGTCCACCAGCACCACGAACATCTCGATGGTTCCGGTTATCCCCGCGGCCTCACCGATAAAGACATTCTGCTGGAAGCCAAGATCCTGACCGTGGCCGATGTCGTCGAAGCCATGAGTTCGCACCGCCCTTACCGCCCTTCCCTGGGCCTGGACACGGCGCTGGACGAAATCCGCTCCGGCCGAGGGACCTACTACGACCCCGCCAGCGTCGATGCCTGCCTGCACCTGATCGCAGAAAAGAAGGTGGACCTGAGCACCAGCGCCTGGTAAGCGTTCCCGGTCGAGGCCAAAGTCTCAACCGGGAACGGGGCGCCCAGGTTTGCCAGCTTATTTCCGTTTCGACGCCGGTGAATACTCACAGCCCATCGGGCCGCAATATTCGCCCACATACTGGGCCTGGGGCCGATAGAGCGCCGGTTTGCCCTGGGCATCGGCAAACTGTTCTTCAATGATATGGGCGCACCAACCCGCCACCCTGGAGATGGCAAAGATCGGGGTCATCAAATCCATGGGAATCCCCATCAGGTAATAGACCGGAGCGCTGTTGAAATCGACATTGGGCAGAATGGTGGTCTTGCCCTGCCGGGCAAAGATCGCCAAGGCGGTTTCCTCGATCCGCTGGGAGATGGCCGCCCACTTGCCCCCGGTCTGATCGCCCAACCGCTGACCCATTTTCTTGAGGTACACCGCCCGGGGATCACCGGTTTTATAGATGGCGTGCCCCATGCCCATGATCACCTGCCCCTGCTGGAGTTGGGCGGTTACCCAGGCCTCGATATCCGGCTCATTTTCCAATCGGAGCAACATTGCCATGACCTTGGCGTTGGCCCCGCCATGCAGGCTGCCGGACAGCGCCCCCAGACCGGCCGACACCCCGGCGTAGAGGCTGGCCCGGGTCGAGACCACTTCACGGGCGGCAAAGGTTGAGGCGTTGAAGGTATGGTCGGCGTGGAGAATCAGGCAGACATCCAGGTCGTGGGCCGTGGCCGCATCGGGCTGTTTGCCCTGGAGCATATAGAGAAAATTGGCGGCATGGTCCAGGCCGGGATCGGGCGGCAGGATCGGCTGGTTGTTGCGGATGCGGTGCCAGCCGGCCACCAGGGTCGGCATCCGGGCGATCAATCCGATGGCTCGATTAATGCACGTCGGCCGGTCGAGGCTATCGTTATGCGCTTCCTCCATGCCAAGCAAGGGGATGGAGGCCTGGAGGACATCCATGGGCTTGGCGTTTTTCGGCCATTGACGCATGCTCTCGAAGACAAACTCAGGCACCTGGCGGGATGCGGTGACTTTCGTGGTAAAATCGTTGAGTTGCTCATTGGTTGGCAAGGTGCCGAAAAGCAGCAGATAGGCCGTCTCCATGTAGGAAGAGCTATCGGCCAGATCCTCGATCCGATACCCCCGATAAATCAACACCCCTTGTTCGCCATCAATAAAGCTGATCGCGGAATCAGCAACGGTCACTCCTCGCAACCCGGTATTTTTCACACGAATTTCTTCGCTCACGGCAGGCCTCCACACTTAGGTTCTGGTTCGAATATAAGGTCAGGGATCGGTTTCCGGCCGATGCTGCCGGCAGAACGGACCGCCCCAGGGATCGATACAGCAAAGGTTTCTTATCTAATGAAGAAGATGAGGAAATTCAAGCCATTTCCCGCAGCCGCCCCCGATGGTTGCCCCGGCAGCCGGGGCCGGAGGGGGAGCTGCCCCCAATCGCCCTAGGCGACCGGGGGCGGGGGGGGCTCCCCTTCCGTCGTTGGATCGACGGCGGAGGCGGCGGTGGTTTCTGTCTTTCCCATCGTCGACGAGAGGAATTCGCTCGTCGAGTCCTCCTTGGCCGTGGCGGTGAAAAAAGGGCCGACATCGGGCAGGTAGGATTCGAACACCTTACCGTAAATCTCCCAGACGGTGATGAACAGGGCCGCCACGATCGGGCCGAGGATGATCCCGAGGATGCCGAACATGCTGATGCCGCCAAGGGTGCCGAAGAGCACGAACAGGTCGTGCATCTCGGTGTCCTTGCCCACCAGTCGGGGACGGAGGATATTATCGAGATTGCCGGCCACCGCCCCACAAAGAACCGCCAGGATGGTCACGCCGATGAAATTGCCCTGCAGGGCCAGGATAATCAGGGCGGGAATCCAGACGATCGCGGTCCCGAAAGCGGGAATGATCGACATCACCGCCATGACCGTGCCCCAGAACACCGGCCCCTGGATACCCGCAAAGGCAAAGGCCAGACCGCAGATAAAGCCCTGGATGGCCCCGATGATCAAGGTGCCTTTGAGGGTCGCCTTGGTCACCGAGGTGAAACGACGCAGCAAGCGGCGCTCATCACGGTCGTGCAGGGGCAGGAAATAGAGGATTTTCAGCAGCAGCGCCTCGCCCATGGTGAGAAAATAAAACATCACATAGAGCATGATGATGCTGCTGAACACCGCATTGACGGTCAGCTTGGTGACCGAGGAAAGGCTTTCGATGAGGAACGACGAGATGCTGCCCACCGCCTGGCCGGCCTTTTCGATGATCACCGCCCGATAGGGAAGCAGTTCCTGGTAATAGGGGATCTTTTCCATGTAGGCGCTGACCGCGGTCGGCTCGTTGACAAAGGCCTGCACCCAGGGGGTGACCGATTGGCCGACGCTGATCGCCTGACCGACCACCACCCCGATGAGGATCGAGAGCGGCGCCAGCACCAGGACCACAATACCGACGATTACCAGCACCGAGGCAATATTTTCCCGGCCGCCGATCTTGGCGGTCAGCCAGCGATGGGCCGGGCTGAGGATGGCGGAAAAGATGCCGGCCATGAACATTGGCATGAGAAACTGGGCGATCATGTCGAGGAACACCGCCGAGATGAGCAGCACCAGGACCAGGAGGACGGTTTTATTGATCAGTTCTCGCTTCATCGGCTTGCTCTTGGCAAAAGTGGTCGGGGGTTACGGAAAGGGAGCGCGCTTGCCCCGTGCCCGCGGTAGATCCTGGCAGGGCAAGGGGGGCCGGTCAACAGGCGGCGGCCGCCCGGACCAGGGCGGTGGTCAGCCGGGAGAGTTCGTCCGGCTCGATGATAAACGGCGGCATCAGATAGAGCAGACGGCCGAAGGGCCGGATCCAGACCCCCTGGTCGACAAAAAAACGCTGGAGCCGAGCCATGTCCACCGGCTGCCGGGTCTCGATCACCCCGATGGCCCCCAGGACCCGGACATCGGCCACGGTGGCCAGGTCGCGGGCCGGGGCCAGCTCGACGGCCAATTGGCCGGCGATGGCGGCCACCCGCTCCTGCCAGGGACTCTCCTGGAGCAGGCGGATCGAGGCGCAGGCCACATGGCAGGCGAGCGGATTGCCCATGAAGGTCGGGCCGTGCATGAACACCCCCGGCGGAGCGTTCGAGATGGCGGTGGCCACCTCGGTGGTGGCCAGGGTGGCGGCCAGGGTCAGATAGCCGCCGGTGATCGCCTTGCCCACGCACATGATGTCCGGACAAACGCCGGCATGATCGGCGCCGAACAGCCGACCGGTGCGGCCGAAGCCGGTGGCGATCTCATCAAAAATCAGCAGCACGTCGAACTGGTCGCACAACCGCCGCAGACCCCGCAGATATTCGGGATGATAAAACCACATGCCGCCGGCGCCCTGGACGATCGGCTCCAGGATGACCGCCGCGGCCTCCTGGTGATGGCCGGCCAGCAGCTCGGCCATGGGTTCCAGGTCGCGCGCGTCCCAGGGGTCGTCAAAGCGACATTGGGGCCGGGGGGCGAACAGCTGCCGGCTGAGGGCGCGCTCAAACAGGCTGTGCATGCCGGTGACCGGGTCGCAGACCGACATGGCCTGGAAGGTGTCGCCGTGGTAGCCGCCCCGCAGGCTCAGCATCCGGTGTTTTTCCGGTTTGCCGAGGGCCTGCTGGTACTGGAGGGCCATCTTCATCGCCACCTCGACGCTCACCGAGCCCGAGTCGCAGAGAAAAACCTTATCCAGCGGCGCCGGAGTCAGCGCCACCAGCAGCCGGGCCAGCTCCACCGCCGGCTCATGGGTGAATCCCCCGAACATGATATGCGCCATCCGCTGGCTCTGTTCGACCAGGGCAGCGTTGAGCACCGGATGGTTGTAGCCGTGGATGGCGCACCACCAGGACGACATGCCGTCGATCAGTTCCCGGCCGTCGGCCAGGGTGATCCGCACCCCGGCGGCCGAGGCCACCGGATAGACCGGCAAAGGGTTGGTGGTGGAGGTGTAGGGGTGCCAGAGGTGCTCCCGGTCGAAGCGGAGCAGGTCTTCGGTGGTCATGGTATCACGGTCGGTCAAAGGTGAAGCCCAGGGCCGCGAGGTGGTCGAGATCTTCGGCAATGCCGGAGCCGGTGGTGGTCAGATAATTGCCGACAATGGCGCCGTTGGCGCCGGCTGCAAAGCACTGATACTGCTCCTCGCCCAATTGCTGTCGGCCTCCAGCCATGCGAATCACCGCGTCCGGGTTAATCAACCTGAACAGGGCCACCGTGGTCAAGACCTCGTCCGCGGTCAGCGGGGTGAGTTCGGCCAGCGGCGTGCCGGCGATCGGGGTGAGGATGTTGATCGGGATCGACTTGACCGCCAGCTCACGGAGTTCAAAGGCCAGATCGATGCGATCCTCCATGGACTCGCCCATGCCGATGATGCCGCCGGAACAGAGCGACATGCCGGTCCGGCGGGCCAACTCCAGGGTCTCGACTTTTTCTTCCCAGGTATGGGTGGTGCAGACCTTCGGGAAGAATCCCCGGCTGGCTTCCAGATTGCAGTGGTAGCGCCGAACTCCGGCCAAGTAGAGGCCGTCGGCGATCTCCTGATCGAGCAGCCCGGAGGAGGCGCAGAACAGCAGCGAAGTAGTCGCCGCCATTTTCTGGTAGAGATCGGTCAATTCCGCCACCGTGGCCGGACTCAGGCTGCGGCCGCTGGTCACCAGGGAAAGCCGGTGCACCCCGTGATCATCGTTATCCTTGGCCTGGAACAGGGCTTCATCCTCGGCGATCAAGGTGTAGGTGTCAATACCGGTGTGATGACGGGCGGACTGGGCGCAGAAGCGGCAGTTTTCCGTACAGTTACCGCTCTTGGCATTAATGATCGAGCAGAGGTCGAAGTGATCGCCCAAAAAATGACGGCGAATAGCATCCGCGGCTTGATAAAGGTCATTTTTGTCGGCGTCGAGCAGCTGGAGCGCGGTTTGCCGGTCGATCTGGCCGCCATTGAGGATGGTTTGCTGAGCCTGTTGCAGGTTGGTATCCATGATTCTATTGAAGAAGGGAAATTACTCCCGGTTGGTTTTGATATCCTTGGGCGGACCGGAGACAATCATTTCGGCAATGGTCAGCTTGATTCTAGGGAAAAGTCCTTTTTTATCGCCAAGGAACCGGGTCTCGAGTTGGGCCAGCCGCTGGTAGAGGATGGTCCGGTCCATGGCCGGGGCGTCGGCTTCGGTGGCATAGGCCGTATTGACCACCTCCTGGCAACGGAAGCAGCCGGGGAAACGGAGATGCTGCCCGTCCGGATGGGTCAGCGTCGCCGGGACGCCATGGGTGCGGCAAATCATCAACCGATGCTGATAGAGCCCGCAGAGTCCCTGGTCGTTGAGCGGACACATCAGTTGGGGCCGCTGGCCCCGGGAGATAAGCACCCGGCTTTGCTCGACGTATTCCTTGGCCTGTTGGAGGATGCGGTCAAGCCGGGCATCGTCGAGGGCGCGGATGCCTTCCCAGAGATAGGCCCATTCGCTGTAGGTATAATGGAGGAAATAGGAATCGCAGCAATTGTCCGGACACCCCTGGCAGGTCAGGGAAATAGTTCCGGCGACCTCGTCATAGGCTGTGGCCATGGAGGCATAAATTTCTCCGATCTCGCAGGAGAGCGCCGGAGGCAGAAACAGTTCTTTCATAATCGTTTTTCCGCGCTAGCGGGATTCCTCGAAGGATTGCACCTGGTAGGTGGATATTTGCAGCGTTCCCGAACGCCAGGCCCCGTCGGCCAGCCCGGCCTTACGGCAGAGGTGCCCCAGAAATTGCTCGGCCATCGGCAGTTGGTGCCAAACCTGCGGCAGAAAGGTGGCGCTCGCCCCCCCGGGTCCCTGCAGGATCACCCCGTCGACCATGGGCCGCAGCAAGCGGACCAATTGGTCGGCATTGGCGTAGGTCAAGGGCTGCGGTTCGGTCAGGATGGAGACTTCGATATGCAGATCGGCCAACTCGTCGGCCGTCAACGGATCAAAGCGGTAATCCTGAAACGCCGCATTGAGGGCATTGCGTTTGATACCGTCGGCAAGCCTCTCCACGGCGGCAAGACTTCCGATGCAGCCCCGCAGATTATTTTTTTTATGCAGGGTGACAAAGACACCCCGTTTTTCGGAAAAGGCCGGCGCCTCCAATTCCTCCGCCGTGACCGGCTGACTGGCCGCAACCCCCAGGCGCTCTTCAATTTGCTGACGCGCCAGCCGTATGAGTATTTGTCCCTGCTGTGGGGTGAGCATACCAAGTCCTCTCTTGATCCCATGGTAGAATGGGTTTTTACTCTATTTCACCGATTAATCCTGTCAATACAATTATGACCGGAGCTAATGATATCAAGCTCCAGCGACGACCTGGGCACCTGTCGAAATAGAGAGCACATGGTTCGGGAGGGATTGGCATGAGGAGAAAATCAACGAAAAAAAGCGCCCAACAATAACCGCCAAAAGTAATCCGGATAGGGAAGGAAAAATCTTTACCGGGAAGAGGTCAATCCTTTCAGGGAAAGCTCCCCTGAGGATTTAAATGGAATTTCTTTCTGATATCCGGGCACACTCACTCCAACGGTCCCGCTCAGCGTGTACGGCAGTTTTTTCTCTTTGGCAGGGGAACCGGCGGCATGGATCAGGTCGACCACCGAGGGCAGAATATCCAGCACCGAGGCATAGACGGTTACCGGGACGACCTCTGTCCCGCGAGCCGGAACCGTCTGCTGGCTGTCGGCAATGCCGCTGGCAAAATGACGGCCATTCATTTCCAGCTCGCAGTTGATCGCGTGGATATCCAGGGGGACGCTGTTGGGGTTAATCACCCGTAACTTAATCAAAAAAACGCCTTCCATGGCTTTGATATCCTGGATCCTGATATCGGCAACGGAAATCTTGGGCTCTTCCCGCAGGCCCGATAGGGCCGCGCAACCGCCCAAGGCAAGGAGCATGAAAAAAAGAACCAGTAAACCTGGTCGTTTAGATTGTAATGGTGGGGTAAGCATGGCCGCTCCTTGGTAAAAATCACAGTGGGTATTGTTTAACCCCGGCTAATCACAAAGTCAACACCTCGATGGAGTGGTTGACGTTCCTGCGAGAAAACAGTATCAATACTCCCCGACGGAGGAGTGCCGGAGCGGTTGAACGGGACGGTCTCGAAAACCGTTGTGGGGGCAACCCCACCCAGGGTTCGAATCCCTGCTCCTCCGCCATTTAAACAAGATATATAAATGATTTAACACATATTTTTCTGTTAATAAAAAGCGGTAGATACACCCCAGCATACACTCTCTTGACGGATGCCCTCGGACTATCTCGGACCCCTGAATAAATTTTATTCAGTTTATAGTTGCCCCTCTCCCCCAACAATCCCCCAAGGCCTTCCAAAAAACCTCAGAATGCACTAAAAATGTATGGAGTGATTAGTCAGAAATATCACTGACAGTGGTCCTGTTGGTGTTTTGTGCTGATTATGGTTAAGCTTTTGACTTACCTTGGTTTTATGTAATATGCTGTGAGTTAGTCCTTCAGGATGTTGAATTAGCAAAAATGGCCGTTTGAATCCTGTTGAATGGATTGATCGTAGCGATGACGGACGATACCCTGCACAAACGGACGAATAAGATTCCTACTCGTGCCGCCAGTACTCAAGCAAGACTCCACTTCCAGGGGCGCGGTAAAGAATTCCCATTCAGCACCAAATCTTGGCACGAAGACAAAATGTTGTCCGATAAACTGCTTCGAAGCAGTTTGGTTTACGGGTATTTTGTGCCATTTCGTCTGATGCACAGTCCAAGACAGTCCAAGGCAGTCCATTTCCGCCCGTTGAATCCCGTTTTTATCCAGAGATAAATCAAGCCCGCCTACCATCGTAGTTAGTGACCAACATGGCCAAAAGGGGTAGCTGTATAGAGTGCCAGGGACGCCTGAAAACCCCATTGTATAGACGTTTAAAGATCGCCCTGGCGTAGGCGTCGATGGTCTTTGGCTGCAGACCGCCCAGCTTAAGACATTGCAGATGTTGCTGGTACTGCTTGTTGAAGCGGGGATCTTGCGGCAGGGTGGTGTTCATTGTAACCTCCTTGGTAATGGTTGATGCGGCCAGCCTTGCCTTTGCCCAGCCGCTTACTCCCTATTACCGTATGCCGTGAGATTACAACATGTTCATTATGGACAATCTGGGTCGCTAGTGGCTCGTCTGCCGCACAGCGGCTTCGTCCAACAAGGCTGTTAGAACGTATTTCCTGAAGAGGTTTTTGCTGTAAATAGCGTTATTAGGTTAAGAGGATCAAGAAGCCATCCTTGTCAAATTGTCCATCCTTATGTGGATCCGTTTGACCATAGCGTTTCAATTATTCACGGAAACTGTCGTGTAAAAGCTGGGCAATCAGTCGGAAATCACCGAATTGGGTATTCCGGTGAAAACGGCCGGGCGAACTGCCGCGAAAGCGGCCGCTGTT
>CAZJEX010000022.1:0-69831 GCA_964545155.1 uncultured Desulfobulbus sp. | reverse complement strand
CGTAGAAGGGATACGATCAAGATTCTCTACTGGGACCGCAACGGTTTCTGTCTGTTGCATAAACGGCTGGAGCGTGACCGGTTCCGCTGGCCCCAAGCGTGCCCGAGGTGCGGGCGATCGGGACCAGGGAGTTGGCCTGGCTACTCGATGGCCTGTCGCTCGACCAGGCCGCGCACAAACCGATCCGTTATGAAAAACCTGCTGAAAAATCAGCAAGATGTGATAATGTCAACCGCATGAATTCCTCCATCAAAACAGTACCGGACGACCCTGCCGAGCTCAAGCGGCTGGTGGTTGATCTGTGCCAGCATCATGAGAAGCAGGTGTCTGTACTGCTCGAACAGATCCGTCACCTGCGCCAATTGTTGTTCGGTCGGCGGAGCGAAAAGCTGCCTGCGGATGGATCCACGGTGCAGCTACCGCTGTTCGATCTGCCCGAGCCCGAGCATATCGAGCCGGCCAAGATGGTCGTGGAGGCCCATGAACGCAAGAAGCCCGGCCGCAAGCCGCTACCGCCGGAGCTGCCCCGGGTGGAGATCGTCCATGACCTGCCCGAGGAAGAGAAGGTCTGCGCCTGCGGCTGCCAGTTGAGCCGGATCGGGGAAGAGGTCAGCGAGCAGCTCGACATCGTTCCGGCCAAGATCCAGGTTCTGCGCCACATCCGGCCCAAATATGCCTGCCGGGCCTGCGAGGGCGTGGAAGATAACGGACCGACCGTGCGGATCGCCCCGCCTGCCCCCCAGATCATCCCCAAATCCATCGCCAGCCCAGGGCTTTTGGCCCATGTGCTGACCGGTAAATTTGTCGACCATCTGCCGTTTTACCGGCAGGAGAAAATGTTTGATCGTCTCGGGGTGGACATCGGCCGGGCCACCCTCTGCAACTGGGCCATGAAGGCTGCCGAGGCCTGCGTCCCCCTGGTCAACCTCATCCGCGACGAAATTTTGGAGGCCCGGGTGATCAATATTGACGAAACCACGGTTCAGGTGCTGGCCGAGCCTGGTCGGGCGCCCACTTCCACCTCGTATATGTGGCTGTTTCGACGGGGCGACCCCCAAAGACCGGCCCTGATCTATCAGTATCATCCCTCCCGGGCCGGCGATGTTGCCAGGGAGTTCCTCGGCGACTTTCAGGGCGTGGTCCAGACCGACGGTTATTCCGGCTATGGTTTTCTTAACCATCAGGCCGGGGTGCGCCATGCCGGCTGCTGGGCCCACGTGCGCCGCAAGTTCATGGAGGTGAGCAAAGCGCAGGGGAAAAACCACAAGAGCGGTAGCGCCGATCAGGCCTTGGCCACGATCCAACAGCTCTACGCCATGGAAAAGGAGGCGAGGCGGCTCAAGCTTGAGCCTGGGGCGCTCCTTGCTTTACGGCAGCAACAGGCCCGACCGATCCTGAATAATTTCCATCTGTGGCTCCTGAAGCGCTCCGTTCAGACCCCACCCAAGGGGCTGCTCGGCAAGGCGATCAACTATGCTTTGGCTCAGTGGGATCGGCTGCTGGTCTATCTGGACGAACCTATGCTCACGCCGGACAACAACCTGGCCGAGAATGCGATCCGGCCTTTTGTCCTGGGTCGCAAAAACTGGTTATTCGCTGGAACCCCGAAAGGCGCCGAGGCCAGCGCCCTGCTGTACAGCCTGATTGAGACCACCAAAGCCAACAATTGTGAGCCCTACAGCTACCTGCGTCATGTTTTTGAAAACCTGCCAAGGGCCAACACCCTGTCCGACTATGAGGCCCTGCTTCCCTGGAACATTGACCGGACGAAAGTCATGCTGGCGGGTTTGGGAGGGGGTTGATTTGGCGCTTACTTTGCTTATCTGCAAACAGGAGCCCGCCGCGACGAGCTGTTTAGGCTGCGATGGCGGGATGTTGATTTTTCCGGGCGTAGGGTTCGGCTCTTGTGGCGCAAAAACGTTCTGGGGGAGTGGAAAGAATCCTGGCTGCCAATTGGTGACGATCTCGTGTCAATGCTCGAAAAGCAGCGACGAGTAACCGGGTTACTCGGTTTCGTCTTTATGTGGCGCTCTGATGATGAGCAATGTAAGTGGATGCCATACCAGTACCGGCAGCACTGGTTGAAAAAGCTGTGCGTGAAAGCAGGTGTGAATCAATTTGGATTTCATGGAATTCGGCATTTGTTTGCTTCGATACTGGCAAGCAAGAACGTGCCGTTGGTGGAAATCCAAAAATTGTTAAGGCATGGCAGCATTGCTACGACGCAACGATATATTCACTCTCTGCAGGAGGGCAGTAGAGAGGCATTGGCCGCTTTGCCAAGGCTTCATTCTTATCCCTTGAAAACAGAAAACCCACAAAAAACCCACAGCGCTAACTGAGGTGGTTCTTTGTGGGTATCTATGTCACCGAAATAACTTGGTGACCCCAAGGGAAATCGCTATTTACTCGAAGTGTTTTATCTCGATTCGCCCCTTTGCTAATCATTACACACTCCACGTTGAACAAAAGAAAGGAGAGGCGCTCAAATTGAAACGGAATTTATAAGCGTACCGCCCTGTGTTTTGAAAACAGCCGAGAGAGTGAGTGTAACAGGCAACCGCGCACTGTAATTACAATCTGACAAGTTTTGTAACGAAACCGTTCCAAAGTATGTATTTACTCGAATATAGCGTTATTATGCTGTTTCAGGGCTTGTCAGATTTGTTTTAGCGGAATCAAACAATCCGTGTTCTTCCTGGAAATCGGAACTAATCAAAGCTAAAATAATCCATTCGAAATACCAGCAAAACTTTTTAAATTCGAGAAAATTACTGGATATAAGAGCAAGAATCAAAGGTGGTAGATATTGTCTTAAGCGGCATGAACGCCCTATAATATTAATTATATATGATTTTTTTATACAGGACGGTTCATATCGAGGCTAAAGATTCTCATCCGTTGAATCTTTCCAGTTCGATGTCTCTTGATGGTTAGCATTTTAGGTTTATGGGTTGAGGGTGTCATAAACTTGTGACGCAATGCGTCGAATGCAGGTAATTACTATTTCTGTATTTTCTTCAAGAAAATGTTCAGTTGGCACTATAAATGTAAAATCATAGTCCTTTTCGAGAATTAAGCCCATTTTTTCAATTTCCAAATGCGTAAGATTTTGAAGGTTTGCAGGCGCTTCCTTTATGCGTCCGTCATGATGTATAAGGGTTTGCCGAACTGATTTAAGAAAATTAAGTTTCTTGTATTCGTCACGGTTAGGAAATGCATTTACCCCAGAGCACAAACGAATTGCGTTTCGCATCGCAGGGAAGAAAGAACCTTTTCGAAAATAGTCTTCTGGAAGTGGTGTGCCTGTGTGTGATGCGGATTTTCGCGTGATGTCCATAAGGGAGCGCTCCAAAACAGACCACAAAGTAAGCACGTAGCCACCACGAAACATTTTTGGCAAATAATGCGTGACCTGACTTTCAAGTTCATGAATCTCATATTCCCTGTCGTCGGGATGAAGATTTTCATCTCCAAGTCGCTGATGTTCCAGGCGTAATCGACTAATTTCTTTTTTTCGACCAGACTCAAGCTGTTGTTCCGTGATTTTCATCAAGGAGGGTAGGCTTGCCAACCGGATATTAAGTCCAGGAAAAAATGTTGTCTCATGCAACAGGCGGTCAAGTTCAGGTGAATTATCTGGCATTTTACAGACCTCGCAATTTCCACGTTTAATAAACCGAAGCTATTTTCAGTTCGGTCTATATCGGGTTAAACATTAGCCTTGAATCAAGGCTTGTGTACTTCGATTACTGTGTCTGGTGCCTTTTGTAGTTTTGGACGTTGCAGTTCTCGGTCTCCGGCAGCTAAACACATAAATTGAATTTCAGAGCGCGGATAATTCCCAAAAACGTATGGCGGTTGAGTCTCTTGCGCTGAAACGATTTGGAATTCCTTGCCAAGCGAAGCGCAATGTTGGGAAGCTTCAGCTATAATTTCGGCCTTCATATTGCCAAGACCAGGAAAGCCCGTTGCCTGTTGCTTTGCAATCATGAAGGTATCCTGCCCCATTGACACGACACCTGTATGAGAGGCGCATGCACTCATTATGAGGGAAATGACACCTATAGCGGCAATTTTTTTCATCCTTGTCTCCCCTGCTAAATCCTTTCATTCCCCGAGATTGATAAGAATATCTTTTCCGTACTTCAAGTGAGCCACATCGCAAGCCATTTCAATAATGCGTTCAATGGTCGCACGGCTATGATTGGTACTGAGCCACCAGCCTGAAGTCAATTGTTTAGAATGGTCTCGCACTAAATCTGGACGGCCTGGATAAAGGTCGTTTGCATCCCTTGCAAGATAGCGGCGAGTGCGTCCATGCTTCGGCAGCGAAGCAAAGCGTTCAAGAATTGTGGCATCACGTTTGGTGAATGTTTCAAAAATATCCTCCAGAACTTCCCGAGCGCTTCGTGCTACGTAATTCCGTCCCTCAAACACGAAACCTGTTGAAGGAGGCTTGTGATTTGAGTCAATGCGTGCCGTACTTGGAACAGTAACAGGCGCAGCCGGTTGCACACGAGACGGAGGCTGGGGCGTTACAACAGAAACGGACTTGAGGATAACCTTTTCTTTCAGGAAGCGTGCGACGGTGTCAGGGTCTGGTTTATAGCCACAAAGATTTTCAACGCGGTCAGCGACAAGTTCAATCAGAAGTTCGTCTTCTTCTTCCAATAGCCGTGTCCATGCCTTGGGCAACGTAGATTTCATTTGCCTGTCGCGTGATACATTACGGTAATCTTGGCGCGCAGCATCAATAGCGGCACCAGAAATGCTTGCTTCATATTGTAGATAACGAGTCAGGCGGGCTACGCACTCGGAAATGTCTCTTTCGGCAATGTCGAGTTTATATACTCGGCGTTCGCCGTAGTCTCCTTGTTCTCCGGGAAGAAAAAAATTCCATTCTTGCCCATCCGTGAGGATAGCCAGTTGAACGCCAACATGAAACGCATACTCGAACAATTGCCTTTCAGCACCTTCGCTTTGCCCAATTTGTTTGACTTCTATAAAGGCGATTGGCTTACCAGGTGGATGACAAAGCGCAAAATCGACACGCCGTCCCTGCAACGAATACTCCGGGCATACGATTTGTGTGTCGTATGCAGGCCAAGAAAGCGCATGAAGTAGGCGCAGAAGGATTCCTTGGGAGACTGCGGCCTCATTTAGGAATCGTCCAGCTTTGATGCCGAGGCGAATTTCCTCTATGTGTTTTTCCAGGTTCATTTGGTGGCAATCCCAATAAGTGGAGCGTTGCGTCGATATTATGGAGCGCGTGGCGGTAAAGGATAGATTTGTTTTGTGCTACCCTGCTGTTCATAGCTCAACCATCTTATATTGCTAAAATAACATCATTAGCAAGCTGAAATCAGTTTCAAGTTAAATTTACAGCCTGCCTCACCTCGTGCATCCTCCCACATTGTGGTGATTGAATAACCGTCCGAATGGTTACGGAAGGTAGATAGTAGTGATAATCTCAACTGAAGAGGGATAAGCCCTTTTGTTGGCTTGCTTCCATGTGGGGGCTATTTGGGATGAGGGTGGGGTGAGAGTAAGATGGTAGATGTGCATCAAATCGTTACAACTGTCAAAATCCTAAATTTATTTCTGATTACCATCGAACTTCAGCCAGTTTCAAAAGGCGTTGGGGGACAGGTTGAGTTCGCAGAGCAACATAAACGAGCCTGTCAACCATGGTGTGCATTTGAAATCGACGGTTGAAACGATAGCAAAACTCCGCGAGATAGCGGGGTAAGTGTTTACCGCTTAGGGCATGATACGTGCCATGCAGGGCACTTTTTACGTTTCCTATAACGGTGTTAAGCCATTCGAATACCTTGCCATTATACTCAGCACCCTTGGTGGTGATGACGGATTCATGCTCGCATTGAGCTTGCGTTACCCCGGGGAAACAATTTAAACCATCGGACATGACAAAACTTCCGAGGGAGATGTGCTTTGAGGCCCAAGATGAGATTTCTTCCAAGGTAAATCCTCTGAGATGGCTCAGTTTTAAGGAAATAGGGTGCCCTTTGTCAGAGAGCGCCAAGGCGGCAACGAATGGCATCTTGCCAGAAGCGCCTCGACCTCTTTTGCCGTCTCGCTTTTTGCCACCCCAGTAGGCATCATCCATGAGCAACAGGCCACCCAAGGGTCGTTGGTCGTCTCGATTTTTCATGACCTGCTGCAATTTGTGTTTCATGCGCAAGGCGGCATTAGCGGAGATCCCGACGGTTCGAGCCAGATGGAGAGAGGAGATGCCGTCTTTTGATTGGGTAACAAGATAGATGCCCAAGAGCCAGGCTGTGAGCGGAAGCTTGGTGGCGGCGAATATGGTTCCTTGTATCAAAGAAGCCTGAAAATGACATTTGTGACATTGATACACTTTGCGATCACGGATTTCGCAATATCCAGCATGACCGCACTTGGGGCAACGGAACCCCTGCGGCCAGCGCATTTTGAACAGGGCGTCCCGGCATTGTTGTTCTGTGCCGTATTGGGAAAGAAATCGAGGCAAACTTAACCCTTTTTGGAACTGAATTTTGTTTTTAGCCATGGTGTACTCCTTTCGTAGATAACGTTTGGAGCACTATGACATAACTGGTGGGTCAAATAGCGACCCACCACCAAAAAAATCGGCTGAGTTTCAGTGGTAATCAGAAATTTATTTATTTCAGACCTCTTGAACATTGGTCAGTTTGAAACCGATGTCTAAAACCTTGCGCTCGTTTGGTGTATTTTTTAAACGGACGCCTCATGGAGGATGACATAATATTTCAATATAATGCAGAAAATATTTAATGTATAGGATGTCTTTCCTATTTTATTTAGTCCATCCTATTCGTTAGGCTGAAAATCACCATGGTCGTTCTTCGTAAATCCTGTCAATTTCTGTTCCAATCCTCCGTCCTGTCCCTTTCCCTGAAAGATATCCACCCTCCGCCCGGAACAACAAATCTCAAAGTTTTGAAAATCAGCCCGAGTGTGTAAGAGGCTGGAAATGACACCCTGTCGGTAAAAAAGTTCCCAAAAACGATTATAGCCGCTCCACCTCTACCTTTACCTTTCACCCTGGATGTTGCTGGCACCTTGAGGCAGTGGCCAACCCACGTTTTATATCAAGTCTTCCAGTAGTGATATTAGTCTTACGGAGCAACTTTTCCGTAGGCCAGCATCGTTCAGGTGTTGGCCTTTTTTTATGTTCAATAACAGGAGGCTTAAAAATGAATGAGCGCATGAGGTCAGTATTACAAGGAATTCTAGAACAGTTTCAATCTGGCGATGTGCCGATGGCGATTATTAAGGCCATGTACCCTTTTGCTCACATTCCGAGCGAAAAATGGTCTCTCACCAATAGGCTTTTAATGGTTATTGCTGGGACCATAGACGCCAGAGGATACCAGCAGTGGAAGTCAGCGGCCCGTTACGTTATGAAAGGTACCAAGGCTCTCTATATTGTTGTCCCTTACATCACACACAAAGAGATAGACGATGAGGAGGCAAGCAGACTCACCGGTTTTGGCCTGCAACCTGTTTTCAGGGTCGAGGATACCGTGGGAGAGCCCCTGGAATACGAACAATTGGTGTTGCCAGGCTTTCCTTTTATGGAACTTGCTGAACAGTGGGGCATTTCCGTAAAAGCCGTACCGGGGAATTATTCCTTTTATGGTTTTTACTCCCCCGAGCAAAAGCAAATCGGACTTGCCACACCAGAAGAAGGAACATTCTTTCACGAATTAGCCCATGCTGCCCATGAAAAGGTCTGTGGCAGGTTGAAGCATGGTCAAGATGCTATACAGGAGATTGTTGCCGAACTGTCAGCGGCTGTTTTGTGTCGGATGGTCGGTAAGGAGTTGGACACTCTTGGTAATTCATATCGGTATATCGAGAGGTATGCCACGAAAATGTCCTTGTCACCACATCAAGCTTGTCTAAAGGTGCTCGCTGATACAGAGAAGGTGCTCGGATTAATCCTTGGCGCTGAATGCGAAAGTTGAAGAAGCAGTCCAACCCATTGGAGAAATAACGATGACAGAAATATTCGATGATGGTTTGAGCGCCGAAGAACTGGCGTTTGCCTTGGGACTTGCCGACGAAATCGCAGAGGAACAGAGGGAGCGTTTTCGATGGTTTCAGGATGAAGAGCCAAATGTTCCCGATGAATTCGATGATGAAGATTTGGAGTGGTACGAAAGAGAATAAAAACGTAGGGCTCCGCTTTGTGAGCGGAGTCCTACGTTAATTTTACCTTTATACCTCGATGTACATAACGTGTGTAATAACCACTGGCCGAGCTCCTACACTTGAAAGAACGCGGCCGCTCCCAGTTGAATTGCAAAAATATTATGATATATCATTATGTTATAATGTGGTTTTATGTTTTTGTATATTGAAGATTCTTGCTTCACACATGCTGACGTTGCGTGTGTGAGAACTTAATTAAATGTTATGGAAAAGAGAGGACTGTCGTTTATATTATATTATATTAAGAAGTTATGATGTTTTGACGTAATTGCCACGGCGTGGTAATTTCTTTTATGTCAGGGCTGTCGATATTGATGATAATCCCATTTTCATTCCTGACATAATCAAAACAAACTTTATAGAATTTTTGCCCTTTAGTTTTAGCTTGTTCAAATTCTAAATATTCATATTCAGTTAAATAAATTAACTGTTTATATAGATCTGGACGACTATTGAAATCTAAACCAAGTTGGCCAGCTTTTTCCTGAATGTCCTTTGTGGTAAAACTAACTGCTTTACCTTTTTCATCTGCAATAGCACAGCAAACTAAAAGTACATCTTTAGATCTTTGAGATATTTTATTAAGTGTATTTTTCAATATTGATATACCATAATTATAGGCTATATCATAATCTTTTAAATCTGCTTCAATATAGGGAAGTCCATCTTTTTCAAAAATATTTTTTTGCTTCTGATGCAAAAATGCCACTACTTTTATAAGTTGCAAGAAACGGTTTGCATCTCTTCGATGTCGAGTCGTTTTCATCGGAAAGTTGATTAAGTGTCCAAATGGAATATTAACATCAACTTTGTCAAGGCATCGTTGTGCATCTCGGTGTAATTCAACAATTCTATCTTTTTCTCGCTTGTCACCATTTTGATTTAAATTAGCATTTTCAAACGAAGCCTTGACGATATTTTCTGTTTGGGAAACACTTTCATCTGCATACAATTCAAAAATTCTTGTGGAGTTTTCATCGTGAATATTCTCTTGAGTTGTCGTTATCACAACTGAACAAGGGCATTTAAATGACATTGCAACAGATTTACGTTGATTAGGGCTATCAGGATCTTCAACTGACACCAACCTATTAAGTTTTCCTTCGCTTTGGATTGTCCTGATGGTCGGAAGGATATTCTCTGCACCCTCCCATTCTTGAATTAAAATGCATTTATGTTGCAACTGGCTACCAAGATATTCAAAGCCTCTACCTGATGAAGAAGAAATGGACAAACTGTCTTCAGGGGGGACAAATTTTTCTACCGTGTTCGCCAGGTAACTCTTTCCACTTGAGCTTTTTCCGAAAATTACCAAGGAAATGGGCTGGTCAAATTTCCTCGAAATGCTCGCAAAATATAGCATCATTTTATTGATTTCTTCGCCTATAAGGTTTCCCGCATAGGCAATGTCACGAGATATATTTTTAACAAGATTTGGATCTTGCAAATAAGCAAAAGCCTTCATCTTTTCTTCATATGTTAATATTTTTGGTTTTATAGTGCATTGATCAATTAACTTGTCAAGTTCAGTACGTTTTTGCTTCGCAATGTATTCCTTTTGAATTTTTGTTAGCTCCTTTCTAAAACCTTCAATATCTCTCATCGTCAAATCGAAGGTCTCCTTAAGTTCTCTCATGCATAATTGTATTATTGGTGATGAAGCTATTGATAGTAAACATAATGAGTCACTAATTTTATTTATTTGTTCAAACCTTGTTAGATTTTTGTCTATATTGGAAATGGCTTTTATAAAAAGAGTGTAGCAATCAGTTTCTGAATTCTTTTCATGTAGATTATTTGTATGTTGAATTTTCAATATATTCGTGTGATCAGCATTTATCGAGTCATCGGTCCAAGTATTATTAACCATTTGAGGGTTGTTTGAGACAGGATGTAATAGATTGCAGTGATCGTCATATTGATCGTCATCCAGACAATCACCATCAGCAATTAGAGTGTTTGCAGGGAAATGATGCAACTTGTTGCCGAGATGATCATATCGGTCGCCATCCGGATACTTTTCGTCACTCAATATAGTGTCGCTGATCATTTGGGTCTCTGTTGAGACAGAAATCAACGGATTGCCGTGTTCGTCATATTGATCGTCATCCAGACAACTACCATCATAAAGATGAGCGTATTGGTCATCATTCGGAAAGTCTTCGCAGTTAATAATTTCTTGTCCGCAATTATCACAAGTAAACGAACAAATGCCCCGACCCGCTTTGGCTTCTGTCAAGTTATTCGACGTAATATTCTGAATATTATGAATTTTTTGACATTCAGGGTTGGTGCATTGAATTTCTGATGAGGGCAATGTCATGCTATCTCCTTTAACTGATTGCTGTAATCATAAACAATATTGACGATATCAGTTTCAACTCAGCGAATCAACTTATGAATCTGCCCTGCTTGGAAATTTCCAAGGGAAACTCTTCCTGTAAGTAAATTTTGTTTTTTGTATCCAATGGATATCTTCCTGGTCGAGGGTGCGTTCACCCGTCTTTTTTGACCGTATAATGGTGTGTCTGTTGGGTTGAACTGGTTGTACTGATTAACCATTTCGAGACTAATTTTACATGATGTGTGTGCAAACAAGATATTTGTGGGGTGTTTGTTCTGATATCTTAATTTTTAAATGATATTCTAAATAATTACCCGTTTGCAGATAGGAGGTTTATGGCGAGGTTGGAATAAATTTTTCGGGTAATCAAACCCAATTTTTTTGGGTGCCGTTGGTTGGGTTGGTTAAACAGGTCACGCCTAGTTTCAAATTATACATGAGCAAACAAGAGGTTTGTGGAGTGGGTGGTTGTGTGGAGGTGAAATATCATACTGGCATGACAAACATAACAATAGACAATTAAGTTAATGAAAATATTGAGGTAAGTTATATGAAAACATAGATAACAGTAAAATGTAGGTAGTCATTCACTAAATATAATATTTAATCAAGTAGTTGTAATTTTAAAAATTAACTGGGTTGTCTTTCCGTAACAGGATGGGCAACCCTTTTTTTATTGGAGAATAATATGAGGAACACCAATTTCGTTAATCAATTTGAAGAATATGCCTACGGCGAAGATGAAACCGGGGAATGGATAGAAGGCGCTCTTGCTTTTGACGCCAGACTTATCTCGGCCGCGCCGGAGCTTGCTGGAATTGCAGAAGACCTTTTTCCGATGATTTTGAAATCCATTGAAGATGACAACTGGATCAAAAAATCAGATACGCTGGCAAGCAAGCCACGTCTCAAGTCTACGCTTAAAACTGTCCTTTTCAACCTATACATTGCCTACTTGATGAATGTCCCTGTCCGCTATTCGCGCTGCAGGAATCACTATGTTAGGCATAGGCGATACGGGCAACTGTATTTTAAATACCAGCGGATTGTAGCGACTGTCAGAGCATTAAGGTCTCTGGAGCTTATCCATAAAAAATCAGGGTTTCGTAATAGAGGCAATGATCACAGGAGACAATCTCGAATGTGGGCATCCGGTAAGCTCGTCGCCATGTTTAAGAGCGCTACTCACGGCCTACCTCTCCAAGTATTTCAAGCTGACCTGGAAGAGCCGGTGGTGCTGAAAAATTCTAAAAAGAAAGCGATTGGCTATGCCGACTCGGCTGGTACTATGTCCATGCGATACAACTTAAACAGGTACAATGAGTTTATTACTGGCCAGCATGTCAAGGTGGCCTGTGATGGTAATCGTGAGATTGGCTTGCACAGTCTCTGTCACAAGATGTGGGTTAGCTTTCTAAAAGGTAAGGCTACTATTGTAGATTTCAAATTATTTAATAATAATAGTAGTGGTAATACTGATATAGTAGATAGTGATAGTAGTAATATACTATATAAGTATAATGATAGTAATAATAAATATAGTAGTGTATCCATAACCCAGACTTTTTTTGAATCAAAAGTAGATGAATACTTAGGAGATTTAATAATCGATCCGGTGCAGGAAAAAACGGATGGTCACCCCAATCATCTATCGGTCTTGTCTAGATCAATTCAAAGTAAGCTGCTGGCTAATAATAAACAGCAGAATGCACTCAAGGAGGACGTTGTTCTAAGGGATTTTAATATCAGCCAGTTTGATTTCATCATCAACAGCAAAAAGCTGCATAGAGTGTTTAACAAAGAATCCTTTGAATTGGGTGGAAGATTTTATGGAGCATTCTACCAAACTATGCCCAAAGGATTCAGGAAAGATATTTTAATTGGTGGCGAGCCTACCGTGGAATTAGACTATGCGGCACATCACATTCGTATGCCTTACCATCTGGAGGGTATAGATTATCGGGAAGATCCTTACCTGGCGCTCACGGATGACCCTGAAGAGCGTTCCATATTCAAAAAGTTGTTGCTCATAGCTCTTAATGCGGAGACGGAGAAGATGGCTGTTCGTGGATTCAGGGATGCTTGCATCTCCGCCGCCAAAAAAATGAAGATTGCTTTGACCAATAAAAATATTTATGGCCTGCTGGAGAGGGTACGCGCGAAGCATCCAGGCATTGCAGGGTATATTAACTCAGGTGCTGGACGAAGTCTTCAGTATCTCGATAGTAGGATTACCGAAGCGATCCTAATGCGAATGACGGATAAAGGGATTCCGTGCCTACCAGTGCATGATAGCTATATTGTACCAAGGCAATTCGAGAATGAGTTGAGGGCGGCCATGGTGGATGAGTACCAGGCGCTTCTCAAATTTGAGCCAGTGATTGGTTGATTATGGCGGAATATAGTGCCATTTGCCTTGAGCAGAAAAAGGAAGGACTGAATTTTACAGATTCAGTGGTGGATGATACCAGAGCTGAAGGAGAAGCTCAAACAGTCGTAAAGGAGAAAACATTAGATAAGATAGCTATTAATGCGTTGGTTGAATTATTAGTTGCTATCATGGAAAATAAGCGTAAATAAATACAAATAAATGGGCGTTTAAATTTATGTAAATTTAAAATTTATGAGGTGGCGACGCCCAAAGGAGTTAATTATGAAAGTAGCATTATATATCAGGTCAAGTAAAGACCAGCACAATGTTTCATGTGAGGCACAGGAGCGTCAATTACGAGATTATGCAGACAAGAACGGCGATGAAATCGTAGATATTTTTTCAGATATAGGTTTGTCATCAACAAATGATATACGTCCAGAATTTAATCTGATGATTGAAAACGCTCAAGTAAAAACAAGGCGATTCGATAAAATTTGCTGTCTCGACCTCTCACGCTTTGGTAGGGATTCGTATTCCACCATGGGAGCTTTGCATAAATTACGTGAGGAATATGGCGTTATAGTTGATTTTATGCACATGCCCTTTACTGAAACTAAATCTTCGAACGTTCTGATGGAAAGCTCTTTTATGGGTTTTTCTAATTATCATTCACTCGTCAGTAAAGAAAAAGGCGTAGAAGGGATGAAGCAGAATGTCTATGCTGGATATCGTGCAGGTGGCATAGCACCATTTGGGTATCAGCTTGAACATAGTGATTATGGGAAGAATAAAAAAGGCGATACTGTAACAAAATCAAAACTGGTTGTTTGTCAAGAGACGGCTCCAATTCTTACGGAATATATGGAAAGGCGCGCCAGGAATGAGAGCAGAAAATCAATTTTTTTAGATTACTTCAAGCGTGGTATAAAAACTCCGAGTGGAAAAATCGAGTGGTCCGAAAGCACTGGGAAAGGTTGGGAGGAAAATGTAGAGCAATATCTTGGGCACACTCTATTTAATCGCACAAATGAGAAGGTTAGGCAAAATGGTAAAGTGGTAGGTTTTAAAGGTGGGCACAAATACAAGGATGAATCAGAATGGATTTTGCAGAATGATACTCATCAAGCTCTGATAACAGGAGAAGTTGGGTCTGCAATTAAAACACTCAATCAATCAAGTAAGCGCGCTAACCGTTACAACGAAAAAAGAACGTATCTTCTTTCTGGACTCCTTAAATGTTCAGATTGCGGTGCAAGTTATATAGGAGATAGAACTATATACCGCTGCAATGCTCAAACAAAAGCTGGCAGTCAATGCACCAACAACGGGATTTCTTCTGGATTGATTGAAGATGCTGTTTTGAGCTTCATCCGCCAAAAGATATTATCTTCAGGAGAAATATTCACTATAATTGATAAATGTATGGAAAAATTAACAGCTGGTAATCCTGAAATTGACTTGATTGATAAACGATTAAAGCAAATTAACAATGAGATAAATAATCTTTTAGATTTGTTTCAAGACGACCTTATTGACAAGGGAATATTTAAAGACAGAATTAGCCCTTTGAATATACAAAAACAGGCTGTCCGTAGCACGTTGAATACCTTAAAAGGAAATCAGAGTGCGATGGAAGTGTCAAGAGAAGAGGTGTATGGCGTCGTAGAGCATCTTACAGGAGAACTCGTAAATGCTGACCCAAACATTGTGAAGTCAACAATACACTCAATGATTGGGGAGATAGTGGTGTGGCCGAAAGGTCAAGACAAGGAGAGGGTGGCAGAAATAAGGGGGAGTAATCTCCCCCTTACACGAGTAAACTTGGTGACCCCAAGGGGACTCGAACCCCTGTTGCCGGCGTGAGAGGCCAGTGTCCTAGGCCACTAGACGATGGGGCCGTACTTTTTCAAGTGTGCGCTTATCTATAATATCTGGAGCGTGTTGTCAAGTACGTTTAGGCTATTTCTTTTCACCCACCGATTGAGGCATAGCAGCAGCCATGGCCTGTGCTCGTTGATCGGGATCGAGGGGGCATTATTCCTCGGTAGCAGGGTGAGCCGCATGTCGGGGCAACCTTCATTAAAATTTCACGCACCCCCAGAGCATCATGTACGACCAGTTATCGTTCCCACCGGTGTGTTGCACGGCCGCATCGCCAGGTTCTGCATAGGCACCGACCAACGAAAGGGTAAGATGTTCGTTCACGACCCAATCGATGATCAGATCGATCTCGTCGGCATAATCAGCACTGGTCACGGGGGAGGCAGTGGCATTGTTCACTGTAAAGGCGGTGGGATCGTGCAGGGTGAAGCGGTAATAAATGAGATTAAGGGTAACGGGATCGTTGGGTTTAACTTTTAACCTGATCATGTCCGAGTCCAAGTTCTTGTTAAACAGAACATACTCACCGATAATTTCGCCCTGAAACCAGGTTCCCCAATCGCTGCCACCGTAGAATAAAGTTTGGTAATTTTCGTTGAAACTGGCGTAACGGTAGGTCAGTTCCGGCTTCCATGGGATGTTCTCGAACTGATAACTGGCGGCGAGATACCAGCCTTGCCCCTGATCAAAACCAGCAACATTATCTTGTTCAACATACTCGGCTTCAAATTTTAGCGGTTGTAAGATCTTGAGTGTCTCGTTTAGTTCGAACGGCTTGACACCGCCTCGGATGTCGTAAATTTTCATGGAATCCAGGGCCTGTTTGTCGGATTCGATGGAATAGACGCCGCCACCGATAGTACCCATCTTTTCGAAAGCATAATCTACCGTTGCTCCGCCTGCTCTTGTATGGCTATCTGCAATATCGTCACCTTCAAGGTACACCAGATCTCCGGACCATCCGCCGCTTTTCATGCGAACAATTCCGGCGTATTCCGCACTCTTCCGACCTCCGAGGTAGTAGGCTGCGCGTTTGTAGCCGGCACCGCCTTCACTGGAAAAGAGGAACCCCGTACCGACAATGTATTGTTGTCGACCGAAGGAGATATCAAGAAAATCATCGCCCAATGAACTGAACAGGGTGCCTGATCGCCATCCTGCGTACCCATTTTCAATACGAAGGTTGCTGACGGAACCAAGCCCAATGTTGGTGCCGCCACCATCGATTTCGGTCCCGGTGTTGGCCTGGACGACGTCGAGTCGCCCGTAAAATTTTTGTGAATGGGTTGCGGTGAAACTACCCTCAATGCCCGGGCGGAGAAGGGATTCCCACCAGAAATCCGATTTCTCGCCGAGGACGCCTTTGCTGTTTCCAAACCAGGAGTTTCCTTGGTTGAAAACCGCGAGGTCAGCCTGGATGGTTGCTTTTAAAAAACTACCGTTTTCACCTTGGTACATGCTCAGAGGAGGAGTGTCGTCAGAAGCTGCGGCAAGGAGATCGCCGGTAAGCCAGGGGGCCGCGATCAAAGAAAAAGTAAGCAGTGCCTTCAGGGGCAAAGTATGCAGGGTATCCACTCCGGTGGTCTCCTCGGTCTGATTGAATTGAAAAAGTGGCCATTCCAGTGCTGGATTTGCTTCCGGCGGTTTAGAACGGGGGGCGAAAGCTTGGTTTATTGAGAATATGATCCGTTAAAAATGAGAGCCTCCCCCAGCAGGACGAGCCCTGCCATCAGACCCATGTTTGGTTCGCCGGAGGCCGCAGGCTGGTTGGGTACTTTTTCAAACTGCCAGCCCACCGACTTGGCCAGCATTGCGAAATCCACCCCCATCGCCGAAAGGGAGGGGCGTGCGAGTCCAGCGTGAGGACAAGTCAATCCCTGGTCCAGCACCTGGCAAGCCGCCAATTCAGGGCAAAAAAGTTCTTTGCAGGAACCGGCGGCCAACCCTTTTGCCAAGCGCCAACCGCTGGCTAATGCTTCTTGCTCGATGGTGGCGGCAATGGTGTGGACGCGTCTTGCAATTTCCAATCGCTCCTGACCCATTAACGCTGAGACCGGCGCATCTATTTTGAAAACCAGCATGTGTTGATAAGCAAGCAGTAATGTTCTGAAAGCTTCAGGTTTGATGGCATGTGGAGGACACCCGGGAGCGAGTCCGTAGCTGGGGCAACGATGGGGGGCACCGCAGAGGGCGGCCAGGTGATCTTTTACGATCAGGCTGCCTGGCGAGACAAGTTCGGCCGCATTGGCGCCGAGGCTTAGGGCTAGCGCCCGCAATCTATCAAGATGTAATTGGAAGTTTGGCATCGCCTGAAATGCCTTATTTAATCAATCGTCGGCTCATAGTGGTGAGCGCCAGAAATAGAAAAATAAGGGTAAAGATCAGTAGGTAGGAAAAGCTGATCAGCGGTGTTGTTTCAACCCGGCCCAGGCAGAACCAGCGGGTCAGTTCGACCAGGTGATAGAGCGGAAAGAGCAGGGCGGCGGACTGCGCCCAGGCCGGCAGTCCTGCGACCGGAAAAAAAGTGCCGCTGAACAGGAACATCGGGGTGATAAATAGGAAGATAGGCAGGTTGAACATGTCGATCGACGGGGTGATGCCGGTGAAGAACATACCGATTGATCCAAAAGCGAGCCCACCGAGGAAAGCCAGGGGCACCATCAGCAGCCCGGTTGGAAATTGGATAAAACCGAACAGCCCGAGGACAAGCGTCATGATCAAGGCCGCCGCAGTGGCCTTGGTGGCACTCCAGACGATCTCCGCCAGGATGATTTCCTCAAGCGATAGCGGGGTGGTCATCATGCCGTCAAAGGTTTTCTGGTAGTACATTCGCACGAAGGAGGCGTAGGTGGTCTCGAAAAACGAATTGTACATGATCGAGATGCCTATCAAAGCAGGGGCCATGAACTGGGTATAGGTCAGCGCCTTGCCGCCATAAGTGAGCTCGCTCACCAATCCCTGAAAGCCGAGACCGAAGGCCAGGATGTAAAAGGCAGGTTCCAGGAGGGGGACCAGAAAATTTACCTTCCAGATGCGGCGGTAGACGATCAGGTTGCGGCGCCAAACACTCAAAAACCGCCAGGAAATATTACCCGGTTTGATCATTCCCGTAACTCCCTGCCGGTGAGGCGGAGAAAGACATCTTCCAGGGTGGCCGAACGAAAGGTGCATTGTTGGGGCCGGAAGGTGGTGCGAATGGTTTGTTCCACCGCAAGGTCGTTGTTATTATAGATGATCAACCGATCGCCCCTGCTGTCAAAATCGATGTTGTTGTCGCCGAGGAAGGTGTTGAGCGCCTCGTCCGCACCTGCTACCTCGATGATCGAGGCGCCGACATGGGCCGAGATCAGGCCGGTTGGCGAGCCCTTGATCAGGATTTTGCCGTGGTCCATGATCAGCAGTCGATCGCAGAGTTGCGAGGCCTCCTCCATGTAGTGGGTGGTGAGCAGGAAGGTTTTGCCGCGAGCGCGCAGATTCTGCAACCGGTCCCAAAGCAGATGCCGGGACTGGGGGTCGAGCCCGGTGGTCGGTTCGTCGAGGATGATCAACTCGGGATCGTTGATCAGGGCGCGGGCCAGGGTCAACCGCCGGGCCAGTCCGCCGGAAAGCTCGCCTACCTTGGCATCCCGCTTTTTTTCCAGGGCAAAGAACTGCAGCAGCTCGTCGGCACGCTGCCGGGCCAGGCGCTTGGGAATTTGGAAATATCCGGCAAAAATATCCAGGTTCTGGAGGACGGAGAGATCCGGGTCCAATGTGTTATCCTGCTGGCAAACACCGATTCGGGAGCGGATCTGTCGCCACTGGGTTTCGATATCTAGGTCGAAAACCCGCAATCGGCCGCCACTAAGCGGCGCAAAGCCATGGAGCATCCGGATGACGGAAGTCTTGCCAGCACCGTTGGGGCCCAACAGGCCAAAACATTCACCGGCTTGAACCGTAAATGAAATCGAATCAACTGCGGTAAAATCACCGTAACGCTTACACAGGTGTTCCACCTCGATGATGGGCGGCCGCATGGGGTCAGCTGCCCTCATCGTTTGCTCCGCTGCGGCTTCAGGTTCATCTGCACGTAGGCATCAGATGCGGTTTTCATGGCGCAGGAGACTTTGCAGGCTGCGGTGGGCGGCGAGATAGCGGGCATCCTCGCCGTAGGTGGCTGGGTAGACGGTCGGCACCGGTCGGTGCTGCAGGTCGCGATCAACATTGGCAAAGGTGAACAGGCAGGAGTTCGACAAGGCCTTGGAACTGCGATCCCGGCTGATCCGCTCGATGCCGGCTTCGACGCAGATAAAGCTGTCGCTGGTGTAGACCACCCGTGAGGTGAAATGCAGTTTGTCGCCCATTCGTACCGGACAGAAAAAATTAATGCGGTTGACCGCGGCAATGATCGAACGATCCGGGGCGACCAGTTCCGAGCAGATCGAGGAAAGTTCAAAAGCACGGCGGATCAGGTACCCGCCGAAGATCATGAACGGCACATTTTCCTGCTCCGGGTACATCCGTTCCCAGGCGTCGGTTTCGAGGCGGCGGCAGAGCTGGCCGGAGAACCCCGGTTCTTCCTGGGCCTGATGCAATCCGGCCAGCAGTTGGTATTCTTCCCGGCTGGGCGGCTCACGAAGGGCCATCTGCTGCTGGCGGTATTCTTCTCGCCGGGCCAGGGCCTTGCCGGCCCGGCGCTTTTCGATAGGTTCTCGATATTCCAGAGGAGGGAGCACTACGCTGGTCATGCCCTCGCCGTAGCCGCTGCGGGCGACCATGGTGAAGTAGCAGGAGGCGATGTGCAGGTGGGGATCTCCGGGCTGTTCCACGCGGATGCCGATCTCGAGCGAACTGCGGCCGACATGGTTGATACAGGCCGCCACGGTCAGGTCGCGGTTGACGTCAACGGCATGGCGGATGACGATGTTGTCGATGGCTGCAGTCACCACCCGGGCATTCGGGTGAAACTGGTTGACATACTGCAGGGCGGTGTTTTCGGCGACCTTGTCAAGGATTTCCAGCAACAGGCCAAAGCGCATATTGCCCTGCAATGGTTCGTCCACCACCATGTGACGGCGGCGCAGGGCAGGGTCGCTGCCCAGAGGCAGGGTTTGATGTAATACGGTTTCTTGGGGTAGGGTCATGATGTCCTGTATAATAAAGCGAATTGTGAAGATGCTGGGTAAGGTCGATAGTCTTGAGATGCGTTCATCGTTTGCCGGAATACTATTCTGTGCCAGGTAAAGCCGTTTGTCTCTTCCTGTCAATGGCAATTGAATGGCAAATTTAGTCGGCTATATTTTTAACACCGGACCGCTGCTATTTCAGCGAGTGCTGTTGCTTTCGATCAGGGGCGAATATTTTACATAATAAAAAAAGGTTTTTTTACAAGGGTGCGGTCTTGCCGGAAGGGTTAGATATTGCCTCAAGGTTTCATCGAGTTGGCAGAAGGACGAGAATTATTTGCATCGCTATTACTGGTGTGGTACGAAATAGAGCTAATGCTCGCAATTACTCTCTTTAGCCGTCAACTTTTTCAAAGAGCGCCTTTCGTTCCTCTTTCAAGTTAATCGCAGTGACCTTCCCCGCCGTTCGGCAGAAAATCGCCGGCCGCCCCGCCACACCGGTCGTGTGGATGAGGGCTTCAGGTTATTTACAATACCAGCTATTTTAGATGTATATCGCTATGAAAACTATTAATTACCGAGAGATTCCTTATAATTTCACTTCTGCCGATGACCGATTGATCATCAAGCATCTCTTCGGTCCCGCAGTCTGGGACGATCTCGAAGAATTGCGTAGCCAGCGGGTCACCGGTCGTTCGGCCCGATTGGTGATGCGGTGCATGGGCGACCTGTTCATCCTCCACCGCAATCCTTTTCTGTATCAGGAACTGATCGATTCGCCCCGTCGGCGTTTTTCCTTCTTTAATACCATGAAGAAGGATATGGATCTCATCGAAAATACAGCTAAAAAAGTAGGTGTGGATCAGGAACGCAGCGGCAAGGTGCTCAACCTGGTCAGCCTTTGCCGGGCACAGGTCAAAAACCTGCAGAAAGAAATCAGCGGTGCCGCCGCCGCTCGGGCAAAGATTCGCAAACGGCTCGGAGCGATCATCGGGGCCGATAATGTCTGCTTTGATCCCTTCTCCCTGATCAGTCATGCCACCGATGCTACGGACTGGCGGCTGTATCTGCCGGTGGCCGTGGTCCGGCCGGTAACCGAGGGCCAGATGCCGCTCTTGCTGGATGCCATCGGCGACCTGGGCCTGCATGTGATCCCGCGGGGCGGCGGTACCGGTTTGACCGGTGGCGCCGTACCGGTCCACAGCGGCTGCGTCATGATCAACACCGAGAAGCTTAACCGCATCCATGGCATCGAGTTTCGACCCTTTTGCGGCGACGATCAGGCCTGCCGGCAAATGGCGGTGCTCCGCCTTGAGGCCGGCGTCATCACCCAGGATGCCATGGCCTATGCGGACCAGCAGGGGTTGGTGTTCGCCACCGACCCGACCAGCGCCTGGGCCTCGACCATCGGCGGCAACATCTCCGAAAACGCCGGCGGCAAGACCGCGGTGCTCTGGGGTACGGCCATCGATAACCTGGTGGCGTACACCATAGCCATGCCCGGGGTCGGCAACCTGCAGGTGCGCCGGGTCAATCACCCGATGCGCAAGATCCTGCCCGACGATCAGGTCGCCTTTGATGTTTTTGACCCCAAGGGTACTTTGCTGAGTCAGGTGGTGCTGCGGGGTGACGAAATCCGCAAGAAGGGGTTGTGGAAGGATATCACCAACAAGGCGCTGGGCGGCTTGCCCGGAGTGCAGAAAGAAGGGACCGACGGAGTGATTACCTCGGCGGAATTTATCCTCTACCAGGCCTATGAGAAAAAACTAACTTTCTGCCTCGAATTTTTCGGCGAGGATATGGACGAGGCCAGCCGGGTGATCGTCGAGATCTCGGAACAATTCGTCAATCGGGGCGAAGAAGCCCTGATGGCGCTCGAGCACTTCGACGAAGAGTATATCCGGGCCATCAATTACAAGTTCAAAGCGGCGCGCAGCGAACCGCCCAAAGCAGTCCTGCTGATCGACATGGTCGCCCATACCACCCCACAGATTCTCCGGGGCAAAGAGCAGCTGCAGCAGTTGCTCGGCCGTTACAGCAACACCGAACTCTTCATTGCCAGCGACGCCGACGAAGCCAGCCGCTTCTGGCGAGACCGCAAACGGCTGGGGGCCATCGCCGCCCGTACCAACGCCTTCAAACTCAATGAGGATATCGTGCTCCCCTTGCCGGCGCTGGCAGAATTCGCCCGGTTCGTGGATCACACCAATCTGGATGAGGACCTCTATAACCAAGAGACCATCGTTCACGAGATCATGACCTACCTTGCGACCGCCGAACCGATCGAGGATCCCGACTGGCTCGAGGCCAAGATTCCCAAGGCCGATGAACTCTGCCGGGACACCTTAGCCCAATTGGCTCTGCGGACTAAAGAGGTGACCCGTAACGAGATGGCCCTGAAGCAGCTGGAAAGTGATTTGCTCGAGTTGTTTCGCGGCTACACCCGGATCAGCGCCAATATTCGTCGAATTTTTGAAGCGGTGCGCCAGCGGCGGATCATCATCGCCACCCACATGCATGCCGGCGATGGCAACGTCCATGTCAATATCCCGGTTTTTTCCAATGACCGGGCAATGATGCAGCGGGCGGCCCAAACCGCCGACGACATCATGGCCAAGGCGGTGGCTCTGGGCGGCGTGGTCAGCGGCGAGCACGGCATCGGCATTACCAAGATGAAGTTTCTCGAACCGCAGCTGGTTGACGAGCTGAATCGTTATCGTCGACAGGTGGATCCCCAAGGATTGATGAACCCCGGCAAACTGGTCGATCCGGATATCATCGACAAGGTGTTCACCCCTTCCTTCAACTTGCTCGAGCTCGAGGCGCGAATTCTCCAGCACGGAAGCCTGGAAACCCTGGCTTCCAAAATCTCGAAATGCATTCGCTGCGGCAAGTGCAAGGCCGACTGCTGCGTGTTCTACCCCGGCAGTACTATTTTCTTTCATCCGCGCAATAAGAATCTGGCCATCGGCTCTCTAGTCGAGGCCCTGCTCTATGACATGCAGCGCTCCCATTTTCCGCGGTTTAATCAGTTGAAAAACCTCGAGGAAATCGCCGACCACTGTACGCTGTGCGGCAAATGCCTCAAGCCCTGCCCGGTGGATATTGACACCGCCCAGGTTTCGATCCTGGAGCGCGAGATTCTCAGCGAGCGCGGCTACAAGCACTCGCCGCTGCCTACCCGGCTCTCCCTCCATTATCTGAAGACGCGAAATCGTGCCTACAACCTGCTGTTCCGTAAGACCGTGGTGGAGTTGGGCGCCGGGGTGCAGCGGTTGGGCGTGGAGATGATGCGCTCGGCGCCCAGAGCCCTGACCGCGAAGCAATGGCGATGGGTGCGCATGCTCCAGTCGCCGATGAACAAGCCGGGCAAGCAGACCCTGCAGGCTATGCTGCCCAAGTATTCCTTGAACGAGGCCTTGCTGCTCAATCCCCCCGACCCGATCCAGAAGACCGTCTTCTATTTCCCCGGCTGCGGTTCGGAGCGGCTTTATGGCGAAATCGCCATGGCCTCCATCTATGCCCTGCTCAAAACCGGGGTGCGGGTGGTGCTGCCGCCGCCCCATCTCTGTTGCGGGTTTCCCGCCCGGGCCAATGCCAAAACCAAGATGCACAGCGATGTCACCCTGCGGGATACGATTATCCTCAGTCAGATTCGGGAGATGCTTGGCTACATTAGCTTCGACGGCCTGATCGTCAGTTGCGGCACCTGTCGTGAAGCATTGCACGAGTTGGGGGCAGAGGCCATGTTTGGCTGCACGCTGGCCGATATCTCCTATTTTGTGCTGGAAAATGCGCCGGAACGGTTTGTACAGGACAAAGAGCGACGCTTACTCTATCACGCACCCTGCCACGATTCGCTCCAGGGAGAAGGCCCGTTGATGGCGCGCCGGATCGGCGGCCAGGTGACCGCGATCGGCGGCTGTTGTTCCGAAGCCGGGACCCTGGCCCTGTCGCGACCCGATATCGCCTGCGCCATGCTCCAGCGCAAGCGTGACAACCTCCAGGGCCATGGCGCAGGCACAAATGGTACCCAGATTATGGTCACCAACTGCCCTTCCTGTCTCTCGGGCCTGGGGCGCAACCGCGACCTTGGCATCGAGCCCCGGCATCTGGCTGTCCTCCTGGCCGAGTCGCTGGGGGGTGACGGCTGGAAAAAAGAGCTGGGCGACTTGCTCGGTCGGGCCGAGGTTGTGACTTTTTAACCCCGGCTGCTGGTGAGGCGGGAGATAAACATTCCCTAGCAGGTATATGCTGCCCGGGTGGTTACCCTGAGAGATTTTTTAAACTGAGGGCCTTGTTATTGGCCTCAACAGGGAAGACGCCCCCTTGCCAGGTGTCGATACCCCCGGAATCTTATGGCTTTGATGATAATGCCCCAACTGCGGTTAACCCTGCCCCAAACGATTGCTGCCGGCTTTGCCTCGCTGCTCCAGCATGGCATCCTTATTCCCGTAGACCGGCCGGTGGACATGCTGCCGCTGTTGCTTACCCTCCCGGGATGTACGGAAACCTATATAGAGGCCGCCGTGCAAACCATCTTCGTCAACGGTGTTGCCGTTGACCGGCTTGACCACATGTTGATCGCGGGCGACACCCTGGCGCTTTCCGCAGCCATGCCCGGGCTGGCTGGAGCGATTTTTCGGCGGCAGGGCATCCATGGCACACTACGTAGTCAATCTCAAAATAAGCCGGCCGCCGATCGATCCGCCGCTGGGTACATCACCCTTAAACTTTTCAATCGCATCGCCGCCGACCGGATTGTTGATTTGCTGCTCCAGGGCATACAGGTCCACAGTCAGGCATTCCGTGATTTCGCCTCCAGGCGGGAGGATCTCATGCGCGAACCGGTCGAACTGCGTTTGAACGATCGTGCGGTGGGGGCGGCCGAGATGCTGGAGATTGTTGCCAGTGTCCCGTTGCTTAGGATACAGGCCGATCTGCTGCTGGAAGGCTGAATTAAGAACCTTAGGGGGTGGAGGATTATAGGAGCGGCTTGTTCTGCGGTCGGCTCTATTCCGATGAGATTTCCAGAAAGGTAACCGCATCGGGTGCCATTTGCAGGGACACGATCTCGCCAATGGCGGGGCGTTCCTGCCGGTAGTCCGAGCGTTCCATGAGTACCACTAGCAAAACCCCGATGTCGACCACCACCCGTATTTTTTCCCCCTCGGCCATGAGCAAGATCACCTTGCCGGCGATGGCCCGCTCGGGGAGGTGGGGCGCGCTGATTCGGCTGAGACGGATTTTTTCCGGATCGAGGTGGATTCGTCGGGTGCAGGAGGGTACGGTTGTTCCAAGCAAGGCGCCTGTCAGGGGCAGTTCCACCCGGCCCTGAAGGGTGCAGCGATGCTGGCCGTCAATTTCGGTGGTCAGGGTGCAGAGGTAGTTGTTTTCGTAGGTGGTCGGTACAATCCGGCCGCTCTCCAGCACCAGGGTATCCTGGGCCAGTGATGCCGCCTGCAGGCGGTCGTGGGTGGTAAAAAGAATGGTCGTGCCCCGCGACCGGTTGATTTCCTGCAGCAGGCCACCGATGATGATCTGGTTTTCGGCGTCGACGCTGGCCGTCGGTTCATCGCAGAGCAGCACGGCGGGTGCGAGCGCCAGGGCGCGGGCCAGCGCCAGTCGTTGGGTTTCGCCGCCGGAAAGCGCATGGGCTGAGGCGGATTTGAACGACCGAAGCCCGACCGTCTCCAGAACCTCGTCGACAATCCGCCGGCGCTCCCTTCTCTCTATCTTTCTGATTTTCAATCCAAATTCGATGTTGTCGCCGACCGAGGTGGAAAACATGATCGGATGCTGGTCCACCAGCACAACCTGCCGGCGCAAGGCCAGCAGTTCGGTTCGGGAGAAGGCCACCGGGTTTCCGGCAAACGTCATCTGGCCGGTGGTCGGGGGTTCGAGAAAAGCCAGGACATTGAGCAAGGTGGTCTTGCCGGCGCCGTTGGGGCCGAGCAGGCCGTAGATCCTTCCGGCCTCGATCTCCAGATGGTCGATATCGAGCACGGTCCGGTCGGCATAGCGTTGGGTGATCCGGTGCAGGGTATAGAGGATCATCGGCCCCCCTTGCCCTGGATGAGATTGAAAACAATGTTGATCCCCAGGCTCAGGACCATGAGCACCAACCCCAGAGCCACGGCCAGGGTAAAGGCGCCTTTGTCGTATTCCAGGGCCATGGCGGTGGTCATGGTCCGGGTGAATCCTTTGATGTTGCCGCCCAGCATCATCGAAATGCCGATCTCGGAGATCACCCGGCCAAAGGCGGCAATGACGGCGGCCGCGATGGCGAAGCGGCCTTCGCGGAGCACCACCAGTCCGGTCTGCCAGGTGGTGGCCCCCAGTGTCCTGGCGGTCTTGCGGTAGCGCGCATCGACCCGGTTGACGGCGGCGATGGTCAGGGCCATGATCAGCGGTACAATCAGGATGAACTGGCCGATGACCATGGCCTGTTGCGTGTAGAGCAGATCCAGGGGGCCAAACAGACCGCGCCTGGAAATGAAGGTGTAGACTAGCAGGCCGATCACCACCGTGGGCAGGGCCAGCAGGGTGTTGAGCAGGGTGACCAAGGCCCGTTTGCCGGGCACTTGGCCGAAGGCGATGCAAAATCCTGCGGGAATGGAGACCAGGGCCGCCAGGAACGTGGCCACGCCGCTGACCGTCAGTGATACTCGGACGATGGTCAGCAGTTCCGGGTCTAGCGACCAGACCAGATGCAGGGCGGAGGAAAAACTCGCGAGGAAAAAGCTCATCACCTACCGTTGGCAAGAGTCAGGGGGCGTCGGGCGAGGCCGCGAAAATACACTGGACGCCGACGGCCCTGGTTATTTGGCATCGGCAAAGAACAGCTGCTGGCCGTGGAGCTTGTAGTCGGCAATGGTTTGCTGTCCCTTGGCCGAAACCAGCCACTGGGCGAATTGGTCGGCCAGTTCGTATTGGACATGGGGATGTTTTTGCGGATTGACCGGGATGACGCCGTAGGGATTGGCCAGCTGGCCGCCGCCCTCGCAGAGGATTTCAAGCTGCACCGGCACTTCCCGACCGAATTTGTATTTGATGTAGGTGCCGCGGTCCGCCAGGGTGTAAGCCTGCTTCTCGTCGGCGAGTGTCAGGGTCTTGCCCATGCCCTGGCCGACGGAGAGGTACCAGTCAACGGCTCCAGCCGGATGGACTGATTTGATTGCCACCGGCTTGCCGTCTTTTTCCATGGTGGTGGTTGCGGTTTCAAGGGCAAGGGCCGAGCGTTTCCACAACTCCTGCTCCTTGGCATGGGTGCCGGAGTCGTCGCCCCGGGAGACGAAGGTGGCTTTGGCGGCCGCAATCTTCTGCAAGGCTTCGCCGCCCTCGGCCGAACCTTTGATCCGGGCTTTGTCCGATGGAGGACCGACAATGATGAAATCGTTATGCATCACCGCATAGCGCTTGGTGCCGTAGCCGTCCTTGACAAAGGCCTCTTCCCGGGCCCGATCATGGACGAAAATGACATCCACATTGCCGTCGATGCCGTCGCGGATCGCAGCCCCGGTACCCTTGGCGATCACCTTGACCGTGATTCCGGTATCCTTTGCCAGGACAGGCAGGAGCGCATCCAGCAGACCGGACTCCTGGGTGGAGGTGGTGGTCGACATTTTGATGATTTTTTCCTCGCTCAGAGCCGGGTTGGCGGCAAAGATCGCCAGCATTAGTCCGTACACCAAGAGTTTTATTCCTTCCATACTTGCCTCCTTTTGATTGATTTCCTGGTTGACACCCTGCCAGCCAGCGAGTGAAAAACGATCCGCAAATTACAAAGTGCACTAGGCAAAATCCCCCCAAAACCGTCCAAGGGGCACAAGTCGTTCTTATTGCGGTTTGTCCACACCGTCCCGCACTTCCCAGCCGCGCAGGATCGACCAATGGCGAAATCGGCGTGACATATGACTGCCGATGCAACCGCTCACCAGGATGGCACAGAGCAGCGGTATGGTCCATGTCGGCCTGAGGTGAATCAGTAGGCCCAGAACGATGTGAACCAGACCCAGCAGTCCTTTGCCCTGGAAGGGCCAGTGCCAATCATGTCGCAGTTCCAGGACCAACAGCCCGATGCCGGTAGCGATGGTGAGGTGATGCCAGGGGGCCAGTTGGGGAAACGGCACCAGGAAAAAGCTGCCGCCGAAAAACAGCGCGGCAACTCCGATATGGCCGGTGCGCATCAGGATGCTGAGCCACCGCATGGTGCTGGTGGGTTGGACGATTGATCTGCCGGAGGTGCGGCTTTTTCCTTGCTTTTGTGGTTCCGCCATACCCGGAATGTTCCTGTGTTATAGGCTCGCATATTTTGTTAAACGAGCGGGGTTGCTTTTTGGAATCAATCAACAGCCGTCGCGGAAAAGGGATGTGCTGTTGCCTGCACCTTGATCGTGCTCTGTTGACAGTGGCTTTTGGCGCCGGTACTTTACAGAGGACCATTGTCAATCTGTCTCTAAGCTCTTTTGGGAATCCTCTTAAACGCAGGTGCTGATCGATGCCCCAGTTTTCCGAATATTTTAGCCGCAACCAGGGGGCCTTGACTCCCGAACAACAGCAGACCCTCCAGCAGCGCCGGGTCATGGTGGTCGGCTGCGGCGGTTTGGGCGGGTATGTGATCGAGCAACTGGTCCGTATCGGCGTGGGCCGCTTGGATGTTTTCGATCCCGATAGCTTTTCCGTCAGCAACTGCAACCGGCAATTGAACGCCCTCGATGCAACCCTGGGGCGCAACAAGGCCGAGGTGGCGGCAAGCCGGGCGGGGGCGATCCACCCATTTTGCACGGTGACTCCCTATGCCCTGGATTTCAGGGCCGCTCCTGCGGGAGTCCTGCAGCGGGCCGACGTTGTGGTCGACTGCCTCGATACTGTCCAGGCCCGCCATGATTTAGCGGCGCTGTGCACCGCCTACCGCAAACCCCTGGTGCATGGGGCAGTCAACGGCTGGCACGGGCAGGTGGGGGTGCAGCTGCCCGGCGATGATCTGATCGCCCGCTTGTATCCGGAGCGGCAGGCAGACCAGCCGTCCCATCCGCCCTCGGTGCTCTCCTTTGTGGTCGCCGCCATTGCCAGCCTCCAGGCCGCAGAGGCGGTGAAACTGCTCCTCGGTCTGCCTTCGTCGCTGCCCAATCACTGGCTGCACCTCGACCTTAAGCATGGCGAAATGCTCTTGGTTCCTTGAAATCGCCTCGTGTTCACGGGGCGTTCCCCAACATCACCCCATCGTCACCACTTTGCCGGTATCCCGGGTGGAATACCCGCCCATCGCTTCCACCCGTTTCTGGAACAGCGGCGTGTTGATCACGCCCAGGATGGCCTGGATCATCGGCGTATCGAATAACTCGCCGGCAATCAGCAGGTCGTAGCGCTCTTCCACAAGCGGCACGAAGTCGAGTCCCAGGGCATTGGCGGCGCTCTTGATGCCTAAGCCGACATCCACCTTGCCGGAAAGCACCGCCACCGCCACCGCCATATGGGTGTATTCGTCCTGCTCGTAGCCCCGGATGTCCTCGCCATCGAGTTGGTTGCGATTGAGTTCGTAGTCGAGCAGCACCCGGGTGCCGGATCCGGCCTGGCGGTTGATGAAACTGATATCTTCGGCAAACAGGTCGTGGATGGTTTTGATGGACTTGGGATTCCCTTTGGGGACTATGAAACCCTGCTGACGATGCACCAGGGTGACGATGCGGATATCCCTGCCTTGCAGGTATTTACGGATGTAGGAAGTGTTGTAGGAACCATCCTGCGGGTCGAGCAAATGGGAGCCGGCGAAATGGCACATCCCCTGCTGCAGGGCCATAATCCCGCCCAGGCTGCCGATATGGGTCGAGGCCAGCGAAAAGGCCGGGTCCTCCTGCTGGAGGAAGTCGCCCAGCACATCCAGGCAGAGGTCATGGCTGCCGGTGCAGAGGATGGTCCGCTCTATTTGGGCCACCGGCGCCAACAGGTCGATGGTCACTTCCCGGCCGTGCATCTCGCCTTCGGAGGCGGCGGCGATGCGGAGGATGCCGTTGGCCTTGGTCAGGGTGGTGATGGCACCGGCTCCTTTTTTCAAAGGCACGGCCACGAAGTTGGCGCCGATCCGGCCGACGATCATCCGCCGGAATTCCTCGATACCGCCGCGGGAGGGCAGGTCCTTGGCCAGCAGCGCCTGGATGGTGACCGCAGGGGGCGCCTGTACGCCCTGCATCCTGGTCAGCAACGGGACCACGAATTGTTCCATGGCGATGATCGCCGAAACCGGGTAACCGGGAACACCGATCACCGGTTTGTTATTGATGATCCCCAAGATAGTCGGTTTACCGGGCATGATCGTCACACCGTGGGTGAGGACCTCGCCTAGTTCTTCGATGATCTGGACGGTATAGTCGGCGCTGCCGGCGGACGATCCGGCGTTGATGATGATCAGGTCGGCCCCGGTGTTGGCCATGGCGGACAGGTGGGTTTTGATCGAAGCGAAGTCGTCGGCGATGATCGGACTGATCTCGACCTCGGCCCCGGCTTGAACGGCCATACCGGCCAGAACCGCCGAGTTGGATTCAACCGTCTTGCCCGGCGGTATCTCTTCCCCATATTCTTCCATACTGACTAATTCGGAGCCGGTGGGGATAATCACCAGCCGTGGCCGTTTGCGGACCGTAACTGTATTGCAGCCGCCGGTGATCAGGGCAGCAACATCGGCCGGCCGAATCTGATGGCCGGTGGGGAACAGCAGCTCGGTGGCGACGATATCCTCCCCTACCTTGCGGACATGCTGCCAGGGGTAGACCGGGGCGCGGATCACTCCCCGGCTGCCGTCGTCGCTGAGCAGCACCTGCTCGATCATGATGACCGCATTGGCGTTGGCCGGCAGCGGGTATCCGGTGTTGATCATCACCGCCTCGCCGCGGTCGATCCGTAGGGTAAGGGGTGCGTCATCGGCTGCCCCGAAGGTATCTTCAGCCCGTACCGCTAGGCCGTCCATGGCCGCGCTATGAAAGGAGGGCGAGGAGAGGCGGGCGCAGACCGGCCCGGCGGTCACCCGGCCACAGGCGGAGCGGGTGGGGATGGTCTCCTCGGCGGTGTGCACGTTTTTAAAACGGGACCAGAACCGTTGCTGGGCCTCTTCACGGGATTGCATGTGGAGATAGATTTTTCGTTGCATGGCTTTGATTCGGGTGGGGGTTGAGGGGCTTTACGGGAAGAGCAGGACCTGGGCCTCAGTGCCGCGGTCGAATCCTTCGACGTCACGGCCGATCGGCAAGAGACCGTCGGCCCGCACCAGCGGACCCAGCAGGCCGGATTTGCCGTACACCGGCGAGGCCAGCGGCGGGCCGCCGTCGGGTTGCGGCGTCAACTGCACCCGGACATATTCCTCCCTGCCGATGACCGAGGGGATCTGCTCGGCGGTGATCGCCCGAATGGTCTGCAGGCCCAGGGTGGTACCCAGGCCGGAGTATCGGCGCAGCAGGGGCCGGACAAAAAGGGAGAAGACCACCATGGCCGAGGCGACGTGGCCGGGCAGGCCGAACAAAGCCTTGTTGCCCTGGCGGGCCAGGATCGTAGGTTTGCCGGGCCGGATCGAAACTCCATGCACTAACACTTCGGTTTCGGGAAGCGCCTGGAAAACCTGGAGGGTGAAATCGCGTTTGCCCACCGAACTGCCGCCGGAGAGCAGGAGGATATCGGCCCGGGCCAACGCTTCGGTGCAGCGCGAGCGCATGGTGTCAAGGTCGTCGCCGCAGATGCCAAAGGGGACGGGTATGCCCCCGGCCTCCTCGACCAGCGCGGCCAGGGTGGTGGAGTTGATGTCGCGGATTTTGCCCGGCGGGGGATTTTGCTCCATCGGCACCAGTTCGTCGCCGGTGGAGAGGATCGCGACCCGGGGTTGGCGATAGACCGGCACCGAAATGATGCCTAAACCGGAGAGGGCGCCCAGATCCTGGGGCCGCAGCATGTGGCCCTTGGCCAGTACCGTGGCGCCTTGGGCGTAATCTTCGCCGGCGCGGATCACATTCTCGCCGGGGGCCACCGGCCGGAAGACCGCGATGGTCTCATCGTCAAAGCCCTGGGTGTATTCGACCATGACCACCGCATTGGCCTTCTGGGGCAGTTCGCCGCCGGTCCAGATACGCACGGCCTGGCCGGGGCGCAGGGTGAACTCCTGGCCTGAAACCCCCATGGCGATCTCGCCGATGATAGTAAGCAGGGCAGTTTCCGATTCGGAACTGCCGAAGGTATCCGCAGCTCGAACCGCAAAGCCATCCATGGTGGAGCGGGAAAAAGGCGGCAGAGATTCGCGGCTGACGATATCCTCGGCCAACACCCGGCCGCGGGCCGCACCCAAAGGGATGGTTTCTTGTTCCAGGGGGGAAAACTGGTCAAACAGGGAGAGGAAGTCGGAGGAACTGATCAAAGTGAAAAAATCTTTCATGCAATCCTGGCCTGTTTTGTACTCCTCGGGAAAACAAGGAGATGGTTTGACGCTGCCAACGGGAAGAGGAATCAGGCGCTGGAAGGGCGCCTGAAAAGCATTCTTGCCGATGGCGTATACCATGTCATCGCCTGAAAGAGCAGAATATAGCGGAGATGCGTGGTCCTGAACAAAGGCAATCGGTGGAGGCTCAGCCTCCACCGATCATCGGGAAAATCGCCAGCTGATCGCCTGCAACCGGCTTCTGCTGCAGTTCGCAGTGGCGCGAATTGATCATGGTCACGCCCACCTCATCGGGCTTGATCCCCAGGGAGCGGATGATCTCCTCCACCGTGGTTCCTTCGGGATAGTCCGCCAGCTGTTCCTTGAAGCGGTTATCGCGAAAATAGGCGAACAATTTGACCGTGATTTGCATGCTGTCGTTGCCGGTTAAAAGTTCCAGAAACTGTCGATGGCCTCGTCGCTGATATCCCAGACGACGTTATGGGGGGCAATCGGTTCCTCCGAGAAAAATTCCGGCAGCCGGTCGTCCTTGTTGGTGAAGCCGGCCGCCAGGTTGAAGGCCCGTTCGGTTTTAAGGATGGACATGCCGAGGTTGGTGACGTCGTCGGCAACCAAATGGATGCCGTAGCGGGCGTTGAGCAGGTCGATCAAAGCCGGCAGGCAGGTGGCATCGTCCAGCGCAGCAAAGGCGATGAACAGGCACATGCCGGTGGAATCGATGGCGGCGGTGGCGATCTGTAAATTGCGCGACAGTTCCACCTGGCCTTCCTTGCTGAGCGGATCGACCTTGCCGCCCACCCCGAGGATGTTGGTGGCAATGGTGTAGCCCATGGTGTGGTCGGCCCCCTGGGTGGAGGTGGCATAGGTGATGCCGATGCCCTTGATGGCCCGTGGGTCGTATGCCGGGATGGCCTGATTCTTAACCACCGGCACCCGGGTGACGCCATAGGCTTTGCCGACTGAACCGGCTCCGTTGCCGAGAATTCGGCCCAGGGGCGTGCCCTTGCCAACATCTTCGCGCAGCATCCGGCAGAGTTCGGCACCGTCGCCGAATTTGAGCACGCCGGCCTCCATGGCCACGCCGAAGGCCACCGCGGTTTCAATCGAATCGATCCCGAGATCGTCCATGATATTGTCGGCCTCGGCGATGTGGTCGAGGTTGTCGATGCAGCAATCCGCGCCCAGGGCCCAGATCGATTCATACTCAAAACCCGAGGTCTTGTACTGCCCTTTGACGTCGGCATAAATCTGCGAACAGTTGATCACGCAGCCCGGGTGACAATTGTGTTTGGGCTTGCCGCCACGGGCGACGATGGTGTCGTGCATGGTTTCGCCGGAGATGGCTTCATGGCCGGTGAATTGACCGCTGGTGAAGTTGCGGGTGGGCAGGCCGCCGGACTCGTTGATGATGTTGACCAGTACATTGGTACCGTACTGTCCCAAGGCTTTGGAAATGGGATTGTCGATCAGGCCTTTGGCAAAGGTGCGGCTGGCGACCTTGAAGGCCTCGGGGTCGGCGATAGCCACCTTCTGGTCGGTCGGGGCCACGCTAATGAATTTTATTTTTTTGGAGCCCATGACCGCGCCGAGACCGCCGCGGCCGTGGGAACGCAGATGGCTGTCCGGGTCTTTGATTGAGATGTTGGCCCCCAGCATTTTCATTTCGCCGGCCGGGCCGATGGTGATCACCCCGACCTTGGCGCCGAGCCGTTGGTTCAGGGTCTGGACCACGGCAAAGTTGCCTTGGCCAATGACTTCAGATTCTTCCTGGATGGTGATACCGTCGGCGCTGACATGCAGGCTGTACCAGGTGTTTGTACTGGTGGGCATACCCTCGATTATCAGGGCCTTGACGCCGAGTCTAGCCAGCATCTGGGCCGAGGTGCCGCCGGCATTGGACTCCTTGATGGTGCCGGTTAAGGGGCTCTTGGCGCCGCAGCTCAGGCGGCCGGAGTTGGCGGCCTGGGTGCCGGAAAGCAGGCCCGGAGCAAAAACCAGTTTGTTGTTTTTACCCAGCGGATGACAGGTGGGCTTGACTTCGGCGGCGACAATGGTTGAGGTCAGTCCACGGCCGCCCAGTCCCATCCATCCCTCGGGCACGGCTTCGACCTTGGCGCTCAGGTCCGACATGTTTACGCGAAAAATTTTATCAGCCATTCGATAACTCCTATGTAAAAAAGAGAATAATCGGGCTCCTGCCAGAACCCGTACCCGTTTACGGTCGATGTTGGTAGCTTGTTAGTGATGAAAGAATCAAAAAATCAATAGGTTGTCCGGATATTTTTAGCTCGGATGCGCTTCTTTGTCAATGCTTGTCCGCAAGCGCGCGCCGGGATGGAGGGACAGGATCGGAGGTGCAGGGCCACAAGGAGAAAAACACCCTGCACCTCCTTTCGGGGGAACATAAAGGCGGGGCGCAACATTCCGCGTCCCGCCCCGCCAACCACAGCGATTTTTTGGTACAACAAACAGCCGGTGGCGCCTGCCTGGCCCGCATCGGGGGAACAGGGGCAGGTAAACGCCACCGACACAGAAGGTTTCAGGTATTACAGCGCCGCGGTATAGATCGCCTTGACATCGGCATCTTTGGGGCGACGCGGGTTGGTCAGGCCGCAGGCGTCCTTCTGGGCATTGCCGGTCATAGTGTCGATATCCTCGGCCTTGACGGTCTTGCCGTAGCGCTTGCCCAGTTCAATCAAGCCGGCCGGGATGCCGATATCGGTGGACAGTTTTCTGATCGCCACCAGGGCGAGTTCAGCGGCATCGCGGGGGGCAAGGCCAGCGGTATTCTCACCCATCAATTCGGCGATCTTGATGAACCGTTCCATCTTGGCAATCAGGTTGAACTTGGAAACATGGGGCAGGAGAATGGCATTGCACTCGCCATGCGGCAGGTCGTAAAAACCGCCCAACTGATGCGCCATGGCATGAACATGACCGAGGCTGGCATTGTTGAAGGCCATGCCGGCAAGGTACTGGGCATAACACATGCCTTCACGAGCATTGATGTCGTTGCCGTTGGCCACGGCTGGACGCAGATGTTTCGCGATCAGTTCGATGGCTTTTTCGGCGGCCGAGTCGGTCATCGGGGTGGCGATGGTGGAAACGTACGCCTCAACCGCATGGGTTAGGGCGTCCATGCCGGTGGCGGCGGTCAGGCCAGGAGGCATGCCCATCATCAGTAGCGGATCGTCGAGGGCAATGCCCGGGGTGACGCGCCAGTCGACGATGGCCATCTTCACCTTGCGGCTGGTATCGGTGATGATGCAGAAACGGGTCATCTCCGAAGCGGTGCCGGCGGTGGTGTTGACGGCAACATACGGAGGCATGGGGTTGGAGGATTTGTCGACCCCTTCGAAATCATGGATTTTGCCGCCGTTGGCGATCACCAGACCGACACCCTTGCCGCAGTCATGGGAACTGCCGCCGCCCAGAGTGATCAGGCTGTCGCATTTGTTTTTCTTATAGACTTCAACGCCGTCGTGGACGTTTTTGTCGGTGGGATTGGGGATGGTCTCGTCATAGACCACGTACTGCATGCCGGCGGCGTCGAGCAGATCGGTGATCTGTTTGGTGATGCCGGCACCGGTGATGCCCTTATCGGTGACAATCAACGGTTTGGTGCCGCCAAGGTCTTTGATTTTTGCCGGAATCTGCTTGGCTGCGCCGATGCCGATCAGGGTGACACTGGGAATGAAATAACCGTATACTTCCTCTCGAATTGCCATAATGCTACCATCCTTCTCAAATGTTGGGGGTCCTTGGGTTGTTCAAGCCTCTGGTTGGATCCAATACGCGTACTTTTATAAAGCAAACACCATGCCTGTTTATTAATTGTGATAAAACAGGAGTTTGCAGGTTAGTCGCCTGCAGGGGTACGTCGAAATGTCCTCTTGGGGAATCAAGCGACCAGGAAAAGAGGGAACTATTGGGAGGCAATGAGCGCAAAAGCTACCGAAAATAACCGGTCCTGGACCGTGCGGGTCAAAATGAACCAAAGATTTTTCTTCTCGGGTCAAAACGTCCCAAGGTGATTGCAGGGAGAAAACGACTGGCAGTTACGAAGGATTCCGGGGCGGAGATGTCTGGTGGTCCGACAGGTCGTTGTGTATCTTTAATTATGCACCTTTATAAACGACGGCCAGTACTCTATTCGTTAGGCGGCAATGCGTCAGCTCGCATTGGATTTCAAGATTTTCCAGTTTATCGAGGTGATAGATCGCATCTTCCCGCAGGTCGAGATGGCTCGATGTCACCGCAACTTCCGGCTCCTTGCGGCAGGCGAAAACCAGCTTGCTTGGGTCAAGCGCGATATTGAGCGCGGTGATAATGATGAAATCCTGTTCATAGGCCAAGAACAGGAGCGCGTCGGGGAGCAGGGGCTGCAATTCGCTCGCGAATTGCTGTCTCAGCAGGTTGCCCTGTTTTTAGCCCCGACGCTGGCTGTATTGGGGTACGTCTCATAGTCCGGACAATAAATAAGTACGTTAAGCCGTTGCCATGGTCACCTTGCTTGCAAACGATCATGTAAAAATCAGTACGATGCTGAACTTGGCTTAACCTGCTTATTCTTTTAAGCCCTCTTCATTTCCCCTTTTTTATTTTCTTTCACCCTCAGTGGAATTTTTTCTTGACAAGAAAGAGATAATTAAATAGATAGAAACTGACTGAGCGCTCAGTTTAATTTTGTAAAGTTCTGCGTACTATGTCTAAGCGGTCGCGCCAGTCCAGAGAAAAGGTCTTTTTTTAACAGAAGACCCACGACGGGGAATGGAAAAGTTGGGCCGATGCTTTTAAAAACTGATTCGCACCGGACGACCTGTCGCAACATTGCCGAAGGTAAGGGATATTGACATGAGGAAGAAGGAAGCACTGCTCCAGGCCGCAACTTATCTTTTTTCCCGCAAAGGGTACAAAGACACCGCCATGGGCGAATTGTCGAAGATGACCGGGGTGGCCGAGGGAACGATCTTTTATCACTTCAAAAGCAAGCAGGGCATCTTTCTTGCCATCCTGGAAAATCTGAAAGAAGGCATACTGCCGGAATTTGAGCGGTATCGGAACGAGGGGACCGAGAAAAACGGACTTGATATGGTCGAGGAGTCGCTCTCGTTCTACCTGTACATGGCCAGTAACACCGAGGACCTTTTCGCTATTCTCCATCAGCGCTACCCTTACGAATTGGCTGAAAGTTCCCCGGAGTGTCGTGAAATTCTTGAGGCTATTTACAACTGCTTTGTTGGTATTTTTGAAAACGCCATTCGGACCGGCCAGCAGGACGGATCCATTGCACCTAACATCGTAGCCAGCAAATCCGCTCTGATCGTTTTTTCCATGGCAGACAGCATGGTTCGATTTCGCATTAACAATCTTTACGATGTCAGATCACTTTACAGGGAGCTGATCGATTCCTGCCGGCGGATGTTGGAGAAAAGAACATATTAAACGGGTGGGCTCTGCCTGTGGTTATCAACCCTTAATCAACGCTCCGAGGTGCAGCAACAGCATGATCAGACGCATTTTTCCCTTCCTTGACTGGTTCTCCGGCTACACGCTCAGCCTTTTTAAGTCGGATGCCATCGCCGGCCTGACTGTGGCCCTGGTGTTGATTCCCCAGTCCATGGCCTATGCCCAGTTGGCTGGCATGCCCGCCTATTACGGCCTCTATGCCGCTTTTCTGCCGCCGATTATCGCCGCCTTGTTCGGGTCAAGCCGTCAGTTGGCTACCGGTCCAGTAGCGGTGGTATCATTGATGACTGCAGCCTCGCTCGAGCCTTTGGCCACCGCAGGAAGCGAAAGCTTCATCGCCTACGCTATCCTCCTCTCCCTGTTGGTGGGCATATTTCAGTTAGTCCTCGGCATCCTTCGCTTGGGCCTGGTGGTCAATTTTCTCTCCCATCCAGTGGTCAACGGCTTCACCAACGCCGCTGCCATCATTATCGCCACCTCACAACTGTCAAAGATATTCGGCGTCAATGTCGATAATGCCGAGCATCACTATGAAACTATAGTCCGCGTCGTCCAGTCTGCTTTTCACTACACCCACTGGCCGACCCTGTTGATCGGCGTCCTAGCCCTAGTGATTATGGTCGCCCTCAAACGGTTAGCCCCCAGGGTGCCTAACGTGCTGGTTGCGGTGGTCGTTACCACTCTGCTTTCATGGTTGATCGGATTCGAGCATAACGTCAGGGTCAACAGTGAGGCCTTGCAGACACCGGTTGCCTTGGAAAAAGTGCTCTCCTTCAACGAGGCTGTCAAAGGCATTCCGCCCCTGGCCGAGGAACGGACCAAGGCCAGCAAGATTCTGGAAGAAGCCAAGAAGGGACACAATGCCATCGCCCGGCTCGATGCCGAACACGACGACCGGGTGATTCAATCGAAGATCGAGGAACTGAAAGACAAGACCCATCTGTATCGGGAAGAGATACGGCTGCTGCTGTTCCAGGCCGCCATCCAGCCGGATAACACGGTGCTCTATTATACGGCGGATCAGCTGCCGGCCGGGGTGAAGACCGATGGCCGCACCTGGCGCATCCGGGTCGGCAACAAGCCGATCAAGCTCGATGCAATCACCATGACCGGCGGCGGCGAAGTGATTGGCGTTGTGCCCAAGGGTTTGCCTGCCCTGGGGGTTCCGAAGATGGACTTCAGCGTCATGCTCCACCTTTTTCCCTATGCCGCCATTATTGCTCTGCTTGGCTTCATGGAGGCCATCTCGATTGCCAAGGCCATCGCCAGTAAGACCGGTCAGCGTATCGACCCGAACCAGGAACTGATCGGCCAGGGTCTGGCCAATATCATCGGCGCCATTGGCAAGAGCTATCCGTCCTCCGGCTCCTTTTCCCGTTCGGCGGTCAATCTCCAGGCCGGCGCGGCCACCGGCATGTCGAGCGTGTTCACCGGGCTGACCGTGGTCATTGCCCTGTTGTTCTTCACCCCGCTGCTCTATCACCTGCCGCAGTCGGTGCTGGCAGCCATCATCATGATGGCGGTCATTGGCCTAATCAACGTTGGCGGTTTCCTCCATGCCTGGAAAGCGCAGTGGTATGACGGCCTGATTTCTATTCTCTCCTTTCTCTGTACCCTTTGGTTTGCGCCCCACCTTGATAAGGGTATAATGCTGGGCGTGGTGCTCTGCCTGTTGGTTTTCCTCTACAAAAATATGCGGCCGGTGGTCACCTCGCTGACCCGCGACCGCAGCCGAGCGCTGGTGTGCGCAGTCAGTAAAGGGCTTGAAGAATGCAAGTATTTGTCGATCATCCGATTCGAGGGACCGCTGTTCTTTGCCAATGCCAGCTACCTTGAGGATAAGGTCTCCGATCTGATGCTGTGCAAAGCAACCCTGCGCCATGTTTTGATTGTCGCCAACGGCATAAATGACATTGACGCATCAGGTGAGGAAACACTATCCTTGCTCGTTGACCGTTTGCGCAGCGCGGGCATCGATGTCTCGTTCAGCGGCATTAACGAGACGGTGATGAAGGTGCTGGTTCGCACCCATCTGTTCAACAAAATCGGCGTTGATCAAATTTATCCGACTATGGAGGGTGCCCTGAACGCCATCCACCCGATGTTGCACACCAGGGAAGAAATGAAGCGCTGCCCCTTGGGCGACCATCCTCAACCTAAGATCATCCACCCCTAAAAGAGGATTCCAATGTCTGTGATTACCGTTTGTAACGCTCTGTATTGCAACGAAGAACTGATCATTCCGCAGTTGGCTGCCAAGACTGGTTACCGGTTGGTTAATGATAGTGAGATTGTCGCCCTGGCGGGCAAACTGTCCGGTATCACACCGGACCGGATCAACCGGGCCTTTTCCGCCAAGACTTCGATCCTCAACCCGCTTACCCATGAAAAAGAACGATCGGTCGCTTACCTGCGGCTCGCGACCGCCGAGATGCTGGCCGAGAGCAACCTGATTATTCACGGGTTTTGCAGCCATTTAATACCGCCGACCATCACCCACATCCTCCGTGTCTGCCTGGTCGCGGATATGGCATACCGTATCAAGCAGGCGGAAACGCTGCCCCATTCGGAAAAAGATCCCCTCAAGGCCGTCCACAAAAACAACGAGGATATGTCCGCTTGGAGCCTGCAGGTTCTCAACAAACCCGACCCCTGGGATCAAGCGCACTACGATATCCTGATACCCACCGACAAGATCGGTGTCGAAGAGAGTGTGCAGCTGATTGTCCGCAATCTCAACACCGACGTCTTGACGCCCACCGAGGCCTCACTGACCGCGCTTGCCGACTTCCAGCTCCAGGCCAAGGTGCAGCTGGGGCTGGCGCTTGAAGGCCATGTCCAGGCAGCGCTGGCCCTGGAAGGCCACGAGCTCAGCGTCAAGGTCAAAAACGGAACAGTCACCCTGACCATCGAAAAAAATGTCCTTATGCTCGGTCGCCTGGAGGAGGAATTGAAAGAAATTGTCCATAGAATTGATGGAGTGAAAGACGTGAGCACTGAGGTCGGTAAGAATTTCCACCAGGCGGACATCATTCGCAAACTCCATTTTCAAACACCTGCCCGCGTGCTCCTGGTTGATGACGAACGGGAGTTTGTTCAGACGCTATCTGAGAGATTACTTTTACGCGACATGGGTTCGGCCATCGCCTACGACGGCGAAACGGCCCTGCAGATGGCGAGCGAGGACGAGCCGGACGTCATGATTCTCGATCTGAAAATGCCCGGCATCGATGGTATTGAGGTGCTGCGGCGGGTCAAGGCAACCCAGCCTGAAATCGAGGTGATCATTCTGACCGGCCATGGCAACGAGACTGATCGGGAAACCTGTATGCAACTCGGAGCGTTTGCCTACCTGAACAAACCGGTCGATATCGACGTGCTCAGTGAAACGATGAAGAAAGCCAACGAAAAAATCATGGCACACCGTCATCAAAGGAACGCCTGAGTTGTGTGTGTCTCAATGGACACCCAACGGGGCCCTGATATTGACCATTGTCCTTTTTCACTGGAAAAACCATGTTGGAAGGATTGAAAAAGTTTAAGCCCAGTTTTCTGGAGCATTCCGATCAATCGTCGGGCATGTACAAACCGCTATTCAACTTCAGGCGGTTGTGGAGGCAATCCATTGCCGTCAACTTGGCTGTTGTCCTGCTGCCGCTTTTTACCCTGGCGGCCGTTGATTATGTCATCAGCAAAAGAGCGCAGGAGTCGGAGTTGCTCCTGCGGACAGCCCGCCAGGTTTCCAATGCCCGGCGCTCCCTGACCTCCTATCTGGAAGAGCGTACCTTTGCCCTCTATTTTCTTACCCTTGATAATACGTTCGATCAACTTGCCAACGCCCATCGACTCGGGCAACTGCTCGAACACCTCCGTAGAGGACTGGGGGATTGGGCTGACCTTGGACTCGTCGACCACACCGGCACCCAGGTTAACTATGCCGGTCCCTATAATATCAAAGGGATCAATTACAGCGATCAGGATTGGTATAAAAACCTGCACTACAATGCGCCTGATACCTTTCAGGATACCAAGGCCATGCACTCCAACGTGAGTGACATCTTTCTTGGCTTCCGGATGACGCCGCATCTGGTCATTTCGATCCTGCACAATGACCGTTCAGGACAACATTATATCCTGCGGGCCGGCCTTGAGATCGAACGGCTCAGTGGTATTTTGTCCCAACTTGAGCTGGGAGGAGATGGTGAAGCGTTTCTGGTCAATCATGACGGTATCGTCCAAACTCCAACAAGGCGCTATGGGAACATCATGCAGGCCTTTCCGTTCGATTTGCCGCCCTTTTCGGAACATACCGAGACCTTTGAACGATTTGACCATCTTGGCAGGAAGGTAATCGTTGGCTACGCCTATATTACCGGTAGCCCCTTTGTCCTCCTAGTGATCAAGCAAAAAAACAATCTTTTGCAAGCCTGGGAGAGCTTTGACAACCAACTGTTGATTTTCCTGGTCGCCTCGGTCTTCACCATAGTGGGGGTCGTTGCCGGAATCTGCACCTATTTGGTTAACAGCATTTACCATGCGGACCAAAAGCGACTCGCATCGCTGCACCAAGCCGAATATGCCGACAAGATGGCCTCGATTGGAAGGCTCTCGGCAGGCGTGGCCCACGAGATCAACAATCCCCTGGCCATCATCAACGAAAAGGCCGGTTTGATCAAAGACTTGTTCACCTTCCGCCAGGAATACGCAGGTAACAGCCGCTTGCTCGGTCTGGTGGACTCAATAGGCGCGTCCGTCGAACGATGCGCAACGATCACACAGCAATTGCTTAATTTTGCTCGCAATATCCAAGTTACGGTCCAGCAGGTCAACCTCAAGGAAGTGGTTGGCGATGTTCTGGCGTTTCAAATGAAGAATGCCGCCGCGAACAACATCACCATCAGTGTCGACATTCCCGACTCGTTGCCGGAATTTTACAGTGACCGGGGAAAGTTGCAGCAAGTGTTTATCAACCTGGTCAACAATGCCTTTGCTGCGATGAAAGGTGGTGGCCGTCTTGAGATAAAAAGCAGGCTGGGCGGTAACGGGTTGCAGGTCATCACCAGGGTCAAAGATACCGGCTGCGGTATCCCAACAGAGGATATCGAAAAAATATTTGAACCGTTCTTTACCACCAGGGGCGGCGATGGCGGCACGGGGTTGGGTCTATCCATTACCTACGGCCTTGTTACGGAACTCGGTGGAACGATCTCAATTGAAAGCGCCGTCGGAAAAGGCACCACTTTTTCCGTCGCTTTACCGTTTCAACAACACACAGACTAGGAGCACCTTATGCGCATACTGTTAGTTGACGATGAGGAGGAGCTGGTGGCAACGCTGGCAGAAAGACTTGAAATGCGTGGCATTGCAGCCAGTTGGGTCACTGATTATCGCGCAGCCCTCCAAGCGGTCGACCAGCAGCAATTCGATATAGCTCTCCTCGATGTGCGGCTACCGGAAATGAACGGTCTCGATCTGAAACGTCTGATCGAGGCCAAGCGACCGACCATGAAGTTCATTTTTCTCACCGGCCATGGCTCGGAGGAGGATTTTAAGGCATGCTCGGCGGAAAGCGGCAGTGAGTATTACCTGATCAAACCCGTGCAGATCGATGTCCTCATCGCCAAACTTAATGAAATATGTCCAGCGACAGGAGACCAGCAATGAACAGTTCTTACGGTAAAGTCAATGCTCTGGGCCTACAGTATTTTGGCAGCATGACCGCCTCCATCTCCCATGAAATTAAGAACGCGCTGGCGGTTATTAATGAAAACGCAGGATTGTTGGGCGACCTCATCGCCCTGGTTGAGCGGGGGCGCCCTCTCGATCCGGATCGCCTGAAAACCATCTCCGAGAATATCCGGCGTCGGGTGCAACATGCCGATGATATTACCCGCAGATTGAACCGGTTTTCGCACAGTATCAATGGAAAAGTCGTTAGTGCAAGTGTTCGAGAAATAATCGAGTCGACCGTTGCCTTGGCAAACCGGATCGCCGCCATGAAAGGCATAACCTTCATCGTGCCGCAGGATGATTCGATCACCATAACGACCATCCCCTTCATCCTGCAGAATATGCTTTGGATTTGTATCGATAAAATTATCCAGACACACAAATTCGAAGAGAACTTAAATGTTGATTTTTCAATCAAGCAGATTGATTCTGATATAAAAATTACAGTTAAATTTAGCAGAGCAATAGAAACAGAAGAGTTGTTGTTGAAAATTATTGAAAATTCAAAATCTATACTTTTTTTATTAAAGATTCACGTTGAGGCAGACAATGAAAACAGCATGATCTATATAAAAATTCCGCAAAAATTCATTGAATGATTTTCGGGCGATCAATCAATAGCTCACCAGTTTCGGGGAGGAGAACATGTCCATAAAAGTGATGTTGATTGACGATGACCAGGAATTTCTTGATATCCTCAAAGAGCGTCTGGAAATACGAGGGTTCGAGGTTGCACCATTTGTATCGGCTATAAAAGCTCTTGAGCGATTACAGCAATTCTCTTTCGACGTCATCATTCTTGATTTGCAGATGCCGGAAATGGATGGGTTGCAGACGCTTGAACGACTCTCGGAAATGGCGGCCGGCCTGCCAATAATTTTACTGACCGCCCATGCCACTGTCTCAAAAGGGGTAAAGGCAATGAAATTGGGTGCGGCAGATGTTCTCGAAAAACCCGTTGACATCAGGGAACTGGTCAAAGCAATAGAAACCGTTGCGACTCAAAAGGTTGTAAAATCAACCTCAGGTAAGCGATTTAATCAATTTTTCAAGAAATTACTGCCATGACAGAAAAAGTACTGATTATAGACGACGATCGCGAGTTTCTTGATCTTCTTTCTGAACGCCTGACCCTGCGCGGATTGGATATCGAAACCGCCGAAAGTGCTCCTTCAGCCCTCTCTCAATTACAAGGCAAATCCTTTGACGTCATTCTGCTTGACTTGCAGATGCCCGAAATGAGTGGACTGGAGGCGTTGGAACAACTGTCCGCCTTGGTTCCCCATCAAAATATCATCATATTAACGGGCCATGCCACCGTGGCAAATGGTGTTCAGGCCATGCAGTTGGGAGCCGCCGATGTCCTGGAAAAGCCTGTGGATATTGATGTGCTCCTGCAAAAAATTCAAATCACTGCCAGCGTGAAAGCAGGCAGGCGTCACCCTTTTGGAGTACCTTTTGCCGAAGATCACTTTGTTCAGAATGTCGGCCGGGTCCAACGGCTGACTGACTCGTTCAACTTAACGGATACCCCGGCTCCGTACGTCCGTTACATTTACATCGATACCGGCAGTCCGGTTTCTCGAATTATCAAGGATATCAGCCTGCTGTACGATCCGGTTCGTATTAGCCCGAAAATTCGCCGGCCATCGGGCTGGGATATTGTCATTGAAGGATTGCCCGACTCCATCGAGTTTGGACCGTATGCGAGCATGGGAGACCGGGTGGTCATCAGGAGCGATGAAACCGACCCGGCCAACGGTCATCGATTTTCCATACAGGGGAGTGTCAAGGAAGGGAGTGTCCTGCATTGGAAATGGAACGTGATTGGCAAGGGGGTCGTGTCTGATCCGTTCGTTACCTTCCATGGCAGCAGGATTGGCGAAAATGTCTTGATCGGTTCCAGGACTGTCCTGGACACCGCCTGCGAATTGCCGGACAATTGTGAGGTGGGGTGTGCGTGCTACATTGCCGAGCGGATCACCGCTCAGGTTGTTCCTTCGGGAACCATCCTCTTTGGTGGGTATACCATCCAGTTGCCGAAGGAAGCAGTCGAATTACAGAAAAATCAATTTCAGCAATCGTTCACCACTATGAGGGCTTCTGTTGCAAAAGATCACAAATATAACAAGATGGGGATAGGATTTTTCAGTCCCTTAGCATATATTGAAAGTTTTCACGTCTTATCGTCAAAGGTCATAAACTTGTATGTCGGTCCATTTGCCTATATAAAAAATTGTGAATTCGATGGCCCGAACGTCAATATTCAGGATCACAACATTCGTAAATCTACCTATTTCGGTGGATACAACATTGGTGCCCACGGCGTGTGGACCAATAACGTCAAAATGGAACAATATTCGGTTGCCCTGTTTCATTGCATGCTGGAAAACGTCAACCTAGGCCATGGCAGCGTCGCCGGCCCCCTGACCACCATCAGGGGACGAAACTCCTACGACAGGATCAACATACCGGATGATTATCTGGTCTGTGGCTATGTAACCCATGAAACCTTCAATGAACTCCTGGAAAAAGGCGAACTCTACGAAGACGGTCAACTGCGGGCGATTCTTAAGCCGCGCTCGGAGTTTGATGCCAAGGGGTTGGGAGACAGGCTGACCCATATTGACGATGAAAACGCAATGTTTCATGCCAACAAGAAACGAAACATCATCGCGGTTCCTACGGCCGCCTACTTCAACAGAAACAATATCAGCCTTTACGGGAGGAAATGAACCTCGCGGTAATATAATTCCTCGGAATACTCCTTCTAATTATTTCCATTTAACGGTCGATATCTCTCTGGTCGACCTCAACATTCATACCCGTAACCAAGGCAGCGGTTAATGCTTTTACCTGCTGACAGTGATCTTGTCACTTCACAGGACAATCAATGTTGTACTGTCTGATCTCTTTTTGATGGGGTCGATTCAGAAAACGGAATGTAAGGCACGCTAGGGAATGCTCGGTCCCAAAGCAGCCCTGTTTTCGCGGCACGTTTGCTGCTGGATGCGACGTTTACAGGTCGGCGATATAATAATCCGCTGGGTAGGAGTCTGTGTGCGAACTGTTTTCGCAGTGGCTGATGCATTGTTGTTTTTTTTATTAGTACAGTGGATTTTCAGTATCCGTCCCGAAAGGATAGGGCTTCGTGGCGGCTTTCTCCAGCTGCGGTGACCAGCACAGCGGCGTCGCCGCTGAGTGGGCATTTGTTTTCACAGATGCCGCAACCGATGCACAGATTGTCGATCACATAGGGTTGACGCACCCGGACCCGTGCGCCCTTGCTGTTTTCAACTTCGACCTCGCGGAATTTGATCGCCTTGTCCGGGGTCGGGCAATGCTCCTCGCAGACGATGCACGGCACGCCGGCGGCATAGGGGAGGCAGCGGTTTTTATCGAAATAGGCCCGGCCGATCACGGTGGCTTGTTTGTCGGGTTTGCTGAGTGTGCGGATGGCGCCGGTGGGACAGACCTGGCCGCAGAGGGTGCAGTTGTATTCGCAGTAACCGATGCGACTGATCAATCGGGGGGTGAAGACGCCCTCCAGACCGGCCTCCAGCCAGGTGGCATGGAGGGCGTTGCCAATGCAGACCTTCATGCACTCGCCGCACCGCACGCATCGACCGAGAAAGGCCGCCTCGGCAAGGGCGCCGGGGGGCCTGATCAGGGTTGGGTCGGCCTGGCGGGCGAGCGGACGGGAGGGCAGGGCGAGCGGTGCCAGCGCACCTGCGGCCAGGGAGGTCAACACGGCCCGGCGTGAAAGATTGGTTGTTGGTCGACCGTTGCCGATGGGTCTCCAGGCAGTGTGAATACGTTTCCGGGGGCAGTGGGTCAGGCAATCAAGACAAAGCGTGCATTCGGTCGTGGCGATCCTGCGTTCCTCGTCAATCGCCGCCATGGGGCAGAGGGTGCGGCATTGGCGGCATTGGCCGCATTCGGCGGTCCCGCCGGTCAATCTGCATAGCGAAAAACGGGCGTTGAGGGCCAGCATCGCGCCGAGCGGACAGACCTTGCGGCAGAAGAACCGGCGCTCGACCCGACTCAGGCCCAACACCAGCAGCAATAACACCAAGGAGGACACCGCCAGGGTATACACCTTGTCGCCAAAGGGCAGTACATATCGCTGCAGTAGAGCGTAGGTGGGTTCGGTCAGCGCGTTCACCCAGGCGGGTGCCTGCTGGTAGGTCCAGGTGAACAGGGTGGTGGCCGCATGGTCGAGGGCCGGATGGACGGCAAAGGTGAGCCCTCGAACCAGCAGGGAGAAAGGGTCGAGGTATCCGGCCAGGGGCAGGCCGAAGCAGGCGGCGGCCAGGAGGAAAAAGAGCAGGTAATATTTCCATTGGCGCTGACCCGGTTCAGGGGTGGTGTTCTCTTTTCCGAAGAGCCAGTGGCTGGCATCGATCAGCGTCCCCAAGGGGCAAATCCAGCCGCAGAAAAAACGGCCGAAAACCAGGGTCAGTATCAGGGTAAGAACAGCCGGCAGCATCAACACGACCACCGTCTTCCCCGCCAGCATGGCGGCAAAGGCGAGCAGGGGATCGATGCGGAAGAGGAGATTGACCCCCCAGTTGAGTTCATCCACCCCGGCGTAATCGGTCTTGATGAACAGGACGAGAAAGAGCAGGAAGCATACGGATTGGCCAATTTTCCGCCAGGTGGAAAAAGAGAGGTGCATCCAGGTCCGATGCATCAGGCCGTGACCACCTGCATCCGTTCGAGATGCATTTCCCCTAGTCCCATGTTGTAGGCGGCTACGGTCGATTCGATGGCATCGGGCGACAACGCGAACAGGGTGGTGGCATAGGCGTCCGCTGCCACCGGATCGGCCGAGGCGATCAGGGTATCGGTTTTGCGGACATCGTTGAGGTCGCCGCCCTGGGGGCCGTTGCGCAGGAGGATGCGGGTGGCGTCGATGATTGTCAGCTTTGGTCGGATCACCGTGGCCAGATCAGCCAGGCTCTGGCCCAGGTCGTGGTGGAGCGAACCCCGATTGCCGCCGATCACACCCATGCTGTTTTTAAGCCCCAGGGTCAACCGGCTCAAGCCATGGTGCTTGGCCACCGGCAGGTTGATGTAGCAGTCGCAGTCGAGTGCCTCCTTGTATATTTCCCAGCGGGTGAGCGCTTTGCCCTTGGCGATGTCTACCGGTATGAATTTGCGTTGGTCGATGTGTTCAATCACCGCGCGGGGATTATCTAGGGCTTGGATGGCTTGTTCAATGCCGCTGTTGGCGTAGCAGCGTCGTTGCTCGTTGCAGGTCCGGTCAAAAACCAGCACCCTTTTCGCGCCGGCCTCCAAGGCCTGGGCAACCACGGCTTTTACCACCTGGGGATGGGTGTTGGCCGCCTGCTCCGGGCTGCGGTCCCAGCCGATGTTCGGCTTGACCACCACCCGGTCACCTGGTCGGACAAACTGCTGCATGCCCCCCAGGGGCGCCAACACCCGAGTCACCAGGGCTGAATATGCTTCGCCCTTGGCGATACTGAGGATGGTCGGTGCTTTTTCGGCGGCGAAGGCCGATGGCAGGATGTAAAAGCGGGGAATGGCCAGGGTCGCCCCGGCCGACCAAAGGAAGACCTCGCGGATGAACTGACGTCGGTCCATGGAAACCTCCTGTTGCCCTGAGGGCGCAAGGGTTACGACTTTCGGCGTGCGGTGAGGTTTGGATTATACCCGGTTGAATAAGGAAAGACAACAGAACGGCAGCATAACGGTCAAAACCGCCAGGTGTGGCCGGGCCGGCAGCAAGCAGCAATGTCGCTCCGAATTTTTATTCGATCGAATACTGGTTCAGTTTACGGTAAAGGGTCTTGCGGCTGATCCCCAGGGTTTCAGCGGTTTTCTGGCGGTTGCCGGTGTGGAAGTCGAGCAGCTTGAGGATGTGCTGTTTTTCAACAGACTCCAGGGTCAGGGCCGCTTCGATATGCTCGGTGGATTCCACCATCTCCCGAGGCAGGCAGCGTTCGCTGATGATGCCGTTTTCCGCCAGGATAATCGAACGCTCGATGACGTTGCGCAGTTCGCGGATATTGCCGGGCCAGTTGTAGCCAAGGATGCAGGCCATGGCCCGGTCGACAATGCGGTAACCGGTGGTGTCCGGGCTGAGCGCGGTGAGGAAATAGTCCACCAGCAGGGGCAGATCCTCCTTGCGCTGCTTGAGTGAGGGGATCTCGATGCTGAAAGCGTTGATCCTGTGAAAAAAAGCCTCGTTGAATCGACCCTTTTCCACCTCGTCGGCCAGGTGGCGGTTGGTGGCGAAGAGAAAACGGATATTGACCTTGCGCTCCTCCTTCTCCCCCACCCGTCGGTAGGTGCCGGTTTCCAGAGCGCGCAGCAGCGAGGCCTGGACCTCAAGCGGCAACTCGCCGATCTCGTCGAGAAACAGGGTGCTATCGTGGGCAAAGCTGAGCAGCCCTTCCCGCGATTCATCGGCGCCGGTGAACGAGCCCTTGGTGTGGCCGAACAGTTCGCTGCGAGCCAGTTCTTTCTGGAGGGTAGCGCAGTTCTTGATGATCATCGGGTTGGCGGCCAGGGGCGAGCGCTGGTGGATCAACCGGGCGACCACGTCCTTACCCACGCCGGATTCGCCGGTGATCAGCACGGGGATACGGGCCGGAGCCACCTTGTCAATCAGGAACTGGATGTCGCCGATCGCCTGGCTGTTGCCGATGAAGCGAACCTGATCCTGCCCCTGGCCGGTGCTGTGGCGAAGCATGGCGTTCTCCCGCGACAGCAGGGCCCGTTGGTGCGCTTTTTCGACGATCAGGTCGAGTCGGTCAAGATCGAAGGGCTTGCGGATAAAATCGTAGGCGCCGAGCTTCATGGCTTCAACCGCGATGTCGACATCGCCATGGCCGGTGATCATGATCACCTCGATATGGGGAATCGATTCACGGATGCGGATCAGCAGATCAAGATCCGAGACATCCGGTAGCCACAGGTCCATGATGACCACATCGAACCAGTGGTTGCGCACCATGGCCAGGGCCTCGGCGCCGTCAGCAGCGGCGTGGATTTCGCGATGGTTGTTGGCCAGTTCTTTCTGCACCAGTCGTCTGATCGATTCTTCGTCGTCGACAATCAGGATACCGTATTTTTCTCTGTCCATTTTTATTCGATTCCCGGGAACGTCACCCGAAATGCCGACCCTTTGCCGACCGCACTGGTAACGCTGATATCGCCGTGGTGATTTTTGACAATGGTATAGCAGGTCGAAAGTCCGATGCCGATCCCTTTGCCCACCGGTTTGGTGGTGAAAAAGGGTTCGAAGAGCTTATCCTGGAGTTCCAGGGGTATGCCGCAGCCGCTATCTTCAATCACCAGGGTGGCCTTGTTGTGGTCGGCAAGGGTTTTGATCAGAATGGCGCCCCCGTCGCTGGTGGCGTCCAGGGCATTGGTGAGGAGATTGATGATCACCTGTTTGAGTTGGGATTCATCGCCGATTATCTGCGGCATATTTTCAGAGAGCAATGTGGTTACGGTAAGATTGCGCTGTTCCTTAAAGTGATGCTTGAGCACAAACAGGGTGTCGGTCACGCATTGGTTGAGGTCGACCTGGCCGAGGCTGGAGACAGTGGGACGACTGAAAGTGAGCAGGGTTCGGACGATATCGCGGCAGCGCAGGCATTCTTTGATGATGGTCTCGGTGTATTCCTTGAAATCTTCTTGAAGTTCTTGGTCTATCTTGCCTTCAAGACGTGCGTTTCGACGTTTAAGGCCTTGGGCGAATCCGAGGACGGCGGTGAGCGGATTATTGATCTCATGGGCGACCCCGGCGGCCAAGGCACCGACCGTGGCCATTTTTTCCGCCTGGTAAAACTGCGCCTGGAATTCTTTTTCCCGGGTGACGTCCCGCTTGAAGAGCAGGATCTGGCGCTCACCGGTGGGGCTGGTTCGGAGCGGCGAGGCAATGATCTCGAAGTGCTTGAAATCATCGCCCACTTTGTAGATGCACAGATCCTTGACAATCTCGTCGCGATCGAGCGAACGCAGGGCTGGGCAATCCACGCAGCGGCTCTCCCGGCCACGGAAGATGGTGTAGCAGTGGCGACCGATCGGGTCAATCCCCGGAAACCATTCGGTGAACACATGGTTGACCCGCTGAATGCGGAGGTTTTCCGAAAGCACCACCATCAGATCGGTGATCCCGTCGAGCAGCGCCTGGATCTCCTTGCGTTTTTTTTCCAGTTCCAGATTGGAGCTCTTGAGTTGCTCAACCTTCTGCTGCAACTCCTGGTAAAACCCCAGCTTGCAGTGTTCGATGCCGACCAGGTCTTCAAGGGTGGTAGGGCGCGGCATCACCACACCTCCTCGCAGATCTGCAGAAATTCCTCCCAGGTCGCCGGCCGGGGATTGGTCAGGTTGCAGGCGTCAAGGACCGCCATTTTACAGATGGGTTCCAGGTGATGGCGTTCGCTTTCCGGGATCAACTGGCTTAGCCGCAGGGCGACATCGAAGGAGGCAAAGAACGCTTCGAGGGTTTCGATGCCGACCCGTGCGGTTTCTTCATCCGATCCCAGCGAGCGCTTAAGGATCACCCGGCCGATGTCCGCCATTTTTTTAGGATTGATGCCGAGGTTGAAGCGCATGACACTGGTGAGGAGAATCGGGTGGACCACACCGTGACGCATGTCGAAATGGCCGCCCAGCGAGTGGGCCAGGGCATGTTCGGCCCCGAGTCCGGCATTGCTGAAGGCCATGGAGGCTGAGACCGCAGCGATGCTGAGCTGTTCGAGCGCGTCGAGCGAACGGGTGGCCACTGCCTGCTGCAGATGGGCAAGGATGAGGTCGATGGCCTTGAGCGAATGCATCTCAGTAAACGGTGAAGCGATCAGCGACATGTAGGCTTCGATGGCGTGGGCCAGGGCGTCCACCGCGCTCTGAATAATCAGGGATTCGCTTTTGGTCCGCAGGATCAGCGGGTCGACGATGGAGATATTGGGCACCAGGGTCCGGGTGATGATGGACATTTTGACCCCGCGTTTCATGTCGGTGATGATGCAGAACTGACTGATGTCCGAGCCGCTGCCGGCGGTGGTGGTGATCAGCATCATCGGCGGCAGGGGACGTTGCACTCGGTTGGCGCCTTCGTAATCACTGATTTTGCCGCCGTTGCTGGCAATGATGGCAATCCCCTTGGCGGTATCCATGGCGCTGCCGCCGCCTATGGCAATAATCACGTCGGTGCCGTTTTTACGGTAAAACTCGGCCCCCTGCTCCACCTGGAAATCGCGGGGGTTGGAAGTGACCCCGGGGTAGTAAACCCATTTGATCCCTTCTTTTTCAAGGATATCCATAAGGCGCTGCAGCCATCCCGCTTCCTCGATGCCGGCATCGCTCACCAGGAAAACCTTTTTAGCGCCAAGGCGGAGGGCGCATTGACCGGCATACTCGAGGCTGCCCCGGCCGAAGATGATTTCAGGAATGGCGAATTTGGTGATGTCCATACAGCAACTCCATTTCGATGTTTTTGGCGGCGGAATGACTAATCTTTTTCGAAAAACCAGCCTGTGCTTAGGGGCAGGCTTCAAGACCTAGTCGGTCCAATAAAAGATAAGCATCTTTCATGCCTGGTATCCCCCTTGTGAGTTTTCTTGCCAGCATCAACAAGAGTGATGGGAAAAAATGACACATTTTTGCTAAGTTATACAGGGGCCTCGGTGGGAGTTTTCGATCCGGCCAACACCAGAGCGAGCCTTGCTGCCGGCTAGGCTGGGTCAAAACGACTCGTAGCGGATGGAGGGGGGGGGCATTTTGACCCGAAATGGTTTTTATGTACCAGCACGGCACAGTGAGGGCTTGACCTTTACTTTCAACAGGTCTTGGTCGGTTCAGGCGGCCCCTTTAATCCAAGAAGGGTAATCCGGTAACATTTTGACCACTGAAAAGATCAATTATCTCCCTTTCAGGGGACCCACCAGTGTGAACCGGCCCGGAGTGGACGAATCTGTTCTGCAGGGACATTCGCCGTCTCCATGGCGGCCTTGAGATCGCGAAGCGGCGCTTCATACCCGGTATCCGCCAACTGGAAGGTGCCGTAATGGATAGGCAGGGTGGGCGGCTGGCCCAGATCATGATAGGCGCGGACGGCTTCCTCGGGGTTCATGTGACCGTAGGCCATGAACCAGCGGGGATCATAGGAGCCGATGGGCAGCAACGCCAGGCGGAACTTTTTGAATTTTTTTCCAATTTCGCGAAAATATCCACCGTCGCCGTAGCCGCTGTCGCCAACAGAGACGACAGCGCCACCCGGGGTGGCGAGGACGAAGGTGGCCCAGAGGGCGCGGTTACGATCAAAAGGCGTACGGGCCGACCAGTGATGCATTGGTTCCAAATGGACGGTCAGCTCCGGTGTCATCCGCACTTGCTCGCCCCAGTCGCGGGCGTCGATTTGCGCTGCGGGAATACGGGCGGCGATAAGAGCGTCGTTTCCCAGCGGGACGATGATTCGGGGGTGATCGCGGTGCCAGAGCCGCTCCAGGGTGGTCAGGTCGAGGTGGTCGTAGTGATTGTGGCTAACCAGGATCAGGTCAATGGGCGGCAAGTCTTCGAAACGGATGCCGGGCGGATGGACCCGGTGAGGGCCGATCCAGGTGAGGGGGCTGGCCCGGTCCGACCAGACCGGATCGGTGAGAATGTTCAACCCTTGGGTCTGGATAAGCACGGTGACATGGCCGACGAAGGAAATCCGCAACCGGTTGCCTGTCACCCGTTGGGGTGGTTGGTCGGTGGATGGCCAATCGGTGAACTCGGGCCAGGGTTGCGGTGTGCGGGTCCACTGCCACTTGAGAACCTCCAGCAATCCTTTGTTCAACGGTTTTCCGGGGTTATAAAAGTGGGTGCCGTCAAAATGATCGGTGACCGGTCCTTGATAGTATCGGGGGGTACAGGACAACTGCGTAATCAGCAAGAATACGATGAAGAAGTAGAAGGTGGTTTGCATCGGCATGGACTCACGGATCAAGGGAGGGAACCATAAAGCTGTTTTAAAACAAACCGCATGCCCGCAGCGGGATGGAGATGTTCTTCCAGCATAGGCCTACCGGTACGCGGCCCCTTTGATATTCCGGCGCTTCATGATTTTTTGCAGGGCTACCCTTGAAATCCCGGAAAGTTTCGCGCCCTGCGAGACATTGCCTCCGGTTTTCTGCAACAGGGCCGCGACATAGTGACAGGTGAAATCGTCAACAATCCGATCTTTGGCGTCTTTGTAGGCCTCGAAGGCGCCATCACGGAGAAAGTCATCCCCGGGTGACGATTCCGGAGAAAATTTCGGTGGGTTTTCGATAAAATTAATATCGCTGACTGAAATTAACTCGTGCGGGCAGAACATCACCGCCCGCCGCACTACGTTTTCCAATTCCCGGACATTGCCAGGCCAGGAACGTTGCATCAGCGCGGTAATCGCCCATTGATCAAATTGTTTGGGCGGGAGATCGAGTTCGCTGCACACTTTTTTAGTCAGTTGGGCGACCAGCAGGGGAATGTCATCGGTCAGTTCCGTTAGCGACGGCGTCACCAGGGTTACTTCATTGAGCCGGTAAAACAGGTCTTCGCGGAATACTCTATCGGAAATCATCTTTTCCAGGTTGAGGTTGGTCAAAGCGATAATCCGCACATCTATTTTGCTGGTCTTGGTCGAGCCCAGGGGTTTGATTTCCCGTTCCTGCAAGACCCGAAGCAGTTTGCTTTGGATGGCGAAGGGCAGATCGCCGATTTCATCAAGGCACAGCGTCCCGCCGTTGGCAGCGGCGAACAGCCCCTCCTGGTCTTGATTGGCGTTGGTGAAGGCGCCGCGAACGTATCCGAAGAGTTCAGACTCCAGGAGATGTTCCGGAATGGCCGGGCAATTGACCATAATCAGCGGTTTGGTTCGCCGGTCACTGAGCTGATGAATGGCCCGGGCGGTCAGTTCCTTGCCTGTTCCGGATTCGCCTCTGACCAGCACGGTATAGTTGGTCCGGGCCACGGCCTCCAGATTGCTCTTGAACCGTAAGAAAGCCGGGGATTGCCCGATAAATCCCTGGAATCCTGGTTTTTCGCAGATCTGTTGCTTTAAAGTGGAGTTTTCCCGCAGCAACCGGTTGCGCTCGATCGCTTTGCTGATGGTCCGAAAGAGGACCTCACGATCAAACGGTTTGGTGATGAAATCGTACGCGCCCAGTTTGATGGCCTCGACCGCGGTTTCGATCGATCCGTAACCGGTCATCATCACGGCGGTCAGCCAGGGATCCTTACCCAGCAGATACTGTAACAACTCCATGCCGCTCATCCCTTCCATCTTGATGTCAAGCAGGGCCAGGTCAACGGTCTCCTTTTCAAAATATCTGATCGCCTGTTCCGCATCGGGCATGGTCACTACCTGCAATCCTGGAAATTGGCGGCTGATGAGCCGCTGCAATCCAGTGCGCATGTCGGTCTCGTCGTCGACAATCAGCAGTCGATTTCTGATCATTGCTCATCTCCAACTACCGGCAGCTCGAGTACAAATCGGGTTGGTTGGCCGGGCAGACTTTCTACGGTTATATCGCCGTTATGTTCACGGATGATGCCGTAGCTGACCGACAATCCGAGGCCGGTCCCTTTGCCCGGAGGTTTGGTGGTGAAGAACGGGTCAAATATCTTTTCGATGATCTCAGCGGCAATGCCCGGCCCGGTATCCTCCAGGATAATCTGAACCGCTTGCAGGGCGGTATCATAACGGCTGGCGATCGACACCGTTCCGTTTTCAACCATGGCCTGGGCGCTGTTGATCAACATATTCAACAGCACCTGTTTGATTTTATCGGCATCGACGGTGACCACGGGGAGGTCGGGGGCAAGGTGTTTCTCAAGGGTAATCCGCTGCTTTTTAAATTGACTGCTGACCATGGCAACAACCTCATCGATCAGGGTGTTGAGGAAGACCGGTTCTTTGGTCGAGACGTGCTGGTGCGCGAATTTGAGCAGGTCGGCGATGATCGAGCGACAGGTGCCCACATGTTTTTCAATGACATCCAAATCCGATTGGGCCTCAGGCGTCAGGTTAGATTCGCCTTTGACAAGATCGATATGGCAAAGAATGACCCCTAGGGGATTATTGATTTCATGGGCAATGCCGGCGGCCATCTGGCCAATGGAGGCAATCTTTTCGGTCTGCTGAATTTTAATCTCCAGCTTTTTTTGTTCGGTGATGTCTTTGACATAACAGACCATGCTTTCGGTTGCACCGGACTGGGTTTGAATAGGGTAAAAATAGATGAGGAATATCTCTCCGCTGGCCACCAGCACTTCACGACTGACGGGATGATTCGGCAGCGCACCGAAAAGATCGGAGCAGGCTGCCAATGGACAACAGGCAGCGCTGAGGAGTTCCGCTGGTTTCTGGTCGAGCACCTGTTCCAGGGTCAGCTGATATCGTTTGAGAAAGGCCGCATTGACCATTTTCATCCTGGATTCGCAGCCAATCAACATAACCGGGTCGGAAATGCCGTCAAACACCGATTGCAGGAGATCTTTGCTGCCCTTGACCTCGGCAGCATATTTTTCCAATTGGTGCTGGTTGCTGTGCAGATGTTCAGCTATCGCCTTGGCTGTTGAGGTTAACGCCTCGATTTCGTCCATCTTTTCAGAACTGTCGAAGATGGACTTACCTTTGTCGTCGGTGATGGTGGAGCGGAAAAAGCTGAGAATGTTGCGGAGATTGCCGGTGATGAAACGATTGAAAAAGGTGCTGATGATAATATAAACAATCAGGATGGAAGGGATGACCCCGGCCAGGAGGGCCATGGTGAACGAGTTGATCTTTTCCAGACTGAGGCCAATGGGCACCCCTACGCTGATAACTCCTGCGAGTTCGTCGATCTTATGGGAAAAACCATTGGATTTGCCATAGAGGGTAACGACCTCTTGCGGCGCGTCGTTTGGGTCGCCATGACAGTTCAGACAGGACGATTTAAAGACAACCGGCTGAAACCGCATGTAATATTTTTTTGAATCGAGCTCGATGATCCCCTGCCAGCCTTCAAGGGACGGATTGTTTCGAAACCGCTCTATCATTTGGGTTTCAAGCGGGTTGGCCTCATAATCGGGGTTTCTGGCATTGACTGCAACTCGACGATAGATAAACCCCTGGGATTTCAGGTTGAACCGCTCCATCACCATCCTGCTGATGTACGAAGAGGACATTGCTTCCAGGATAAACTTATGGCTGGGCAACTCCTTGTACATGGTCGGCCGCAGGATGTCCTGGACGTAATCCCGGTTGGCTTCAATAGCCTTCATCACCAGGTCGGTTTTTTCATAGGCATTGGCTTCAAGGGTATCCATCTCATGACTATAGATGATGATAGCCACTAGACTGGAGAAAACGATAAGAATGGCAGCGATAACAAACAAAAATCTGGCCTGGAATCTGGTGTGTTGCTTGCGAGGATTCTGGGTGCCGTGGCTATCGGGCATTGCAAGGTCCTGAAAAGGGGAAATGGGGAGTCCGTTTGCCCTCTGGTGCCAAGAGGGAAGGGCTTTTCGAAGTTCAAGCGTAGCCTGTATCCATCATTTATCAAGAGCTATTCATAGAGTTGGGTATCTTCAGGCTGATCAGATATCTTCTGTCAAGCGAAACCGGGAAGGCCGGTTTTCACACTGTAAACTTTGATATGCACCTGTCGGCGACCAGAGTAATCCTTTGCCGCTGGCGAGTCGCAACTCGCCCGGCAAGGATCGAAGGGCGCATTGCTTGCCAGTAAAACGCCGGGGTAGGCTGGCTAGAATTACCCTGCCTCGGCGATTCTATCGGGTGCATTGCGCTTATCGGGAGCCTGCTCTGACCAGAAATACATCACAGGGCAGATTTTTGGTTATCTTGGCCACCGGGTCACGCATAATTTCCAAGCCTCGGGTAAAAGGGGTGGACATGACCAGCAGATCATAGCCCTTGCACGCCTCTTTACGAATTTCCTCGACCACATCCCCGGTCACGGTCAGTAACTCACCGGGAATTTCTGTTCCCAGAGTTTCTTTGCAGGCCTTGATTGCCGCCGTTGCGGCCGCCTCTTCCTGCGTCAGCATATACTCCAGAAAACCAATCCGGGCATTGCATCCGGACAGCCAATCGTGGCCGGTGAACATTTCCCAGGTGGCGTCAATAACAAACAAAGCATTGAGAGTGGCGCTCCGCTCGCGAGCCAAGCGGAGCGCCTCGATCGCCGCACGGGGATTGTCATCCAGGGCGAGGAGGATTTTCATCAGGGGAGGGTCCCTTTCTCATGCTCCAGGACCACCAGCACCTTCTTGTCTTTCTTTAAGGCTTCTCCGGGGGTGCCGGCAACCTTGAGCACTTTGCCGTTGGCCTTGGAGGTGAATTCCTCGATCGCTTTTTTCTCTTCCATTACGTTATTGACCCATTTTTTCTTGACCACTTCCATGGAGTAAAGCTTGTCGCCTTTCTTGATGGCGGCGCCTTCGGTCACAAAGACTTCCATGAGTTTGCCGTCACGCTGGGCCTTGATATTCACGGATGGCACAATGAACGCCATATACGTGAGGACAACGGCAACGATCAGCCCGGAGCCAATGATGGCGGCGATGTCCTCGTGCCGGTCGGTCTTGAACACAGTCAGGGATTTTTTCTTGTCGGACATGAGTTGTCTCCTATTTTCAGCGGGCCTAGAAAGCGCCTTCTTTGGGAATGAACGCCAGAATGATGATCAGGGCGAGGACGTACTTGATGGTGCCGGCGATTAAGCCAATCCGCAGCGGCGCGCCGCCGGCGGCTTTCATCTCGCGAACATCGATGTAGGCGCCGAGACCAACTAATCCGATACCAAAGACCCAGGCCATGACCTGACGCATCAGATGCAGGGTTTCCGAACCTTCGGCGCCAAGAATGTGCAGCGAGGAAAGGGCGGTCATGCCGATGAATCCGATGACAAAAATGGGGAATTTGGAAGCAATGATGGAACTCAGGCTCACTTTTTCAACTTGCGCCTCGCCCTTCCAGTACCAGGCGGTGATGAAAAAGACGACGAAGGGAATGCTGATAACCCGGACCACGTTCCAGATTTCACCGTAGGCAACAGCGGTACCCGGTGCAAAATTCGGATTAAAAGCCAGGCAGGTGGCGAGCACCTGGCCGGAGTTCAGAATGCCGGTGCCGACCCAGGCGCCGAACTGGTAATCGGACAGCGAGAGCATCTTGCCGATATACGGGCTGATAAACATGCTGGCGATGCCGAAACCAAGAATAGTGGCGATGGCCAGGGCCAGGTCTACGGGTTTGGCGCGCACGCCGGGAGCGGTGGCTACCGAGGCGGAGACGCCGCAGACGCCGCAGGCGGCCGCCATGACCGCGCTGACGGATCGATCCGCATTGACACGACTACCCAGCCAGAGAATGAAGATGGCGGTTCCGAAGACAAAGGAGGTGATCAGGACGATGGCGACACCGCCGACCTTGAACAGTTTGTCAAAGGTGTACAGCGAGCCCAGCATGATAACCCCGATCTTAATGAACAGCCGGGTGGTGCGGAACCCTTCCTCAGCCCAGCCCGGTATCTTGCCGCCGAACAGGACGTTGCGGTAAAACATGCCGGTAAGGATGGAAAGCAAGATGTAGTTGAGGCTCATCACCTTGACGAGCCAGCCTTTGCTGCCGAAGACCACAGCATCATTCATCCATGGCTCTACATACATGCGCAGCACGAACAACGTGCCGACCATGACCGCGAAACCTGGGATGATAGCCAGAATTTTGCCGAAAATTCCTTTCTCTTCCATTGGAAATATTCTCCTTGGGTTGATGTATTGTTTTGTCCCGGTCACAGGTCCGGACAATGGATACTCTGTAAATTGCCAAGCAGAAGTCGTGCCAGAGTTGCGATTTGATTTTCTTTGTTAATCTGGTTTGAAATTATACATAATTACATGGAATTAAGTTTGGTGTGCAAAGCCGAGTTAGATGAGAAACAGAGGTGCAAAGGCTAAGCATGACAACTTTCCGACACAGTGTTGCCAGTAGTTAGCGTTTTATGGCCCGTCATCTGTTGCGCCAGGAGGCAACAGGCCTTGTATTTTCAGGTCGAGCTTAACCCTTCCCGTGCCGGTTTTCATCTGCATCCCATTGTAAATCCAGGTCTTGAAATTGTCGCACCTATAAATTTTGTCGAGAGATCAGTAGTTTTTGACAAACCGATTAGGCGGAATATATACTTAAAGCTAGATAGATACTTTCACGTTGTCTTGATCGCGCCATAACGCAGGAGGAGGAAGCATGCTGAATCGTTTCTCGGTAAAAGGCAGAATGTACCTGGTCATCCTTTCAATAGTCTTTCTCTTCGGCCTGATGATGTGGTTTGGCGTGGCCAACAGTCATAAAGTCCGCGACTTGGGACTGGAGAAGACGCGCTCGGTAATGCTTGAGGATCAAAAAGCCAAGCTCAAGGTGGCGACCCACTCGGTGGCTCTGGCTGTAGGGCATGCCATCGAGGGGGTGGACGACAAGCAGCGGCAGATTGATATAATCCGCAAGCTGGTGGATGACATCCGTTTCGAAACCGATCAATCCGGCTATTATTTTGTTTATGAAAACACCATCAACGTGGCTCTGCCCCCAGCCAAGGCAAAGCAGGGCACCGATCTGGGCGGATTGAAAGATAAAAACGGCGTGTTTTTCGTTAAGGACTTGATGGAACTGGCCGCAAAAGGAGGCGGTTTTGTCCAGTACGTCTTTCCCAAACCGCCTGAGAATCAGGAAACGCCCAAGCTTGGCTATGCCGAGATGATCCCAGGAACCCGAATGTGGATCGGCACCGGTGTCTATATCGACAATATTGACAGCTATGTCGGAGCGCTCAACGCCGAAATTAATCAACAGGTACGCTCCTCGCTGATCACGATGGCCTCCAGTGCCGGCCTGGTTTTCGCGGTTATTATATCGATTATTTTGATGATAGCTTTCGGCATCGTCCGGGGACTGAATCATGTGGTCGAAAGTCTGCGCGACATCGCCCAGGGGGAGGGTGACCTGACCCGGCGGTTGGAGATCAAGGCCAACGACGAAATCGGCGAACTGGGCAAGGGGTTCAACCTCTTCATCGAAAAATTGCAGGGGATTATCAGAGGGGTGGTCGCCAACAGCAAGGAGGTGGAGGGCAAATCCAACAACCTGGCCAAAGTGGCCCGTGAAATGTCGAGTAGCGCCGGAGAAAGCTCGGCGCGTTGTACGGCAGTGGCCGCTGCAGCGGAAGAGATGAATGCCAACCTCAACAATGTCGCGGCCGCCATGGAGCAATCCTCCACCAATACAGCCATGGTGGCCAGTGCCGCCGAAGAAATGACCGCCACCATCAGCGAGATCGCCAACAACGCCGAGCAGGCCCATGTCATTTCGAAACAGGCGGTGCAAAAAGCAGGGATAACCTCAAGTAAGATGACCGAATTGGGCATGGCCGCCCAGGCCATCAATAAAGTGACCGAGGCCATCACCGAAATTTCCGAGCAAACCAATCTGCTGGCTCTCAACGCCACCATTGAGGCGGCGCGCGCTGGCGAAGCGGGCAAGGGGTTTGCGGTCGTTGCCAACGAAATCAAGGAACTGGCCAAGCAAACCGCCACAGCCACCCACAATATTAAACAACAGATTGAAGGCGTGCAGCAAACCGCGGCCGATTCAATCAAAGAAATCAACGAAATCAGCGGTGTCATCAACAGCGTCAACGAGATTGTCGCCACCATTGCCTCGGCGGTAACCGAACAATCCGCGGCCACCGAGGAGATTGCCAAGAACATCGAACAGGCTAGCCAGGGTCTGCAGGAAGTGAACGAAAACGTCAGCCAGAGCTCGGTGGTGGCTGATTCCATGGCCAGGGATATTGCCCAGGTCAACAACGCTTCGATCGAAATCTCTCAAAGCAGCGAACACATCAAAAACAATGCCGATGAAATGCTGCATATGGCGCTGGCACTGAACAAACTGGTGGGGGTGTTTAAAATTTAGGTGGTGGGTCATCCGCAGGTTTTTATTTCACAGCGGGAGTTTTGGTCGCGCCGGAAGGTTTCCAGGATCTGGTCGGTCCCGGAGGCCTCCCGGCATGGCGTCATTTTGGTTTAATCGGAGTATAGGTATGCACCCCCACCGGTTGCCTTGGATTCTCTTCTTGCTCGTTTTTTTTCTGATCCGGGATGCTGCTCCGCTCACCGCAGAACCGCTTCGGCAATATAAAAATATTCTTCTTCTCCATTCCTATCACCAAGGCTATCAATGGACCGATGATGAAACCCGGGGAGTGCTTTCCATCTTTCCGCCCCATGGCGGACAGGTCAAGGTGCATACCGAATACATGGGGATGAAATGGACGACCGATCAGAGATTTTTCGACCAACTCAGTGAAACCTACAAACTTAAATTTAAAACCATTCCCTTCGATGTCATTATCGCCACGGATAATGATGCCTTCAATTTTCTTCGTGCGCACCGCGACGAGGTTTTTGGCAGGGTGCCGACCGTTTTTTGCGGGGTCAACTACTTCAATCCCGATACACTGATTGGTTACGATCTCTACACCGGGGTAAGCGAGACCGCCGATTTCAAGGCGAACCTGGATCTGCTCTTGAGGCTCCACCCCGCAACCCAACAGATTGTGGTCATCGTTGATAACTCGGTTACCGGTCAGCAGATTTTGCGGGAAGTTTCCGCGGTGATCCCGCTGTATCAGCAAAGGGTAAGCTTTGAATACTTGATCGATTTTTCAATGGAAGAGTTGTTGGCACGGGTTTCCAACCTGCCCAGCAACGCACTCGTGTTGTACACCATATTTTTCCAGGATAAAAACAACCGGATATTCGAATATGATGAAAGCGTTGCACTAATCAGTCGTGCATCGAAGGTCCCAATCTATGGAACCTGGGATTTCAGTTTGGGATTTGGCATCATCGGCGGCAAACTCACAGATGGTTTTAGCCAGGGAAAGATGGCCGCCGAACTGGCGGAAAGTATTATCCGTGGTGAGCATCCGAACACTCTACCGGTGGTGATGCGGAGCTTTAGCCAATTTATGTTTGATTACAAGCAAATGCAGCGATTCGGCGTTCCGTTGGATGCATTGCCGCCGGAAAGTATCGTCATTAACCGACCGATAATTTTTTACACCTTTCCTAAAAGTGTGGTCTGGGCTGCGGGTGGCGCCGTTTTTCTTCTTGCGGGATTCATTGTTGTGCTCCTTTTCTCTATCCGTCAGCGCGAACAGGCACGGCAACAACTCAAGGAGAGTGAAGCGCAATATCATTCGCTGGTCGATAATCTCAATGTCGGGATTTACCGTAACACCGGAGGTCCGCGGGGCACCTTTCTGCAAGCCAACCCCGCTATGCTGAAATTGTTCGGTTTTGATTCGTTGGAGGCTTTTTTACAAACAACGGCGGCCGAGTTGTATCAGGACAGTGCTGACCGGCTTGCCTTTATCGATGAGTTGATCCGGATTGGCTCGGTGAAGAACAGAGAACTGAAAATGAAGAAGAAAGATGGCACACCCATCTGGATTTCTTGCAGCGCCCAGGCCATGTATGACGACACCAGCGCCATAAAGTGGATAGACGGGGTCAATGAAGACATTACGGAAAGGAAGCTGCTCGAAGCACAACTTCGTCAATCGCAGAAAATCGAGGCCTTGGGATCGTTAGCCGGCGGCATTGCGCATGATTTTAATAATATTCTGATGGTGATCAGCGGATACGGAACCATGCTCAAGGGCAAAGTCACCCACGACCCGGAGCTCGTCCATTACCTCAACCCGATCCTCTCCTCAGCCGAAAAGGCGGCGCGGTTGACGCAAAGTCTTTTGGCCTTCAGCCGGAAGCAGGTCAGCAACCCCAAGCCCATTGACCTCAATGAGGTTATCGATGGCATGGAATCGCTCCTGGTGCGCTTGATCGGGGAGGATATCGAATTACGCAAGCAGCGGCATGAGCGGAAGCTGATTGTCATGGCCGATCACAGCCAACTGGAACAAGTGCTCCTTAATCTGGTCACAAATGCCCGCGACGCCATGCCCGGTGGCGGAGTGATCAATATCTCCACCGAGAGCATCCTGATTCAGGAAGCAGCGCTCTTGGGCAAGCATCAATTGAAAAAGCCAGGGACATACGTTGTATTGTCGGTTCAAGATACCGGCGGCGGTATGGATGAGGCCACACGAAACCGTATCTTCGAGCCATTCTTCAGCACGAAGGAGGTGGGCAAGGGAACCGGTCTGGGGTTGGCGATTGTCCACGGTATCGTTAAACAGCATGACGGCGATATCAGTGTCAATAGCGAGCTCGAAAAAGGGACGACCTTCAAGGTATTCCTGCCAATGATTTCAGGAGATGCTGACGACACGGGTACCATAATGCGGCCTCCGGCAGTTGGCGGTACGGAAACCATCCTTCTGGGCGAGGATGATGAACAGGTTCGTCAATGGACCAAAGATGTTCTCACTCAGGCGGGGTATACGGTGATTGAGGCGGTCAATGGTGAGGACCTTGTGGAACAGTATTTTTTAGCCGACCACATCGACCTGATTGTGCTCGATGTGGTCATGCCTAAAAAAAATGGCCGGGAAGCCCTTGAGGCGATCAAAAAAGTGCGACCCTTGGTGCAGGCCCTTTTTATGAGCGGATATACGGCGGATGTCGTCCTTCGCAAAGGAATCCATGATCAGAGTGTCAACTTCCTTGCAAAGCCTTTGACATCGGAAGCACTGCTCAGCAAAATTCGAGAAGTGCTCGCGCGATAAGCACATTTAAGGCCGGCCCCTGTACCAATAACTCCTTTGTTCCAGGAGCGTAATTTGATAAAATTAAAGAAAACAATCTCAACCAAAGAGAAAGGTAATGAAACAATTGGGCGAAGACTCCTGGGCTCGAATAGTCGAAAACCTGCATGACGGGTTGTATTTTGTTGATGCCAACAGAGTCATAACCTATTGGAACAAGGCGGCTGAACGAATTTCCGGTTTCTCTGCCGCCGAAGTGATCGGTAAATGCTGTGCGGACAATATCCTCACCCATGTCGATTGCAGCGGAGAAAGCCTTTGCCTGGGTAAGTGTCCGCTGGCAGACACCATCGCCGACGGCATAGAGCGCTCGATGGAGGTCTATCTGCATCACAAGGACGGCCATAGGGTTCCGGTGCTGATTCGCGCGAGCCCTCTAAAGGACCCGCAGGGCAAGATTCTTGGCGGCATTGAATTGTTTACCGATATCAGCAACATTCAAGCGAACACGCTCCGGGTGCTCGAACTTGAAAAACTTGCCCTCCTTGACAACCTGACCCAGTTGGCCAACAGGAACTATATAGAAAAAGAACTCCTGGCTCGATTCGACGAGCAGAAACGTTTTGATATGCCCTTTGGCATTCTTTTTATTGATATCGATTATTTTAAAAGAGTGAACGATACTTATGGTCACAGCGTGGGGGATGAAGTGTTGCGCTTTGTCGCCCAGACGTTTATCGCCAACTCGCGCCCGTTTGATCTCTATGGCCGATGGGGAGGAGAAGAATTTCTGGGAATCATCCGCAATATCACGGCAGAAGCCCTCGAAGATTTGGGCAACAGGCTCCGGGTCTTGATTGAGAACTCGTACATCATCCATGAAGGAAAGAAGTTGCAGGTAACGGTTTCCATTGGCGCAACCCAAGTTCGCAAGCATGATAGCGTTGAGATGCTCATTAAAAGAGCCGATGCCCTGCTGTATCAGAGCAAACAGATGGGGAGAAACCGTCTTGCCTCCGGGTGAACAGTTTCCAGAGCGGAGGCCGTGTCAATTAAATTTTTCATGTGATTCCAAGGGGAAGGTATTATGTCGGTGATCAAGTGGCGCGAGAGCTTTAATATCGGGGTGGATCAATTCGACCAGGAACACCGTAAGATCCTCGAATTGATCAATGGCATGTTTGAAGCCATTCGCGATAAAAAAGACAAAGAATCGGTGGTGCAGATTTGCAAGGATACGCTCTCGTATACCGAGTACCATTTTGCCAACGAAGAAAAGGCCCTGCAGGAAGTCGATTACCCGGATCTCGAAGAACAGTTGGCCGAGCACGCCAGGTTAAGAAGTGAGGCGGAGCGATTCCAGGGGCTTATCAATAACGACGCCCCCCAGGGCGCCGCCGACTTTTATCTGTTTCTTCGTGAATGGCTTATTGATCACATCCTGGTCTGTGATAGAAAATACGGTCCGTATTTTCAAGAGACCACCAATACTTGATGCCCACCAGGGGGATGTAATGAATAACCCTCTCTTTGTTCAATTCAAAGCCATTTCAATTCGTTGCGCGAAATCGTAACCTTCGGGACGGCTGCAATGGTAATGGCCCGATGGTAGAAGTCGTTTAGGTTGCTTTATCGGGTTGGGTACGGCAGGGAAATCTTAGTACCTTGATGGGCCCCAGAAAAGGGCAGGCAGTTGATAGTCTGTTTTTTCAGCAACAGGTCGACTTGGTTACTCGTCAAGAGCAGACTGGTTGGACTTGTGCAGCAAAGGGAGCAACACGTATGCAGAGGTTCGATGGATTCGTGGCCTTTTATTTCTCTTACCGACTCCTTCTGTTATTTCTAACCAGCCTGGTGTTGGCTTTGCCCGCCACGCTTCAGGCTACCATCAATGATCCCGCCTCCATCCATATCGGGGTGCTGGCGACAGGAGGCAAGGAACAATGTTTTGATCGATGGCGACCGACTGCAGCGTATGTCAGCGAGGCTATCCCCGGCTATGTGGTCAATATTGTCTGCCTCGATTTTAGCGAAATCGAGCCCGCCGTGTACAATGGACTCGTCGATTTCATCATCACCAATCCGGCGGTATATCTCAACCTAGAGTATATCTACGGCATTACCCGGATCGCCACCCTCAAGGATCGAGGCGGCAATGCAACCTCAACCCAATACGGCAGCGTGCTCTTTAAAAAAGCACTCCGCACCGATATCCAAACAGCAATCGACCTCAAAGGAAAACGGTTCGCTGCCGTCCATGAGATGTCCTTTGGCGGCTGGTTGGTAGCCAGGCGCTATCTCCAAGAGCGGGGGATCGAGCCTTATAAAGACTTTACCTCGCTAATTTTTTCAGGGCAGCATGAGGCTGTTGTCCTCGCGGTGCAGCAAGGTGCAGTCGATGCAGGAGCCATACGAACCGGGACGCTCGAAAAAATGGCAGATGCAGGGGAAATTGATCTCAAAGATTTTGTAGTTATCGATCCGCAACCGATGGATCAGGCCGCCGATTTTGGGATTCTCAGCGATTCTGCGATCCAAGATCAGGCGTTTCCTTATATCCGCACCACCAACCTCTACCCGCAATGGGCTCTGGCCAAGGTGTATCATGTCGATTCGGATCTGGCGATGAAAGTCATGGTTGCCTTCCTCCAGATGAAACCCGACAGCAAGGCCGCACTCGCCTCCCAGGTACAAGGTTGGGTCATCCCGCTCGATTATTTCACGGTGCACAAATGTCTGCAGGAACTTAAAGTGGCGCCGTATTCCTACGTGGAGCCTCCTCTTTCCCTCTATCAACTCTACCTGAAATATCGTACCTGGGCGCTGGGCTTCTTAGGACTTTTTGCGCTCATGCTCGGGGGGGTGCTTCATGTATCTGTGCTCAATAGAAAAATTACCGCTGCTATGGCGAGGATAGCACTGGAACAGAGGGAAAAAGAAATAACGCTTGCCGAACTTCATGAGTTCAAAATAACTCTGGATAAGACCAACGATTGTGTTTTTATTTTTGACCCGGAGACCCTGCTGTTCCTCTATATCAATCATGGCGGCCTGGAGCAGGTGGGCTATACGAGCGAAGAAATGCTCAATATGACCCCGATTGATATCAAACCTGATTTCAACGAGCCCCAATTCCGTGCCCTGATTGCACCGTTGATTGACAAAAGCAAAGACTCCATCGAATTCATAACCAGGCAAAAAACCAAACAAGGGGGATTGGTCCCGGTCGAGGTTCACTTGCAATACATCATCCTTCCAGAAGGGAAAAGCCGTTGTGTTGCAGTGGTTCGTAATATTTCCCGTCGGATGGCGGAGCGCAAGGAACGAGAAAACCTGCAGGCGCAGTTGCTGAGCGAGCAAAAACTTGCTTCCGTTGGTCAGCTTGCCGCGGGCATCGCCCATGAAATCAACACGCCTTCTCAATACTTGGGGAGCAATATCGATTTCCTCGGCGAATCTTTCAGGGAAATCGACACCTTCATCAGCCAGTTCGATCAAGAGGTGCAAGCGGAAACCGATAATCCGAGCTCCGGAGAGGCCTGCATACACCGGCTTGCAGCACTCAGAGAGCAATCCGATTGGGACTATCTCAAGGAGGAAATCCCCAAAGCAATCGATCAGTCAATGGAAGGGGTTGCGAAAATCAGGTCCATTGTCATGGCCATGAAAGAATTCAGTCATCCCGGGGGCAAAGAAAAACAACCGACCGATTTGAATCGATTGATTGAAACGACCCTGACCATTTCCAGCAGCGAGTGGAAATATGTCGCTGAAATCGACAAGCAACTCGATGCGCAACTGCCGCAAATACCCTGCCTTCCTGATGAAATGGGGCAGGTTTTCCTCAACATCCTTGTCAATGCCGCCCACGCCATCACCGATAAAATTGGTGCACATCCGGAAATGGAAAAAGGGCGGATAACCATCGACTCGCGGGTCCTGGCCGACCAGGTGGAAATCACCTTTACCGATACCGGTGGTGGCATCCCGCCAAAGATCAAAGACAAGATTTTCGACCCGTTTTTCACCACCAAGGAGGTAGGGCGAGGAACCGGACAGGGGTTAACGATCGCTTATGATATTATCGTCAACAAACATGGGGGACGAATCGACTGCACCTCCGTGGAAGGGGAAGGCACCACCTTCAGTATTCGGTTGCCGCACGGCGGCGCCATACTTTCGCAGTGAAATGGGAAATGCTACATTTTGTCCACTTCGGCTGTCGACAGCCATCTCATTGTGTTCAAGAAAATATTGAATTGTAAGGCGTGATAATCTTTCAGCCGGACAACCATGACGGCATAGGCAATTCCTAACCCCTTTATAACGGTCAGTGATGGGGTCCACTATGGAAGACCCGGCACCGGCTCGGTCTCTCGATATGCCAACGGATCCGTTGCACAGCATCATGGAAAAATCTGGCTGGAATCGTCAACCGTGGCAGGGACTTCTTTTTATTTCAGTATACCGGTGCGCCGGGGTGGATTAAAGTGGTCGGGGTTAGTGAGACATCCTGAAGTGTAAAATAAGCAATGTTC
>CAZJEX010000021.1:0-70675 GCA_964545155.1 uncultured Desulfobulbus sp. | reverse complement strand
GAATAGGGTGGTTCATTGCTTATACACCTGTCTCAATAATCGGCACCACTTCACTGGCGTATAGGAGTTACGCCGCTGCTTTAAATTCGAAGGGTAGATTTACCAATTGGTTGGCGGCGGTCCGTCCAATTGCATTGAAATATCCTTTGGTTCTGTTTGCGCTGCTCGCGGTCCTTGCCGCACCATTATTGAGAATTCTGGATGCACAAAATTTTGTGATCGATTTTTGGGGCCGAACAAGTGTCGGTAAAACAACCATATTGCTAATATTGGCTTCTGCATGGGGGAAACCGTCTCGCGCGGGGGGGCTGATTCTATCTTGGAACAATACCGCAATTTTTGCGGAGCGTTTGGCCGCATTTTATGGTGGGGGAATACCGATTTTCTTTGATGATTCGCAGACTGCAAATGACAAAACTCTTGAGTCGATCATCTATATGATTGCCAATGGGGTGGGCAGAGGTCGAGCAAAACCTTATTCGGTGAAAAAAACTGATTTTTTTCAGGTGGTAATGTTTGCCACCGGTGAAAAACCCCTAACTGAGCGTTCATTTCCTGGGGCCAAGGCCAGGGTCATTGAAATCCATGGATCACCGTTTCCAGGTATTGACCCGAATTTGTTACATGATCTCAAATCGGCGATTATGAATAATTATGGTTTTCTTGGGGTTCTCTTCATTGCAGCGTTGCTGCAAAGGGATGAGCAAGACCTAAGAGATACATACACAGATTATATGCAGCAGTATGCAGAGCTTGCAGTCACCGAGATTGGTAACCGGTTTGCATCCTATTTTGCCGTCATTCGGTTGGTAGGTGATATTTTGGTGGACATCCCCCAGATGGAGTGGGTCGAGCCAATGATTGAGGAGACGCTTCTTGCAGTATGGCATCAAACAACTGTCGATATGGATGAGACGGACATGGCCCAAATGGCATTGCTGGGCATAGCAGCGTGGGTTGAGTCAAATCGACCACATTTTGCCACGCCAAAGTCAAAAGCTATTTTTTCACCGACCTATGGCATTATTAAGGAGCAAGATGGCTTTGTCGCCATTATCCCGCAAGAGCTGGCGAACGCATTAAAAGCAATGGGGGTCCAGTCGCTAGCGGCAGTATTGGCTGAGTTTATGAAAAGGGGGTGGCTAATTTATACTCCAGGCCGGAAACAAAAACAGGTGAAGATTGAGAGCAATCCAGTGTGGTGCATCTGTATTCCGTTGAACATCCTGTTCCCGAAGATGGAGGAAGATGAGGTTGCCAGCTCATTGCCCCTAACCAGTGAATCGGTACTGTCAGGAAGGCCTGTTAGTCAAGCATTGTCACCATACAAACCCTTGGTCATGAGCAAGGATAAAGAGCCGCTTAACACGGTTCTTCAGGACCTATTTGGAAATCAACCACTCGATATTATCCAATATAAAAAGGGGGTATTGGATAATATTGATAAGAAAAGCGGTCGGATTAAAATATTACAGGACCCTTCCGGCTTGCTGAGCTGCACGACTTCCATGTCGGAAAATCTTAAAAACAAGGTTGATGTTATCGATAATCAAACCTTGGAGCATCTGTATGATAGGTGGATTTATTACATTTCTGGTAACGGTGGCAGCGTAGAAGACTTTGTTCTTGTGAAGCAGCCGTAGAATAATGCTGTTGGCAGTCGGCAACAGTTTACTCCTGCTGTTGCCGATTATCTGAATTTCTAACCATCGACACGGTGCCTGGATTATATGAGAGAAATTATGAAGTTATCTGGTGAAGAAAACAAGGGGACGATCTGCGCTGACGGCGCTCTGGCATCACTTGCGGGGATTTTAGACCTGCGTCAATTGCAGCCATTGGTGATTGAATGCATTCGTGTGTGCCTGCATGATCTGGTTGCCCAGAAAAAAACTAGGTTGACGAAGACCATCCCTACGGTGACCGAATGCGCAGTGCTTTATACCAATGACCGCTTGGCAACGGGTCATTTCACGGACAAAACGGCTAGCGAAAATGACGCGATTTTCAAAGTCATGGCATTGGTGATTGGTGACAAGCCTATTGATGAGATCACGCATGAGGACGTGACCGCCTTTAGGTCCACTCTTCGCCATCTGCCGCCAAATATGAACAAGAATCCACGGTACCGCGACATGAGCATTGGCCAGATTCTCGATGCGGCCCCGGCGCAGACGCTATCGCTCCGTTCGGTGAACAAATACCTCACCAGAATTTCGAGCATGCTCTCCTGGGCGCACCAGAAGGGCTATTTACGAGTGAACCCCTTTCATCGGGTGCAAATCAAGGAAAAGAGCAGACCTGATGCCTTGCGGAAAAAATTGGAGACAGCCGACCTGGAACAACTTTTCGCCCCTATCCATTTTAAGATCAGCTCGAAGTCTGCTTGGCGATTTTACATTATGCTGATTGTCCTGTTCACGGGGATGCGGCTTGAGGAAATCTGCCAGTTGGAGTGCAGTGATATTGTGGAGATCGATGGAATTTACTGCTTCGATATCAATGAAAATGGAACCAAGAAGGTGAAGACCCCTGCTTCCGCGCGCCTGATACCGGTGCATCCGGTCCTTATCAACCATTTTGCCTTCCTGGATTTTGTTAAACGGCAAGGTGCTTCTGGCCGCAGCCTCTTTCCGGCATTGAAGCCAATTAGCAATTCATTGGGGCATAGCTATTCAAGATGGTTTGCTGAATATCGGGAAAAATGCGGGGTGACCCAGGCGGGCAAAACGTTCCATTCGTTCCGTCATACTGTGGCCACGGTATGGAAGGATATTGATGTTCCAGAGTATATATCAGCCGAGATACTGGGGCATACCGTCAGCAGCATGACATACGGGCGCTATGGCAAGCGCACCCCCGTGCAGAAGATGCTGCCGATAATTGAACAGCTCCAGTTTGAGAATATTTTAAAAGGTGTATTCCTCCGGTAAGAATTTGACGGCTTTTGGGGGAGGCATGGATAACATCCGCCTCTCCCATGGAGCCGTGGGTAGCCATCGTAATCAGTGTAACCAATACCATTGGAATGAGGCAGATCGTAAAATTGATTGATTCGGGAAAAGGGTCTCGAACCGGCTCTTTTTTCATGCCTCTATCAGTTGTTCATTAGCTCATTTTAATTTGAGTTTCATACCATCTCTTCATTACCTAATATATCAGCAATCTTACGAATGCGGACCGGTTCCGCGCGGAAAGGACATTCAAAAATATTCAATTGGAGCCATTAGCTATGGATAAAAACAAACTCGAAGCAGCCGCCAGTACTCATATCATTAACGATATGTCAAAACAGGTGGAACGTGAACAGGAGGCGCGGACATTTGTTGCCGATGCTATCACAGAAGCTACCAGTGGGACCGACTCGGAAGGCGATGCAATCAACGTGTATCAATGGTGGCTTGTATCCGATGATTTTTCATATGCCGCAAAGAAAGCCGATGAAATCATTGTTGAAACGCCATTCGGCACGATCTGGGGCCGTCAAACCTGCGGGCAGTTGGTCTCGCAGGATATCAATGTTCAAAATATACTAAAAGCTATGCACGTTATTTGATCGACGATGTCACTATCCGGCAGCCAGTGCAAAAGTGGCTGCCGGCCGTTACAGTTCTCTCCTCTGCTTCTCCTCCCGATATTACCATTTCAGGTACTGAAATTAAGACGACCGAATCCCCTGAAGGGTTTTACACCTCTGGAAAACCCTGATCGGTCGGCATGACCCATACCAGGTAACGGAACGGTACCTGTAAGGGTCTTGGGCTTGCTTACCTTATCCATTGGAGACATCGACAATGCCGACCAAAATCGCGAAGCTCTGGGTCAACCACCTTTCCATGACCGGGGACCTATCGAAGCACATGGCGTATCTAACCAACGGGCACCAGCTCGCACTAGGCGAGCAGCAACCACAGGCGTGGACCAAATCTCTGCCGAAAGGCTGCAAGCATGACAATGCTGCACTGGTTGCCCATTGGCGCGGCATCTATGATCGGTTCTCAACCGAGCGCGCCACGCCGGAGAGCATGGTCCACCATAATGCCAAGATCACCGGGCGGCAATTTGTCATCAATCTACCCAATGACATCAGCCCAGACCAAGTGAACCAACTTGCAAAAGCGGTTCTCAAAGATTTTCCGCGACACATACCGGTGTCGGTGGTTTTGCACCGAACATCCAACCGGGGCAAGGAACACACGCACCTGCAAGGGCTGTTCTCGTACCGCAATGGTGGTTATGGCGCGATAAACGATGAGTTCCGGCTCAACATCACCGGATTGATGAAGCTGACGGTAATCAGAGAATTGACCAATCAGGGCTACCTGGTTGAGAAAGGAACACCAGGCGGCATAAGCACTAAAGAACGAAAATGGCTGAACGCCCAGGGAACAGTGGAACAACTTAGGAATCCTCGATTCATGGAAGCTGTGGCATCCACGGCAATGAGCCTCCGGTTGCAATCCTACTGCAACAAACGGGCGGAATCGATGTCGGCCCGGATGGGCGCACCCTCAGCGACGGTCGATGCAACTTTGCAAATCATGACCACCATGGACCAGCTTTTCGATACCTACCAGCCAGAAGCAGTTAAACCCTTGCAGGACAATTCGGGTTCCGGCCATCCACACGGATCGTTTGAACCTTTGGACCAGCAGACTCTAAAATTTGCATTATTGAAGGCACGGCAATGGAAGCATACGAAAACAATTTCCAAGAATATCTGATCCTGAAGCAACGAGCACATTGCGCAGGTGTACCGATCACTACATTACTCAAATTCAAGGATCGGATTTTTCGTAGTCACTTGGTCTCGTTGTATGGCAACGGATCGCCGTTGTCGGAACTGGTAGAGTATGTTGCCGCATTTTATGCGGTGGAGGTGACACCCCAGCAGTTACGAAAAGTCCTGCAACGAAGCAACCGGGAAGATTGGGAGACAGCCTCCAACAATTACAAGCAGCACCGGCAAGCAAAGAAGCAAGAACGAGCCCTTTCCACTTCAGGAGCATGAAATGCGACATCACCTTAAATTTGACGGCCTGCGCATCCTGGACATCGGGCAATCAGTTTCCCCGGTGCAGTTGAACCATGAGGACATAGGGACGCCATCAGGACTCGACGGGTCGGTTGTAGACTTTCTAGTCCGGTGGCATCTGCGAGTGAGATCATTGGCCCTTGAGTGCATCATGCAGCAGCATTGCCTGTTGTTCCCCTATGAAGATGGAGCAGAGGCTCTTGATCGATTGGAAACCTTGCTGAGTGAGAGGTGCGCGGTTCCGGTGCATGATGATACTGCGCCAGATGGCCTCTGGCGGTATGGTGATGTTTTCCGTTTGGAACTGGTGCTGAAGGCTCCGGCGATTAAAAATATCGATCATGCCCCTTCTTCTCTGGTGGAATTTGCGGTCACCGAGATGATTCGCAATGCCTACCGACGTTTGCATGCGCTTGAACGTCCGCTGGCCGAGGGGTTTTTCAATGTGTTCCTCCAGACATCGCAGCCAACCCAAATCCCATTCGATGTGCTGCATGCATATACGGTCGCGCATCAACGACCAACGCCTACGGAATCCGCCAAGGTTATGAAAGAGAATGCCACATTCTGGAAAGCAGAATTGCAAAGTCTTGGTAATCAATTTTTGCTGGCGACAGTACCTGACCCGCGACTTATGACGCTGCAGAATGCAGCGTTGTACCAGCAATTGAAACGATTTTTCGGCGAGGAGGCATAAAGACCATGGCTACCAGCATGAAACCAGCACCACCTTTGAGCTATGAGCAGTTGTTGGAAATGATTTCGGCATTCCAATGGATGCCGGAACAAAAATGTTTTCGCCTGGCGCAGGAACTTGACCGCGATAAGGCCGCCAGCAATCGAGTTTTCGGTTGTCTCCATCACTATGCTGCCGCCATTGAAAGACTGGGACAAAATGGGCCGTTGTCCGGTCATAAAATCCAATTGTTTTTGTTTGAATTGGTGCAACGATATGAAGTGGTTCAACGGATCGACGGCGACAGTGTCGTTAATGAGGTCAATCGGCTAGTCCAGGCCATCGGCGTTGACCTTGTGTTGATCGGGGTCGGGAATACCTACGCGACAGCCTTTGTCCTGTTGGTTCGGTCCAGGGCTCCGCTGGAATGGAATAAGTTTTGCGACTTTGTGGAAAAACAGGACTGGAAAGTACCCCTTGTGCAAGCGGGTGCGCAATCGCACTCGGAAATGGACGTAGCAGGTGCCCACGTGGAACTGGAACGGGAAGCGCCGAGTGCGAATAACGAAACCACAATATCGACAGCAGCTGAATTACCATCCTCGATGGTTGGAGGCCTGGCGCGTGCGTTTGACAATAAAGAGTTCGCCGCCTACGCCGATTCGGTCCTGAATGATTGCCGCAACAGCGAGCAGGTTGAGGAGGATCAGGACATCTCTGCCTGCGGACCTGATATCTGCGCGGGGCGTGAAACCACCAACAAGTCATACGGATGGAGTTTTAAAAAATTCGGATTGCGGCGGTAATTGGGCGACCGGTTATGTGGTTATGGCGGGTATGATTATGCGCGGCCAACCGGCGCGATGGTGGCTGCGGGACCGTTATGGGGGGTGGTTTGTGGAAAGCTGATTATCCTTCTGGAAATTCTGTGACCAAATAACCATAATAACCAGGCAGGTACACACGCGCTATGCATCAATTGTGCAAGGCCACCTTGAGCAAACAAGCACTGTTGTTTGTAGCGGTAGTCATAATAGGCTGTTTACCGTAGTTATGTAGCGTTGTTTCTTCACTGACAGGACTCAGGAAACAACGCAGGGCTCAAACGACAGCCGTTTTTCTCTGCATCTTTATGAGAGAAAATGTGAGTGCATAACAAAACAGAGCTATTACACCAGATACCGCTACAAACCCGACAGTCAACGGCAACACAATCTCAGATAGAATTTCTTTACTGAATAAAAACTTAAAGCCGAGATTGTATCCAAGTGTAATCCAACTAAAGTGCCACAAGCTGTCTGAGTTTTTGTTTTCAGGAGTAAGTGTCAAATAACGGATAATAACTTTGCCACCTTGGCAGATCGATTTCGCTGCTGATACGCGTCGGTCAATCCTGAGTTTTGCTCGACGATATTCTTAGCAGGTTGGTAACCGAGTTCAGCCGCTTTGAAGAGTAGTTTATGAGTCCATTCGACATCGGACTTTTTCGCGATCGAAAGTGCCGTTGGTTCATTTTTAAGCAATCCATTATATTCGGAAAAATGTTCAGAACATTCACAATACAGCAAGTAGTAAGCAAAACCTCGCCGTGCATTGGCAGTGAAAGGTGCAAACGTATCAATATAGTCGATTACAGATAAACTACTGGGAGGAAACAGGGAGTTTATATATGAAACCATCGAGTCAACAGCTTTTTCTTCGTTTTTTTCTGTCCCAACTCCTGTTAAATGACATAAAGACAATGCCCTATATGCTTCCGGGAAGTTCCAAACCTTTTTCCCAGAATTCGTACTAGCATTCTTGTAATGGGCGAACGCTTTCGATGCGTCATTTTTGACATACAGACCTTTCTGGTACAAAAGGCCTAAACAAAAGTGAGATTTTCTGTAATTGAAATTATTGTTTAATTTATCTTCCTTAGCAACTTCATGCAATGCATACACAATTTCCTTTTCCCTTGCAGGGTGAGCAGTGACACCTGCAAGTTGGTTTGCTTTATTGATACTTACTGAACGAAAATTTTTTGGATATGTGAAATTATGTTCAGAAAAATACCAAGGAACCGTTTCAATGTCAAAATATGACAAATAATTTGAAGAAAATTCGATATACAAATACGATTTGTTGCAACTTAGCAACTCATAAATAAAAAGCCAAATCATGTATGGATAAGCATACTGTCGAGATATTACCCCTAATTTTTTAGCAGCATCTTGAGCGGTAATAAATTTTAGTTCCGGGTGTAAATAAGAAATCAGAACATGGAACATCTTCGAAAGATTTATTCGCCCTTCTCTGGAAGAGAGACTTTTATTAGAACTTGAATTAAAAAGTAAATCTCCTCTGTCTACAATCTTCGTCTTTTTTTCTGCAGTCCCAAGTTGACTACTTTTCTCAAACATTTTTAAAGATTCTTTAATGTTTTGAGGAACATTAATACCGTAATACAAAATAATTCCAGCGTTAAAACGAGCGTCAAGCACTGGCACAGTAATATTTCTACATGGCGCTGCTTCCTTTAGTATAGCCTGAATTTCACCAGGTGTTTTACCCGACAATTCTTCAATCGTTGGTTCAAGAAAATAAAATCGTATATCACTCATACTTTTTTGGACCTCGTTAGATCTTCGCAGGATCAAACAGCCATAACTTCCACAACAACCGTTTGCTATCACACAAACATAGGCTCACTTTTCAATCCTTACCAGACAAAAGCCATTATAGCTATAAGGGTCCCTCTGTTGGCAGAATGAGATGTGTCGGATACTCAAAATTCAACTCAGTGGATTAATTCGCGTTTTGATTTTTGATAATGTCATGATATTATGTCTATAATATCAATCAAACCGATACGATCGGGAATAATTATCGGGAATAATCATGACAAAAGCTGATTTGATCCAAGCCTTGGCCGACCAGATGGACATGACCGCGAAAGAAGCCAAATCGATTGTGGAAACCATCCTTGAGACTATGGCTGATGCTTTGGCAGAGGGACGGAATGTCGAACTGCGCGGGTTCGGCAGTTTCCAGGTGCGGGATTATGACACATACACCGGGCGCAATCCTAAGACGGGCGCGGAGATTACAGTAGCTCCGAAGCGGTTGCCATTTTTCAAGGTGGGTAAGGACCTGCGCGAACGGATCAACAGCAAGTGAGTAGGTGGCAGGTTGCCATACCTGCCACCTGTCCGTGACTCAGGTGTACTCCTTAGGAGCATAGTCGTTCAGCACATCAATGAAAGGGCGGACTTTCCAGTATTGTGCGAGTTCACAATCCACGCGCAGGACTCCGTGGACCCGTAGGTCTTTCAATTCCTTGAAAGAAACGTACCCCCACTCAGCGCACTCCCAATCTCCGCCGAGCACAGCGAAGCCGAAAAACAAATCATCGCCGTCGTATTCAGCAATAAACCAGTCACAGTTGCCGATGAAAAAATGCAAGTGGATCAGGGTATCCTCTGATGGGGTAATATCTGTCTCGTACAATCGCGGCAATCTGGCTAACCGTTTGGCAGAAGGAATGTTCAACATGGTTTTATCTCCATATGGTCACCGAGTATCAGATTCAACACTCCTTTGACATCGCCAAGAACCATATTCAGCGCTTTACGTAAATCGAGTTTGGCCTGGTCGGCATAGCGTTTGATATATTGGTATGAATTTCCAGCCGTTTTAGTTGAGAGGCCGGTCATCTCCGAGAGTACCGCTGCTGAAAATTCGGCGACAACTTCATGCAATTCCAGTTGTTGCTCGCGATTGATCCGGCGGTCACTCAGGCGTGCTTGTGCGGCATGAGCAAGTTCATGGAAAAAAACGGAGGTTTCGGGAGTCGCTAAAACGATTTCCTCTTTTTCCTCGCCAGTGCTGGAAATTTTGGTGATATGGACACCAAGAGCTGGGGTGCCACATAAACGCCGCTGAAGATCCTTAAAACCAAGGGTGCTGACTTCGATATTCCACTCTTGAGCGCGTTCGATAAATGGCAGATTTTTCAATTCTAGGGTGGGGAGAGGCAGCGGGTCACCTTCCGTATCTTGAACCGCGAATACGGCCATGAGTCGGAAGCCGGTAACAAAGCTTTTCTTCTCTTCGTTTCCGTCGGTATCGGTTTCCGTGAAGGACTTTGTATTCGGCGCGAAAACGTAAAATGCCTTGGCCTCTTTTTTCACGGTGCGGTTGACGGCTTGCCACTGCTTGAAAGTGCGAGCGTCGAAGGTATCATTAGAACCGACGATCATTTGATTTAAAAAGGACCACCGTCCGCATGGCGTGTCGGCGGAGGCGAAGATACTTTGAGCGGTGGCGGCTGGTGCTTTGCCTTCCTCAAACATCTTGAGGACCTTGTCGAGCGCGGAGGTAACTCGCTGCTCTTTGATGGCTTCGGATGCCTGGCGGTCCTCATCGGTCATGATCGGTTTTTTCTTATAGCTTGCCATTTTTGTCACTCCCTTTTCGGTATGAACTGTCAGCCCGTAGTTTTTTGCTACGGGCATTGTCACTGGTATTTTTTCCAATTCAATTTTTCCGGAGGTTGTTGCGACCGCTCAGGCGTGTTTTGCGTTTTGCTTTGTAAGCTTGAAGGCGCTTTGAGATGGTAGGATCTGCGGTAGCATTCTTTGTGGGCTTGACGACCTTCTCCTTTTTAGGCTTGGTGTCAGATGAAAAAGAGATTTCCAGGTCAGCTTTGATAAGGTCGATGTCTTCGCGGTTGGCCTTCTCGATAAGTTCCATAAAATTCTCAGCTTGGATCTCGGCAGAAAGGGTGACAATCGGGGCGCTTTCCCCAAGTTCCACGTAGGCAATTTCTTGCATAACCTCGTGAAATGCAGCGGCTATGATTGCTGCGGCTTCCAAGGCTTCATTCAAATCGGCGGTTTTGAGAGAGCGCCAAACTGCATTTCTTGTCAGGAAAGGTCTGAGTTCTGTTGGTGCAATGATCCGGACGTACTCAATGGCTTCTTGACTTGCTTTCATGTAGATGCGCGCATTAAAAGTTTTGGCTGCGGTTTTGAGTCCGACGATTGCAGGGATGGTGTTTTCGGTTATGGCTTCCATGTTCACATCTCCTTGTAATTTGGTTGATAAAAGCGTTTTTTGTATGATTCTATCTTAAACGCCCCAGCCACCGAGTACAGGACAAAGTGAACAAAAAATAACCAAATAATAACGAGTTGCGCTCATGTCAAAGCGAGAGAACAGCGCTTCTTTGCTGTTATTTTTGCTTCAATCTCACCATTACATTCTTAGGCGAAAACCCAAACCGGATGTCCAGCCGACGATTGACGATAGTCATCGGTGCATGTTTCTGGATTCGTTAAAACGAACGACAGCCCTACGGTTGTAGTTGGTCCCGTTGGTTATTTTGGTTACTTGGTGGTGTGGGATTGTTTGGTAATGAAAATTTTGTATCTGAGGACTTTTTGAGGTATTGAGGGGTAGCCTTGAGTGGAAGCTTATAGATGGCAGGGAAATCTTTTTTGAGGGACACGGCGGCGGAACACCATGGCATGCGCCCTATTGAATTTAGATTTCAATATTTGGTATTCTTGTAGAGCTCGTTCAGGTCTTCCTGTTCGTAACCGAGATAGGCCAGCGTCATGGATTGACTTGAGTGGTTAAACGCCTTCATCAACAGGGCGAGATTGGCACCGGCTCTATGATTCTGGTAGCCGAACGTTTTTCGAAGGGTGTGGGTACCGTAATTTTTTTCAGGTAATCCGACTTCAGCACACCATTTTTTGACGAATTTTGTAAAATGGATTCTGGAAAGCGGCTTGGTATGCGGTGGCTTTTTATCGGCCCTCACGAATAGATATTCATCGTCGGCTGGATTTTGCAGATTTCTGACGGCAAGAACTCTGCGGAGCCCTTCGGCCACTTCGGCATTGATATAAATTTCGTCCCGCATTTTTTTCGTTTTAATTTCTTTGACCACCAGTGATGATCCTTCACGCAGACTTTTCACCTGGCCGATCCTGAGGTTGAGGATGTCACTTGCTCTCAGGTTCGTATAAATTCCGATGGCAAAAAGCGCATACTCTCGCGGCTTGTATTCAAGCAACTTTTTGATTTCGGCAATTTTCTGAACGTCTTTGATTGGATGCACTCGCATTGTCCCGCCTCATAATATATTTTTTTTTGTTATTAGAATGATAGCGAAAAGATACCGCCTGGGTATCGTTTTGATATATTTTTCAGCTTTGGAGTGGTGTCGGAAGGCTTGGCAGATGAGGGATATTCGTTGCGCAGCAGGGGGTATCTTTTATTAATAAAGATACCCTGCTCGGATGAAGGGATCTCTGCTGGAAAATCGGGTTATATGAAAGTATTGCGGACAAGTCAGGAGACCCGAGGCCGTCGAAGTCTGATGAAAAAAAGTCATCAAGGGGTGGCGGAGGCATCGGCAAGGCCGGATTCTTTGCCCAAAGGTTCGAGTAATCGTCATAAAGCAGCTTTGGGATCAACCTTGCCAGGAACTGGGGGCTGTACGAAGATAATTTTGATCTGATTATCGCTATAATATGCGGCGGATCTGGTAGGTATTCGAAGCGGTCGAACAGAAAATGAGCGCGTCGGTTTTCGGTATAGGGAGTCCTGGTATAGAGGGAGGATCGAGAAGGGATACAGGGAGATGATATTTCATTACTACGGGGCCGGGTGTCGTCGTCGCGGGAGCTTGAAAAGAACATTTTCAAAAACTCTTTAACCGATTCAGCCTTTGTTTTCGATGATTGGAGTTTTTCTATCTCGATACCTAATTGTACCGATATCCTCTGAACGGTTGTGGCTGTTGCGCAAAATCGGCGGAAAGCTGTGCGGAGACGGTATGTATCGAAGCCGCGTGATGTAGAATAGAAATGACGGCCCGATTTGCGCAGGTTTTCTATTTTAAGGTTGGCTGCTGAGATCAGGTAGCCGAATAGGTTTTTAGCGCTATGGTGTGGTTTCAAGCAAACAATTGAATACTTGTTTACCGCCGGTGACTTCTGGCCGTCGATATTCAATAACGGATTTTTGAAAGTCGGATAGAATTCAGGCCGGTATTTTTCTGCGGATAATATGACGGTGTGAAGGTGAGCAGTACCGTCATCGTCAAAGCAAACCGACTTGAAATACTGAATATCACTAAAGGAACGCCACTTTTTCAAGATTGCCCGCAGGGTGCTCTTGTCCAGGTTCATATCTTTGGAAGCAATCGTGAGGTGGTACCGGTGATATGCCGGATATTGTGACTCTAGCCGGACTAGCTCTGAGAGAAGAGCTTGATTAGAAGCTGCCTGCTTCGAAAATATTTTTTGCTGGGAAACGAAGAAAGCCGGAAGTTTTGAGGCTTCCGGCTTTTTTGTTTGCGCGCTCACCGTATACGATTCGTTGCCTAGACAAATCTGAGCGCTACAACTTGAAGCCGTTTCTGCTCCCTTAATTACTGAGAGTAATCAAGAGGCACACGGCGAAATTTTATTATATTTTGTTTCATGCTTTTGTAAACGGTTAGAATTGTCTAGGTGATAACAGATAGATAGGAGATGTTTTAAATGCGTCGAGAGGCGACTTTTAAACTAATCTTTTTCTTCGGATCATAAAATGGTTGAATGACCAATCGGGTAACCACGGTACCCACCGTAACCCTACTTGAGAAACTATCGTAGAATCCTTTTTATTCGGTCAGGTATGATGACCTGCAAAAAAAGCGGGACTACTGCATGTAGTGGTTATTGGTTCTTTGGTTACCTATGTTGAACCTGTTGTCCAAATAACCACGGTAACCATAACCACTGCACCACCATCGTCATGGGAATAACTCTCCAAATGCTCTAACCGACCTTAACGGTTGCCCATAGTCTAATTTTTCCAATGCATCTTTGATCGTCACCACTTCGCTTGGCTTGATATACACCTCCTCCGTCGTCGACCTCCGCGTTCCATTTCTGGTACAATGACCGTCGATCTCTGAAATCAACATTGGAGCAACGCCGACCCGGTAGAGTTCCGTTGACAAGGTATGACGGAAAGAATGAAAGTCCTTATTCCTGATTTCATTCAATCCGCATTTTCGGCGATACCGATTGTACCATTTCGATACTGCCTGACCATATCCGTCGCGACCATTGTCCAGTTCCGGAAACAGTTTACTCGGCTGCCGCTTGGCATAATCAATGATACCAAGCTCCCGAAGCCTGGAATGGACTGGAACGAATCGCTCCGTATACTCCTTCTGTTTGGCAGTAATGAAACGAAAGCACCAAATGCCATGGATTTGTTTGATATCGCTGCCGTCCATGCTGGCAATCTCATTTTGCCGTGCACCGGTATATAGAGCGATCAGCGGTGTCCAGTATTTAAACGGTTGATCCGCTTCAGCTTCAAAGCGAGCAGGAAGAAAGAGGGCCGCAAGATCATCACCCGTTAACATACCACGCTTTTCATTGGCCTTCTTCGCTTCCTTGATCGGCTTTTTCCGGAAGCAATTTCTACCGACGTACTCTCGATCTACCGCCCAGTTGAACATTGAGGCGATGCGTCGCATGTATTTGTTAATTGAAGAATCGCTGAGTGTTTCCGGAGGCTTGGCCTTGATGATCTCCTCGATGGTGAGGCCCTTCCATAAAGGGCTCTTATTCATATGAGGCGGCAGTTTTTTCAAGATCGACCGGAAGCAATCAACGGATTCATGGTTTAGGACAGAAAGATGGGTATCACCAACAACGCGCTGGAGCAGGTCGAAGATGGCAATGTTTTCCTCCTTTGTTTTCGGTTGCCAGCTGTTCTCATCCATTTGGCATTGGACGTATTTCCCGATTAGTTCACTGAGGAGCATTGCATCCGGCTCCGGTAGTACTGGCTGGGGTTGCGGTGCCAGCGGCGGCAAGTTGATCTGGTAGCTCGTCAATTGAATTGGTGCCAATGGTGGCAAATCAGCTACAGCATTCACTTCACTGCTCGACAGATTAGTTGCATGGTGCTCTTTAGGTATAACAAGGGCCCGGTTAATGTTGGCTGATTCCTTGGCCAACAGACGGAAGCCTTGATTGAGAACCTGCAAAAACTTTTTCTTGCCAGGGAAGTTATCGGACAGAAACAATGACTCGGCGAGGACAGCAAGTCTTCGAGCCTTCTTGACGGCAAATGTATAATTGGTCGTTTTCAGCGACCGCCTGATTTCATGTTTGCCTAGAATAGCCTTGAGGTGGCGGGGTATGGCCATTCGGAAATAATAGATCCCGAAGCCGTTGAGATGGACATAGGATGGGGTGTGCATAAAAGACCGTATTTTGTGGATTTAACCATAGGAATCACCTAAATAAAGGTAACCAAAATAACCACAAAATGACAGTATATTAGCTAATTGCGAAGATAATTTTCAGGTGTATGGATCAAGGTTTGAACTACTTCCAAACAGACATTAAGCTCTGCCTTGTGAATCCTAATTTAGGAATGTAACGTCTTATTTTAACAAAGGGAAATTGTGGGAGAAAGTGAGCGGGGCGAGCTGCTATTTAAGCAGTGTAGCTAGAGCGGGATCGTTTTCCAATCGTTTCTGTACCTTTTTGACAAAGGCTTCTTGTTGGGTTTCCTGTGGGCCTAGGACTTCGTTTATTACCTCTGCAACACGTTTCACGACTTCATTTTTTAGTTTAGGGAGGCCCCGTAAAATGCTTCTTACCTCTTTCACGGTTAATTTCTCGTTTGTATCTCGGCTGCGAAGAACACTTTCCAGAGCCTTGCTTTTGGCGTCTGGAATCCATATAGCCAAATCTTTAATGGCAGAATTTATTTTAGCGGGGAGATCTCCTTCCGGCCAATCTTGAGTGCCAACACGCGAATATTGCTGCCCTACAAGCCATCCCAATTTTGCCTGGAATGACGATTCGAGTTCAATAATTTTTGCTTCCAAACATTTTTTATAATGTTCGCTTGCCTTGATGGCGATGGAAAGGTTTAAACATGCGCAGCAATCAAATTGCAATTCAGTGCCGCATGATTCCAGAAAAAAATACCCAGGCTCGTTATTATTATACAACCTTTTCACAAATTCAGATAATTTTGTTTTTGCCTTGTCGGTAAGGATTGGAGCCTCAGAATTTATAGATGGAATTTGCAACGAGTCAACCTGTCGTCTTATCACCTCATCTATTGATCGAACTGGTGCGATTGTTATATATGGAGATTTGCAGTCTTCACCATTTCTTGAAACAAGATCGCAACTTTGAGTAAGAACTATAAAAAATAAATTCCTATTATTATGGAAAAAATGTGGGTGCACTTCTTTGAGAAGCTTGTCTATTTCCTGGGTGCGCTTGAGCACATCCCCCTGCATGACATTTGTTTTGTCAAGAGCGACTGCATAAGTGAAGTGCATTCACATTCGAAAATCTAGAAATTGTTATGGGCAAGTGATGAAGTTTAAACATGTCGTGCTTGATTCTGAATAACCGCCCTGTAATTCTTCATTCAGGTTACGGATGGCCGTCTTAAGCTTCACCTGGTAGGAATTTAAAGATATTACTATTTGAGCGGGAGCATCGATAGTGGGCTTTATGTACTGCGCGCGGATCAACGCTTCTGATTTGCCTGAATGATGTTCAGTTGTCTTGTTTTTTGCCGTAGGAATAGGTAATTCTATTTCAACCATAGCGCCTGTAGAAAATTCTGTTTGGCTGTATTTAGCTAGCTGGCTACTCGTCTGCGTCATCAATTTCTCCATAAAGTTGCTTGACTAAATCTCTAGCTTCGAGGCAATTTTTGTAAAAGCTTTGATAGTCATCCGCGCGGCTTAAAACTTCAAGCGCTTGTTCTGAAGAGTTAACAGTATAATGAAAGTTGAACTTGATCCTTAGGGTACTTCCATCAAAATGTCGTTGGATATTTATAATGAGTTGATCCCGTTTAAGACTTGTAATGATTGCACTAGAGGCGACATTGCACCCTTCAGGGGCAATGTCTACAATGTCTTGCTGAGCAACTGAAAAAGATTGAAGCATTTCACCAGTTGGTGCGTCATCGCTAAACTCAAAATTATGTCCAATACCACTTATTGGTGTGTGTTTTAACTGACCGATAGCATGTTCGGCCACAGATTCGACAATTACAAAATGAGACTCCGCTGAAGAGGTAGGAAAAAGGATCAAGCTGTCAGGGCGTGCAATGTAAGAAAGATCGTCTAATTTAAAACGCGGGGGCTCGAACGGCATCCCCACAGGAAAAGCTACTTGGATGTTACTGTTATTGTCCGGTGCCTTTTCAAGGCAGTGGATTAGAATCCATTCAGGCGTAAGAATTGCGGGATTCCATAAGCCTGCGATGACAAGCGATGTTTCCTGCGATACAAGTTTCATTCGAAATGTTTTCCAACTATTAAAAAAATAACAAAATCAAGACGTGCCTAAATAGCTTACCTGAAATTACCGCGTAGTTTTTGCGAATGAATATTGATTAGCTATTCTTAGCACTACTTAAAATAAGCCGCAAATTATATTATATCACTATAGAGCATCCCAAAATATCCCGCATCACCTAATAACATTATAAAACATTTTAAAACATCCAGTTTTTTTTAGTTTAGCACGACCTAATACATCTTTCTAAATCCAGCCCCCGCTTGAAACAACCATTTTTTGAGCACAAAATTTCCATCAGCAAGCTCTGCTCGGGGAAGTCCGACGATGATGCTCCATGGCATGTGGCGGCTCGTTCAGCTTTTCCTGAAAGTTGCACTTACTGCTCCGCAAGATGTTTCTTGAATGCAATCTGTAACCAAAGTAACCACAAGATATAGATAGATTGCGATGATTTATTTGAATGTATGTACCACTAATGGACTACTTGATGTACCATTCGACACTTTAGTCGAAAGTCTCTAAAAAGAAAAACGGCAAGTGAATGTCTTTGTTAAAGAAATCGCTTGCCGTCAATGTGAATGGTGGAGGCGCCGGGAGTTGAACCCGGGTCCGAAAACTCTCCCCTTATGTATCTACATGCTTAGTCCCAGGATTGGTTCTCGCATCCGTTTCTCACCCGGGACCGGGATATTCGGATGCCAGCCTGAAGAGTCTTATCATCCACGCTCCAGGCACGCGCGGTTGACCAGCCTGTTGAGTCGACGCCCCGAATCCGGCCTTACAGGCGAAGGCCGGTGGAACGGCACAGCAGCTTACGCTGCCAGTGCGTAGTTATAATCGTCTGCGATTATATTTAGTTCCGTCATTTTTACGAGCTGACAGAAACTCGGCATGCAACATTAAGCTTCAATATCCCCGTCGAATCCGTTTCGCCCCCGTATTGTGTCACCGGGGTGTTGAGTGTTTGGTGAAAAATCGGAAAGTTTAAGAATCCTTGTCATTGCGGCGCATGGTGCGTTCAATGTCGCGGTTGGATTCCTTTTCTTTCAGCGAGGCTCGTTTGTCATAGAGCTTCTTGCCGCGGGCCAGGGCCAGTTCAACTTTGGCCTTGCCACTTGCTATAAAGTATATCTTGAGCGGGATAAGCGCAATGCCTTTCTCATGGAGCTTGCCGATCAGCTTGCGGATCTCCCGCCGATGGAGCAGCAGTTTGCGGACCCGAAGCGGATCCGGACTGATATGGGTGGCGAAGGAGTAGGGCGATATATGGACATTATAGAGGAAGAGTTCGCCGTCCTTGATCTGGGCATAGCCATCGCGGAGATTGGCTTTGCCGGCCCGCAGTGATTTAACTTCCGGTCCGTTGAGCACGATCCCGGCCTCAAAGGTCTGGTCGATGTGGTAATCGTGAAAGGCCTTTTTGTTTTTACTGACGACTTTTTGTCCCGTTGCCTGCTTGCCGCTCATGTTATCCGGTTATCCCGCCATATTGGTTTTGCTCCCTGGGGCACCCCAGGGAAAGATCAGAAGGTGTCGGTTTCCCCAGTTACCCTAAGGGCTTCTTCCACGGTGGTCAACCCGGCCTGTACCTTGTGCCAGGCATCTTCACGTAAGGTGGTCATGCCTTCCCTGATCGCCACCTGCCGCAATTCCGAGTCGTTGGCCTTGGCGGCGATCAGTTTTTTCATTTGTTCCGACATCGGGAAGACTTCAAAGATGCCGAGGCGTCCAAGATATCCGGTGTTGCGGCATTGCAGGCAGCCTTTGCCCCGTTTGAGTTCAACGGACTCCTTGCCGGAAACCGGAAAACCGAGTTTGCGCAAGCCCGCTGCATCAACGGCATACGCTTCGGAGCAATGCGGGCAGATGCGGCGCACCAGCCGTTGCGCCAGGGCGCCAAGCATGGTCGAGGCAATGAGAAAGGGCTCAAGTCCCAGATCCTTCAGGCGGATGATGGTCGAAACCGCATCGTTGGTGTGCAGGGTGGAGAAGACCAAATGCCCGGTAAGGGCCGCCTGCACTGCGTGGGTGGCGGTTTCGAGATCGCGGATCTCGCCGATCATAATAATGTCGGGGTCTTGGCGGAGGATGTTGCGCAGGATTGAGGAGAAGGTGACATCGATCTGCGCCTGGACCGCGATCTGATTGAAATCTTCATGGACCATTTCCACCGGATCTTCCACGGTGACGATGTTTTTTTCCGGTGAAGCGATATCTTTCAGGGTGGAATACAGGGTGGTCGACTTGCCGCTGCCGGTGGGCCCGGTCACCAGGACAATACCGTGGGCTGCGGTCATGAAGCTGTTGTAAACCACCCGGTCCCGCCGGGAAAAGCCAAGGTTGTCAAGGCGCTGGAAGATCACGTCCGGGTTGAGAATCCGCATGACCGTTTTTTCGCCAAAGGCAACCGGCACGGTGGAAACCCGGAGTTCCGCTTCCTTGCCCTCTTCTTTGCGGCCGATTTTGATGCGACCGTCCTGGGGGCGTCGTTTTTCGGCGATATCCATGCGCGCCAGGCTCTTGATCCGTGAGGTGATGGCCGAGTGCACTGCCTTGGGCAATTTATAAATAGTGTGGAGGATGCCGTCGATCCGGAACCGGACCAGGCAAATGTCCCGTTTGGGCTCGATGTGGATATCACTGGCCCGCTGCTCCAGGGCATAGCTGAATAAATGGTTCACCGCCGCCTTGATGTGCTGATCGGTGGAACTCAATTCCTTAGCGGACGAGAGGCGGACGTATTGTTCGAGATTGCTGATGTCCACCGTGACACCGGTTCCGGTGGGGCCGAATTGGGTCTCGGCGGCGGTGATCGAGCGCTGGAACCCGAAAAATTCAGCCAGGATTTTTTTAATATCGGTGCGGGTCGATAAGTAGGGCCGCACGGTCACCTGGTTGACCCGTTCGATATCCTCCAGCGCCAGTTGGTTGTCCGGGTGATAGGTGACCACCGAAAGGATATTGTTGCTGAGTTCAAATGGCAGGATCAGGTGGTTGACGGCAAAGGATTTGGGGATAGTCTTGGTGACGATCTCGATATCCAGCTCCAGGGGATCGAGTTTTTTAAAGGGAATTTTGAGACCGCTGCTGACGGCCCGCATGATCAGCTCTTCGGTGAGCACCGTTTTTTGAGGACCGCCGGTCTCCAGTTCCAGGGAGACGATGATGTCGACCAGATCAGGTACCCCTTTGTCCAGCTTGAAGTCGTCATCTGGTCGGCGGCCGCCGAACTGCTTGAGCAGTTTTTGGCGCTGTTTGCCGCGGTGGAGAACAATGAGCTGTTTTTGTTCCGGGGTGAGCATCTGCTCCTGGACGAGCAGATCGAGTAAGGCTTCACTGTTGAGAAATGACATGGGGCATGACCGATGGGGGTTGAAACCAATAGTTCTGCAACGTTCCTTCGTCTCTGGCGGAAGAGCAACGGGCTTTAGCGGGCCGACGGATGGTCAGGGGCGTGATCGGTCCGACAAGGCCGGGGGCGGCATACTGGTGGCAAGGGGCAGGAAGCAGCCTTGGGGGCATGGATACCAACGGCAGGGACACCTGGGGGGGAATGTTGTGTGCCGCCGGTTCGCCCAAGGGGCAGGTCGGGGGCCGGGGTCAGTTCGGCCAGCCGTAGGCGCCGATCAGGTCGACGAAACGGACCTGTTCGATGGTCTGCACGGTAATTCCGCCGTCCCGTTTTTCCACCACCTGTAATTCCTGGGAGTCCTGGTTGCCCACCGGCATGACCAGGCGGCCCGGATCGGCCAACTGGGCCAGTAACGGTTCGGGTATGCGCGGGCCGCCGGCGGTCACCAGAATACCGTCAAAGGGCGCTTCCGCTGGCCAGCCGACCGTGCCATCGTCAATGCGCGAGACAATGTTATGGTAGCGGAGCCGGTCGAACACCTTTCGTGCCCGTCCCACCAGGCCATCGATCCGTTCCACGGTGAACACCTTGCTGCAGAGACGGGAGAGAATCGCTGCATGGTACCCCGACCCCGTACCGATCTCCAGGATTTTTTTCGAGCCGTTGAGCTGCAGGGCCATGGTCATGAGTGCCACGATGTAGGGTTGGGAGATGGTCTGGCCGCTGCCGATCGGCAGGGGGAAATCGCCGTAGGCGTGCGCCTGCATCGCATCTTCGACAAACAGATGCCTCGGCACCAGACGCATGGCTTCCAGGATTTTCTGGTCGTTAATCCCCCGAGCAATCAGTTGCTCTTCAATCATCCGTTCCCGGTTGATGTCAAAGGTCGAGGGTGGGCTCACTTGACCTCTTCCCAGGTGTAATCTTCCATCCACTTGCGATCAGAAGTGTTGAAGTTGCGAAATTCACAACTGCTGACCACGTCGTTCTGGATGGTGACGATAATCATCTCGTACCCGGAGGGGCCGGTCATGGTGCTGAGGACCGGCATCGAGCCAAAGAGTCCAGGCTGGTCTTCATGGTAGACATATTCGGTGACTCCGGGTGAGATTTCCCTTCGTCCGTTGGGATCGCCCAGGTATTTCTGGACCTCTTTGGCGGTTGTTTGCCCCGGCTTGATCAAAACAGCATCCGAGGCTAGGTGTCTGACCTGCTTGGAATGACAACCGCTTAGTAAAAAAAGGGCAATAATGAACAAGAACAGGGATGAACGCATCAAATTCCCTCCAAGGAACAATTCGAACAATTTAAAAAAGGTTGTGTTCATATATCGTGAACACAACCTTTTTTCAAGGCCAGACTCTCTTGCCCATGATAATTCGACCAAAAACCGACGCGTTACACGTCAGGCCGGCATCTATGGAAAGAGGGGCGGCGATGCCGACCGGCAAAGGGGAGCTGTCGATTACAGCGCCGCCGCCGAGTCGCCGGCGATCCGTTCGAGGATACGGTAATTGCGCTGCACCATGGCCATCGGGTCCACCAGCAGCCCGGCCTGGATCATCGCGTTATCGTACATCTGTTCAACCACATCACCGGCAAAGGTCGGGTCGCTTTCCCGCAGGGCCGACAGCTTCTTGATCAGCGGGTTAGACCCATTGATTTCCATGTCTTTTTTCATGCCTATGCCAAAGGCTTCGTTTTGGCCCGAAGCTTTGAGGAGTCGTTCCATGGAAGAGGTCATGTAGCCGTCGACATTGACGATCATGGCGGGGCTGTCGACCAGGCGGCTGGAGGCCTTGACCTCCGCGATCCGCTCGCCGAGGATGGTTTTCATCCATTGGCAGAGCTGCTCCAGGGCGTCGGCTGCCAACGGCTCGGCGTTTTCCTTGCCGGCTTCGTCCTCGGGCTTGATTTCGGTGGATTCGGGCAGGTGCAGGTCGGCGCGGTCGGCGGAAACCAGTTTCTTGCCGTCGTACTCGCCCAGATGGTTGAGAACGAAATCATCGATGGGTTCCAGGGTGTAGAAGATTTCCACCCCGCGTTTTTTGAACATTTCCACGTAGGGTCCGTACTCGACCGCTACCCGGCTCGGGCCGTTGATGTAGTATATTTTATCCTGGCCCTCCCGCATCCGGCCGACATAGTCATCCAGGGAGATGGTCTGGCCGGGTTCGCTGGCCGAGGATTCAAACCGCAGCAGTTTACCCAGCTCATTGCGGTGCTCGTAGTCCGAGGTCACGCCTTCCTTGATGAAAATGCCGAAATTTTTCCAGAATTCGAGATATTTTTCGGGGTGGCGCTCAGCCTCTTCTCCCAGGAATTTGATGAATCGCTTGGTCAGCACCTTGCGCAGCTTGACCACCAGGGCATTGTCCTGCAGCGACTGGCGGGAGATGTTGAGCGGCAGGTCTTCGGAATCAACCACGCCTTTGAGAAACCGCAGCCATTCGGGCAGAATGTTCTCGCTGTGCTGATCGATCAAAACCTTCTGGCAGTAGAGATTGACCCCGGGCTGCAGCCGGCCCATGCCCAGTACTTCGAAGTTCTCCTTGGGCACGTAGACCAGGGCATTGATTGCCAACGGGGCATCGGCGGAAAAATGGAGCCGGAGTATCGGCTCGTCCCCGGCATTGGCGATGAATTTGTAGAATTCGGTATATTCTTCTTCGGAGATCTCGCTTTTTGACCGGGTCCAGATGGCCTGGACGGTGTTGACCGTCTTGCCCTCGACCTTCACAGGGAACGGTACAAAGGTTGAATATTGCTGAATAATCCGTTCGATGGTGAATTTGGAGCCGTAGGTCTGGGCGTCGTCTTTGAGTTCAATGATGATTTTGGTGCCGCGATGCAGGCCCGGACACGGACTGATGGTATAGGTGCCGCCACCGTCCGAGGCCCATTCAAAGCCTTCTTCGCCGCTGAAGGAGCGGGTCTGCACCCGGACCTTTTTAGCGGCCATGAACACCGAATAAAAACCGACCCCGAACTGGCCGATAAGATTGACGTCCTTTTTGGCGGCTTCAGCCAGTTGCTCGAAAAAATGCTGGGAGCCGGAGTGGGCGATGGTGCCCAGGTTGGTTTCCAGCTCCTCCTTGGTCATGCCGATGCCGGTGTCGGTGAGGGTGAGGGTGTGGGTTTTATCGTCACAGTCGATGGCGATTTCCAGAGGCACGTGGGCGTCGAACTCGACTTTTTCGATCAGGCTTTGGTGCCGGAATTTTTCCAGGGCGTCGGCGGCGTTGGATACCAGTTCGCGCACAAAGATGTCGCGCTCGGTGTAGAGTGAGTTGATGACGATATCCAGGACCTTTCTGGTCTCCGCCTGAAACTGCTTGGTTTCAACCTGTGCTGCTGTCATGGGTCTGTTCCCCTTTTTTCTTTGGTGTTGGTTGTGGTAATAAGACCCGAAACTTCTGTTGTTCCGGGCAATAGCGGGAGGCCCGCGCCTCTTCCATTTATCCGGCCAACATGTTAAGCACGAATCATTTCCTGTCAAGACAACCTAAGGCCGCAGGTTTGCGGTAAACCGAGCAACAATGGAAGCCTATGCAATCCATAATGTATGATGTCTGTATCGTCGGCGCCGGTATCTCCGGCTTGAGCACCGCCGCTTTTCTCCATGCCCAGCAGCCGGAGCTGCGGCTTTTGGTGCTCGAGCAATCCAGGCATCCTGGCGGGGCTATCGGAACCTACAGCGCGTCGGGGTATCAGGCCGAATGGGGGCCCCACGGCTTCCTCGACAACTGCGAGGAAAGCCGGATGCTGATCGAGCTCGCCGGCCTGGAAGGGGAAGTGACCACCGCGCCGTTGGGCGAATTTGTTCGTTATGTTTGTCTGGACGGCCGCCTCCGGTGCATCCCCCAGAAACCGTTGCAGATCCTCAAGGAGCCGCTGATTCCCTGGAGCGCCAAACTCCGGGTGCTGGCCGACCTCTGGAAACAACCGCTGGCTGGGGAACCCTCGGTGGCCCAGTGGGCGGCCCACCGTTTCGGTCCTGCCCTGCTGCCCTTTGCCGATGCCGTGTTCACCGGCACCTATGCCGGCGATATCGAGCGGCTGAAGATCGATGCGGTCATGCCTGGGGTGCGGGAACTGGAACGGAGGCACGGCTCGGTGATCCGCGGGGTCGTCGCCAAGATGCGCGGTGCGGGTCGGCAACCCACCGCATCAAAAAAAGCTTTGCCGGCCATGACCAGCTTTGCCGGTGGCATGGCCCGGCTGCCCGAGCGGCTGGCCGCGGGTTTAATGACTTCGGGGACGCTCGTCTACGGCAACGCCGTCCATGGCCTGCTGCGGGAAACCGAGGGCTGGCAGGTGCTGGCCGAGCAGGGAGCGGTCCGCTGCCGTCACCTGGTGCTGGCCCTGCCGGTCAACCAGTGTCTGGAACTGCTGACCCCTGCCTTGCCGACCCTACCGCCACCGCTTGCCGCCATCCCCGAGGCCCGTATTCTCAGTGTCCTGCTCGGGTTTGATGAGCGCGCCCGTATTCCCTTCGGCTTTGGCTATCTGGCCCCGGAACGGGAGCAGCGCTTTACTCTGGGCGCACTGTTTTCCTCCCACATGTTCCCCGGCCGGGCCCCGGCCGGTCACCAGCTGCTCGAGGCCCTGGTTGGCGGCCGCCGCCATCCCGAACGGCTCGAACTCACCGACGCCCAGTTGATCGAATCGGTCTGTCGCGATCTGGGACAGCTGATGGCGTTGCCGGAGCCCAACTTTACCGCGGTGCTCCGACCCCGTTCCGGGATTCCCCAGCTGGAGGCGGGCTACACCGAGCTGCTGGCCTGGCGGCAGCGCGTCCAGGCCGCCGATGACCGTCTCCATCTCTGCGGCTTTGGCTGGAAGGGCATCGGCATCAACGATATGACCAAAGAGGCCCGGAAAGTGGCGCTCAGGATCGGAGCCCAGGTGGCGGTGGGGGATCAGGACGAGGTGAAAGGCGTGTATTTCTGAGCCGATAGCGCGCGCTCGGCGGAGTGGGCGCTATCGGGTGGCAAGGAGGGGGTGCAGCGGTTCAGGCGGAGGAACCGCTGCTTATTTTTTTATTTTGGCGCAGAGCAACTCCACCTGCTCCCGGACCGCAGTCTCGCGCGACATGTCTTTGGTGATGGTCTTGATCGCGTGGAGGACGGTGGAGTGGTCGCGGTTGTACATGTTGCCGATGTCGGCCAGCGATTTATCGGTGTATTTGCGGGTGAGGAACATGGCCAGCTGCCGGGGGAAGGTGACCGAACGTTTCCGCGAGCGGCTGCGCAGATCGTCGATGCTGACCCGAAACTGGCTGCCGATGAGATCGCGGATGGATTCACCGGTGATCGCCACCGAGACGCCGACAAGGCCATGGATCACTTCGCGGGCCATGCGCAGATCAGGCGGGGCATTGTACAGGCAGGATTTGGCCTTGATGCCGATGATGGCGCTCTCCATTCTTCTGATGTCGCCCTGGAGGTTTTCGGCGATATATCCCACGATATCATCATCGGTTTCCAGGCCGTGCGACTGGAGCTTATGACGGATGATCCGGGCCCTGGTCGCGTAATCGGGCGATTCAATCCCGGTCACCAGGCCGGAGGTCATCCGGCTGCGAAAATCGTCGTCAATCCCCTGGAGTTTATTGGGGGCCAGGGCCGACGTCAGAATGACCCGCCGACCCGACTTGATCAGATAATCAAGCACGGTGTTGAGCTCTTCCTGGGTTTTGTTCTTGCCGGTCAAGGTATGGATGTCTTCCACCAGCAGCATGTCGCACTGGTTGACATATTTTTTGGAAAACTGCTCCATGGCATTGGTGCGGATGCCCTTGACCATCTCCGCCGAGAATTGCTGGGCGGTCAGGTAATGCAGTCGGGTGGAAGGGGCGGTGCGCAACACTTGGTGGACCACGGCCTGGGTCAGATGGCTTTTGCCCAGGCCGGTGGAACTGTTCATGAACAGGCAGTTGCCGAAGGTGGCATCACCCGTGGCCAACGCCTTGCAGGCGGAACGGGCCAACAGGTTCGAATCGCCGACCATGAACTGTTCGAAGGTAAAGGCGGGATGGAGGGAGCGCAGTCGAGTGCCGCCGGTGGTTCCCGGAAGCTGAAGCTGGCCATGGCGGTTGCTTTCAAACAGCATTGGCTGATTTTCGGCGATGGTCAGTTGGACGTTGGTCGTCTTGCTTACTTGTTCGGCGGTATGGCGGATCAGGTCAAGATAGCGATCTTCAACCCAGGCGCAAAAAAAACGATCCGGTCCGACCAGCTTAAGAGTCTGCCCGTCCTGTTGCCTGCATTCCAGCGGTTTGATCCACAGATCAAATTCGCTTTCCGGCAAGGCGCGGTGCAGAGAGGTTTTGATCGTATTCCACAGCATAGATAGTTTCCCTTTATTAAAAAAAGTTCTTCCTGCGTACCATGTAAGAATCCGTTCAGAGCAATGGCGTCTGATTTACTGAGAAACCTGGTTGTGGTCAAAAGCGGTATGGGATGATTTCAGGCTGTAAACAAGACGGTTCTCTCCAAGTAACAAATGCCAGCCAGTCTGGTGTGTTTTCAGGGGGGCGGGCGTGCAATTAGCTATAACAACGTGGAATTGAATTATAATACAATAATATATTATTAAATCATCATGTTGGCCTGAAAGTTGGGAGGTTATCAACAATTTGTCAACAAGAGTCGATCTCTGTTTATCTCGTTTTATGTCTAGAAAGCTCAATAATGCTCAATTTTATTCTTAGCAGGCGGCGGAATCATGTAACCTCCCACTACTCCATGATTTCAGGAAAAAGCGAGGAGTGAAAAATATTTTCCGTGGGAATTATCTTTATTTAATTGTATAAAAACAGTGACAAAGGCGTTGGGCGGGTCTCTCTTCCGGGAGGGTTCGTCGGTTCGGTCCGAGTGGCGAAGAGAAAATAGTGGCAGGGCGGTACCACAATTTTGCTGCGGATCGGGAGCGGAATAACGGCGGTTTGGGGCTTTTTAAGGCAAAGGCCTCTGGAGGCCTTGGTCATGGTCAGGCAGTCGAGATCGATTGCATTTACGGCTGCTGCAGGCCTGCTGTGCTCGTGATCGAGGGGGCTGGGATCTGGGAAAGGAGGGAGGCAGGTGCTGGCCTCTGCAAAGGTTCACACCTGCCATTGTCAGTGGGACAGAGGTTACGGGGCCGGGACGAGAATAAACCGTTGGTTGATGGTTTTGCTCTCTTGCGCTGGGTCGAAAGAACCCAGGGACTTAACGCCGCCATAGATTTCCGGATGGTTCATAATCCGCATGCCGATTTCGGCATAGGGGAACATGGCTTTGACATCAAGGAAAAAGCTGTCGGCAAGGCTGTAGCCGGCCCCTGCCGCCCCCTGGATATCATTGTTGCCGTAAAAACCGAGGAGTTCGGCCGAGCCGTTAAAGCCGTTGAAGACCTCGATGAACAAGTTGCCTTCAATGCCATAGACCTGGTCGCCTTCATCTACCTGGGTGGAGGAATGCATAACAATGGGGTTGTTGGGATCGGTTACGTTGATGGTGCGAACGGTGGTGAACTGGTCTTCCTCAATATGGGCATACTGGCAGTTCAAGCCGATTCGGATCCGTGCCGGGTCAAAACCGGAAAAGTCCGCACCCAGGGTGAACGGAACCTGGAGGACGGCACCTGCTCGGAGTTCATCGTCGGCCTTGGCCGGTTGGGCCGGAAGGGCACAGATCAGGCCGGCCAGCAGACCGCAGAGGATTGGCTGGCAAAGGGTTGTCGTTATTGTTTGGTGCTTCATATGGTGCTCCTGGGACGAGGGCTGGTTGATACTGGATAGCAGGGCGGGAGGGAAACATCTTTTTGTAATTTTATCAACAACATCTTAGCCGATTTCGATGGTTCGGCCCAGCAATGCGGTGTTTTCCGAAAACCCGGTCGCCTGCACCGGTGGACTGTCGCTGGAGGCCTACGCCAAGCAGGCCTTCCTTGTGGGAAAGAGCGATGAAAAGCAGTTGACTGTTCGCCGGCGATTATCTATTAGTCATCCTTTTACCTGGTCGCAGCGGGCGGTTTTCAAGGTGCTTGCAGTGGCCGCGAAAGGATCGCGCTGTCCGGGCTCTGTCTGCAGCACGGCGCACCGTTCTGGTAAGGAGGGGGAAAGATGCAGGGATTTGTCCATGTGTATACCGGCGACGGCAAGGGCAAGACCACAGCCGCTCTTGGTTTGGCGCTCCGGGCAGCCGGTGGCGGTCTCAACGTCTATATCGGGCAGTTCATCAAAAATGCCGAGTATAGTGAAATCAAGGTGTTGCAGCGGCTTGCCGATTGCATAACCCTGGAGCAGTTCGGCCGAGGCTGCTTTATCCTCACCGAGCCCAGTCAGGCCGATATCGATGCGGCCCGCCAGGGGCTCGCTACCCTGCACCGGGTGCTGGCCTCGGGGGCGTATGATCTGGTCATCGCCGATGAGGCCAATGTGGCGGTGGCCCTGCAACTGCTCAGTGAAGATGATCTGCTTGCCCTGATCGACCGGAGGCCGCCGCAGGTGGAACTGGTGCTCACCGGTCGGGGCGCTCCGCCCCGGGTGCTCGAACGGGCCGATCTGGTGACCGAGATGCGACTGGTGAAACACTATTATGATCGGGGCGTGCTCGCCCGCAAGGGAATTGAAGGCTAACGTAAACGATAAGAGGCGGCGATGCCCAGCGGGCGGCCAACGGCCCTGATCGTCTGCTTCGGAGGGGAATATGTCAGAACTAGCAGCCTGCCTGGCCGTGCTTGGTACCGGCTCGGATGTGGGCAAGAGCATCGTCACCACGGCTCTGTGCCGGATTTTTGCCAATCGCGGGTTCCGGGTGGCGCCGTTCAAGGCCCAGAATATGTCGAATAACTCCGGCGTGACCCCCGAGGGCGCCGAGATGGGACGGGCCCAGATCGTCCAGGCCGAGGCTGCCCGGATTGCGCCCCATGTGGATATGAATCCGGTGCTGCTCAAGCCGGTCAGTGACCTGGGCTCGCAGGTGGTGCTCAACGGCACCGCCTGGATGGAGGCCTCGGCCCAGTCGTATTACACCAAAAAGGAGTTTCTCTTCACCCAGAGTTGTGCGGCCCTGGACCGTCTGCGCCGGGACAATGAGCTGGTGGTGATGGAGGGGGCGGGCTCCTGCGCCGAGGTCAATCTGATGGCCGGCGACATCGTCAACCTGCGGGCTGCGGCCTACGCGGGCGCACCGGTCATCCTGGTGGCCGACATCGACCGAGGTGGCGTGTTCGCCCAGATTGTCGGCACCCTGGCCTGTCTGAGTGCGGAGCAGCAGGCGCAGGTCAAAGGGTTTGTGATCAACCGATTCCGGGGCGATATCGCCCTGTTTCAGGCTGGGATCGACTGGATCGAGCAGCGTACCGGTAAACCGGTGTTCGGGGTGCTGCCCTGGTACAAACATTTTCATATCGAGGCCGAGGATGCGGTGGTGATCGAGAACGCCCGGTCTTTTGATCCGGCCTCGTCCTCCGAGCCGACCATTGCGGTCATCCGGCTGCCCCATATTTCCAATTTCACCGATTTCGATCCCTTGCAACAACTGGCGGGGTGCAATCTGGTGTATCTCCAGCAGCCCCAGGATCTTGAAGGGTATCAAGCGATTATTCTGCCGGGCACTAAGTCCACGTGCAGCGATCTGGAGTGGCTGGCTGCGACCGGCTGGCGCGACCGGATCCTGCGTTACGTGGCCGATGGCGGGCATCTGCTGGGCATCTGCGGCGGGTATCAGATGCTGGGCGAACGGGTGGAGGACCCCGACGGCATCGAGGGCGTAGCCGGCGTCACCCCCGGCCTGGGATTGCTGCCGGTGGCCACCGTGTTGAAAGCGCCCAAGACCACCACCCTGACCGATTTCACTTGGGATGGTATCCCCGGCAAGGGGTACGAGATCCACATGGGGCAGACCCGGCCCCCGCAGGGCCAGACCCTGATGCAGATTCAGGTCCGCAACGGGCTGCCCTGCGACGATACCGACGGCTGCCTGACCGTAGACGGCCGGGTGGTCGGCACCTACATGCACGGGTTGTTCGACACTCCGGCCATCACCCGTCATTGGCTTACTGCCATCGGTCTCGGCGCCATTCATGTTGACCGGCTCCATGGCCCGGCGGCTCGGGATCAGGCTTACGACCAATTGGCCGAACATGCGTTGCGCCATCTCGATATCGACGCGATCTCCGCGCTCTTACCCGGGCATTTGCAAGGAAGGGGCCGATGATCCAGGGGCACGGGGGCAACGTCGTGGCGCTGGCCGAGCAGTTGGGCTGCCGGGTGGAGGCGATCATCGATATGAGCAGCAACATCAACCCACTGGGCACCATGCCGGGGCTGATCGAACATCTGCACGACCGGCTGGATCGGATCCGGGTGTTGCCCGAGGTCGATGGCCGGGGGGCGGTGCGGGCCATTGCCGCGCTCCTGGGGGTCGAACCGCAGCGGGTTTTGGCCGGAGGCGGCACGACCCAGTTCATCTATTCGGCCTGCGCGGCGCTGCGGTCAAGGCGGGTGCTCATTGTCGGTCCGACCTACGCCGATTATACCGACGGCTGCCGGGTCCACGACATCGAGCCTGAATTTTTTCTGGCCGAAGCAGCCACCGGGTTTGCGCCGGATTTGGAACGGTTGGCCACGGCCTTGGTCGGTATGGACACGGTTTTTCTCTGCAATCCCAACAATCCCACCGGGCAGTTGATTCCCACCCCCGACCTGCTGACGCTCTGCCGTAACCATCCCGAGGTCCGTTTCATCATCGACGAATCTTACCTGCCCTTTGTTCCGACTCGTCAGGGCGAGAGCCTGAGCCGCTGTGGCCTTGACAATGTCATCGTCCTCTGGTCGGTATCGAAAATCTTCGGCATGCCGGGCTTGCGGGCCGGGTTCCTGGTGGCCAACCCTTTGGTGGTCGATCGGTTCCGCCGCTATATGCAGCCCTGGTGCGTCAACAGCCTGGCCCAGGAGGCGGTCGGTTTTCTCGGAGACCACCGTCCCGAGGTCGCCGCCTTCATCGAGCAGACCCACGCCTATCTGGCCGCGGAGGGCCGCCTGTTGGGCGAACGGCTGCGATCCGGGCGGCTGACCCTGTATCCGAGCACCACCTCCTATTTTCTCCTCGGCCTGCCGCCGGATCGGACCGCGGACGCCGTGTGCCGCGCCCTGGCCGAGCAACGCTTCCTCATCCGCAACTGCGCCAACTTCCACGGGCTGAACGAGCGCTACATTCGGGTGGCCCTCAAGGATGCGGCCACCAATGCAGCCGTGGTTCGCCATCTCCTGGCGGCCGTCGGCACCACCCCCGAGGCCTGTTGATGTCGATCACTCTTTTGGAGATGCTTCCCTGGCTCGCCCTGCCCACCGCCTTTGCCCTGGATGCGCTGGTGGGCGATCCCCGATGGCTCCCCCATCCGGTCCGCTGGATGGGCTGGGCCATCGAGCAGGCCGAGCCGGTCTTTCGAAGGCTTTGCCCCAACAACGAATTTCGGGCCGGTCTTTTCTTTGCGCTGGCCTTGATCCTCGGCTGCTGGACCCTTGCCGCATTCACCCTTGGGTTGGCCTACCGGGTCAACGGCCTGCTTGGCTTTGGGGTTGAGACCGTGTTGCTTTTCTACTGTCTGTCGGCCCGTTCGCTCTCCCAGGCAGGCATGGAGATCCATCAATCGCTCGCCGCAGGCGAGGTCGATCGGGCCAGGTCCCAGGTGGCCATGATTGTCGGCCGGGATGTGGAGCGGTATCAGGCCGACGACATAGCCCGGGCCACGGTGGAGACCGTGGCCGAGAATGCGGTCGACGGCGTGCTGTCGCCGCTGTTCTTTGCCGCCCTTGGCGGGGCGCCCCTGGCCATGGCCTACAAGATGGTCAACACCCTGGATTCGATGGTGGGCTACAAGAACCCGCGCTACCTTCTTTTTGGTCGGGCGGCGGCCCGGATTGACGATGTGGCCAATTACCTCCCGGCCCGGCTCAGCGTGGTGTTGATCGCCCTTGCCGCCCGCCTGCTCCCCGGCCTCTCTGGGAAGCGGGCGCTGATGACCGCCTGGCGTGAAGGAACCCACCATGCCAGCCCCAATGCCGGTTATCCGGAAGCCGCCTTTGCCGGGGCGCTGGGGGTGCGGTTGAACGGGCCCAATTACTACCACGGTGTGCTGGTTGAAAAACCTTTTATCGGGGTGGGTCTGGGTGCGGTTGGCCTGCCTCATGTCCACCAAGCCTGCCGATTGATGACCCGCACCGCTTTGCTGGGCACCGTGGCCGGTTCGCTGTTGGCGATGGTCGGCCACCTGCTCTGGCCCGTGCTCTTTTAAGACCTCCCGCCGGCTCGCCCCCGGACGTTCCCGTCCTGACTTTTTTCGCTTTTCGTCCTGGTATTCCGGAAAAAGATTGACCTGACCCATCGGCTTCCCTTTTAATAGAAGATGAAGGCGATCCATGGTGGCGGCGAAGGTCATCGGTGGACGTCATCCGGCCTCCCTGCCGCTATATCCCTTGCCCCTCTTGCCTCCTCGGTTTGGTCTATGCAATTTCTCAACAGTCTCCAGAGGACCCTGATCTGGAACATGATCGTGATCGCCGTGCTCTCGGTGGGCCTGGTCGGCTTTCTGTTGCTCTTTCAGGAGTACCGAAAGTTCGAGGTTGAATCGCAGCATCTGAAAGAGGACTATCTTGCCGGCCAGAAGGCCTTGATCAAGGAGGAGGTCGATCGGGTCATCGATTATATCGAGTACCAGCGGTCCACTACTGAAAAAGCCTTGAAGGAGCAAATCAAAGAGCAGGTCGACCGGGCCTACGCCATTGCCGAAAATATTTACAATCAATACCAGGCCACCCGCAGCGAAACCGATATCAAGGCGATGATCAGGGAGGCTTTGCGTCCCGTCCGCTTCTACGGCGGCCGCGGCTATTTCTTTATTTACGACCTCCAGGGCAACAATGTGCTCCTGCCGTTTTCACCGCAGCTCGAAGGGAGCAATCTCTGGGACCTGCAGGACAGCAAGGGGCTGTACACCATTCGTCGCATGGTGGCGATGCTCCGGGAACACGGCGAGGGCTACCTCACCTGGCACTGGTATAAACCCGGGGCCACCCAGGAGATGTCGGAAAAGATCGGGTACAGTCGGCTTTTCAAGCCCTTGGATTGGTGGATCGGCACCGGTGAGTATGTCGAAGACATTGAACAGGAAATTCAGCGGCAGACGCTGGCCCGGATCAATACTATCAGGTACGGTAAGGATGGGTATATCTTTGTCTACGATTTCCAAGCCAACACCCTGGCCCACTTTAAACCGGAAAATATCGGCTTGAATCAATGGAACTTCCGCGATCCCAATGGGGTGCCGGTGCTGCAGGAGCTGATCCGCCGCTGCCAGGAGACCGACGGCGCCTTCCTCGAATATGTGGCCACCATACGCCCGGTCACCGGACAGCCGGCGTCCAAAATGACCTATGCCCGCGCGATCAAAGAGTGGTCCTGGATGGTCGGTACCGGTGTCTATATCGATGAAATCAATACGGTGCTGGCGCAGAAGCGTGCGGAACTCACCGTGAAAATCCAGCGCAGCCTGGGCATGCTGGCGGCGATCCTGCTGCTCTGCTTTTTATTCATCGCCCTGTTTTCCCGGTATATTTTAGGGAAATTCACCAGCAATATGGCCGGGTTTACGGCATTTTTTGAGCGTGCCGCCACCGGTTCAGAACTGATCGACGACCGGACCATCCATTTTTCCGAATTTAAAGGGTTGGCCCAGGCCGCCAATCAGATGATCGCTGAGCGCAACAAATCCGCGGCCGCTATTGAGCACCTGCAGGAACAACTCAATCGCAGCCGCAAAATGGAGGCTCTGGGGATGCTGGCCGGCGGCGTCGCCCATGATCTTAACAATGTCCTGTCCGCGATCGTCGGCTACCCCGATCTCATCTTGACCAGTCTACCCGCCGAGAGTCCGCACCGCCGCTATATCGAGGCGGTCCGCGACTCCGGCCTGAAGGCCAGCGAGATCGTTCAGGACCTGTTGACCTTGGCGCGCCGGGGCGTGGTCCAGCCGTTGGCGCTCAATCTCAACACCTTGATCGAGCGCTATCTGGCCTCTCCCGAGCACATCAATCTGCGCACCCACAACCCGGATATTGTTTTCAAGGTGCAGCTGGCGCCCGATCTGTTTCGGATCAAAGGGTCCCAGATGCATTTGCAGAAAACGATCATGAACCTGATCGTCAATGCCGCCGAAGCCCAGGCCCAAGGCGGTGTCATCCGGGTTGCCACCGAAAACCGCTACCTCGATCAACCGTTGCCCGGTTATGAGCAAATTGTCGAAGGCGAGTATGTGGCTTTGATGGTGGCGGATGAAGGCATCGGCATCTCCGAAGCTGACCTTGCCCGTATTTTCGAGCCGTTTTTTTCTAAGAAAGCCTTGGGGCGAAGCGGTACCGGGCTGGGGATGACGGTGGTCTGGGGGACGGTGCAGGATCATAACGGCTACATCAAGGTTTCCACCGCCGAGGGGCAAGGGGCGTTATTCGAGCTCTATTTTCCGGCGACGCGCGAGGAGATGGCCCAGGACGAAACTACGGTCAATCTTGATGAATATCAGGGCAGCGGCCAGAGCTTGCTGGTGGTCGATGATGTGCATGAACAACGTGAATTAGCTAAGGCCATGCTTGACCAACTGGGCTACCGAACCGATACCGTCGCCAGCGGCGCCGAGGCCGTGGCCTACCTGGCCCGGCAACCGGTGGACCTCCTGCTCCTTGATATGATCATGGCTCCAGGCATGGACGGGCTGGAAACCTATCAACAGGTGCTGGCCATCCGTCCGCAGCAGAAGGCCATCATTGTCAGTGGCTATGCCGAAACCGACCGGGTCCAGGCGGCGATGGAACTGGGAGTGCGAAGGTATCTCAAGAAACCCTACACCCTGAACGGACTGGCTGTGGCGGTCAAGGAAGCGCTGCACCTCCAGCCCAGAAAGGGATGATTGTGTTCGGTGTGCTGGGCCCATGATTTTCGGCAGGGGGCGGTTGCCGGAATAAGGGGCTCAGGTCGCTTTTGCCGCGGGTAGGGTGATGGTGAAGGTCGACCCCTGGCCGGGCAGGCTTTCCACCTCTACGGCCCCATTATGGGCCTGGGCGATGTGCTTGACAATGGCCAGGCCGAGCCCGGTGCCGCCTTGATCGCGACTGCGAGCTTTGTCGCAGCGGTAGAACCGTTCAAACAGTCGGGGCAGGTGTTCCCTGGCGATGCCCGGTCCGTTGTCGGTCACGCTGAGATGGACCCAATGCTCGCCCTGCAGGTTAGTGCTGCCGCAGCAGCGCAGGGTGATCAGCGACCCTTCCGGGCTGTAGCTGATGGCGTTTTTCAGCAGGTTGATGACCGCCTGTTCCAGGAGCGGTTGGTTGATAGGGGCGAGCAATTCTTCATCGCATTCGATCTGGACAATGATATTGCGTGCATCGGCATGGACGGCGCAGGTCTGGAGGGCGCTTTCCAACACCGGCCCGACCTCGCCGGTCAGCAGTTCGATTTGTTCCTGGGTCCGGGAGTTTTCGATGCGGGAGAGGATCAGGAGGTCGTCGACGATTGCATCCAGCCGGTTGGCCTGGCGGGCGACGATATCCAGGAAGCGCTGCGCGTTGTCCCGGTCGTCGAGCGCCCCGTCCAGCAGGGTCTCGACATAACCCTTGATCGCGGTGATCGGTGTCTTCAGTTCATGGGAGACATTGGCGACAAATTCCTGGCGGATGTTTTCCAGGCGGTTGAGCTTGGTCAAGTCGTTCATCACCAGTAGCACGCCGATGCTTTGGTTGTCCTCGTCGCGCAGGGGCACGGCATGGGTCTGTAGGAGGATCGGGTCGGCGCCGTTGAACAGGGCGATTTTTTGTTCCTGCTGGGTGTTGCGGGCAAGCGTGAAATCTACCATCTCCAGGAGCGCACCGTTGCGGATCACTCCCAGTACATCCTTACCCTTGACCACCTCCGGCGGCAGTCCGAACAAGACGGTGGCCGCCTGATTCATACGGATGATTTTTTTGTCGGCGTCGATGGCCACCACCGAATCAGCCATGCTGGAAAAGACAGCCTCCAACTCGTTGCGCTGCTGGATGATGATCCGGATACGTCGGTTGATCTGTTCCGCCATCTGATTGATCGAGCCTGCCAGCCCGGCCATTTCCAACGACATGTGATCGCTCTTGATCTTCACCAGCTGGTCGATACGACCACTGGTCAGCTGTTCGGCTCCACGTTTCATTGCTTCCAGCGGGCGGCTGATCCGACGGGCGCCCCACAGGGAGAGCAGCGCCGCCAGGCCGATCACCGCCAGACCGATTCCGAAAAGCTTCCACTGCAGGGCCGAGAGCATCGCTTCGGTCGAAACGGTGGGAATGGCCAGGCGCAGTGCCCCCCGACGGTCGGCGGCTTTGAGTTCTATCGGGATGGCCGCATAGAGCATCGACTCGCCAATCGTTTTGCTGCGGCGCACCGAAAAACCAGTCCCTCCAGCCAACGCTGGTTCCACCTCCGGTCGCTTGCCATGGTTGTCCATCAGAGCCTGATCTTCGTTTGAATCCGCTAAAACCACGCCGTCGGTATCGATGACCGTAATCCGGGTAGCCGCACGTCTGCCGGTCTGGCGGACAAATTCTTGCAACTGCCGTTCCGGTCCCTTGCTGAGCGAGGTGATGGTCGGTTCGATCAGCAGCGCCCGTTCCCGGATCTCTTGTTTAAGGTGGTCGATATAGAAACTGCGACCGGTGGTGGTTGCCAGCCAGGCGGCAAGCACCATGGAAAAGATGGTGATACCGACACAGGCGGGGAAAATTTGCCAGAAAAGACGAATGTTACGCATGGGCGACTCTGCAAGGATGGCTCATAGGTGGCCCCGGCCTTGTGGGGTGGTGTTGCCGGGGAAAAGGGGACAAGCCGGATGGTTATTCCCGCATCCGGTAACCGATACCTCGCACCGTTTCAATGCAGCCCCCGGATGGCCCCAGTTTTTTTCGCAGGCCGAAGATCTGCACATCCACGGCTCGGGGCGTAATGCTGTAGTCATAGCCGCGGATCTGGTCGATGATTTGCTGGCGGGAAAAGACCCAGCCCGGTCTGCCGGCCAGGAGTTCCAGGATGGTGAACTCCGAAGCGGTGAGATGCACGACTTCGTCGTTGACCCGAACCTCATGGCGGCCGGGATGGATAGCCATACCGTGCCGGTTGATGATGCCGGCGGAGTCGTCCGGATCTGCAACCGTCTCCGGAGTTCGGCGCAGGGCCGCCTCGATTCGGGCAATCAGCACCCGTGGGCTGAACGGCTTGGTGACATAATCGTCGGCGCCATCTTCCAGTCCGGAGACAATATCTTCTTCTTCGCTTTTGGCGGTCAGCATAATGATCGGTAAGGCCTTGGTCGCCTCCTGATTGCGTACGGCCCGGCAGACTTCGTTGCCGTCCTTGCCGGGCAACATCAGATCGAGCACCATGGCATCGAAGGACTCCCGACCAAGTCGCTGCAGCGCTTCCTCACCGCTGTCGGCGCAGGTGACATTGAAGCCGGCTTTGATAAGATTATAACTGACCAGTTGTTGGATGTCGGTGTCATCCTCGACCACCAGGATGGAGGGTTTCTTCACTGATTGCTCCCGTTGAAGTTGATGCTGAACCTTGGATGCGCCCATAGTTATGCAGTACCCCGGCGCTTGCAACAAAAAAGGAAAAAGCTAATGGTATCCTAATGCTTTTTTAACGGACCGGTAATCTATTCTTTGTATGTATAGAAATGCGTGAACGAGCATGGACGATACATTAAGCAAATCTTCTGGAGGAAACCCGTGAGCAGACATATGCATTTTCATCGAGAGATCGATCACCTCAAAAAAATGATACTTGAGTTGGGGACCCTGGTGGAGGATCGCCTGCGGCGAGCCTGTGCGCTTCTGGAAAGCAAGGATGAAGCGCAGGCCGTGCTGATCATGACCTCGGACTGGGAGATCGACGACATGGAGGTCCGGGTGGAGGAGGAATGCCTCAAAATTCTCGCTCTCCATCAACCGGTGGCCCGTGATCTCCGGTTAATCGTTTCGATCATCAAGATCAACAGCGAGTTGGAGCGGATCGCTGATATTGCCGTCAATATCGCCAAACGGATTTTGACCATCAATAAAAACAAAACCCCGGATTTTGTTTTTGTGCTCGATTATCAGCCCATGGCCGTCAAGGCTCTGGAGATGCTGAAAATGAGCCTGGACGGTCTGGTTGCCGAAGATGCCGGGCTGGCCCGTAAAATATTTTTGATCGATGACGAGATCAACCGGATGCGTGATGTGGCGTACCGAACCATCATAAAGGAGCTTGGCGTGCGTAACGATAATGCCGCCAGTCTGGTCAATCTGTATCTGATCGCCCGCCATCTTGAGCGGATCGGCGACCGGGCCAAAAATATCGGCGAAGAAATTATTTATCTGGTGGAAGGTGAGATCGTCCGCAGCAGTGAAGATCCGCACTGAAAACCGGCCAGGGGGTTGGGGACAAAGGCGAGGGGTTGAAAAGACTTTGCAATTCGGAACGTTTGTGGCAGGTTGGCGTTTTGATGGGAAGGGGACCTTTGATGTCGCGTCAGGTTATCGGCCGGCATCGATTGCCACAGGGGCAACTCCCTCCCTCTCTTCACACAGCAAGTTGCCGGGAAACCCACCACCATGGTTCGTATTGAAAAAGAGGCTATTAATCTATTACCCATAGAGCGCTGGCAAGGGCCGACCCATCTGGTGCGCTCCGTTGCAGAAGTGCTTGCAGCGGTAAACCGTCTGTCACAGGCGGCGGTGCTGGGATTTGATACCGAGACCAGGCCGGCATTCAGGAAAGGACAGAAGTTTTCACCCAGTCTCCTGCAACTGGCCACTGGAGAGGACGTCTTTTTATTTCAACTGCAGCAGACCGGTCTGCCGGATCCCTTGGTGGAGGTCTTGTGCAATGCGGCCATCGTCAAAGCCGGGGTGGCGCTGGATTTCGACCTGCTCAGCCTGCAGGAACTGCGATCGTTTCAACCGCAGGGGTTTGTCGATCTGGCCAGGGTCGCCCGCCGTAAAGGCGTGAAGAACCATGGCCTCCGTGGTTTGGCCGCTGCGGTCTGCGGCATCCGTATTTCCAAATCGGCCCGGACGACCAACTGGGCCAACCTCGATCTGACCCCCCAGCAAATCCAATATGCCGCCACCGATGCCTGGATCGGCCGGGAAATTTTTAAGCGGCTTGAGCTTCTGCCGGACCCCCCGGCGTCCTGAGGGTGCGGCCCGTTCTTCTTTTTCAACCTATCAAGGCGGCGAAGAAAGCTTGGCCGCGCGCCGGTAATAATACCGATAATAGCCGACCAGATTGCTGCTGATAAATACGCCTTCCATCAGCACGGCGGTGGGCGAACCGGCAAGCACGTTATGCACCAGCCACAAACTGGTGGCGAGCAGCATCAACTGGCGGAGGCGTTTGTCCGTTCGGGAGAACGAGCCGATGGTGCCGCAAATCGAACCCAGGCAACTCAGGATGCTCAACATCCCGTGGAAGGTGACCGCGGCGATCACCAGGGACGCACCGATGAACACCGCCATCAGTGTTTTGGAGGTGGTCAGTAGGCTGGCGGCAAAGCGCAGGGCCGCCAACAGGCCAAGGCCAGTAGCTGTCCAGTAACCGAGGAGGGCAAAGTGGCTGGCCACCAGCAGGCAGGATATCACCAGGCAGGCGATGATTCGTCGTCGCTCTTTGAACTGAAAAGACAACAGGTCAAAGCCGATGGCCACGCCGACCAGGAGCTGTGAAATGGAAAAAACGGAAAGGTCCATGGCTGTGATGATCCGCTGCAGCTGCCGGGAATGCTCCTGATAGCCTAATGGGCACGGTGTTTCAATGACGCGCTCCACGCCGAACGCTCTGGGATGCGCTTGGTGCTGTAACTAACGTCCTGCCGATGCGTTCTCGGAACCCTTGTGCAAAGCCGCCGCCCCATAGGCCGCTCCGAGGAGTGCGGTGTGCGGATTACAGATGATCTGGATCGGAATCCGGGACAGCCAGTCGCTGTAGGTGCCCCGGGCGAAGACCGGCATGAACCGTTCCGGGGTGAGGAAAGGTTGCAATCGAGGGGCAAGCCCGCCTCCCAGGAAAATACCCCCCAGTGCAAGCGTCTTGAGGGCGAGATTGGCGGCTTCGTCGGCCAGGATGTCGACCATGAGCGTCAGGGTACGGACAGCAATGTCGCAGGGGCGCAGGCCTTGCAGGGCTTCCAGTCCCGCCCGGACGATCACCGGCGTCCGGTCATCGGCCGCCGCCAATTCGGCCAAGAGCCATTCCGGCACCGGGCTTCTGGTGGCCATGAAGGCGAACAATTGGGGGATCGCCAGGCCGGAACAGACCCGTTCCACCGGGACGTGCGTGTGTCGTTGGAGCATGAAGGCCAGCAGGTCGATCTGTTCCCCGTTCCTGGGCGCGAAGCTGGCGTGGCCGCCTTCGGAAGGATACGGATGATACCCGCCGTGGTGGTGGACCAGAAAGGCTTCGCCCAGGCCCGTGCCCGGCGCCAGCACCGCCATTACGGCCCAGGATTGTGGGGCTCCGGGGTTGAGGGTCTGCAGCTCGGTCGTCGGCAGATGGATTGCCCCCATGGCCGTGGCCACCAGGTCGTTGTGCAGCTGCACCCGGTCAAAACCGTGACGTGCTTCCAGCCCAACACCGTCGATCGACCAGTTGAGGTTGGTCATCTTGACCGCATTGGCGCTCACCGGTCCGGCGACCCCAAAACAGGCCGAGGTTGGCAGCTGGGCGTGCTGGTGGAGAAAATCGTGGAGCAGATCGTCGAAATTGGCGAACAACCCATTGCGGTAGGTCTGCTGCCGCAAGGGTGGCGCGGGGAAACCGGCGGCATGAAAGAGGGCGAGAGTGGTTTTGGTGGCGCCGATGTCGCCGGCAAGCAGAAGGCGGTTGCTGGTTGTCATGGCTCGGTGGATCTCCTGTGGCTGGAATCCGGTCAGCCTTCCTTGAGGAGCCGGATTTCCCAGGCCTCAGAACGGTTATTGTTGGCGGGGTTATCCACCACCCGGAATTCAAAAATCCGGTGAGGCTCCTGGAAATAGTGATCCGAGGCCAGGGTCGATTTGGAGAGGTGGAAAAAGACCGTTTCCGACTGGAGGGCATTCTCCTGCAGTCGGTAATAACGGAAAAATCCAAAACCCCGATCCGGGTTGAAATTGGCCACCGTGCCGCGTTGCCACCGTTCGCTGATGTCCCCGGCATTGCTGCCGGCAATCGGCAGCAGACCGGGCACCAGGAAGCCGGAGATGTAGGAGTCGGCCACCTCGCGCAGCTCTTTGTTGACGTTGTGAAAACCGATGACCTCCACCCGGCAGCCCATGTTTTGCAGGGCGATGATCAGGCGGAGAAAGTCGCCGTCACCGGTGAGCAGGATGATACGGTCGAGGTTGCGCGCCTGGAGCAGGGCGTCGATGGCCAGGTCCATGTCGGCGTTGGCCTTGGTGGTGATGTTGCCGTCTTCATCCTTGAAGCGGCGCACGTACTTCTTGATGATTTTAAAACCGCACTGCCGCAGGATGTTGTGGTAGGAGTAAACCTTCTGCCGGTAGTCGGGATCACGCTGGGTGCGCTCCAGGTCCTCGGCCAGATAGCAGTTGGCGCGGAGCATGACCGAGTTGGTATTGTTGGCCAGATCGACCAGCACATCGTAGCGCATGCCGTAGCCGCCGCACATCTTGATGTTTTCCGCATCGACATAAATAGCTGTTTTCAACATGGATAGACTTCTTTGCTGGTTGAATTCCGACGTTGCCCTTCGCTCCTCCATTACTCCCATTCGATGGTGGACGGTGGCTTGGAAGAGATGTCGTACACTACCCGGTTGACGCCCCGGACTTCGTTGATGATCCGGTTGGAAATCCGACCCAGAATTTCGTAAGGCAGGCGCGACCAGTCGGCGGTCATGGCGTCCTTGCTGTCCACCGCCCGCAGGGCAATGACATGTTCGTAGGTGCGGCCGTCGCCCATGACGCCGACGGTCTGGATCGGCAGGAGCACGGCAAATGATTGCCAGACCTTGCGGTACCAGCCGGCATCCTTCATTTCTTCCAGGACGATCATGTCGGCCTGGCGGAGGATGCTGAGACGCTCGGCGGTGACCTCGCCCATGATGCGGATGCCGAGGCCGGGGCCGGGGAAAGGCTGGCGGTAGATGGCCTCTTCCGGCAGACCCAGTTCCAGGCCGAGTTCACGGACTTCGTCTTTGAACAGCTCGCGCAGGGGCTCGATCAGGTCGAGTTGCATCCGCTCGGGCAGGCCGCCGACATTGTGGTGGGATTTGATCGGCGCCTTGCCGCGGAAGACCACCGATTCAATCACATCGGGGTACAGGGTCCCCTGAGCCAGGTACTTGACCGCGCCCAGTTTCCGGGCCTCTTCCTCGAAAATTTCGATAAAACCGTAGCCGATGCGCTTGCGTTTTTCTTCGGGATCCTTGATGCCATCCAGGGCCTTGAGGAAAAAATCAACGGCATCGACATCGATCACCTTGAGGTGGGTTTTTTCCCGGAAGAAACGTAGGACGCTTTCCGATTCGCCGGTCCGCATCAAACCGTTGTTCACATAGATGCAGGTCAGCTGGTCGCCGATGGCTCGATGCACCATGGCCGCGACCACCGAGCTGTCGACCCCGCCGCTCAGGGCGCAGATCACCTGGTCGGAGCCGACCTTGGCCCGGATGTCGGCCACGGTGGTGTCGATGAAGCTATGCATGGTCCAGTCCGGGCGGCAGTCGCAGAGGCCGAAGATAAAGTTGCGGAGGATGTCGGTGCCGATCAGGGTATGGGCGACCTCCGGGTGGAACTGAACGGCGACAAAGGGCTTTTCGATATGCCGCAGGGCCGCATAGGGCGAATGGCCGCTGGTGGCGGTGACCGTGAAGCCGGGTGCCAGTTCTTCGACCCGGTCGCCGTGGCTCATCCACACCTGATAGTGAGCCGGGGCGATCTCCATGCCGGCAAATAGACCGCCGGTGTCTTCGATATGGAGTTGGGCCTGGCCGAATTCCCGTTTCTCGGCTTTTTCCACCCGGCCGCCCTGCTGGACCATCATCAACTGGGCACCGTAACAGATGCCCAGTACCGGGACGCCGAGCGCGAAGATGCCGGGGTCGCTGATCGGCGCATCGTCGTCGTAGACGCTGGCCGGCCCGCCGGAAAGAATAATGCCGGTGGGGTGCATGGCCTTGAGCCGGTCAAGGTCGAGGGTGTAGGGATGGATTTCGCTGTACACCTTCTGCTCGCGGATGCGACGGGCGATCAGTTGGGTGGTCTGCGAACCGAAATCAAGGATGATGATCTTCTGGGCATGGAGGGACATGGCAGTCTATCTCTTTTGGAGGGAGTCGTTTGGTTAGATGCTTTCGGTCCGATAGTTCGGAGCCTCTCGGGTGATGATGACATCGTGGACGTGGCTTTCGCGCAACCCGGCGGTGGAAATTTGCACAAACCGGGCCTTCTGGTGGAGTTCCTCGATGGTGGCGGCCCCGGTGTAGCCCATGCCGGAGCGGAGGCCGCCGAGCAGTTGATAAATCATCTCCGAGATCGGGCCGCGATAGGGAACCTTGCCCTCAATCCCCTCGGGGACGAGCTTGCTGGCCTCATTTTCCTGGAAATAGCGGTCGCTGGACCCCTGCTTCATGGCCCCGATGGAGCCCATGCCGCGGTAACCTTTGTATTTACGGCCCTGGTAGAGGAAGGTGTCGCCGGGGGTTTCGTCGGTGCCGGCAAACAGCGAGCCGATCATCACCGAATGGGCGCCGATGCCGATGGCTTTGCAGATGTCGCCGGAAAATTTAATGCCGCCGTCGGCGATCACGGGAATGCCGTGTTTGGAAGCGGCCTCGATGCAGTTCTTCAGGGCGGTGAGCTGGGGCACCCCGACCCCGGCGACGATTCGGGTGGTGCAGATCGAACCCGGGCCAACCCCGACCTTGACCGCATTGGCGCCCGCTTTGATCAGTGCCTCGGCGGCCTCGCCGGTGGCGATATTGCCGGCAATGATCTGCAACTGGGGAAAGTGGGCCTTGACCTCTGCGACTGCGCGAATAATGCCGGCGGAGTGGCCATGGGCTGAATCGAGCACCACCACATCCACTTTGGCCTTGACCAGAGCCGCAGCCCGTTCCAGCATCTCCGCCCCGACGCCGAGGGCCGCGCCGGCGAGCAGCCGGCCCATGTCGTCCTTGGCGGCATTGGGGTACTGCTTGATTTTTTCGATGTCCTTGATGGTGATCAGCCCCTTGAGCCGACCGTTCTCGTCGACCACGAGCAGTTTTTCGATGCGGTGCTCGTGGAGCAGGGCCTTGGAATGGGCCAGGTCGATACCCACCGGGGCGGTGACTAGATTTTTGCTGGTCATGACATCGTTGACCCGCAGGCCGTCGTCGGACACAAAACGCAGATCGCGGTTGGTGACGATGCCGACCAGTTTGTCGCCATCGAGCACCGGCAGGCCGGAGATGCGGTAGTTGCGCATGATGGCCTGGACTTCGGCCACGCTCTGATTGCGCGAAACCGTGATCGGATCGACAATCATACCGGATTCCGATTTTTTGACCCGCTCCACTTCTCTGGCCTGGGCCTCGATACTCATGTTTTTATGGATAATACCGATGCCGCCTTCCCGGGCCATGGCAATGGCGGTCTGGTGTTCGGTGACCGTATCCATGGCGGCGCTGAGCAGTGGGGACTGAAGTTCGATGGTGTCGGTGAGGCGGGTTTTTAAAGACACTTCCGAAGGGAGGACCTCAGAAGGGCCGGGCACCAGGAGGACATCGTCGAAGGTGAGTGCCAGGGGGATATCTTGCCGAAACATATGGTCTCCTTGTCTGCTGGAGGGGAAATGGGGGGCGCAGGTTGTCTCCTGGCCGTGTCCATTGTATGAAGCTGGTATTGTCGGTTATTGATTGCGTGGTTGTGTTGCCTGAAAAGCAATACAGCCTGTTGTCGTTTCTTCCGTGAAGAGCCGGCAACCTGCTTTTTACTAAAGCGAAACAGGCCGGGCTTCGACCCGGGGCTATGGTAAAAAGCCGGGCCAAAGCCCGACCTGTTGTTCGTGTTGCTTTCTTGCGGCTTTGAGCTTGGTTAATGATAACTATACATAGATAGCATGTTTTAGAGGAAAAAGAAATATGCGACCATGAAAAAAGACCGTGCAATTGCAATTGGCGGCGAGCAACGGCGGCCTTGCAAACTGTTTTTGGACGGCATAGCGCAGATGTTTCAGCGATAGTTTCCTGATTGATACAATTGTTGCAAGCGTGCCTAGCAAAGGGGGGTTGCAATTGGAGTTTAAATAAATATCACTGGCATTTCTCGGCTATTTCTGCTTAATTGACTGCCCGAACCGGCGCCCCCCCCCTACCCTGAGCGTATATCTTTCATATGGCAAGAATTCTGGAAATAAATCCCTGTAATCCCCAGCCCCGATTGATTGCCCAAGCGGTGGAAATTTTGCAGCATGGTGGGGTCATCTGCTACCCCACGGATACCATGTACGGTATCGGCTGCGATATTTTCAATCAAAAAGCGGTTAAGCGGGTGCATCAGATCAAGAGGCGGCCCAAGGATAAACCGTTCAGTTTTATGTGCGCCTCTTTGACCAACATCAGCAACTTCGGTCACGTCGGCAACACCGCGTACCGGCTGATGCGGAAAAACCTGCCCGGCCCCTACACCTTTGTGCTTTCGGGAACCAAGGTGGTGCCGAAGATCATGCTGACAAAACAAAAAACTGTTGGCATCCGGGTGCCCGATAATCCCATCTGCCTGATGATCATCGAGGCGTTGGGGAATCCCGTCCTGAACACCAGCGCCATGTTGGAGGAAGAAGAGTCGCCGGTGTGCAGCTGCCATGACGTGGACCGGCTTTTCGGCAAGCAGGTCGATCTGATCATCGATGGCGGTGATCTTGTCCCTTCTCCTTCAACGGTTATTTCCCTGCTGGCTGAGCAACCGGAAATTCTCCGGGAAGGCAAGGGCGATATCCGTGGATTCCTGTCTTGAATTGCTGAGCGACATAAGAGCAGCGGTTGCGGCCCAGTCGCGACATCCTCGACACAGATTCGAATAAAAAAAGGACCAAACCTGCAACAGGTTCGATCCTTTTTTACAAGGCAACGAAGGCTTGTTATGCTGTTTCGTCGATCAACACTTCCTTGAGCGACTTGCTCATCGTGAAATGAAGGGTTTTTCGGGCGGGAATATTCATCATTTTTCCTGTTTTCGGATTTTTCGTGGTGCGCGGCTTGCGCGTCCTTACTGAAAAACTTCCAAACCCCCGAATTTCCACCCTTCTTTCTTCCGCAAGTGCTTGCGATATCTCTTCAAGAATGATTTCAACAGCTTGGGCAATGTCCTGTTTATAGTAATCGCCAAGTTGTTCGGAAACCTGATTAATCAATTCACGCTTAAGCATGATATTTATCCTTTTTTAACCGACCGCATTTGGTTCAAGAGGTCTGGCGCCTCCTGGAGCGGGTATAATAAGAAAGAGTCTTCTGTCTGCCCCCTGTTTATGAGGGGGCAGACAGAAGGGCCCATTGGGTTCGTTCAAGCGGCAGCGGTAAAGATACCGTTACTTGTTGGTGTCTTCGCCCGCCGCTGCTTTCAGCAGGTCGCCAAAGGTAGAAGGGCCGCTGCTTTGCACTTTCTGAACATACTCTTCCGGAATGGCGCCGTTGTTATCATCTTTTTCCTGCATGGCTTTCACGGAAAGACCAATTTTACGGTCATCGGCGGAGACGTTGATGACCATGGCCTTGAGGATGTCGTTGACATTGAACATGCCGACCGGGGTTTTTACTTTTTCCTTAGAAATCTCGGAAACATGCACCAGGCCTTCAATGCCTTCTTCCAGTTGGACGAACACACCGAAATCAGTCACGTTGGTGATGGTGCCCTCAACCGTTGAGCCGATCGGGTAGTTGGAGGCAGCCGCTTGCCATGGATCGGGCTCGAGTTGTTTGACGCCCAGAGAGAACCGCTCGTTTTCTTTGTCGATCTTGAGCACAACCGCCTGAATGGTTTCGCCTTTGGCGTATTTCTCGGAAGGATGCTTGATCCGCTCGGTCCAGCTTAGGTCGGAAACATGGATCAGACCGTCAATGCCCTCTTCGATGCCGATGAAGATGCCGAAATCGGTAATGTTCTTGATCTTGCCTTCAATAACCGAGCCAACCGGATAGCTCTCTTCCACCACATCCCAGGGATTGGGCTGCAACTGCTTCATGCCGAGCGAGATGCGCTTGGTTTCGGCCTCGACTTTGAGGACCTGGACTTCGATCTCCTCGCCGACACCGACGATCTTGGACGGGTGACGCGGTTTTTTGGACCAGCTCATTTCAGAGATATGGACCAGTCCTTCGACGCCCTCTTCCAGTTCAACAAAGACGCCGTAGTCGGTGATCGAGACCACTTTGCCGGTGACCCTGGAACCCGGTGCATACTGCTCGGGCACGCGTTCCCATGGGTCGGTCTTGAGTTGTTTGACGCCCAAGGATACCCGGTCGGAATTCTTATCGTATTTGAGGATCTTGACTTCGATCTCTTCGCCGACGGTATAGAGTTTGGAGGGGTGCGATACCCGGCCCCAGCTCAGGTCGGTGATATGGCACAGACCGTCCATGCCGCCCAGGTCGATGAACAGACCGTAGTCGGTGATGTTGGTGATGGCGCCGCGGATGGTCTGCCCTTCTTCGAGGGAGGTTCGCATCTGTTCGCGCAACGCGGTTCGCTGATTCTCGAGAATGGCGCGCCGCGAAATAACCACGTTGTTGCGTTTGCGGTTGAACTTGAGAATCTTGAAATCAAAGGTCTGGCCGATGAGTCCGTCCAGGTCTTTGACCGGGCGGAGATCGATCTGGGAGTAGGGGAGAAACGCCGGCACGCCGATATCAACGGACATGCCGCCTTTTACACGGTTATCAATACGGCCCTCAATGGTCCCGTCTTCTTCCTGAATTGTGGCAATCTGTTCCCAGACTTTTATGGCAATAGCTTTTTCACGGGAAAGCAGGAGGCCGCCTTCATCCTTTCGTTTTTCGATGAAGACTTCAAACTGATCGCCAATTTTGACTTCACGATTTGGATCTTCGTTGCGAAATTCGGCCAGCGGGATGTAGCTTTCCGCTTTGTCGCCGACATCGATCAGGGCTGCGTCGCTGCTCAGGCCGACAACGGTGCCGAGCGCAACTTCGCCGACGGTGATGACCGTGTTGTTGTCTTCCTGTTCAAACAGTTCCGCAAAGCTCATTTCCTCAAAGCTGTTGTCATCTGCCGCAAATGCGGGTTGAGTTCCGTTATTTGTCATGGATTGTTCCTGTTGTGACCGTTAGCCGGCCTTTAATAAGTGGTTGATGACGGGCAAAAAGCATTTCTTGCCCCACCCCATTTTAGTAAGCGATGATATTTACCAGAGTTGTTTTTGAAAAACAACTGTTTCGTCTTGAAAAAAGGTATTTTTTGGGTTGCGCGATGAAATTTCGCAAGGGTTTGGCGGTCCGTATTGCCGGCTGCGCTCCTGGGAGCGCAACGGTTCGGCCGCGCCACCTCTGCAGCCGGCTGTCGGGGCTTGGGGCGGAGTTTTTCCGGAGGGGGGTCAGCGTTTGCCGTAGGCGTTCAACTCTTCAAGCAGCGGGCCGAATAGATCTTCATAGGATGGGATCGATTTGCGCAAAACCAGATCGAAATGGCCCAGGTCTGCGGTGTTGACGGTGAGGTTGGCGCTGTAGGCCAAGGCTTCCAGGTCATAGAGGGTGTGGAAGGAGTCCCCAATGAGAATATAGAAAAGATAGCGTCTGCGTTCCATCGTCAGGTTGCACATGTGCGCATGGAAGGTAGACTGTGCCAGCGTCCCTTCCAGGTCGGTCTGCAGGGCGATACAGGAAAAGTTGACAAAACGCATGCGCTCCATCGCCTCATCCACGGTGTCGGCCATGAACACCTGGTAGCCCACGGTTTCAAGTGCTTCGCCAATATGCTGGCGCTGTTCGCCGGGTTGGTGGAGCAGGAGCGCCATGGGGACATCCTCAACCTTTTCCTCCCCCTGGTACAGACCCGACTGGAGCCAGTCAAGGTTGGGCGGTGGGGGGGGCTGCACCGGATTGGCGACCGTGCCCAGCGGGCGGCCTGATTTGTCCAATGGGATCGTCCCCCGGCAGGCTGGGCATTTCATGGCCAGCGATTTGCCGGGAGCAAGGTTTGACAGGGCTTGTTCCAGCCGGGTGATTTGTTCGGCGGTGAGTTGCAGCGGTTGCCGGCAAGCGGGGCAATGGGTCAGCATAAGGAGTCCTTAGTCACAAAGAAAAATCGAGATGTCGGCGCGGTCGGGTTTCTTTCATGACCAGCGCTGATAGGGGTCTTCTTCTTCCTGTTCCATGCGCAGATTGTCGATGGACGAGGTGCTTTCGCCGCGGGCGGATTTGATCGTATCCATTCCCCGCTTGATTTCGCTGCGGTGGGAGGAGTACAGCATCGCCGACTGTTCGGTGATCAGGCCGGTTTCAAAGAGTTCCAGCAGATGTTGGTCAAAGGTGCGCATGTCGCGGGTCGAACCCGCCTGGACCACGTTGTAAAAGGTTTTTTCCTCGGTCTCGCCGTTGATGATCAGGTCTTTGACTCGGAGGCTGGAGCAGAGAATTTCCAAAGCGGCGATGCGGCCTCCGCCGACCCGCGGTGGCAGACGTTGGCTGACGATCCAGCGGATGGTGTCGGCCAGCCGGTTGCGAATCTGGGGCTGCTCGTCCTGCTCGAACATGCCGAGGATGCGGTTGATGGTCTGGCCGGTATCAATGGTATGCAGGGTGGAAAAGACCACATGGCCGGTTTCCGCGGCGGTCAGGGCGATTTCGAGGGTTTCCCGGTCGCGGATCTCGCCGACCAGGATGACTTTGGGGGCCTGGCGGAGGGCGGCGCGCAGTCCGTTGGCAAAGGTGTCGAAATCATCGCCCATCTCCCGCTGATTGAAGGTGGCTTTTTTATGGGGATGGACATATTCGATCGGATCCTCCAGGGTGACGATGTGCACTTGGCGCTCCTCGTTGATCCGGTTGAGGATCGCCGCCATGGAGGTGGTCTTGCCCGTGCCGGTGGCGCCGGTGAAAAGGACCAAGCCGTTGACTTCCCGGGACATTTTGGAGAAAGCCTCGGGGAATTGGAAACCATCGATGGTGGGGATTTTGGTCTCGAGTTTTCGCAACACCGAAGTGTAATACCTTTTTTGCGCAAAAATATTGACCCGAAATCGGACCTTGTCGTCCAGAGAATAGGAGAGGTCGCAGGAGCCCTTGAGGACCAGGTCGCGGAGCAGGCGGCGGTTGCCTCCGATCAGATTCAAGGCGAACACCTCGGTCTGGAAAGGGGTCAGTTGGGTCACCGGGGGGGTGACCTCCACCGGCACCAGCACTCCGTCGCTTTCGACCTGTAGGGTCTTGCCCACGGTAATATTCAGATCGGAAACCCGCTCGTGCTTATGCAGCATGGCGGTGATCCAATAATTAATCTCCTGTTGTTTCATGGCGCATCCCAGTATAGAATTGACAAAGGCATCTCTTTGGGTTCTATCGCTAACCAGCGGCAAAAGACAAGAAAAAAAACAACCAAGTGAATCGAGGAGCGAGAAATGACTATCCCACTGCGGAGCGCAGCAACGACGGAAGGCAGAAGAATGGCGGGAGCCCGGGCGCTGTGGCGGGCTAACGGCATGCGCGAGGAACAGATCGGCAAGCCGGTGATCGCCGTGGTCAATTCGTTCACCCAGTTCGTCCCCGGCCATGTCCATCTCCACCAGATCGGGCAGCGGGTCAAGCAGGCCATCGAGCGCCAGGGATGCTTCGCCGCTGAATTCAACACCATCGCCATCGACGACGGCATCGCCATGGGCCATGACGGCATGCTCTATTCCCTGCCGTCGCGCGAACTGATCGCCGATTCGGTCGAGTATATGTGCAACGCCCACAAAGCGGACGCCATGGTCTGTATCTCCAATTGCGACAAGATAACCCCGGGCATGCTGATGGCGGCGATGCGGCTCAATATCCCGGCGATATTTGTCTCGGGCGGACCGATGGAAGCCGGCCGGCTCGGCGATAAAGCCCTGGATCTGGTGGATGCCATGGTCATGGCCGGGGACGATGCGGTCAGCGACGAGGAGATCGCCGCGGTGGAACGCAGCGCCTGCCCGACCTGCGGATCCTGCTCCGGTATGTTCACCGCCAACTCGATGAACTGCCTCAACGAGGCTCTTGGCCTGGCCTTGCCGGGCAACGGCACCGTGGTCGCCACCCACCGCGCCCGGCTGGGTTTGTTCGATCAAGCGGCGGAACGGATCGTGGCCATGTGTCAGTCCTGGTACGAACAGGGGGACGCCTCGGTCCTGCCCCGTTCGATCGCCACCAAAGCGGCTTTTGCCAATGCCATGGCCTTGGATATTGCCATGGGCGGCTCGACCAATACCGTACTCCATATCCTGGCCATTGCCCATGAGGCCGGGGTCGATTTCACCATGAAGGATATCGACGCCCTGAGCCGCAAGGTCCCTAATCTCTGCAAGGTCGCCCCGAGTTCCTCCTATCATGTTGAAGATGTCAACCGGGCCGGCGGCATCCTCGCCATTCTGGCCGAATTGGATCGGGCCGGCCTGGTGGACTGTACGGTGCCGCGGGTTGACGGTCTCACCCTTGAGCAGGCCTTGCGGCAGTACGACATCGCGCTTCCGGAGGTCGGCGAGGCGGCCAGGATGCTGTACCGCAGCGCCCCGGCAGGTGTGCGTAGTCTGGTGATGGGCTCGCAGGACACCTTGTATGCGGAACTCGATGTCAACCGCAAGACCGGTTGCATCCGCGATCTGGAGCACGCCTACTCCCGTGATGGCGGCCTGGCGGTGCTCTACGGCAACATTGCCGAAAAAGGCTGCATTGTCAAAACCGCAGGGGTGGATGCGTCCATCCTTCATTTTACCGGCACGGCCAGGGTCTACCACTCCCAGGAAGCCGCTTGCGAGGGGATTCTTGCCGGAATCGTCAAGGCTGGCGATGTGGTTTTTATCCTCTACGAGGGGCCCAAGGGCGGGCCGGGCATGCAGGAAATGCTCTATCCCACCTCGTACCTCAAATCCCGGCATCTGGGAGCCGCCTGTGCCTTGGTGACCGACGGCCGTTTTTCCGGGGGCACCTCCGGTCTCTCCATCGGGCATGTGTCGCCGGAAGCCGCCGGTGGCGGCGCCATCGGACTGGTTGTGGACGGCGATCGCATCGATATCAATATTCCGCAGCGGTCGATTTCTCTGCTGGTCAGCCCCGAAGAACTGGCAGCGCGGCGCCTGCGGGAAGAGGCCAAGGGCCCGTGTGCCTTTACTCCCGGGCGGGATCGCACCGTTTCCAAGGCGCTGCAGGTCTATGCCAGGTTTGCGGCCTCCGCCGATCAAGGGGCCGTACGGCTGCTCGATTAGTCCATCCTCCCAACCGGTTCGCTCTGGCGAGCGGACCGGTTGCCTCTCTTTGCCTAAGTCGAAACGCATGCAACTGCAACTTTTTCAGTGGGATCTGCTTGAGACCGGTAACGGTCATGCCTGCTTGGCGAGGCTTGATTTTGACCAAGCTGAGGCGCATTTTAACCGTGTACTTGGCGCCTTGCCCGGACATCAGGTCGCGGAGGCCGGCCTGCGATCCGTCCAATACTGGCAGCAGGCTTTGAGCGATGCCGAAGGTGTGGAAGAGATCGAGGTGCTCACCGGTTTATGGCAGCGAATCGAGGCCTTTACCTTCCCCGCCACCGAAGCAAGCCGGATGTTGCGCGCCAATCTGATCAGGCATCTGCTTTCCTTGATGAATGGCGTGACTACCCTCTATGTCCCGCCGGATTTGTGCAGCGGATATCTCTACCTGCAACTTGGCGAATATCTGGCCGCTGAGACCCATTTACGCGCTTTGATCGAGAACTGTCCGGGACATGGTCGGCTGTACGGTTACCTGGCTGATGCACTCTGGCTGCAGGGGCGGTGTGAAATTGCCGGCGGGGTCTATGCTACGGCGTTGCTGGTGGCGCCGCAACAGGTCAATGTCGATGCTCTGTGTAACCGCCAACTGGCTCAGATTATTGCCCGGCATGGTGTTGATTTAGCGCCTGTGTACGGATTTTTACGGGGCGTACTGCCCTTGGTCGATCTGGAAATTGCCGTCGATGCTGAGGCCACTAAAATTTATTCGCTGTTGCGGCAGGCTGAAAGTGCCTTGCTGTGTCAGGATGCCGAGTCGATAATCAGGTTCCGGCGGGAATTGGCAGTGCTGGCCCCGGAGGTGCTTGATGCGTATCTCCCCCTGCAGGCCGGATCGGGTTTTTCAGCTGGTTGAAACTTGGGTGGAGAGCGCAGGGTGGGAAACTCGGGATCATTGGTCCCCTGCCCGTCTATCTGGTATAGCCGTATGCCGGGGGCGGGGACGAGACGCAGAGGCCTGTTGTATTAAAGGTCAGCGGTCTGGTGCTGTAGGGGACTGGGAGCAGCCTAAGCGGGGAGTTGCAAGTTAGTTAGAGAGATTGGCGTGTGGCGGTGGAACCACACCTGCCCCCCTGGCGGTCAGCCAGGGAGAGCATGCGTGAATTTTTGTCTAGTCTCAGATCTTGACGACATTTTCAGCAGCCGGACCCTTGGCCCCGCTGACAACGTCGAATTTTACCCGTTCCCCTTCTTTGAGCGATTTGAAACCTTGCGCTTGAATGGCCGAATGATGCACAAAAACATCCTTGCCACCATCTTGCTGAATGAAGCCGAATCCCTTGGAATCATTAAACCATTTAACTGTACCTTCTGCCATTGCCGTTCCTCCTTGTGTCGTATGACCTTACAAACTGACCCCCTATGGGATCTTTTTCGAATGGGGGTTATACTTTTGATCCCTTTTCAGTGACCGTTTGCACGGGCTACTGGAATGTAATCGTTTGGTAAAACCCGAAAAAAACACAATCCACCGCCGGTGATCGACTGTGGGTAACGAAAAACTGATCTTGCCTGGAGCGATGGTCTTTTCCCCTCGTCGTGGTGCGTCTTCTTGCTGCGGGCAGCAATGGGCAGCGAGGCCCTCCGGGAGGGACTAGCGCACGGGGATGGTTGCCAATCTTGTCTACCCGTTAACCTTCCCGGAACAGGGGATGATCCGGACGTAATGCCGAAACCGAGGGCATGGTCGCAGGGCAAAGGTGGTGTTGCTGTGAAATTGGGGTGGGAAAGGAACCAGAGGGGATTATCGAATCCGGCATTGTTCGACATCATGGCGACAATGCTGTGCAAAAGCGAGTGATCCTTAACGCGATGGGGCTTCATGTGCATGTGGAGGCAACAAGGTAATCAGGGAAAACGGTATCGGCGTGCGACCCTGCACAATGATGTGGGGGGGGGCATGGCAGGAGCGCATAAAGAAATATAAACGTGCCGATTTTTTTCTGGAAAAGGGGAACAACGATGGAACCTTTGGCATTTTTCATTCAGCGGTGACGTCCCGAAAAATAATGGGATGGTAAATAGAAAAAGGACGTTCGCCAAAGGATGCTACAAGGAGGTAACGGAGAAAAAATATGTGCCACAAGTATTCGAACTGTTCCGTCTTAAACAACAAAAGAGAGATGATTTCTAACTGCCTATTAGATTTCATGTACTTTAAAATACTTTGAAATGCCAGATAAATTTTTCTTTTTTAAGTCTTCCTTTTAAAATTGTCAGGATACCTGATTTGAAGAATTTTCCCGGAACTTAAACGGCACCCTTGAGCAATGGATGTCCCATGGCTTCCCGCTGCTCGACATAGCGTTGGGCAACCTGTCGGGCAATGTTTCGTATCCTCCCGATATATCGGGTTCGTTCCGCAACGCTGATCGCTTTTCTGGCGTCAAGCAGATTGAAGGTGTGAGAACACTTCAAGCAATAATCATAGCCTGGCAGGATCAGGTCTTTGGCCACCAGCTTCAGGGCCTCGCGCTCGTAATTGTCAAAGGCCAGGGTGAGGTCGGCGACATTGGCCTCTTCAAAATTGAAGGCAGAGAACTCTTTTTCGGCCTGATGAAAAATTTGTCCATAGGTGACGTCCTTGTTCCAAAGGATGTCGTAGACCGAATCGACCTTCTGCAGGTACATGGCGATCCGTTCCAGTCCGTAGGTGATTTCTGCGGTAATCGGTTTGAGATCTACGGAGCCTGCCTGCTGGAAATAGGTGAACTGGGTGATTTCCATGCCATCGAGCCAGACCTCCCAGCCCAGGCCCCACGCACCCAACGTCGGCGACTCCCAGTCATCCTCGACAAAGCGGATGTCGTGTTCAAGCAGATTGAGACCGAACTTTTCCAGGCTTTCAAGGTACATGGCCTGCACATCCTTGGGCGACGGCTTAATCACCACCTGGTACTGGTAGTAATGCTGGAGGCGGTTGGGATTTTCACCGTAGCGGCCATCGGTGGGGCGGCGTGAAGGCTGCACATAGGCGGCTTTCCAGGGTTCCGGTCCCAGGGCGCGGAGCAAGGTGGCGGGGTGAAAGGTGCCGGCTCCGACTTCCATGTCATAGGGTTGCATAATGACGCAACCTGCAGAGGCCCAATAGCTGTTCAAGGTGGCGATGATATCTTGAAAATACATGGCGAAATATTTGCTGTATTGATTGTTGAGGGATCGTGGCTACAATAAGACCTCAATCTACCATAGGCCTTGGGCGTGGTAAACGAAATTGTCGTACCGCCTTTGCAACAAAATGTCAAACTGGAGTGTGACCGTCAGCTCCTCTCCGTGCCCACCTCGTGCAGCCGACAGGGTATTGGTCGTATGGCGGCCTGCTGGTAACTTCAATCCCGTTGTGTTCAGAGAATACCTTTATGGAACCCCAATATCTGCGCATCCGCGGTGCGCGTATGCACAATTTAAAAAATATATCCGTTGATCTCCCTCGCAATAAACTGATCGTGTTCACCGGGCTTTCCGGCTCGGGTAAGTCAACGCTCGCCTTTGACACCCTCTATGCCGAAGGGCAGCGCCGTTATGTGGAGTCGTTGTCCACCTACGCCAGGCAGTTCCTCGGGCAGATGAACAAGCCGGATGTCGACCTGCTGGAGGGGCTTTCGCCGGCGGTTTCGATCGAACAGAAAACCACCAGCCGCAACCCGCGCTCCACGGTGGGCACGGTGACGGAAATTTATGATCATCTCCGTTTGCTGTTTGCCAGGGCTGGGCAGCCCTATTGCCCGCAGTGCGACCAGCCCATCCGTTCGCAGTCGGTGCATGATATGCTTGAGACCTTGCTCGCCCGCCCGGAAGGGGAAAAGGTCCTGCTGCTGGCGCCGTTGGTCAAACAGAAAAAGGGGCAGCATGAGCAGATCTTCCAGCGTCTCCGCAAAGACGGGTTTGTGCGCGTCCGGGTGGACGGTGAAATCCGGCCCCTGGGCGAGGAGATCGTCCTAGATAAAAACAAACATCATTACATCGAGGCGGTGGTCGATCGGCTGGTGCTTAAACCCTCGGTGCGTCGACGGCTGGACGAATCGGTCAGCACCGCCGTGACGCTCGGCGGGGGTGCCATGCTGGCGGTCTTTCCTGACAGCGGCCAGGAACTGCTGTTTAGTGAATCCGCCGCTTGTCACCAGTGCGGCATCTCGGTGCCCGAACTTTCCACCCAGCTGTTTTCCTTTAATAATCCCCAGGGCGCCTGCCCCTCCTGCGGCGGTCTGGGCGTCAACCAATTCATCGATGAACGCCTGATTGTTCCCGATGAGCGGCTCAGTCTCGAAGATGGCGCAATAGCACCTTGGACCCGAAGACGGCTTGCCGCCCAGGCTGACGAGTGGATCGAGGCTTTTGCCCGCCATTACGGGTTTGATTTGCATGTGCCGTTTAGCGAATTGCCCGCCAAGGTCAAGAAGGGGCTGCTGCACGGCACCGGTCGGGAGAAACTGGAGTTTGTCCACAGCAAAGGACGGCGCAAACTGGCTGCCCAAATGGCCTTTGAAGGGATCGTGCCCCGCCTCAACCGGTTGTTTCGTGAAACCACCTCCGCCCGCATGCGCGAGGAGGTGGAAGAATTCATGAATGAGCAGTCCTGCCCCGCCTGCCAGGGGGCACGGCTCAAGCCCGAAGCCCTGGCCGTCCGCATCGAGCAATGGTCGATCATCGATCTCACCCGGATGGCCATCGAGCAGTTGATCAAAGAACTCGATCACATAGCCTTTGAACCGCGGCAAGCGCAGATCGCCGGGCCCATCCTCAAGGAAATCCGGGAACGGCTGGCCTTCCTGCTGGGTGTCGGGTTGGGCTATCTCTCGCTGGAGCGCAAGGCCGGCACCCTGTCCGGCGGCGAGGCCCAGCGTATCCGTTTGGCTTCGCAGATCGGTTCCGGCCTGGCCGGGGTGCTCTACATCCTCGATGAGCCCAGCATCGGCCTCCATCAGCGCGACAACAACAAACTGATCAAAACCCTGGTGAATCTCCGCGATCTGGGCAATACCGTGATTGTGGTCGAGCACGATTCCGACACCATCGCCAATGCCGACCATGTGCTCGACATCGGCCCCGGAGCAGGCGTCCATGGCGGCGAAATCCTCTATTCGGGACCGGTCGCCGGGCTCCTGGACTGCGAGCAGTCGCAGACCGGCGGCTATCTCTCAGGTCGCTTGAAGATCGAGGTGCCTGAGCGGCGTCGGCCCATCCGGCCCGACCCGGCCTATGGGATCCAGGTGCAGGGCGCCTGCGCCAACAATCTGCAGCAGCTTGCCGTCCGATTTCCTCTGGGCGTGATGACCTGCGTCACCGGCGTCTCCGGTTCCGGCAAAAGCTCGCTGGTTATCGAAACCCTGTTCCACGAGGCGCAACGTTATTTTTTTGATGCCAAGGGCTATCGGCAGGGAGCACAACTGCTCACCGGGATGGAGAACCTGGACAAGGTGATCGATATCGATCAGAGTCCCATCGGCAGAACCCCACGCTCCAACCCCGCCACCTACACCGGGGTGATGACGCCGGTGCGGGAATTGCTGGCGCGTCTGCCCGATTCCAGGGCCCGCGGTTATAAACCCGGTCGGTTCAGTTTCAATATCAAGGGCGGGCGCTGCGAAACCTGCGAAGGGGATGGGCTCATCCGGATTGCCATGCATTTTTTGCCCGATATCTATGTAACCTGCGAGCGGTGCCTGGGGAAACGGTATAACGAGGAAACCCTCGATATTCGTTATAAGGGTAAAAATATTGCTGAAATCCTCCATATGACCGTGGAGGAGGCCCTGGAGTTTTTTCAGAATGTGCCGCCGATCAAGAACCGGCTGCAGACCATCGCTGATGTCGGCTTGGGCTATCTCAGCCTGGGACAGAGTTCGGTGACCCTTTCCGGCGGCGAGGCCCAGCGGGTCAAGCTGGCCAAGGAGCTGAGCCGGCGCTCGACCGGCAAGACCCTCTATATCCTCGACGAACCGACCACCGGGCTGCATCCTGCCGATATCCAGCACCTCCTCCGTGTTCTGGGGCGGCTGGTCGACGGGGGCAATACCGTGGTGGTGATCGAGCATAACCTCGATGTGGTCAAGACCGCCGATTATGTGATCGATATCGGTCCGGAAGGGGGAAGCGGCGGCGGGCGGATCATCGCCACCGGCACGCCGGAGGAAATAGCTGGTCATCCCGGATCGTACACCGGCATGTTTTTGAAGCAGCTCTTGAACGGCGGCTGAGTTATTTTTGATTTTCCTTCAGGAAATTCCCTGTTATGGTGCGCTTCGCTTGATTAACCCTGCCGAATGGTTACGCGAGACCTTCGGTTTTCAATGACACATATTATCAAAGGATGAAACATGACCGACCAGACCGCAACCCCAGCTGACATGCCGGTTTTCCGCATGCAAAAGATGTACATCAAGGATTTCTCCTTTGAAAGCCCCGGTGCGCCCCAGGTTTTTCTGGTGAAAAATCAAAATCCCCATGTCGATTTCAACCTGCAGCTGAAAAACAACAAGATTGACGAGGATCACTGGGAGGTTTCCATCGCCCTGACCGCCAAAATTCTCGATAAAAACAACGAGGAAGCGGTGATGTTCATTGTCGAGATCGAGCATGCCGCGGTGTTTATGCTGAAAAACATCCCCGAAGAGCACCATGCCCGGGTACTGGCGGTTGACTGCCCCTTGATGCTGTTTCCCTTTACCCGGCAGGTGGTCAGCCAGGTGGCGGTGGATGGCGGGTTCATGCCGTTCTTGATGGAACCGATTAATTTTGTGGCCTTGTATGATAATGCCCAACGCACGGAAAAAGACTCCTGAGCAGCGGCGTGTTTGATGTGACCGGTCGCTGGTGATGCGCCCGTTAGGGTAAAGATACCAGCGGTTTGAAGTTGCAGTCCGTCGGGTTTGAATGATTGCGAGCAATAAAAAAAGGTGAAACCGAGGTCGGTTTCACCTTTTTTATTCGAATAATTCGCAATCCAACGGTCGGTGATACCTTTGCAAGGTGAGCTGTGCGGGGAAGTGCGCCGGTGGCGGGAAGGTCAGCTGTCAGTGCTCACTTTTTGAAAGATCAGGCAGGCATTGGTACCGCCAAACCCATAGCTGTTACTCATCACGGTGTTCAGTGATGCTTCCCGGTTGGCTTCGACGATGTTCATGCCGACCGCGCCCGGATCCATCTCCTCGATATTAGCCGAGCCAGCGATGAAGTTGTTGGCAAGCATGAGCAGGCAATAGATGGCCTCATGTACCCCGGCCGCGCCCAGGCTATGGCCGGATAACGATTTGGTCGAGCTGATCGGGGGGTGGACTTTGCCAAAAATTTCTTTAATGGCGCGTAACTCCACCAGGTCACCGATGGGGGTGGAGGTGCCGTGGGCGTTGATATAATCGATTTGCGCGGCGGCGGCGGCCAGGGCAATCCGGATGCACCGCACCGCGCCTTCCCCGGAGGGTGTCACCATCTCGAAGCCATCGGAGGTGGCGCCGTACCCGACGATTTCCCCGTATATTTTCGCGCCGCGATTTTTGGCGCGTTCATAGTCCTCGAGCACCACAATGCCGGCGCCATTGGCGACCACGAAACCATCCCGGTTGCGGTCGTAGGGCCGGGATGCCCGCTCCGGGGTTTCGTTGAAGCGGGTGGAGAGCGCGCCCATGGCATCGAACATGGCGGTTTGGCTCCAGTGTTCTTCGTCCGAGCCGCCGGCAAAGACGAGATCCTGCTTGCCCATCTGGATCTGCTCCATGGCCGCGCCGATGCAATGCGAACCGGTGGCGCAGGCTGACGAGATCGAGTAGCAAAGCCCTTTGATGTGGAAGGCGCTGGTCAGGCAGGCGGAAACCGTGCTGCTCATGGTGCGTGGCACCATGAACGGGCTCAGCCGTTTCAAGCCTTTTTCCCGCATGGTGTCGGCGGCGGCGACCACGTTTTCCGCCGAGGTGCCGCCGGAGCCGATGATCAGGCCGGTACGGGGGTGGGACACTTCATCCTCGGTCAGGCCGGCGTCACCAATGGCCTGCTGCATCGCAATCGAGGCGTAGGCAGCGGCATTCCCCATGAACCGCAGATTCTTTTTGTCGATCTGCTCCTTGAGGTTGACCTGGGTAAAGCCGCCGAGATGTGATCGCAGGCCGGCTTCGCGATAGGGCTCGTGGTAGCGGATGCCGGACCGGCTCTCCAGCAGGGAGGCCAGTGCCGCCGCCAAACTATCGCCCAGGGGCGAGACTATACCCATTCCGGTGATAACTACTCGTCGCATACGCTTTGCTGTCACTCTGCCTGTCGATGGATGTGGAATGGTCCGCAACTCTGACAGACCGGCATGACTTCAACCGTATTGATGTTAACATGCGCCGGTACGCTGGTCACCCAATAAACAATCTCGGCGATATCGACGGGCCGCAGGGGCTGGGTGCCCCGGTAGACCGCATCCGCTTTGGCCTTATCCCCTTGGAAACGGACGATGGAGAATTCGCTCTCCGACAGCCCCGGCTCGATGTTGGTTACCCGGATGCCGGTATGGGTCAGGTCGGTGAGCAGGTTTTTGGAGAATTGTTTGACAAAGGCCTTGGTCGCCCCGTAGACATTGCCGCCCGGATAGGGATAGGTGCCGGCAACGGACCCCATGTTGATGATATGCCCCTGGTTGCGGGCCACCATGGCTGGCAGCAGGCAGCGGGTCAGGTAGCAGAGCCCCTTGATGTTGGTGTCGATCATGACCTCCCAGTCGTTGAGATCGGTCTTGTCCGCCCCCTGCAACCCCAAGGCCAGGCCGGCATTGTTGAGCAGCACATCAATGTCGCGGAAATCCTCGGGCAGTCCGGCGATCATCGCCTCAACCCCCTTGAGGTCGCGGACATCAAGTTCCGCCACGTGGATCGGCGCGTCGCTCAACAAATCCCTGAGTTCCTGCAGTCGGTCTTTTCTTCGGCCGGTGACGATCAGGCGCCACCCCTCGTGGGCGAAACGTTCGGCGCAGGCCTTGCCGAAACCGGCGGTTGCTCCGGTGATCAGTATGGTTTTTTGCATAATGCCTCCATTTTTTTTGTCTCAAAACAACCAAGGAAACAGGTTTACCTTTAAAAAACAACATTTTTCCAGGATAGCCTGGAAATCATTGGGGTTGTGGTTATAATGAAAAATAATGTCACCTGGGCAACAATCGATAGCAATCTAAACAACTTTTCTTGAAAGGAGAACGCCATGTTGAAGAAAAAAATACTGAAGTCCCTGAACGATCAGATCAATGCAGAAATGTTTTCGTCCTACCTCTACCTGTCGATGGAGGCCTATTTTCAGTCGATCAGCCTCAAGGGGTTCGCTTCCTGGATGCGGGTGCAGGCGCAGGAGGAGATGATGCATGGCATGAAATTTTACGATTTTATCAATGAGCGGGGCGGCAAGGTCACCCTGGAGGCCATCGCTAAACCGGAAACCACCTGGGCGACCCCGTTGGCCGTTTTTGAAGCCGTGCTGAAACACGAGGAGCATGTGACCAGCCTGATCAATAATCTGGTGGACCTGGCGATCAGCGAAAAGGATCATGCGTCCAATAATTTCCTCCAGTGGTTCGTGGCCGAGCAAGTCGAGGAAGAGGCCAGCGCCAGCGAGGTGGTCGAGAAACTCAAATTGATCAAGGATAATCCCTCCGGCCTGTTCATGGTCGATGCGGAACTGGGCAAGCGGGTTTTCACCATGCCGGCCACCACCGCGGCGTAACGGCGCGATACTCGCCTTGAGCAGTCGGCGGATCAAAAGCAAGGTCCTGGAGCTGTTGCACAGCCCGGACCTTGCTGTTGTTTTGGGCGCACTCCAGCCGTATCCGGCCCAGGATGTGGTCAATGTGCTGTTTTCAGCGATTTGCCGAGAGGATCCGTCGGTGCGCTGGCACGCGGTCAGCGGCATGGGCGAGACCGTTGCGCGTCTGGCCGATGCGGACATGGAAGCGGCGCGGATCGTCATGCGGCGTCTGCTCTGGAGTCTCAACGACGAGTCCGGCGGCATCGGCTGGGGGGCGCCGGAATGCATGGCCGAGATCATGTGTTGCCATGCTGGCCTGGCCGCCGAGTATGTGCATATGCTGATTTCCTATATGCGTGAGGATGGCGAGGAACTCTGCCAGGACGGCAACTATATCGAGCATCCGCTGCTGCAGCGCGGGCTGCTTTGGGGGGTGGCCCGCCTGAGCCGTTGTCGGCCGGAACTTTTGCTGGCAAAAGGGGCAGGCGCCGATATCCTCCCCTATATCACAGCCGCCGACCCGGAAACCCAAGGGCTGGCCGCGCTGGCCGCCGGGATCCTGCGGCTTTCCAAAACGCAACCACTCCTGGAGCGATTGAGGCCCGACAACTCCCCCATACGATACTACCAGGAGGGAGTCTTCCTGGAGACCACGTTGGGCCAAATGGCGCAATCGGCCCTGGAGGCGATCCATCGATGAGTGAAACACCTGTTTTTCCCGCCGCGGCCTGTGTGCAGTTGACCATTCGCTTAGGCGAACCGGAGCGCAATATCCGGGAGGTCGCCCGCCTGATCGAGGCCTATCGGCCTGCACCGGACACCCTGCTGGTCTTGCCCGAGATGTGGGCCACGGGTTTTGATTATGAACGCACCGCCGAGATGGGGCGCCGGACGCCGGAGATTCTCGCCGCCATGCAGCAGATGGCGGCGCACCATCGAGTCTATCTGGCCGGCACCTTGACGGCCCTGTCCGAGGACGGCTCGCTGCCTTTCAATATGCTCTATCTGGTCGGTCCCGGCGGGGTGATCGGTCGGCTGCCCAAACAGCAGCTTTTCGCCTTTTGGCAGGAAGATCGCTATTACCAGGGCGGGCCGGCGGAACCGTTGCTGCAGACGCCCTGCGGCCCGCTGGGGGGGCTGGTTTGCTACGATTTGCGTTTTCCCGAAGTCGCGCGCCGCCAGGTTTTTGCCGGCTGCCGTCTCCTGGCGGTTGCGGCGCAATGGCCCATAACCCGGCTTGATCATTGGCAGGCGCTGTTGCGGGCCCGCGCCATTGAAAATCAGGTGTACGTGGTGGCTGCCAACGGTTGCGGCCTCACCGGCACCATGGAAATGGCTGGCCATTCGATGCTCATCGGCCCGGACGGCACCGTGCTGCAGGCTGCCGGCAGCGATGCGACGGTGATCGGCTGCGGGCTCGATGCGGCCTTGGTCGACCAGCAGCGCAGCCGGTTTTTCCCCGCCGGCTGTCGGAACTGGTCTCGGGAGGATGGTCAAAAAATCAGCACCATCGACGAACTACTCCCCCAACTGGATTTGATTCGCCGTCAGGGGAGCCGGATCGCCTTTACCAACGGCTGCTTCGATATTCTGCATGCCGGTCATGTCAGCTACCTCGAACAGGCTCGCCGGACCGGCGATTGCCTGGTGGTTGGGCTGAACACCGACCGTTCGGTCCGGGCCCTCAAAGGGCCGAGTCGACCGGTCAACAGTGAAGCCGACCGGGCCAGGGTGCTGGCGGCCCTGGGCTGTGTCGACCATGTGGTGCTGTTCGACGAGGAAACCCCGATCAAACTCATCACCGCCATCAGGCCCGCTGTGCTGGTTAAAGGGGCGGACTGGTCGGAAGCGCAGATCGTCGGCGCCGCCGAGGTTAAGGCCGATGGCGGCCGGGTGGCGCGGATCAGTTTTGAGCACGACCGCTCAACAACATCGCTGATTGACAAAATTAGAACGACACCTGATCCTGTTGCGTAGATTGGGCAATTTTAAAATTTTTCGCATGGAGAGGTTCCACCATGACAACGCTCCAGATTCGCGGCATGAAGTGTCAGCACTGCGCCGCCACTACGCAGAAGACTCTTGAGGCATTGGGTGCCACCTGCGTCCAGATCGACGTGGCCAAAGGAGAAGCCCGCTTTGAAGGCCAGATTGATCGGGAGACCATACGACAGGCTATCGTAGCCCAGGGGTTTGAGGTGGTCGATCAGGTTATATAGGGACTTGCTTGCAACGCCTCTTTGCGCTTGCAGTGCGTTGGCCTCACGCTGTTGCCCAGCCAGCAAGGATTGGTTTCTTCTTTCTGGATTTAATCGACTTTCCTGCCAGTCTTTCTCAACTTGTATAATGTGGCGGCTTGCCCGCCTACAGTTAAGGCTTGTTAAGCAAAGGTAAAATTTTGCGAGGATGCTCGACTTGTGCCGGGACATCTTATTGACTTCCATGGCTTTGATGCTATTCTGGCAATATCGCGAATTTGGCGGTTCCGGTGCGTTCCGGACCGCTTTTCTTTTGTAGGGAGGCAGGATGAAAGTCAAAGCTATGCTATTGTGTATGGCCGGGGTGGTGGTTGTGGTCGGCCTGTTGGCGGGCAGCAAGGCCTTACAGATCGGTGCCATGATCAGCCAGGGCAAGAAAATGAAGATGCCCTCCGAGGTCGTGACGGCAGCTACCGCGCAGGCCGATTCCTGGGAGTCTCTGGTTACGGCGGTGGGTTCGCTGGAAGCCGTTCAGGGGGTGATGGTTACCGCCGAGGTGACCGGCAGGGTGACGGGGATTGCCTTTGAACCGGGAACGCGGGTCAAGGCGGGAGACCTGCTGGTGCAGCAGGATATCGCCGCTGAAACCGCTCAGCTTCGGGCTGCCGAGGCCTCGGCGGCCTTGGCCAGGATCAACTTCGAGCGTTCCAAGAAAATGCTCGCCACTAAAGTCGTCGCCGAATCCAACTATGACAACGCCGAGGCCCAGGTCAAACAGACCTTGGCCCAGGCCGATAACATCCGGGCAATTATTGCCAAGAAAACCATCCGGGCGCCCTTCAGTGGCCGATTAGGGATCAGGCTGGTCAATATCGGCCAGATTATCAAGGAAGCCGAGCCGATTGTCTCCTTGCAGGCGCTTGATCCGATTTTTGTCAATTTCAGCGTTCCCCAGCAGCAATTGCCCTTGATTCGTCCAGGTCTTGCGGTGCGGCTCACCTCCGACGCCCTACCCGCCGGGCAGGTAGTCGCCGGGAAAATAACCGCGCTGAACCCGAATGTCGATGCGGCCAGCCGCAATATCAAAGTGCAGGCAACGGTCACTAACCCTGACGAGTTGCTTCGGCCCGGCATGTTTGCCAATGTGGCCATCGTCCTGCCGGGAGAGAATCCGGTGCTGGCCATTCCGGCCACCGCGATTCTCTACGCGCCATACAGTGATTCGGTGTTTGTGGTCGAAGAGGCCAAGGCGGAAGGGGATGGCAAGGCCGGCAAGGTGGTGCGGCAACAGTTCGTTCGTCTCGGCGAGAAGCGCGGCGATTTTGTAGCGGTGCTCTCCGGGCTCAAGGCGGAAGAGATGGTGGTAAGTACCGGGGTCTTCAAGCTGCGCAACGGCCAGAGCGTTGTGGTCGATAACTCGCTGGCACCGGAATTCAAGCTGGCGCCCAAGCCCAAGGACAGTTGACCCATGAAATTCACGGATATTTTCATCCAGCGGCCTGTGCTGGCCCTGGTACTCAGTTTTTTGATCATCATCTCCGGATTGCAGGCCATCAGTTCACTGAATGTCCGGCAGTATCCGCGTAGCGACAATGCGGCGGTGACCGTCACCACTATGTATGTCGGGGCCAACTCCGATCTGGTGCGCGGCTTTATCACCACGCCGCTGGAGCGGGTTATCGCCGCGGCCGACGGCATTGATTATATCCAGTCGCAGAGCACCCAGGGCAAATCGACCATTACCGCCCGTTTGCGGCTCAACTACGATCCGATCAAGGCCCTATCCGAGATCAGCTCCAAGGTCAATCAGGTGCGCGGTGATCTGCCTCCCGAGGCGGAACTGCCGATCATCAACGTCGAGTCGGCGGATAGCAAGTTCGCCTCGGCCTATCTCAGTTTCACCTCGGATGTGCTGCAGCAGAACGAAATCACCGATTATCTGGTCCGTATTGTTCAGCCCCGGCTTTCGGCGCTTCAAGGCGTGCAGCGGGCCGAAGTCCTGGGGGGGCGTACCTTTGCCATGCGGATCTGGCTCGATCCGGCGCGTATGGCCGCCTTTAACGTCAGCCCGGTGCAGGTGCGCCAGGCGCTCGCCGCCAACAATTTCCTGGCAGCGGTGGGCAAGACCAAGGGCTCGATGGTGCAGGTCAATCTGACCGCCAACACCGATATGCGCTCGATTGACGATTTCAAGCAGCTGGTCATCAGGGAACAAGACGGTGCTCTGGTGCGGATTGCCGATGTCGGCGAGGTGGTGCTTGGCGCCGAGGATTATGATGTCGAGGTGCGTTTTTCCGGGCAGACGGCGGTGTTTATGGGGATCTGGCCGTTGCCCAACGCCAACTCCCTGGATGTCATCAAGCGGGTGCGGGTGGAAATGGAGGCGATCGATAAGCAGCTGCCCAACGGCCTCAGCGCCCGTATCGCCTATGACGGCACCGCCTACATTGAAAACGCCATCCAGGAAGTCGTCAAAACGTTGAGTGAAACCCTGCTGATTGTCGTCGTCATCATTTTTCTCTTTCTCGGTTCGCTGCGCTCGGCGCTGATTCCGGTGGTCACCATTCCGCTCTCGCTGATCGGGGCGATGTTTCTCATGCAGGTGTTCGGCTTCACCATCAATCTGCTGACTCTGCTGGCGATTGTGCTTTCCGTGGGGCTGGTGGTGGATGATGCCATTGTGGTGGTGGAGAACGTCGAGCGCCATCTCAGCGAGGGCAAATCCCCGCTTGATGCCGCCCTGCTCAGTGGCCGTGAGCTGGTCAGCCCGATCATTTCGATGACCATCACCCTGGCGGCGGTCTATGCGCCCATCGGGCTTCAGGGCGGCCTGACCGGATCGCTGTTTCGCGAGTTCGCCTTTACCCTGGCCGGAGCGGTGACCATTTCCGGTGTGGTGGCCCTGACCCTGTCGCCGATGATGTCGTCGCGAATGCTCAAGGCGGGGATGACCGAGCACGGTCTCGCCGGCAGGATCGAACGTGACTTTAAACGGCTGCGGGCCGCGTACGGCCGCTGGCTGCAGGTCACCCTCAACTATCGGCCTGCGGTCTACCTGGTGTGGATCGTGCTTGGTTTGCTGGCTGTGCCCATGTTCACGATGTCGGCCAGGGAACTGGCACCCACCGAAGATCAAGGGGTTATTTTCGGCATCGTTGATTCAGCCGCTAACTCCACCCTCGATCAGAATAAACATTTTACGGCGGCGGTGAACAAGGCGTTCCTCAGTGTGCCTGAAACCAACTTTGTCTTCCAGTTGACCCTGCCCGACTCGGGTTTCAGCGGCATGGTGGTCAAACCCTGGCAGGAGCGCAAACGGACGATTTTTGAGATTATGCCGGAGGTGGGGCAGAAGTTGCACGGCATCCCCGGGATCCGCGTTTTTCCGGTGACGCCGCCAGCACTCCCCGGTGGCGGTCAGTTTCCGGTGGAATTTGTTTTGGCCTCAACCGCGGAACCGGATCAGATCCTCCAGTTCGCCCAGAAAATTCAGTTGGCGGCCATGAAGAGCCAGATGTTCGCCTTTCCGCCGCTGATTGATGTCAAAATCGACCAGCCCCAGTCGGAGATCGTCATCGACCGCGATAAGGTGGCGATGCTCGGCCTGAATCTACAACAGGTCGGGGCCGATCTGTCGACCATGGTGGGCGGCAATTTTGTCAACCGGTTCAATATTGCTGGGCGCAGTTACAAGGTCGTGCCCCAGGTCATGCGGGTTGACCGCCTCAACCCCGATCAGCTCCAGGATATCCATGTCACCGGCCCGAACGGTGGCCTTGTGCCGCTCTCCACCATCGCCACGGTCAAGAACTCGACCGTGCCGCGCTCGCTCAACCGTTTTCAGCAGCTTAACGCCGTGATCATCAGCGGCGTGGCCGTTCGTCCCCTGGACGAGGCCCTGCGATTTTTGGAGGATGAGGCAGCCAAGATTCTACCCCAGGGCTATGTGCTCGATTACACCGGAGAGTCCCGGCAGCTGCGGGTGGAAGGCAACAAGTTCGTCCAGGCCTTCGGTCTGGCGATTCTCCTCATCTTTTTGGTACTGGCGGCGCAGTTCAACAGCTTCCGCGATCCCTTTGTCATCCTGGCGGGATCCGTGCCCCTGGCCATGTTCGGGGCTCTGATCTTCACCTTTCTTAAGATGCCCGATCCCAATGTGCCCTTCTGGACCAAGGGCTGGACGACGACCCTCAACATCTATTCCCAGGTCGGGCTGGTCACTCTGGTCGGGCTGGTCTCCAAGAACGGCATTCTGATTGTCGAGTTTGCCAACAAATTGCAGGAGAGCGGCCTGGGCAAGCGGGAGGCGGTACTGGAAGCGGCCATGACCCGGCTGCGCCCGATCCTGATGACCACCGGGGCCACCATTGCCGGTCATTTCCCCTTGACCCTGGTCACCGGCGCCGGGGCCGCCGCCCGTAATTCCATCGGTCTGGTGCTGGTCGGGGGCATGGCGATCGGCTCGCTCTTCACCCTCTTCATCATCCCCTCCATCTACATGCTGGTGGCCAAGGATCATTCCAAGGCCAAGCAGCAACGAACAGGGGTTGAGGTTTCGGAAAAGGAAAATTCCGGTGTTTGAATTGTCCAGCTGCAGATAAAAGCAGCGTTGGCCTGGCAGTGAATCGACCGGCGGGATAAACCCGTTACGTTCGCCTTGTTGGTCTCGAAGGTAGGATATGCACTACGTCAAATACCATGGCCTCGGCAACGACTACCTGATGATCCGTCCAGGGGATGTCGGCGGGGATCTTAACCCCGGTCAAATCCGACTCATTTGCGACCGCAACTATGGGGTTGGCTCCGATGGCATCCTGGCCTCGGGCAGCAGCAGCACCGCCGCCGCTGTTGCCCATAGACTCGGCCTTGCACCACTGCGTTCTCGCGGTGGTAAAAGCCTCGCTTTCCCCCGTAAAAGCTGCAGGTTACCAAGAAAATTTACTGCAAAACCTCACCATGACGCCCCCGGCCAACCAAGCGCCGCCCACCCCCTGGCAAGCAACCTCTCCAAAAACTCCCGACCCTGAGTCTTTACCCTTAAAGACCTGCTTGGCAACGCGGCTTACTTGAACAAGGGATTAATGCGACCAAAAGCAGGTCGCTTTAATCCTTATTGGTTAGACTTTCCTTTATCTGTTTTTTAAGTACGTTTTTAAATCTCTGTAATAATTTTCGTTCGGACCGATCATTATAAGCTCAAGATTTTCTTCATTAACAAAGCGATAGGATAGAAGATATGGTTGGTTCTGTAGATTGAATTTGTGGACAAAGAAACCTCGCAAGTCGCCTTTCTTTTCGGAACCAATGGAGGGATTTTGAATGATTTGCCTGATCTCGTTGTCTAATTCATGCTTTTCTTTCTCGCTGAATTTTCTGACTTTCTTCTCGAAAGATTTTGATTGATACACTTTCATCGATTCTTAACCAAATTGATACTCTGATTTATCAACTTGATTTAACTCCACAATTCCAATCAGAATTTCTTTAATAAGGTCGTAAGTCAAATCTGGATTTTCTTCAGAACATTTACCAATTCTAGCCCAGTGTTCAATTTGGCCCGTTAAAGATCGATGCTCAATTTTGCTGAATTTCTTTGCTTCTCCTACCAATTCTTCGGATATTCTTACTGCGGTTGCCATTTTTCATCTCCATGGTTGAGTTGATATCATGGAATGATAATAAAGCGTAAAATTGCAAAATGCAACTTTTGGTCTCATGTTGGGGTGGCGGGCGAGCGTGAACATCTGCGGCTTGTCCGCAGAATGTTATTGTTGGAATAAAGTGGTCGGGGTTAGTGAGACATCCTGAAGTGTAAAATAAGCAATGTTCC
>CAZJEX010000020.1:0-77413 GCA_964545155.1 uncultured Desulfobulbus sp. | reverse complement strand
GCGGATAAAATTGTCACGCCTTTATCCGACATTAGAAATTTGACAAGACACTAGTCTCCTGCTGCCAGCACGTTCAAAAGAGAAATTGGTTTGTTGGCCGGTGGCGCGTTCCACCGTGAGGGTGCGGGCCCCGAATGTTTCCTCCAGGTAGCCTTCGAGCAGCAGCGGGCCCCGGTTGGCGAGCAGATGGCAGGATTGGGCATAGACCTGGGGGAAAAGGGTGCACTCCACCAGCCCGGTTTCATCCTCAAAGGTGAGGAACTCCATGGGCGCGCCGCTTTTGGTGCCGACGATCTTACCGGTGATCAGCCAGCCGAGCAGGCGAATCCGGTGCCGCTGACCGTGGGTGCCGATAGGCAGGTCCGCTATCTCCCCGGCCAGGACGGCCCCGGCCCGCCGCCGTTGCTCGGCAAAAAGGGTGATGGGGTGGGTGGTGCAGAGAAAGCCCAGGGTTCGGTATTCGCGGCGCAACCGCTCCCGCCTATCCTCCGGGGGCAGGGGCGGGGGCTTGGGGTCCAGGGGGAAGAGCGAGGCGCAGGTGCGCTGGCGTCGTTTCTGCCAGCCCGCCAGGAGCCAGACGAGGACACTTCGGTTTGACTCGCTCCTTGGCTGCAAGCCATCGAGCGCCCCGGCATGGATCAGGGCGCCGGCCTCCTCGTCGCCGGGCTGAATCCGCTCGAGAAAATCAATCATGGAACCAAAGGGTCGTTGTTGCCGCTGGTTGAGGATGCGCGCCGCTGTGCTGTGGCCGAGTCGGGCAATGGCCATCAGGCCGACCCGCACCCGCTGGCCGCGTCCCTGCCAGGCATGCTCGCTGTGGTTGACATCCGGGCCCAGGATGGTCAGACCCAGCCGTCTTGCCTCGGAGACATAGGCAAAGGTCGAGTAGAAACCGCCCTGGTTGGAGATCACCGCGGCCATGAATTCGGCCGGGAAATGGGTTTTGAGGTACGCGGCCTGGAAAGAGACCCGGGCATAACTGGCCGAATGCGGTTTGCAGAAGGAATAGCCATCAAAGCTCATCATCATCGCCCAGATTCGGGTGGTAATCTCCGCCTCCACCCCGCGCTGGGCGGCAGCCTCGAAAAACTGGTGTTGATAATCCGTCAGCTGGAGTTCTTTGTCCTTTTTCGACATAATCTTTCGTAACCGGTCGGCATCGGCAGGGGAAAAACCGAACTGGACCGCCACCCGTGAGACATCCTCCTGATACACCATGATGCCGTAGGTCTCGTCGAGCACCCCGGCAACCAGCGGGTGGAGCGGCTCCCAGGGACCGCCATGGAGGCGGCGCAGGTATTCGTGGATGCATTCGTTGGCCGCCGGCCGGATGATCGAGGAGTGGATGACCAGGTGTTCGAAATCGCCGCGCCCCGCTCGCTGCTGCAGCAGCCGGGTGGCCGGGCTTTCGATGTAGAAGCAGCCCATGGTCAGGCCCTGGGCCACGGTGGCCTGGGTGGCGGCATCGTCTTCCGGCCGCCATGCCTGTTCGGCAAAAATGGCCCCTCCCGCCCGCACCTGGGCGATCGCATCGCGGACAACCCCAAGGCTGCGATTGCCGAGCAGGTCGATCTTCACCAACCCCGCCGCTTCGGCCCCGTCTTTTTCCCACTGGATGATCGGCACCCCTTTGGGCGCCTGCTGCACCGGTACATAATCGGTCACCGGTCCGGGGGTGATGATTACCCCGCCGGGGTGGACTGAGAGGTAGCGGGGACTGCCGCTGATCCGGGCCGCCAATCGCATGATCTCGGGCCAGGGGCCGGAGAGATCGACCCCCCGCATCTGGGGCAGGTCTTGGATTTGTTCCAGATAGCCGGTTTCGGCCGCGTCGGCTCGCCAGACCCACGGCAGTTTTTTGGTGATCCGGCTGATCTCGCCGCCGGGAATGCCAAAGACCTTGGCGGTTTCGCGAATCGCCATCCGGGGCTGGAGGGCGACATGGTTAGCCACCATGGCCGCCTGGCAGCCGAATCGCGCCAGCACTGAAGTCAACATGGCATCGCGTTCATCCCAGGCAAAGTCGATATCGATGTCAGGGGCGTCGGTGCGGCCGGGGTTGAGGAACCGCTCGAAGTAGAGGTTGTGGCGGATGGGGCAGACATTGGTGATGCCCAGGCAGTAGGCGACCAGTGAGGCGGCACCGGAGCCGCGGCCACAGGTGCGGGCCACCGGGCCGACGATGTCGCGCACCACCAGGAAATAGGAGGAAAAGTTCATGGTGGCGATGGTGGCCAACTCATGGTCGAGCCGTCCGGTCACCGCGGCCGACAGGGGGGCGGGGTAGCGTTGGCGTGCGCCTTCGTAGGCCGCCTGGCGGAGGTGGCCTACCGGGTCTTTGTTTTTATCCCAGGGCGGCATGATCAGGCCGGTGAACGGGGTGCGGAAGTCGCAGCGGGCGGCGATACGGTTGTTCTCGGTCAGGCATTCGGGCCAGAGCTGAAAACGGTCGGCCAGTTGGGCCGGGGCGAGCAGGTGCGCTTCCCCGGTCACGGTTTCCGCAGGCCCCAGGCGGCAGAGCGAGTTGTTGGTGTCGATGGCGCGCAGCAGTTGGTAGGCGGGATATTCTGCGGGGGTGAGGAACCGGCTCTCGGCCATGGCCACGGCCGCAACCCCCAACCGGCGGGCGGTCTGGCGCAGGCGGCTGGTGTGCTGGTCGGGCCGGTCCATCAGGGCGGCGACGGTGTCGGCCCCGATCTCCCGGCCGTGGTGCAGGAGGCGCTCTTCCGGTGTGAGCAGGATCAGCCCTTGGTGGTGTGCGGCCAGGGCGGTTTCCAGGCAGAAGCCGGGGGCGCAGTGGCGGTCGGTGAGCAGACGGCAGAGGTTGCGGTAGCCGGTGGGATTCTTGACCAGGCAGAAGAGCCGTTGGCCCGTATCGGTGTGGACCTCGGCACCGATAATCGGCAACAACCCTTCTTCGGCGCAGGCCGCCAGAAAGGGCCAGAGACCGTAAAGGTTATTGCAGTCGGTGAGGGCCAGGCTGGTGTAGCCCAGCAGCCGGGCCCGGCGGCAGAGGGCGCGGGGGCTGGCCGTGGCCCGCATCAGTGAAAAATGGGAGTGGCAGCCGAGGGCGAGCATGGCGGCTACTGCACGGCGGTGGCGGTCGGCTGCTGGCGGCCGCGAAAGATCTTGTTGCTGCCGCAGCGCTGGTGGATGGCGTCGAAGGCCTCGCTGAGCCGCTGGTTCTTCTGCTGGCGGGGATCGATGGTTGCAAACAGCGACAGTTGCTGCACCGGATGCTGCAGCCGGGAATAGGCCAGGGCGATCTGCCGCAGGCGGACGCGCCGGTGCCAGCCGCGGTAGAGGGCGGTGAGGGCCAGTTGCTCCAGGGCGGGATCGTCGCTTACCGGCAGGTTTGCCACCGCCTGGCGGATGACCTCGACCCCGTCGGTGTAGCGCAGGGACACCGCTACCCGCCGGCAGCCGAGTTGCTGCTGCCGCAACCTGTAACCGGCCTGCTGCGCCAGGGTGGTCAGGGCGGCTCGCACCAGGTTTTCCTGGTTGGTGTCCGGGGCAAAGGTGTGGCGGAGGTCTTTCCCCGCACCCGGGGGGGTGCCGGAATGAACCGGGGTCGGGTCGATTCCCCGGAGGGCCTGATAGAGCAAGCGGGCCCGGTGGTCGCAGAGTACGCTGAGCTCCTGGACCGAGAGCGCGGCTGCCTGATGGACCCGGCGGATATTGACCTGCTGCAGTCGGTTAAGGTCGATCATCGAGATGCCGGGCAGCAGGGTCAGGGGCAGGGGAGCGAGGAAGGATATTTCTTCGCCGCCGCCGACAATATATTCGCCGCAGGGCTTGACCAACCGGCTAGCCACCTTGGCAACCAACTTGTTGGGTGCCACCGACCAGATGGGATCAAGCCCGAGGTCGCGGCGCAGGGTGTTGCGCAGGCGCCAGCCGATGTCCGGCGGCGGCCCGAACAGCCGGTGGGTGCCGGTGACGTCGAGGTAGAGGTGGCCGTTGCCGCTGGAGCGCTCGACCAGGGGGGTGTAGTGGAGGGCGTGCTCTACACAGCGGCCCAGGGCCTTGCCATACTGCTCCGGCCGGGGCGGCAGGACCAGCGCGCTCCGGCAGCGGTGGCGGGCCATGCTGAGCTGCATCCCCTTGCACACCCCCTCGCCGTAGGCCTCGTCGCTCATGTCGTAGACCACGGCGCGGGCCGAGGGTTCGGCAATGATCAGGGGTTTGGAGCGGAGGCCGGGGTCGAGCAGCCGTTCCACGGCCACGCTGAAATCGGCGATGTTGAGATGAATGATGGTGCGTTCCATGCCACCACTCTAGTCAAATGTACAGTCAATGTAAAGCTAAACTGTACATTGAGAGGGGCGGTTGCGGCGGCAATCGCTTCAGGTCAACAGGTTCGTCATGGTCCGGGCGTTGTGTACCGCCTGGCCGGCCACATGGTTGTTGAAGAGGATCACCCCCTGGCCGCAAAGGGCGCGCATCGACGGAATGCGCTCCCGGCTCCATTGCTCCATTTCGGCGGTGGCATACTCGTAATCGAACTGCTGCTGCTTGTTGCCGGAGCACCAGCCTGCTTGGTTGCGGCCGTGTAGGCGGAGATAGAAGAGCGCGGGGTTAGTGACGATGTCAAGCGGCGGGAAGAGATCGGGCAGGGGAGGGGCGTCGACGCTGACCAGGGTGATGCCCCGCTGCTCCAGTCCGGCAAAGACGCTGTCCCGGCACCAGGAGCGGTGGCGGAATTCGACCGCCAGCGGTAGGGGTTGGAGGGCGTCAAAGAGTTGGGCCAGGTAGGCGCGGTTTTCCGGGGTGCGCCGGAACGAAGGCGGCAGTTGCACCAGCACGGCCAGCAATCGGCCGCTGGCCGCCAAGGGCTGGATGCCTTGCCGGTACTGGCGGGCCTGTTCCCTCCAGGGTTCGGCGATTTCGTGGGTCATGGTGCGGGTGAGTTTGGTGCAGAACAGCAGATCGGAGCCGCTGGTTGTCAGCATCCGTTCCACGGTTTCCGCCCGGATCATCTGGTACCAGGTGTAGTTGAGTTCCACCACCGGGAACAACCGGCTGTAGAGGGCGAGCATGGCAGCCGGTCGGGTGCCTGCCGGATAGATGCCGGCCTCGATCCATTCGGGGTAGGAAAACCCGCAGGTGCCGATATGCAAGGGAGTCGTTGTCACCCGCGCCCTGGCTCAGAGGGCGGCCATCTGTTCGGGGCCGCGGTGGATGCCGATCACCTTGCCCTGGATCAGGACCTCGCCCAAACCGTAGATCATCATCGGGTAGCGGTCGTTCTCGGGTTTGAGCTCGATGTGATCGCCTCGGTAAAAGAAACGCTTGACCGTGGCCTCCTCATTATTGACCAGGGCCACGACGATCTCGCCGTTGGCCGCAAACTGGCGGGGTTCGCAGATGGCCAGGTCGCCATCCAGGATGCCGACGTTTTGCATGGAGTCGCCCTGGACCCGGAGGGCGAAGAGCTGCTCGCCCCGGTAGACGGCGGGATCGACCAGCACGGTCCCGGCCCATTCCTGTTGGGCGTAGAGCGGTAAGCCGGCCGCGACCCGGCCGATGATCGGTACGGTCCGGCCGTTGGTTGTGAAGATTTCCGGGGCAGCTGCGGCCAGCAGGGCAAGGTTGCGGCTGTAGCGTCCTTCGCGCCGGATCCAGCCTTTTTCCTCCAGCGATTGCAGCAGGCTGGCCACCGCGGTGTGGCTGATGTGGAGCTCTCCCGCAGCCGTGCGCAGGCTGGGCGCGCCCTTGCCGTGGTTGATGCGCTGCTGGAGATACTCAAAAAATTCCCGTTGCCGGGGGGTGAGGTCGCGTTGGGGTGGGGGCATGGCGGCACCTGGTTGTTTGACATTTGCTAAAATGTAATAGCACATTGCCGCGTTTGTCAAGAGGAAAAGGTTTGGTCAACTCACCGCGCTGTTCTGGCGGTTGGTTGCAGGTCGAAATGGTTTGGGTGCGTTACCGTCGGTTTTTCGAGTAATCCTGGCCGTTAAGTTCTGGTTGACAGGGGAATGGCAGCCGTGCAAAGTAAAACGACCTATTCGTTCTCGGATCCCTCTGCGAATTGAAAAAGGATTGCTGCACGCCACCCGTCAACGATGCGGGGCAACAAAAGGATCGGGGAGCTTCCTTCCATGAAATTTTTCCGCAATCTCAGTGTGAAATATAAACTGTTGATCGGCTACCTGGGGGGGGTTGCCTTTTTCCTGGTTCTGGGCGTGCTGGTCGTATATCCCGTGATGCGTCAGGCCATCGAGACCAACATCGAGAATGAACACAGCAACACCACCAGCGCCATTCTCAGTATGGTCAGTACCGCCACCGACGTTTCCATTAAGAACTACCTGCGGGCGGTGGCGGAGAAGAACCTGGAAATTGTGGCGGCGTTTTACCAACTCGCCCAGCAGGGGGTGCTGAGCGAAACAGTTGCCAAGGAGCGGGCGGCCGAGGTGCTGCTGAGTCAACGCGTCGGCGATACCGGTTATATCTACTGTCTGGACAGTGACGGGGTCATCCAGGTGCATCCGGTGGCGGCCTTGATGCACACCGACCTTTCCGAGCACGATTTTATCCGGGAACAGCTCCACAAGAAGGAAGGGTACCTCGAATACAACTGGAAAAATCCGGGAGAATCCCGGGAACGCCCCAAAGCTTTGTCCATGGCCCACTTCAAGCCCTGGGATTGGATTGTTTCCGTCTCGTCCTACCGGGAGGAATTTAGCCAGCTGGTCAAGATAGACACCTTCCGCGACCGTATCCTTTCGCTTCGCTTTGGCCAAACCGGGTATCCGTATATTCTCGATTCCAAAGGCAATATCATTGTCCATCCCGTCCTTACCGGTAATGTCTACGAGGTGCGGGATTCGACCGGGCGGCAGTTCGTCAAAGAGATGGTTGAAAATAAGAACGGCCGGATCCTCTATACCTGGCGCAACCCCGGCGAAAAGGAGTATCGGCAGAAGCTGGTCATCTATAGTTATATCCCGGAATTTGACTGGATCGTCGCCTCCTCCTGCTATGTCGAAGAATTTCATGCGCCGCTTGAGCGCATCAAAACGCGTCTCTTGGTCATTGTCAGCGTCTTGTTTGGCTTCATGCTGCTGCTGACCTATCTCTATTCTACGTCGATGGTCAGGAGTTTTAACAGGTTGATCCAAGGGTTCAACCAAGCCAGCGAAGGCGACTTCACGGTTCGACTGGCCGAAACCGCCACCGATGAATTCAGCCGATTGTCGGGATTCTTCAACCGGTTCATGGAAAAACTGGGGACGTCCAACCAATCCCTGCAGCAGCAGATCCAAGAGCGCCTATCCGCAGAACAGCAACTTCTGGAGGTGAACCGGGTACAGGACCTGATCCTGGGTAACAGTATCTTTGGGATCGGTTTTGTCCGCAACCGGATCTTCGAATGGGTCAACCCCAGGCTGCCGGCCATGCTCGGCCTGCCGCTGGCGCAGGTGCAGGGCGCCTATTCCCGAATCATCTATCCCTCGGACGAAGTGTTCGAAGACATGGGACGCAAGGCCTATCCGGCCCTGGCCCAGGGTAAATGGTTCGAATTTGAGATTGCCATGCCGCATTCGGATGGCACCACTTTTATGGGGCGGGTACTGGGGAAAGCGGTCGACCCTGCCGCCCCGCAGGACGGGTCTATCTGGATTTTTGAGGATATCTCGGAGCGTAAACAGGCTGAGGAAACCCTCCGGGAGTCGGAAAAGCGGTCGCTGGAAATCATCAATTTTATTCCCGATGTCACTTTTGCCATCGATACGGCAGGCAAAATCATCGCCTGGAACCTGGCCACGGAAGAGATGACCGGCGTCAAGGCAGAAGCAATGCTGGGCCAAGGCGACTTTGCCTACAGTTTGCCCTTCTATGGGGAGCGAAGACCTATTTTAATCGATCTTGTCTTTGTACGGGACGAGGCTTTGCTGGAACAGAATTATTCTTCTATCAGACGATCCGGGGCCTACCTCATGGGTGAAGCCGAGTTGATTATCCAAGGGCAGCGGCGGGTCTTATGGGGTGTGGCCAGGGCCTTGTACGACAGTAAGGGTGCGGTGGTCGGGGCGATTGAATCCATTCGCGACATTACCGAGCGACGGCTGGCAGATGAGGCCTTGCGGGATTCAGAGCGGCGACTGGCGGATATTATAGACTTCCTCCCCGACATGACCTTTGCCATCGACCTGGAAGGCAAGGTCATTCTCTGGAACCGGGCCGCCGAGGAATACACCGGTGTCAAAGCCGAGGAGATCCTCGGTCAAGGCGAACAGGCCTATTCTATGCCCTTTTATGGGGTCAAGCGGCCTGTCCTAATTGACCTGGTACTCGATCCGGAAGCCAGCATCGAAACCCTGTACCCAAAGGTGCAAAGAAAGGAGGGGAGGATCATCGGTGAAGGCTTTACCCGCAGTAAAGGCGGCGAGGCCTATATGCTGGGGATTGCGGCGCCGCTCTACGATTCGGGCGGCCGGGTGGTCGGGGCGATCGAATCTATCCGTGACATTACCGAGCGCAAACACTCGGAAGAGGCGCTCCAGCAAGCCAATGCCTCCATGGAAGCCAAGGTCGAGGAGCGAACCACCGAGTTGCGCAGGTCGAAAGAAGCCGCCGAAGCCGCCAATAAAGCCAAAAGCCAATTCCTGGCGAACATGAGCCATGAGTTGCGTACGCCGTTGAATGCCATTCTTGGCTACTCGCAACTGATGCAGCGTGACACGGCGCTTCGCATCGAGCAACGGCAGCACCTCGAAACCATCAATCGCAGCGGCGAGTATCTGCTGGCTCTGATCAATGGTGTCCTTGAAATCGCCAAGATCGAGGCCGGCCGGGTCAAGGTGGAACCCCGCACCTTTGATATTGCCGCTCTGTTCGAGGACCTGGAGATCATGTTCCGGCTTAGGACAGACGTCAAGGGGCTGCGGCTCACCATGGATCTCGGTGAGCTGCCGCAGTATGTGGTCGCCGATGAAAACAAGTTGCGCCAGGTGCTGATCAATTTATTGGGTAATGCGGTCAAATTTACCGAAACAGGGACGATTGCCATCCGTGCCAAGATATGCGACCGGCACGACCAACAGATGTGGCTGGCGGTCGAAATCGAGGATACCGGCCCGGGCATTGCCGAAGAGGAAATCGAGCATGCCTTTGCGGCCTTTGAACAGACCCAGAGCAGCAAACGGAGTCAAGACGGCACCGGTCTGGGGTTGCCGATCAGTCGAGACTTTGCCCGTTTGATGGGGGGAGACCTGACGGCCAGCAGCCGCCTGGGCCTGGGGAGCATTTTTCGTCTGGAAATACCCATCCAGGGGGGCGAAGAGGCCGGCGTCAAAGACAGGCGCCGGAAGCGACAGGTGTTGGTTCTGGAACCTGGCCAGGAGGCGTACCGCATCCTGGTGGTGGAAGATAACCAGATCAATAGAGAGCTGTTGGTCAAGCTGCTTGAATCGGTCGGCTTTATCGTCCGCCAGGCAGTAAACGGCCAGGAGGCCGTGGAAATTTTTAGCCAGTGGCAGCCGCATTTTATCTGGATGGATATCCGCATGCCGGTGCTGGACGGCCTGGAGGCCACCCGAAGGATTAAGGCCACCGAGGCCGGGAGGCAATGCACGGTGGTGGCGCTTACCGCCAGTGGGATGGTCGAAGAGCAGGAACCGATCATGGCGGCCGGTTGCGACGGATTGTTACTGAAACCGTTTGAGGAAGAAGCCTTGCTGGCCCTTATGGAAAAACACCTGGGGCTCAGATATATTTATGCAGCCGACTCGGAAAAGGGAAGTGCCCACGAACAGAGTCTGAACGTGCGATCCGAACCCCTGCAATTGACAAACTTGCCGGAAGACCTGCAGAAAGACCTGCATACCGCGGCATTGGTCCTTGATTGCGACCGGACGATGGAGGTGATCAACAGGATAGCCCAACATGATGCCGCTGTTGCTGATTATTTGCGACCGTTTGTCGACCGATTCGATTTTAATTATATATTGCAGTTACTTGAGCAAGGCGATTGGAAACCGATGGGCTGAACCGGGACGTGCACCGTAAGCCCCCTTGGGTAAGGGGGGGGGCGGAGTTGGTTATTTGTCCCGGCTGTTCCCCGCTTGCGACGATGCCAGGTGGGGGGCGAAACGTTGCCCCAGCTTTTGGTAGAGCGAGACCCGAAAGTCGGGGGTGGTGCGCAGCAGCAGCTGCAGGGTGGTCCAGCGCCAGGCCCGGAACTCACCGCCGCCGATGGCGTCGATGGTGGTGTCCGAACCGTTGAATCGGAACAAAAACCAGAACAGCACCTGGCCGCGCCCGGTTTTCTCAGTGCGCATCCGTAGCGGCAGTTCATAGATAAGCGGTTCCGGGTAGGTGTCGAGCAGAGTGAGATCCGCAGCCGAAATTCCAGTCTCCTCGGCCACCTCCCGGTAGGCCGCCGCCAGCGGTTCCTCCGCCGCGTCCAGCCCGCCTTGGACCATTTGCCAGGAGCCGGCCACATCGGCGCGTTCCAGGGTCAGCAACAGCCCCTGCGGGTTGATGATCATGGCGCCGGCACCGGCGCGAAAATATTGTTTGGGTCTGCCCATGGGGTTCTCTTGGCCGTTTCGGCCGATTTTGCTGGTTGGTATTTGCCCTTCGCCACTTGATAGGTAAAGGAAGGGGGCGTTGTTCAGTGCTGCTCGACCCAAAGGAGCTTGTCGGTGGCAAAGCCAAGAGCAGCGGCCTGGGCGACCAGGGCTGCTGTGATTTTGGGGTCGAGTTGCGGCGTCCGGGCGAGTATCCACAGATAGGATCGGTCAGGTCCACAGACCAGGGCGTACTGATAGTGCTGCCGGTCTAGGGCCAGAACCATGTAGGCGCCATAAAAGGGGCCGAAGAACGAGACCTTCAGCGCGCCCTGGTCTGGGCCGTGGAGAAAATAGGCCCTGCCCTCGGCTTCTTTCCAGGTCCGGTCCCGGGCCGCATAGCCGCGGTTGATCACCCGCAGGCCGCCGTCGTCGCGGCGGCTGTAGGTGGCGGTCACCCGGCTCAGGCCGCGCTCAAACCAATGATCGAGGCGGGCGATCTCATACCACTGGCCGAGATACCGTTCGGCCTCGAAAGGGGCAACCGGTTTGACCCCTTCGGGGACTGCGGTACAGCCGGTGAGCAGCAGGACGACAAGCATGAACCATTGTTTCATGAGATCCTCGCCATCAAAATAAAAAAGGTTGGAGTCGGGCGGCGAGCAGGGGTGCATGGCCGAGTAAGGTCTTGTACTTAAAGAGCAGGCCTGGGCTTGTCAAGGATATTCCCGTTCCGCTATCAGAGTAAGCCTGGGAGCCGGTCCAGATCTTGGGACGGGAGATTCTAAGCGAGGATAGCGCTGACGCGGTATTGGTCCATGGTCAACAGGCGGCCAGCAGTTGCAGGATGGCTACCAGCAGCAGGGCTGAGAAAAAGAGACCGTTGAGACCAAGGAAGAGCCGCCGGTAATTCGGGGTTCCGCGCATCCATTGCAGAAACAGGGCAAAGGCGATGAGGAGGGCGGCCATCAGCGCCAGGACCAGGCGAGATCCCGGGGTCAGCAATTGACGGTCCAGGGTCAGGGTCAGGGCAACCACGGCCAGGGCCAGGATCCAGACTAAAACGATGCGGTTGAGGCTGGATGAAGGCAGCAGCCGGATCAGGGTCGGTTGCGCTATGGTTTGATACTCATGGCCGTGATGGAGGAGGATCAGGCAGAAATGGGGGATCTGCCAGAGGAAAAACAGGGCCGCCAGCAGCCATGAGCGGCTGTCGGTCAGCAGGCCGCCGCCAGCTGTCCAGCCGATCATGGGCGGCAAAGCACCGACCAGTCCGCCGGCGAGCAAGGCGAACACAGTCTGCTTTTTCAAAGGGGTGTAGACGCCGTTATAGAGCAGCAGTGCCGCCAGGCCGAGCAGGGTTGGAGTCCAGCCCGGTGTGGTCGCGGCCAGGGTCAGCAGGCCCAGGCACAGGGCAAGAGCGCTGAAACCGGCGGCGGCCCGGCGGGTGAGTCGGCCGGTCACTAGCGGGCGCCGGCGGGTGCGGTCCAGGAGGGCGTCGGCGTCGGCTTCCTGCAGGCTGTTGGCGGCCGCGGCTCCGCAGGCGAGCAGAAAAACGGCGGCCATGATCGCTCCCAGCACCGGGGTGGGTGTCGGGGTCTGCAGGATATAACCGAAAGCGGCTGAGCCGGCCACCGGCAGGCAAAGCCCGACCTTGGCCAGGTGCAGCCAGGGGCGCAGCCGGGTTATCACCATCGGCCAATCGGGCAACATCATCGCCATCCGAAGGCGATATTATTCGCCTTCCCGCTCCAGCCAGGCATCATACTCCTGGCGTGAAACCACCTTGAGCTTGGCCAGCATTTTCGAGTGGTCCAGTCCGCAATATTCCGTGCACATGATGTCGTACACCCCCGGTCCCTCGGTTCTGAACCAGACATAGGTGGGGAATTTTTTGACCGCATCGACTTTGACCCGAAAGGCCGGCAGGTAAAAACTGTGGATGACATCGAGGGATTCGATGTTGAGCTTGATCGGGGTGTGCTCCGGGACCATCAACAGGTTTTCCGATTCTTTGTCATTTTCATAGACGAATATCCAGGTGAACATCTGGGCCAGGACCTGAATCTGGACTGATCCGGCGGGAACCGAGCGCAGGCCGGTATACGACTTCCAGCCGACCGCGAACATGGAAAGGGCGATGATGGTGGGGATGATCGTCCACAGCAGTTCGAGCTTCCAATTGCCCCTGATGTCGGCGGCCCGGGGATGACGGCTGCGCCGGTACCGAATGACAAAATAAATCATGGTCAGCGTGATGCCGGTCAGGAGGACTGCGGAAACGATAAAAATGTACCAGAACGCCTGGTCAATGCCGACCACAGGATTCATTATTTCTTTCCTCGACTGTTAACGGAATGCGACATCCCAGAACGTGAAACTTATCATGATGGCCAGGAAGATAATCGTGCTGATGAAGGAAATGGTAATAGCCCTGCCCTCATATTTCAGATGCATGAAAAAGAGCAGCACCAGAGAAACCTTGGCGCTGGCAATGGCCAGGGTCAACGGCACATTGAGCCACCCCATATTGATATAGCTGACCCCAACGGTAACGCCGGTGAGCACCAGCAGGGCGGCCAGGACCAAACCCAGGGTCCGGTAGGGCATGAGATGCTGCTCGCTTGAATCCATGGCAAGGCTCCTTGGGCCGATCACAGGACCAGGTAGAAGAGCGGGAAGACAAAAATCCAGATGAGGTCGACCAGATGCCAATACAGGCCGGAATTTTCCAGCACCGCAAATTTTTCGGCCGTTATCTTGTTCCGGTACACGAGCAGGAAGCTGATGGCCAAAAGCGTCATGCCGATAACCACATGCAGCCCATGGAGCCCGGTAATCACGTAGTAGAGCCCAAAAAAGATGCTTTTGCCCGGAGGGCCGTTGTTGAGGAGCGGGGAGTTGGGGTAGATACCGAGGGCAAACTTATGGCCCCATTCGAAATATTTGTTGATCAGAAAGGCGACGCCGCAGAGGAATGAGGCGGCCAGCAGCAGCAGACAGAGATTCTTAGCCTTCTGCCTGATAGCGGTGATTGAGGCGGCGACCGTAAAGCTGGAAACCAGGAGGATAATGGTGTTGAGCGTACCGAAGATCCGGTTGAGTTCCTTGCCGTTTTCAGCGAATGCCGCAGGGTATTTGTGAAAATAGACGGCATAGAGCACAAAGAGACCGCCGAACAGGATAATCTCCGTATAGAGGAACAGCCACATGCCGATGCGCGTCCCGGTATGGTCAGACCGTTGTCCCATGGGGCTCCTTGCCGGCGATGGTTAGGTGCTTCAGGTGGGCGATGAAATACATGGGCCAGGGCTCAGGTCTTGGGCGGGGTGGCCGGGATATCGGAGAAATCATAGGGGTAGTCCATGATCCGGGGTTCCTGGAGGAAGTTGTGCACCGGCGGCGGCGACGGCACCGTCCATTCCAGGGTGCAGCCGCCCCATGGGTTGGCGGCAGCCGCGATACGTTTGCTTTTTCGCAGGCTGAGCACCAGGTTGACCAGCATCAGCATGATGCCGCTAAACAGCAGCAGGCCGCCGACCGCGGCCAGGCCGTTGCCTTGCGAGAATTGGGGCAGGTAATCGTAGTAGCGCCTGGGCATGCCCATCAGGCCAAGGATGAACATCGGCACATAATGGAACATGAAACCCACCGTGGCCAAGGTGGCGGCGATGTAGGCCCGGCGGAAGTCGTACATGACCCCGAACATTTTCGGCCACCAGTAATGGAGGGCGGCAAAGAAGGCAAAGCCGGTGCCGCCGAACATGGTGAAATGGAAATGGGCGACCACGAAATGGGTATCGTGGACATGGATATCGGGTCCGGCGGCGCCCAGCACCAGGCCGGTCAGGCCGCCGACCGAGAACAGATAGATAAAGATCAGGGCGTACAGCAGCGGCGGGGTCATCTCGATCGAGGCCTTGTAGAGGGTCGAGACCCAGGAGAAGACTTTGACCGCGGTTGGTATGGCCACCAGGAAGGTGAGCAGCGAGAAAACGAACACGGCGGTATCGCTCATGCCGCTGGTATACATATGGTGGGCCCAGACCAGGGAACCGGCCACGGCAATACCCATGGAGGAAAAAACAATCGCGCGGTAGCCGAAGATGGCCTTGCGCGAAAAGGTGGGGATGATCTCGGAGATGACCCCCATGCCGGGCAGGATCATGACATACACTGCCGGGTGCGAGTACATCCAGAACAGGTGCTGGTAGAGGATCGGATCGCCGCCCTTGTCGGGATCGAAGAGGCCGATGTTAAGAAAGCGTTCGACGATCACCAGCAGTAGAGTGATCGAGATCACCGGTGTGGCGAGCAGTTGCACCCAGGCGGTGGCGTAGAGTGACCAGGTGAACAGGGGGATCTGCATCCAACCCATGGCGGGCGAACGTTTTCGGTGGACCGTGGTGATGAAATTGAGCCCGGTGAGCATCGACGACATTCCGAGGATGAAGGCGGCGAACACCGTCAGGGGCACATTGTGCTTGGTGCCGATGCTGAAAGGGACGTAAAAGGTCCAGCCGGTATCGGGAAAGCCGCCGGCGGTGAATAGGCTGACGATCGCCAGCAGGCCGCCGAACATGTAAAGATACCACGACAGCAGGTTGAGGCGAGGAAAGAAGACATCGTCGGCGCCCAGTTGAATAGGGAGAAAGAAATTGCCGAAGATGGCCGGAATACCGGGAATGACGAATAAAAAAATCATGATCACCCCATGGAGGGTGAAGGCCGAATTATAAACTCCGGCCGACATGATCGTTCGTCCAATGGTCATCAGTTCGATACGGATGAGAAAACCGACGGTGAGGGCGACGACGAACCAGAACAACACCGCCCAGAGGTACATCAATCCCAGCCGTTTATGGTCGTGGGTCAACAGCCAGGCTCTGATGCCGGAAAGTCCTGGAGGGGCGGGCGTTTCGAAAAATGAAGGTGTGGTCGCCATGGGCTAGGGCCTGGGATTTGATTGGTCGGATTTTTTTCTGCGGAGAAAAAGGAAAAACCAGAGGCCCCCTGTGAGGAGTATCGCCGCTGTCCCCATTTTGAAATAGGCCAGCACTTGCTGGTTTTGCCGGGGGTTGGTTGAAAAACAAAAGGCCAGGAGGCGGTGGATTGAGGAGGCCGGAGTCCCTTTGGCGGCTTCGGCCAAGGCGAGATCGACGTCGCCGGAAATAAAAGAGCCGTAAACGTATTTAATGATTTGACCGTCTTTGTCGAGCACAATGAGCGCCGAAGGGTGAATAAAGGTGTATTCATCCTTCTTTTTGAAGGTGTAGCCAATGGCACTGGTGAGCTTGAGGATGTTGTCGCTGTCGCCGGTGAGAAAGACCCAACCGTTTTCCGGATAGTTTTTGGCTAAGAGTTGGGTGTAGTTGGGCTTGACCGTGGTTGCGGTTTCCGGGGTTTCATCGGCATTGAAGCTCAAGCTGATGGCCCGGAAACTCTCAGGCCCATGGCGGCTTCGGCGCATCGCCTCGGCCAGATTGGCAAGTTCAAAAGAACAGCCGGTTGGGCAGCGGTAATAGATGGGCAGCAGCAGGGTCGGACGGTCGACCAGTTGCCGGAGAGCGACCTTCTCACCCCGTTCGTTTTTGAAGACGGCATCAAGCGGGATGTGTTCGCCGGTTTTTTCCTGAATCCATTCTCCGGGGTTGACGGCCTCATGTGGTTGAGGCGTTTCAGGAGGCTGTTCTTTTTCAGGTACGGTACTCTCCTGGGGATTGGGCGCGATCGCTGCGGAGCGTTCTTCCTTGGCGGGCTGTTCGGCGTGTTTGGCCTGCTGGCTGCCGGTAGCCTTTTCATGACCCGGCCCATGCCCCGATGCCGCCAGAGGCCACAGCAGCAGGGGCAATAAGAGGTACCAGAAGTGACGCACCGGGCGGTTCCGGATCATTTTTTAACGCCGCTGTCCAGGTTAACGGTCAAGGTTTTGGCGAATTGGTGCTTCAACTTCATGGAATCGCGATCAGGGCCGTAGGCCAGCATGATGACGGTATCGGCTTTGGGATTAATGACCCCGTCGTTAGGATCGCCGCTGTTGAGGGGGATGGAGAATTCCAGGGTGGTGGTGTTGCCGGTTTCGCTGCCGCCAACCACGGTGATGTTTTCCTGGCCGTCCCTTTTGGTGTCAGGTCCGTGCTGGGTGGGCTGGGTGCCAAAATCATCGGAAATCTCCACTTTGCCCTCTTTGACAAAACCGATAATGATATTGGCATCTTTCATCATGTCGGTGGGGTTGAAACCGATGGCCACCCATCCGGAGTTGGGGGCGGAGAGTTTAACGGCCAGGTTTTCGCCGACAACGGACCAGTCAAAAGTCATTTTGTCGACCGTGAGGGAGTGCTTGTACTCGGCAGCTTGAAGGTTGCCGGAGAGCAGCAGGGACACGGAGGCGGCGCATACCAGGGAACAGGCGGATTTGAGCACGGACATGATTTTCCTCGTTATCTATGGGTTGATTAATTGAAGTGTTATCTGTCGATGGTTGGTGGTTTTAATTGCTGTAGACCAGTTCTCCACCGGAAAATCCGAGGCCAACGGCACAGGCCAGGCAGAGCGCATAGACAATGAAGAGTTTCTTGGTGTCGGTCCCCTGGCGGTTGAGAACGACCGAATACCCAAGCAACCCGGTGAGCGCCGCCGCCAGAATCATTTTGATGATAATCAGTGGTTGGTAACGGCCGGCAAAAAGGTGCTGCCAGTCGAAAATGCCGGTGATGACGGTGGGGACGATAAAGATCAGGGCCAGCACGGAACAGTGCAGGCAAGTTTTATGAAAATCAGGCTTTTTTGCGTACCAGACGAGAAAACCGAAGAAAAAACAACCCATCACCATGCCCATGGGGATATGGGTCAGGGCTGGATGCAGGGGGTGGGTAAAGCCAACCTTGGCCAGCAGGGCGTACAATGATTCGATCATGATTCACCTCGTGTTGTGGGGGTTTGGATATTTGTTTTATAAGTTTGGGCAATCAGTTTCTTCATGAGTAATTTAATAACGGTCCATTATACACAAAAAGGTTTAGGGGTTAAGTGTTTTTATATCAACTCAAGTTTCGGGATTGACACTGCTTGCGAAGAATTAACGACCAACCTGTTGAAATAATACCATTTTAACTCGAAAAGCCTTTTGCTTTATAATACATTGGATTTGCAAAAATCATCAATAATATCAAAAATAAAAGGCTCAAATGAACCATACCCAAAGTACCAAGAGCAACAAGAGGCAAAACGATTGCAGAACCGAATCTCTTCCTTCACGCAGAAACTGGGGTCAGGTCATGCAATCAAGCACTATTTTTTGCTCTGCACTTCTGACCTCCCTGTTAATGTTGAAGTCGTGAACGGCAAGATAGGCAGCAATTTTTCGGCACGTTCCTGACCGATCCAGGGTAATGCATGGTCCAACAATGTGGCGGTGTCGGCAAACCCCAGGGAATCAGGGGCGATGGTGAGACGCAATTCGGCAAGGGTCAGATTTGAGTTCGGCATAAGTGGGTGAAGTTCATCATTGCCAGGTGGATAGCGATCGCTTTACGACGTGGAGGCCGAAACAAAGCGGAAACAGGCCTGGAGGCATCACAGCTCGCTGGAAGAGGATCGTGTTGGCCATGAAAATTAGGTGTGCGCCGCTTGGTTTGCAAGCAGCATGTGTCTTTCCACGGCCTTGATCGCGTCAGCGGCAGAACTTGTAATACCGCCGGTGTACCCCGATCCCTCGCCTATCGGATATAAATGTTTCGTATTTATCGATTCAAATCGTTCATTACGTGTAATCCGTACAGGAGAGGACGTTCTGGTTTCCGCCCCGAGCAAAATTGCCTGATGCGAAACAAATAACGGCACCTCTTTTCTCCATTTTCTAAAGGCGGCCAGCAATTCTTCGGCCACAAAAGCCGGGAAAATTGCTTTCAGATCAGCTGGAACGGCCCCCATTTTATAGGAATTTTCCTGCAGGCAAGCCGCACTGCCTTCGCCTAAAAAATCCATTAAATTCTGCGCCGGCACCGCCCATTTTCCGCCACCGGCGTCAAAGGCCTTTTGTTCGATAGCCTTTTGAAATGCCATTCCCGCTAAGGGGCAGGCTGATTGATAATCGTCCGCATGGCAACTGACGACCAGTGCTGCATTGGAATATGGCGAGGAGCGATGCGAATAGCTCATCCCGTTGACCACGAGCAAGCCTTGATCGGACGAGGCATTCACCACCTCGCCCCCCGGGCACATGCAGAAGGTATACACCCCCCTCTTGATCTTTTGATTGGTGTAATTCAAGGAGTAGGTGGCCGCGCCTAATTTTTGAAAGGCACTGTATTTAACCCCGTGCCGCATTAGATTGATGGTTTCGACGGGATGCTCTATCCGCACCCCCACGGAGATCGGCCGCTGTTCAAGCGCAACTCCTTTGGCATGCAGCATCGCCACGGTATCACGGGCCGAATGCCCCAACGCAAGATAGATACGCGAAGATCGATATTCCATCGTGTCGTTGATAATGACCCCGACTGCCACATCGCCGGCCAGGATAATATCGGTCATTTTGGCGCCGTAAAAGATCTCGCCCCCTCGTTCAAGGATGTAGCGTCTGATATTGCCGACAATGGTGCACAGCACATCTGTCCCCAAGTGAGGCTTACTCATATAGCCAATTGCTGCAGGAGCGCCAAATTTGATAAAGGTCTGCAACACCCTGTTAATGACACTGGTGTTGTTATCCCGCCTGGAAAACAGCTTGCCATCGGAGTAGGAACCAGCGCCTCCTTCGCCGAATTGAACGTTTGATTCAGGATTTAGCGTTCGTTCCTCAATGAATTTCTGCACATCGACGGTACGTTCTTCGATGATTTTTCCCCGTTCAAAGATGAGCGGTTTCAACCCGTAAGCAATCAGTTCAAGAGCGGCAAACATTCCGGCTGGACCAAACCCGATGATAATGGGTCTTTCCTGCGGTCCAACGGTTTTCCGAGGTGGTTGGTTTTGAGCAACGTAGACCGGAAAATTTTGCTCGTTTGCAAAACCATCCGCTATTTGCACCACAAGGGAAAAATTGAAATAAAACTGCTCACCGTTACGCATGTCCAGGGATTTGCTTAGAATTTTTAATATGACAAAATCCCTTGGGTCGACCTGTAATTTACGGGAAGCCACGGTGACCAGTTCGGCAAGTCCATCATTCTCAACAGCAACCTGCAAATCGTTCAATATGAGTTCCAAAAAATTCACACATCCTTAGGCAGTTAATAAATTAAAAAACTAGTAGGCCGACCAGAAAGGAAAGGCTATCCGAAGCCGAGCGCCAAACTTGCCAGCATAATACAACTCAATAGCGCTTCGATGTAAATAAACAACTCCTGAATGACTTGAGATTTAACAACAGGGCCGGTGACCTGGTCCGGAAAAAATGGACACACAGCTAAGAGCGTTTCATCTGCTCTGAGAAACAACGGCATCAAGTTCAAAATTTGAGTTCAAAAGTCGACTCATTGCTGACATTGACAACCGCATTGCCAATTCGTATGCTTTTAACAGGAGTTCGGTTTTTATAGGCGTGGATCGGCGTTCGAGTTGCAGAACCTTTTCACGCGTAAGGACAGAAGCTCCTCGGAAGGGGCTGTGCAGAACCCCTTGTAATTCTTCACAGCATGAATTCCTTTGGCGGTTGTCTCAGAGGTTCGGAGGGGGGATTATGGCAAGGTATCATATCGTATCTGACGGCCACGCTATTGAGATTAATAAAACCATTTTCGGCAGAGACGAATCGGTGACCTATGATGGTAAAGGGGAGATAAAAACATATTCCGACTCTTCCTTTTCCGATTATCTCTTTGAAAAAGAAGAAAATGGCGAGATGGTCCACTATAAAGTTTTTATAGCTGACCGTCTTTGGCCTATTTCTTGGCGGATTAAAGTTCAGAAAAACGGACAAGTCATTTTTACCAACCGCTGATTCGCAGGGGCGGTGACCGTAAAATGATCGCCGCCCAACGGTTCACCGCTTTGTCGGGAGTGATTGTGTCTGGTCGGCGGTGCCTGCCCTCAGTGAGGGTAGCTATCTCTTCGTTTGCAGAACAAAATTTCACGCGTCAGGCATAATGCGCGCTTAAAATCCTCTCAAAACCCGCTTGCACCAATACTGACGGCACCGTTTCCTTTTATCCCTTCCCCAACAGATTATCCGTCCAATTGCAATAATTGGTACAGGCTTCGAGTTTTGTAGCCTCTCGGTACCGGTTTGGCAAATTCCAGAAAAACCCGATAGAGGCTAGCGAGGCGGGATTGCAATCAGGGCGACTTGCTCTGTTCTCTCCACGATACCTTTTTCTGGACCAGGGGCATGGGCTCTGGTATTACTTTATGATTCCTCCAGGCGAAAAATACTTGATCGACGCCTCGGAGCTACTATCAAGGTGCCGTATTCGACATGGTGGCGGCGGGCGATAACGTCATCGGCGTCAAGTTGCTAACATCTTGAAGCAAATTATTTCAGTGTGTTCGCTAGCCATCTAAAAACCTAAGGCTGTTTATATGAACTGGGGCATGCATGGGGTAACGGTCTTGTTAAACAGCATCCATAAATCATCGAAATCTCATTCTCTTGCGCCTTGGCGCATTTTCCACCGGTCTCTAAAGCCGATCATCTTCGTGTCAGTGCTGATGTTGATGCTTACCGGTTGTTTCGACCGGCATGAGCAGGGCGGGGCCACTGCGGATTTGATCTTGTTTGGGACTATCGACATTCGGGAAGTGCAATTGGCCTTTCAGGATGCCGGCAGGATTCAGCGCCTGGACGTTGACGAAGGGGCAAAAGTGCGGCACGGCCAGGTGGTGGCCGAGCTCGATCCGGCCCGATATCAGATGGAGGCAGGCCGCCTGGCGGGGGAAGTGGCGGCGCAGGGCCAGGTGGTTGAGCGCCTGCATCAGGGCAGTCGGCCCCAGGAATTGGAAAAAGTTAAGGCCGGCGTCATTGCGGCCAAAGCAAACCTCAGGGAAGCCGAGCTCTTTTTAACCCGCAAACAATCATTGCTGGTCACCAATCGTATCTCCCAACAGGAAATCGATAGCGCCAGAACCCGAGTGCAGGTCTTAACCGCGGTACTGAAAAGCGCCGAAGAAGAGGCCTCACTGGTTATCGAAGGGCCGCGCAAAGAAGATATCGCCGCGGCCGAAGCAACCCTGGCAGCTTTGAAGGCCGCCAAGGATCTGGCGGAGAAACGACTGGCCGACACCAGGCTGCTGGCGCCAGCGGATGGGGTTATCCGCAACCGGATTCTGGAACCCGGTGCCATGGCCTCGCCTGGCGCACCGGTGTTGACCCTGGCCCTGAGCAACCCCCTTTGGGCTCGGGCGTATGTCAGCGAACCGGATCTGGGTAAAGTGCAGGAGGGGATGCGTGCCGAATTGCACACCGATACCTATCCCGGCAAAACATACAAGGGCTGGGTCGGGTTTATTTCTTCAACCGCCGAATTTACACCTAAGACCGTGGAAACCACCGAACTGCGGACCAAATTGGTCTATCGCGCCAGGATCTTTGCCTGCGATCCCCAACAGGAATTGCGGCTCGGCATGCCGGTGACGGTAACTATTAAAACCAAGCAAGATCAGCACGTTGAAACATCATGCGGTGACTGACTTTGGGTCTTGATGTACTTTTACGGTTTTTTTTCCGAAATAGGCAACCCGGGAAAAGGGTAATGTTGACCAGCTGGCTATAGAAAATGTTGATCCGGGTACGATCACTTTGCCGCTTTCTGGCCCTTGTCTTTTGACTCGCTCATTTTTAATCAATCTTGTCTTGGGTGCATTATTAACAGATTGAAATTAATAGCTTGTTATACGGGCCAGACGTTTTTATTGATAAAACTTACTTTGGCCTAATCATACTGCTGAGCATCACAAAAACATGACTGAACTAATCGCCCTACTGAAGTCGGACACAAATGCAGCCAATGCGTTCGGAGCACTAGCGAGCGCCGCCGCTGCGCTCTTGGCGCTGTTTGTATCAGCCATCTCTGTATTGATTTCGGTTCGAGCCATGGGCGCTCAGCAAAAGCACAATGAGCTTTCTGTTCGCCCTCTGGCTGAAGTGACTGTCGCTGACTACGAAAATAGCCTACGGGTAAAGCTAAGAAATAACGGTACAGGCCCCATGATCATCACCGGTATTGATGTGTCGAATGGAGAAAGACGGAAAAAATGTGTATTGGAATGGATGCCACCGTTGCCCAAGGGGCGTCATTGGAATACTTTTTCACATGAGCTAATAGATAGAACACTTCAACCGGGCAGCGAGATTATCCTTCTTGAGTTAACGGAATATGACGGAGAGCAGAGATTTCCTACTTGTCGGGAGGAGGTTCGGGCAGCTCTTGCGCCTTTGACAGTCTCCGTGAGCTACACAGATATTTATAACAAAGCAATGCCGGTTCGAGTCAAGCCTCTGTCATGGTTTGGTCGCCAGAAGTGATGCCCAACCCGGCACTCAACCCCGCTCCTTTCAGTCGCTGTGGGTGGAATTCCGGGTTCACGATACTCAATTTCAACAATAGCATTCTGCGGACAAGCCGCAGATGTTCTCGTTAGGCTTCCCAGGGAAATAGTAATTGATTTTAATCAATAGTTACTCTATAGTTACTTCATGATACTAACCATAACCCAAGGGAGACCATCATGACAGAGCAAGTATCCGTAACTATTTCAAAGAAAATTTTTGAACGTCTTCAGCAAGTTGCCTTGCCTTTAGTTGACACGACAGATAGCGTTATTGGACGACTTCTTGACTATTGGGAAACACACTCAGACAGGAGAGTCCCGCACGTAATTAGCAGCTCTGCAGCTACTCAAGAGTTTTGGAGGTCCTCCCGAGGCGACACATTGCCGGTAGGAACAGAACTGAGGGGGACCTATTTAGGCAAGACTTTAACTGCTCAAGTTGAACGCGCTGGTGTCCGCTTTGAGGGAGATCTTTTCAACAACCTTTCTCCCGCAGCCATAGCAGCAAAGAACCTTGTCGGCACCAAAGGTAAAGCTGCAAACACGAATGGGCGAGACTTTTGGAAGTTTCAAGATCCAACCAATGGTCAATGGATACCAGTAAGCGCTCTTCGCCAAAATCATCAAATAGACTCTGACAAGTTGCTTGCAGAACTTGAAAAATTGACGCCGCCAGAACCGGGGTCGAGCCACAGTAAACATTTGTAATGTTGCCGAGATTTTTAAAAAATACAGCCAAAATAAAGCTTAAAAGCACCTTTTTGACCATCAAAAACCCCTTTTAAGAACGAGACCTATGGCAATGTCAATCAGCTTTGAAAAATGACCCACTTTCAGCGTCCAAAATTGACCCCCTGAAATTGAGAAAAAGAGTGTTCCCCCTCCCTCCGGCCTGCAGACCCCTTGAGGACCTCCTATGACCCCACCTCGATTACGCCCGTGTGCCCGACCTGTGCACCGTGCGCGTATCTGTTCGTTTAGCAGTGCGCGCCACGGCTTGCGGTAGAGAAGGGTGGGTGTACCCCATCATATGACCATCCTCGCCCCCGGCACTCAACCTGCCGACGATTCCTTGTCGCAACCGGCTGCCTTGACCCTTGCGCAGGTTTCCAAAACGTTTCTGGTCGACACCAAACGGATTGCCGCCTTAGACGGGGTCAGCTGCACCATCCGCCCTCATCGGGTTACCGGCCTGATCGGCCCGGACGGGGCGGGAAAAACCACCCTGATGCGGCTTTGCGCTGGCTTGCTGACCCCGGATCAGGGCCAGGTGACCGCCCTGGGCATCGATGTTATCAGCCAACCGCTTAAGGTCCAGGCCAGCATCGGCTATATGCCCCAGCGCTTTGGGCTCTATGAAGATTTGTCCGTGCAGGAAAATCTGGACCTGTACGCCGATCTCCAGGGGGTGGCCGCCGGACTGCGCCCGGAGCGGTACGCCCAACTACTGGCCATGTCCGGGCTGGAAGGGTTCCGCAGTCGCCTGGCGGGACGATTGTCCGGCGGGATGAAGCAAAAGCTCGGCCTGGTCTGCACCCTGGTACGGCCGCCGCAACTGTTGCTGCTCGATGAACCGACCGTTGGCGTCGACCCTGTCTCCCGGCGGGAGCTGTGGCAGATCGTCTATCACCTGGTGGAAGCGGAGGGGATGAGCGTGCTGCTCAGCACCGCCTACCTTGACGAGGCCGAACGCTGCGCCGAGGTCGTGCTCATGCACCACGGACAAATCCTGGGCCATGCTCCTCCCCAAGCCTTCAGCCGTCAGGTCGCCGGCCGCACCTGGCTGGTGCGGTCACCCTCGCTGCCTAAACGGAGGTTGCAACGAGCGTTGAGCGAGCATCCGGCGGTGCTTGATGCCCTGATCCTCGGGACCGCTGTGCGGGTGGTTGGCCGCGACCAGGGGGGTCTGCAGGCGGCACTTGCGGGGATTGATGGATCGCTTGAAATTAAACCGGTCGAACCTCGATTCGAGGATTTTTTTGTGGCCACCCTCAAGGGCGGGAGCAGAAACACGGCCTTGAATAACACCATCACCCTGCAAAAGGTCAACAACCGGTTTGCCGGGCAGGACGTGATCACCGCCGACAACCTGGTGCGGCGGTTCGGTGCGTTTCTGGCGGTCGACCGGGTCAGCTTTCGGGTGCGCAGCGGTGAGATTTTCGGGCTGCTCGGAGCCAACGGCGCGGGCAAGACCACCACCTTCAGGATGCTCTGCGGCCTCTTGCCCATCTCCGCCGGGCATTGCACGGTGGCCGGGGTGAATCTACGGAGTGCGTCGGCAGCGGCCAGGGCGCGCATCGGCTACATGGCCCAGAAATTCTCCCTGTACGGCAACCTGAGCGTGCTCCAGAATCTCAAATTTTTCAGTAGTGCCTACGGCCTACGAGGGGCGCACCGCACCGCCCAGATCGACTGGGCCTTGACCACCTTTGACCTCGAACAGTTCGTTGCCAGTGAAAGCCAGTCTCTGCCGCTGGGCTTCAAGCAGCGGTTGGCCCTGGCCGTGGCTCTGATGCATGAACCCGAGGTCTTGTTCCTGGACGAGCCCACCTCCGGGGTCGATCCGCTGGCCCGCCGGGAATTCTGGACCCAGATCAACAGCCTGGCCGATCAGGGGGTGACCGTGCTGGTCACCACCCATTTCATGGAGGAGGCGGAGTACTGCGACCGCCTGGTGATCATGGCCGAGGGCCAGGTGCTGGCGGAAGGAACGCCCGAGGATGTCAAGGCCCGGTATGGCGCGGCCAAAGGCTCGGAAGCCACCATGGAAGATGCCTTCATCAGCCTGCTGGAATCCAACCAGCAGCGGAGTGCGGCCGCATGAAAACGGGAAGTCTGCTTCGAATCGCCGGGATGATCCGCAAGGAATGTCTGCAGGTCGTCCGCGATCCTTCCAGCATCGCCATTGCCTTTTTCCTGCCCATGGTGCTGCTGCTGATCTTCGGGTTCGGGGTGTCGCTGGATGCCAAAAACATTCCCATCGCTTTGGTGGTCGAGCGGCCTGGAGCCCAGGCGCTGAGTTTCAGTGGCGGGTTTTTTCAATCCCCCTTTTTTGCCCCGGTACCCATGGTGTCCATCCAGGAGGCCGAGTTGGCACTCAGGCAGTCAAAGGTGGATGGTATCGTCTGGCTGCGGGAGAACTTTGACCGCGAATATCTCAACAAGGAGTCGCCGCCGATCAGCGTGATCGTCAATGGCGTGGATGCCAATACCGCCCGGCTGGTGGAAGGCTATGTGCAGGGCATCTGGTTCGGTTGGCTGGAACAGGAGGCGGAACTCGCAGGGAAAAAACTACGTTCGCCGGTGCGGTTGGAGCAGCGGATCTGGTTCAATCCCCAGGTGCGGTCCACTTTTTTTCTGGTGCCGGGGGTTTTGGCGGTGATCATGACCCTGATCGGCGCCCTGCTCACCGCCCTGGTCATTGCCCGGGAATGGGAGCGGGGCACCATGGAGGCGTTGCTGGTCACCCGGATTTCGGTGCTCGAACTCCTGCTGGGCAAGCTGATTCCGTATTTCATCCTTGGCATGGCCGGTTTGGGCCTCTCGCTGTTCATGGCAAAATATCTTTTTCATGTGCCGCTGCGCGGCTCGTCCTGGCTGCTCATGGCGACCTCGGCCTTGTTTTTGTTGGTGGCGCTTGGCATGGGGTTGTTTATTTCCACCATCGTCCGCTCGCAGTTCGTGGCGGCGCTGGTGGCGCTGATCAGCACCTTCCTGCCGGCCTTTATCCTCTCGGGATTTATCTTTGATATTCAGAGCATGCCCCTGGTGATCCAGGGTGTCACCCACCTGATCGCCGCCCGCTATTATGTGTCGATCCTTCAGACCCTGTTCCTGGTCGGCGATGTCTGGAGCGTGATCCTACCCAATTCGGCGGCCTTGCTAACCATGGCCGTGTTCTTTCTCGGCCTGGTCTACCGCAAGACCAGGAAAAATCTCGAATAGGAGCATTTGTGGGTCATCGCATCCTCGCCCTGATCATCAAGGAATTTTTGGCCCTTTTTCGTGATAAAAAGAGCCGGATGGCGGTGATCGTGCCGCCGATTCTCCAATTGCTGATTTTCGGGTATGCGGCGACCTTTGATCTGGAGCATGCCCGTCTAGCGGTGTTCAATGAAGATCCGGGCGCAGTCTCCCGCGAATTGATCGGTCGATTCCAGGGCTCCGTGGGTTTTCAACTGGTGGGCTATCTCCAATCCGACTCGGAAATTGGTCCCTTAATCGACAGCAAGGGAGCCCTGCTGGTGCTCCATGTCGACCGGCTGTGCTCCGCCCGTCTGGCGCAGGGCGAGAGCTGCCCGGTACAGGTGATCATCGACGGCCGCAACTCCAATACCGCCATGCTGGCGCTCAATTATGTCAGAAGTATCATTTCGGATTTCAATCAGGAATATGCGGAGCAGTCTCTGGGAGTGAAACTGCCGGCGCGGCTCAATATCCGGGCTTGGTTCAATCCAAACCTGGAGAGCCGCTGGTTTATTGTGCCTGGAATCATTGCCCTGCTGGCCATGATCGTCACCCTGGTGGTGACCGCGTTGTCGGTGGCGCGGGAGCGGGAGGCCGGCACTTTTGACCAGTTGCTGGTGACGCCGCTCCGCCCCTGGGAAATTCTGATCGGCAAGGCCATGCCCGGATTGATTGTCGGGGTGGGGGAGGCCTCGCTGATCATCCTGGTGACCGTGTACTGGTTCCGGATTCCTTTGGTCGGCAGTTTGGTCACCTTATATCCGGCACTTATTATCTATGTGCTGTCGATTATCGGGGTCGGTTTGATGATCTCGTCGTTTTCCACCACTCTGCAGCAGGCGTTGCTGGGAGCGTTTTTGTTTATTGTGCCGGCGGTCACCCTGTCCGGCTTTTCAACGCCGATCGCAAATATGCCCCATTTTATGCAGATGCTGACTTATCTCGATCCGATGCGTTATTTTCTGACGATCGTGCGGCGGGTTTTTCTGGAGGGGGCCGGGCTGGAATACTTCTGGCACGAACTCTGGCCGATGTCGATCATTGCCGTCATCACCCTGAGCATGGCGACTTGGCTGTTCCGGCACCGGATGTATTGAACGGTGAGAGAATACCATCACGCCAAGACCGCAAGGAGTCTTGGCGATTGATGGGTGGTTGGGAGGCTCGTTGTTGGGGTTATGGTCGATCTCTAGACTTTTCCTCGCGCTTGACTTGCTTGGCGGCGCGTTTTTCCTTGAGGGATTTAGTCGGTTCTTTTTTAACGTTAACCTGTTTGGTGTTTTTTTCTTTTGCCATGGCTCTTGGTCCTTGTGATAGATAATGAGGTTTGTCGCTTGAAGCTCCTTGGTTAAAGCTCAGAAGCTCCGGTTGGCTGAACAAGCAGAGAAGAGATTTAGCGGCGTGGGTTGGGCCGATTGTTTCTTCTCGGGCCGCTGGAGCCGTCTTTTTTTAAACTTTTCTTGAATTTTGGTTTCGCCACCCGATTGAAATCGTTGACAAACAGGTCGTCCTCGGCCCATTCGGTGGGGATTTTGTGCTTGATGAATTCCTCGATGGCCTCGAGATACAGTGCTCCTTCCTCATCGGCAAAGGAAATCGCCTTGCCCTTGGCCCCGGCGCGGGCGGTCCGACCGATCCGATGGACATAGTCCTCGCTATCCTCGGGAAGATCATAGTTGATCACATGGGAAACACCTTCGATATGGAGTCCTCGGGATGCCACATCGGTGGCAATCAGAATCGGCAGTTTGCCTTCCTTGAAATCCTCCATGATCCGCAGTCTTTTTTCCTGGGCCACATCGCCGGAAATCAGGCGACTGGGAAAGCCGTTGGCATTCATGCGGGAATACAGATATTCTCCTTCCCGTTTGGTGTTGATGAAAATCATGGTGCGTTCCATCCCGTCCCGGCGGAGCAGGCCAAGCAGCAGCGGGAATTTTTCTTTGCGGCCGACATGGAACAACACCTCTTCGATATTGTCTGCGGTCATGTTGTCGCCGGTGACGCTCACTTTTTCCGGAACATTCATGAACTCATAGGCAAGTTCCATAACCCGGTGGCTCAGGGTGGCCGAAAACATTAGGTTCTGCCGTTTTTCAAAGGGCGGTAGGCGTCGCAGGATGAACCGCAGGTCGGCGATGAAACCCATGTCGAACATGCGGTCGGCTTCATCGATCACCAGCATTTCCACCTCGCTGAGGGTGTAGATTTTTTGCTTGAGGTAGTCGATCAGGCGTCCGGGGGTGCCGATGATGACATCCGCGCCTTGGCGCAGGGCATCGCGCTGTTTCATGTAATCGACCCCGCCATAGATGGCCTGGACCGTAAATCCACAATATTGGCCCAGGAGCTTGGCGTCATTTTCAATCTGGACGACGAGTTCTCGGGTTGGGGCCAGGATCAGGGCGCGGGGATTCTTTATGGCGGCAGGCTCCGTTTTCAGTAAACGGTCAAAAAGGGTGATTAAAAAAGCTGCGGTCTTGCCGGTACCGGTCTGTCCCTTACCCGCGACATCCTTGCCGCTCAAGGCTAAGGGCAGGGTCAACTCCTGAATGGGGGTGCATGTGGTGAATCCTGCGGCGGCAATGCCTTGGCTGAGGGATTCCGGTAAAGCGAGATCTTCAAATTGCATCAAATGTCCTTCGAAAAAGTTAATATTTATTTGTAATTGTGAAAATATTATATGCATCCCAGGTGCATCTGGCAACTTCTACCTTTCTGGGGCGGTCTAGGCGTTGCGATTATGCTGCGATGGAAAAATTGAAAACAGCCGGCGTCTTGGTAATAAACAACCTGGAATCAGTAGGATCAACCCTGAATTGCTAGTGGAGGATTGGGGTGGATCAGGTGTGTCGATATTTTGTTCAGTCGATCTTGAAATTGAGCTGTACGCAATCTCGGGCCGGAATAAACTGCCGAACAGACGTTTTCGATTTCTCCAGCATGATCTTGGAGGCCTTGACCGAGTCTGAATCCTTATATTTATCGGAAAGATAAATGATCTCGCGGATACCCGCCTGGATGATGACCTTGGTGCATTCGTTGCACGGGAAAAGAGCGACGTACAACCGGCAGTCGCGCAGGTCATAGGTGATGCAGTTCAATACGGCATTGAGTTCGGCATGGCAGACGTAGGGATACTTGGTGTCGAGATATTCCCCTTCCCGAGCCCAAGGGAGTTCGTCATCCGAGCAGCGCCAGGGGAAACCGTTATAGCCGACGCCGACAATCTTATTCTGGCTATTGGCCACGCAGGCACCCACCTGGGTGTTAGGATCTTTCGAGCGATGCCCGGAGAGAATCGCCACGGCCATGAAGTATTCATCCCAGGAAAGATATCCGGTTCGTTTGGTGATCATGTTATTCCTGAGATTGTACGGCGGTTTGCTGTGCTTTGAACTGTCGTCTTCGTTCCCGCCAGTCAGGAGCGGTACCGGCACTCTTTTCGACAAATTTTTTGATGGCTTCGAAGTAGAGCATGCCGGCGACACTGATCAGGGAGTTGTGGTCGGCGCCCGGCACTATCTGCAGTTCTTTGCTTTTGGCGGCGCTTTCGCTCATCAGGGTTTCCGCCTGCCAGAGGGGGATCAACTGATCGTACTGGCCGTGAAGAATGAACGTGGGGTCGGTGATTTGGGCTATTTTATAGCTGTTGTTGAAGGTTTGCTCCTCGGTGATGCCCATCTGGGCGAGGTCCAGGCCCAGCATTTTGGCCAGTGGCAGGGTCTTGGCGAATCCGGATTCGATGATCAGCCCAGTGATGGCCTCGTTGTGGTTGAGCGCGACGTCGATGGCACAGGCACTGCCCAGGGAGCGGCCCATGACAAACAGGGCACCGGTGTAATTGTGGGTATTGAGCCATTGCTGCAACTGCACGAAGAGGGCGTTGCTGTCGGGTAGAAAGGTGCTGGTCAATGGACTGCCGCCGCTCCATCCGTAACCGCGGTACTCGGTCACGAGAAAATTCATTCCCAACTGTTGGTAGAAGGGGCCGATCTCGTCGTAGTCGGGAATAATTTCGCCGTTGCCATGAAAAAAAATCAAGGTCGGCGCGGTGAGGGAGCTGGTGAACAGTCGGCAGGCGATGGTGATGCCGTTTTCGACCTGTGGCTCGATATCGATGGCTCCAGCAGGAGGCGCATTTCTGGGGACTTTTACGGGACGAAAAAGAAGTTGGGTGATTTCAGGTCGGTCCATGGTGTTTGGTGCTGACAAGGAGGTCTCCTTCGATTTATGCGTTTCGCTGCTGCCGCAGATCGAGACTTGGGGGAGGAACATACAGCAAACGCCAAGAAAAAGCGCAATTCTATAGATCGTGGGTCGGTTAACGGTATCTGCTTGCCGCAACCGTCTTCTTTGTTGTGGTTTTGCTGCTTGGCTTTGCCGGTATTTCCAGCGGTTCATTGCCTAATTCGCGATCTGGTTGGTCGGCTCGCTCGGTTGTCAAGCAAAGCCTGGTCAGGGGAAAATGAATGTTTTCTATTTTTAAGGTGTGCCAGACAAGCGTTTGTTTTTAGTAAAGGCCGTGCTCCAAGGCAAGGCCCGCGCGGACAAGAAATCTGTTCACGGGTGTTCATTACTCTAACTTTTTCTTTTTGTCAACTCGTCGTTTTTACACGATTAAAATTGTGTGTGCTGAGACTTGCGGTGTCGGGTTTATTTTGCAAGCGGCACCTCGTCGATGATTCAAGACCTATTCTCCTAACCGCTTGTTCAGGGTTGATCGTTGCTGCTCTTCGCGGTGCGGATTCCTTTCCAGCTCAGGACATCTTGCAATGTTCGCATAAAATTTTTAAGATAGGACTAGGGGTTATTCTTTCAATGATGCCTTGAGGTTCAATCAGAAAATGGACAGCAGACTCTATCGAACCTTGGTCCTTATCGCCGCAGGATGGTTTTCCCTGCTTGTGGCGCTGCCAAGTCCTGCCGGTGCTGCAAGTGCCGAGAGAGGACAGCCTGCAGCCGTCGCCCATCCGGCACAACCGCCAAATTATCGAAATATTACCCCGTCTAAAAGGCATGTCGAGAACAAGACCGTTACCCGAAACACACCAATAGAAAAAGGGACGGACAGCGATTTCGTGGTGCTCAGCCGTTTAATGATCGGGAAAGTAGTTCCTGCAACACCACCTGCAAATGCGGCCACCAGCGGATTCGCACCGGAAAATGTTGCATTCATCCTTGGTGCCGAGACCACTAAATGGGCAGTGGGCTTTGATCCCGCCCATTTGGCCGACTTTGCCGATCAGAATCTCGCCATCCTCAAAACAAATCTCACGCTGGGTAAACTAGCCCCTCAAGCCACGAGTTCCAATCAAGTTAGCCGAAGTGACCGGAAATTATCTAAAAATGCGCCGCGAAATCCATTTTCCCCGGCTTCGGGCGGCTATGGTGTCCTCCAGGAAATCGCTAGGTTCGAAAACAACGATCTGTTCGAGATGCAGGCCGGACTCAAGGAATCTCAGAATGTCGAAACCGGAGAGGTCAGCAGGCGATCCGGTGCTCCCTTTGCCTATCGCTACCAGAAAGATAAGCTATCGGTGGGCGCCGGTTTCTCCTGGCTCAATGATATTGGCGATCCTTACGCTACCCCCAAAGCTTTTGAAGAGGCTGGTTCGCCTGCGACTGCCGACCGGGCTTCCGGTTTGAACGTCAACCTTGGAGCGAGTTACCGAGCTTTGTCGCTGACAGGCGGATACATCCGTGCCCTCGATCGATTTGCCCCCGCGCATCTCTCCCCGGATGAGGGCGCTTCCGAACCCATGGCCTGGAATAGCCAACTCGCCTACACAACCGAACTGCTGCATAAAGAGACCGTGCTGGCGGTCGGGTATCAGAGATCATCTGAGGCTTTGCAATTATATCTGCCTGAACAGCGGTATAGCACCAAGGCTTCCATGTCGTTTTTTGATGGAGCCAAGCTGAGTTTGGAATACTATTTGGACAAAGAAAATGACGGGCAAGATAATGGCAACGATGCGCAAGGGTATGGCTTTACGACCAGAATCGGTTTTGGGCTATAGGCATGGGCCACGTTTGCATCGCTGATTCACTCTTGCAGGTTAGGTGGGGCGTCTTGGGTAGCGGCACCATCCGCATGCTGTTTTTTAAGGGAAACGGAGCGGAGCCATTTCGCTTGCCTTCAGTGTCTCTTTGATCCGGCAAACAGCAAGAGGGTTTAGCCCACCTTCACCGCCCAGGAACGATCTGCCGTACCTTCGGCAATTTTCTGGGTTAGCTGGCTGAGGATCGCATTGGCTTCCTCTTGATTTTTTTCATTTTTTTCATTGTATACCAGCACCTCCAACCGCCAAGGCTTTCCGTCTTCCATTTGAATGGCGATGTCGGCACAGATCTCCACGTCTGGAAAGAGGCCTTCAAGATGCTCGATGATGATATTCCCTTTCAATTCCGCGAGGTTTTCGGCGCTTTTTTCGAGATCGTACCCGCTTTCGTTAAACAGGGTGCCTGCCAGTATCATGTCTGAAACTTCAATTTTAGTGATCGCCACGTTTTTGCTCCTTATGTGTCCATTTTGGCCCCGCTGAGAGCGGGGAATTTTCTATACCACAGTGCGGGCCAGCGGCCAAGAAAGAAGGGTAGGTTTTTGGTGTGTGTTGTTTTATGGGGACACTGTGGGGCGGTACGAAAAGGTTTCTTTCTGCCACTGGCAGTCATCTCGGTGCGCTGTTGGCGTGCAATCAGGTTGACACCCTGCTTTTCCACTATGCGGAAGAATGGAGATGTTCTATATTGGCAACTTCCACCTAAAAAAAAATCCAACATTTGTAATGAATCCTGATCATGGAACTTCGCATCAGTCCTGAACTGGAATCCGACATCGAAAGGATTGCCGAAATTACCAAGGTCGCCTTCCTCGAGCACCTTCACAGCAAACATACCGAGCATATAATCGTTCATGACCTGCGGCGTGACCAGACGCTTGCCCTTTCGTTGGTGGCGGAGGTCGAGGGGGAACCAGTCGGCCATATTGCGTTTTCGGAAATCGAAATCTCCGATGGCTCCACCGGTTGGCTTTGCCTTGGTCCTCTGGCTGTTGTTCCTGCAAGGCGGGGGAACGGTGTAGGAAGCGCCTTGGTTCGCGAAGGGCTGGATCGCTTCAAACGATTGGGGGCGAACGGCAGCGTGTTGCTCGGCTAACCCGGCTATTATCGACGTTTCGGTTTTGACAACGAGCCCGACCTATTCCTTGCTGAGGAATCTCAGGAACATTTCATGGTGCTGCTGTTTTCAAACATTAGGGCCCGTGGAGTGGTCAGTTATCATCCGGCCTTTTTTAGATCGTGCTGATTACCTTGAAGCCCCTAGGTGTTATATGTTGGTTGGTTATGCTTTTCAGAATGAATGCAAGCAAGTATCCTTGATACATTATTTCCTGGGAGAATAAGATGAAATTTTTTGTAGCACTAACCGTTTTGCTGATTGCCTTGCTGGTGATTCAAACGGCACCTTCGGAAGCTGGTGTCTCAGTCAGCGTTGGGGAGCCAGGTTTTTATGGTCGGGTGGATATCGGTAACTATCCACCACCGCGATTAATCTACGAGGAGCCGGTGATTGTGCGGCGCGTCAAGACCTGGTACCCGCCAGTCTATCTCCGTGTGCCTCCTGGTCATGCCAAACATTGGTATAAGCATTGCGATCGATATGAAGCCTGTGGCCGACCGGTCTATTTTGTTCAGGATGACTGGTATCGCGAGGTGTATGCACCCCGTTATCGGGAGTACCGGCATGAGGGGGGATACTCGCATCGGCCGCCGGTTAAGGTCTATCGACCGGAATACTATGAATATCGAAAATATCACCATAAACCAAGCGAAAAGGTGTACATCCGCCAAACCTATTAGAGACATCCGATCTTCCGGGGACCACCGGTGGGACCAAAATTATCTAGAGAGGCCTTCCGATTGTTTCTTAAGATTTGATTATTCATTTCTGGTTTGATTGTGTCGCTTGCAGTTGCGGCAGCGTCCGGTGTATAAGGAGCGATTGGCCGCAGAATAACCATTATTTTGATAGTATTTCCGGACTGACGTATTGCTGTCAATTATAAGGAAGCCCCCCTGCTTGCACATCGAAAATATAGCTGATCGGCTTAGAACAATACTTCAGGGTTACCGACAGGTGGCGATCGCCTTTTCCGGCGGCATCGACAGTTCCCTCCTGCTTAAGTGTGCTCTTGACACGTTGGGCGCCGGCAATGTTCTTGTCTTGTTCGGCAAATCTGAATTGCTCAAGGCCAGCGAAATTGAACGAGCAGAACAATGGCTGAAGAAGCATGGTTACACCAAAGGCATTGAACTAGAGTCGGTCAGCCTACAGCCCCTTTCCTGGAAGGAGTTTGTTCATAACCCCGAGGATCGTTGCTATCTTTGCAAACTTCGTATTTATACGTTGTTTCGTGAGCGTATGGATAAACGAGGTTTTTCGATATTAATGGACGGAACCAATATCGACGATCTTAAAGGGAATCGTGCCGGACTTCGCGCCATCCATGAATTGGGGGTAAAAATGCCTTTAATGGAAGTCGGCTTTGACAAGGCTGAAATTCGCAGGTACAGTCAGCAACTTGGATTGGTCGACTGGAGCCTGCCATCTTCCTCCTGTCTGGCAACCAGGATTCCCACCGGAACCAAAATTACCAGCCAACTGCTTCAAAAGATAAAGGCTTGGGAAGAGGGGGTGGAGCGATTTGGTTTTGCCGGTTGCCGTGTCCGTTTGGACAACAATCGAGAGGATGCGGTGTATGTAGAAATACGCGGAGAGGATTTCGAGGCATTGCTGAAACCAAACATTCGATTGGCATTACTCAGATTTTTTCAAAATAACGGTTTTAGAAAAGTATTTTTTGATCTAGAAGGCAGAAGCTAGCCAAGCATATAATGGCTTGGGCAATATTTTAAACTGCGCTGTATCTGGCCTTGGGGCTGAAAAAACGGCTTTTTTTCTTTGACAAAGATTTTTTTTTTTACTTTAGTTTTAAAGTGTCAACAAAGGCCACGTCAGAGGTTGGAACCTGGCTGTTTGGGCAATGCTAACATCATCGGGAGGGAAGAATGAACAAGAAGGAACTGGTTGAGTCCATGGCGGAAGCGGCAGATATCAGCAAGGCTGCGGCCGAGAAGGCGCTGAATGGAATGCTAATGGCGGTATCTGATGCACTGTCCAAAGGTGACAAGGTAACCTTGGTTGGTTTCGGAACTTTTTCAATTGTCAAGCGCACGGAGCGGAAAGCCAAAAATCCTCGCACTGGCGCCATGATCGATATCCCCGCCAAAACAATAGCCAAGTTCAAGCCAGGCAGCAAATTGTCCGACGCTGTCAACTGAAAGCAGTTAGCATCGATTGTTGAGAAAACAGCTGGCATTTGCCAGCTGTTTTTGTTTGCGCAGCGTGACGCTGATATGTGTGGTTTTATATAGCGAGGGTCTGGCAGTGCTGCCGGAGAAGCAATTGCGTATTCCGGGCGAAAAACGCGAGAGATCCTTCGCCTTGTCTGGTTATGCAACCAGAGCAGGCGTGATGCAGCTACAGCCTTTGGTGTCTGCAAAAGCACCGTGGGTGCCACAATCAATCGGGCATGCGTCACAGAGCCAGTGGAAGGTAGTTGGCACCTCCATCATTTTTTGTTTTTACCGACAATGTTTTCAATCCACAATGACAAGGCCATACTGGTCTTTAAGGTTTCCACAGGTATGATGAGATTGTTTTTTACAGCGAGGTCTTGAGCATACTTGAGCTGGCTTTCGCTTGGGCCACCACCCGTAGCTCTTATTGGTGGCTCGAAATATCCCATCTTGTTGTGAACGCCCTTACAGAATCGCTGCCATGTTTCCTTGTTTTCCACGACCTGATCCAGAAATTTCTCCATCTTGCTGGTCAACTCGTAATTGATCACCCAAGAATGCTTTTCTCGTAAGTAGTCGATAAGTGTCTCTCCAGGGATGAGAGGCACCACCTTCCCCTTTTCTTCCTTTACATAACCGCGGTCGATAATATTCTTGGTAATGGCGGCGTAGGTCGAGGGGCGGCCGATATCAAGCCGTTCCAGCTCCTTTACCAGTGAACCCAGGGTAAATCTTCCGGGAGCTTTGGTTTTTTTTTCTTCCAGGATTTCCTTGAGTTTTGGGACGAGGTCGCCAACTTCCACCTGAGGTAACAACTGCAACTTGTCTTCATCTTTCTTTTTTTCTTCGTCAACCTCCGAGTAGACCTTAAGAAAGCCGTCGAATTTGAGAACCCGGCCCGCGGCCTTGAATTTTTCCCCGACCACCTCGAAGAGCATGGTGGTGGAGTCAAAGAGGGCCGGTGCCATTTGGCTTGCGACAGCACGTCTAAATATTAGATCGTACAGTTTGGCATGGTCTGCGGTCAGTCCTTCTTTCTTTATTATGGCGGCGATGTCAGCGGTCGAGTGCATGTGTGTGGGCCGGATACCTTCATGCGCCTCAGCCTGAGAATTCTTTGACTTATGCTGGTTCGGCTTTTTAGGTAGATAGTGAGCACCAAGCGCTTTCCCTAAGAATTCTCGGATCTCTTTGATAAAGGCTTCATCCATGCGGACAGAATCTGTACGGTGATAGGTGGTAATGCCGTGGTCAAAAAGCCCTTGAGCAAGTTTCATTGTCTGCTCCGGGGAGAACTTCAGGCGAACAGCCGCAGCGGCTTGTAAATCGACCGTCGTGAATGGTGGTTTGGGCGACTGCTTAACCTCCTTCTTTTCAACTTTTACTGCCAAGGTATGGGGTTCGCCTCGAATGGCTGCGATAACCTTCTCTGCGTCCGACAATTTCTGGAATTTTCCTTTGGCATGGCGAGCCAAGAAGGTCGATCCATCTTTATCCAACTGAATATCGAGCATCCAATACAGGGAAGGGCTAAAATCCCTAATCTCCCGCTCACGATCGACGACTAGACGAACGGCAGGTGATTGCACCCGCCCAACACTGTATTTACCGCGAAGTCTCTTGCTGGTAATCGGGGAAAGGATATAGCCGACCAACCGGTCACCGATCCTTCTTCCCAGAAAGGCGTTGTAGAGACCTGTGTTTGTCTGCTCGAAAGGCACCGCTTTGGCAAGAGCTTCTTTCAGACCCTTTTCAGTCACTTCATAAATTTCCATCCGCAGGCATTCTTTGGCGACGGATCTCACTTCTTCGTAGATGTGGCAACTGATCGCATAGCCTTCTCGGTCAGGGTCTCCTGCCAGCATAACGGTTTCCCCCTTGGCTGCAGCCCGCAGCTCATTGGGCAGGTGCATTTTCTTTTCGTGGTAGACGAAGGTCGGCTCGTAGGTCTTCAAATCGACACCAATCTGAGAGTCAGGAAGGTCTTTGAAGTGACCCACTGTGGACATAGCTCTGAGCTTGAGAATTAATTGAATTTTCTTGGCCTTGGTGGGTGATTCGACAATGATGAGCATAACAGCTTGTATTTGAAGGTGGATACGTGCCAGATTGAAGGGAAGTGCAACGCCACTTGTGCTCTAATCTTGGAACTCCATGTATTTATTCACAGCATCATGCACTTCTACCCCATCGTTGAAATAGAAAAAGACGGTGTCCATATTGATGGCTTCCGTCATGTTTGGGTACTCGCGGAGCATGATCTCGCAAAAACTCTCTGCGTACATTTTCTTGAGGATCTTTTTCGGAAACGCCATACCAATCTCCACATTTTTATCGTTGTTCTTTTGAAAAGATGAAGGGCAACACCTTGACATTAAGGGTGGGTGGGTGCTGAAAACCAAAAAAAAACAATCTCCAATTGAGTCGCTAGGCTAAGACTGCCTGGCCGTCCAGTGGATGATTGGAGCCTGATGCAACCCTTTTTTTGAAAGAACGTCTCATGACTCGACGTTCGAGCCCCAGGCGGCTTGGAATACCATGTCCTATTCAGAGTCAAGTCCTAATCAGCGATTTTGGAAGAAACGTGAATGAAAAGAGGTGCGTGCTTCAGTTGAACCAATAATTGCAACGCGATCTTTTTCTTCGAACCGGAACTGTGGGCTAGGATTTGGTTCTAACTTGTCGTCGCGGATTACCCCGACCACAGAAACACCCGTGTTCTTGCGTATCTCGGCCTCGCCAATCGTTTTCCCTACCAATTGACAATGGGCACCTACGTTCACCCACTGCAGGTCGAATTGTTGCTCTGCTGAGCGGAACTGTGCCAGAGTTTGGTAAGGTATATCCTGACTGAGGTTGTTGGCAAAGAACTCCTGGCGCAGGGTTTCGGTGTGCCGATGGATTTCAGTTACCGGGATGCGCAGGGCAAGCAGGACTTGCCGAGCCATTTCCATGCCAGCTTCTAATTTAGGATACACCAGATTGGTCATATTTAGCTTGCTGAAGACCTCAAGAAAATCGGGATCCGACAACCGGGCGATCATCTCAAGGGTAGGGTTGAATTGACGGGCATGGGTAATAATAGCTTGGGACTCGACAATGCCTGGAGTTGTGATCACCAGCAGGGAAGCGGTTGTCATTGATGCTGCCTCTTGGACGATCTTATGACTGGCATCCCCGAACACGACTGCATACCCAGCAATCTTCGCCTGCTCTATTCGGCGCTGATCAAGCTCGATGATAACGAAAGGAATATCCAGCCCATTGAGTATTGTGGCAATTTGTATCCCTACGTGGCCGCCGCCGGCGATCACCACATGGTTAGCTAACCCCTTGACCGGAAAATTGATAGACTCCAGAGTTTCCTTTGGAAACCAACGTTTTTTATAGAAATACAAGCGAGAGGTCTGCGCCGATAGAATCGGTGTCAGGACCATGGTTAAGACTGCGGTTGTCAGCACGAGATTGTAAAATTCGGCACTGAGCGAACCACTGCTCAAGCCGATTCGGGCCAACACAAAGGAAAATTCACCGATCTGGAACAGGCCCAAGCCAATGGCGATGGGGATGACGTTGCCATAGGAAAAGAGCTTGGCAATCGTTGCGAAAATGAAGCACTTGCCGAAACTGACCGCAACGACCAGGAGCATAATCGTACCGAAATTATGAAGAAAAAACATCGGGTCCAGGAGCATGCCGACCGTGGCAAAAAAGAGCAGGCCGAAGACATCGCGAAGCGGAATGATATCGCTCAATGCCTGATGACCGTAATCAGATTCATTAAGCACCATGCCGGCGATAAAAGCCCCAAAGGCGAAGGAAAGGCCGGCCAGATACGTGGCATAGCCAATACCCAGGCCAATGGCGATGATAGCGAGAAGAAACAATTCTCTGGAGCCGAGTCTGGTTATATGACGCATCAGGATCGGTAACAGTTTGGCACCGAGAACGAACATGCCAACCAGGAAAAAAATGGCCTTTACCGCAGCATAACCAAGAGAAACTAGACCAGCGGCTGGATCGTTCATCAGCGGTAGAATGATAACCATGGGCACCACTGCCAAATCCTGGACAATCAGCATGCCTATCATAACCTTGCTTGAAAGAGTTCCGAGCCGACCTTGGTTCATCAACGTTTTCAGGATCACCATGGTGCTGGACAGGGAAATCAGAGCGCCGAACCAGACCGAGGTTTTCCATTCCCACCCCATGAGCCAGCCGAGGCCTATACCCAAGCAAACGGTCAGCCCGATCTGCAGGGGGGTGCCCAGCAAAGCAATGTATTTAACAGGTTTGAGATCTTTGTGTGAAAACTCTAGTCCCAACGCAAAAAGCAGCAGCGCTACTCCAATTTCAGCAAGTAACTCGATATCGTGCACATTGGTAATCGTCAATCCGCCAGTATGTGGACCAAGGATAATACCGGCGAAAATATAACCCAGAATCAATGGCTGCCGTAATCGTTGCATCAGCAGACCGCAGAGGAAAGCTGTCAGGACGAGAAGAATAATATCAGTTGCTATGCCCATGAATATTCTTGTTTCGAGGTTAAAGTTGTCACTGATGTTGCAGGGCTAAAAAACCTTCTTTCGAAGGATAACTAATAATGCAGGTGGTAAGCAGCAAACAGCTTGCAGGAAATAGAGTCAAATCAATCTTTAGAAAAAAGAGATTAGATACCAGGTGTTTAACCAAACATACGTTTAGCCGGCGCGATCCTGCTTCATGCCCCCCGCTCCTTCCCGTCCAACACATTCAGAGTATGAGTATTGAGATAGTTGCTGACGGCGGCATCAATGGTCGGAAAGAAAGCGCCTTCGCCAAGCCTGGCGAATAGTCCGAATCGTTTAAGCTTATCCTTGACGGGGTCCTTCATCTCGGCGAAGCACAGCTCAATGCCGGTGGAGTGCAAGGTCTCATCTAACTCGGCCAGCATGTCGGCAGATGTGATGTCCACACTGGTGACCGGTTCAGCTGTAACAACCAACCAGCAAATTTGCCCAGGTGATGCTTCCAGCGCATCCAGTACGCGTTCTTGAAACAACTCGGCATTAGCGAAAAACAAGGGTGCATCCCATCGAAACAGTAGTAGGCCGGGGACCTGCTTGGCATCAGGATAACGCGTGATGTCGTGATAGCCCTCGACGCCCTCGACGCGCCCCAGAACGGCTGAGTAAGGGCGCCAACCATCCCACAGAAATTCGATGACGGCAATCACGATCGCCAAGCCAATGCCTGGAATCGCCCCCAGCACGGCCACACCGACAGTGCAGGTGATTGATAGCCAGCACTCCCAGCGCTGGATGCGGTATATTCGTCGCAGATCGACAACCTCTATGAGCCCGATGGCCGAAGTGATCACGACTGCAGCTAATGCGCTGGTAGGCAAATTCCTAAGTAGATCAGGTGCCATCACCAACAGCAGGGCAACGGCGAGCGCGCCGACGACTCCGGTCAGCTGAGTTCTGGCGCCCGCAGCCTCAGCCACAGGGGTGCGCGATGAACTGCTGCTGATCGGAAAACCCTGAAATAGGCCGGCGGCCAAGTTGGCAACACCGAGTCCCACCATCTCTTGGTTCGGATCGACATAGGTATGGGTCCGGTCCGCATAGACCCGTGAGAGCACGCTGGTGTCTGCGAACGACACGAGTGCGACGGCACAACCGCCGATAAGGACGGGCGCGATATCGGTGTAGGTAATATAGGGGAAGGCAAATACAGGCAGGCCTTGCGGGAGGGAGCCGAGTACTGACACGTCAGCACTCGCTGCAAGGTCCAGTGTGTCAACGACAACAGTCGCTCCAGCTACGGCAATAAGGATACCTGGCACCCGCTTGTATCCCTTGAGAAGCAGAATAACTGCCAGTGTACCTGCACCGATCATGAACGCAGTCCAATTACTCCTTCCATCCAGTATCGCATTAGCGATGGCACATAAGTTTCTCAGCGGTCCGTCACTCTCGATCGAAAAGCCGAACAACTTGGGCAGTTGACTGATCAATACCGTCAAAGCAATACCGTTCATGTACCCGTATCGGATAGGCTTGGAAAGCAATTCGGTAATAAAACCCAGGCGGGCCATACCGGCCAGGATGCACACCAACCCCGACACGACCGCCATCATGCCAGCTAGGTTGACGGCACGCAGTGGGTCGCTGCCAGACAAAGGTAGAATAACGGCGAGGATGACAGCGGCCAGCGAGGAGTCGGGTCCCAAAACCAGGATGCGGCTGGGGCCAAAAAGCGCATAAGCGAGCAGCGGAACGATCGTTGCGTAGAGGCCATAGATGCCAGGCACCCCCGATGCAACCGCGTAAGCGATGCCAACGGGTACCAGCATCGTCGTTAGCACCAGTCCGGCCACGATGTCATGACGTAACCAAGTTGCCTCGTACCGGCGCAAGGTGTTCAGCCCCGGCAACCATCGCATCCATCCGATCTGATGAGTGGTTTTCGATAGGTGCGGGATACGGCCTGGTCCCGTTTGGGGTGAAGAAGAGGACGAGTCTTTCATGCCATCGCTCCTTTCTTTGGCATAGACATTTTCCAACGAAAGGAAACCTCACCTGTTTCAGGATACGCAGAAAAATTAATCGACGTCAGGCTAGAATCTGACACCTCAAATGCCAATTTGCAAGTTCAATCTTGGATCAAAGCTGGCATTAGGGGGTTAACAGGTTGGCAAAGCGAAGATGGTCGAGGAGAATCACTGTTAAAATTTTGATTTAACATCATTACCACCGTAATAATCAAAGGTATCAAAATATCGTTTTTAGGATAGGTGTAGGGTCCCGAGTGATTATATTGGGCATTCCGGAGGTAAAGTCGCCCCCCACGCGGGGGGCGTGAAACTTTTTGTTGATGGATTACATCATCAGCGAGAGACCTCGTCTCAGCGTGGTAAACCAAGTGATTGCGATGCCAATTGGTTTGGCTGTTGGGTGCATGGTCGTGCTTGTTACCACCTGATCATTCAGCAATGGCTGCGTAGGCGAAGATCCAGAGGGTGAGGGTGGAGATAGTATTGGTCCCGCAGATAGGGCTGGTCGAATTTGCGAACATAGTGATTGAGTAGGGTAATGGGGACGATCAGCGGGACATCGGCGAGGCGATAGGCCTCGATCATCTCCAGCACCTCCTGCTTTTCATCAGGTGAGAGCTCCTGCTTGAAATAGCCGAGAATGTGCAAGAGGACGTTGCAATGTTTCTTCGCGGTGGTGCGAACCCGCAGGGTCTGGGCAAGGAGTTCGCCATATTGCCGATACGCCTCTTCGACGGGTTCGGGCATATTGGCGATGAATCGCCCCATCTGCCGGTAGTGTTCTTGGCTATGGGCAAGCAGCAGCAGTTTGTGGCGGGTATGGAAGTCCACTAAAGCCCCTCGGCTGGGGGAAGCCTTCAACAGGTCACGGAAATGTTTACATGCGAACACGCTTTCAATGAAGTTTTCCCGCAGCCTGCCGTCGTTGAGTCGGCCATCCTCCTCCACTGGCAGGAGGGGAAAATGGCGGGTAAAGGCCCGGGCGAACATGCCGGTGCCAACATTGCGGGGCATGCCTTGTTCCGAATAGACCTTGACCCGGTACAGTCCGCTGCTCGGTGAATCTTTTTTGAAAATGAAACCACAGAGATCCTCTTGTTCCAATTGCCGCACCCTGACCTCGGCCCAGGACTGCATCTGCTCGGTATGGTCAATACCACTGCGGCTGGTCACCAGCCTTGGGGCGTCTTCATTTCCCAATAGACGCAAGGTCTCGCGGGGGATCGGCATGCCGCATTCCACCTCCGGGCAAACTGGGACAAATTCCATGTATTGTCCCAGAATATCGCGAATAAAATGGTTGAGCTGATGCCCGCCGTTATAGCGTACGTTTTGACCAAGCAAGCAGGCACTGACCCCGATTTTTAGTTTTTCCATACTCGTTTTCCCCATCAGAGCAATGTATTGATACATTGCTGTTTTTTTGAGGTCCCTCAAAAATTCTGCCAGTTAGGAGGCTAAAAGACTGGATCGGTCTGGTGGTACAAAAAACAAAGCCTCTGTTACATTAAAAGTAACAGAGGCTTGGGTAACGCTTATATAGTATTTGAGAATCTACCAGCTGTCGCCCAAGACGGTATTAAGATCCAGGCATTTAGCTTTTTCTTCTTCAGTCAGATCTTCTTTCTTCTTAATGTTCGAGACGTAACATACATACTCTTTTCCTTCCTTGTCACGAACCCAAACCATTTTTTCATATTCTTTTTTTATAACACCATCTCTCATAATAACCTCCATCATTTTAGGTTTTCAGGATTTTACTTGGTGAGAAGAACTTGATTTAACAATTAGGCCTTATGCGTTGTATTGTCAACGGAAAATCTATTTTTTTTTCTGACCGGGCAATGCCCATTTAATACTTTTTCCAGTGTATGCCTTTGCGCTCCAAAAGCCGGAATAACGCAGTCCTTGGTTAACGGGTCCGCACAGATGCAAATTTGAACTTGTACTGGGTGAATTCCTGCTTTGTCGAGACCCCCGTGATGCGGGACTTCATGACCATCACTTCCCTGCCCAGTTCGGGAGAATTTCCAACAGGCAGCGAGCCTCCTACCTGCCTGATGTATACGAGCCCGTGGTCGATGACCCGGTGATTCTTGTCTCTTGTGACATATTCGCCGAACATCCGGTTCCCCGCTGTCTTGATATTGGCCGCAGCCTGGAAAAAACCGATGGATTCCTGCCCTTTCTTCAATACATCTGCGCCCTTGAAGATTGCCCCCAGGGGATTGGATCCTTTTGTCTCCTTGCCGCTGGTGTTTTTAAATATTTTCGACCGAACGTAATCCGAGGCCGCGTCGAGTTTCTGTCCAAGTTCATCCACAGCCGTCAGCTTCGCGCCGACATCGAAGGCGGAAGCCGGGCCCGGCTTGGCTTCACCTGTTTTCTGGTCGTAGACAGTCTTCTCCTGCTTGGGTGCGGCATCGAAGGTCGTCATGGTGCCGCTTCCCCTGTCGTGAATGGCCCCCCTGGAGCCCCCTTCACCCGAGATGATCCACGTGCTCTTCTCTCCGTCGGCGTAGGCCGTGTGCTTGTCCGAGAAGGGAATTTGCCCCTCTATTCCTATGAAGGGAAGATCGCCCGCCTCCTTGAACGTCGTCAGGGCTGTTCTTTCGATCTCCACCGGGTCAGCGTCGAAGGTATATTTCGGAAGGATCTTCGGGGGCGGAAGAAGAGCGTCAAGGGATTTTCGCAGTTGTGCGACCTCTTCTTCACAATGGCGAATGTCATCGAGCATCCCCTCGAGGCCAAAAGGGCTGATCTGGCACATAAAAGGCGAGGACAGGCCCAGGGGGGCTTCGTCGATGGCCTGCCTGCCCTCTTCAGTTCCAAAGTTCGGAATGGCATACCCAGCGGTGGGGAAGATATCCATGGTGTCCACGGCGAACAGTTCCCTGCGGTTGGCGGCAAGGTTGTACACCTCTCTGACCGTCATGTATTTCATCAGGCCTCCTGCCTTGAGCCAGAACTCTTCCACAAGCTGCTTCCTCTTCTCGTATTTTTTTTGGGGAAAGTTCAGGTGTTCAAGGGTGTACTTCCTTGTAATGTTGAGCAATTCGTTCATATGTCCGATGGAGGCGGTATAAAGTCTTATCCCCTTTCGGAGCCACTCGGCTTCCTCATTTTTCGTTCCTTTGGCCTGCTGTATGAACGAAACATGAAAGTCGTGCTCCTGCTTGCGAAAGACGGAGCATTTCGACATATACTCCCGGACATAACGCTCGAGAAGCTTGTCGGTTGGATCCTCCTGCTGCAGTTTCCAGTTGAGTTCTCTCATTTTGAAGTGATAATACGATTCAAGCACGCGATAGGCATAGTACTGTCGCATGTTCTTCAGCAAAGGGAGCGTTCCCCTGCTTCCTTCATTTTCGAAAACAGCCCGTTCTAACTGCGTTTTTTCCATGGAGAGCTTTGTGAGCCTGGCAGATCTCCTTTCAGCGTCACCTGTCAGAAATTCGCTGGAGGAAAGATAGCTGTCAGCGCTTCCGAAATTCGGGAAAGGTGCTATTTTTATCTGGGCCGCCGGGGTGTCGGCTTTCGTATTTTCCCTCTCGGGATCCCCGTATTTTTTTGCGATCTCGTAGAGGATGGCAAGCTGTTCCTCGGAAAGAGGATATTTCTCCCCCTCGGTGACATCGAGCTCACCGACCTCGGCAATGTAATCGTCGAAGAGCCGCATGGAGAGGTCATCGAAGCAGTCCCGGGCTGACTTCATGAGAGTTTCGGCGGCGAGGACGCTGTTTTCGTCCTTCAGGTGGCAGATGGTTAGCACCTGGAAGGCGGGGCCGAATTCAGGGTTCTCCGTCAAGGCCTGGGTCGCGTAGTTTTTTGCCGCGCCAAAGTCGTTCATGTCGAGGAAGGCCATGGCGATATTGGTCAAAATGACTGGATTGCGAGGTTCGAGGGTCTCCGCCGCAAAATAGAAGAAGAGGGCGTCCATGGGCGCAGAGTTCTGGAGCATTCCGGCATAGTTGTTCAGCAGGAGGGGGTGGGGATAGGCCGCAACGGCGAGGCCTGCGGTTTTCAGCATGCTTGCGTCCACAATGTCGTAAAAGGTGGCGACAGCCATGTGGTCTGCGAGGCCGAGTGCCCACCGGGCCTTCTGTTTCTCATCCATGCCGTCGACCCCTTTGGCCGCAGAAGACAGGGGCGCGTCTGCGATGAGAGGTGCGCTCTTTTCGGGGAAACCATTTTCGGGAGGCGGGCTACCGCCTTTGCCTCCCTTTTCCTTTCCCTTGCCAGCGATATTAGCCTTCATCATGGCTTTGGCTATGTCTGCGGGCTCGAGACCAAGGCGGTCCATTTTGACCTGACGTTCCATCATGGCGAGGGCGTTGTCTATGTCCGCCTCGCTGAGCCCAGCGCCTTGAAGGGCTTTTTTTGTTTCTTCCATCTCCTTGATCTCGTCTGGATCAAGGGTGACTGCGTCAAGGCCGAGGGATGAGAAAAAGCTGTCGGCTGCATTTGTACCCGATGCCTTTGCACCTCCTTTCATCTCCCCGCCCTTTTCGGACGCCGGGGGGCGTCTTGAGTCCAGTTTTCCCCCAGCTGGACGGGAATTGATTTCCTCGATGCGTCCGACAATTTCTGCGGAGAGCAGATTCTTCCCCGAAGAAGATCCCATAGCTCCCCCAGTCCACATACACGCCACCGCAAAGAGCGCTGCCTGGAAAAACAAATTTCTTCTCACCATCCCTTTTCTCCCCCTTGTCGGTGCTGCTTATAGAATGATCGCTCAGGAATAGTTTCAATTTTGAGGCGGACTTTCAAACCGAGCCTTGCCATGGCAAATCTATCTCGGCTAAAGCGAAGATCTCCTCAAAAAAAAAGACTGGCAGCCGCCTGGTGCGGACCCACACGGCTACCCGATTCTGCAAAGAGAATTTGTATAGATGTCCTTCTATTCCCTCACAAAGATGTCAGTATTTCGCCTGGATTGCGTCCAGCTCTTCCTTAGTGAGATCTTTCCACCGTTTCACACTCCAGTTGCCGACCCAGGCCTTGAAGGTTGTAAGGTTGGTGTTGCGCTCAGCATCGGTGGCGCCCAGGTATTCGTACATGTTTCCTGGTTTTTTGTCTTCACGGTTGGTGCCGTCGTCGAGGCGACGGATCAGGGCGCCGGTGTAAGGCCAACCGACGTAGGTAATCAAATGGCTGTAGGTGTCCATCCGCATTCCGATGTTCTTCTCAGTGTAGCCTTTCTTGTCTTTGGCAAACTCGTCATGCTCCGGGCTCTTCTTGCCATGGCAACTGAGGCGGAACAATACAATGGTAACCCATACTTATTAATGCTTGTTCTGCAAAGTTAAATGTACGTGGTGTCCCTCTTTCACCCCATGAATATGCAAGGTGCTCCCCATTACGTACGAAAGAGCGTATAATCAGGAATAAGGGCAAGTTGCAGGTTGGCTTAACCGGTTAAGATTGCCAGTACTTTTCTCTTCAAATCTTTTCCATAAGATTTAACTGTTTTGAAGGAAAAAAATTTCTGGAAAAATCATTTATGAGTTAATGTCGACCTCGTTGCTGAATGACCGCCGGTTGGTCCATTGTCAGCTATTGGTTGCAATATGAAAATAATTGGGCGTTGACGAGGAGTTTCTTGATGAATTTGAGAAAAATAGCCTCAATGACCCTGAGTCTCTCTGGCCTCGTTTTATTGATCAATTCCATCGTGCTTTATATCGTCCCAGAAGGACGCGTCGCCTATTGGGCCGATTGGCGACTTTTGGGTTTAAGCAAAACCCAATGGGCTGAACAACACCTGACCATCGGCGTCCTGTTTCTTGTCGCTGCCGGCTTTCATATTTATTACAATTGGATAGCTCTTCTCGCCTATCTCAAGAACAAAGCCAAGGAATTGATTGTTTGTACCCCTGCCTTCGGAGTTGCCCTCATCCTCACGACCCTGGTGATCGTTTGTACCATTATGCAAGTTCCACCGATGAGCAGCCTGGTCAGTTTGAGTGGATATTTCAAGGAACGTGCCAAAAAAGTCTACGGTGAGCCTCCCTATGGGCATGCCGAGTTGTCAACGCTGAAGAGCTTTGCCGGAAAGGAAGGATTAAATCTTGATAAAAGCTTGAAACTGCTTGAAGAAGCTGGTCTCAAGGGTATTGATCCCGGGAAAAACCTTAAAGAGATTGCCGGGGCCAACGACAAAACGCCGCAAGCCGTCTATGAAGTGATCAAAACAGCAAAAAACGAGCAGGCAAAGGCAAAATCCGGCAAATCATCCCTGCCGGACCAGCCCAAACCAGGTTTTGGCAATAAAACCTTAGCGGAAGTTTGTCGAGAGTTTCAGCTTGACGAAAGCCTCATCATTGCCGGGTTGAAAAAGCAGGGAATTGATGCCCAGCCCGAACTGACCATAAAAAAAATAGCCACAGCCAACGCCAAGGAACCGATCCAGATCTACGAAACCCTGCGGATCGTTGTCGCCGAGCCATGAAACATGGGTGATCCTGGCCGTCCGGCGCGGCAAGATCGTGCCGCCGTTCTGGAGGCGCACACGCTGAACCTGGGGCAATCATGGAAAGTGCGTCCCGTGGATTCCACTATGAACGGGTCATCGAGGTTGACGTGTAACGGAAAATTACCACACCTCGACATGTTGGCTTTTGGGCGTATTCGTTTAAATAATTCGAATCGTTAGGCAATATCACCGCAACTATCCAGTTTAACGGAATAAGGAGAACTGTGATGAAAAGAATCGTATTTGTTGCGTTTGCTTTTGTTGCCTGTACAGCTGGTTTCTCTGCAACCGCTCCAGCGCAGGGGCCAACCTTTGATTGCACGAAAGCGAAGGGAGAGGTGGAGCAGCTGATCTGCAGCGACCCGTCACTTGCGGCACTCGATCGCAAGCTCGACCAAGTCTACAAGGCGGCGACAGCGAAGGCCAAAGAGAAGCTCACGACCCAGCTTCGCCAGGAGCAGCGCGGGTGGGTCAAGGGCCGAAATGACTGCTGGAAGGCCACTGTGCAGACATGGATCACCGCGACCTGGACAGTCAATACTGTGAAGGATTGCATCGACGCCCAATACCGGCTGCGCATATCGGAACTGCAGGCGGTCTGGCATTTGGTACCGCCGAAGACGGTCTCCTACGTCTGCCAGAACAACCCCGCCAACGAAGTTGTGGCGAACTTCTTCGAGACCGACCCTGCCGCGATTCGACTGGAGCGCGGCGATCGTACCGTGACAATGTGGCGTGTGGGTGCAGCAAGCGACGGAAACTACGAAGGACAGAACGTCAGCCTCGTGCACAAGGGTAACGAGGTGAAGGTGAATTGGCTCAACACGGATACCGGCAAGACCGACGAATTGCAATGCAAGGCTCGATAAATGACAAGTGCGTCCATGGATTGCAGCTTCAACGCTGCATGCTGCCCCGTTTTCCCTAGCAATACAGGAGACCTAACCGCATACAACTGCGAGAAAATCAGGGACTTGGTTTCCATATCCTGAATGACGGGACCTTGATTGTGAGGAACCTGATCGGTGCAAAACTCCTGCACTCATGAGTGCAGATTGAAGATAGTATTAATCTTGGCTTGGGAAGGCTGTCTGTCGCCCGAGAAGCCTCCTCCTTCGCCGTCCTGATTCATGAGGTCTATCAGAGCAGAACGTAGGTACTGTCGGAGACGGGTAACTTGCCGCTAAAATGATATTGTAATGGGCAAGGAGGTCGTTGATGAGCAGGCTGCTAATTGTTTTTTTTTATCGTTTTGATTGTTCTGGTCCAACCAGGCCGTGCCGGACCTGCCAGCACAGATACGGTTAGTTTCTGTACACAAGAATGGTATCGATTTATCGAAGGTAAGGAGGCAACGGGCGATGGCCAGGGCCATGGACCTGATCTTGGCTCCATTGAATGGCAATCAGTGGTTGAATTCAAACTCGGCATTCGGGGCAAAGTGGAGGTGCCGCAACGGGACAGCAATGCCTGGTGCCACTATATTGATCAAAAAGTACGGAGTATCCGGATGTGGGAATCGGAGAGTGGCAAAATTTCCCACTTAGCAAAGGTGGGCGCTCCATCGTTCACCTGCAATTCTGTCAAACCAGGGAGCGTAGAATCCTTGGTTTGTGCTGACGCAGAGCTGTCGGTTCTTGATCGCCAACTTGCAGAGGTATTTGCGGCGGCGTCCCAAAGGGCAACCAACGAACATCCCCCTGTGCTGAAGGCCGAACAGCGAGGCTGGATCAAGGGCCGGAACGATTGTTGGAAAAGCAAGGACCAGCGTAGCTGTGTTCAGGAAGAATACACCCGCCGAATTGCTGAGCTCCAGGCCAGATACAGGTTAGTACCGTATAATGGACCGGTTCGATTTGTTTGCGATGAAAACCCAGTCAATGAGGTTATTGTCACCTTTTCCAGACCGAGCCGCTGACGCTAATAGCTGAACGCGGCGATGAAACATCCTTTATGATCCTGCGCCCCAGCGGGAGCGGAACCAGATACCAGGGCCGTAATGAAACCTTTTGGGAGCATCAGGGGGCCGCGACAATCACTTGGGGCTATGGGCAACCAGAGATGCAATGCAAAAAAGCGTCATGAGCTAGAGCCCTTATCTGTCGCGCTGTCGTTTCTGGTTCCATCGTATTCTTCAACTTGGTTTTTAACTTAGTGAACCAGAGTCAAGTACTTTTTAGACTTCAGGGGATCGGTTTCGCTTCCCAGTCTTTTCTCTTTTAGGACTATCTCGTCACCAACCTTCAAATTCCGCACATGGCCGACGATCAGCCGCAACGGTTCCTACGCCCGCAAATTCGTGTTAATCCCCACCACAAACAAAGCAAAATCGTGCGGCGACAATGCCAACATTTTCTTTATAGCGCGGATATCTTTGATCGATCGGATCGGTTCGGTAATCGGCCCAATGCATGGAGACCACCTAATCGATGAGGTAACCATCAACCACGACCAGGTCACCCAGGTCAAGATGTTGGGTCGGTAGGAACGAGGCGGCGTTGTTACAAGGATGCTTTTGGTCGGTTCCACCAGTTGTTTATGCAACGGGACGACGTGCCATCGAAAGTTCAACTGTACTCATTTCATGATAGCCCCTTGGAAAGGGTTAAATCTTTCAAGGGCCACGCGCCAAAAAATAGACTTCTATTTCAAGGGAATAATGCGCTCGATGACTGATTTGTTGGCGTAATTTTAGTGCAATTTCCTTTCCGGACACGGCTGGTTTGATTGCCGTGAAGAAAGAATTGTTCTAGAAAACATCGTTCTCCTCCTTTTTCGCTTTTAATTCATGAACCTACTCTCCTATAATACCATCACCGACAACAACAATAGACCTTTTTGCGAGCTGAAATGATCAACAACCTGCTGTCTTCCCGCAACCTCAACGCCTTTGCCAGCGAATTAAAGGTGAACATCTTTTATCTGGTGCTCTCCTCCCTGGTCATTAACCTCCTTGCCTTGGCCATGCCGATTATGATGCTCCAGGCCTATGACCGGATTCTGCCCAACTATGGCTTCGGCACCCTGACGCTGTTGGTTACCGGTGTGATCATTGCCGTTCTTTTAGAAATACTGCTCCGCCTGACCCGTTCCTATCTGACCGCCTGGTCTGGCGCGGTCTTTGAACACACGACCTCTTGCGAAGCCATGCGCCATATCCTTAATTCCTCGATCCAGGCCTTCGAACGCCAGGGTTCGGGCGCTTATCTGCAAAAAATGGCGGCCATCAGCCGCTTGCGCGGTTTCTACTCGGGCCAGGCCCTGCTGACCATCGTCGACCTGCCATTCATTTTCATCTTTCTCTATCTCATCTGGTACATCGCCGGTGGTCTGGTTCTGGTGCCACTGACCCTATTCGTGCTCTTCTGCCTCCTGGCCTGGTATGTCGGCTACTGCTTGCGGCAGCAGGTGCAGGAACAGGATTTCAGCGGGAAGATCCGCTACAATTTCATCATCGAGACGCTTTCTCACATTCATACCCTCAAGGGCATCGGCCTGGAGAAATTCTTCCTCCGCCGAAACGACCGACTCCAGCAGCGCATTTCCATGGCCCACTATCAGGTGGCTTTGACCACCAACATCGCCCAAAACTTCGCCACCCTTTTTGCCCAGATCATGACCGTTGCCGTAGTCTCGGCGGGCGCCCTCAGAGTCATCCATGGGGACATGGGCACAGGGGGTCTGGCAGCCTGCATTCTCCTCTCCGGACGGATCATGCAGCCAGTGCAGCGGGCCTTGTCACTCTGGACACGTTATCAAAGTTTTTTCATCGATCAACAGGAGCTGCGCGACATCTTTGCCCTGCCGGTCGCCGAATACAACGATCCACGCGGCGTGCAGAAACCGGAAGGCCGGGTGGTGCTCGATGGCGTCGATTTCTGCTATGGCGAGAAGGCCCCTCTGCTGCTGCACAACCTGACCCTCAGCCTCAACCCAGGCGATTCCATTGCCGTCTCCGGGGCGGCCGGCTGCGGCAAAACCACCCTATTGCAGTTGCTCACCGGCATCCTCCGTCCCAGTGCCGGGATCCTGACCGTAGACGGCGTTGAGCCGCATCTCGTCAACCCAGCCCTGCTTAGCACCCACGTTGGGTATCTCCCGGAAAAAGGAGCAATTTTCTACGGCACCATCCGCGAAAACCTGACCTTTTTCGGCGCCACCCTTGAGGAAGACGCCATGACCGCCGCCCGTTTTCTTGGGATCGATGAGGCAGTGGCTCTGTTGCCGAATGGGTATGAAACCATGCTCACCGACAACGTCACCGATCCCATTCCACCCGGGCTGAAACAACGGATCGCCATTGCCCGGGTTCTGGCCAATAAACCGCGGGTCATTCTCTTTGACAATGCCGACCGGGGCCTGGACAAGCACGGATACAACCTGATCTTTTCCGTTCTCGGCCGCCTGAAACGGCGAACCGTGCTGATTATTATCTCCGATGACCGCAACATTCTCCGTCTCGCCGACCTGGAGTATTTTATTTTTAACTCCACCTTGCAGGAAACCGCTCCTACCGACTCCAAAATCCATGGCGTGCTGCCCTTCCGGGAGTTCAGTCTATGAGCGGCGAAGCCATGTACCTTAAGACTGCCCAAGCAATGCGGGCAGTCCTCGAACCTCCCGGCTGGCTTGGCCTGGACCGGATCTCTCCCTTTGCCCGAGCGCTGCCCTTTCTTCTCGCTACCCTTGGCTGGCAGAGCGGCATCAGCCGGGTCTGCGAATCCCTGCCGCACATGCCCGGCGAACTCGATCGGGTCGACTTGATCAACACCATGATCAACCTGGGGTTCCACGCCCGCTCAACCCGCATCCGCCTACACCACTTCGACCAGCGCCTGGCGCCCTGCCTGTTCATTGCCGATGACCGGAAAAATGTGCCCGGCATACCCCTGGTGCTCATCCCGGGTCCAGAAGATGCCGGACTCGCCAAGGTGTATAACCCCGCCGACGAGTCCATGCTGTCGCTGACCGATTTGCCTGATCAGCCTGGAACCCTCTATGTTTTTTCATCCCAGAACAAAAAACTCATCGCCCAAAACCGGTTTAGCGCCAATGTCGACGCCAGCCCTTTCCGCTGGTTCCGCAGCCTGACCCACCGGTTTGACTCGATCTTTTTCCAGACCTTCGGGGTCAGTTTCCTGATCAATATACTAGCGCTGGCCTCCTCGCTCTTTGTCATGGTGGTCTACGACAAGGTGATCGGCAGCCGCTCGGTCGAAACCCTCGAACACCTGGTGGTCGGTGCCCTGATCGCCATGGTCATGGAAACTTGCCTACGCTACCTGCGAGCCCGCTCCCTGGCCTACTTCGGGGTGCGAATCGATGCCATCACCAGCCAAGCCATCTTTGAACGGTTACTGTTCCTGCCGCCCCGGCTGATCGAAGGATCGTCCATTCCCTCCCAGGTCGCCCGGATGCGCGATTTCGATTCGATTCGCGAATTTTTCACCGGATCGACCAGCGTCAGTGTGCTCGAACTGCCCTTTACCCTGATCTTTATCGCCGTCATCTGGATCATTGGCGGTCCGCTGGCCTTCATCCCCATGGTCCTGGCCCTCTGCTACATTGCGCTAGCCATGATCATGCTGCCCCGAATTCAGGCGAGCACCGAGCACGGCGCCGTCGCCTCGGTGCAACGACAAGCCCTTCTTGTTGAGACCATGAAGAAAAACCGGGCGATTAAATACCACGGCCTTGGCGAAACCTGGCTGCAGCGTTTCCGTGAAGTATCCGGCGAGGCGGCTTTGACCTCCTTTTCTTCTTCGTTTCTTACCTCGATAATCGAGGCTGTTGCCTACGGACTCTCGATTCTGGCGGGTGTCATGACCCTGACCTATGGCATCTGGCTGGCCTGGCAGGGACAGATCACCACCGGCGCCCTCATCGCCTCAATGATGCTTGTCTGGCGGGTTCTTTCTCCCCTGCAAGCCATCTGCAATTCCCTGGTCCGGATCCGCTATATCTTCCGCAGCGTGGCCCAGGTCCATAAACTCATCAAGACTCCCCCCGAATCCAGCCCTTCCTTCAGCCAGGCCCAAACCATCAAGATTAGCGGACAAATCACCTTCACCGGTGTCGGCCTCCGCTACTCCGGTGACCGGGGACCGATTCTGGCGGGACTCAACCTCGACATCCAACCGGGAGAGATCATCGCCATTGCCGGAGCATCAGGTGCGGGCAAAACCTCTCTGCTCAAACTGGTCAACGGCCTTTATCAACCCCAAATAGGCTCAATCCTTATTGATCGACTGGACATCCGGCAACGTGACCCGGTCGAACTGCGCAAATGCATCAGTTACGTGCCCCAGGTGGTGGAATTGTTTCACGGCACCATCGAAAAAAATTTACGTATGGTCAAACCAGACGCATCCGACCAGGAACTGCACGAGGCTCTAGCCCTGGCCGGTGCTTTGGAAGAGGTCGCAGCTCTGCCGGCCGGACTCAACACCTTTATCGGCGACTACCGGTCCGACCAGTTGTCGTCAAGCCTTGCCTTTCAGCTCAACTTAGCCCGCGGCTACCTGCGCGATGCGCCGATTATGCTCTTTGACGAATTTCCCTCGGCAGTGCTCTACGGATTCACCGGGCAAAGATTCCGGGAATTTATCAACCTGCAACGCGGCCATAAGACCATCCTCTATATCTCCGAGCGCAGAGCAGATGTTCTCCTCGCTGACCGGTTGGTCTATCTGCCCGGAAACGGACAGGTTTTAGCCGGCAAACCGTCAGAACTGCTCGATTCTCTGCAATCCTGACAGCATACCCATAGACCCACCCAAGGACAGACCGACCATGGCACAGAAAAACGCGGATACAACCAGACAACTCAGAATCCTCTCGCAATCGGCGATGCTGGAAGAGGCCCGCACCCCTTATTTAATCAGGACCACTACCTTGATCATCTGTTGCTGCTTTATCTGCTTTGTTATCTGGTCAGCTTATGCCCAGATAACCGAACGGGCAACCACCGCTGGAACCATTATTCCTTCGGGATATGTGCAGACCATTCAGCACCTGGAGGGCGGAATCGTCGAACGAATTCTCGTTCACGATGACGACCGGGTCCACAAAGGGCAGCTCCTGATCCAACTCCGCGGGGACGAACAGACGCGCGATGTCAACCGGCTGGCCAACAAACTGCAACTCCTGAATCTGCAAACTTCCAGGCTCAAGGCCTTTCTCAGTGGCGACCATGCTGCGTTTGAACAACTGAGCAAGGAGAACAGTGAAGCCGGCTCGGCGCAGAAGGACATCCTGGTCAGTATGTCCGAAAGCCAGCGCCAGGAACAAGAAGTGCTCAAACAGCAGATCATCCAGAAACGCGAACAGGTCAACCTGCACAAGCGTGAACTGGCAACTGCCCGGGAAGGGTTACGCATTGCCGGCACTGCCTTTACCACCCAAGATAAGCTGTACAAGGAACGCCTGGTTTCAGAGACGACTTACCTGGCCGTCCTCCGCGATAAAAACGAACAGCAGGGCAAGGTTGACACCTTGGTGATCAGGATCAGCCAGGCCGAAGACTTGATTGGTGAATTCGAGGGCCGCCTGCAATCCCTTGTCGCCCAAGGCCGAAACAAGGCCTTGCAGCAACTCGAAACCGTGGAAGCTGATCGAGCAGAGACCTCGGAAATGCTGAAAAAAATCCAGCTGCAGGCCGAACGGCTCGCCATCCGCTCACCGCTCGACGGTATTGTCAAGGGACTGGAAATCCACACCGAAGGCGGGGTGATTCAATCTGGCCACAAACTCATGGAAATCGTGCCCACCGAAGGCAAAATATTTGCCGAAGTGCGCATTTCGCCCAATGACATCGGCCACATCAAAGTTGGGTATCCGGTCATCGTCAAGATCAGCAGCTATGACTTTACCCGCTACGGGTCAATCGACGGCACGGTCAAGGGCCTGTCAGCCACAACCTTTGTCGACGAGAAGGGGCAGAGTTTCTACCGGGGAGTCATCACCATGGAGAAAAATTATCTAGGTGAACAACCCGGCAACAACATGATCCTGCCAGGAATGGTCGTCAACGCCGATATCATCACCGGCACCAAGAGCCTACTGGAATATTTTCTCAAGCCCATTCACCGAGCCCTCAACTCAGCCTTTACCGAACGTTAGGCCGCACTGCCCAAGGAAAACATTATGACTTCCTCCGACTTCAACACCTCCGCCACTCAAATCAAGCAAACTTCGGTCCTGGTGGTGGAAGACAACCCCGCCGCCTTGCACCTGGTGGCCTCCATTCTCGAAAAAGAGCAATACGCCGTCACCAGGGCTGTCAATGGCCTGGAGGCCATGCAGATCCTCGAGGAACAACCCGCCGACTTCGATGTTATCCTGCTTGACCGGATGATGCCGGTGATGGACGGAATGGAGGTGACCCGCAAGATCCAGGCCGACAGCCGGCTCCGCTTCATCCCCATCATCATGTTGACTGCGGCCGATAAACCCGATGAGATCAGTGAGGGGATCAAGGCTGGGGTTTTTTACTATCTGACTAAACCCATCGAGCGCAAGACGCTGCTTTCCATCCTCTCTTCGGCGGTCAAGGAGGTCAAACATCGCAAGGCCCTGCAAATCGAAATGCGCCGTCATCGGATGAGCTTCGGCCTGATCCAAGTCTTGAAGAGCAATTATCGCACCCTGGATGAGGCCGAGAGCATGTCGTCCTTCCTCGCTAACTGCTTTCCCGATCCGGAACGCGCGTTGACGGGGGTTTCCGAACTGCTCATCAACGCGGTTGAGCACGGTAACCTGGGAATTAACTATGATGATAAAACTGAATTGATGGACCGCAACGACTGGCGTCAGGAGGTCGAACGACGTTTAGAGGCTCCCGAATATCGCGACCGCCAGGTGACGGTGATTTTTGAACGAAAAAATGACACCTATTATTTGCAGATAACCGACCAGGGCGAAGGCTTCAATTGGAAGGGATACATGAAATTTGATCCTTCCCGCGCCACCCATAACCACGGCCGCGGCATCGCCATGGCCAACATGATCGCCTTTGACCGGTTGCTGTACAATGAGCAGGGCAACCAGGTGACAGCAATCATGGAAAAACCTCATGCCGACTCAATCACCGACGATTACTGGAGCTAAGAAATTGATTTCTCACCGATATTCCAGCCAGATATTTCGTTCACGGCCCATGATGATTCTCTCGCCGGCAAGAGAAGGCCCACCTGCTGCCCAGATATGCAGCGTATCGAATGTACAGTGTACTTCTTAATCAATATCAGGAAGGTCGTTCACTCAGTTATGGACAGACAGTCGTCTTTTCGTACAACAAGGCTAAACCCATCGCAAAATGGCGACGAAGAATCACTGGCCCCCTCAAATGGGGATAACCGGATCTCCTTATAATTTGGATGATCCAGCTATTCATTGTGAAAAATAATTCTTGAAAACAACATTCTTCAAATTGTTCCATGCAAGGGGCTACCATGAGTGACAAAGATCCAACCAAGACTGAAGAAAACGCCAATCAGAATACGGATTCTTCCTGGTTTTACGTGGAGAACGACCAAGAGGGCAAAGACCTGCTCAATGCCCGCACTTGGGACGTTTCTCGGAGAATCATTGATGATTCCTCCTCTCAGGGGAATCTGCATTACGGCAGCACCACCCAAAAAGATCTGATTCAGGATATCGACAAGGCACCGGAGACAGCTGCCGCATTGGCAGCAGAGGAACCCGGCAGCGACGCTCCGACGTTGACGGATTCCCCTGACTATACCCAGACCGAGGCCGATGCGTCTGCAACTTTGCCCGAAGCACCAGCGCCGCTGTCGACCGAAGACAGAGAGATTTTTACTGCCGAAAGAATCACTGGGAAACAGGAGCAAGAGGTTGATGATCACACCCTCGCCAGCGCATCCTTCATCGCATCGGACCCGACCGAGTTGCCAACGGATGGTGGGCGCAAGGGTGTTGAGCAAGAGATTGTTAAAAGCCAGGACAACAGCACCGGAGTAGATGAAATAACGGCCGCTCCTCCAACCTCAACGGATCAACCGCCGCAGGCCGCAGTCATCACAGGCGTCGGCGAGAGCGTCACCGAGGACGATGCAATCGCTGTCTCAGGCAAACTGGATATTACCGACGCTAATGCCGGTGAGGCAGTCTTTGCGCCAGAAACCGTCACTGGCGAATACGGTGCTTTTACCATCGACGCCACCGGTGCCTGGACCTATTCCCTGGCCAATGATCAGGGGAATGTTCAAGGTCTCGCAGAGGGAGAGAGGGGCACCGATACCTTTACAGTTACCTCGGTCGATGGTACATCCCACAGCCTCACCATCGCTATTACCGGAACCAACGATACCGCTGTGATCACTGGCACAACCACAGCGATGGTTACCGAGGATGCAGGCAAGGGAGCATCCGGCACCCTCACCATCGAGGACGCCGATAGCGGCCAGACCTATTTCCAGGCCGGCGAAGTGCACGGTGATTTCGGCACCCTCAAGATCGACGAAAAGGGTACCTGGAGCTACGCCCTCGATAACACCAACCACGAAGTTCAGGCACTCGGCACAGGCGAGAAGACCGAGGATGTTCTCGTTGTCAAAGCTGCCGACGGCACCGAGCAGAAAATCATCGTCTCCATTACCGGCACCAATGATGGGCCGGTTGTCTCCGCCGCAGCGCCTCCGGTGATTGCTGCCACTGAAGACACCAATATCGTCATTCGTCCGGCACAGTTGCTGGCCAATGCCTCAGACATTGATGGTGATACTCTTGCCGTCACCAACCTGCACGTCACCGCAGGAGGGACCATCCCCGTCACCCTGAAGATATCCGGCGATCACTATGATCCTAAAAATATCGACGATTTAGTCACTGGTGCTCCGCAGTTTCAAGTTTCGATCAACGGCCACACCGTCGATGTCGATGGCGTGAATACCTTTTCCGTGGGAGCGGTGCGCGGTCAGTGGGAATATTTCACCGTTAACGTGTCAGCCGACACTGTCATAGAATCGGTCACGGTCCGCTTCGTCAATGACGCTTATGATAGCTATGATAACGACAAAGACGGCAAGCTCTATGAAGACCGGAATCTGATCGTCGACAAAATTAATATCGGTGGACAGGTGGCTGATTCCGGTGCCTTTGTCGGGGGAGTCACGTTGGAGGCTGAGAAGGCCTATTACGACACGCCCAAAGCCACCGGTTATGAAACCATGCCATGGAGCGGCTCACTCAAGTTTGACGTCTCCCAAGTGGCACCGTCAAATTACTCGCCCATCTCCGCTAACTCCGATGGGACCTGGACGCTGCGACCGGGCAGTAACTTCAACGGAACTATCCAACTCGGCTACGATGTGGTGGATGGTCACGGCGGCACAACGGCGGCCACGACGGTCATCAACATTGCAGCTGTCAACGACGAGGCCCACATCAGCGGCACCACCATTGGTACAGTCGTTGAGGATGCCGCTGTGAAATCAGCCATCGGCGTCCTAAAGGTCACCGACGTTGACAGCGGCGAAGCCCATTTCCAGGCCGGCGAAGTACACGGTGACTTCGGCACCCTCAAAATCGATGAAAAGGGCAACTGGAGCTACGCCCTCGACAACAACAACCAACACGTCCAGGCACTCGGTGCAGGCGAGAAGACCGAGGATGTTCTCGTCGTCAAAGCTGCCGATGGTACCGCGCAGAAAATCACTGTTTCCATATCCGGCACCAACGATGGGCCGGTTGTCTCCAGCCCTGCACTCTTGGCAGGCGGAGACGAAGACACCTCCGTAACCTTCGGAATCGCCGATCTGCTGGAGACCTCCTCTGATGTCGACAAAACCGATACGATGACAGTGGCCAACGTGACGGTTGATCCTGCCCAGGGAAGCCTGGCCGACAACGGCGACGGCATCTATACTCTAAAGCCCGCCGACAATTACAACGGCCAAGTAACCATCCATTACGACGTCACCGACGGAACCGAAACCGTAGCCGCAAGCTCCACCATCGATCTGAAGGCAGTCAACGACAACCCTGTGGCGGTGGACGACGCAACCCCATCCATCGCCTTTGATTTGCCCAAAGGCGGGGCCATAGTCTCGTCAGGAGACGACGTTACCGTCGTCAAGGGAGAAATTGTCGCCGAAGGGCAAACCGGTTCCAGTGTTGACAAATGGACCTTTCACCACAACGGCGGCGCACTCACCATCGACACCCTCTCGGAAAGCGGCAAGAACTTTATTGATATCGACGGCGATGGCGCAAAGGATCACATCGACCTTATGGTGCGCCTGTATGACAGTGACGGCAAACAAATCGCGGTCGACGACGACAGCAACCTCGGCAATGCCGACGGATCAACCAACGACTTCTTCTCGCACGTCCAGGATTCCTATGTTCAGATCGGCAATCTGCCGCCAGGTGACTACACCCTGGCCATCGGTTCCTGGGATCTCGGTCATCAAGAAGTAGTCGACAACCATAACAACAACGCTGACACCGGTATCAGCTACAACCACGAGCAGGATATCGGCCCATACCAGATCACCTTTACTGGGGACATCAGTTTTATCGAGGACGGCCCGCTGACCACAGACGAGGACTCCGCCTTGATCATCAAGGCCGAAACCCTGCTGGCCAACGACACCGACGTGGAGGGTGATTCATTGGCCATCCTCGCGGTCTCGCACGAGGCAGTCGATGCTGCAGGCAATGTTGTCGGCACCGCGGAACTCGACCCAAACGGCAATGTCGTTTTCACCCCCGGAGAGGCCCTGGACGCCTTGACAGACGGAGAAAGCCAAAAGGTGAGCCTTAGTTACACTGTCAGCGACGGACAGGGGGGAACCAGCACCGCCAACGCCACCATCAACATCAACGGCTCCGATGATCGGGCCGTTATCGGAGGCACGGAGTCCGGCACGGTTGGAGAGGATCAATCTCTCCAAACTTCAGGAAAGCTGACCATTGAGGACGCCAGTGATACTGCCATTGCTGAACAACAATCTCTGCCGCAGGAGGAAGGGGCGCCTGAAACGAGCACTCTTGAAGACCAAGGTGCCGATTTTATCGAGGCGGCTGAGCCCATCGCCATCGGCCTGACCCAATCTGAACTCCCCTCCAACGCAGTTGAGACCTCCGGACTGGAGGATGTCAATCCGAGTGAAGCGAGCGCGATGGGAAGTGACAACAGCATCAATACCGGCGAAACGACGACGGGATCAGGCATCACGGAGGAGCAAGGGGTAACACCGCCAGATTCGCCGGATCAGTTCCTTGTCACCGATGCAGCGGTGGAGGATATTCCATCCATGAATGAACAGGCTGAGACAGCTGTGGAAACCCAGAACGAGGTCAATGATGCCGGCCTTGCTGCCCAGGACAGCGTCATCTGTGAGCCGGACGATTCCCCTCCGGCCACTCACTATGACACGATGACCTAACCGAGACTGAGCAGGATTCAAACTCTTCAACGCCCTTCAAACTTATTGCCAAATGTCCAATGATATGAACGAAAAAGCAGCAAATTTTGCAGTATATCTCATATTTTTTCTTCTTGTTGGCGGACTCACGCTGCTGTCTGCTCCACTCCCGGCCGCTTCCCAAGAGGACCACCAGCCGAAAACAAAAGCCTCGCCTCTCAAAGCGGCCAAAAAAAACAACGTGCCGGCAAAGAATTTCGACGCTACCCCAGCCCCGGATACCGGGGAGATCGGCCAGAAGATGTCCGTCACATCCCGGGACGAAGAGATTGACCAGATCATGGAAGAGTTCGTCGCCAACATTACTTCCAGTGAAGATCGCGCCATCCTTGCAGTCTTTGACGACCTTTTCCGGCTGACCTACTTTTCGGCGCCGGAACTCCGCATTGCCAGAGAAAATCTCACACAGAAAGGCAAGGAAGGCTACACGGCATGGGCAAAACGGTTCGCCCCGGCCATTAGCGGTACCCTTTCAGGGGTCAGCGAGACAAACCCTGATAACAGTGTGTCATTGACCGAGCAAGATGACGACACCCATGGCGACTGGGGCCTGAACATGGATCTTCCAGTGTATCGGCGCTCCCTCACGGTCCGACTTGATCTTGCGGAAACCGAGGAGCGACTGGCCGAAAACAATCTCCAGATCAAGACCCAGGAGTTGGACCTCAAACTCAGAGAACTGCTGGCCAGCTATCTCGAAAGCAGTTACCGGTTGTTCAATATCCGCAACTCGGTGCGGATCTCGCAGGAGCATGTCGACCGGATAAATCGAGGTTATGAATTGCGGGACCAAACTCGGCTTGAACTGCTCCGGGCTGAAGCAAACCTGAAAGAGCTGGAATCCCGCCGGGATCTCGATGAACAGAACCTCGCCGCCGCCCAGCGGGCACTTTTCAATTACACCGGCCTTCCCGCCTCCCACCCGGTATTCGAACAGTTAAATCAATTGCTGGCGGATGAGAGCAGAATCGCTGGCTGCATCAACTCTCTGGCAGCTCTGGACAGTTCCTATCCGCTCATTGTACCCTACATCGCCGGCATGAACGACAAGCAGCTCCGCAGTCAGTTTGAAAAAGAAAGCCTGCTCTACCGGAAAATCAAACTGGAGCATGAACTGGCGGATAACAAGGCCAAAATATACACCGCCGAGGAATACCCCGATCTTGCGGTCAAAGGCTCCCTTGCGCGCAAGCAGGACACCCAGTTTGACAATTATGAAGAAGAAGGAAGGGTTGCGCTGGTTTTGTCGGTACCGCTGTTTACCGGTGGCACCCTGAACAGCAACAGGGGTACCCGAGAAGCGGCAGAGCAGATTGCCGGCATTACCCAAGCCCAGAGCATCCGCCAGGCTGTCCATTCCATTGAAAACACCCGCGACTTGATCACCAGCCTGCGCAAGGTGTATGCCACCCAGCAAGTCAACCTGCGGCGGCAACAGGAGATTGTCACCCTCTCAGTCAAGTCCTACGGAATCAAACAGACCACGATGGAAGATCTGTTGACCTCGAAAAACCGGCTGATCGATGCCAAAAACGCCCTGATGAACACCACCAACCGGCTCGGCCTGCTCATGCGCCAATTTGTCTGGCAGCTGGGAGCCCCTTTGGCCACCACCAATCTTCAACCCAAGAAGTGATCTCGCAGCTGGCTCTGCCCCTACCCTGCAATCGGTCGAGTGGGGCGACAAGATCTGTTACTCCCCGATCATCCTTTTATCGGTATTGATCAGTCGCACCGGGCGGAATCGCCCGTGGTAGCATTGGTTGTGTCGATGGTCGCGGTCACGGGCATTCCGATCAGATACACCTGTTTGTAACTTATGTGATCATGCCCGAAATGAACGGTCGTGAATTGTCAGCACGATTGAAGGAGAGCCTGCCTGAGATGAAATGTCTTTTAATGTCAGGTTATTTGGCCAATATCATTGCCCCCCAGGGGGGCTCAAAGATAGCGTGTCATTCATCCTGAAACCTTTCTCGATAAATGAACTGGCCCTAGAGATTCGAGAGGCTCTTGAGAGTTAAGGTGGCAATCTTCACTTTGAAAGCGTACCTCAAAGTTGAGACTATTCCTGAGTATGCGCCCTACCTGAACAGTAGTAGTCTCAAGTTGAAGGGTTGAGAGAATATGAATACCTTCAAGATGGCAACGTTAACCTTCCGAATACCCGGCTGGCAATGGAGCACAAAGGAATTGCCAGTCCGAGTTGATCGGGTTGTTCGCCGAGAATCAGTGGCTATATTACCAAGTCAACCTTCCAGGGCCTCGCGCAGTTTCTCACCCAGGTCTTTCTTTGAAAATGGCTTCTGGATAAAATGGACCCCTTCGTCCAACACGCCGTGGTGGGCGATGACGTTGGCGGTGTAACCGGACATGAAAAGGCGCTTGAGGTCCGGGTAGTGGGCGAGTAGATTCCGTGCCAGCTGTCGGCCATTCATCTCCGGCATCACTACGTCGGTCAGGAGCAGATCAATGCGACCTAGTTGCTCCTGAGCCAGGCGGACGGCCTCGCCCGGAGAGCCGGCTGCCAGCACGGTGTACCCCAAACTTTCCAGCATTTCCGTGGTCATCTCCAGGATCGTCGGTTCGTCTTCCACCAGCAAGATAGTCTCGTGGCCTCGCTCGCCTGGTTTATCCAGTTCCTGCTTCAGTAGTAGGGCCGCTTTGGCCAGATGGCGCGGCAGGTAGATCTTGAACGTTGTTCCCTGCCCAGGCTCACTGTAGACATTTATGAAACCATTGTTTTGCTTGACCACACCGTAGACCGTGGCCAGGCCCAGTCCGGTGCCTTTGCCAACTCCCTTGGTGGTGAAGAAGGGCTCAAAGAGTTGGGATTGGGTCTCTTGGTCCATGCCGCAGCCATCATCGCTCACGGCCAGCAGAACGTAATCGCCGACGATAAAATCCGCGTGATGGGAGCAATACTCCTCATCGAAGGAGGCTCTGCCGGTCTCGATGGTGAGCTTGCCTGTATCAACGATGGCATCCCGGGCATTGACGCAGAGATTGGTCAAAATCTGGTCGACCTGGGTAGGATCTATATTGACCGGCCAGACTTCCTTACCCGGATGCCAAGCCAGGTCGACGTCCTCGCCGATGAGCCGCTGCAGTAGCTTGAGCATGTTCTCGATGGTGTCGTTGAGGTCGATCACCTTGGGGGATACGGTTTGTCTGCGGGCAAAGGCCAGTAGTTGCCGGGTCAAATCGGCGGAGCGCTGGGCAGCCCCTTGGATCTTCTCCAGGTGACTGTGCAGAGGTTCGTCCGGCTCGACCCGTTCCATGGCCAGTTCCGTGTAGCCGAGAATCACCCCCAGCATATTGTTGAAGTCGTGGGCTACCCCGCCTGCAAGACGACCTACGGATTCCATTTTCTGGGCCTGATTGAGCTGGACTTCGAGTTTTTCATGCGTAATTTTTCGGCGGGCCTCTTCCTGGATGGCAAACAGAATCGGTGCCGTCTGCGTAGCCACGCTTTCCAGGAGGCCCCGATCATCCTGGTCGTATCCCCCCGCTTTGTTGGCTGCGACAAACAAACCGATCAGATTATCGTTGTACACAATGGGAGTTGCCAGGGCATTATCCAGGGCCACATGCCCTTCGGGAACCTGGAGGCTTTCGTTGGCGATCAGTGTCTGCTTCTCCATCAGCGACCGCCCCCAAAGCCCTCCCCAGCTGGTTCGGGGAAAAACGATATTCTTTTCGGACATCTGGCATTGATCCCAGACGTCGCCCGTCAGGCTGGGGCAGACCAGGTCACCGGCCTCATCAATGTACCCGAAAAAGCCGAATCGGCTGTCCAGGGCAATCAGGATGACATCGAGAACATCGGCGAAGACCTCGTTATGAGAGGCGGTCAGGAAAACGTTGGCGATCCGGTTGTTCAGCCGGATGGATCGTTGTTGTCGGGTAAGCGCCTCTTCCGCAAGCTTGCGATCAGTGATATCAGTCGCGATAATTGTGAACTCGCCTTCTAGATCATTTGGAACCATCGGTGCTGCCGAAAGAAGTATATCGACGCGCCGACCGTCCTTCCGGCACCAGGCCACCTCGGTCGTCCCCATGCCTCGTTGATCAATTTGCACATTCAGCCTATCCCCACCACAAAAATACTCATCATCCGTGAGATACAAGAGACGAGTTCCCTGCCCAAGCAGCTCTTCGCTGCTATAACCGGTCATATCACACATTGCCGGGTTGACCGCAGTAAACACCCGTCCTTTAGTGAGGCCGATCCCTGCGGGCGCGACTCTTAAGATGTTGTTTAAATTTGCTTCGCTTGCCGCTAAGTTCTCGTCGGCAATTCTGCGTTTCGTGATTTCGCTCTGCAAATCAAGCAGCATTTTATTAAACGATTTGGCCAAAACTCCAAGTTCATCACGAAAGCCAGTGGGTGCGCTTACTTTAACAGCATCTAGATTATCAAGCGTTACGCTTTCGACCGCGGTCGTCAGCTCCGCGAGGGGCTTTTTCAGCAAACGAGCAAACACCAGCTTGAAGATCAACCATAACAGAGTGATTTCAACGACCGTCTTAACACCCAACATCAAAAAGCTCGCCTTAACCCGGTTGAAAACGACGGATGCATTCGAATAGAGCGTCACCCGCCCCAAAACCCGCGGTTGCTGATTAACGGGATAGACGATCGGGAAATCGGTTTCGTACAATTCAAACCTATACGTCTGCTCCTTATGAACCTGCTGGTCCCCGGGGGCCAATCCTTGCAGATGAACATGTATGCCAGTTTCCCCTTTGCCGTTTCCAGTGTTTACAATACCGCCCAGAGCGATGATCTTTCCACTCTCGTCGGCTATTTTCACCCCAACAATGATCGGCAGCTCGATCATCCCCTCAACCGTAGAGCGCAGCGCATTCTCATCGAGATGCCACATCTGCCCGGCAAGGACATTCTCAAACGAGGTTTGAATATTCGAAAATTCCTTGCGGATGCTGTTTTCCTGATACCGATACTCGATAGCCATCTGCGCGATCGTTAAACAAACGACGACCACGAGGAAGAGTCCGAAAACGACCCGCAGCAATCGGGTTGCCAGCGGGCGATTGACCCTCTGATTTAACTCACTTTTCATCAGCATGCCCTTTCAAAGCAATTCCCTGCGTGGCTTCGTCCCATAAAAGCTTCATCCCATTGCGGTCCCGGTGGGAGTAGGTTCTTAGCAAGATTCGATTCTTTTCATAGAAATTCGGTAATCCGAGCTTAAGCCGTCCAGCCTCTTCGGGGGTCAGGAGATCTCCGATATTTGTTATGACTGGGGTGAGAGACATGTCGCGCAGGATGTGCCCCACTTGATAGTCCGTCGCCAGCAGTGTATTGATGTATTCTTCCGCCACTTTTTTTAAAAATGGTTTATCTTGCAGCGCCCAGGTAATTGCATAGTTATCAACCCAGCAAATCGTCCCTTCGGTAGGCTCGGCTATCTTCCATTGCTCTCCACGTGTCTTAAGCGGCCCCAACGAATCGCCCCAGGAAACTGCCAGCGGCCGGTTCGCTAAATTGTCCGGTTTATCCACTCCGATCCAGAACGAATGGGCATTGACGACGAGCGAGCGCAGTTTCTTTTTGAATTCCGGATTATTCAATGCATCATAACTGCCGATCTGTTTGCGCGGATAGCCCAGCGCCAGCGCCGTAATGTTTACATTGTAGATATACTCATTTGCCCCAAGAACATACTGCCCCTTGAACCGAGGATCCCAGAAGATATTCCAGCTCTGCGGCTCACTCTCAAGTAACGCGGTGTTATAGGCTAGCCCATAGGGACCTTGACTGACTGGAACCGCATAAACCTGTCTTTCACTGAATAGGTATTCTGCCATCCGCATGTCCGGGATTACATGATTGAAATTGGGAATATTGGCAAGGTCGACTGGCAGTAAAAGCCGGTTCTGGATGTATTTAAAGCGCTCATCTTTATACGCATGATGTGTCATCATAACGACATCAACCGCCCGATCTCTTATCGCATCATAAAATTCTTCCCCGCCTTTGACGTAGGTGATTTGAAGCTTCACCGAACGCCCATGGCGGTTTTCGATCTGTTTCTCAAACCTCTCAATCCAGGCGTCCGGTGCGTGTCCCTCCCAGATCAGCAACCGCAACACCTCGGGCTCCACTTTAACGGACTCGGTCGTCACCGATGAGGACGGCAATCTGTCCTGGAGTGTCAAAAGCCGGGAATGGAGGGCATCTTCGGAAGGCTCCGCAGCGATGGCGATGGCGATGTCGAGGAATAACAGCCAGCCGCAGGCGGCCAGGAGAACTAGTGTCTTGTCAAATTTCTAGTGTCGGATACAGGCGAGACAATTTTATCCGCGCATCCTTCGTTGTGAATTGCCAGTTTACTTTGGCCTGTCGATTGTTCCGGTGCTTTTGCCAAGCATTCACCTCTTTTCTTGCAACTTCTACATCGTCAATTCGTCGGTTCAGACATTGGCCAGTGAGGACGTTCAACTCAATCTCGGCCATGTTCAGCCAACTTCCATGCTTCGGTGTGTAAACAAATTCGAATCGATCCCATAACGCCTTGGCTTTTGCCGGCGGAAACGCTTCATAAAGCGCACCGGGTTCATGCGTGTTCAGATTATCCATTACCAGTGTTATCTTGTCGGCGTTGCAATAATGGTCGGCAATCTGTTCCAGAAAAACAGCCCAGTCTCGTTTGGTTTTTCGCTCGGTGATTGTCACCAGTCGCTTGCTAGCCAACGGTTCACAGGCAAGAAAAATATTGCATACTCCCACGCGGCGATACTCGTAGTCCTGCTTGGCCGGTTGCCCTGGCGAGACCGGAATCGGCGGTCGCACCTCGCCGATCAATTGCTTGGGCGACTCGTCCATGCAGACAACAGGGTGCAAAGGATCAAACGGACGCTTGTAGACATCCAGCACTCTTTCCATGTTGGCCGCAAAGCTGCCATTGTGTTCTGGTGGGATCACCCATCCTTTGCGTTGCCAAGGTTTGAGTTCGTTTTTTTTAAAACGCGACGAACCGCTTCATGGGAGATACTGTCGATGTAGTTCAACTCAACCATCTTGTCTGCCAACAGCCTTAATGACCATCGGGCAAAGCCTTCAGGCGGATCACTGCAACTCAAGGCGATTAAATGTGCCTCGAACTCTCCGTCCGCTTTCTTTTCATAGACACGCTCCGCTTTTCTCTTGTCGAGAGCTGCGTCGAATCCTTCTTCGACAAAGCGCTTTTTCACCCGGTCAATCTTCCGCATGCTGATATTGAGGACGCGGGCAATTTCCTCGTTCGTTGATCGATTCGTCTGATAATCCCCTGTGTCGCAATCAAGCAAAATCAGTGCATTCAATATCTTTTGCGATTGATGCTTCCCCTTTGAAACCAAACTGCCAAGCACTTCTCGTTCTTCCTTGCTGAGCGTTACGATGTATTTCTTCATAGTCAAACCTCCCGGAGTGATAATGAAGAAACCTTACCATAATTTTACGACATTTTTATGTTGACGTGACACTAGGCAGGAGCGGACGGAAATCCACCCCCAAAACCAGACGGTGGCCGGGATGTGGAGATTATGGTGACAAGCGGTGAGTTTCATGGTCGACTCAAGGGTTCCCGGAGGTTTGGGGTGATAAGAAGCCGCTTGCTGATACATTCCTATCAAACCGGCACCCTGGTCGAACCCCTTCTATTTTCTCGAATTTACCATATCGTGCATGGCAATTTTTACAAAGTTTTTATGCCTTGTGGCCTCGAATCTTGCCAGGTTATCAAACCAGCAGTGTTCTCCTGCTGACTAACGACACTCTCTTTGGTCTCTGCTGTGTGCCACACATAACCGCTCTAGTCATTAACCTTTACCAAGCAAGGCCGAATTAGGTGGGCAAAGCGGAGATACATGGGGAAAATCATCATTAAAAGCTTGTTTTGAGGTTATTACCACCGTAACAAACAAAGGTATCAAAATATCGCTTTTAGGATAGGTTGATAACGGTCAACCTTGCCAATGTGCATTCAACATGCTGATTTTTAACGTTTTGATCGCAAACCGACGAAAAATGCCACCTAAGTCTGGGATGATGAACATTTTAAGGATTGGTACCGCTGGCTTTGCAAAAGCCGTGAACAGAGCCATGCTATCATGGAAATCTTCTCGGCCTGACGGTCGGTATCGTCGACAAGGCATCCTTTGCCATGATTTGAAGCATGCAGCTGCGAGCGAGATCTTTTTTTATCTGTACATTACAGGCCGCTGATCTGCAGTGTTCAAAGTTAGACAATCGAAGAATTCGATCCAAAACCAGCAAGTTCCTTTTTATCAAACCCCGATCGCAGCCCGGTTGGAACGCTAAACCCTCACTCCCCTTGTTGCACTACATCCTATTTTCTGAATAGTCTCTATTTTCCACGGGACAGCCATCCTCGTTGAACAGGAATGCGTGCAAGGTATACCATGCTGGTTACAACTACATGATATTAAATATAAAATATTAATGTCATGACGTAAAGCAACGGAACAATCCAAAGGCCAAGGTAAACTGGCAATTCACAACGAAGGATGCGCGGATAAAATTGTCACGCCTTTATCCGACACTGGAAAGTTGACAAGACTCTAGGCCGGAGCAATTATTTACTGCTGTCGACCGGGGGCGCGTTGACAACCACGTCGCCGCCCAATGCCTTGGCCAGGGTGATATGATTCTGCAGTTGGGCCAGGTGGTTTGCGGCCAGCAAAATTTCCGCTTGGCGGCGATTTTCCTGGGCATCGAGCCAGAACTTGAGCGGGCTGCCGCCGGCCTGATAGCGAATCCGGTATAACTCCTCGGATTGGACTGCGGCCCGGACGGTCAGTTCGAGTTTCTCCGCCTGGAGCCGAAGTTGCTGCCGGGCCGAGAGGCTGTTTTCCACCTCGCTCAAGGCTTTGTAGAGGGTTTGGCGGTAGGTGAGGATGGCCTGGTCATATTCGGTTTCTGAAATTTTGACCGTCCGCTGCATATCCCGCCATTGCAAAAAGGGTAGGGCCAGGTCCACGGTCAGGGCGGCGACAGGATTATTCAGTAGCCGGGTGAGGTCCGCACTGCTGTCGCCCAGCGATCCGGTCAGGTTGATCGAGGGGTAGAAGCTGGCGCGGGTGGCGTCGGTGCTGGCCAGGGTCGCACGCAAGCGGGTCTCGGCCGCCCGCAGGTCGGGTCGCCGCTGGAGCAGTTGGGCGGGTAATCCAGATTCCACCTCAGGCAACCTGGCCCTGGCAAGATCTTGCGGTTCAGGGGCCAGCAGAGGTTGCGGCGGGCCGTCAAAGAGAATAGCCAACGCATTGCGCGCCTCGACCCGTTGCTGCACCAAGGTGGTCTGGTTGGCCTCCTGGCTGGCCAGATTGCGTTCGGCTTCCAGGATCTCAAGGGTTGAGGCCGCCCCAGCTGCTTTCTGCACCCGTATCAGTTCCAAGGTTTGCCGGGCATACTCGATACTCGTTCGCGAGAGGGTGACTCGCTGGTTGAGATAGGCAACCTGCCAGTAGAGCGTGGCGGTGGTGCCGATCAGCGCCAGGGCCGTGCTCGCCCTATCTTCCTCGGTGGCTTGTGCCAACCAGCGGGCGGCATCGTAGGTGCTGCCCAGTTTGCCCCAAAGATCGATTTCATAACTGACCGCGCCCGAGGCGGCGAGATTGCGGGTTTCGTTGCTTTCCGAACCCAGGTTGCGACTGATGCCGGTGCTGGCGAGCGCAGCGACGCCGGGCAATCGGTCGCTGTCTGCCAGTTGCGCCTGCAATTGCGCTCGACGAACCAGGATGGTCGCGGCCGCCAGATCATTGTTGCGCTGCAAGGCCTCGGTAACCAACCGGTTGAGTACCGGGTCGCCGAAGCCCTCCCACCAGTGTCCCTGCAACCGGGACGTTGGTCCGGACGGTTGTTCCCAGGCGGGCGGCAGGGTGACTGCGGGCGCCTGATAGGGAGTCTTGATCTGCGCCGCGCACCCCCCCAGGAACAGGGCCAGGAGCAAGGGGCAGAGAAGGGTAGGGGATACGGGTTTGTTCATATAATTATTCTCTCGCCAATGCGGCCACCGGGTCAAGGCGGGCGGCGTTACGGGCCGGCAGAAAACCGAAGAGGATGCCGATGCAGGTGGAGCAGAGAAAGGCGCTGGCAATGGCGGCGGTTGAATAAATCATGGCGAAATCGCTGCCGGAGAGCGAGACTGCAGCGCCAACGCCGAGAGCTAGTCCTACCCCCAGTAGGCCGCCCAGCAGGCAGACCAGGACCGCCTCGATCAGAAATTGCTGCATGATGTCGCTGTGCCGTGCGCCCACAGCCATGCGGACCCCAATTTCCTGGGTACGCTCGGTTACTGAAACCAGCATGATGTTCATTACCCCGATGCCGCCGACCAGCAGGGAAATCAGGGCGATGGAGGAAATCAGCAGGGTCATGGTTTGGGTGGTTTTTTCGATGGTCTGGCGGATGGCGTCCAGGTTGGAAACAAAAAAATCCTTGGTGCCGTGGCGCTGGGTCAGGAGTTTGACGATGCTCTGCTCGGCAACCTCGCTCTGCACGCTGTCGGCCACCCGCACGGTTATGGAACGGAGGTATTGCTGGCCCGTCAGCCGGCCCATGGCGGTGGTGTAGGGTACCCAGACGTTGAGACTGTCGGTGTCGCCGAAACTGGAATCCTTCTTTTTGGTGATCCCTATCACTCGGCAGGGCACCTTGCCGAGCATGATCACCTCGCCGATGACTTTGGCGTCGCCCATGCCGAACAGGGCGCGGCGACAGTTCTGGTCGATGATCACATCCTGGCCGCTGGCGCGCACCCCTTCGCGGTCAAACAACCGGCCCTCGGCCAACTCCATCCCGCGAACCCGAAAATAGGTCTCGCCAACCCCGTTGACCTGGGCTGTGACGCTGATGCTGCGGTACTGCAGGGTAAGCGATTTGGTGACCACTGGAGTAACCGTGTCGACATAGGGCTGCATGGCCAGGGCATCCGCATCCCGGGGCAGCAGGGTGCGAACCCGGCCGGAACGCATGTCGCCCCAATCTTTCCCAGGATAAACGCTGACGGTATTGGTGCCCATCGAGCTGATGTCCCGCAGGATGCGTTGCCTCGATCCTTCCCCCAGCGCCACCACCGAGACCACCGAGGCAATGCCGATGATGATGCCGAGCATGGTCAGCAGCGTCCGCAGGCGGTGCGAGGCCATGGCCAACCGAGCCATGTGGAAGGCTTCGATGAAACGGTCCCGGTGGGCTCGCCAGGGATGGGTGTCGCCGGTGACTGCATGGGCAAGGGCGCGGGTGGGGGCGGCTTCCCGGGTAGGCTTGTCGGAGACGATGGCCCCGTCGCAGAGTTCGATGATCCGGTTGGCGTGGCCGGCGACCTGCAGGTCGTGGGAAACCAGAATGATGGTGTGGCCGTCGGCGTTGAGCTCGCGCAGGATGTTCATCACCTCTTTGCCGCTGGCCGTGTCCAGAGCACCGGTGGGTTCGTCGGCCAGGATAACACTGCCGCCGTTCATCAGGGCGCGGGCAATGGAAACCCGTTGCTGCTGGCCGCCGGAAAGCTGGCCGGGGGCGTGTTCCATCCGGTCGGTCATGCCCAGACGGCCGAGCAGGGCGGCGGCACGCTGTTGGCGGGCACTGCGGTCAAGGCCGGCGTAGATGGCCGGGATTTCGACATTGGCCAGGGCATTGAGGTTGGCCAACAGATGGTAACGCTGGAAGATGAACCCGAAGTGTTCGCGGCGGAGATAGGCGAGTTCGTCGGGCTCCATCTGCCCGGTTTCCTGGCCATCCATGCGGTAGCTGCCCCGGCTGGGGCGATCCAGGCAGCCGATGATGTTCATCAGGGTTGATTTGCCGGAACCGGAGGTGCCGACAATGGCCACCATCTCGCCGGCGGCGATGCGCAGGTCGATGTCTTTCAACACCGTCAACACCCCGTCGCCGGAAGGGTAATCGCGGCAAACGCCTGTGAGCTCGATCAACGGCACGGCCATCAGAACATTCTGGGCATCGGGGTACGCCGCTGCGGGGTTGCGGTTTGGCCTGAGGTACCGGTCGTCTGTTCGCCGATCACTACTTTTTGTCCTTCGCTCAACCCTGCCAATACTTCGGCCTGAACGTTATTGTTGAGGCCGATTTGTACCTGCTGCTCCTCGACCTTACCCGACGCGGTTTCCACCCGCACCGCATAGCGACCCTCCTGGGATTTGCTTCCCAGTGCGGCGGCTGGCACTATGAGGGTGTTTTTGGCTTCAGCCAGGACGATATTGATCTGGGTCGTCATGGAGATGCGCAACTTGCCGTCAATGTTGGGGACGTCGAGGATACCCATGTAATAGATGGCGGTACTGGCGGTGGTCGCGGTGCTGCTGCTGGTTTCCTTGGCAATCGATTCCGGGGCCGGTTCAATGGCCACCAATTCCGCCGGGTAGCGGCTGTCTGGCTCACCGAGAATGGTGAAATAGACGCGTTGACCGGGCTTGACCCGGACGACGTCAGCTTCGGAGATTTCCACCTTGATGGTCATGCGGTCGAGTCGGGCGACCTTGATGATGGTCGGGGCCGATTGGTTGGCATTGACGGTCTGGCCTTCCTTGGTGACGATGGCCACCACCACGCCGTCGATGGGCGAGTTGATTTTGGTGTAGCCCAGGTCCAGTTGGGCGGTATCGACGGCGATTTTAGCCTGCTCGATTTGGGCATCCAGCGTGGCGATTTCGGCTTTGGTGACGTTCAGGGTGGCTTCGGCATTTTCGAAATCCGCACGGGAAGCGGCCTCGCCCTGGAACATCTGCATCTGCCTTTTATAGGCGAGTTCCGCTTGGCGAAGCGAGGCCTCCTTGGCCTGTTTCTGGGCACGGATGGCCGACAGGGCCGCGGTTTTATTGCGGAGCGTATTCTGTTGCGGCAGGCTGTCGATCTCGGCAACCAACTGCGCGGCCTTGACCCTGTCTCCCAGCGCCACCTTCAATACTTTGAGCTGCCCGGATACCTGGGCGCCGACGCTGACCAGATTGTTCGATTCCACTGTGCCGCTGGCAAGTACGGTGGTTTCGACATCCCCACGGCTGACCGGGACGGTCAGGTAGGCAGGACGTTTGTCGCCGCGAAAAAACCAATACGAAGTGGCAATGGCAATGATGGCCACAGCGATCGAAGGCAGGAAATACCGCCGGCGGGACCGCATGTTGAGGAGTCGCATGTGTAAGAGCTCACCCAATGGAAGAAGAATGTGCCGCCCGGAACGTATTCAGGTGGCGAACCGTTTTCTGCCCATGTACGGAAACAGTTCGTGTCCGGGCAAACAATATCGCACAATTGCGGGAAAACCTAGGTGGGAGTTGGTATTTTTGTTGTAAAATTTTGCAAATTTCGGAGGCTTCTCTAAAGGTGTTGTCGCCTCGGAGGATGTTGGAAAAGTCCGGGCAGCTTTTTTCTGGGCAGGATGTCTTGGGCATTGAGGGGCGACATGCTATAGTAACGGCCAAAATTGGCACAGAATCAAAAATCCCTCAACCCGTGTGGAGGATGTCATGCAATTATTGCCGGCCATCGAGCAAGAAACCCGAAGCAACCCCGATGCCAGCGTTATCTGGCTGCACGGCCTGGGGGCCAATGGCTACGATTTTGCTCCTATCGTCCCGGAATTGGGGCTTCCCCAAGAGCTGGGCATCCGTTTTATCTTTCCGCATGCGCCTGCCATGCCGGTGACGGTCAACAATGGCTATGTCATGCCGGCCTGGTTCGATATTCTGGAAATGGATATCGACCGCAAGGTTGATGCGGCCCAGTTGCTGATTTCGGCCGGGGCAATCAATCGATTTATCGATCGTGAACTGGAGCGTGGCATCGACAGCCGCCGCATTGTGCTCGCTGGTTTTTCCCAGGGCGGGGCCGTGGCCTATCAGGTGTGCTTGAGTCATCCCCTGCCGCTGGGCGGGCTGATCGCCATGTCGACCTATTTTGCCACCAGCGATTCCATCGAACTGAGCGAGGCTAACCGGGATGTACCCATCGAAATCCAGCATGGCCTCCACGATCCGGTCGTCCCTCAGGCGCTTGGCATCCGGGCCGCAGCATTCCTCAAAGATCGTGGTTATTCAGTGGCCTTCCGCACCTACCCCATGGATCACTCGGTCTGCCCGCAGCAGATCGGTCATGTCGCCGACGCGTTGCAGCGATTTCTGGAATAATCCTTCAAGAGGGGGGGCAGGAAACCAAGCATAGAGCACGATAAGCCGATGGAGAAAAAAATTGGAAAATGTACAAATTTTATGAGCGCAGATGTTCAATAAGGCTGGGACCAAAAAGTAACCCGCTCCAGTGGGAAGGTCACTCCGCCGATGAGTTACACTCTGGCCCATTCTCGGAACGGCTCTTCCCTTTCCGTTCCCATCGATGTGTCGCCAAAATAGGGGCAGTGACCAGGCCACCATCGCCAAGCCGTAATGAATAATAAGGTGGTTGCGATACAATGCCTCGTGTCCTTTGCAAATAATGCTTAGACTTGGCGATCAGCAAGTTGTGCGAAATGGGTCGAATCTAATCAGCTTGTTTGTAAGCAATAAATAAAAGTGGGTATGCAGTTTACTCAACCGGCCGCAACCTGTAGTATAGGTTCATG
>CAZJEX010000019.1:0-79666 GCA_964545155.1 uncultured Desulfobulbus sp. | reverse complement strand
GGGGGGATACATACAACAGATGGTGTGTAGTTGAGCAAACTGCATACCCACTTAATTGAAATTACGCGGCACCAATGCCTTGGCGAAGATAAAATGCTATTGGGAAAATCGATATTTCTATGTTTCAAAACGGAATTTTCTATTATGTAAAAATTTTTATTCCGAAAATTCGCAAAATCTACTTTTCCCCTGCTTACCTTGATTGGAAATATCTTTACCATTGCATTTTGAGTTTTAAAAATTTATTCATCAAAGCATTGCTTTATGATTTTAGGACACCAACCCTTGTCGCCCTAAAAGGGTGTAAGACGCCGAAGGATTCGGCTTCAATACGATGTCAACATTGGCGATACAGTTTTACTGATCCGCGTCTTACCATCTTGTATACGCCCATCATTTGCTGTCGATCCAGGTCTCAAAGAGACATTTTCCTGCTCATCATTCATCCAACGGAGGCTTTTCAATGGAACAGAATGCAAACGTAGCCCATCGCTGGCGGTTCTGCCGCTTGGGCGGATTCGACCAGGTGCGCCTAGAAACCGCCGAGGATATCCGGCATCTGGCGGAATTGGATCAGAAATTGTGGGCCGCGCTCAGTTGCCCGGTCAACGGGCTGGAATTCGATGCCCGGACCTTGTCCATGCTCGACAGCGACTCCGACGGCCGGGTGCGCGTCCAAGAAATCCTGGCCGCAGTGGAGTGGAGCTGTTCGGTTTTGGGCAGCTTGGACACCCTGCTGGCTGGATCCAGCCATCTACCTTTACAGGCCATTGACGACAGCCATCCGGAAGGGCAGCAACTCCTGGCCTCGGCTCGGCAGCTCCTTGCATATCTCGGCAAATCCGAGGCCGAGAACGTTTCCATGGAAGATGTTGCCGATACGGCCACGCTGCTACACGAATCTGCGTTCAACGGCGATGGCATAGTGCCGCCACATGCTGCCGAAGATGAAGAAACCAGGGTGCTGATCGAGGAGATCATCGCCTGTGTGGGCAGCGACGAGGACCGTAGTGGTCTGCCCGGCATTTCCAGGGAGCGGATCGCAACCTTTTATGAGGCGGCCCGGCTGTATGCCCAGTGGTGGGAAAGGGCCACTGGCAACGCAACCATTCTGCCCTTCGGTGAGAGCACCATGGCTGCCGCGTCCGTCTTTGCCGCCCTTAAAAACAAGGTGGACGACTATTTCACCCGATGCGGTCTTGCGGCTTTCGACCCCAAGGCCGAGGAACCGCTCAACCCCTCGGTTGCTACCTATGAGATTATTGGTGGCCAGGATTTACACAACGAGTCCACCGAACTGGAGCGCTTTCCGCTGGCACGCATTCAGGGCGGCCGTCCCCTGCCGCTACAGAAGGGCATCAATCCGGCTTGGACCGGGGCCATGGAACAATTCGCCGACCTAATGGTTACTCCGTTGTTCGGGCCACTGGAGAGCCTGGAAGAGGGACAATGGAGAAGGATCAAGGCGGCCCTTGTCGCCCATGAGCAGTGGCTTACCGAAAAGGCCGGAGTCGAGGTCGAACCCCTTGGTATTGAAAGGATTCAGGCGATTCTTCAGGGTTCCGGGCGGGAACGGCTTGAAGGACTTATCGAGCGCGATCTACAATTGGCTGACCAGGTCGATACCATCGTCAAGGTCGTCCGACTGGTGCATTTCAACCGCGATCTCTACCGGCTGCTCAACAACTTTGTCGCTTTCCGCGATTTTTATGCCCAGGGGCCCAAGGCTATCTTCCAAGCCGGAACTCTGTATATCGATGGCCGGGCCTGCGAGCTCTGCGTCCGGGTGGAGAGTGTCGAAACTCACAGTCCACTTGCCAACCTGAGCCGCACCTACCTGGCCTACTGCGACTGCAAGCGCCGCAAAAGCAGCGAACGCATGCTGATCACCGCCGCCTTCACCGGCGGCGATTCCGACAACCTGATGGTTGGCCGCAATGGTGTTTTTTACGATTGCACTGGTAACGACTGGGATGCCACCATCGTCAAAATCATCGATCACCCGATAAGCGTTTCCCAAGCCTTTTGGTCACCCTACAAACGGATCGCCCGCATGATCGGCGAGCAGATCGAAAAATTTGCCGCCGCCAAGGTCAAGGCGGTGGATAGCAGCGCCGGGGCCGGGATCGCGGGGGTTGGCGCCAAGGCGGCCACGGGTGCGCAGCCGCCCATGCCTTTCGATGTCGGCAAGTTTGCCGGTATCTTCGCCGCTATCGGCCTGGCTCTGGGAGCCATCGGCACGGCCATCGCCTCAATCCTTGGCGGATTCATGTCCCTGCCCCTCTGGGAGATGCCCCTGGCCATCGGCGGCATCATTCTGGCCGTTTCCGGTCCATCGATGCTGATCGCCTTTCTCAAGCTACGGCAGCGCAACCTCGGCCCGATCCTGGATGCCAACGGCTGGGCCGTCAACACCAAGGCCGCTATCAATATTCCCTTCGGTTCCACCCTGACCAAGATGGCTGAGTTGCCCAAAGGTGCGGAACGGAGCCTGGTCGATCCCTTTGCCGAGAAAAAGACCCCGTGGAAACGCTGGGTCTTCCTGCTGGTGCTGCTCACTGCATTGGGGTTCGCCTGGAACAAGGGCTATGTCCAGCAACTCGGCCAGCAACTTAAACCGCTCTTGACAGGACAGATGAACAAGGCTTCGGAAAAATCCTCTGGCCCGGAGCAAAGCAAGCCACCGGAGCAGCCCACCCCCTCGGTTACAAAGGAGCCAGCCCAGCCTGCGGCCAAATAAGCATTTCTTGCGATAGCAACAACGCCGGGTCAGTGCGGATTTTGCGTTGTTGTGTGCTGACGGTGAAAAATTGTGGGGTCGCAATCCGCCGAATCTTTCACCCCATCACTCCCCTTGTGTAGGGGGTAAAACCTCTCATTACAAAGGTGTATTTTTATGAGCTGGTTAATTCTTGTTGTTGCCGGACTTTTTGAAATTGGTTGGGCAATTGGGCTTAAGTACACCGAGGGGTTCACTCGTCTATGGCCAACAGTTGGAACAACGCTTTCGATGATTATTAGCGTTGGCCTGCTTGGCATTGCCATGAAATCGCTCCCTGTCGGCACGGCTTATGCGGTTTGGGTCGGTGTTGGAGCCATCGGAACAGCAGTTTTTGGCATCCTGTTGTTCGATGAGCCGATAAACATGGCCAGATTGGTAAGCCTTGCTTTGATTCTTACTGGCATCATAGGCCTCAAAGTATCCATGCACCTCTAATTTAAGGTTGCGGATAATGAAATTGTGAAGCGGTTGAATGCCGGATATCTGTTCACCACTGCGGATATTCCGCTGGCGGAATTGATCATTACCAAGGAATGATTTGCTATTAATCCCTGAGGAGAATTCATACAGGGAGACGATATCCGCGAAAGGCTGAGTCTGCCAGACTTCATGGATAGCTTACGCGCAACAGGTGTGGGAACAGGAGGTTCAGCTGTATTCAGCCAGAAAGACAAGCAAACTTTTGCCAATTAATCAGACCGCTTTTTATCCACCCATGTCAGGCGCGCACAAGTATATATCCTCGCACGATATCTGTTTACGTTTGATAGCCACTTTCTCCTTGAAAGTGACAAGCTAAATTCACCCCTTTTATAATCATCTGGTAAATTTACTCCGACACTCTTTTCGAAAGGAATATGATCCTCAACCATATCTGCAGTTAAATAGATTAAATTAGTATCAAGGAGAAAAGTCATGACAAAAGCAGACGGACCTAAGGGAGCCATACTCCAGCGCGACAAGCAAACTTATGCAATCGTGCCACGCATCCCTGCGGGTGTGATCAGCCGCGAACACCTAAAGGCACTCTCCGAGGTGGTAGAAAAATATAATATTCCTATCGTCAAAATCACTTCCGGCCATCGGATCGCCCTGGTCGGCATTCCGGAAGAGCAGATTCTGCCGATCTACAAAGATCTCGGCATGAACGAAGGCAAGGCCGTCGAACTCTGCCTCCATTATGTCCAGGCCTGCCCCGGTACTGAAGTCTGTAAATTCGGCGTCCAGGACTCGCTAGGCTTCGGCATCCGCCTCGAAGATATCTTTTCCAGCATTGAAATGCCGGCAAAATTCAAAGTGGGAGTTTCCGGCTGTCCATTTCTCTGCGCGGAAAGCCTGGTACGGGATCTCGGACTGATCGGCAAGAAGAACGGCTGGACCCTGGTGTTCGGCGGCAACTCCGGGCGCAGGGTGCGTCAGGCTGACGTTTTGGCCGAGGAAATGAACGAAAAGCAGGCCGTTGCCTTGGCCCAAAAATGCATCGAGTATTATGTCGCCAATGCCAAACCCCGTGAACGTACCGGCGCCTTTGTCGACCGCATCGGCATCGAGGAATTGAAAAAAGGTGTCCTTTAGACGTTCGCCCAACCCCGTAAGCAATCACCGGTTTTAACGGTGATTGCTTACGGGGTCGCAGTTCAATGGCGGCGGCAGGTTGCCCTTGGCTTGGGCCGAACTAAAACCTGAATCCGTGAAGCCCCATGACGGGATATTGCCCCAAGAGGATCTGAGGCGGCACTTTACAGATACGGAAGACAGATTCGAGGCCATCGCTAGACGCTGTCTCCCGCGGTGCGGCCACTACAATTCCTTCATGAAAAATTCATCTTGCAGTGGTACAGTGGCACCGAACTGATCAGAAGTTACCAATATATATGGACCTTGCCACCCTCGTCTTCCACGGAAACAGACCATGACCATCCTCTCAGTCCCAACCCGCGGACGCACTCTGGATTATGCCGCTTCGGTGTATGACCTGCTGGAACCACTCTGCCTGCTGAACAAACAGGCCGAGTATGACCAGAGCCTGCTCCAGGCCCTCGATCCGCAACCAGCCGACACCATTTTAGATCTGGGCTGCGGCACGGGTCTGTTCTGCGCGCTGGTCGCCCAAAACTTGGACCCGGATCGGGGCGGCAGCATCACCGGCATCGACGCCGCCGGCAAAATGATTGCCCATGCCAGAAAGAAAAGGGGCGCACCTCACTGCCGCTTTGAGGCCATGGCCGCCGAGCAGTTGGATTTTGCCGATGGCTCGTTTGACGCCGTGGTCTCGAGCCTCTTCTACCACCATGTGCCCCTGGATTTAAAAAAACGCAGTTTACAGGAGGCCTTCCGGGTGCTCAAACCGGGCGGCAAACTGATTGTTGCCGACATGCACATACCGACCACCCTGCTGGGAGCACTTTTCTCCCATGCCTCGAGATGGCTGTTCATGCAGCCTCAGATCGGGGAAAATATCAGAGGCGTCCTGCCGGAACTGATGATCGAAGCCGGATTTCTGCCGCCCCAAACCGTAGCCCAATATTTCGGCTATATAACCCTTTTCTCCACCACCAGACCCCTGTGACCAATCCTTTTGCAACCATCGGGCAATACGCCCAAGATATCGGTATCCTTGAAACCGAACTTCGAGCAGGACTTGAACGTTTCTGGCTGGCTGCTGCCACGGTTTTAGACGGCAGCACCATTCAACTGGTTCCACCCGACCAGGCAACCTTTTCACTGCCCCGTAACTTTTTTTCAACCCTTTTCCTCTACTCATACCACCGAATCGGCATTCCGGCTGAGCGACGGATTCTCTACGCCGCAATCAACCAATGTTTACGAGGGATGGTTACCGGCTGCGACAACCTGCTCGATGACGAGTACAAGATCACCCTGGAAACCGATCTACCCTCCCAGGCGCATCGATTTCGCTCGGTCCTGGATATCATGGTCGCCGATCGGGTATTGTTCGCCCTGTTGGTGGCGCATTGCCAGGCACATGACTTACCCGTTGATCTGGCGCTGCGGGCCAGCACCGCCTCCCTGCAGGCCCTCACCAAAAGCGGCGCGCAGGAGGCGGCAGAGGAAGGCGGCATCGAGGAACGGCTGGCACCCGAAGTTATCCTCCGCACCATTCACCATTACAAAACCGGGGTCCTGTTCCAGTCCACCTGGGTGATCCCCGCCCTGTTCGAGGATGCGACCGGGCCCGAAGTCTTGCTGGTGCAGGAGGCGTTGTACACCATCGGTATCGGCTGCCAGCTGCTTGATGATATCGTCGATCTGATGGTTGATTTACGGGAAGGTCGCCACAATTACGTAGCCTCGGTCATCGCCCACCGAGAACCGCCGGCGGTCTGGCAGCAGTTGATCGCCTTGCAGGCAACCAACCAGGATGCGGGTTGTTTTTACGCTGCATTCCCCGAGATCTCGGCACGAATGCAGACCGAGGCCCTGGCCATGCTGGAAGGCGGTCTGCGCGCCCTGTTTGCCGATAAACATCAGGGCCTGGTCCGACCGGCGGCCGCCTTCATCGCTGACCGTATCGGAGTGCAGACCTCGCGGTATTGAAACCAAACAGCCTGCCATGCGACTCGCCTTTCTCCTTAAAATCGCCGCTCTGATCCTGTGGCGCTCCTGGCGCGCCACCACCGTGCTCTCGTTCATGGTTATTTCAGCGGTGGCAGCGCTGGTGTTCCTCTCAGCCCTGGCGGTGGGCACCAACGACGCCATGATCCGCAATTCCACCGGGCTCTTTTCCGGTCATATCGCCGGCAGCCAACTCCAGGAAAGCGATCCGGCCCTGCTCGCCATGCCAGGGGTGGAACGGGTTCTGGTCCGGCGGCAGCAGCAATTGCTCCTTTCCAAGGCAGAGGTCCTCGATCCGATTGTGCTGATGGGAGTTGATCCTCTGCAGGAAAAGCAAGGGACTGCCTTTTGGAAAAAAACAGTGGCCGGGCGATACCTTGAGCCCGACGAGGAAGCGATCTACCTCAGCCAGGAAACCGCCAAACGCCTCAAAGTAGCGGTCGGCGACCCGGTCAATCTCGGCAACCGCCGGGGCGAAATCCTGAAACCCCTCACCGTGGCGGGGGTCTTTAAAACCGGGATCACCCATCTTGATCAAGGGCTGGCCTTTTGTCCGGCGACAGCCTTTCCCGCTGGGGAGGCTGAGATCTCCATCGCCGCATTTTTACAGGCCGGCACCCCGGCCGACACTATCGTGGCCCGCTATCGGCAACTGCTGCCCACGGCGACCTTCTCCGCCTGGACCGAATTCATGCCGGACCTGAAACAGCTGATTGATCTGGATTACATCTGCATGGCCATTGTCATCACCCTGGTGTTTGCCATCGTTTCGGTGGGCATTTCCTGCACCTTCCTGATCTTCACTCTGAAAAACCTGCGTGAACACGGGATCATGAAAGCCATGGGCGTCATGTCCGGGAATACCACCCTGCTGCTAATGACCCAGATCGGCCTGCTGACCCTTGGCGCCGCAGCCCTCGGGACGCTTGCCGGGGCGCTGATCGTGGCCCTCTTTGCCCGGATCGGCATCGATATCAGCGCCTTTACTTCGCACAACCAATACTTTGCCGTCTCCGGCATGCTGTATCCGCGCCTGACTGGCTTGGCCCTGTTGACCCCGCCGCTGTCGGCCATGGTTTTCGGCATGATGGCCGCCGTCTGGCCTATTGTCTATATTATCCGTAAAAATCCAGCCGATATCCTGCGGAATGTGTAAGCCATGATCGACATCCAGACGGTCTCCAAACAATACACCTCCGGCCGGGGTCATGTTGCGGCTTTAACCGACATTTCGTTTTCGACGCGCCATGGGCAGGGGATCATTCTGGCGGGACGATCCGGCTCGGGAAAAACAACCCTGCTCAACTGTATCGGCACCCTGGAAATCCCGGACAGCGGCAGCATTTTATGCAACGACATCAATATCTGCACCCTCAGCCCCCGGCAACGCACGCTGTTCCGGCGCCGGGAAGTGGGATTTGTGTTCCAGGCCGGCAACCTGCTGCCCTGGCTGACGGTCGCCGAAAACCTGCAGTTCCCCCTGGAACTCAATGGAATTCTGGGGAAAACCCAGCGACATCGAATTGAGGAGCTGCTGGCAACCTTTGGCCTCGAAGGTTACGAAAAGGCCCTGCCTGCGGAACTGTCCGGCGGCGAGGCCCAACGTATCGCCTTTGCCCGGGCCATCGCCCATAAACCGGCGATTCTGCTGGCCGACGAACCAACGGCGAGTCTCGATTCAAGCAACGGCAGGCAACTCATCGAACTGATGTTTTCCCTGTGCCGGACCCGAAACACCACCTTGTTTATCGCTACCCACGATCAGGAATTGCTGGAGATGGCGGAAACCATCATCTTTTTAAAGGATGGAAAAATGGAGAACAACCCATGAACCGGAAGAAAAACTTGACGCTGATCCTACTGCTGACCCTGGCCACCCTATCCGGCTGCGCCTACCGGTACTATCTGGGCATGCATGGCCCTACCATCAGGAAATACCCGGAGATACATGTCGACACCATCCGGGACGATGCCCAGTGCCTGGCTTGCCACAAACCGGACAATGCCGGGGATGCTCCGCCAACCAATCACCCAGGGTTCAAAGGATGCTTCAAGTGTCATAACGATCCGCAACAATAGCGGCATCCGCTGAAGATGGGCAACCACTTGTCGATACGGCGCACCGATGGAGCATCAGCAAGGTCGCGGGTCCAGATTAGCCGAAGAAACAGCTGAACTCGTCCTGTTCAACCAGGGCGAGAAAATCCTCCACCAGCCGTACCTCGGGGGCCGGTTCGTAGCGATGCCATTTCAGGTCGCTGCGCTGCCAGAAGACCCGCCAGCATTGCCGTTTTTTAACAAAGGTTGCCTTGGCGATGGGAATTTCGACTTTTTCCTTGGGGTTGTCCCAGACCGGGCGAATCTCGAAGATTTCGACACTCTGATCTTTCAGACGGAAACTTAAATCGAGATTCGGGCGAATATGCGGTTCGGGCCGATGTTTCTCGACAAAGGCGTTGACTATTTTCTCGGTACGTTTCCGTTCAAATTCGCTGATACTCATAGTTTCGACAGAATACAGGTTGAATGATTGTTATCGGAAGCCATGCGGGATAAAAACAAAAAGCCCGATCAGCACCGCTGCAACCGCCGCCGCCAGGACCCCGAATGCCGCCACATCCTTGGCCTGGCCCAGCCGCAGCCTATGTTCGACCGAGACCTCGTCGGCGAGCAGCTCGATGGCGGTATTCAGCGCCTCCATGGCCCAGACCAGACCAATGGCCAGGATCAGCAGGGCCCATTCTAATCGGGAAACCCGCACTGCCAGCGCGCCGATCACCACCAGCATCGTGGCCACGAAATGAATCCGGGCGTTAGGCTGGCCGGTTAGCAGCACCCGGCCGCCGGCCAGGGCGTATCGGAAACTTTTAACCCTCGCCTGCCAGGAAAAAGTCCCCCGTGTTCCACCCGATGCCACAGGTGGTTGACCGTCCGACCCCACGTTCAAATGCTTTCCAGAAAGGGATAATCGATATACCCCTCCGGTCCCGGCTTGTAAAAGGTCGAGGGATTGGGTTGGTTGAGCGAAGCGCCCGCCTTGATCCGCGCCACCAGATCGGGGTTGGCGATAAAGGCGGTGCCAAAGGCCACGGCATCGAAGATACCGGCACCGATGGCGGCCTCGGCTTCGGCTGCGGTGTAGTGCATGTTGGCCACCAGCACCCCCTGGTAATGCTCACGCACTGGGGTCAGGACATCGCCTTCGAGGGCACCCATGACATCGCCCCGGATCAGGTGGAGGTAGGCCAGCGGGTACCCGTTGAGGCGATTCGCCATCCAGACCGCCAGACCGACCGGGTCGCTGTCGTCCATGGAGTTGAAACTGGAAATCGGCGAAAGTCGTAAACCAACCCGGTCACTCCCCCAAACGTTGCCGACCGCTTCCACCACCTCCAGCAGCAGACGGGCACGGTTTTCAATGGAACCGCCATAGGGGCCGGTGCGGCGGTTGCAGCCGTCACGGAGGAATTGATCGAGCAGATAACCGTTGGCGCCATGGATTTCGACCCCGTCAAAGCCCGCGGCTTTGGCATTGACCGCAGCCTGGGCGAATCCGGCGACAATGGCAGGGATTTCCTCATTGCCCAATTCGCGGGGCACGGCATAGGCCACCTTGCCCGTCGGAGTATGCACCACATCGTTGGTGATCGCCAGAGGACTGGCCGATACAGGCTGGGCGCCGTCGTTGAGCAACGGATGGCAGGCCCGACCGCCATGCCAGAGCTGCAGGAAAATTCGACCGCCCGCCTGGTGCACCGCCTCGGTCACCACCCGCCAGCCCTCGATTTGAGCCGCCGAATACACGCCCGGCTCGGTCTGGAAGGCACAATTGCCAGCCATGACCATGGTCGCCTCGGCGATGATCAATCCGGCGCCGGCCCGTTGGCGATAGTGCTCCGCCATCAACGGGGTGGGCACATGCTCACGGTCGGCCCGACAACGGGTGAGTGGGGCCATGAGGATGCGATTGGGCAGGGTCAGCGGACCGATCTGGAGGGGCTGGAAGAGTGCTTGCATATCAGAGTCTCTTGAAGTGGGACCAAGGGGACGTCACCTGCCAATGTAATCGGGGACGCTGCACATCATTGAAAAAGAATGTTTTTTTAAAAATACCGAGAATACCGAGAATACCGAGAATACCGAGAATACCGAGAATACCGAGAATACCGATATAATAATCAACGTATCATCTTTGAAAGTCAACGATTTTCCCAGAAGAAAATTCACCGAAAATTGAAATAACCGTCATGCCCTCAGAACGCCTTACCCCAGGTTTTCGTCTCACCTGCACCCTGTTTATTCAATTTTTCAGGCTGGGGCTCACCGCCTTCGGTGGCCCTGCCATGATCGCCTATATCCGCGACCTGGCCGTGGTGCGATCCGCTTGGCTTAATCCGGAGAGCTTTAAACAAGGGGTAGCCCTCTGCCAAACCCTTCCCGGCGCCACCGCCATGCAGGTTGCCGCCTATGTGGGTCTGCAGGCCGGCGGGCCCTGGGGCGCCATGGCTGCCTATATCGGTTTTGGCCTGCCGGCTTTTTTCTTTATGCTGGTTCTGTCCGCCCTGTACCAAAGCGGCCAGGATCTTGCGGTGGTGCTTTCAATCTTTGCCGGGTTACAAGCAATCGTAATCGCTCTGGTTGCCCACGCCACCTATCATTTTGGCCGCAATGCCCTGCAGAACCGGTGTGACGCACTGCTCGGCCTCGGGGTGGCGGTCTTTCTGATTGCCGGCGGCCATCCTATATTCGCCATCGTTGCCGCCGCGTTGTTGGGGTTATTGTTGTACCAAGACCTGACGAAAGGAAAACCGGGCAACCAGCAGGCCCACCCTGTAGCCCTCAAGGATTTTGCTCTGCCGCTGGCGCTGACCCTGCTGCTGGCCGCCGGCGTGTTGGTGCTGTTTTGGCTGAACCGGCCACTTTTCGAATTGGTGTCAATGATGATCAAGGTGGATCTATTTGCCTTTGGCGGCGGGTACGGTTCTGTGCCACTGATGTTCACAGAGGTGGTTACCGGGCAGCAGTGGCTGACGAGCAAGACCTTTCTCGATGGGATAGCCCTTGGCCAGGTCACCCCCGGCCCCATTGTCATCACCGCCACCTTTGTCGGTTATCTCCACGCCGGCTTGCCCGGCGCCCTGGCCGCCACCGTCGGCATCTTCGCTCCCTCACTGATCTTGCTGACCGCGGCCGCCCCCTCCTTCGACCGATTCCGAGATAATCGCTATTTTCAACGAGCTGTACGCGGGGTACTCATCTCCTTCATCGGCCTGCTGCTCTCCGTGACTGTTCGTTTTACCCTGGCGCTACCCTGGGAACCGTACCGGTGCCTGATAGTCGCCTTGGCGCTGCTTGCACTCTGGCGAAAAGTCGCGATTCTGTGGATTGTCCTGGCGGGTGCAGCGTTTTCGGCGGCAATACTGTAATCAGGCGTGGACGGTTCCCATCCGGCTCATCCACCGGTACAACGGCGGCACCGAAAGCAGCAACAACAACCCGGTTGCCGCCAGCATCAGCCATGGAGGGAGCGTTTCGGTAACAACGCCCATTTGAGCCGCAGCTGAAATTCCGAGGGAAAAATATAATCCGTCGAGGGCAAGGCCGCACAGTACGCTGAGCACCGAGACATTGGCCAGGTAGAGCAAGGTTCCTTTCTTCCCTAAAATTTTCACCAAAACGCTAAGCGCGGTGATGTTAGTGGCCGGTCCGGCCAGGAGAAACACCAGGGCGGTCCCCGGACTGACCCCTTTGAGAATTAGGGCCGCGGCAATCGGGGTCGAAGCGGTGGCGCAGATGTACATGGGAATGCCAACCAGCAGCATCAACAGCATGGAACCGATACCGCCTCCCAGATGCCTGGCTATCAAATCGTTGGGAATCAGGACGGTAATACAGGCGGCCACAGCGATCCCGACAAAAAACCAACCGGCCAGATCGCCCCAGATGTCGTTAACGGCGTATCTCAGCCCCTCTTTCAAGGTATTCCATTTTCCCTTGGGCATGGCGGCCTGCCCGGTTGCACAACAGGCGTCCTGGCAGGCCATGACCAAGGCGGGCAGCACTCGCAACGGTTTGAGGATCGATGCCCCTCCCTCCGGATAGGAGCGCAGGTTCTCCATGCACCCGGCAGTGAAGGCCGAAAGGAACGCCGCCACCGGCCGGGCGATAGTCAGGATTGGATCGAGCAATGCCCAGGATATGGCAATGGAATCCACACCCGATTCCGGCGTGGAAATGAGGAAGGCGGTGGTCGCCCCGTTATTGGCCCCCTGTTTTTTCAATTGCGCCGCCGCCGGCAGCACGCCGCAGGAACAGAGCGGAATGGGCACACCGAGCAGGGCCGCCTTAAACACCGAGGTAAACTTGCCTTTTCCCAGATGGGCGGCCACATAATCCGGCGAAAGGAAAACCTTGAGCAGTCCGCCGACAGCCAGACCCATAAGGATGTACAGAGATGATTGTTCGAGGAGATTCCAGGCCGCGAGGGCCACATCAGTTGCAAAGGTCATGATTGTTTCACGTAATAAAAAATTTATTCCCTGGTGTGCTCAAGGGCGATATGAATCAGGGCATGAATATGGTCGTCGTTGAGCCGGTAATAGAGTACCGGCCCCTGGCGGCGGTTATTGACCAGCGCCATCTGGCGAAGCAGCCGCAGCTGATGGCTGACCGCCGATTCCGAACTGTCGAGCAGGGCAGCCAGATCGCAGACGCACATTTCGCCTTCCCCCAAGGCCCACAAAATTTTCAACCGATTCGGATCGCCCATGGTCTTGAACAACCCCGCCATTCGGTTGTTTTCCTCGGAGGCCAAAGCCGCTTGGCGAGCCATTTCAATGCGATCTTTATGGATGCACCGCACATTGCATCGGTCCTGGGCTTCTTGGTTACCTGGTAGTATAAGCATCGTATCCTCACATATGAACATATACTCATATAAAAACTTGAATTTTTATACCGTATCCGCCCCAGCGTGTCAAGTGTCCGCCGCATGCCGGTTCGCGGCCATGGCCTAATGGGATACACTGTATTGGCAAAACAACCTGCAATTGCATCAAAAAAGATCCTGTGACCAGGAACGATGCCAAGCCGGGAAAGAGACTATGCAAACAAAGAGATTGCTGGGTGCTGCCGTGGTTACCCTCATTCTGTTGGCAGCCGTTGCAGCAGCGGCCCAGGAACCCAGATATGTTTTCTTATTTATCGGCGACGGTATGGGCAAGGTGCAGATTCAGGCAGCAGAATCTCTGCTGCGCGCCGAGAATAATGGCACAGCCGGGATGATGAAATCCATCCCCGAATCCCGACCCCGCCTCCGCCTGAGCGAACTCCCGGTACATGGCAGCCAAACCACCCACAACGCCGATGGGTTGATCACCGATTCGGCTGCCGCCGGCACCGCACCAGCCTGCGGTATAAAAACAGCAAACGGGGTCATTGGCCGCGATGCCGCCCAAACCGTCAACTATCAAAGCATTGCCCGACTGGCCTCCGCCAAGGGTAAACAGGTGGGGCTGATCTCCAGCGCGCCCCTGAACCACGCGACTCCTGCAGCATTCTACGCCAACATACCTGACTGAGGTTTATCGAATAATATCGCCACCCAGTTGACGGACGCCGGCTATACCTTCTATGGAGGCAGCAGCCTGGAATCGCCAACCAGTCCGGCTAAGGACGGCGACGCCGCCAACAACACCTGGCAGTTGTTGACCGCAAAAGGGTACACCGTGCTCAACAGTCGAGCCGCAATCCTTGCACTTAAAAACAAACCAAAACGCAAAACGTTTTGCCTCAATCCCCTGCTGCAGGACGACGGCTCCATGCCCTTTGCCATTGACCGACCAAACGGCAACCTGTCGCTGGCCGAGATGACCGGGGTGGCGACCAGTGTCCTTGGGGCGATTTCCCGCAAGACCCGGCCGGACCATGGTTTTTTCCTGATGGTGGAGGGCGGCAAGATTGACTGGGCCTGCCATGCAGGCGATGCCAGGACCGCTATCGGCGAACTCCTGGATTTTGACGAGGCCATCGGGGTTGCCCTGGACTTTTACCGGAAGCATCCTCGCCAGACCCTGATCGTGGTCACCGGCGACCACGAAACCGGCGGCATGACCTTGGGTCTAGGCGCCAACGACGGTGACGCCCATCCGGAGCGTTTACTTGACCAGGCCAGGAGTTTCCAGCATTTCGGGGAGTATCGCTGGCAGCCCCACAAAACAACCTACAGTCAAGGCTACGATTTCACCTCGCCAACCAATCTGGAGGAAAACACAGTGATGATCGCCCTCCTGGAAAGCGAGTTTGGGCTCAAATGGACGGAACTTAGCCATTCCGATCGCAAGCAGTTGGAGGATGGGTACGATCAATCAATGTGTGGGCGAAACCACAACAGCAAGGAGGAAAACCAGCGGCTCTACGGCAATCGGGAGCCCATCACCGCAGCCAGTTTACGTATCCTTAACCAACAGGCTGGAATCAACTGGGGCTCGTCGGACCATACCGGAGTAGAGGTGCCGGTATTTGCACTGGGGAGAGAATCCGGGCGTTTCAGCGGCGTGTACGACAACACCGACATAGCCAAACAGATGGCCCGGGCCATGGGCATCAGACGGGCTTTGCCGGTGGTACGTCCTGATGTTAGCCAGTGACAACCTTGCAAGAGTTCTCCCCCTTGGTGCATGCCTAGTCCGGCTGGCGTTCGAGGCCATAGACCACCCCCGTCACTGGTATCGAACAAACCCTGCCAAAGGGGTCAAGTGCAGCTATTGCCGCCTTCCGCGCAAACGCTTCGGCATCGGACTTTTTCCTTTTCAAAACCGATCCCGTCGACTTTCAAGCACTTAGCCGTCTAGCTCCACCAGATGATCCGTTTGGCCGGATTACCGAAGGACTCGAAGGAATCCCCGGATTCCCGCAACACATCGTCGAGATCCTTGATGGTAAAAATATATCCGTCGCTCGTTGCCAAGGCGATGAACTCCTCCTTGGTCTTCAAGGCGTCATATCGCATCCGGAATTTCTCGTCAGCACCGCCTGCAATTAACAATTCTTCCACATTCTTTTTGGACATGTCGTTCTCCGTCGATTGATATTCCTGGGACTGGCAGCTGTTATTCCAATGGGCTTAAGCGACATCTGAGCGGCTGGGATTCGCCAGACAGATGCCCTGCCTTGAGTAAAGCAACAATCGATCCACCCTTGGCACCCACCATGGTGGCCCACCATAACATCCCGTACTTTTGACAAAAAACGACACTCCCCCTTTCCGCATTGGCGACGTCAATCGATTCGAGTTCACCCTGGCCCGACAAAAACGTAAACCTATGTTGCAAAGTATTCATTTTTGCAGCAATGCAGACAATGGGGCCAAAACAACCCGGGAAGAAGCCGATAGCCACAAAAATACTCGAACCGGTTACTAATAGAACCAGACCGGTGGAAAGAGCATTTTACGCAGTGCATACAAGGATGGGGATAAAACCAGAACACCCACAACGCGTCCAAGATCGATATGGGCGGTGACTTTCAAAAAGAGCGGAGTATGGGGGGATGTTATCGGCAAAAAAGAAAACGGCCGCTAACCACTGCCCCACCTATTCAAACCGGTTGGCAGTATCGCAAGCGACCGCAGATCTTCTCAAAATGGGCGAAAAATCTAAATTAAACGAGACGATTTAAACAACAGACCGAGGCACCGGGTGTTTGGATCATTCAACCAATTTCCACTGTGCTTTGGAGTATTCGACTTTGGCCTCGCCGCAAGGCCTCAATTCAGCATTGTTTCTTTCAGTCGGGGCGTAACAGCGCTTGGCTATCTGCACCCGACTAGAATCCAGCCATCGTCCCGAATGTGGGCCCCATTCAGGCTCGAAATTGGCATCCTTGCTGAACTGGCCGGCGCTGACTCTCCAGATTTCGATATTGTTCGGACTATTGCCGGCGGTGAGATCTTCGGAAAGCGAAAAGAAGTTTTTCCCGTCCGGTGAGGCGATCGGGTAACCGGAGGGGAGCGCTCGTTGACCGGAGTAGTGATGAATAATCATATATCCGTCCCCCTCTTCACGTTGTACGAGCAGGATATGGATATTAAGTTTTTTATCAAAACCAAGATAACTGTAGGTAATCAATTTATCGCCATTCTTAGCGGTCGCGTCGGTGACCTTCACTGTCCGTTTGGCCAGTTGGATCCGCAAGGTATCTTTCACACGCGTTACGGCATGATTCTTTTTCCCTAAGATGTTTTTTTCGATGCCTCGTGCGCATGCGAGGGCGTTGGAATGGGCCGTCGCGCATTCTTTAACAGGTTGCTTCATTGCCTCGGGGACCATTAAATCCGCTGCCTGGGGTTCCGACGGAACACCCGCACCCAACAGCATCAGACTTCCGAGCAATCCACAACGGACAAAAAATAAAGTGTTTTTACAGGGCTGTTTGTTATCTGTCATTGCTATAAAAGTAGCTAATATATCGATTATAAATTCAAGATGTTATCATTATCAATCTTTGCACTCAACCCCAACCGGCCCATTGTAACCGAATGAGATTTCCGGTCATCCTGGTTTTCCCGATAACCAGTGCCCATGACGATACCCCATCGACTATTGACACCCGCATGGGCAACCACTTTCCACGGGGAAAAAGTCTACCACTGATGCGCATGAACAACGGAAGAAAAGGCTTCGGGAGTTGCGCGAAAAAACAATCGGCACCCCCTGGATTGATGGGCGGCCTATCTCCATCGCCAAAAACGCGGATACGTGAACGACCAGATACCCTGCAGACCTAAAAAAAGAAACAGATTTCAGCGTTCCTCGCCATCTCGGCAGCTTTTTCTATCCGCCTGGTGCATTTGCTCCTTTTTAGCAGACCTGCTTTTGCATTCCCACACCGCATGGACCAAGGGAGAACTACGTTTGCGAGCAAGTGGGAAATGCTTGTAAAAGGGTCGCGAGCTGGGCTGGCCGCACACCTCGGCGCTGTTCTCAGAGGCCTGTCCCATGCCCAGAAGTTCTCTCGATGTTCGTGGGCAGCATTTTTACCATGTGTATTTATATTGAAATATATCACCAATAGCATAGAGTTTTTTCAGAAAAATCAAAAAAAATCTTCAACCAAAGAGCCCACACCATGAAAAATTGTATTATTGCTATTCTCCTTTTTCTCTCCCTGGTGGTCCCAGTACAGGCCGCAGAACCCACAAAACCTAAATGGATGGCCACGCCGGCCAAGGAGTTGGTTGAAAAGGCCCGTGCCGTTACCAAGCAAGTGCCCATCAAGGATCTCAAAACGGATATGGACGCCCAAGCCGACATTGCTATTCTCGATGTGCGCGAACCCGCCGAATATGATGTCGCCCATATACCTGGTTCGGTAAACGTTCCCCGGGGATTGCTCGAATTCAGCGTCTGGTCAGTCCTTCCCGATCTGAACCAAAAAATCTATGTCTACTGCAAGACCGGAGCACGAGCCGCCCTGGCCACCAAACAGCTCAACGAATTGGGATACAAACAAGCCGTGGCCGTCGACACCGGTGGCGTTGCCTGGGTGTTGGCCGGATACCCGGTGCAGACATCGATCACCGATGAAGAAGTCGTGATCCTGCCGGCTAACAAATAAAGGTTGCGATTCGACCAGCGTCGATTAAAAAGCTTGTACCAAGAACGCTGCAATCCCAGCCCCGGTCATAATACAGGGGTCGAAATTCTTTATCTGTCGTAAACTAATACTGCCATGCCCCATCCCCCTGTTCCAGAGATTTTGCAAGCAGCACCCGCACCTGATCATGCGTCTCAACTTTTCGAAGTTGAAGACGCCAATGCAGACGCAAAGGCGAGTCGACCCAAGATTGTGGCCTGTCCGGATTGCGACCTGCTTAACCGTTTACCGGAAACAACCGGCGTCAAGTTAGTTTGCGCCCGCTGCGGTGCGGTATTGTATCGCCGTCACCGCGCCAACAGCATCGACATCTCCCTGGCCTTGACCTTGACAGCGCTACTGCTGTTTTTCATTTCCAACAGTTTTCCCTTTCTGGCCATGAAAAGTGGCGGCTTCTTTCAGGAGACCACCCTGCTCACCGGCATCCAAGAACTCTGGAAACAGGAATTGTACGGATTGTCGGTGCTCGTCTTCCTCACCTGCACCCTTGTGCCGATGGCGCAGATGACCGGTCTGCTCTATATCCTGATCCCCTTGCAACGTGAACAACGGCCCGCACCCTATGCCACCCACGTTTTTCGTCTGGTGCAGGAAGTCGCACCCTGGGGCATGATGGAGGTGTTCATGATTGGCATCTTGGTCGCCCTGGTCAAGCTGGGCCATATGGCGACCATCATTCCAGGCATTTCTGTTTTTTCCTTCGGCGCCTTGATTTTTGTCCTGGCCGCGGCCTTTATGAGCCTGGACCTTCCCCTGCTCTGGGATCGCCTGGATATGCGCCGATGAAACACGCTGCCGCCACCGCCCGTCAACTTGGCCTGCTCAATTGTCACGACTGCCAGTTGCTGGTCAAGCCGTCGCCCAGCGACGCGCACAATATCTGTCCACGGTGCGGCGCCCACCTGCACCTGCGCAAAACGAACAGCCTGGCCCGCACCTGGGCACTGATCTGCGCAGCCATTATTTTCTACATACCAGCCAATGTTCTACCCATCACCATCACCTCGTCACTCGGCACCACCCAGGCCGACACCATCATCAGCGGGGTGATTTATTTTGCACAGAGTGGGTCCTGGGAGATCGCCCTGGTGATCTTTGTAGCCAGCGTCTTTGTACCGTTTGCCAAAATGATTATTTTGATTTCTCTGCTGATCAGTGTCCAATTTCGCTCGTCCTGGAAGCCGGTTGACCGTACCAGGTTGTACCGTTTAACCGAGTTGGTCGGACGATGGTCGATGGTCGACATTTACGTGGTGACGATCCTGGTAGCCCTGGTCAAACTCGGTGCAGTCGCTACCATCGAAGCCGGTCCGGCTGCCGTTTATTTTGCAGCAGTAGTGGTTATCACCATGTTTGCTGCGGAAAGTTTTGACCCCCGACTTATCTGGGATACAATCGAGGAGGATATATGACGAACCGCGCTCAAATCGAGCAACAGGCAACCGATGCCAAAATCCAAACCAAACGGGGATTCTCCGTCATCTGGATCGTACCGATTGTCGCCCTGGTGATTGGCGGCTGGCTCGCCTTTAAGGCGATCAGCGAAAAGGGCCCTATCATCACCCTCACCTTCTCCAATGCCGATGGCCTCGAGGCCGGCAAAACTAAAATCAAACTCAAAGATGTTGAAATCGGCAGGGTCGAAACGATTGGGCTGAGTGGGGACGCCTCCAAAGTGGTGGTTACCGCCAAAATGATCAAGGGCAGTGAACCATTCCTGACCGACCAGACCAATTTCTGGGTGGTCAGGCCACGGATAACCGGCGGCTCCGTCTCCGGCCTGGGGACAGTGCTCTCCGGCGCTTACATCGGCATCGACGGCAACAAAGTCGGCTCCCCCGCCCGGTCCTTCAAAGGTCTGGAGGTACCACCGCTGATTACCATCGACCAACCGGGACGACAATTCACCCTCCAGGCCGACAACCTCGGCTCCCTCGATGTCGGCGCCCCGGTGTATTATCGCCAAATCCAGGTCGGCCAGGTGGTGAGTTACAACTTTGACAAAGACGGCAAGGCGGTGGACATCAAGATCTTCATCGAAGCGCCGCATCATAGCCGGGTCACCGAGAACACCCGTTTCTGGAACGCCAGCGGCTTTGATGTCACCCTCAATGCCCAGGGCCTCAAAGTCGATACCCAATCGATGATTTCCATTCTCAGCGGCGGCATTGCCTTCGATGTCCCTAAAGAATCGGCGCCGGGAGAGCTAGCCAAAGAAAACAGCTCATTTTATTTATATGTCGACCGGAACGCCACCCAGGAGAAAAAATACTCGATCCGTAAATACTATGTACTCCTGTTCGATGAGTCGGTGCGGGGCCTTAATATCGGCGCCCCGGTTGAACTCTATGGCATCAAGTTGGGCGAGGTCGTCGACCTCAAACTGGAATTCGACATCGACACCAAAAAATTCACGGTTCCGGTCATTGTTGCCATGGAACCGGAACGGGTGAATTCGGCACAAAAGGAAAAAGCATTGCAAATGATCGCAAAGGATCCCGATGCTTTTATGAAGGTGCTGGTCGAACAAAAAGGCGCCCGGGCGCAACTGCAAAGCGCCAACCTGCTGACCGGCCAGCTGATGGTTAATCTGGTCTTCGATCCGGATGCCCCCAAGAAGACCCTTGCCCATCGCGACGGCCTGCCGGTGGTGCCAACCATCCCGGGTTCCTTTGAAAAATTGCAGGAAAGCCTGAGCAAAATCATCACCAACCTTGAGAAAGTACGATTCGACCAGATTGGCGGGGAGTTGCAGCAGGTGCTGCAGGAGACACGCAACACCGTCAAAGAACTAGGCGCACTGGGGAAGACATTCAACCAGCAAACAGCGCCGCAGTTACAGGCAACCATCGTGGAAATGCAAAAAACCCTGGTTGAACTGCAGCGGAGCATCGGCAAGGACTCGCCCCTGAATTACAACACCAAAAAAGCCCTGGAGGAATTAACCCAGACCCTCCGCGCTTTCCGTGACCTGGCAGGCACCTTGGAAAACCGACCGCAGTCGATCATCTTCGGCAAGGAGAAAGAAACCCATGAGTAACCTGATGACATCCCTGCGTTTTGCCATATTGTCGGTACTAATCGGCATATCCATGAGTGCCTGCGGCGGGGCCTCGCCCCAAGTAGCCTATTACAGCTTGCTCGGTGCGGACATTAAAAAACCCGCTGAGCAGCGTCACACTCCGCTTGTCCTGAGCGTCGGCCCGGTCCACACCCCTGATGTTTTAAAAAAATCACAAATTGCCACCGGGGGGATCGATGGCCCTTACCGGCTCAGTGATTATCACCGCTGGACCGGGGAGGTCGACCGGGAATTCTCCCGCGCCCTTGCCGAACAGTTAGCTGTCAGACTGGGTACGGAACAAGTGTATCTTTTTCCGGGAGACCAATATCTTGAACCGACCTGTCAGGTGCTCCTCGATATTCTGGAAATGAACGGAGAACTGAATAAGGATGCGCATTTGGCCGTTCGCTGGACCTTGATCGATCCTAAAGGAAAAAGAGCGCCAGTCACTCGCCTGAGCAAATTCAGCGAACAACTGACCGCAGTGGGAGGACATGACGCCTGGGTCAAAGCGCAACAACACAACATCAGCCTGCTCAGCGATGAAATATCTGCGCTGATCAAGCAACAGAAACAGCCATAATCACCGCCGACTGACGCCTAAATATAGCCAAGTCACTAGAAAATTCGAAAAAAATAACCGCACGGGATAGGCTCAGGTCTTGCGTTGATTCTTTTCGTGCTTTTAATTACGCAAGGTACGTAATGCTTGACGGCAAGACCAGGCCCCATATTCGCGATATATTCGCGAGACCCCATGTTTGTCCTGAGGGGCTGGCAGTAAAATCTGAAAGTCAGCTTTTAACCTAAAAACGGCAGTTAGCCGGTAACTGCCGCCACTGATGGAGGCAGCAGGCTCGAAATCGAGGCTCGTTTGTCTAGCAAGTAGCGGAAAGCCTGTTGGGTGATGAGTCTGAGGCGATCCAGCGGCCGCAACTGCTCCGCAGAACCCTTCAAAAGCTCCAGAAAGCGGCTCAGCGCTCGCAGTGCGGACTGAACGGCCTGGGATCTGGCATGGCTGCTGGTGATCGTCAAGGTGGCCTGGCCTGCATGCTTGGTCTGCCGGGCCACGCCATGCAGGAGCAAAGGACGGCTGGTGATGGCCTCGGCATGTTTTTTCGGCTGTGCCAGGCGGACAAACAGATTCCACCAGTTGTAGATTAAGGCCACCAGGCGACTGGTCAGGCGGCAGCGTTTAAGGTCCTTGGTGGTAAATCCGCCCCAGCCCCACTGGTTCTTGAGTTCGTCGAAACAGTTCTCGCAGTCGGCTCGGTCGCGATACAACTGGGCCACGGAGAGGATTTCCGCAGACAGCGAGGTCACCAGAACGGCGTACTCGTAGCGCTTCATGGTCGCAGGCCCCTCGATGAAGGACAACTGCAGTTGGACGGGACCCTCGTCGACCAAGGCCACTTCGCCGGCAAGCGGACGGCGAAGGACGATCACTCGGCGCTCCCTGCTCCATCCGGTGAGTTTGAGGCGTGACTCGGCACCCTCGAAGCCCTTGCCGGCAGGCACCCAATCGGCCTCGCGGAACAGCCTGGTCATGCACCGCTTGACGTTGGTGGTCAGACGCAATTTGGTGAGATAGTGGGCGTTGCGCTGTTCGGCCTCGGTGAGGAACCCCTCGTTGCCGAGAAAAATGTCCCCGCGGATAAGTGCAGGCCTTTGGCTGTCGGCCAGCCCGTCGTAGTACCGCCATAGAGAAGGCGTCACATGTTTGGCTGCATGTCGGTTGCCGGGGTTGACCTCGACGGTCAGAGCCAGGCGAGTGTTTCCCATGAAACAGGAATGGTAATTGTGCGACGGTCTTCCTTTTTTTTGCGGATTGTAGCCGACAACAGCACCTTCCTGCTTGCCGTAGAGGCACTTGACCGTGGTGTCGGTATCGAGAATCCAGGATCCCAGTGACAGGGCGGATTCTGTGGACTGGTGCAACTGCCCGTCGAGCCAGGCGATGCCTGATTGCTCGTCCATTGCTTTGAGAGCCCGTCGGGTCGCGTCCTCGCTGATCACCCTGGTCATGCCCAGCAACTCCGGGTTGACCGAATCAAACCGCAACGAGGTGATGTGGGCATACCGGTGATGACCGGCAAGGACTGACATCAGTAGGGTTCCCAGAACATCTCGCCGGTCAGGGGCATTGGGGCTGGTATACGATAACGGGCACGAGGCCACGAAGTCATCGTAGAGTCCGCTGACTTTGAGAAAAGAAATGAAAAAGGGCAACTGCCCCAAGGGCGTGACCGCTGCCTGCGGGTCCCACTCCACATGGATTTTGCCCGCGTACGTGTCTATGCCCGTCCGCCCCTTGGAGGATGGAATCATCAATTCGTGTTGCTCACCCATTTGGTGAATACCTCAGTCGATGAAATGAGTACATTTTTATCATTGTCAAAGGAAAGTTACACGAAAACACAGTCTATTCAACTGCCGTTTTTAGGTTTAACAGAACCCGAACCAAAGCAGCCAACCCAGCTCCAAACTGCCGACTGAATGGGTAGACGATGGTCCGGGCCGCTTAGCTTTCCGGCTGGGCAACAACACAGTATGCCGAGTCGTTGTCGCATGGCATATAATAAATTCCACTGCTGTCCAGATAGTACGCTTGATTTCCCACTATGGTAATTGTCGCGGAATCAGGCAATTTAGAAATTCGGTTTCCTGGGGCAGCGCCATCCCTGGGTACCCCCGCCGTGGGCACACTCGCCATCGAATCTCCCACAAACTCGTTAGCCTTCGGACTCTCCGAGAACATGCCGCTATTCTGACCTGCTGTAGCTTTGTCACTTAGAGGGCCTTTAGCTTCTTGAGCATGAGCATTTTTTGAAAGATATGGGCAATAAGAAACTGTCAAAACAAAAATAATGGCGGCAGCAGAAATACCTTTATTCAATTTCATACGTTTGATCCTAGTTCTTGTTTGACAATGCAGGGCTTAACGGCTCAGCTTTTTTTTGGAGACGAAAAGGAGTGGTAGGCAACACAGTGGTGCATATTGGGTGCCTAAAAGAAAAAGGACTTAGCCGGTAAACGGTTAAGCCCTTGATTTTACTGGTCGGAACGAGAGGATTTGAACCTCCGGCCCCCTGAACCCCATTCAGGTGCGCTACCAGGCTGCGCTACGTTCCGAAAATTGACTTGTTGTTTGTATCACTTATACACAACTACTGTCAACTCTTACTTATGAACCGGGTTTCTTTCCAGGGTTGAGTTTTGCTAAAATGTCCTGAAGTTCGTTTTTTATCAATTGCAACCTAAGCCGTTCATCCTTACAAAAGGAATCTGCGTGTTTTTTTTCTGGTTTAAGTAGTGTGCGCCCAAGATTTTTTAGATATTTCCTGGCACCGGAAATAGTATAGCCTTCATCGTGGAGCAGCGCTTTGATGTGCAGAAGGTTTTCGACGTCCTGGCGACGGTATAACCGTTGTTTGGATTTGCCTCGAAAAGGTTTGATCATGGTAAACTCAGTTTCCCAGTAGCGTAAAACGTGGGTGTCCACACCCACTAATTTACTGACTTCACCGATACGGAAATAGATCTTATCCGGTATCTTCTGGAAATCTGGAATCGATCGTTTCACAATAAATAATAATCAGTTAGTGCTGCTAGTTAAGTCGCTTCCTTACCCCTTAGACGAAACATCGAAAATATCCAGATCATTACGACAGCAGGCAACTACTTATTCAACCGTTCCCGTAATCTTTTACTCGGACGGAATGAAACCATCTGCCGCTTGGTGATGGTCATTGACGCTCCCGTGCGCGGATTTCGGCCGCGACGCGGTGATTTGTCGCGCACTGTCAATGTTCCGAACTGTACCAGTTTAATAGATTCACCAGCAACCATAGTGTCTTTCATTGTTGCAAAAACAGTATCCACTATTTCTGCAGCATTACGTTGCGAGACGCCCAACTGCTCGTTAACGCTAACAGCCAATTCCTTACGGGTCACATTCTTTTTTTTCATTCTTCAGATCCTTCGCGATAACGGGCGTTAAACTCAGCCATTAATGAATTTACAATTCTTTCGTGCACTTTATCAACAGACTGATCATCCAGTGTGGCAGTAGCTGAACGGTAGGTGACAGAAAGTGCGACACTCTTATATCCCGTCTGAATGGGTTTCCCACGATATACATCAAAGATGTCTGCTGATTCAAGGTATTTCTGTTGTTGGGTATGAATCGAGCGAAGCAGGTCGCCAGCCGGGACACTATCTGGCACCACTAAACTGATGTCACGTTTAACAGAAGGATACCTAGGTAGCGGAGCAAATTGTTTTTCTTTTCTTTTGAGGGTCAGCAACTTCTCAAGATCGATTTCAAAAAAATAGACGGGTTGCTTAATTCCGAATCCTTTCAAGGTTTCGGGATGCACGGCACCTAAAGCACCGAGCATGTTGTTGCCATCCATGATAAGGGAAGTACAAACCGGATCGCAATAGGGCGGAATCAGGTCAGGGGCGAACTGAAAGAGCGATATATCGGCGGACCCGTTGATTCGCAATACTTCTAGGAGGTTGGTAACCACCCCTTTGATATCAAAGAAATCAGCATCCTGGTTGGCATAATACAAGGATTCAGCGTTTGGATGCCGTTGTCCACTGATTGCGCCACAGAGTTGCAGCCGTTCTTCAGGCAGATTATCGGAATCCTGCTGAAGAAAAACCTTACCTGTCTCGAAAAGACGAATATCAGGTTGTTGAAAGTTGATATTGCGGAGAATGTTCTCTAAAATTGCTGGCAAGAGTAGCGAGCGCATCACCGCCTGCTCCTCGGACAAGGGATTCAGCAGTCGAGTAACCTGGCGTCGACGATCATCTAAGGGTAAACGGCAGAGATCAAGGTGCTGTTCGGCAACAAAGCTGTAATTGATTGCCTCAAAAAATCCCTGAGCTGTCAATATCTGCGAAACTTCCTGTCGGAGGGTACGCAATTCATCCCGCTTGGGATAATCCATACGGATGAAGGGTTGCGAGGTTGGTATCTCATTGTAACCAACTAAGCGAGCCACTTCTTCAATCAGATCGATCTCACGTTCAATATCGATCCGAAAACTGGGAACCCCGACGGTCAAGGTGTTTTCATCAAGGGCTACCACAGAGAATTCAATGCTCTGCAGGTAACGAGCGACCTGATCTCTGCTAAGTTTCAGGCCAAGCAAGGTGCAAACCCTTTCTATCCTGAGCTGCAGTTCCAATGCTGGTTTCTTTCCTGGATAAATATCAATCCCGTCGACATCGGCTTTGGCGCCGGTGTATTCAACTATCAAATTGACAGCTCTTTCCAAGGCGCTGTCAGCCAAATTGGGATCAACCCCTCGCTCGAAACGGTAGGAAGCTTCGGAAGGAATACCGAGTTTACGCGCTGTCCTACGGATGGAGATGGGATTGAAACAGGCTGACTCCAGCAAAATGGTAGTGGTGGAGTTAGTTATCTCGGTGTCCAACCCGCCCATGACGCCAGCGATCGCTATCGGGCGGCCAGCATCGCAGATAAGCAACATTTCCGCATCCAGGGTGCGCGGGCTGTTATCAAGCGTAGTGATAGTTGTCTCGTTTGCGGTTGGCCGACGGATAATGATCGTGCCGCCTTTAAGGGTGGTGAAATCAAAAGCATGCAGGGGCTGGCCTGACTCAAGCATCACATAATTGGTGATATCAACGATGTTGTTGATCGGTCGCATACCCACTGCGGTTAACCGTTGCTGCATCCAGAGCGGTGAAGGGCCGATGGTCACATTGGTGAGCTTTCGGGCAGTGTAGCGCGGGCAAAGATCGGGAGCTTCAATTACTATCTTATATCCAACATCCTTACCGGTCAGTTTGGTTACGGATGGCACCAAGGGTTTAAGCGTTCCTCCGGCGAAACTCCCCACCTCACGGGCTATTCCACGGACACTGGCGCAATCGGATCTATTTGGGGTCAGATCAACTTCGATGACAGTGTCGCGCAGTCCAAGCGCCTCAGGGATCGATAAACCTACGGGTAATTGCTCGTTGAGGTCAAGGATACCCTCATGTTCGTTGCTCAGACCAAGCTCACGGGCCGAGCAGAGCATACCGGCGGAAGCTACCCCGCGGACTTTGGCTTTTTTAATCTTGGTACCGTCGGGAAGTTTAACCCCAGGCTTGGCGATGGCAGTCAGCATGCCGGCACGAACATTGGGCGCGCCGCATACTACCTGTACAATTTCGGTTCCGGTGTCCACGGAACAAACCGTGAGTTTGTCAGCATCTGGATGTGTATTGACTTCCGTGACTCTTGCGGTGGTGATGTGCTCCAGTTCGATAAAGAGTTCTTCAACGCTATCGACTTCCAGTCCCAGCATGGTCAGTTTATCGGCAATCTGGGCCGAGGTTAGCCCCTCGGTGGAGATAAATTGATTGAGCCAACTCAGCGTGAATTTCATGGGCTTCCTATCTGCTACTGCTTTACGATGATTTTTTTTATACCGCCGGGGATAAATACACCCGTCGGGAATGACGCCTTGAAGCGTCGAGACCTTTCCTTAAAAAACCAGAAAAAACCGCGGCATCAACAAAATAGCTGTCGATGCCGGTCGGATGCTTTCCTGTATTCGCAGCACATCTCAATAAACGCGCGTTATTGAGGAGCGAATGACAACGGGATTAAAATTGGGAGAGAAAACGGAGGTCGTTTTCGTAATATAAACGAATATCGTCGATGCCATATTTTAGCATAGCGATCCGCTCGACCCCAAGTCCAAAGGCAAAGCCGGAAAAAATATCAGGGTCATAGCCAACCATTTTCAACACTTCAGGGTCGATAAGGCCTGAACCAAGAATTTCCAGCCAACCTGTTCGTTTACACACCCGACAACCTTTCCCGCTGCAGATAACACAGGCAATATCAACTTCGGCACTGGGCTCGGTAAAAGGAAAAAAACTCGGCCGGAACCGTAATGCCAGTTCCCGGTCAAACATCTTATGGGTAAAACTGGTCAGTACGCCTTTGAGGTCGGCAAAGGAAACGTCCTTATCAACGAGGAATCCTTCGACCTGATGAAACATGGGGGTATGAGTTATGTCGGAGTCGCAACGATAAACCTTGCCAGGAGCAATGTAACGGAGAGGCGGTTCCTGCTTTTCCATAATCCGGGCCTGCATCGGCGAGGTATGGGTGCGCAGCAGGATCGATTCCGTCACATAAAAGGTATCATGCATGTCACGGGCAGGATGGTGCTGGGGTATGTTCAGAGCTTCAAAATTATAATAATCGGTTTCAACATCCGGCCCTTCGGCAACGGCAAACCCCAGCCCCTCGAAAATTGAACAGATTTCCTCCATCACCTGGGTGACAGGATGCAGCTTGCCAAAAGGCAAATAGCGCCCAGGTAGGCTGAAATCAATGGCACCTGCTGCGCTACCGACACTAGAGGAGGTCAAGAGCGTTTTCTTTTCCTCAAACAGGATTTCGATAGCCTGCTTGGTATCGTTTGCCAGTTGGCCCAGCCTCGGTCGGTCTTGGGGAGCAACAGTGCCGAGTTGCCGCATAAGGCCGCTCAACAAGCCGCCCTTTCGGCCGAGATACTTGACTCTGAAGGCCTCAAGCTGGGCAGCATCACCCACCTGCCGCAGAGCTCCTTCCGCCTCCTGTTGAAGCTTTTGCAGCTCTTGTTCCATGATGGTAATCCTGAATCAGGACGCCAACTGACCGGAGGCTCTAACCACAGCGGTAAAGGCGTTAGGATCGACGATGGCGAGATTGGAAAGCACTTTGCGGTCCAATTCAATCGCATTATTGCTGAGCCCGTTAATCAACCGACTGTAGCTGACTCCATTTTGTTTCGCGGCAGCATTAATCCGGGCGATCCAAAGTTGACGGAATTCTCGTTTTTTGGTGCGACGATCCCGGTAGGCGTAACAGAGGGCGCGATCAACTGCCTCAGCGGCAGTTTTGAAAAGACGGTGTTTGCCGCCACGAAAACCTTTTGCAAGGCTCAACACTTTATTTCTTCTGCGGCGTGCTTTAAAACCGCGGGTTACACGAGGCATTGTATTCTCCGTTCAAGCTAATTAGTTAACCATCAAACTGTGATAAACCGAAGGGCTGTACCCAACGAAAGTATCCAATCCCAGCTTATGTGGACAGCTGGTCATTGCACCACTTAAAGGTAAGGGAGCATTCTGCGGACAGCTCTTGCATCGACAGCGTCGATCAAAGTCGTTTTGCGCAGATTCCGTTTCCGTTTGGTAGATTTCTTGGTCAGTATGTGCGAGGAAAACGCTTTGGCGCGGCGTATCCGTCCGCCTCCGGTCGCTTTGAACCGTTTTGCGGCGCCTCTGTTTGTTTTCATTTTTGGCATGATTGAGCTCCTTACATCCTACCGATTGGCAGGAAAAAATTACAGATACTAATGGTTTATTATCCGTATTGGTTTGCAACTTCAGGCTTTCGGACCAACAAACATCACGAGTTGCCGACCTTCCATTTTTGGTTCCTGAATGATCACGCAATCTTCTCTTAAGGTATCAGCGATCTTGGTCAACGCATCAAGGCCAATGGTCTGCGCGTAGATAATTTCACGACCGCGAAACCGCATGGTCACCTTCACCTTGTTTTTTTCAGCAAGAAATTCTTTAATTTTACGTATTTTGAAGTCGAGGTCATGTTCTTCGGTTTTAGGCCGGAACTTGATTTCTCTGGTTTCGATGACCGTCTGCTTTTTCTTGGCTTCCTGCTGCTTTTTCTTCAGCTCGTACCGGAATTTATCAAAATTCATAATCCGACATACCGGCGGATCGGCTTTATCGGAAACTTCGACGAGATCCAATCCTTGTTCTACAGCAATCTCGAGGGCTTCTCTGCTGCTCACGACACCACGTTGAGTGCCATCGGAATCGACGAGTCGAACTTCACGGTAATCGATATCTTCGTTGATTTTTATTTTCAATTCCTGCTGTGGGGAAAGTTTTCTGCTACCTCGTTTTTTAATGTTCGTTCCTCCAGTTCATTTTTTTATCAGACAACCAGACCGCGACATTCTTCAATAACGAGATCAAAGAATGCATCGGGCGTCATTGCCGGCAGATTCTGCCCGTCTCTTTTCCGCACAGTAATAGTCCCTTCTTCTTTCTCGCGTTCACCGACAATCAACATATAAGGGACTTTCATCAACTGCGCTTCACGAATTTTGTAGTTCAGCTTTTCGTTGCGCACATCTTTTTCAATCCGCACCCCCCGCGCCCGGAGTTGTGCGTAGACCGTCTCGCAGTATGCATTCTGATCATCGGTGATGTTCATAATCCGAGCCTGCTCAGGGGCGAGCCACAAAGGAAAGGCTCCGGCATAGTGCTCGATCAGCACGCCGATAAAGCGTTCCAGCGATCCCATAAGGGCTCGGTGGATCATGATCGGTTGATGTTCACCTCCGTCATCGCCAGTATAGGACATTTTGAAACGTTCCGGCAGATTAAAATCGACCTGAATGGTGGAGCATTGCCACGATCTTCCGAGTTGATCTTTTATCTTGATATCGATCTTGGGTCCATAAAAAACGCCTTCACCAGGATCGACCTGATAACACAACCCTTTCTTTTCCAACGCCTGTTTCAACGCTTGGGTTGACAATTCCCAATGATCATCGGATCCTACATATTTCTGGGGCCGGGTTGACAGATAGATATCGTATTGATCAAAGCCGAATTTTTTGAGAATGTGCAGGTTCAGATCGATGATGTTGAAGATTTCGTTTTCAAGCTGATCTGGGCGGCAGAAAATATGCGCATCGTCTTGGGTGAACCCCCTGACCCGCATCAGCCCGTGCAGCGCACCGGTACGTTCGTAACGGTACACGGTGCCCAGCTCACACCAACGGATGGGGAATTCCCGGTAACTATGTTTATCGGCACTATACACACCGATATGAAAGGGGCAATTCATCGGCTTGAGCTGATACATCACCTCGTCGATTTCCATAGCAGAATACATATTCTCGCTGTAAAAATCGAGGTGTCCCGAGGTCTTCCACAGATCCTGTCGGGCTATATGCGGCGTATAAAGCAACTGATACCCGTTGCGATAATGCTCGTCCTTCCAATAATCTTCAATTAAACGACGCAGCTGGGCGCCCCGCGGCTGCCAGAGTATGAGCCCCGGACCGATCTGGTCTTGAATGGTGAACAGCGCAAGTTGCTTACCGAGCTTGCGATGATCGCGTTTGCGCGCTTCTTCAAGACGGGTCAGGTATTGCTGCAATTCTTTTTTATCAGCAAAAGCAGTTCCGTAAATCCGGGTCAGCATCTGCCGTTTTTCATCACCGCGCCAATACGAGCCAGCCACCCGAAGCAGCTTGAACACCTTGAGCCAGGAAGAATCAGGAACATGCGGGCCGCGACACAAGTCGACAAATCCGCCGTGCGTATACAGACTGACGGTGTCGGCCTCCATGCCATCGAGGAGTTCAACCTTATAGATTTCACCGAGTTGCTTGAAAAAATCGATTGCCTCCTGCCTGCTCATCTCCTGACGAACGAACGGCAGACGGGCGTTGACGAGCTCGGTCATCTTGGCTTCGATCAGTTCGAATTCATCAGGAGAAAACGGTTTTTCCCGATCAAAATCGTAATAAAACCCGTCTTCGATCGATGGCCCTATAGCCACCTTCACCTGTTCGCCGAACAACTCTTTGACCGCAAGAGCCATGATATGGGCGGTGGAATGGCGTACGATTTCCACCCCGGCTTCCGATTGCACCGGGATCAGCTCAAGAACAGCATCTTCAACCAGCGGGGTCGACAAGTCGACGACTATGCCATTGCACTTAACAGCAACGGTCTGCTTACGCTGTTTGCCGGAAACCAGCTCCTTCAGCATTTCCGCGATGTTGGTTCCGCGAGGAAATGACTTACTTTCACTGTTTTGTAAGGAAACCGATATTGCTGTCATTATGCCTGTAAAAAGGAAAGGCTAATGAGCAGAAGAAACATTCTGCATCCTAGCCTTTTAAATATTGGTAGGCACGGACGGGGTCGAACCGACGACATCTACCACGTCAAGGTAGCGCTCTCCCACTGAGCTACGCGCCTACAATTCTTTTGCAACTTTTGAAACTGTAGATATAAAGCATACCGCTAAAATCCGCAAGTCAAATACCAGCAAACATATAGAGTGTCAAGGAAATTTAACGTAACGCCCCATATCCTATCCTGCCTATTTTCTCGATCCGGACATCCACATAATGCAGCTGACCAAGATTGCTTGAAAAAATTATTAATTAGATACTAGCCTGTTGCAGGCTATTCCAGTGAATAAATACCTGCCCCCCATTTGCCGAAGGGATCTCTTGTTCCAACGAAGAGGTTTCCTTGTCTTCCTAAAACTCTAAACACAAGTGCCTGTTTGACCAAACCATGCCACTGCCTGATCAGCATCAAAGGGCCGGTCGACGAGTTATGATCGAAAGTGGTGTTTGAGGAAGCCATGAAAAATAAATGACGTATCCTGTTGGAATCAGTTTGCCAAAACTCAATCCACGAGGTCAACATGAATCTGTCCAAACGAAGGGCGGATGCGGTGGTCGCCGCACTGACCTCGGAATTCGGCATCAGCGCCGGCCGACTGACCGCCAATGGCGTCGCCAACCTGGCCCCGGTAGCCGTAAATAGCACGGAGGAAGGCCGAACCAAAAACCGGAGGGTTGAACTGGTGCCGAGATGAATGTTCCCCTCGCAGCAGCATGAATATATCCGACAATCTACCAACATCACCAAGGCTGCGATGCACCATAATCCATCGGGCGCGAGAAGTACGCCTGCCAATCCGGCATAAAACTGCTATCCTACGCTGAGGCCTTAGCCCAGCACAACAGGAGGAGCCACCCCATGAACATACCCCGTACCCCTGACCGGGAGTTGGAAAAGCGACTATCTGCCCGTCTGCTCGATGTGTTAATCCGAGCGGGACTGGTGCTGGCATTGACCATGCTCTGCTACAAGATTTTCGCCCCCTTTCTGGCCCTGATGCTCTGGGCGCTGATTCTGGCGATAACCATGTATCCACTCCATCAGCAACTAGCCAGCTTGATCGGCAAGAAACAGGGACTCGCCGCAATCATGCTTGTGCTGGTCAGTATCGTGCTGATCGTGGCTCCGACCACGGTGCTGGTCAGTTCGCTGGGTGATTCAGTTCTAGTGGTAATCAACAACCTCAAGAACAATAGCCTACAGATTCCCGCCCCTCCCCAAGGCGTTGCCGACTGGCCGATCATCGGCAAGAAGGTGCAAACCTTCTGGACACAGGCCTATTCGGACATGCCGGCCGTGATCCAGTCCATGCAACCAAAAATTGGCGAATTAGCCAAACACGCCCTCGAAATCGTTGCCAGCCTGGGCAGCAAAATGCTGCTCTTCTTTTTCTCGTTTATCATTGCCGGCGTTATCATGGCCTTTGGCGAATCAGGCGCCAGCGCCGCTCTGGCGATTTTTAAACGTATTGTCGGGGTAGACCGGGGACAAGGATTTGCCAGGCTCTCCACTGCCACCGTTCGCACCGTTGCTGCGGGCGTCATCGGTGTGGCCTGCCTCCAGGCTCTTTTTATCGGTTTGGCATTGATCATTGCCGGCATCCCCATGGCCGGGATCCTATCAATGATCGTGCTGGTATTTGGAATCGCCCAGCTTCCGGCTTTACTCGTCACGTTGCCCGTGATCGGCTACATCTGGCTCAGCGGTGCCTACAGCACCATTGCTGCGACTGGCTACACCGCCTTACTCATCGTCTCGGGCTCTGCCGACAACGTGCTCAAACCGCTCATGCTTGGTCGAGGGGTTGACGCACCGATGCCGGTAATCCTGATGGGAGCATTGGGGGGCATGGCCACTAACGGCATCCTTGGGATGTTCGTTGGCGCAACCCTTCTAGCCTTGGGCTACCAAATATTCATGTTCTGGGTAGCAGACAATCCGGATGATCGCCATGCTCAGAATGACACACAGGCTGCCGAATAAGAAGATGCGCAAGTTGGGGAAAAACAAAGTGATATAAAGGGAGAGAGGCGTCAGGTCTTGCAATCAAGCAGATTTCCGTTGTGCACGTCTGACCGCTCGGCTTACGGTGGAGTAGTGGACGCCAAAACAGGTGGCGATTTCTTGCATGGTATAATCACCTGTGGCATACGCTGCTGCCATGGCTTCCCAAGTGTCGGCGATGGTCTCGCGAAATTCGGAAAGAGGAGGAGCCAGCGGTCGTCGTTGAATCCTGGGGATTTCAAACACTGCGGATTGATCATCGCCCCTTTGCTGTACCTGTTCGATGAAGGCTTTCGAGCCTAGATACACCTGCCCTCGCAGTGACTGCCAGAGGCCGGGCTGTTCGATGCCAGCACGAACGAAATCCACGAAACCGCTTATCGCCTTGCGGCGCGACCTGCCAAAATGCGCCAATATCGAGTCGGTCTGTAGCCATTCCGGTCGGCCAGTCGCGCCGACTACCGCTCCGTATGAACTCCAGGGCCAGTCGGCGGCGTTGTTTACCATGTCGGCCCGTACCGGATTGAGCAGGACATAGCGAATCAGCTCCAAAAGGTAGGCGTCTTTCTCGACGATGATGGAGCGATAGCGTCCCTGGAAAACGTGGCCGACCCGTTGGTGGTTGCGATTGAAAGTTTGCGTATAGACGCCGTTAAGCTGGCGCATGCCGCGAGCGAGGTTGCCCTCCATCGTTTCCACAACCACATGGTAATGGTTGTTCATTTGGCACCAGGCATGACAGACCCAGTGATGGCGCAAACAGACTAAACCGAAAAGCTCAAGCCAGAGCCGCCGGTCGGCCTCATCGAAAAAAATGTCTTCACGTCGGTCGCCACGGGAAGTGACATGATACAGAGCGCCGGGATATTCTATGCGTAAAGGACGTGTCATTTAAATTGTATAGCATGCAGCATGATTGATTGCAAGACCTGACCCCATTTGCGTGTGACCCCATTTGCGTGCTCCGCTTAGCGATGCCGAGGCCGAAAATTGAGGTCAATATGGAGCATCTCTGTCGATTGTTCAAGCGAACCATCATGAAAAAAAGCAGCCTCCCTCTCTCGTTATTTTCTGTGAGACTCTAGAGATTCACGAAATTTTGGCGATCCTACGTAACCCAATATCATTGCTTTATCGTAATGGTAGATTGCCTGGCTGAATTGATTAAAGGCATAATGGGCCATAGCTTTATTGTAGTGGGCCAATGAATTGTCCGGTGATATTTCTAATGCTTTCTCGTACTGCGCGATGGCTTGAGGATACATTTTTTTTAAAAAATATGTATAGCCCAAATCATTCCATGCGATGGCATCATCTGATCGGACTGAAATTCCAGTACGCATTATTTCAATTGCATCATCAAGCCTACCCGTCTTTCCGTACAGAATGCCAAGGCTTCTATAAGGAGGAATAAATGAAGAATCTAATTGAATAGCTTGCTTGAAATCCCTGATAGCTTGGTCGATATCACCATGGTTTTCATAAGCGCTGCCACGATTAAAATGAGCCATCTGGTTAGTTGGCTCCAATTCAATTGCCTTGTCGTAATTTTGGATGGCTCGATCATGCAATCCTGCCGTTGCATATACAACACCGCGGGAGATGTATGCCGTGGTAAGTTTCGGATTTAGTTGTATGGCTTTATCGTAGTCATTAATCGCTTGATCTGATTTTCCTACGTTTTTATAAGCAGTCCCACGGTTCTGATATGATGTGGCATTGGTTGGGTTAAAGAGGATAGCCGTATTGTAACTATCAATTGCATGCTGATTTTTTCCTAATTTTTCATAAATATTGCCGATATTATTATATGATTCTGAAATTGTCGGGTCGAGCTGTATGGATTTTTTATAATCATTAATTGCGTATTCAACATTATTCATATTTTCATATTCAAGCCCTCTAATAAAATAAGCTTTAGCATTTTTAGGATTTATACTAATTGCATGGTTATATTTATTTATAGCTTCCTTGTGCTTGCCGATCTCACCGTAAACACGTCCTATTCCAATATGTGCATCTTCAAACGAATCCTTTAGCCGTACAGATATTTCAAAGCTATTGATTGCCAATTCATATTGATGCAATTTAAAGTAAGCAACACCAAGATTGTTGTATACAGCAGCGTCTTTCTTGTTTAGCTGAACAGCCGCATTATAGTCTTTAATTGCATCTTGGTACTGATCAAGTTTGGTAAAAAGATTTCCCCTGTCTACGTAATGTGTTGAGTTGTTAGGTTCCAGCTCTAGAACTTGATTAAAATCAAGAAAAGCCTCTCTATACTGCTGCAAATTTCCATAAGTCTTCCCTCTGGATGAATATGGCAGGGCGCTCTTGGGAGCCATCTGGATGGCCGTGTCAAACTTGTCCAAAGCCTCCTTTGACTGCCCCATAGCCTCCAGGCATAATCCCCAAAAAGATAGCGCTATGCTGTTTTGAGGGTTGACCTGTAAGGCTCTTTCATATTTTTGAATGGCATCACTGAATTTGTTTTGTGCATAGAGATTGTGCCCCCAGGACCACCAGTACAGGTCGTAACCTGGTTCCATTGCCACAACCAATCGATATAATTTGTCTGCCTCCGCATATTGCTTGAGGTAGTAATATGTATTTGCCATCCCATGATAGCTCCAAACTTTTGGTTCAATTTCAACGGCAATCTTGCGGTGGACTAACGCCTCGTGGTGAAAGCCAAGTTCATCGAGAATATTTGCATACGTATGATGGACCATAACGGAACCGGAGGGAACCCTACGAAGAATTTCCCAAAATAGTTCTGCACCCTCTTTGTTTTTACCAAAAGTCCGGCATTCAACCGCCAGCATCCATCTTAGAATGAGATCATCCGGATTTGCAGCTACCAGTTTTCGCAATGCCTCAAATTGTTTCTCAATCTCTACCTTTAAATTTAGCTGCATCAAATGAAAAGCCGCGCGACCCTGAACAGATGCCTGATCTAACTGAACAACTAAGGCAAACTGGTTATGAGCTTCTTGCATTGAAAACCGACTTCGAAGGCATGCAGCTTTAAAAAAGATCAGATATTGGTCGGCTGGGTAAATAATAATCAATTTTTCGACCAGATTTTCCGCTCTTGCTTGCTGACCTTCACCCCAGGTTTGAAGCATTTTGCTATAAGCCACCGATGGAAATGATGCGCGGACTATTGTTGCTAAAGTTTCCGGGAGGTGAGCGGATGCATTGCTCGTCAAGACGAACTTTAGCAGAAATAAACATGTTAAAATGGACGGCCGCCAGGTGTTTTTCAGCATTTTCGCTTCCTTGTTTTATATCAGCATTGCGCATGAGAGGACGCAGTGTCTATCATGCCACCATTCCCACGGCGGAATGACAACCGTACTGACCCATATGTTACTGACCGCCTATATGGAGCCATTCCGTGATCGCCTTAATGAAGCCACCCCTTGACCGCTCTAATGGAGCCAGGAGCGGATCGGGTTAATGGAGCCAGGTTAAGATCGGCTTAATAGAGCCACCTCTCTGATTTTTCCCTCTTGGACTTTTCGACAACCGGGATACTCTCTCATTTTTTTTTTGGAGGAGGATCCCATGGCCAATCGGAGGTTCGAGATGTATCAGTATCGTCACATTCTATCCTGCATGCGGTCCGGCGATTCGGACCGTGACCTTGCTCGCGCCGGAGTTATCGGCCGGCGCAAGGCCGGAGCTCTTCGTCATCTGGCGGAGTCGCACAGCTGGCTGGATCCCGGCCGTCCCTTGCCAGACGAAGCAGAGTTGGCGGCGGTGTGTGAAACGAGAGGGTCAGGTCTTGCAATCAAGCATAGGAAAAACATAAGGTCAATCAGCGTCGGCTGACGTTACAGGACTGAACCTGGGCCATGATAACCGACAAGGCCTGAAAGAAGGCCAGCGCTTCCGGATCGGCGGGGTTCAGCTCGCGGCACTTTTCATAGCGGGCGAACAATTGGGTCAGTATCTGGTAGGCCTGCTCGTCGTCAAGAGAACCTAGTGCATCCCAGAGCTCATTAGTATCCATTGCCTTTACTCCTTTGCTTTATTGTTTTTTTCCTTGGAAAAATCAGGAGCCTTGTCAGATGGTTCCTCGTCGAGCATATACCCGAGACCGTAGCAGGCCGGACACTCTTCCCTGGTGATGAAAAACCGGCTTTCACCTTGGAAAAAGCCGATTTCGCCGCTGCCGCCGCAGGTATTGCAGGTTGTTTTGTTTTCAGCCATGGCTCCGCCCCACCGCCCCGGTTTAATCGATCCCCGCCGCCTGTTTTGCGGCTTGCAGGGTGTTTTTCATCAGCATGGTGATGGTCATGGGCCCGACTCCGCCTGGCACCGGGGTGATGGCGGCGGCCTTGCCGACCACCGCATCGAAATCGACATCGCCGGCCAGAATGGCCTTGCCGCTGGCCGCCTGGCCGATGCGGTTGACCCCGACGTCGATAATCACCACCCCTTCCTTAACCTGATCTCCCTTGATCATCTTCGCCACCCCGGCGGCAACAATCAAAATATCGGCCCGCCGGGTGTGGAAGTGCATGTCACGGCTGCGGGTATGGCAGACGGTAACCGTGGCATTGCCGCCGGGACGTTTCTGCAGCATCAGGTTGGCAATCGGTTTGCCGACGATATTGGAGCGACCGACCACCACCACCTCGGCCCCGGAGGTCTCGATCCCCGAACGCTGGAGCAATTCGAGGATGCCGTGGGGGGTGCAGGGCAGGAAACATGGCTCGCCCAGCATCATCTTGCCGACATTGACCGGATGGAAGCCATCGACATCCTTGGCCGGATCGATGGCGAACAGCACCCTGGCCTCATTGATGTGCCGAGGCAACGGCAGTTGCACCAGAATGCCGTGGATTGCGGGATTGCGGTTGTACGTATCCACGATTTTCAGCAATTCGGCCTCGCTGGTGTCCGCGGCCAAGGTAACCTGCTCGGAATGGATGCCCAGGGCATGGGCGGTTTTATTCTTGGCCGCCACATAGGATTCCGAGGCTGGGTCCTGGCCCACCAGGATGGTCACCAAGCCGGGAGTAAGACCGTGCTGTTGTTTGAGATGCGCTACTTCGATGGTGAGCTCTTCGCGGATTGCCTTGGCGGTTTCGATTCCGCTGATGATTCTTGCTGACATACGTTTGGGTTTATTCTGTGAAAGTGAAGGGTTACCCCGGGATACCGGCAGGCATGGTAGACGACATGGATCACAACCTAGCACAACGGTTAGTTATTTCAAGGGGAGTCTGTCTGCGTGGATCACCGAGAGCGATTCGATCCGGCAGCCAGGCGGCCGCTACTCTTGCCGCCCAGCTCGAAACTCCCCGATGAGCAGGGCCAAGGCGGTTTGACGTTTCGAGGTGTCGCGGTTGCGTACCGCCATGGCCAGGGCCTGTCGGGACCCGACCAGGATGGCCAGCCTCTTGCCCCGGGTCAGGCCGGTATAGATAAGATTCCGGAACAACATACGAAAATGCTGGGTCAGCACGGGGATGATAACCACATCGAACTCCGAACCCTGCGATTTATGGATCGTGATCGCATAGGCCAGCTCCAGTTCGGTGATTTGGTCGCGGTTATACTCCACCCGCCGCCCGTCGGGAAAGAAAACCACTTCGCAGGTGAGGTTGGCATTGTCGATGGCCTGGATCAGACCGATGTCGCCGTTGAACACATTGAGTTCGTAGTTGTTGCGGCGATGAATGACCCGGTCGCCGGTGCGAAAGATCCGCTCGCCGACGGTCAACTCGGCTTTGGCATCTCCGGCCGGGTTGACGTTGTGCTGCAGCATTTTGTTGAGGTTGGCTGCGCCCAGGCTGCCCCGGATCATCGGGCACAGCACTTGAATCTCGACCCCGGCGCCCAAATATTTAGGGATCCATTCCTGGTACAACTGGCGCACCACATCCACTGCGGTCAGACCGTAATACAGGCTGGACCAGGGGTGGGTCTTCTTAGCCAGGGCCAGCAGTTCGCGGGCCGCGCCATCGGCGGTCGCCAGCGTCCCCAGGGAGACATGGCTGAATTGATCGGGCACCTTGAAGTCGTAGGGCTCGGCCGCCCCCTCCTCGGGGAGGACCGGGTCATAGGGCGTCTGGGCGAACAACTGCTCACGGGCCTCAATGCCGGCGTAGTACAGCTTCACCCGGTTGACGAACTGCAGTTGCTGCTGGGTGGCTTCGGCGGAATCGATAAAAAAACAATCGGACTCTTTCCACAGTTCAGGCGTTTTGAACGGCGACTCCAGGGACGGAACTTCGCCTCGATTAATCTGGTGGGCGGCACTGATGATGGCCGACTGTTGCGCCTGCCGGAAAATGGTGGTCAACCGGTAACAGGGGATAGCGCCGCAACCGATCAGATCGCGGAGCACATTGCCCGCCCCCACCGATGGCAGCTGATCGGCGTCGCCAATGAACAAGATGGCGGTTTCCGGGGCCACCGCCTTGAGCAGCGAGGCGCTGAGCGATATGTCGAGCATCGAGCTCTCGTCGACTATCAGAAAATCGGCCTGGAGCGGGTTTTCTTCGCAGCGCTTGAACCCGGCGCCCTGAAATTCGAGCAGCCGGTGGATGGTTTTGGCCGGCAGGCCGATTACCTCGCCCATGCGCTGAGCGGCGCGACCGGTGGGCGCGGTGAGGATAACCGAGAGATTCATGGCCTGCAGCAGGGCAACGATCACCCTGGTAGTGGTAGTCTTGCCGCACCCGGGACCGCCGGTGAGGATGGCGCACCGTTGATCGACCACCGCGCAGACCGCCTCCGCCTGTTCACTGCTGAGCGCCACACCCTGGCGTTCGGTATACCGATGCATCCAGGCCGACACCTTGGCGATATCGGCCCCACGCTTGCCGACGGCGGCGGCTAAGCGCCGGGCCACATACTCCTCTTCGTAATACAGCGATTTGGCGTAATAGCAGGGGGACAGCTCCCCGGCCTTGCCATCGGGGAGCATCCGCACCCGCAATTGGCCTTCCCGCTGCATGACCTCGAGATGGCCGGGAATGACCGAATCCAGGTGCAGCGTAAGCAATTCATTGACCTGGGCGCTTATCTGGGAACGACTCAGGTAACAATGCCCCATTTCCCGCGAGGCGGAAAGCACATGGCGGATGGCGGCCCGGATCCGCAAATCCGATTCCGGTCCGAAACCGAGGGAAAGCGCCACCCGGTCAGCGGTAAAAAAACCGATGCCATAGAAGTCCACTGCCAGCCGGTAAGGATTTTCCTGGACCCTTTCAATCGAATGATCGCCGTACTGCTTATAGATGCGCACCGCAAAGAGGGTCGAGATGCCATGCGACTGGAGAAAAATCATCACATCGCGGATCGCCCGGTGTTCGATCCAGGCCTCCTTAATGACAGCCAGTTTTTTTTCGGCGATGCCGGGCACATGGGTCAGCTGACCGATATCCTCCTCGAACACGCTCATGGTGCGGTCGCCGAAGTGGGCGACAATGCGCTTGGCGGTTTTCGGCCCGACGCCTTTGATCAATCCGGAACCCAGATATTTTTCCAGAGCGCCGGCGGTCGCCGGCTTGAGTTCGGTGGCAAATCGGGCCTTGAACTGCTTGCCGAATTTGGCATGGTTTGACCAAGTGCCGAGGAACTCCATGGTGGAGCCGGCAAAGACCCTGGTCTGGTGGACAGTAACCGTCACCAGCTCGCCATATCCACGGAACGGCGAGACTTTGAGCACCGACCAGCCACTGGTGTCATTGTGGTAGGTGACCCGCTCAACAACGCCACGAATTTTCTCTTGAATTTCCGACTGTTCCACCCTTGATGAACCAATATTGAAATTGTTTGCTTGTCTGATCGATTCAGTGATGCTATATTCGCCCCATTCATACTATAAAATTGCAGTACGGTAAAGGAGTCATGTATGGAACAATTGCAGGAAAATGTTATAAAAGTACTGGCGCAGATTCGCCCCACCTTGCAAAAGGATGGCGGGGATGTCGAATTCGTCGAACTGGACCAGAACCAGGTGGTCAAGGTCCGGTTAACCGGCGCGTGCCAGGGTTGCCCAATGTCAGGGCTAACACTGAAGGAAGGGATTGAAAAATTTGTTAAAAGTGAAATCCCCTCCATACAGGCCGTCGAGGCGGTTGAATAAGAGATTTCACGTATGAGTTTTCTTGAAAGTTTGCTGTGGTTAACCCTCAATGTGTATCATGAATCACGCGGTGAGCCGGAAATTGGCCAACTTGCCGTTGCCCACGTCACCCTTAACCGGGCCATCGAAGATAAAAAAACCATCGCCGACGTGGTGTTCGCCCCCCACCAGTTCAGTTGGACCGGCCAGAAAAATTCGTTACTCCCGCTGGAAATCAATCCCCTCCAAGACAGCTTGAACGTCGCGCTTAAGGCCATGACCACCCCGGATTTCACCAAGGGCTCCACTTTTTACCACCGGGTGGATGTCGAGCCCAAATGGAAGGCACACAAAGCCTTCATAGCCCAGTACGGCGTGCATAAATTTTATCGCCACATCGACACGCCGTTCTCAGCCGCAACTTTTTAATCCGTCGTATTTCCATTTCAATCCCTTGTTTTTCCCGTTGATCGCAAGCCGGAGTTGACAAAAAGACCGGTCTCTTTTATAGAAAGACCATCGCTAGGGGTGCAGTCCTGCTGAGAGGAACACATCCAACCCTATGAACCTGATCCGGTTAATACCGGCGAAGGGAAGCGGACAAGACCAAAGAACCCTGGAGTATCATTCCAGTTTTCCGGCCATATAGCCGCTTGCCCTTCCCTCTAAGGCAAGCGGCTATTTTTATTGGGAGATCAATCCTATGGAGATCATCGTCAACGGCCAGACGGAAGAGACCCCGTCACGAACCATCGCCGAACTGGTGGCGTGCAAAGGGCTGGCGCCGGGAGCACTGGTTGTGGAACTCAATCAAATTATCATCAAACAGGAACAGTGGCCGTCCACTCCGCTCGCTGCGGGTGACCGGCTGGAACTGCTCAGTTTTGTAGGCGGAGGTTGAAATCATGGAAAACGATGTATTGCAGCTCGGGTCGGTAACTTTTTCCAATCGGCTCTTCACCGGCACCGGTAAGTTCGCTGACAATGGACTCATTCCCAAGATGCTGGCCGCTTCAGGTTCGCAGATGATTACCGTGGCCCTGCGGCGGATCGATCAGAACGCCCGGAGCGAAAATATCCTCGAGTATATTCCCAAAAACGTCACCCTGCTGCCCAATACTTCCGGAGCCCGAACCGCTGAGCAGGCGGTGCGCATCGCCAGAATTGCCCGCGAGGCCGGATGCGGCGATTTCATCAAAATTGAAGTGATCACCGACATGAAGTACCTGATGCCGGACAATTGGGAAACCCTCAAAGCCACCGAGATTTTGGCCAAGGAAGGTTTTATAGTCCTGCCCTATGTATTGCCGGACCTACCGCTGGCCAAACGTCTGGAAAGCGCCGGGGCGGCTGCGGTGATGCCGCTGGGGGCACCCATTGGCACTAACCGCGGCCTGGAGACCAAGCCTTTGCTGGCCTTGCTGATCGAAAACTGCACCATCCCGGTGGTGGTCGACGCCGGCATCGGTCGACCCTCCCAGGCCGCCGAGGCCATGGAGATGGGCGCCGACGCGGTCCTGGTCAACACCGCGATCGCCACCGCCAAGGACCCGGAAGCCATGGGACGGGCGTTTGATCTGGCGGTCAAAGCCGGACGCACCGCCTATCTGGCCGAGTTGGCCGAACAGTCGGGCCTGGCCCGGGCCTCGTCGCCGCTCACCGGGTTTCTCGACTAAATGCAACCCGTTATGCCATCTCCCAAGGACCAGGCCATGTCTTTTTTTCAGATTATCGAACAGTACCAGGGGTTTGACTTTGAGCGGTTTTTCGATCAGGTCACCGATGCGGACATCGAGCACAGCCTGCGAAAAGAAAAACCCACCGCCACCGATCTCCTCAACCTGCTCAGCCCCAAAGCCGCCGGATATCTCGAAGCCATGGCCCAGAAGGCCCATCAGTTGACGGTCCAGTTTTTCGGCAGGACCATTCAACTGTTCATCCCGCTGTATATCTCCAACCATTGTTCCAACCAGTGCGCCTACTGCGGTTTTAACCATGAAAATGATATCTATCGCCGCAAACTGACCATCGCCGAGATCGAAGAAGAAGCCCTGGCCATTGCCCGTACCGGCATGCAGCATGTCCTCTTTCTCACCGGAGAGGCCCAGCATCTGACGCCCATCGAATACCTGGTGGATGCGGCAACCTGCTTGAAACGCCACTTTGCCTCGGTGGCCATCGAGGTCTATCCGCTGGAGGTGGAAGAATATCGCCGCCTGCAGCAGGCCGGGGTCGACGGGATGACCCTCTTTCAGGAGACCTACAATCAAGAAGTCTACCAACGCGTGCATCGGGCCGGCAAAAAAAGGGAGTATCACTGGCGCCTCAACGGACCGGAACGGGCAGCCCAGGGCGGGATGCGCACGGTCAACCTGGGTCCGCTTCTGGGCCTGGCCGAACCGCGCAGCGAGATATTTTTCACCGCACTGCATGCTCGCTACCTCGAAAATAAATATCTGGAGACCGAGGTGGCCATCAGTCTGCCGCGCTTCAACGAGGCCGAGGGCGATTTCCAGCCTGATTATCTGGTGGACGATAAAACCTTTGTTCAATTCATGACGGCCCTGCGCATCTTTCTGCCGCGGGCGGGATTGACCATTTCCACCCGGGAAAACGCGGCGTTCCGCGACCGCATCCTGCCCTTGGGCGCCACCCGCTATTCCGCGGGCTCAAGCACCGGGGTCGGCGGTTACACGGAGATCAAGGTGGCGCAAACTCCCCAGTTTGAGATCACCGATGACCGCAACGTTTCGGAGGTGGCTGCAGCCATCAAAGCCCGCGGCTACCAGCCCATCTACAAAGACTGGGACCTGATCGTATGAAGGGCGGGCGATGAACATCGGGATTGCCGGCGTCGGCGGCATCGGCTCCAATGTTGCGGTCAACCTGGTTCGCAGCGGCATCGAGGCGCTCAGGATTGTCGATTTCGACCGGGTCGAACCATCCAATCTCAATCGGCAGTTCTATTTCGTTGACCAGATTGGCCGACTCAAGGTGGAGGCCCTGACCGAAAATCTGCAACGAATCAGGCCGAATCTCCGGGTCGAAGCCTTGGCGCAACGGGTCGATGCCGGCAATTGCCGGGAACTATTTGACGGTTGCGATCTGGTGATCGAAGGATTTGATCGCCAGGTCGATAAAAAAATGCTGGTGGAGATGCTTGGCAACACCCGGACAGTGATCTCCGCCTCCGGGATCGCCGGTTTTGAGCTCGATGCCATCGGCATCCGCAAACTCGGCAACTGCTGGATTGTCGGCGATTTTACCACCGACTGCGCCCAAGCCCCTTTGTTCGCCCACAAGGTGGCCACGGTCGCTAATTATATGACCCGTCTTGTTTTGCACCAGAGGAGCTGACAATGAACACCGCAAATAAAAACGGCAGCGGCAAACCACCTTTTCCAACCGGTATTTACGGCATCACCGCCGAAAAATTCTCTGCCGGGCGGAGCAACGTCGAGGTGGTGGAGCAGATGATCGCCGGCGGCGTCCGCCTAATTCAGTACCGCGAAAAACGACCGTACAAGAGTTTTGCCGAAATGTTGACGGAATGCCAAATCATCCGTAGGCTCACCCACGCCGCCGGGGTGCTATTTATTATCAACGATTACCCGGATATCGCCCAGCTGGTCGATGCCGACGGCGTTCATGTCGGCCAGGATGATTTCCCGGTGCCCGAGATCCGCCGCCTGATCGGCCCGGACAAACTGATCGGTCTTTCCACCCACGGCCCGGAACAGGCTGCCGCGGCTGTGGAAGCGGGGGCCGATTATATCGGCGTCGGCCCGATCTTTAGCACCCAAACCAAAGATGATGTCTGCGCGCCGGTGGGGCTCGGCTACCTCGACCATGTGGTGCGGACCTCTCCCCTGCCCTTTGTCGCCATCGGCGGCATCAAGGAACACAATCTGGGCCAGGTTTTGGATCGCGGCGCCAAAACCGTCTGCCTGGTCACTGAAATCGTCGGCGCCCCCGACATTGCCGCCACCGCGCGCCGGCTGCAGGCCGCCTGCCGCTGAACCCAGAGCCCAACCTTCCATTATAATTCAAGGAGAACCATACCATGGCCCATGCAACCCAGATGGCTGCCGCCCGCCAGGGCGTCCTTACCCCCCAGATGCAGCAGGTGCTCGCCGACGAGTCCATCCATGAGTCCGACCTGATCGAACGGGTCGCCAACGGCCGCATCGCCATTCCGGCCAACCGCAACCACCCCAACCTGATCGCCAAGGGCATCGGCGCCGGCCTGACCACCAAGGTCAATGTCAACCTCGGTGTTTCCGAGGACTGCTGCAATGTGGAGAACGAGCTCAACAAGGTCCGCCGTTCGATTGAGCTCAAGGCCGATGCCATCATGGATCTCAGCACCTTCGGCGACACCCGCGCCTTCCGCCGGCGCACGGTCGAGATCAGCCCGGTGATGATCGGCACGGTCCCGGTGTACGACGCCGTGGCCCGCTACGGCAAAGAGGTCACCAAGATTTCGGTGGACGATTTTTTTGATGTGGTCCGCATCCACGCCGAGGACGGGGTCGATTTCATGACCATCCATGCCGGCCTGACCCAGACGGCGGTGCAGCGTCTGCGCAACAATCCCCGCCTCACCCATGTGGTCAGCCGGGGCGGCTCCCTGCTGCTGGATTGGATGGTGACCAATGAGCGGGAAAATCCTTTCTTTGAACATTTCGACCGGCTGCTGGAACTGTGCCGGCAATATGATGTGACTCTGAGTTTGGGCGATGGCTTGCGCCCCGGCAGCCTGCGCGACGCCACCGATGCCGCCCAGATCCAGGAACTGATCATTTTAGGCGAACTGACCAAACGCTGCTGGCAGGCCGATGTCCAGGTCATGATCGAAGGACCGGGACATGTGCCGCTCAACGAAGTAGTTGCCAACATGCAGATCGAAAAGAAGCTCTGCCACGGCGCGCCCTTCTATGTGCTGGGGCCGATTGTCACCGATGTGGCCCCGGGCTACGACCATATCACTTCAGCCATCGGCGGGGCGCTGGCCGCTACCTACGGGGCCGATTTCCTCTGCTACGTCACCCCGGCCGAGCACCTCCGCCTGCCGGATGCCGACGACATGAAAGAAGGCATCATCGCTGCCCGGATTGCCGCCCACGCCGCCGACATCGCCAAGGGTATCCCCAAGGCCATCGACTGGGACAATGCCATGAGCCTGGCCCGCAAGGAACTGGATTGGAACAAAATGTTCGAGCTGGCCATCGACCCGGAAAAAGCCAAGGCCTACCGTGCCTCCTCCCAACCCATCGACCAGGAAGTCTGCACCATGTGCGGCGATCTCTGCGCCGTCAAACGCAGCCGGAGAATCCTGGAGGGTTTATAAGAAGCATTGAGCAAACCCGGGAAGCGGCGCTGGCGATCCTCGCCACCGCCGCTTCCTGTTGACTACTTCCCAAAGAGGCCTCGAAACTGCCCCAGGCCCTCTTCCTCCAGTTTTTCTTTGGGGACAAACCTAAGCGCCGCGGAGTTGATGCAATAGCGCAACCCGGTGGGTGCCGGCCCGTCGGAAAAGACATGGCCCAGATGGGAATTGCCTTGCTTGCTGCGGACCTCGGTGCGGACCGTAAAAAACCCCACATCTTTTTTCTCAACAATATTTTCAGCGACCAATGGCTTGGTGAAGCTCGGCCAGCCGGTGCCGGAGTCGTACTTATCAACAGAGCTGAACAAAGGCTCGTTTGATACGATATCCACGTAAATACCTTCCTTTTTGTTGTCCCAATAGGCGTTGTTAAACGGTGGCTCGGTTCCGTTTTTCTGGGTGATCTCATACTGCATCGGGGTCAATCTCTGGATGAGATCCTTGGGGTCAGCCCCTGTTGCAGCCCCTGCAGCCCCTGCAGTGCGCCAGGCCTGCTGGAGAAATTCGTCCCGGCCTGAACGGGAACGGTAATAGTTGTACCGCAATGCACTTTTTTTGTAATAATCCTGGTGATATTCCTCGGCCGGGAAGAATCGGGGAGCAGGCAGGATAGGGGTAACCAGCGGTTTCTGGAAAATTCCGCTGGCCGCCAGCTGTTGTTTGGATTGTTCGGCCTGTTTTTTTTGTTCCTCGTCGAAATAAAAAATGGCACTGGAATAGGCATGGCCGCGATCGACGAACTGGCCGCCGGCATCGGTAGGGTCGATCTGATGCCAGAACGTCTCAAGCAGTTGCTGGTAGCTCACCCGTTGGGGATCAAAAACCACTTCCACCACTTCGATATGACCACCGGCCATATAATTGTCATACGTCGGTTTATCGGTGGTGCCCCCGGCATAGCCTGACAGCACCGAGATCACCCCGTCGAGTTTTTCAAAGGGCGATTCCATACACCAGAAGCATCCGCCGGCAAACATTCCACGCTGGGTTGCCACCCCCGCCTGTTCCTTGCCAGGCGCCGGGGCTTGGGCGGCTCCTCCGGTACTGTTATCCATGCCAAAGAGCATACCTGCAGTCAACATGAAGACTATCCTGGAAAAACTGCTGAATGGGAACATAATGATTCCTCCCTGTGGAGCCTCTCAATTATTGATAATCAAACTCGTTTTTTATAGTATAAGATGATTCATTGAGAGGTCCAGCTAGGTCAATGTTTTTCGGTATACCAATAAGTGGCAGCGAATGATGCATCCGGGGTTTGGCAGATGTTGAATTCAAGGCCAAATTCAGGTAAGCAAGGCATTGACAATCCAAACGCCCAAGTGAACAGCAGGCCGTCTTTGACGCTAAGATACGTCCAGGGTTCATGCCTCGAAGGTTTTTTCGTCCGCAAGGTATCATTATGATTTTCAATTCTTTTTCGTTTCTTTTTTTATTTTTCCCGCTCATCCTGACCGGTTTTTTTCTCATTGGCCGGAAAAGCCAACAAGGGGCGGCCCTGTGGATCGTTGGCGGGTCGCTGTTGTTTTACTGCCTGTGGGACTATCGGTTTCTTCCTTTACTGTTAGCCTCCATTCTTTTTAATTATTGGATATGTCATCGACTGCTCACCGCCGAGCAGCCGCATCGGCTACGCTGGCTTATTCTGGCGATCACCATCGATTTGCTGCTCCTCTGTTTTTTCAAATACGTGAATTTTTTCATCGGCTCAATCAATGGAATCTTGCACCAGCAACTCCAGGCCTTGCAGATTATCGTGCCCATCGGCATCTCTTTTTTCACCTTTACCCAAATTTCTTTTCTGGTGGATGCGTATTACAAAAAAGCAACAGCCATTCCTTTTATGCAGTACCTGCTGTTCGTCTCCTATTTTCCCTATATTGTTGCTGGCCCGGTTCTGCATCACCAGGAAATGATACCGCAATTCAGCGACCCGAAGAAATACACCCTGGATCCCCAAAATCTTGCCGCTGGCTTGGCGCTGTTCGTTTTGGGCCTGACAAAAAAGCTATTGATCGCCGACAACCTGGTGCCCTTGATCGACTCGGTTTTTGCGACCCAACACCCACAGTTGCTCCAGGCATGGTTGGGCATGCTTGCCTATAGTTTTCAGCTGTATTTCGATTTCTCGGGGTATTCCGATATGGCCATCGGTGTTTCCCGATGCCTGGGGTTCCAGTTGCCGCTCAACTTCAATTCTCCCTACAAGGCCACCAGCATCAGCGACTTCTGGCAGCGATGGCACATTTCGCTGTCGCGGTTTTTGCGCAACTACCTCTACATTCCTTTAGGCGGCAATCGCCAGGGACAGTTGACCCGGTACCGCAACCTGCTGCTCACCATGCTGCTGGGCGGCCTGTGGCATGGTGCCAATTGGACCTTTGTGGTCTGGGGCGGACTGCATGGATTGTATCTTTGCATCCAGCACGGCTGGCAATTCTGGATGGGCAAAAGGGCGCAAACGCCCCATCGAATCCTGGACGTCGCCACCCGAATGCTCACCCTGCTGGCGGTCCTGGTTGCCTGGTGCTTTTTCCGTGCCCCCGACGTGTCCTCGGCCTTTGAAGTGCTGGCCGGGATGATCGGGGTAAATGGCATTTCCGTGGTGAACGAAATCACCCCCTTTGGCTACCTGATGCTGGTCACCGGTGGCGCCATTGCTTTTTTAATGCCTAACACCAATGAAATTGTCCTGTATTTTGACAAGTACTATAAGCTCGGCCTGCCTGCTTTTTCCATGTTCCGTATCCATTGGTTGCCCAATATTCCCTGGGGAATAGCAACCGGCCTCCTGCTTGCTCTGTGCCTACTGAGCATGGAGCGGACCAACGACTTTATCTACGCCCAATTCTGAACGATCATGAACGACACCCCTTCCAATAACCACTTGAAAAAGTATTTTTGGGTATCAGGCCTGACCGCCTTGGCCTTATTAGCCGGGATCGTCACCCTGAATTACATAATGGATCCTTACTTCATCCATCAATGGGACACTAAGTTGATCCAACGGCCCAGTCCCGCTCAACAGAAAATTTCGCCATGGGCTAAAACCTATGCCGCCTATCGCTATCAACCGGACGTGGTCTACCTGGGGAGTTCCCGGACGGAGATCGGCCTGCCGACCGATGCTTCAGTATTCCAAGGGCAACGGGTGCTTAATCTGGCCTTGAGCGGTGCCAGTCTCGGTGACGCCATTAATATGCTCAAACATACCAGTTATTTTCATCGCCCCAAGTTGGTGGTCTGGGGCCTGGACTTCGGCTGGCAATTCCGCGAAAAAACCGGCAATACCGATTTCAACCCGTCCCTGATCGCCCAGGAACCGTATTATCCACTCAAGCGCCTGCTGATAAATTTGAAACGTTCGATTTCCATGGCCATGGCCACGGAAACCGGCAAGATGCTCATGGGACTTTCCGAGCAGAGCTGCCCCTCTTTACTCGCTTCGTACGGACAAAAATCGCCTCAATGTTTAGAGCTGATCATGCAGGATGAAGGAGGGGTCGCCAAAGCCTTTGACAAGATCATCACCAAAGGCGATCCCCAAGCCAAACCAGCCGATGTCGACAGCACGCTTCGGCAATTCGACCAAGTCACCCGTGACTATTGTCAACAGGGTACGGCTTTCCGCTTTTTCCTCCATCCGGTCCATGCGTTGGCGGAATTGTCGTATTGGCAAAACCAATCCCAGGCCATGGATCAATGGAAACAACACCTCGTGCAGTTGATGGATCAGCGTAGACAAGAGGGCTGCGATATCCGGTTCATGGATTTCTCCGGCTTTAACAATATCACCACCGAACCGACGCCTCAGCAGACCGGAAAAGACACCATGCACAATTACTGGGAACACTCGCATTATCGCGCCGAGGTAGGGAATAAAATGCTCGAGCGATTAGTGGTGGAATCCAACCAGAACAGTCCCGGTGATTTTGGCGTTGCTTTAACCAGTGGCAACATCCAGCAGCACCTGGCCCAATTCCGGGAAAGCCGTGATCAATATTGTCGAAACAACCCCGAAGAGACAACCCATATGGTTACCTGCCAGGCTATCAACAAAAAAAACTAAGGCGCTGTCTTGTGGAACTGCAAACAAAAAGAGAGCGGCACCTGACCCAACCTATACATCGCCAGTAATTACAATCTTTCAACCGACGACCGAGCTCTTTTATACTCTTTTGACCTCTCCAGGGGTGCATATTGCGCCCCAAGCGACCGGGCCATACCCTGGGCGAGGAATCCCGCCCCTTGTTCATGCCGGCGGAGTAGAGAACGAGGATTAAACTGTTTGGACAAAGTTGTTCTTCTTCATCATTATGCTGTCCTGGTCATCATTTCCGTTCCCCTTGTGCATCATTCTATTCGCAAATACAATGCAGGCGTATACAGTCGTAGACGTTCAATCCACACCCAACCGAGCTGAAAACTTCGCAATCATGCCTGATACAATAAAGACCAAAACCGTACTGGTGACCAGTGCAACCGGTAATGTCGGCAGGCGGCTGCCCCATCGTCTGCTTGCAACATCTTTCCTGAAGGTTCGATTATTGGTGCGGAACCGCAATAGAGTCCAGCTTTCGATCGTTGATCAGGTTGAGGTACGAGAAGGCTCAACCTTTGACAAGGAATCTCTTGCCCCAGCCCTGAGAGGGGTCGATACGGCATTTTACCTTATCCATTCCATGGGAGGCACCGAGGATTAGCAGAATTCGGATCGCATTAGTGCCGAGAACTTCAGAGATGCCTGGATAGAAGCCGGGGTACAGGAGCTGAGCAATCTGCGGTGTGCTCAAGTTGATATCGCCGATTGGTCCCAACTCAAAGATCTTGTTGGGCAGATAAAAAATTTTGGCGGGATGCAGTCTGTACTGTGCGCCCAGTGCTCAGCAGGATCTTTACTTCACCTAACTTGGAAATGATCTGTTCCGTCTGATAGCCTCGTTTTGCCATAAAAATACCCCTCATTTTTCCCCGCAAATCTAACATAATTTATGGATCTATTCTTGAGGGGTAGGTCAAATTAAGGTGCGAAATTGTCGTGCATAAATCAGATTGTCAGGTGCCGATTTCGGCCTTTTTACCATTTGCGATGAAACGGATTAAATCGTATGGACACAGGTTTGCCATAATGATAGCATTGATTATCAATTAAAATTAGTCTTCTTAGAATCAGAATCTACCGTGATGTTGCTGACAGCGTATGAGCTGGCTTTCAACGTACCTTGATCCTACCCAATGTCCAGAGAACAGATGACCGACCAAACAAAGACCTCCTCCAATTGGCTCGTCCGGTCCATTATCGATATCATCGATCGTGCCCCGGTTAATCCAAACGAAAAGCTGCGGCTGCAGCATTTTGCCGTCTTTGTTTTTTTAGGAGGCTTGGTCATGGCCTGTTACGGTGCATACAGCCTTGCTACTGGCCAGATTCTTCTCTCCGCCTTCATCTTTCTCTCCGGCACCAGTCTGATTTTTGGCTGGCTACTGATGTGCCACCTTCCTTTGGGGCAATTCGTGTACCGTGCCAATGCGTTGCTTTTCAGTGGTTTGCTGCTTTACATGCTTGTTATTGGAGGAGAAAACGGCTCAAAGAGCCTTTGGATGTTCACTTTTCCCCTGATAGTTTATTTTTTGCTGGGCAAGGTTGAGGGCACTATCTGGTCGGGAGGTTTGCTGTTGGCGGCAATGGTCTTACTGCTTGTTCCTCTGCCTGGATGGTCCCCCTACCCATACGGTAAAGAATTCATGATTCGCTTTGCCACGGTCTATCTGGGGATTTCTGTCGTGGCATACTGGTTTGAAGGATTCCGCGATCAATACCGCCAAGGAATGGAAGCCGAAAAACAGCATCTGAAAGATATCATCGCCGCACTCCCTGATGCGCTCTGCGTTAAGGATTTAGAGGGACGGTATCGGCTCTGTAATCCTGCCTTTCTGGCTATGTCCGGGCTCGAAGAAAATCAAATCATCGGGAAACGGAGCGATGAGCTCTTTTTACATCACCAGGCAGGAACAAACGTGAAACACGAATTGCCAATGCCCCAGGCTGGTGCTCCTTTCTTACGATTCCATGAGGCTGGAATCCTTGGAGAAGGAAACCTTGCTGTTTACGATACAATCAAACAATCGCTCAAAAGTCAGCATGGATCAGTGTACGGTTACCTTGAAGTGTATCGGGATAGAGCGATCCCGCAGGTTGTGGAGCAGGGAATGAGCAAATCCCTCACGCAGGAGATGGTTATCCTCGACGGTATCGATATGCAGGTGTACGTCGTTGATGTGGTCACCCATCAAATCCTCTATATGAACCGGAGCATGAAGGAGATCTTCGGCCACAACCTGGAAGGACAAATTTGCTGGCAAATCTGTCACGGCGCTGCAAAACCCTGCGCTCACTGTGCTATCCCCCCCTTGCTCATGAGTAATAACTTCGCCGATACTATAGAATCGGTGAACTACCAACCAAGTGTCAAGCGGTGGTATTTGCACAGAGATCGTCTGATGCGCTGGATTGATCAGCGTTCAGTCAAGTTGGGGGTAGCCGTTGACATCACCAGGATCAAGCAAGGGGCAGTGGAACTCCTTGACAATGCGGAAATTTACCCGGAAAATACAACAGTTGGCTCGATACTGCTCATTGACGATGACCAGATGGTTCGCGAGTTAGGAGAAATTATGCTCTCGAGCTTCGGTTTCAAGGTTTATTTGGCTGGGGATGGCGTCGAGGCGTTTGAGATTTTCCGCCAGCACCAGGACGATATTGGTCTTGTTTGCTGCGATTTGCTGATGCCGCGCATGGATGGTTGGCAGACGATAGCTGCCTTGCGGGCCCTTGCTCCTGGCATCCGGGTCATCATGATCAGTGGCATGGAGCAACACGATCATGTCAAGGGTGATATGTATCCCGAGCAGCCCCAAGCGTTCTTGAAGAAACCCTACAGTCTGGAAAAACTGCGCGAGACCATCAGCCGAGTACTTGGAGTCGAAGTGGGCGCTGCATGACGAAAAGATTAAGTGCGGCACGTTTCAGGCCACGAAATCGAGCACATAGAGTCGATCCCTGTTATGCATCGGGTGGAGTCGTCGTATTTGAATGCAACCTGGAAGAACAGAAGGAAATATGGATTGTCAATATAATAGAAATTGAAACTGGAAATCGTAACTATGCCTTCTGCCAATACTGACCCCGCTGCATTTTCACCCCATTCTTCAATCGTGATGGTCGTTGATGATGATTTTTCCGCTCGATTGCAAGTGCGATTTACCCTCGAAAATGAAGGGTATGAGGTTGTAGAGGCCGCCAGCGGACAAGAGGCGTTGGATATTTTCAGGGAAAATCCACCTGATCTGATCCTGCTCGATGTGATTATGCCCGAAATGGACGGCTTCGCCACCTGCCGGGCACTGCGAGCCCTTCCTGGCGGTGCACACCTGCCAGTGGTGATGGTCACTGGTCTTGAAGACACGGAAACTATCAATCAGGCATTTGATGCCGGTGCCACTGACTTTGTCAGTAAGCCGATCAACATGCTTATCCTCGGCCACCGCACCCGGTACTGGCTCCGTTCAGGTTCGATCTTGCGCGAACTCGAAATCAGCCAGGGGAGGCTTTTCAAGGCCCAGGATATTGCCCGTCTCGGTCATTGGGAAAGAGATCTCGATTCGGGCACGTTTCAGATCACAAGCCACGCGCCTGAAATGTTTGGTCTCTCCCACCCCAGTGACTTCGAATCCCTTTTTGATGGTATTGTCAGCGACGACCGAGAACGGGCGAGGGAACAGCTTGACGACGCCTGCCGCCTGGGGCACGACTTCAGTATCACCTATCGGATTGTGCTGGGGAATGGCAGTGAGCGAATTATTCTAAATCAGGGGGAAATCGTCGGCGGGGGCCCCCATCAACGGCGGCTTGCTGTCGGCATTCTTCAGGATATTACCACATTGAAACAGGCCGAGGACAAGATCCATTTTCTGGCCTTCTACGATAATCTGACCGGACTTGCCAATCGGGCGCTGTTTCGAGAGCACTGGTCGAAAATTCTTCCGCGGGCCCGACGAAACGGTAAGAAGGTGGCGGTTCTGTTTATTGATCTGGATCATTTCAAGCGCATCAACGACACCCTGGGCCATCCCGCCGGCGATAAGGTGTTGATATTGGTGGCGGATCGGTTGAAAACTGTTCTTCGTCATTCCGATGTAATTTCTCGCTCTCCCGACGGATCGCCATCGCTCATCTCGAGGGTAGGGGGCGACGAATTCACAATCCTTGCCACCGACATCACCTCACCCAACCAAGTCACCTTCCTGGCTGAGCGTATTGTCGAGGCCCTCAATCAACCGCTGCAACTCGATGGGCAGTTGATCAACCTGACCGCCAGCCTCGGTATCAGCATCTATCCAGAAGACGGCGACGATATCGATACGCTGCTCAAAAATGCCGATACGGCCATGTACGAAGCCAAGGACAACGGCCGCAATAGTTTTCAGTTTTTCCAGAGTGCAATGAACGATGCCGCCATGGAACGATTCCACCTTGGCAATCGCCTTCGTGAAGCGTTGGGAAACGGAGAGATTGTCCTCTATTATCAGCCATTATTTTCCAATACCAACGGAAAGCTTACCGGAGTGGAGGCCTTGATTCGTTGGCTCGATCCTGAGAAGGGGCTTATTCCACCCGATAAATTTTTGCCCTTTGCCGAGGAAAACGGATTTATCCATGATATCAACGACTGGGTCATCCAGGAGGCCTGCACGCAAGCGCAAAAGTGGGTTGCAGCTGGCTTGTTTACCGACTGTCGCATGAGCATCAACATTTCCGGTAATAGGATTAATTTTAAGCGACTGGTCGCCAATATCATCGCTACGCTTGCCCAAACTGGCCTGGCTCCAGAACAGTTTGAGGTCGAGTTGACCGAAAGAGTGATGATGGAGAACACCGACGAAGCAATAAAAATGTTGCAACAGCTCAGGGATACCGGTGTTTCCATTGCCATTGACGATTTTGGCACCGGCTATTCGGCTTTGAGCCATCTGCAACTGTTCCCCCTGACTACCCTTAAAATCGATAAATCATTTATTCAGAATATCGCAACGGCGGACAACGGTCTTTCCTTGATGCTCTCCATTATTGGCATTGCCAAGAGTTTCGACTTGAAAGTGGTGGCAGAAGGTGTGGAAACCGAAGGGCAGTTGTCCGCGCTTGGCGAGATGGACTGCGACTACCTACAGGGTTATCTGCTCAGTAGGCCTATCACCAGGGAAAAACTTGAGGAGCGGCTACGATCGGATCTGGTCGATTGAAGGTGGCGTGCAGTTATTTTGAAAAATATTGATATATCAGTGTCTTGATTGTTGATACCACGGGAGCGAGCATGAAAAGAATCGTCCTGATTTTCGTTGGAATTATTACCGTATTGCTTTGTGCAGCAGGATTTCGAGGCCGGTCTCTGGCAGCTGCAACGCCAAATAGTCAGGAACAGCACCTGACGGCTGCCGGTTCAGGAGTGAATTTGATGATTACCCAACTCCTTGTGGATGCGTTTGTTAAAGACCACCCTCAAGTAGCGATCGACATTCCCGGCAGTATCGGCACAAGAGGCGCTATTAAAGCGGTCACCGATGGGGCCATAACGTTTGGTCTCATATCACGCCCATTAAAGGAAGAAGAGAAAGCATTGGGTCTTGTGGCTAAACCCTATGCACAAACAGCCATTGTTATTGGTGCGCATCCCGGTGTGCCGGACCAATCCATTACCTCCCAGGAGTTGATCGATATTTTTAAAGGGACCAAAACACAATGGAAAGACGGCAAAGAGATTATCGTTCAGGCACGAGAAAAGACTGACAGTGGGTTTGCGGTACTTGAAAAGAACATCCCCGGTTTTAAGGAAGTGTACCAGGAAAGCCAGGATGCAAAACGATGGACCCTGTATTTTACAGATCAGGAGGCAAACCGTGCACTCGCATCAACGCCCTGTGCCATCGGCGTTACAGATATCGGCATGGTTGCAACGGAAAACTTACGTATAAATGTACTCAAATTCAATGGGATTGAACCTGGATTGGAAAGTTTACGCAATGGAACCTACCCGCTAACTAGGGTGCTCTCGTTTGTTTATCGTGAGGAAAACTTACCAGAGAGTGCGAAAGCTTTTTTGAATTTCGTTTATTCCGACGCAGGACAACGCATTATGGCGTCGAAAAATTATCTTTCCGTCCAATAAAATAGTCATGTCGGCCCCCAACGAACAACGTCAGATCAGTAGAAAACTTGCAAAAAAGTTATTTCCTTTGGCATTGTTTATCTTTTTTTTGATTAATTTTATTATCCCAGGCCTGTATTTAATTTTTGAATACAGGGGGTTGTCTGAATTATCAAGTTCGTATTCAAAGCAATTGTCAGAAGAGATTAAGTCGTTGGTTGCCACCTCTCCAGGATTATGGAAATATCAGGCAACGAAATATTCGCAAATTATTAATTCTTTTGTTCCTCATAAAAAAATATTGACCATTACTATTGTAGATGAAGGTTTAATTCCTGTTAATCAATATAAAAATTCATCCATTACAGAGGCAAGTTTCAGGTCATTTCCGGTAACTGGCGACTCTGCCGCTATTATTTTTAATAACCATAAGATCGGTGAGGTATCGATAAGTGTATCTGCCAATTCGGCCATTGTTACTGCGGGCCTTATTTTCCTTGTTTGCCTGCTCATTGGGGTTCCCCTTGCCTTATTTGTCTATCGCTTTCCCTTGAGCGTTGTCAGGAGAATCGAGACGCAACTCTTAACGTATCAGCAATCACTCGAAGAGAAAGTTGAACAACGTACGCTTGAACTGCATGAATCCACCCAGAGGGCTCTTCTGTTGGCCGAACAGGCGGAAGCGGCCAGCAAAGCCAAATCGCAGTTCCTTGCTAACATGAGCCATGAAATCCGAACCCCGATGAATGGGATTATCGGCATGACCTATCTGGCGATGGAATCCCGGGACGAAAAACAGCGTCTTGGTTGTTTGCAGACCGTGCAACAATCATCCGAGAGTCTGCTTGGACTCCTTAACGATATTCTTGATTTCTCTAAAATAGAAGCTGGCCAACTGCAATTGAACAACGCACCCTTTGATCTGCGCTCCTTGCTTGAAGCCGTTATCGCTACCCTTGAGGCACCTGCGAACAAAAAAGGTTTACAGTTGCAGAATTTGGTTGCTGAAGATTTTTCCGCAACTTTTATTGGGGACGTTCTTCGACTTCGACAGATTTTACTTAATCTTATGGGCAATGCTGTCAAGTTTACCTCGTCTGGATTCGTCACGGTCCAGGTCCATCCGGAAAATGAACCCTCTGCTGACGGCAAAACAGCCCTGCATTTCATAATTTCCGATACTGGCATTGGTATTGAACCGGAAAATATCGAGCGAATTTTCAATAATTTTGAACAGGCGGACAACTCCTTTACCAGGCAACATGGAGGAACCGGTTTGGGACTGGCCATCTGCAAGCAGTTGACCGCCCTGATGGACGGTCGTATCTGGGTCGAAAGTCGAGTGAACGTCGGCAGTGCTTTCCATTTTATCATTTATTTGCAACCCTGTGCGCCAGAACTGGCGGCGAACACCTCTATAGAAATTCCTCATTCGCTCGGGACTATCAAGAGGTTAACGCTTCTACTTGTAGATGATAATGAAGTTAACCGGAATGTCGCGAAGATGATGCTCGAAAATGATCACCGTGTGGTTACCGCTGAAAACGGTATCGAAGCGCTTCAGGTGCTTTCCAGGGAAAGCTTTGATCTGGTGTTGATGGATGTGCAGATGCCACTGATGGACGGTCTGACCACCACCACCATTATTCGGAATCTGGAGAAGGGCCTGCCGTTGTCTCAGTCCCTGTCGGAGAATCTTATTGGTGAGCTTCGTCACAGGTTGGTATCCAGGCACCTGCCGATCGTTGCGATGACCGCTCATGCTATGGATAGTGATCGTCAGACCTGCCTGCTTGTCGGAATGGACAGTTATATCACCAAGCCGTTCAAACCTACTCAATTGACGGAGTTGTTTCTATCGCTGGCTGCCAATGAGCCATTGCCAGTTCATGGCGACGCAGCAAAGACCGCGGAGGTGGAATCACCGCTTCGGGCAGAAACCCACGAAGGAACTGCAACCCTGCCGCAGGTAGCTGCGTATCTGCAGCGTACGACCAATTTGAAGGCGGAACAGATCGAACGGGTGCTTGTTGCTACCCGCATGAGCATTGCAGATAATCTTGCCAAGGCTGCTGCCGCCCTTGGCGATCGTGATTATTCCGGGCTTGGCAGGGCCGCCCACACGCTCAAGGGAACCCTGTTACAATGCGGCCTGGACCACCTGGCGGTCAAAGCCGAGGAAATCCACCACGGTACCCGTAGCAATAGTGACCTGCCCTATGAGCAAATCCTGGAACAATTGCATTCTAGCCTGGCAGCCTTGCTTGAAACCGAACCTGTCACCAGGAGAAGCTTGGGCAAGGAGGACGCCAATGGTTGACCACCGAGACTCGCAAGCCCAAAACGTAGCCAACTATTTTTCTCATTCCGGTGACATGTACAGGTTTTTTTTCGAGGAGGCCATTGACAGTATGTTCATTGCCGACTCTCGGGGACAACTGCTCGCCTTCAACTCTCGGGTGATCGAACTGACAGGATACTCCGGCGTAGAACTTACTGGTATGAATATCGCCGAGTTTCTTCTTCCGGAAGATCTTGCCCTGGACCCAATCCCTTTAGATAAACTGGCTCTGGGCAACATGATCATCAAGCAGCGGCGAATTCGTTGCAAGGATGGCAATCTGGTCTGGGTGGAAAACCGGGTTAAGATGCTGCCCGAGGGCAATATCCTCGGGATTGCCATTGACATTACGGAACGTAAGCTGGCCGAGATAACGTCGAGCCAGCGTGGTCGGGAATTGGCGGCACTCCATGCGCTGGGACTTGCGGTCAGTTCTTCCCTCTCCCTTGAACACACTTCGACAACCGCACTGCGAAGCGTTCTTGAAGCAACCCAAGCCGACCTGGCCTTTTTGTTTCTGCGCGAAGGCGAGCGACTGGTCCTTCAGGGGATCCTCCCCCCGGACGAAGGGTGTCGGCTAGGCACGGTACATGAACACCGGGTTGGGGAGTGTGTCTGCGGTTTGGCGGTAAAAAAGGCGAAACCGCTCTACTCGAAGGATATACACATCGATGCTCGATGCACCTGGGAAGAGTGCAAGCGGGCCGGCATTCGGTCCTTTGCGGCACTGCCCCTGAAAAGCGGCGAGGATGTTATCGGCATTATTGGTCTGGCGAGCTTGCAGCAGCGGGATTTCAGTACCCAGGCCGACTTTCTCGAAACCCTGGCTCACCAGGTGGCGATGGCGATGGCCAACGCCCGACTCTACGAAGCCGTGCAGCGAGAATTGGCTGAGCGCAAACAGACGGAAGACCGGCTGCTCTTGACCCAGTTTGCCGTGGACCACGCCGCTGAGGCGGTGTACTGGATGACCACCGATGGTCGTTTCTTCTATGTCAACGAAGTCGCCTGTCAAACCCTTGGATACACCCGTGACGAACTGTTAACCATGGCTGTGTACGATATTGACCCGGAATTACCGGCAGATGCATGGCCGTTGTACTGGGAGAAAGCGAAAAAGACCACGAGCCGGGAGTTGGAGAGTAAGCATCAACGGGGGGATGGCCGAATTTTTCCCGTTGAGATTAAAGCTTCTCGCCTCGTTTTTGGCGGGCAGGAGTACATCGTTGCCTTTGTCCGTGACATCAGTGAACGCAAGCGAGCCGAGAAAACCCTTCAGCAGAGCGAAGAACTTTTCTCTAAAGCCTTTTCGCTTTCTCCTGCCCCCATGGTGATCTCCGACATCGATACCGGCCGTTTTATCGACGCCAATGAGCAGTGGTTGCGGATGCTCGAGCATACCCGAGAAGAGACGATAGGCCACACCTCCTTTGAGTTGAACATTTGGGAGGATCCCGGCCTCAGAGTTATTATAGGTAAAAAAATTAGAGATGTCGGTTTTTTACGGGAAGAACCGATACGCTTTGTTACCAAATCAGGAAAAATCAAAGATGCCCTGTGGTCAGCGGAGAAAGTCAACCTGGGCGGATCTGAAGTCATGTTGTCGCTCATTTATGATTTTACCGAAAGAAAAAGGGCAGAGGATGCGTTGCGAATCAAAACCGTGGAACTGGATCAATTTTTCGCAGTGTCGCTGGACCTTCTGTGTATCGCCGATAGCAACGGGTATTTTCACCGGCTGAATCCGCAGTGGCAAAAGCTGCTGGGGTATTCTCTCGCAGAGTTTGAAAGTATGCGCTTTTTAGACCTGGTGCATCCCGATGATCTTGAAGCCACCTTGGCAGCTATGAGCCGCCTTGCCTCGCAAGAGAGCGTGTTGGATTTTATTAATCGCTATCGGTGCAAGGATGGTTCGTACCGCTGGATCGAATGGCGCTCGGTACCTGCCGGAAATCTCATTTACGCGGCTGCCCGGGATGTCACCGAGCGCAAGCAGGCTGATGAAAAATTGCGTCTAAACCGCATGATTATCGAAAATAGCCCTGTGGTCCTCTTCCGTTGTGAAGCTGTGGAAGGGTGGCCTGTGGTTTTTGTTTCCGAAAATGTCCGGCAGTATGGTTATGAAGACAGTGAACTGTTAAGCGGGGAAATCCCCTATGCCTCCCTTATCCACCCTGACGATCTGGATCGGGTCGGACGCGAGGTCGAGCGGTACTCAACAAGCGGGATGCGCAGTTATCATCAGGAATATCGAATCCTTGCCAAAGACGGTACCGTCCGCTGGGTAGACGACCAGACCACTGTCGAACGGGACAGTGAAGGCAACATCACTCACTACCAGGGTATTGTTGTTGATATCACCGAGCGTAAACAGGTAGAGCAGGAACTGATCGAATCGCATCGGATGTTGCGTGATGTGCTTGAGACCATCCCGGTGCGGGTTTTCTGGAAGGACCGTGCCGGCAAATACCTGGGCTGTAACCGTCTTTTTGCCCAGGATGCTGGTCGTGTCAGTCCAGAGGCCCTCATCGGGAAGGACGATCACAGCATCAATTTGCCAGAATTGGCTGCCTTGTATCAAGCCGATGACCGTGCGGTGATCGAGAGCGGCCTGTCAAAAAATAATTACGAGGAACCACTTACCACCTCCGATGGTCGACATATCTGGCTCCGCACCTCAAAGGCTCCCCTGCGGAATAGTGATGGTCAGATCTATGGCATACTTGGGTCATATGACGATATTACTGAGTCCAAACGTGCCGAGGATGCGCTCAGGGAGAGTGAAAGCAATCTTTCCCAGCTGTTTGATTTGGCACCGATCCCCATGGCGTTTGCCTTCGAAATTGATGGATTCAGGGGGACAAAATGGAATAAGGCCTGGTATCGAACCTTCGGGTATGCTCCGGATCAAGCGGAAGGACGAAGCGGAAGAGATATCGGGATGTGGGTTGATCCAGATGACCGGAGACGCCTTTTAGAGGATGCCGCACAGCCAGGTGGCGCTGCTTTCGAGGCGCTCTTGAAGCAACAGGATGGGACGATCCGCAATTGCGCCATATACGGCCGTATCATCGGTACCGTCGGTAAGCGGATACTGACGGTAGTGTATCTCGACATCACCGATCGAAATCGGGCTGAGCAGGCCGAGGCCGCCAACCGTGCCAAGAGTCTGTTTCTTGCCCACATGAGCCACGAGATCCGCACACCGATGAACGCCATTATCGGCATGACCCACCTCGCCCTTGAGGCAACAGATGAAAAACAAACTAAACGGTTTATCACCACCGCCAATCAATCGGCCAACGATCTGCTTGGCATCCTCAACGATATCCTCGATTTGTCCAAGATAGAAGCCGGCCAGATCGAACTCGACAGCCGGCCTTTTCAGCTCCGCGGCCTCCTCGAAACGATCGTTTCAACCATGAACATTCAGGCCGTGGCAAAAGAGCTCAATCTCGTGGTAATCCAAGCGCCTGAAATCGGGGAGGTGTTTGTCGGCGACGATCTCCGACTTCGCCAAATCCTCCTCAACCTGACCAGTAACGCCATTAAATTTACCTCGCTGGGGTCCGTCACTATCCGGGTCGAACCTGCCACTGGTCGGCAAGTGCAAGGCAAAGTTTCCCTTCATTTCAGAGTGATTGATACCGGCATCGGCATTGCCCCGGACAAGCTCGAACAAGTTTTCCAGAGCTTTGAGCAGGTTGACCGCTCCTATGCACGCCAATACGGCGGCACCGGCCTGGGGCTGGCAATAAGCAAACAGTTGACCGCGCTGATGGGCGGAGCCATGTGGGTCGAGAGTCGGATCGGCCAGGGCAGCACCTTCCACTTTGTAATTGATCTCGAACCGTTGCACGGCGGAGCCTTGCTGGAGAGCACCGTCTACAGCGACTCTTCAGTTTCTGAGGTCATGGGCTTACGTATTCTGGTGGTTGACGACAACGAGGTGAATCGCGATGTGGCCGGAATGATCCTTGAAAAAGACCACCACGTGCAGGCAGCGTCCAACGGTATGATGGCCCTGGAAGCGCTGCGTCACCAGGATTTTGATCTCATATTCATGGATGTTCAAATGCCGCTTATGGACGGCTTGGCCACCACCACCGTCATTCGCGCCTTGGAGCAGCGATTGCCGGTACCATTGGATCTGGCCAAAGACCTGGTTCGAGATCTGAGCAACCGACTGCGTGGCGGTCATATTCCTATCGTCGCGATGACCGCTCACGCCATGGGAGGCGATCGGGATATGTGCCTGAATGCCGGTATGGACAGTTATGTTACCAAACCCATCCGGCCAACGGATTTAATCAATCTCTTTCGATCCCTGGCCGCTAATAATGTCACGATGGGCCAGGCTCAGACGCGGCGGGAAGGGGGGGCGCAACCATCAATTCCGGGCAATAAACCGAAGGCAGAGGCAACGCGATCTTCGTTGGCGGAACACCTCCAAGCAACCTCTCGGTTGACCGCCGAGCAAAGCGATCGCGTTCTTGTCGCCATATTAACAAGCATCAGCGATAATCTTGCATTAGCAACGGATGCACTCAGTCGGGAGGATTTTCCGACGCTTGGCAGGGCGGCCCATACCCTCAAGGGAACCCTGCTCCAGTGCGGCCTGAAATATTTAGCAGGCATAGCAGAGGAAATACATCATGGCTGCAAAAAGGACAGCACTCTGCCTTATACTGATCTTCTAGAAACCCTGAAGTCCGGACTTGCCGGTGTCATTGGCGGTTCAGACGATGTGGAGCCATGATGAGTCAACGGCAACTTGAGCGCAGGAATCTCGGGCTTTACGGATGGGTTAAGTCACTGGTAAGTAATTATTTAACGAAACATTGAACCTATACACTGGGAACTGGCTGGTAATTTTTCTTCGTCTTTTTCTATGACAATTTTTTTCCCGCAGGCCATGCAAACATAGGTTCCTTTTCCAGGCCGATCTCCTGTGTATTAAATTTTGTTCTCATGATTCATAAAATATAGCGCATCTTCCTGGAGAATTACTCCACTTTTCAATGAACACGTTAATCGCCGGACATTAAACACGCCTTTTTCTGGGCAAATAAATATTTAAAAAAATTATCTAGTTTTCATTGATGAAATATAAAAATATGTTCGGCGACTAACGATTGTGCTGAATCAATATAGATTATTTAAAGTTGAATAAAAACATAAATTGATATTTTTCTATTTTTTGTAAATACCACAACCAACTATTAAATCTCCATATCGTTCCAGGTACATTGACTTTGGCTCTACTTGTTTTGTTACAGGATTCATGAATTTATAATCCTGCCAAGCTGATGTTTTATTTTTCATTATCTCAATACGCTCTTTCATGAACTCCTTTCCGTCAACATCCTTTAGTTCTATAGTGTCCATTCCAACGAAATTTCGTCTTTGCCCGTGAGCAAGACATTTTCCGTTCATGTCATACACAACAACATACAGGTCACGATCAACAAATTGTCCAGTTTTATCAGTAATGTCAATGAATGCTTTTTCATTTCCGTTGGCTTTAATATATTCAATGGCTTTTTTAACCATTGCTACAGCTTCTTCCTTTGTTCCCTGATCTGCAGCATGCGATAAATTGACCAAACAGATCATTGAAAGAACAACGACAAGCCCTGCGAACATTAATGATTTTTTCATAACGTGCTCCTTGCAGAAAATGTTTGTCTAACAAATCCCCAGCTGTAATCCCCCCCGAGGGTGACCAGGGGAACTCACCGTCCAACAAACCCAAAACTGGATTGCGATATAGACTACCGAAGAGCCCTCATTTTATATTATTGTGGTCTTAGATGGACATTGTCAAACATTTTCATGGCCTCGGTGCTGGTGCTGTTTTTTGTGCAATTACCAAGACCGACGTTAATCACCGGAATTTGAATAAGCCATTTTCGAGGCGAACTACCAGGCCCTTTGGTATTTCAATGGGTTATCATTAATGCCAGATCAAAACATGTCTGGTGACTAATGACCGTGTTAATACATCGAGTCCGGGGGATTTCGGGGGCATGATATTGAATCCCCTTTATCCGCACGATAACCCGATGTCTACTCTTTATTTCCCACTGAATTCCTGCCAAAGAAGGTAGCACCCGCCAGCCACTGAAACGATAAAGAGGATACCGCGAACCACCAGCACCTTGGTGGTGAGAAATTTCGGGGGCGCCTTCTGGAGCGGTTGCGGACCGAATTCCAATTTCTCCCCCCTTCTCCGTTTTGATTTGTTAAATTCCATAGGATCTCCACAATTTAAAAATTTATAACGATTCAGCTTTGGTGGGCACGCTGCCTGTGGCCACCAAGGCATATTAATCAAACCGATGCGAAAAACCAGGACCGGAGCCCAAGATTTTGGTGCCATAATACCATTTGCAGATTCAACAGATAGAAAATTTGGGAGCACCATACGTATTGCGGTGTAGTGCCCCTTTATTTGCGCCCCTTTTTTCCCCATGGGTGGTGGGCAAAAAAGTCGGCCCACCCTGCTCCATCCCAGATGTTATGAAATGCTCTTGCCTATGATCAAAAACGATGCTTATTTGTCAAGAAATATTGTTTGCACGCACCAGTTACACTAAACACGAGCGAAAGGAGGAAATGATGAAAAACCTATTTGTTAGATGCTTGGCCCTTGTCACGTTACCTTTCATGTTGTGGGCAGCCACCATCTACGCAGATACGCCACCGCAGATGAAAATGACCACACCCATCGCCCCCGGTGTCGCTGTGCCCGACAAAATCGAAAGTTCCATTGGTACGCGCTTAACCTGAGTTACGGCTACCCTTCAGCCGACACCGTTGAGAAAATCTACGACAACCTCGACCGCTCTCGCGCCCTGCAGGCCTATCTCATGGCCATCCCGATCGTGAACCAGGCCGGCATGCGCGACTCCATCCGCAAGTTTGGACCGGATAACCTGACCGATGTCATCTGGGAAAACCTCGTTGATCCTCGTACCGTCGAACTCACTGCCAACGACAACACGATCTACAACTTCATCTGGATCGACACCAAGAAAGGTCCACTCGTCATTGATGTTCCGCCCGAAGTATTAGGTGGCGTCAATGACTTCTGGTATCGTTGGGTTGCTGACGTGGGCATAACCGGCGAGGACCGCGGCAAGGGTGGCAAGTATCTCGTCCTGCCGCCTGATTTCAAAGGTGAGGTGCCGCCCGGTTACATTGTCATGCGGCCGAGCACCTATGGCAATTGGCTTTTCTTCCGCGCTTTTATCGTTGATGGTTCCACTAAGTCCGGCGTCGAGTCAGTGAAAAAGAACCTCAAAATTTATCAACTTTCCGACGCCGCTAATCCGCCAGCGATCAAGTTCGCCAATGCCTCAAGCTTGCCAGCTAACTTCGTCGCCCCAGGTGACTACTCGTTCTGGACCCTGCTGAACCAGGTGATTCAGGAAGAACCGCCTGGTGGCTCCGACCCTACCACCCTTGGCCTGTTCGCTTCGATCGGTATCGTCAAAGGCCAGGCCTTCGCCCCCGACGAGCGGATGAAAAAGATCCTCACCGACGCCGCGAATATCGGCGCTGTCACCGCACGTACCATCGCTTTCATAATCCGCTCACCGGAAGCCTACTTCTACCCGAAGAGCCTGTGGCGCCTACCGTTCTTCGGCGGCTACAAGCTCGAGAGTGCACCTGGCGTGACCAACATGGACGGCTACATCTTCTACTATTATTTCGCCACCGGCATCACTCCCGCCATGGAGATGAAAATGATTGGCAAGGGTTCGCAATACCCCTGGTGCGTTCAGGACGCGGACGGCAACCCGTTCGACGGCGGTAACAATTACAAACTGCACCTGCCTCAAAATGTTCCGGTGAAAGACTTCTGGTCGGTCATTGTCTATGACAACCAGACACGCTCGATGGTTCAGACCGATCAGCAATTCCCCAGTGTCAGCAGCCAGAATAAGGATCTGCTCGTCAACCCGGACGGCTCGGTCGATGTCTATTTCGGCCCCAAAGCTCCAGCCGGTAAGGAAAACAACTGGGTGCAAACGATCCCAGGAAAAGGATGGTTCATGATTCTACGACTGTACGGGCCGCTTGAACCCTGGTTCGACAAGACTTGGAAGCCTGGCGAGATTGAGTTGGTTAAATAGAAGGGTTGTACCTGACAACTCGATTCAGTGGACGTTGTGCCAATGCCACCGCTGAATCGAGTCGGCGACTTTTCTGCGGGTTAATTGGAGCTAGCATGAGCCAGTTAAAGGCTCCAGGGTGGAAAAATGCAGAGCTAAAGGAATGGCTCTGCCTCAGCGGAGCGGAATTGGTTGAAAAGTCCCTGTCATTTTGTTTTCAGTTTCTTTTCCAGTACCTTCTGTGACCAGGACATAGCGGCCATGCTCTGTGGAAATCCTATCGTTGAAACCAGAAGAAGTAGGGTGTGAGAGATCTCTTCGGGGCTTGCTCCCGCCTGTAGGGCTCTACGGGTATGCGAACATACCGATCCTTCCGATTGTCCAGCGGCTGCGGCGGCCAACTGGATAAGATGTGAAGTCTTCTCGTCTAGCGAACCGGCCGTGCGCAGAGTTGTTCCAAGTTTCTCAACAGCCTTGATAACCTCCGGATACTCTTTGCTGATTTTCTTATAAAATGTTGGCTTGCCTTTATCTGACATAGATGTCTCCTTGTAAATGTATTCTGGTGTATTTTTGGAAACAGTTTATGGGACACCGCATCATGACATGATTAACTCGAAAATTCACATTTATTGCGACCAATTAATCTTTTTACCATTCCTGATGCTTTAGCAGCTAATCCCACTATGGCAGCCGGTGAAGAAGACGCCGCAAAATTGGACTGTTGCTTTAGGGTGCCCCGGCTGTCCTGCGCCAACTGACGTTATTTTTAGCATAATTTTGCGGGCTCCCTGCGCGTAATTTTAACCCATTTGCCATACTTTGGACGCACCTACCCAGCTGAATTTGGTTATCCGATTGTTCTCGTCAACTTACCAGTATTCAAGGAAGTTCACCAGCAGGTCCTGCTGGGACTGGTTAAGCGGCATCTGATTGATATAGCCAAAGAAGTGGAGCTTCTCCGGATCCTCGGCATCAACGTGGTGGAATTCAGTGACTTTGTCCTGGAGCTATCGAAGCTGTGTGATTACAGCAAAAAGTTTACGGAAATCGTTCCTCTCACCCCGCAGAAAATCAGTGAGCGAGGAGAGAGTGGGAATTGCTGAATGCATCCTAAGGTTGAGTGAGAGAACTTCAGAGAAATGTAGAGAGAGGGGGGTGGGATTGGGAGTGATGATAGAGGAAGCTCAACTATAAACTAAAGATAAGCTGTTCAGGAGTCCAAGATAACCTGAGGGCCTCCGTTAAAAATGTGTAGACCGAGATGTATGCCAAGCTTTCGCAATACAAAAAAACCCAAGTAAATAGATTACTTGGGATATATAAATGGCGGAGAAGGTGAGATTCGAACTCACGGTACTTGCGTACACACGCGTTCCAGGCGTGCACCTTAAACCACTCGGTCACCTCTCCGTAATGTGCGTATCAAAGGGGGTGGTGAACATCGACCGTCCCTGAGATGGGCCATTACTAAACTGAGTTCATCTTTTTTACAACAGAAAATTAACGGCGGCTTCGAAAAAAGGCCCGAAGCAGACTGCTGCATTCCTCGGCCAGCACCTCGCTGGTGACCGAAAAGCGATGATTAAGCAGGCCATCGGAGCCGATATGGTATCTGGAGACAATGGCCCCGGCTTTGGGATCAAGAGCGCCGAAAACCAGTCGGCCGATGCGGGCATGGACCATCAGGGCCGCGCACATGGCACAGGGTTCAAGAGTTACATACACGGTCACCCCAGGGAGCCGATAGTTATTGATGGCCAGGGCCGCCTGGCGGAGCGCCACCATTTCCGCGTGCCCCGACGGATCTGAACAAGTGACGCAATTATTGCCCGCCTCGGCCAGGATGGCCCCGTCGGCCCCGAGGACCACCGCGCCCACCGGAACCTCTCCTACGGCAGCGGCGAGACGAGCCTGGTCCAACGCCCTGTTCATCATGATGCAATCGATGACCGCCAACTCCCGGCACTGTGCTATTTCAACCATTTCACCTCGTCGAGCTATCGATTCAACTTCCCTTTGCATTTCCTGACAGGCTGTTTATAATTACAAAAAAGATATTGCAATCACGAAATCGAAACTAGCTAACGGTACTGACCATGGATGAAAAAAAAGTAGCCGTTCTTGCCTACGAATGTTCCCCGGAAAACCGAATCAGTATCGAAAAGGCGTTAGCCTCAACCTTCGAAATCACCTTCCAAAACGATCCGCAGTCCTTTCAACAGGCCATGAGCAAAAAGCAGTATGATGTCATCTTTATGAATATCCCCCCGGAGAATGGCAGAAAAATCGACCTGCTTGAAAGAATCCACGACCACACCCCCTTCACGCCGATTATCATCACCTGTGATTCCGAAGATACCATCCTGCTCGACAAAGCGCTGGAACCCGGCGTCTACGACGTTCTGGCCCACCCGCTTTCCCCCGCGACCATCAAGCGTACCGTGCGCCAGGCGCTCTACAAGCGCCAGTTAACCAACGAACTGGCCTACCTGCGCCGCACCCAGGATATTGTCTACAGTTTTGACCGAATCATCGCCGAGAGCGAGAATTTCAGGTTGATCATCAACAGTCTGCGGAAATTTTCCTCCACCGACGCCACCATCCTGATCACCGGCAACACCGGCACGGGTAAGAGTTTTCTCTCCGGCACGGTCCACTACAATTCCCCCCGCATGGATCATCCATTCATCAAGATCAACTGCGCTAACATTCCGGAATCATTACTTGAATCCGAGCTCTTCGGCCATGAGAAAGGTTCATTCACCGGTGCGGACAAACAGCGTATCGGTCGATTCGAACAAGCCGACGGCGGCACTATTTTCCTCGACGAAATCGGCGAAATTCCAATGGAAATTCAGTCAAAACTCCTGCGGGTACTGGAGGAGAAATCCTTTGAGCGGGTGGGCGGCAACAAGACCATCAAGGTCGATGTGCGACTGATCGCCGCCACCAACCGCGATCTGCCCCACCAGATTCTGGCCGGAAAATTCCGGGAAGATCTCTATTACCGGATCAACGTCTTGCCGGTACACCTGCCGCCGCTCAAGAACCGGCAGCGCTGCCTGGCCCCCCTGGCGCACAAGCTGCTGGAAAAGGCGACGGCTTCGATGAAAAAGAAGCATATCACCGGCTTTTCTCCCGAAGTCCTGGCCATGATCCAGGGATACGACTGGCCGGGCAATATCCGCCAACTGGCCAACACCATCGAACGGGCGGTTATCCTTGAGGACGGCGATCTAATCAGCCCCTCCTCACTGCACATCCCTGAACTGGTCCGGACCGCAACCCCGCTGATCCAAGTCACCGAGCCCCTGGAAACCCATGAGCGGGAACTGATCCTCAAGGCGCTGACCGATAATCTCTGGGTGCAGAAAAATGCCGCCCAGTGCCTGGGCATCAGCCCCAGGTCCTTGAATTACAAAATTAAAAAGTTCGGCATCACCCATCAAAACTGGCGGAAACACAAAAATACCTGATCAATGCAGATGGTCGCCGGTGCTCGACATGGTCAGATTGCCATCTTTGACCCCACGCAGGGCGATCAATCGCTCGGCCAGTTCCTGCACCTGCGAGGCCCGGCCATTGACGATGGTCACCTCCAGGCAGTGGTGATTGGCCATATGTACATGGGTGGTTGAAGTGATCTGCTTGTGGTACTCATGCTGCAACTCAGTGATCTTCTCTTGAAGCTGGGGCTGGTGGTGATTGTAAACCAGGGTCACCACGCCGACCACCTCGCTGTCCTGCTCCCATTGCTCATTAATCAACACTTTTCTGATCAAATCGCGTACCGCCTCGGACCGGTTGGAATACCCCCTGGGCGTGATGTAGTCGTCGAACTGAGTCAGCAGCTTTTCATCCAGCGAGATCGAAAAACGTTTCAGCATGGCGGTTATATCCCTTTTTCCAATTCTTTGAGTTTATCCAGGATGTTTTTGGAATCGTAGCGTTGTTTCTCGGGCACATTCTTATCTTTCGAGGTGCGGGTGAGGTACTGCTTGGCGAGCTTGATCCGTCCCAGGTAGAGGTTGTATTTGCCCAGATAATAAATACTGCTCCCCTCCTTGCCCCGATCCGCCTCGATCTGCCCCATGTCGAAGTAAAGCTGCGGATATTCCGGCATGACCGTCATCACCCGCTGCAGCAACTGCTCGGCTTTGGGTCCGTTCCCCCGCGACAATTCCAGCTTAGCCAGTTGATACACCCCGTACATATCGTTCGGGTCCCGTTGGACGGCCTGCTCCAGCAGACGCCGCCCCTCTTCAACCCGACCGCTCTCCACCAGGATGACGGCCCGGTCGATCTCCAGAATATCTTTGGTCGGATACTGTGCCCGAACTTCGGCGAGATACTGCAGCGCCTGATCGAAATTTCGGGCATCGCTTTCCAGCAAAGCCAACCCGTACTTGGCCATGGCCTGCTGCTCCTTGTCCGTGCCTGAGGCGAGCAGATTGACGCAGTTCATCCGGACCTTCTCCTGGTCGACGGATTGGAGCATCAACCGGTATTTAAATCGGAGAAAAGCGAAATTGTCGGTTTTTAGATAATAGCCCCTACTGGTCTGTTTGGCATCCTGCTCCAGCAGCGAGGCAACGTATCCCATCCGTGACTCGGGGTTGGGATGGGTGAGCAGGTACTGGGGTGTTTCGCTGCCGGCCCGATAACGACTGATGCGCCGCATAGTCTTGAGCATGTCTTCCATAGCGGTTGGATTGCGCTTCATTTTCTGCATCCACCCAAACGAGAGCCGGTCGGACTGTTCTTCGTCCTCCCGGCTGTACTGCAGATTGATCGCCTGGCCGCCGGCCATCGACCCCATCAACAACCCCTGGGACAACCCTGGCACTCCCAAGGCCAGACCCGCAACCCCAAGGAGCAGCGATATGGCGCTGACCTTGGTGCTCTTATCCATCCGTTGAGCGATGTGGCGGCTGGCCACATGGCCGATTTCATGGGCGAGCACGCTAAGTAATTCGTCTTCGTAGCGCATGGTTTCAATCAAGCCGGTGAAGAAAAACACTAGTCCGGCCGGGGCGGCGAAGGCATTGAACTGGGGACTTTTGACCACAAAAAAACGGTATTCGAAATGCTGGGGACCAACAATTTCCAGCACCGATCTCCCCAGTGTGTTGATATATTGGCTGATATCGGGTTCTTCGAGGATAGGCAGCTCTTTGCGAATCGAAAAGAGCAACTGCTCGCCGATCTTGCGCTCGTCCCCGATGGTCAGGGCCAAGGCCTGCAACGGCAGCAGGCTATAGGCAAGGAGCGTGACACCAGCGATTAAACGCGTAGCAAGCCTGTTATATTTCATAGGTAATTCCGGATTTCAAACAGTAATAGACGGCAATTGAACTGCTGCAGCAGCCTCACCAAGGTAACGCGTTCCTCTAGGAGCCGCAAGCGTGCCGGATCTTTTTTTCATTGTTTCCGGTTCAAGCGCCGATCCAACCGGTCCACGGCCAACGAACAAGGAAAGGTCAGCAGGAAATAGAGCGCGGCAATGGTCAGCCAGACCTCGATGGTCAGATAGGTCGAGGCCATCAGCTGGGTGCCCTGGTAGGTCATTTCCTGGATCGAGATCACCGAGACAATGGCCGAATCCTTGATCAAAGAAATCCCCTGTCCGGCCAGCGGCGGCAGAACCCGCCGAATCGCCTGGGGCAGAACGATATGCCGAAGACTCTGGCTGTGGGTCAGCCCCAGAGCTGCGGCCGCATCCCGCTGGGGCTGGCCGATGGACTCGATCCCGGCCCGGAGGATCTCGGCCACATAAGCGCTTTCAAACACCGCCAGGGTAATCAGGGCCGAACAAAAGGCAGAGAGCTGCTCCGGCGGGGCCAGGACCAGAGGCAACAACTGTTTCCAGTAGGGCGAGATCCGCGTTGCCAGGGTATCCAGATGGAGCAGCGGCATCAGCTGATCGGCCAGGAAAAAGTAAAAGAGGAAAATAATCACCAGCGGCGGCAGGTTGCGCATCAACTCGATCGAGGTGGTGGCCACCAGCCGGCAGTATAGGCTTCTGCCCGTGCGGGCCAGGGCCAGCAACAAACCGAGCACTAAGGCGAGCATACTGGCCCACAGGCTCAACCGCACCGTGGTCAGCATCCCATGGATCAGATAATTGGCCACCCATCGGTCGGTTTCCCGGTCGTAACGAAAAAGGAACTGGGGTACTACCGACCAGTTCCAGTTGTAGTCAAGGTGCACAGTAATCCGGTAGACCATCCAACCAGCGGCTCCAAACAGCAGCGTCAGCAGAACCAAATCGAGCAGTTGGCAAGGGCGGCGGCGGGACGACATCGCTCAGGCCGGCAATAGAATTTTACAATGACTCATTGCACCAGCACCTGCCATTCGGTGGATTCAAACCAGTAGCGATGGCGCTCGTCGAACCAGCCTTTGCTTTTGACGACCTCGATCCAGTTGTTGAAGAAGTTGAGGGTGTCTACATCCCCCTTGCGGATGCCGAAACAGATCGGCTCTTTCATCAGCTGGTCGGGATAGACCTTGAGGGTCTCAGGAGCAGTGGCGGCGATATGGGCCGGCAAGGGTTGACCGGCAACCAGCGCATGGACCCGTCCGTTTTTAACCTCCTGGACAGCGGCGGGCTCGTCGTCAAAGAGTCGCAGAGTTGCCTTGGGAAATCGCTCTTTGGCGGCCAGGGCGGCCGTCGAGCCCAGGCGGGCGGCCAGGGTGATCTCGGGTCGGTTAAAATCATCGAGGGTCAACCCTTCGGTCAGTTTCCTGTTGGCCAGCAGTCCCTGGCCGGTGTGGTAATAGGGATTGGTGAAGTTGATCTTCATATTGCGTTCGGCGGTGACGGTCATGCCGCCGATAATCACATCGAACTTGCCGGCGATCAACGAAGGAATGATTCCGGACCACTTTGTCGGCACGAATTCGACTTTGAGCCCCATGTCCTTGGCCAGCTGTCGAGCGACATCGATCTCAAAACCGATCAGCTCGCCCTTTTTGTCCTTCATCGCCCAGGGCACAAACACATCCATGCCCACCCGGAGTGTGCCGCGTTGGACGATCTGTTCGATGGCGCTCTCGGCCACCAACTTCTGCTGGGTGTCACCGGCCCGGGATGCACCCGTGAACGCCAAAAGCACCAGAATGCAGGCGAACAGGGAACGGATAGCTTTTGATCGCATGATGCCCTCCATCAGTACAGTACAAGAGACAGCAAAAACATCCCGCTGCACCCTCAAAGAATCTGCCGTAAAAACTCCCGGGTCCGTTCCTGAGCAGGCTGACCGAAGAACGCTGCGGTCGTGCCCTCCTCCACCAGCCGGCCTGCCTCCATCAGCACCACCCGGTCGCTCACTTCCCGGGCAAAACCCATTTCGTGGGTGACCACCACCATGGTCATGCCTTCATCGGCCAGCGCACGCATGACCGCAAGAACTTCTCCGATCATCTCCGGGTCAAGCGCGCTGGTAGCCTCGTCAAACAGCATTATCTTAGGCTGGAGGGCAAGCGCCCGGGCAATAGCCACCCGCTGCTGCTGCCCGCCGGAAAGTGCATCGGGATATTGGAAGATCTTATCTTCCAGTCCCACCTTGGCCAGCAACTCCCTGGTGGTCCTGGTCGCCTCTGTTTTGCTTTTCTTGCGGACCAGACACTGGGCCAGATTGATGTTTTCCAGGACCGAGAGATGCGGAAAGAGGTTAAAGGATTGAAACACCATGCCGACTTCGCGCCGGATAGCCAGCCGGTTACTCTCGCGGTGGTCGAGGGGAATGGCATCGATGACAATGGTGCCGGCATCGATGATCTCCAAGCCGTTGAGACAACGGAGCAGGGTCGATTTGCCCGAGCCCGAGGGGCCGATTACCACCAGGACCTCACCCCGCTTGACCCGAAGCGAAAAATCGTCAAGCGCCGGGACCGGGCCGGGGAAGGTCTTGACCAGATGTTCGGCGACAATGATCGTGTCTTCCCGATTGATTTCTTTATTATTACCGACAGGTTCCATTCAGGCTATCCGGGGGCAACGGCGTTCCAAGCCTCCTGCCACTGCCGACAGGGTCAGGGTGAGCACCAGATAAAGAGCAGCAACCACCAGCCAGATCTCAAACGTAAGAAAGGTCTCGGCGACAATGGACCGCCCCTCCATGGTGAGGTCGTAGACCGCAATGGTGCTGACCAGGGCGGAATCCTTGATCAGAGAAACCGCCTGACTGGTCAACGGCGGCAGGATGCGGCGCAGGGCCTGGGGCAAAATCACCCGGCCATAACTTTGCGCCCGGCTCAACCCCAGACTGTGGCAGGCCTCCCACTGGCCGCGGCCGATGGATTCGATACCGGCCCGGAAAATTTCGGATGCGTAGGCCCCTTCGAATAAGCTTAACGCCAGGACCGCAGTGGCGGTGCGACCGATATCGAAAATCGGGGCCATCACAAAATAGAGGAAAAAGAGCTGGACCAGCAGCGGGGTGTTGCGGATCGATTCCAAATAGATCCTGGCCAGCAACCGGCCGACCATAGAGGAAGAAAGACGCAGCAGCGCGGTCACCAGGCCGAGCACGCCGGCCAACACCAGGCTCAGGGCCGTGATCTCCAGGGTCAGCGCCAACCCCTTGAGGAGCGGCCCCGGCAGAAACTGCCCATCGATCAAGGTGTACAAATAGCGCGGAACCTTCCGCCAGTGCCAGTTGTAGCCAAGCTGTTCACTGCCCCGCAGGATCAACAGGACCACCGCGGCTACAGTCAGGCCAAAACCGAGCAAATCCCTGATCTGGACAATAACAGTGGAGCGGGTACGCATGGTATCGACGGCTTGCGTAAAGGTTTCAGGCAAAACTCGGATTCCGGCGGGCCACAACTTCCATTCCCTGCCCGCGGCCCCACCTGAATCTATACTCACTCTCCCCATCTTTTCAAGACCTTATTCCCGAGGGCGCGGACAAACCGGCACCGATAGCCCCTGCCATCTTCCTGTTGCCCTCGCGCCTCCCCTGAGGTAGATTAGCGCCATCATTCCTTCCTTTGACGGACATCCATGGCCCCCTTGCTGCACATCGACAACTTTTCGCTAACCTTCCTAGCCCGCGGGCAGGAGGACGTCCCGCCTCCGGTGCTGCGGGAAATCAACCTGCTGATCGAACCAGGCGAGACCCACGCTCTGGTCGGCGAATCCGGTTCCGGCAAGTCCGTGACCGCGCTCTCGATCCTCCGCTTGCTCGAAGCAACCAACCGGGTAGAGAGCTCCGGCTCGATCGTCTTTGCCGGCCAGGAAATCACCAAGCTGGATAAACGTGAAATCCGGGCCATCCGCGGCAACCGCATCGCCATGATTTTCCAGGAGCCGATGACCTCGCTCAACCCGGTCTACACCATCGGCAACCAGTTGATGGAACCACTCCTGCTCCACCAGGGACTGACCAAGGTCCAGGCCCACGAGCGTGCCCTGCAACTGCTGGTGCGGACCGGGATCGACAACCCGGAATACCGGATCAACTGTTATCCCCATCAACTCTCCGGCGGACAACGCCAACGGGTGATCATCGCCATGGCTCTGGCCTGCCGACCGCAACTGCTGATCGCCGACGAACCGACCACCGCCCTCGATGTCACCATCCAGGATCAGATCCTCCAACTCATCAAAGATATTCAAGCCGAATACGGGATGGCGGTGCTGCTCATCACCCACGATCTGCCCATGGTGCGCAAGATCGCCGACACCGTTTCGATTATGCACCAGGGGCGAATCATCGAACAAAACACCATGGTCCAACTCTTCGCCGACCCCGTCGAGGAGTACACCAAACGGTTGCTGGCGGCGGTGCCCAGTTCCATCCAGCCAACCCGGCAAGGTGGGCCGAAGCTGATCGAACTGCAGGGGCTCACCTGCGCCTTTACGATGAAATCGTCATGGACCGGTTTCCTGAACCGAACGAAGACCGTGGTCAAGGCAGTGGACCAGGTCAGCCTCAGCCTCAACCAGGGGACGACGCTCGGCCTAGTCGGCGAATCCGGCTCCGGCAAATCGACCCTGGCCCTGTGCCTGCTCGGCCTGACCCGCTACCAAGGCAAAGTCTGGTATTACCCCGGCACCGAAGCCCATTGCCTTACCGAACTCACCAGCACCCGCTTCCGGCCCCTGCGCAAGGAACTGCAGATCGTCTTCCAAGATCCTTTTTCGTCCCTGTCGCCCCGAATGACCGTGGAACAGATCATCGCCGAAGGCTTGCAGGTCCACGGGCTCGGAGGCACCAAAGGGGAACGCCGGGAACTGGTGGAACAGGCCCTGCTCGATGTCGAACTCGATCCATCCACAGCCGGACGGTTCCCCCACGAATTCTCCGGCGGCCAGCGACAACGGATCGCCATTGCCCGCGCTCTTATCCTGCGCCCCAAACTGCTGATTCTGGATGAACCCACCAGCGCGCTCGACATGACCATCCAAAAACAAATCATTGAACTGCTCCGCAAATTGCAGGAACGATACCAGCTCACCTATATCTTCATCACCCACGACCTGCGGGTAGTGCGTTCGCTGGCTGACCAACTGGCGGTCATGCGCCACGGCCGGATTGTGGAGAGCGGACCGGCGGCCGCCATCTTTGCCGATCCTCAACAGGATTACACCCGACGGCTGTTTGCAGCCGCCTTTGACGTTACCGAACGCATGGAGCATTCCGTATGATCTATCGAGCCGTTTTTCACGTTGACATGAACGACCCCCAGATTTTTGCTTTGGCCTTGGCCAATGTCGGCAATCTCCTCCGGGCCATTCCCGAACGGCATTACGACCTGATTATGGTCTTCAACGGTCCAGCCGTCACCCTGCTGCAGACCGAAGAATGCTCGCCTTTCCTGGAAGAGGTCTGGCAACTGCAGCAGGCCAGGGTCTCGTTCAAGGTCTGCCGCAATGCGCTGAACCGCTTCAACATTGACCCTGACGATCTAATCGAAGGGCTGGAAATCATCCCGGCCGGGGTGGTTGCCCTGATCGAGCTGCAGCACGATGGTTACGCCTATATCAAACCTTGATATCACCTGTGTCAGGAAAGGAAATTGCAAAAAAACAATGCCAACAAATTCACCTCCGAGTGCATTTTCCTTGATATAGAAGTTGATCTGGATGCCCTCCTGGTGGTTGTCCGTGATTCATTCAACCGGCTATGTCTCGCGCTGCCCTGGACCGTTGCCTTCGTCGCCACGGCATCTCCAACTTGAGAAAGCTGATTCCGGTCGAAGTGGATGAAACCGCTTCAAAAAAAAGCAGGAAAATTTGATTAGGGTTTAAACCGAAAGGAAGTGACGAGGTGGGGATAATCGACAGGCAGACGCAGTAAAAAACCATGCCGCGACTCGTTATGATTTTCTCGTTTTACGTGCAAAAACCGGACAGTTCTGCCCCAAAACCGAAAAGTTTCTTGTTTTAAAAAAAGTGGGTATGCAGTTTACTCAACCGGCCGCAACCTGTAGTATAGGTTCA
>CAZJEX010000018.1:0-80917 GCA_964545155.1 uncultured Desulfobulbus sp. | reverse complement strand
CCAATTACTACTTGGCCCGCTCTTTATTTACTGTTCAGTTTTCAAAGATCAATGCCTGGCCGTTTGTGCCACCCGGCGGCGAAGTGCCAATATGCCACAGTCGAAATGTAATAGCAATATAAAATACGCTTGTTCGTTCAAAATATTCTTTCAGGGTTGTTGCACAAGTTTCGAAACAAGAGTTGGTCATGTTAACCCAACGTGCCTGGCAGACAGGGGAGTGTTCGCTTATATTTTGATTAACTCTTCATTGTAAGGTTGTTATCGCTGTTCCGATGCGTTGCCTTCCCACTATTGCTCGGATTACGTTTTGCAAATTTAACGGCAATGTCAATCACTTAAAGTGATCGGTTTACAGTTTAACACAAGCGCAATTTGCGGCCTAAGAAATTGTTATTACTAATATAAATTTCCAAAGAGCCTCTGTCTGGTCTGCTGCATTTCAATTGCAAGGTCGTTGCCACCTAAAAGAAACCACGGCTATCAATCGATATTTCTGGCAGCGATCTGGTTGAAATGACGCTCTACTGTTAAAAAGGCTTCGATCAGGATGGGGTCGAAATGGGTTCCTTTGCCGTCGACCATGATTTCCATGGCCTCGGCATGGGACATGGCACCTTTATAGACCCGTTTGGAGATCAGCGCGTCATAGACATCGGCAATGGCCATAATGCGCCCTACCAACGGAATATTTTGCCCAGCAAGACCTCGGGGATAGCCGCTGCCGTCGAATTTCTCATGGTGGGTGCCGGCAATATCCTTGGCACAGCGAAGAAAAGAAGTGGGGTGTCCGGCCATGTGCTCGAGATTGGCAATAACCTCCTCGCCATAGGTGGTATGGAGTTTCATCTCTTCGAACTCTTCCGGGGTCAGCTTGCCGGGTTTCAGCAGGATAGAATCGCGAATGGCCACTTTGCCGATATCGTGCAGCGGCGCTGATTTACGCAGTAACGTGATGAATTCCGGCGTCAACTGATCGAGGAAATACCCTTGTTGCACAAGGGTATCGGCAAGCAACTGGACATATTCGCGGGTACGATGAATATGGCTGCCGGTCTCGGGATCACGATACTCCGCCATCTCGCCCATGGCCTCAATGATGACATCTTTGAGGAGTTCGGCCTCCCGGCTCCGTTCATCCACCAACTTTTCCAAGCGAGACCGATACGCATACAGTTCCAGGTGGTTACGGACGCGTGAGCGCAGCTCCACCCCCTTGAAAGGTTTGGTGATATAATCCACCCCGCCTAACCCGAAGCCATAGACCACGTCTTCGGATTCGGCACGGGCGGTGAGAAAAATAACCGGAATTGATGAAGTGGCTTTATCCTGATGGAGCAGCTCAACGGTCTGAAATCCGCTCATCCCTGGCATCATCACGTCCATGAGAATCAATTGGGGCTGGGTGGCTTTAATCCGCTCAAGGGCCTGTTCTCCCGAAGTTGCATAGGCAAAATCACAATGCAATTCCTTCAGGTGCGACATGGCGATCTGAATATTCTCAGGGACATCATCGACTATGAAAACAAGGGGTGGTTTTATGCTCATGATAGTTTTTGTTCTGCGACCCTTGAAAGTTTAGCAAGGAGACGATCAACCCCTAAAATATTGGGTTCAACCGCATATTGAATGAGTTCTCCACCCAGATCAGTCAACAATGGTTGATGTTCCCTTTCCCCTGCTTGCAGCATGGCTGTACCTAAGGTGACCGCATCGGACAGGCTCCCTGAGCGGGATGCTTTCCGGCGAAGCACCTCGAACTCCTCGGTCCACACCGATTCAAGGGAGGGAAACAATGCTTGTTTTTCCATATTGGCTAGCTCGGTGGCAATTGGTGGTGGTTCCGCGGATTGACTGAATGGAATATAGCGTTTTATCACTTCTTTTAACGCCTCCAAACGGAAAGGCTTTTGAAGGAAATCGTCGAACAAAGGCTTGTAATCGGCTTCTTCCAGGATCTCTCCAGTCATGACCACTACGGGAATAGTGGCGGTATCCGCCTGGTTATGCAACTGCTCGGTTACTGTTCGGCCGTCCATGCCGACCAGATTGAGATCCATGAAAATGATGCCGGGCTTTTCTTCGGCTGCAATGAGCAGGGCCTCTTCGCCAGTATTGGCGGTCAGGACCGTAATAACGGTGTCTTGGAAATAGTCAACAAAGACATCTTTGATCAAATCCATATCATCGACGACCAGAATTTTCTTGGGGCGATTTTGCTCCAGTTTGGAAATACTAAATTTTTTCAACGACGGAGCCTGTTCAGCAACTGGAATAGCCGGGAGGGACACCGTGAACTTCGCCCCCTCCCCTTCGCGACTGAACAACTCAATTTTTCCGCCCATCATGGCAATGAGTCGGCTGCACAGGGTCAACCCTAAACCAACCCCTCCGTAGTGCTTGGAAATGCTGTCTTCAGCCTGCTGAAACAATTCAAAGATCTTTTTCTGATCCGCAGCGGGGATACCTATGCCGCTGTCTTCGACCCTGAACTGGAGATCATAACTCCCTGGATATCCCAAAGAAGGCTCTCCCTCTACCACTATTTCGACGTATCCTTTGGGGGTGAATTTAATGGCATTGCTGACGAGATTCTGCAAAACTTGTTTCAACCGCACCCCGTCCAGAATGAACAGTGAAGGGAGTTCCGGTGTAATATGGCAACGAAAAAGCAACGCCTTTTCCTGAGCGGTATCCCTAAAGAAGCCTTCAATCTCATCGACAATGGATTGCAGGCGGATAGTGCTGGTCATGATCTGCATCCGGCCGCTATCAATCTTAGAAAGCTCCATGATATCGTTAAAAATGGAGACAAGCGTCATGCTGCTTCGATGAATGATGGATACAAACCGTTTTTCACGGGGTGGCAGTTCGGCATTGGCCAACATCTCGGCATAACCGATGATGGCGTTCATCGGGGTGCGGATTTCGTGGTTGATATTGGCGATGAATTCACTTTTCATACGGCTGGCGGACTCAACTGCAGGAGAAACCGCTTCAACCGGAATTGCCGCTGCAGGGGCCTGCTGGCCAAGCGAAGGCACGGGGGGGCGATACCAGAGCGCGACTGAAGCGCCGTCATCCTTTGACAGCACAACTACCTTTTGCCCCAGCTGCTCCGAGCTGGTTGGGCAGGCGGATGCCTCAGGGGCATCAACCGGCAGTGGATCACCTTTTGTCCAGGATTGTAACGCAACCACCATAGGGTGGCTGGCCATTGTCGGTTCGATTTCGAGCAGATCGCAACCGAGAAGAGGCTGCTCTCCTTCCGAATGAAGCGCGGATTGATTCGCCTGGAAAATTTTCAGATTTGCATCGAACCAGATCAAATCCAGAGGCACCTGATCCAGAATCTGTTCAGCTTGCTGCAAGTGCGAAGCTATGGCCTCATTGTCGCGTTTGCTCCGTTGCAACCGGAACCAAAACCAGCAGACCGCAACCAATAAAAACAAGGGGAACAGGAGTAAAACCGAGGGAATGGCGGCAGGAGGAGCGAGTTCCTGGGCTGCCATGGAGGCTGGGGGAAAACAGAGCACAAGAAAACCGAGGGCAAACGAATGCTTCTTCAAAATGGCAGCAATCCAGTCAGAGGCTGATAAAAAGGTTACAAGTATTATAGAACATCGGCGGTGCGCTTGTCAAAAAATGCTTTTTTACCGTTGCTTCAGGATGCCGGGGGACGCCGAGGGGAAGAGCGCACCGTTACCGATTACCCTCCAGTCGAGACAGCGCCTGATCGGGTGGCATAATTGCGAGTCGCGGCGATAAAACCTTCGACCCACTGCGGGGTGCCGGCGGCCAGCACATGGGTATAGAGGGCGAGTACATTATTTTTTACCAAGCCGTCGCGGCCACCCAAAAATCCGGTGCCCCGCTCCATGTTCAAGACCAGGTCTTCGGCGACTCCGTCCCATTGCTGCACGATGGAATACCTGAACTCATGCCCTTTGATCCGTGTTCCCACCGGATAAAAACTATTGGTCTTTTCCACGGTAAAAATGGAGTACCCATGGGCCTGGGGCTTGGAGGCAATGGTGAAGGTAACGGGAAACACGCCGACCAGGGGGTACTCGACCTCGTCGAGGATAATCGATCGACCGAGAAAAATCAGTCCGCCGCACTCGGCATAGACCGGCAATCCGGCATCGATATGGGCCCGGATCGATTGGCGAAAGCTGGCATTGTCCGCCAACTGCTGGGCGCTGGTTTCCGGAAAGCCTCCCCCAATATAGAGACCGTCAAGACCCATGGGGAGTTCCGGTGATGTCAGGGCGTCGATCAGTACCAATTGAGCTCCGGCGGCCTTGAGGGCCTCCAGGTTTTCTTCATAGTAGAATTGGAAGGCGGCGTCACGCAGCACCCCAATAGTGAGCGGGGCCGATACGGATGCCGATACAGAAGGCATGGCAGGGGGCAGCGGCAAGACGCCCTTCATCTTGGCCACGATACTGTCCAAATCGAAATGGGTTTCGGCCAAGGCCGCCAATTCGGCCACGGCGTCGTCGGCCGCCGCATATTCCTGATGGGGGGTTACTCCGAGGTGGCGCATGGGAAACACATCCTGCTTGAGACGGGGCATGATGCCCAGCACCGGCAGATCGGTATACCGTTCCATGGCCTGGCGGATGATCGATTCATGACGGGCGGTGCCAATTTGGTTGAGAATGACCCCGGCAAACCCGACCCTGGGATCAAAGGCGCAGCAACCTAGGACCAAGGCCGCCACCGTTCGAGTGGTCTTGGTGCAGTTGACCACCAGCAGCACCGGCAGGTCGAGCTGCAGGGCCAGCTCCGCAGTGGAATAATCGCCGGCCGGGTTAACGCCGTCAAAAATGCCTCGGTTTCCCTCGACCACGGCAAATGAATTTCCCAAGAGATGGCTTTGAAAGGTGGTAATGATCGCCGCAGGCGACATCAGATAAGGGTCGAGGTTGTAACAGGGCTGCCCTGCGGCCTTGGTCATCCAGCCGGCATCGATGTAATCCGGTCCTTTTTTAAAGGGGACGACGCCCTTACCCCGACGTTTCAGGGCCGCAATCAAGCCGACCGAAACCACCGATTTCCCCGAACCGCCGCTCAAACCGGCCAGCACCAGACTTCTCACTGTTTCCAAACTTCGTAACCCCTGTTGGTGTATGGTTAAATATTTCTGGCCAATCGCTTCAGAAGAGCCAAAGGCCGCACTGACTGTTACTGTTCCCGCGCCTTATTGCCTCGAGCCTCTAACGCATCATGCGGCGGCCTCCCCACTGCTCGCCAGACTTCCTCATAGAGCTGGTTGAGGCGCTGTTCGAGTTCGAGCCGATACGCCTCGACCTGTGGCGAAGAAAGTGCAGGCGGCACATAGAAGGGTTCGCCATGATGCAGGACGATGGTGGCAAAAGGCAACGGCACCACGGTCCGATCCCAACTGTTGAAGATGATACAACGATCGGCAGCCCAAGCCATGGGAAAAATCGGCTTGCCCGATTTACTGGCCATGAGGATGCAGCCCGGCTGCACCCGCCGCGCCGGACCCTGGGAACCGTCGGCAACGATGGCACTGTTTCGTCCCTGTTTGAGCAGATCGATCATCTCCCGCAGGGCCTTGACCCCGCCCCGATTGCTTGATCCTCGCACCGGGAAATGCCCCAGCAGCCGTGCCAGTTGGGCGATATATTCACCGTCTTTGCTGGCGCTGACCATGACCGCCGCCGGATACTTCCTAAAATAATAGAAGAAATAGAGAAAGGAATAATGCCAGAAGGCCCCGATGCCGGTATCGCGCCTCATATATTCCTGGAGTTCTCTTTCGCCCCGGAGAGTGACCTTGCAGGTAGCAAACCAGATTCGGATCAGCCCGGCAGCAAGCCGCGGCACCACCGCCAAGGAGCATCTGTACAATAAATCAGCCAACTGCCAACTCCAACATTTTCAATTCCCTGATTCGATCCCGGTAGGCGGCGGCCTCTTCAAAAGCCAGCTTACCGGCAGCCTCTTGCATTTTCTTTTCTAATTCGACGATCTCACGGTGGAGTTCATCGACGCTGTGATACACAATTTCGGGCTCGGCGGTGGTGTACGAGCCGGCGTGGCCAGCGGTTTCGTCTGCAGCCTGCCAGCCGGAGGCCTTGAGGTGCTGGGCCATGGAATCCTTAATTTCCGAAATAATCGTCTGCGGGGTGATGCCATGCGCCTGGTTGTAGCTGTCCTGAATGGCACGCCGCCGGTTGGTCTCATCGATGGTGTACTGCATAGACCGGGTGATTTGATCGGCATAGAGAATCACCGTGCCATCGGCATTGCGGGCCGCGCGGCCGCAGGTCTGCACCAGGGACCGTTCGGAACGCAGAAACCCTTCCTTGTCGGCATCCAGCACCGCCACCAGTGACACCTCGGGGATATCCAACCCTTCCCTAAGCAGGTTGATGCCGATCAAGACATCGTAGTGCCGGTGACGGAGTTCGCGAATCAGTTCCACCCGCTCAAGGGTTTTGACATCAGAGTGCAGATAACGGACCCGGATGCCCAATGTCTCGTAATACTGGGTCAGATCCTCGGCCATGCGTTTGGTTAGGGTGGTCACAAGCACCGCTTCGTTGCGGGCGGTGCGAAGTCGGATTTCTTCGAGGAGATCATCGACTTGGGTGGCGGCGGGCCGCACTTCAATGCGGGGATCGAGCAGGCCAGTCGGCCGGATCAACTGCTCAACCACATGATCACCGGCCTTGGCAAGTTCATAGGCTCCGGGAGTGGCGGATACATAGACCACCTGCCCAATCCGTTGCTCGAATTCGTCGAAACGCAGCGGCCGGTTGTCCAGGGCCGAGGGCAGGCGAAAACCGAAATCCACCAGGGTCTGCTTGCGAGACCGGTCACCGTTGTACATGCCGCCGACCTGCGGCACCGCAATGTGCGATTCGTCGATCACCAGGAGATAATCATCGGGGAAATAATCGAGCAGGTTGGGCGGCGGTGTTCCCGGTTCCTTGCCGGTGAGGTGACGGCTGTAGTTTTCGATGCCGTTGCAGTAGCCGAGTTCGTCGATCATTTCCATATCAAACATGGTCCGCTGTTCCAAGCGCTGCGCCTCAACCAGCCGGTTGGCGGCCTGCAATTCGGTTAAACGCAGTTGCAACTCATCCTGGATGGATTGTTTGGCTTTCTTGAGATTATCTTGGCTGGTGACATGATGGCTGCCTGGAAAAACTGCCACCTCATCCACATCCCGCACCACCACCCCGCGCAAGGGGTCGATGATGGCGATGGCCTCGATGGTGTCGCCAAAAAACTCCACCCGCAGCGCATGCTCTTCCTCATGCACCGGAAAGATGTCGATCACATCGCCCCGGACCCGAAAGGTGCCGCGGTGAAACGAATAATCGTTCCGTTCGTAGAGCATGAAGACCAGTCGCCGTTGCACCTCTTCCATCGGATATTCGATCCCTGTTTGCAAAAAAAGGTGCATGTTTTTATATTCATCCGGGCTGCCGAGGCCATAGATACAGGAGACCGAGGCCACAATCAAAACGTCACGGCGGGTCAGCAAAGAACGGGTCGCTGAATGCCGCATCTTATCGATGGCGTCGTTGATCGAGGAATCCTTCTCGATGTAAGTATCCGAAGCCGGGATATAGGCCTCCGGCTGATAGTAATCGTAATACGAGACAAAATATTCCACCGCGTTATGGGGAAACAATTCCCGGAATTCGCCGAACAGTTGCGCCGCCAGGGTTTTATTCGGCGCCATCACCAGAGTGGGACGCTGTACCCGGGCAACCACCTGAGCCATGGTGAATGTTTTGCCCGAACCGGTGACGCCTAGAAGAATCTGGTCACGCACCCCTGCTTCAAGGTCGGCAACCAGTCGCTCGATGGCGGCGGGCTGATCGCCGGCCGGAGTAAAATCGGAGACAAGTTGAAAAGGATGGTCGTTGGAGTAGGTGGGTGTCTGCACGGAGAGCAAGGGGATCGTTGGTCTTTAAAAAATCGTTACATGCGACGGGAAGCTCTTGATCGAGTTGAACTGTAACCGTGAACACAGGGGAGGCAAGATTGGCGCGACACCGCAGTTGCTGAAAAAACGCTGTATCAGGCTGTAAGGTCAAGGCCGTCCATTGCGTTGCCAAATTGCGCAGGACTGCAGTCCATATCTTAAAAATCCATCACGAAACTGTAGACCCCTTCTTCGAGATGGCATTTCACTTTAAGGCCGGAATGATTGAAAACCGCCTGCATCCGTTCGTTTTCCCGCAGGACCTCGGCGGTAAAACCGGCGATGCCGTTGCGCTTGGCAATTTTAATCAGATGCTGAAAAACAAAGGTCCCCAGCCCCTTACCCTGCCAACCGTCGCGGACCACAAAAGCCACTTCCGCCAAATTCGTCTTTTCGTTGAGGTAGTAGGTACCGACCACGACGATCTGTTCGCCATGCGCTTCGGGGATAGTTCCCACCACCGCCACGTCCCGGCGATGATCGATGTAGACGAAATCCTGAATCTGACGCGGGGTAAACCGCTGCTGGTGGCTCATGAACCGGTAGTAGATGGTCTCCTGGCTGAGGTTGTACACCAGGTCGCGCATGTGGGGTTCATCTGTGGGCAGGATGGAACGGAAATCGACCTCGATACCGTCCTGCATCAAAAACGATGCCCGGATCGAAGCCTCCACCGGCGTCATGAAACGATTGCTGAACCGGGCCAGGCCGGGACGCAAATATTTAGCGGTCACCGCATCGCGGAACAGTTGTTCCCGGAAATCGGGATGGGCAATGGAAATCAGCGCCATGACCCGTTCCTGGATCGATTTACCATGAAGATAGGCGACACCGTATTCGGTGACCACATAGTGGACGCTGCCACGGTTGATGACCACCCCGGACCCGGGTTGCAGGGTACAGACAATCCGCGACTGGTCGCCCTCTTTATTGAGCGAAGGCAGGGTGATGATTGCCCGCCCGGATTCGGACCTCGAAGCGCCGCGATTAAAGTCGATCTGACCGCCGATGCCCGAGTAGAAACGGCCGCCCATCGAATCCGAACAGACCTGGCCGGTAAGGTCGATCTCCAGGGCCATGTTCACCGCCACCATCCGCTTATGCTTACCAATAACATTGGGATCGTTGATGTATTCCGTCGGCCGGAAACTGAACAGCGGGTTATCGTTGATGTAATCGTAGAGTTTTTTGGTCCCCATGCAGAAGCTGGCGGTGATTTTGCCTTTGTCGATGGACTTCATCGCCCCGGTAACCGCGCCGGATTCGATCAGGGGAATGATGGAATCGGAGATCATCTCGGTGTGAAATCCGATGTCCTTGCGATCCTTAAGAAACTCCATCACCACCTGGGGGATGCGTCCGAAGCCGGGAACCCGTCCTAGCCCCAGTTCAATAGTCGATCCATTGGGGATCAGCGCTGCCACGATTTGAGCGATCTTACGACTGATCTCGTCGGGCTGATGGAGTTCCCGCTCGAGAATCGGTCGATCCACCGGCACCAGCAGATCGAGATCGTTGACATCGACCTGGGTATCTCCATGGGTCCAAGGCATGTTGGGGTTGACCTCGGCGATGACCAGCGAGGCGTTTTCAATGGCACTGCGGGTAATGTCGACCGATATGCCCAGGCTGACTCGGCCATGGATGTTGGGCGGGGTCACCTGGATCAGGGCGATATCGATGGGCAGACTGCCGGAATTGAACAGTTGGGGCACGTCCGACAGGAGGATCGGGGTGTAATCGCCGAACCCCTCCTGGATGACGTCGCGGATATTGGAACTGATGAAAAAAGAGTTAATGGCAAAACTCTCCGACATCTTTTTGTCGGCATAAGGGGCGTCGCCCTTGGTGATCAACTGGATGATTTCAACGTTGGATACCGAACGAGCCCGTCCGGTCATGGCGCCGATCAGTTCCTGCGGCGCGCCGCAACCTGTACCGATGAACACCCTGTGCCCCGACTTCAGATGACTCAGCGCCTGGGTCGGGGTGGCGATCATATCGCTATAGGCTTCCTGCCAGTCCTTATCGTATTCCATGGTCATCCCTTATTGGTTCGGTAAAAAAAAACATACAGCTTACCCTTAATCAATCAACGGCGCAAAAGTCATGCGGGCATCAACCACCACCGGCTCGTTGCCGATTTCGCCGACGATCAGCGGATTGATTTCCAGATCGAGAATCTGGGGAAAGTCGGTGGTCAATTGACTGATGCGCTGCAGGGCCACGGCGATGGCATGGATATCGACCTCCTTGAGGCCGCGTTTGCCTTGGAGGAGTTCATAGGAACGGGTCGACTGAAGCATCTGCACCGCCTCGTTCTCGGTGATCGGGGCTAGATGGAAGGTGACGTCCTTCATCACCTCGACGAAGATGCCGCCCAGTCCGAACATCAGCATCGGACCAAACTGGGGATCACGGGTCATGCCGATGATCACCTCCAGTCCCTTTTCCGCCATCTTCTCTACGTAGATGCCGCCGATGATGGCATTGGGGGCATGTTTGTTGATCCGCAGCATCATCAGATCAAAGGCGTCGGCCACTTCCTGGGCCGAGCCGAGATTGAGCCGGACGCCGCCGAGATCGGATTTATGGACGATACTGGGCGAGATAATTTTGAGCGCCACGGGAAAGCCGATGAAACGAGCGCTCTCCACCGCCTCCTCGGGCGTGGAGGTTAATTTTCCTTCCAAAGTATGAAAGCCGTAGGCCTTGAGAATATCTTTTGATTTCACCTCACCCAGGCGCAAACGATTGGTCCGCTGCCGCCGGGCAATGGTCCGCTCCACCCTGCGGCGATTGACCGGGAAACGAACCACATGGCGCGCCGGTCGAACTTTCCAGACCCCGTAGTCGTGCATGGCCTTGAGCGCGCCCACGGCCCGCTCCGGTGAATCGTAAAAGGGCAGACCTGCTGCTGCCAGTTCCTTGCGTGGCGGCATAATGTCGCTGCCCCCGAGAAAAGAGGCCAGCACCGGGGTGGTCTCGTCGAGATGCGCCACAATAGCCCGGACCGTGGCTGCGGGTTCGGTCATGTACTGGGGAGCCAGCACCACCAGAATGGCATCGATGGACTCGTCGGCAACGGCGATATCAATGGCTGCGGCATAATGGCGGGGTTCGGCATCGGCGGAGATATCGATGGGGTTATCGATGAAGGCGGCGGGGGGCAAGTGGGCGCGCAGTTGCGCCGCCAAAGGTGCGCTCAACGGGGTAACGCTCATTCCCGCTTTTTCAACGGCATCGGCGGCCATGGTCCCGGAGCCGCCGGAATTGGTGATGATCAGTACCCGGTCGCCCTTGGGCGTGGGTTGCAGCGCCAGGGCGGAGGCATAGTCGAACAGGGCCTCGAAACTGTCGGCCCGACAAATTCCCGCCCGCTTGAAGGCGGCACCGTAGGCCGTATCCTTGCCTGCCAGGACGCCGGTGTGATTGGACGCCGCTCTGGAACCAGCGGTGGTGGTCCCGGCCTTGAGGATGACCACCGGCTTGCGACTACTGGCCTCTTCCGCCGCTTTGACGAACTTATCTCCGTCGCTGATGTCTTCCAGGTAGCCGACAATCACCTTGGTGGCTTCGTCATGGGCCAGGGCCGAGAGAATGTCGACCTCGGTGATATCCGCCTTGTTGCCGATGGAAACCGCTTTGGAGACTCCGAGTTCGCGTTCCTCGGCGATGTCCATCATGGCGGTACACAGGGCGCCGGACTGGGAAAAGATCGCCAGCTGTCCTGCCTGCGGCAGTCTTTTGGAAAAAGAGGCATTGAGATTGATGGCGGTGTTGATCACCCCTAGACAGTTGGGACCGAGCAGTCGAACACCACCTTTACGGCAGATCTCGACTAATTCGTCTTCGATGGCTTTTCCCTGGGTGCCGCTTTCCTTGAATCCCGAGGCCACGACCACGATGGCTCCGGCTTTTTTCTTGACCGCTTCACGGGCCGCAGCTGGCACCATCTCAGCCGGCAAAGCGATCACCACCATGTCGATCGGATCAGGATAGTCGGCAATCTGCGGATAAACCTTGAGGCCAAACAATTCTCCTCCGGCCGAGTTGACCGGAATGATAGGTCCTCGGAAGCCACTCTTCACCAGGTTGCTCACCGTGTCGTAGCCGACCTTGCCCACGGTTTTTGATGCCCCGATCACCGCGATCGCCCGGGGAGAAAAAAGCTTATCCAACATAACCACCTCGTTTAAACAGTTGTCTCGGGAACATGAATGGTGAAACCGGCGGCCTCAAGCGTTTTGTATACGGACCGGACATTGTAGGTCTTAATGCGCAGATAGATCATCGGCTTGCTTTTGCAGGAACCATCCGACCTGACTAACCTGGTGAACTCAACCTGCTTTTCTTCAAGTAATTTTACAAGCTTACTCAAGACCTTGGGGGCATTGTCATCTTCAATCGAAATCAAAACCGATCCTTTTTCCCCAAGCCCGAACAGGCAACGATAGGCTTTCATCAGGTCGCCCATGGAAAAAATCCCGATCACCCGCTCTTCTTCATCAATCACCGGCATGGCGCCGATCTTTCGCGATTGAAAGATCAACAACGCGTCGTCAAGCGTCGAAAAAGGCGACAGATAGAGGCAGTCACGGGTCATCAAAAGTGAAATCGGGGTGTTTTTCACCTTTTCCTCGACGTTTTGCCGTTCTTTGCTGCGGGCCACCGAACTCGGCTTGGCCGAGCGCAGATCGCGGTCGGAAAGAATCCCCAAAAGCAGACCATTCTCATCGACTACCGGCAAATGCCTGAAGTTGTATAGCTGCAGCAGGTCAGTTGCCTCTGCAACAGTCTGATCCGGTTTGACCGTGATCGGCGGCGCGGTCATATGATAGCGTATGAACATCCCAGTCCTCCCTGAATCCCATCGTTATCACTAATTCCAATCATTTCTTCTTCTCCAAGAGCCCCGCGAGATAGGCCTCAACACAAATTCCAAGTTTTTCAAGACAATAGCCGCCTTCAAGGATGGAGAGCAGCCGCCCTTCCGTATAATCCTGGGCTAGTTCCATGGTAAAATTTCCGATCTGACGGTATAAATCGACGGTAAAAAGCAGGCCTGACATGTCATCTAAACGGTGGGCATCAAATCCCGCAGCGATGACCAGGGCATCGGGTTGAAAAGCATCCAGAAAAGTCCTGATCTTCGGAAAGAGTCGCAGCACTTGATCGGCACCGGCGCCAGGAGCCAACGGTAAATTCAAAATGGTGCCTTTGCCCGCACCGAGTCCCCGATCCTCGGCCCAACCCGTACCGGGATAGCTGAAACTGGGATGCTCGTGGATTGAAATATAAGCGGTTCCGGCCTCTTCTTCAAAGGCGGTCTGGATGCCGTTGCCATGGTGGGCATCGAAATCAAAGACACAGACCCGGGGCCGATGATATTCCTGCTGCCAATAGCGGGCGGCAATCACGCAGTTATTGAAAAAACAAAACCCAAAAGGCATGTTGGGTTCGGCATGGTGCCCGGGCGGGCGGGTCTGACAGAAAACCACGGAACCCGGTTCCTGCTCAACAACGTCCACTCCGACCAGACCGCTGCCGGCTGAAAGGGTGGCGATTTCATAAGATTCATAACAGACCTGATTGTCCGGGTGATCTATATAAGTACGACCGGAAAGGACGGATTCTTCGAAACGAAACAACCACCCTTCAGTATGAAAGGAAAGCAACTGGGAACGAAGGGCCGGCCTGGGCGGAAGATACCGAATCTGATCGGCCAAATACCCGGAGGCAAGCCGGTCGGTGATAACCTGCATGCGCTCGGGTACTTCCGGGTGTTCGCCCCCTCCGGTATCATGCCGGTTGAACGACGGGTCGGTGATGATGGTAATGCCTGACTTATTTTCCTTTTCCATTGCGACAGGGCAAACAACCGAAGCGACCGAAGTCGTTCCCGGTTAAAAAGAGTTATTTTTGAGAGTCTGAAAACATTACCTTATTTGCTGTTGAAAATGGAAGGATTAAACGAAAGAGCTCTCCCCAAAAGGAACAATCCGAATTTCCAATACCAGCAAAACCTTGAAGCTCCCTGATCCCCTCCCTGCGAACGCCCCCTGAACCAGGGGCATTATACTATTCGGACCTCACGGCCGCAGTGCAAAGGGTTCCTTATTGTCACTCGACACCGATCCTGTTAACAATTAGCTGTCAACAATCTTATTTTTCTCAAGACGGTGTCACGATGAATATCAGAGAGCAACTGGCCATACCCCGGCAGCAGCCGCGCGAACTCGACCCGGAAGATCGACTCGATAATTTCGACGAAGTGTCCAAAGGTTTTGATGAAGCAACGGCGCTGATTGAGGCGCAACGGTGCCTGCAATGCCGAAAGCCTCTATGCGTGATGGGCTGCCCGATCGGCAATGATATTCCCCGTTTCATCGAACTGCTGAGGCAACAAAAGTTCGAGCAGGCGTACTGGACCATCCGGGAGACCAGTTCCATGCCGTCAATCTGCTCCCGGGTCTGCCCCCACGAGTTCCAATGTGAAGGCGCCTGCATCCGCGGTAAAAAAGATCAGCCGGTGGCCATCGGCCTGCTTGAGCGCTTTCTCGCCGACTGGATGATCATCAACGGCAAAAACCTATCGCCGCGCTGCGCTCCGCGCAACGGCATCAAGGTGGCGGTGATCGGCTCCGGACCGGCAGGAATCACAGTGGCCCACGCCCTTGCCCACAAGGGATACAGTTGCACAGTGTTTGAATCGCTTCCGGTTTTCGGCGGTATGCTCAGTGTCGGCATCCCCAATTATCGATTGCCCCGCAACATTATCGGCGCCGAGCTGTACGCCCTGCAGCAGTGTGGGGTCAACGTCAAAACCGGCATCACCGTGGGCACCGATCTGACCCTTTCCGAACTGCGAGAGCAGGGATATGCCTCGGTATTTCTGGGGATTGGTGCCTATGAAAGCCGCAGACTCGGCATAGAAGGTGAAATGGACACCCAGGGGGTGATGTCGGGCATCGATTATTTAGCACAGGTGCTCACCGGCCGTGAGGTTGCCCTCGGCGACCGGGTGGTGGTGGTCGGCGGCGGCAACGTGGCCATCGACGCGGCCAGGGTGGCGCTGCGTTCCGGCTGGAAAGAGGTCACCATACTCTATCGCCGCACCCGCGAGGAAATGCCGGCCTCTGCGGTCGAGGTACACCATGTGGAACAGGAAGGTGTCCGTTTGGAGTTTCTGGTGGCCCCGGTCAAAGTGCTGGCCAGCCAAGGCCGAATAACCGGGGTGGAATGCATCCGCATGCAACAAGGCGAACCGGATGGGTCGGGGCGGTGCAAACCCTTGGTGATTGAGGGATCCAATTTCATCCTGGAAGCAGACGCCCTGGTCGCCGCGGTCGGCCAGAAAGTCATTCCGGTGCATGATCAAACGGTACCGGTGGCGATCACCTCCAGAGGCACGTATGTGGTCGACCCGGTCACCCTACAGACCAGCGTCGAATGGATCTTTGCCGGCGGCGACACCGTGCTCGGCCCCCAGACGGTGGCCAAGGCGGTCTGCCAGGGCCTGGATGCGGCGGAGTCGATGCACCGGTACATGCAGGGACAAATCTGAAGGGGCTTCACTGTTCATCCCTCATTTCCCCGGACAGCGATGTCCGGGGGGGAGAATGCGGCTCAGTTGTAGGCTTCGCTGTAAATCCGGGTGTCAGGATAGTGTCGATCAAGATGGTGGGTCACGTCACGGATCATTGCCATGGAGCCGCAGATGTAGAAATCGAAGGGGCCGCCCTGGAGGTCGGCTTTCAGATAGTCCGTGACATGGCCGTGAAAGAGCCCCGGCAGCGTAACGGAAGGCCGGTCTTTCCCGGAAAGACAGGGAATATATTGACAGGCCGCAGCGATCAATTCCTGCCGATAAAAAAGACCGTCTTCGTTGCGGGCACCGTGGAGCAGGTGAAATCCCCTGACCCCGTCGGCGGCCATGGCGATGAAAGGGGCGATGCCCACACCGGTTGCCACGAAATAGACCGGGCGATCCGTGGGCCGCAAGGTCAGGTAGCCCTTGGCGTGCCCCATCTCCAAGACATCTCCCGGAGCGATGTTCGCCAAAATAGTACTCAGCGCACCCCCAACAACCCTCTTGATTAAAAACCGGAGCTCTTGTCCATCAGGCGCGGCGATGAGCGTGTATTCCCGCTCCTCGCCGCGCGCCCCCAGTGCTGCATACTGCCCGGCCAGATATCTAAAGCCCTGGGGACGGGTGCAGCATAATTCGAAGGTTTCTTCATTTAACCAGATCCGCGAAAGCACCGTGGCGCGATAGACAGGACTGATCGAATCCATTATTTTTTCCAGGTTTTGTCCGCAGTGCCCAACACCTGGTTGAGATAACGCGCCAATACAAAAAGATAATCAGATAATCGATTGAGATACACCTGGATGGCGGCGAGTTCGTTGCTTTCCGTTGCCGAGTCTTCGATCAACTCGGTCAAGCGCCGTTCGCAACGCCGGCACACGGTCCTGGCAACATGGGACCAGGCGGCAACCGGTTGACCACCGGGCAGGATGAATTCCTTCAGCACCGGCAGCACCTCGGACAAGGCATCGATTCGTCCTTCCAAATCCTTGGACACCGTTGCAGGCAGTGATGTCAGGTACCCCATGGCTGAAGAATCAGGGGTTGTGGCAAGCCAGGCTCCAGCCAGGAAAAGATTGGATTGAATCCCCTCAAAATCATTGCGGATGGCCTGTTCATCGGCGGGAAGATACGCGGCCACAGCTCCCAACACTGAATTCAGCTCGTCAAGATCTCCGTAAGCCTCAATGCGAATATGATGTTTAGCCACCCGTTCACCAGAAAAAAGGCTCGTTTTCCCTTTGTCACCGCCACCTGTGTACACCTTCATCCGCACCCTCCTTTGTTTGAATTAATCGGTACAGCGTAAACCGGTATGTATCTATCAAAAAATAAAAAAATCGCAAAAAGGCCTGGATTGTCCCTGGGAAAAAGTACTGCGCCAGACGGTCTCGAGGGTTTTCGGCTTGTCTCAAACCGACAAACCAGATCTCAATCCTGGATTGGCGGACCCCATGGTTGAATTGAAATAGCTAGTCAGATGGTAACGCGGAATCACTAGCCTATTATTGATGAATCGTTTAATTTTACAAGAAATTTCGTATTGCCACAATATCGTATGCAGATCGATCACTTCCAACTTGGGCGGATTGCTCATAAATGAACGGCAAACGGCATCCCGGCATGTAACCAGATATATAGGATCCATAGGATACTCTCTAAAAATAGGCTTTTTGCCAACCTCATTTTATCTTATTATTTTAACGTCAAATGCTAGCGAATATAACATTGCCGCTCCCTGTATCCCCCTTTTTTACTATTGACAAACCGGCCGACATAAAATAGGTAAACGCTAAATTTATGTTATTGAGTTTTATCGGTTATTGGTTTTTTCCTGATTGTTATTCTGTTTGGCTACATCGAAAGAAAATTTTATCCACCCTTAAACCTGCTCCAAGAAATTCCTGGGTGCAGGGTTGAATGAAAGAAAGAGGTAGTGTAAAAGAAAGCGTTAGCTGAAGGTTCTCCCCCCTTCCGATTAGAAGGAATGAGCCGGTTTTTCCCTTGCCGATCACAATCGTAGAGGCTCGTGCGTTTCAAGAGCAGCGCCTGGGTCGAGCAAGTCATCTGTACATATCGCGAACTCTTCGGGATAGAACCATTTGAGGAAAATTAGCTTAATATATGGCGGACATGGTACCCATAACAGCAGTGTATTGTTTTCGATCGAGTCAGAAAGAAGACCGGTTAAATAAGAGATATTAATCTCGTTATTAACCGGTCTTTTTTTTTGTAAAGGGGGATCCTGGGAGCCATGAGGTGGCAACCAGGCAACAAAAAACACTTGTAAACAGGAAGAGGTAGCAAATTGGAAAACAGCGCTCAAATGTTCTGGACAGGTTTATCACCCGACGACGCAAGGACAGCACTCGTCAAAAAAGACAAGTCCATGAAAGATAAACGGATGACCCTAAAAGAAGCGGTCTCCAGATTCATCAAAAACGGTGACAATGTTGGTATCGGCGGCTTCGTCAATATCCGTCAGCCTATCGCCATCACCCATGAAATGGTGCGACAAGGATTCAAAGATCTTACTCTTTCTTTCCAATCCGCCGCCATGGCCCCGGAGATTCTCGCCGGCGCGATGATGGTCCGGCCCGATCATTGCTCGATCAAACGAATCGAACTGGCCTACTGGGGCCATGAGGCCTTCGGCCTGAGCCCCGCCTGGCGCTACCTTGCCGAGCGCGGCATGATCGAATTTGAAGACTGGAGCAATTACAACATGTCCGCCCGCTTTAAAGCCGGCGCCATGGGCTTGCCGTTCATCCCCACCCGTGGACCGCTGGGTGGTGACATCAGAAACACCAGCCGTACCAAAGTTATCGATTGCCCCTTCACCAATCGGCCCATCGCCCTGTTGCCGGCCAGCAATCCCAATGTCGGCCTCATCCATGTGCAGGCCGCCGATATGTACGGTAACTGCATTATCCGTGGAACCGACGCAACCTGCGCCGAAATCGCCATGGCTTCAGCTCACACCATCGTTACCTGCGAGCAGTTGGTTTCCCATGAACTGGTTGTCAGCAATCCGAAAGATATCATGATCCCCTTCCCGGCGGTTGACGCAGTTATCCAGGTGCCTTTTGGTGCCTATCCTGGTGCATGCCGTCGTCATTACTATTTCAACGGCGACCACATCCGTGAATTCCTCGCTTGTATCGCCCCCATGGTCAAAGGCGGTTCCCCAGATGCATTGAAGGCCTGGTATGACGAACACATCTTTGGCGTCGAGAATTTCGAGGATTACATTGAGAAATTCCAGACCAAAAAGCTGATTGCCGATCAGGCTGCAGAGTCCTACAACTGCGAACGACTGGCCTGATTCGAATACAAGTCATTACTATTGCATCGGAACCTCACGGAACCCATAGATAAGGAGTCATCATGACAGTTTCAACAGATTACACCGCCCAAGAAATTATTGTTGTGGCGGGAGCAAAAGTTCTGGAAGACAATAAAATCGTCTTTGTCGGGACCGGCCTGCCCATGGTCGCATCTCTTCTTGCTATTCGTACCCACGCCCCTGGACTGATTCCGGTCTTTGAGGCTGGTGCTGTCGGTCCCCCTCTGCACCACGGACTGCCCATCTCGGTTGGCGATTCTAAAACCTTCACCGGCGCCTCCTATCTGAAGGGGTTGAATGGAGCCTTTGAATTGACCCAACGAGGTTTCGCCGATTTTGGTTTCATCGGCGGTGCCGAGGTCGATATGTACGGCAACCTCAACTCCACCATGATGGGAGATTATCCGGACGGCTACCAAAAACCGAAAGTTCGCCTTCCGGGCAGTGGTGGCGCCAGCGATATGGCCGCCTCCTGTGAGCGGACCATCCTCATTGTTCCCCACGACAAAAAGAAGTTCAATGAGAAACTGTCCTACATCACCAGCCCCGGCCATCTCGACGGCACGCCTGGTGCTCGCTTTAAAGCTGGTATGCAGGGCCAGGGCCCTTATCGGCTGATCACCACCAAGGGTATCTTCGACTTCGAAGAGAAGACCAAGAGAATGCGAATTCTCCATACCTTCCCCGGCGAAACGATTGAGTCCATCCAGGCGGCAACCGGCTTTGAATTGCTAGTAGCCCCGAATGTCACGGAATTTGCAGCTCCGACGGTGGAAGAAGTACGAATGATCCGGGAAGAAGTTGATCCTACGGGCGTCTTTGTCAAACGAGCCGCCAAATAAACAGGTGCAGTAACCCGACTGTGCCGCAGGTCACTGCGGCACAGTCTTCTATCACATGATAGATGCAAGCATTGTTAATATGCTGTACAAGAAAGCCCTTTGAAGAATTCGCATACGATATATTCTAAAAAATATTCAAAGAACAGCTAAGGAATTATCTCTAAATAACATTTTGAAATTTTAATTATCCCAGGAGACCTGTTGATTATTGGGCATAATTGTGTTGAGTAAATATGGAATTTTTCCTTCTCTATCCTCAGCATTTATTAGTAACAAATACAGTCGGCAAAAAAAACTTAACGGAAAGGAGCTAACAACATGAAAATTCTTAAAATCGACCACCTTGGCATCGCCGTCAACAGTTTGGATGAAGGCAGCAAATTCTGGACTGATGTCATGGGACTTAAGCTTCATGGGTCGGAAACTGTTGAAGAGCAGAAGGTTACCACCGCTTTTTTCCCAGTCGGAGAAAGTGAAGTGGAATTACTGGTTTCGACCTCTCCCGATGGCCCGATCGCTAAGTTCATTGAGAAAAAAGGTGCTGGTTTCCAGCATGTTGCTTTTCTCGTAGAGAATATTGAAGAGGCTTTAGCAGAGTTGAAGGAAAAAGGAGTCGCCCTGATCGACCAAACTCCGCGGATCGGTGCAGGCGGTTGTAAAATTGCCTTCCTCCATCCTAAAGCCACCGGCGGAGTTTTAGTCGAAATATCTCAACGTGGATAAATGAATCTGCATTGCGGTTTTCGCGGCAACGATAACCGCAATGCTTGTATGACCCCTGGATCCAACCGCGATCGACCGCCGTTTTTTGGCGCCGATTGTCGTTGGACCAGTCTGTTGAATTTTCAAATGGGAAATAAACCCCCAATACTTACAAGGAGCAAGTGACATGGCAAATAGTCCCGAATACCAAAAATGGTTTGAGATGGCCTCCAAGCAGATGAAAGGCAAAACCCCCGACGATATGGCCTGGAAATCGCCGGAAGGAATTTCCATCAAACCGCTGTATGAAGCAAACGATATTGCTGGTTTACCTTCTGTCGGCACCTTTCCCGGCATGGCCCCTTATACCCGCGGACCGATGGCCACCATGTATGCCGGCCGCCCCTGGACCATTCGTCAGTATGCCGGCTTCTCCACCGCCAAAGCCTCCAACGAATTCTATCGCAAGAACCTGGCCGCCGGTCAGAAAGGTCTGTCCGTTGCCTTCAGCCTTTCCACCCATCGTGGATATGACTCCGACAATCCTCGGGTTTCCGGCGACATCGGTAAGGCTGGCGTTGCGATTGACTCCATCGAGGACATGAAGATTCTCTTCGACGGTATCCCGCTCGACAAAATGTCGGTTTCCATGACCATGAACGGCGCGGTTATTCCGATTCTGGCCATGTGGATCGGTGCGGCCGAAGAGCAGGGCGTAAAGCAGGAACAACTCGAGGGTACCATCCAGAATGACATCCTCAAAGAGTACCTGACCCGGAACACCTACATCTATCCGCCCGAGCCTTCGATGCGGATCGTTTCCGACATCATGGCCTATGCTTCAAAGAATATGCCGAAATACAACACTATCAGCATCAGCGGCTACCACATCATGGAAGCCGGTGCCGATAGCGTCCTCCAGTGCGCCTTTACCCTGGCTGACGGTGTGGAATATGTTCGCGCCGCCATCCGTTCGGGCATGGATGTTGACACCTTTGCACCTCGGTTGTCTTTCTTCTTCGGCGTAGGCATGAATTTCTTCATGGAAATCGCCATGCTGCGGGCCGCTCGCTTCTTGTGGCATAAGTTGCTGCAACAGTTCAACCCGAAAAACCCCAAATCCTTGATGTTGCGAACCCATTGCCAGACTTCAGGCTGGAGCTTGACCGAGCAGGATCCCTACAACAACGTTATCCGTACCACCATTGAGGCCATGTCTGCCGTCTTGGGCGGAACGCAATCTCTCCATACCAACGCTTTTGATGAAGCGGTTTGTCTGCCGACCGAGCTCTCTGCCCGCATCGCCAGAAACACCCAGATCATCATCCAGGAAGAATCCCAGATCTGCAAAGTTGCCGATCCGTTGGGCGGCTCCTATTATGTTGAATATCTGACCGCGCAGATCATCTCAGAAGCTGAAAAAATTATCAATGAGATCGAAGAAATCGGCGGCATGGCCAAAGCTATTGAGTCCGGTATGCCGAAAATGCGCATCGAAGAGTCCGCCGCTCGTCGTCAGGCCCGTATCGATCAAGGCAAAGACGTTATCGTTGGTGTCAACAAATATCGTCTTGCCGACGAGAAAATGGACTTCGATATTCTCGAAGTACCGGATTCCGTCCGCCTTGAGCAGATAGATCGTATTAACCAGACCAAAAAAGCCCGCGACACCGCCAAATGTCAGGCATGTCTCGAGGCCGTAACCAAGGCTGCCGCCGGTGATGGAAACCTTCTTGAAGTTGCCATAGCCGCTGCCAAGGCCAGGGCAACCGTAGGAGAGATTTCTGACGCCATGGAAAAAGTCTTTGGCCGCTATGTGGCAACCACCCAGTGTGTTTCCGGCGCGTACTCCTCCGAGTACAGTGAAGCCGGCAGTGACGCCGCTCAGGTCATCGAAGCCCTGCGCAAACGCACCGCTGATTTCATGGCCAAACAAGGTCGTCGTCCGCGTATCCTCGTTACCAAAATGGGCCAGGATGGACATGACCGCGGCATCAAGGTCGTGGCATCTTCTTACGCCGATCTCGGCTTTGACGTCGACATCAGCCCAATGTTCCAGACCCCGGAAGAAGCCGCTAAAATGGCCATTGAAAACGATGTTCATATCGTCGGCGCCTCCAGCCTGGCGGCCGGTCATAAAACACTTGTCCCAGAACTCATTGGCAAGCTGAAAGAGAAAGGCGCAGGTGAAATCCTGGTCGTCGCCGGTGGCGTAATTCCTCCGAACGATTACAGCTTCCTCTATGATGCAGGTTGCAAGGGAATCTTCGGACCGGGAACCCCGATCACCGAATCCGCCGGCAAAGTTATGGATATGCTTGAAGCGCAGTACTGTAAATAACAGTTAAGCATATAAGGAACACCTCAAACGGACGGACTAAACATCCGTCCGTTTGTATGTTGTCCTGACGAAACCTCTACCAAAGGCCAGATATGCATAAAGATCCCAGTTATTATATCCAGGGCGTCATGGATAATAATCGCCTGATGCTTGCTCGAACCATCACCCTGGTTGAGAGCACCCTGTCCACGCATCAGGAAATAGCCAAACATGTGATCAATGAACTGCTACCTTATACGGGAAAAGCGGTACGACTGGGCATTACCGGCGTGCCGGGTGCCGGAAAGAGCACCTTCATTGAAAGTTTTGGCTCCATGCTGACCCGACTGGGACATCGCGTCGCCGTTCTGGCCATCGATCCGAGCAGTACCCGCAGCGGCGGTTCCATTCTGGGTGACAAGACCCGGATGGAGAAACTAGCTGTTAATGATATGGCCTTTATCCGACCGTCACCCTCAAGCGGCAGTTTGGGCGGTGTGGCCCGTAAAACCCGCGAATCCATGCTGGTCTGCGAAGCCGCTGGATTTGATGTTATCATCGTCGAGACCGTCGGTGTCGGGCAGTCGGAAACCACTGTGGCCTCGATGGTCGATTTCTTTCTCGTCTTGCAGATTTCCGGGGCCGGCGACGAACTCCAGGGTATTAAAAAAGGCGTTTTGGAAGTCGCCGATGCGATTGTGGTTAACAAGGCCGATGGCGATAATGTCAACCGTGCTAAATTGGCCAAGCGTCAGTACGAGACCGCCCTGCACTTGGTTACACCCTCTTCTCCCAACTGGACCGTACCGGTCATGACCTGCAGCGCCTTGGAAGAAAAGGGCCTCCAGGAAGTATGGGAAACGATTACCACCCATAAATCGATCATGACCTCCACCGGCGAGTTGGAAAAAAAACGCCAGGATCAATCCATGTCCTGGATGTGGTTTCTGGTCAACGAAGGTTTGGAACGCTGGTTCTACCAACACCCGGAGATTCAAAAAAAGCTGCCTGGCATTAAACACGATGTGGAAATCGGCAAAGTGGCCCCCACTCGGGCTGCCGATGACCTGGTCTCCATCTTAGGCAAAGACCTCTTGCTGTAAGCTTATTGCATCACCGGTTGAGCGAACTTCCTTTATGAGCGCCTCTCCACCAGCAAACAATTCTTAGATACCATCTCTGCTCTTCCAAACATATTGGAAGAGCAGAGATTTTCATTTTTTCCTCGCTCCATTCACCAGTTTTTTCAGGCTGCTCAACTTCCGCGACCTCCCGGCCGACCCTCTCTTTCTGCTTATGTGGCCGAATGAAACCGCCCCGACATCCCATTAATTTCCTTGACGCTCCCTGCACGGGAGAGTATAAACGGCACACTGAAGAGAGGGAACGCATCACGAAGAGCAATACGTCCAATGCATCTCCGTCGAAACGATTACGATTGCTGGTTTCACCCCCGCTAAACGCAACAGCCTCTCTTCCATAACGACATGATCATCAGTGTGATAGCCGGGTCCTGGGCAATAAAGAATCACAAACTCCGTCAGGTCCGGAAGGAAGCAGCGGTAGTGACCCTCTTTATGTGCTCAGGGGTGCCTGGCTATCCTTTTTTCTACCGATATGCATCTCCGCTTCCTACCTGGAAGCGCCCGGGGTGCCCCTATTCCCCCTGATCATTGATTGCCGGTATTCACCTTGTCCTATCTTGTCCTTGCCAGAAAATCGCGCCCACAAACCTTTGCAGAAGTCGTCGGCCAGAAGGCGGTCGTACGTACCCTGCAAAACGCCCTCGCCCAAGGACGGGTGCCGCATGCTCTCATGTTCAGCGGCGTTCGCGGCACCGGCAAAACCACACTCGCCCGAATTATGGCCAAGGCCCTCAACTGCGAGCAGGGTCCGGCGGCAGAGCCATGCAATGTGTGCCGTTCATGCCGGCAAATAACCGAAGGGGCGAGTATTGACCTTCAGGAAGTCGACGGCGCTTCCAACCGCGGCATCCAGGAAATCCGTGAACTGAAAGAAAAGATCCGGTTCATGCCCACCAGTTCGCGGTATAAGATCATCATCATCGATGAAGTGCACATGCTCACCACCGAGGCCTTCAACGCCCTGCTGAAGACCCTCGAAGAACCCCCCAACCATGTCTACTTCATGTTTGCCACCACCGAACTGCACAAGGTGCCGGTGACCATTCTTTCACGGTGCCAACGCTACGAACTCAAACGGTTGGGACATGCCGAGCTCATTGCCCATTTCCACCGGTTGGCCACAATGGAAGGCGTGCAGGTGGAACCGGAGGCACTCGAAATGATTGTCCGCGAGGCAGGCGGCAGTGTCCGTGACGGTCTCAGCCTCCTGGACCAGATTTTCTCCTATTGTGGCCAGGCGGTCAAAACCGTGGATGTTATTGACGTACTCGGCCTGGTCAGCCATCAGTTGGTTGCCAATCTTGGATCAGCCCTGCTCAATGGTGATCTGGGGACGGTGTACACCTTGCTTGATGAAATGTATCTCCATGGCACCGACATCCGCCGATTCAGCAACGATCTTCTGGCTTGGTGCCGAGGTTTGATCGTCTGCAAGGTCAGTAAAAAGCCCGGCGACCTCCTGGAAATGACCGAGGACGAGTTGGCTCATTTGCAGCAAACCTCAACCTCCCACACCCTGGAAACCCTGACCGCCGTTTTCAACCTGCTTTTAGAGGGACTGGAAAAAGCCACGTTTTCCCAGCAACCCCGACTGGCGCTGGAGTTGACCTTTATTCGTGCTGTTCAATTCCGTGATGTTGTCCCGGTCGCTGAACTGATTTCCCGGCTCGACCAACTGCTGGCTGGCACACCGCTTGATGCCCTACCCTCCTGCCTCCCAATTGCTGCCACGCCGCAATCACGTGGGACGAGTCCCCAGCAGACACCGGAATCACAACCTGCTGCCCCAACAGGTAAACCATCCGCAGCAGTCTCCGTGTTCGAAGTCGAAAGTTCCCCAGAACCCAGCCCTACCCCACCAACGGCCCCTGCGGCCACCTTGGAGATTGAGCAACCGAATTTCCCCTCAAAGGAACCGCCGCCTGAACCGCTGCAGTCTCGTGCCCACGATCTTGCGCCATCGCCCGCCAAGGGGGGCGAACGCGCGCCATCGACGGACGGTAAAAAACGAATCCGTCAGCACTGGAACCTCTTCCTCAAATACGTTCATGAACGCCAACCCTGGATGGCTGGTGCACTCCAGATGGCCGCTTCGGTGGAACGCAAGGGCGAGGAACTGCTCATCCATTTCGACGACCAGGCCGACTGCACCATGTTGAAGCAAAGCAGCCACCTCACCACGCTGACCGAGTTTGTCCTCGATTTTTTTCAGGAGAATCTCAGCATCCAGTTTGTGTGTCCGGGGAGCGGTTGCGCCATCGATCCGGCCAACAACCTGGCACCGCAGCAAGAACGACGTGCATTGGCCAACGACCCATTAGTATTGACGGCACTGGATATTTTCACCGGTCAGGTTGGTGACATCAGAATCGGCCCTCGGTACCGTGCTGGCAATCCGGCAGCGCCACGATCGGCTTCGGACCCATCCGCCACCTGAACATGAATGGGACCACCAGGAAGCCCCCCTCCACCGCCCACGGCCAAAGAACATGCATCTTTGCCGCAGGGTGTGTACCCACCAATTCCTTTGAGGTATGAACAGACAATGAACATGGGCGATTTGATGAAACAGGCGCAACAGCTCCAGGAAAAGCTGGCAGCGGTGCAAAACGATCTTGGCGCACAACAGGTCATCGGCTCGGCCGGGGCCGGCATGGTGACCGCCACGCTCAACGGCAAAGCTGAACTGCTCTCACTGGTGATTGAAAAAGCGATCGTCCAGCCGGAAAACACCGAAATGCTCCAGGACCTGGTGGTCGCAGCGGTAAACGACGGGCTGAACAAAGCCAAAAACCTAGGCAAGACTGAAATGGCCCGCTTGACCGGCGGCCTCAACATTCCCGGGCTCCTCTAGATGCAGGTTATCCCGCCGGCCCTGGAACGGTTGATCAGTGATCTCAACAGACTGCCCGGCATTGGCCGCAAGACCGCGACCCGGCTGGCGCTCTTCATGCTACGCCGACCGGCGGCCGAGGCCAGGACTCTAGCGCAGGACTTGCTCCTGCTCCATGAGACCATCCATCTCTGCAACCAGTGCTTCACCTTTTCCGAAACCAATCCCTGCGTCATCTGCGGCAATCTCAACCGTAACCCGCGGCTGGTCTGTGTGGTGGAAGAACCGGGCGACCAGATCGCCATCGAAAAAACCGGTGCCTTTCGCGGGGTCTATCACATTCTCCATGGGGTTATTGCCCCGATGGACGGTATCGGCCCGGAGGAACTCAAGATCAAGGAACTGCGGCAACGGGTCGCCTCTGGCAAGGTTGACGAGGTGCTGATTGCCACCAGCTCCACGGTACCCGGCGAGGCAACCGCCTCCTACCTGGCCGACATGCTCCAGGGCGCTACGATCAAGCTCAGCCGATTGGCTTGCGGCATTCCCATGGGCATGGATATCAAATACGCCGACGAACACACCCTGGCCAAAGCCATCGAATCCCGCCAATCGCTTAAAGACCCACGCTGAAGACCGGTTGCATCGGTCGGGATCACAGACTCCATGCTATCGCTGGCACTTGCCGCGCGGGTGTCATCTTGATAAATCAAATCGCCCGGTCAGCTCTCTTCCACCGGCCTCTCTCGGCAACGACCATCACGTCGCCTCAAAAAGCCGTAGATTGGCCTCCAGCACTGCCCCGGCGAGCAGGTCCTCCATGGCTTGGAGAAAATGCTCGGCCTGCAGGCCGGGAACCAATCCGTGCCGATGGATTTCGGACAGTACCGCGATGTTCTGCATTCTCGAATCAGGGATATCCGGCCTGGCCACCTGATACACCGTAATCCCCCGCTGGCCGCCAGCGGCATCAATATCGGCTGCGCTGACCTCTGGATTGTTCCCTAGCCGAACGCCCAGCGGCTGAACCACCGTATCGTAATAGATAAGCGTTCCCTGATCCCGCAGCGCCACCTGCATGCCCCGCAGCGCCTCGTGCCGCTCAAGAGCAACCACCAGCTCAGCGGATCGGGCACGAATCATCGGCGTAAAAACCACCGCCCCGAGGCGAATCTGGGATATCACGGTGCCGCCGCGTTGGGCCAGTCCGTGGGTATCAACCGCCTTAGCGGTGTAACCGGCATAATCGGCGGCCCGGAGCAGGATTTCGCTGAGCAGGCCGATGCCCTGACCGCCGACACCGCAGAGATAGATATTGAATGATTGCATGCGTTGATTCCTTGGTGGTCTTTACCGGGTGATCGCTTTGGACGGACAGGTCTGGAGACAGGAACCATCACCGATGCAGATATCCCGGTTGACCGTCACGGTACCGTCCGGTGCCCGCGAAAAACTCGGACAGCAGAAGTCCTCGATGCAGCTGTGGATTCTGGTGCACTGTTCCTGATCGATCCTGACCGGATGCGGGTCAGCCCCGCTCTTCCTCCTCTGGTTACGGGCAAAAAGAAGCATGCAGGGATGGCGGGCAATGACCACGCTGAAGCCATCAAGGGCCAGCGCATCTCGCACCATCGCACTCAATTCCCGCTGGCGATAGGTGTCGATTTCAAAAATATGCTTGACGCCTACCCCCTCAAGCACCTGTCGAATCGGGATGGCTTCAACCACCTCATTAAAATTGCGCCCGGAAGCGGCATGGTCCTGATGCCCGGTCATGGCCGTGGTACCATTCTCCATGATGACCAAAGTAAAATGGTGCTGATTAAACAGAGCATTAATAATTCCGGGGATACCGGCGTGGAAAAAGGTGGAATCCCCGAGAAAGGCAACCACTTTCCGAGAATCGTTGAACAGGTTCAGCCCTGTGCCAATCCCTGGAGAAGCGCCCATGCAGAGCAGGACCTCGCCCAGCCGATAGGGTTCTTGGAACCCGAGGGTGTGACAGCCGATATCAGCTACGGTGATGGTGCCGTCGGCGGGCAGCGCCTGCTTGATGGCATGGAAAGCACTCCGGTGCCCGCAGCCTGGGCACATTTGGGGGGGGCGCGGCGGCAGCGGTTTGGTCGCCGTCTCGGTCCAGGTTTCCCTGGCCGGTATGATCTCGGGCCAGGTCTGATGCAGTATATCCTGGACTTTATCGGGCGTGTACTCACCTATCCAGTCGTCAATAGCCGCCTTGCCCAGAATTTTAGTGGTAAGTTGCTGGTCATAGGCAAGTGCCTTCACCTCCTTTTCCAGGGTATCATCGAGTTCTTCCAGCACCTTGATCTCCCGGTGAGTGGCCAGAAATTCGGTGATGATCCGCGCCGGGAGTGGGTACGGCATGGCCAGTTTGAGGATGTCGGGTTTGTCGGCAAGTGGCGCCAAGATATCCTGGACCGAGAGGCACACCATCCCGGAGACGATGATTCCCAACGGGCTGCCGTGGGTTATGGTGCGATGCAGGTTGCACCCGTCGACCCATTGCTCGACCCGCTGCAGATCGCTCAAAGCTTGGCGCTTTTTGGGGTAGACCGCTGCAACCAAAGGAATGTATGGGCCGTTGGCCGGATCAAACCGTGGAGTATTATCGAGCAATTCCGGACGCCAACCGCTAAAAACGACCCGCTCTTTGGCGTGGCAGACATGGGTGGTGAGCCTGAGGATAACCGCCTTGCCCATGGTCCTGGACAGTTCGGCGGCCTCCTTGTAATACACGTAGGCCTCGGTTGGATTAGCGGGTTCCAGGACAGGCGTGTAGCTCATATAGGCATAGTGGCGATTATCCTGTTCGTTTTGCGATGAATTGGCTCCGGGATCGTCGCCGAGCACAATGATCAATCCACCGAGAAGATGCAGCAGGCTGAGTTGGACAAAAGCATCTGCGGCCACATTAAGACCGACGCTCTTGAAAAAGACCGCGGCCAGATGCCCATTGAGCGAGGCGCCGAACGCGATCTCAGTGGCCACCTTTTCATTGGTGGAAAATTCGAAATAAAAAGGCCGCTGCGCCACCGGGATCGATTGGATCGCAGTGGCTATCTCCGGGGTCGGAGAACCGGGATAGGAGGTCACCACCCGGGTTCCGGTCTCAACCATGGCCCGCACCACCGCCGTATTGCCCATGACGATTTCCGAAAACGGTGCCTGGGTCAACAGCATGTCACCCATATGTTTCATACAATTCCTCTCAGGCTGGCAAAGGCATGGAAATTACACCATGCTGGTCAGTATTTCTTCACGATACCCGTTCTACCTGTTCCACTCCTTCCAGAGACCGCACCTCGCAACCAAACACTTCCCTCCACCGTTTAATCGTACTCCTCCGCGCCGGACACCCGGGTGACCAACACCTTATCGATACGGTTATTATCCATATCGATAATTTCGAAACGGTACCCATGGCTCTCGAAATAATCGGCTTCTTGCGGTATTTTGCCCAGCATATGAATGGCAAAGCCGCCCAGCGTATGAAAAGTACTGTTTTTCTCGCCCGGTAAGTCCTGGTTGATTTCCAACAAAAATCTCACCCGATCAACCGTAACGCCACCGTCAATCAGCCAGGAGCCGTCCTCGCGTTCGATGAAATCGTGCTTGGGGGTCAGTCCGGAGGAAGGCACTTCGCCGACAATGGCGGTAAGAACATCGGTCAGGGTGACCAGACCCTGGACATCCCCATATTCATCGACCACCAAGGCACATTGCAGGTATACCTTACGGAAATTTTCCAGCAACTGGGTGGTGGTCACATATTCCGGCACATAGAGTGGTTGGCGCAGGTAGTGTTCGATGGCCAACGGTTCGCAAGCCAATGCGGCCTTGAGCAGATCAGCGGTTCGCAACAGTCCGAGGATATCATCAAGCCCCCCGCGACAGACGATGACGCGTGAATATGGACAGGTCGCTAAAAGGGATCGAATCTCTGTCTCCGGTTGGTTGATATCCAACAGATAGATATCCTGACGATGGGTCATGATCGCCACGATGGGCTGTTCATCAAGCCGCAGGACATTGGAGACTAAAACCCGTTCGCTTTCATGAAATACCCCTGCATCGGCACCCTGTTCCATCAACAGTTTGATCTCTTCATTGGTGACGGATAATTCTTCCCGATTATGCGCGCCCGTCATTTTGAGTAGCAGGTTTGACGAAACCGAGAAAAACCAGACCAGAGGCCGGGCAGCGCGAGCCAGCATCTTCATCGGCACCCCGACCAAAGAAGCGATCCGTTCCGGTTCCTGCAAGCCCAACCGTTTAGGGACCAATTCGCCGACAACCACAGAAAAATACGTGAGCAGGATAACCACGATGGTCAGGGCAATTACCCGGGCATGGGGTTCCAGCACCGGCACACTGGCGAGCAAGGTTGCCAGCGGGTCGGCTAAAGCACTTTCTCCGATGGCGCCGCTGAGGATACCCACCATGGTAATGCCAACCTGGACCGTGGACAAAAAGGCGGTCGGGTTGTTTTTGAGTGCCAGCGCCGATCTGGCGCCTCGCCGCCCATCATTTGCCAATTTTTGCAGACGGGCATCCCGTGACGAAATGACCGCAATTTCCGACATGGCAAACACGCCGTTCAGAAAAATAAGTAGCAATAACAATACTATATCCATGGATCTCTCCCAGAGAGAGTTGTTAGACGATATTATCGGCAGCGTGGGTCCGCCTTGCCGGGAAGAAAGCAAAGAATGAAATTTTTATACTATACCATTGGAAAGTTACACGCATTCATACAGCCCCCTCCACGAAACGCTGCACAACCAACACCAGCATTGACTTTTTTCTACCATGCTTGGGAAAAATTGACAATCGGTGTAAACCCGACCGGTTGTCGGATTCCTGCATTCTTGTCACCCCTCCCCTCGTTGCGGGAGATAAATCACCTGACCCACGATCCACCCTTGCCGGCCCCTGCGCTACCAAGCATTATTATCTGTCGTACCCTATTGAAAATGTTGACATTATAAATCAATTTGCATACACTCCCCTTAAGTATTTCCTGCAACGTAGATCTCCTGAACGAAGTCCCAGGAGGCAGAGATTCACTTTTTGCCTACCGATGTCCTGATCTTGTGCTACAACACCGCAAACACTTGTCGCTTGTACTGCGCCCCTGGCTTCGATACCGGCCTGTCCGCCGCTCGATGCACCTTGAACACAGCACTAAGGAGATGTGATGATTAATTTGATTGAAGCCGATATCACCACCCTGAAAGTCGATGCCATTGTCAATGCCGCCAACGAAACCCTGCTCGGCGGCGGCGGCGTCGATGGGGCCATTCATCAGGCCGCAGGTCCGGAACTCCTGGAGGAATGTCGGAAGATCGGCGGCTGCAAGACCGGACAGGCCGTACTCACCAAGGGGTACAACCTGCCGGCCAAATTCGTCATCCACACCGTGGGACCGATCTGGCAAGGCGGCAACAGCAATGAACCTGCCCTGCTGGCGAGTTGTTACCGTAATTGTCTGGAACTTGCGGTACAGCACAACCTCAAATCCATAGCCTTTCCGGCCATTAGTTGCGGCGCCTTCGGTTTCCCCCTGGACGAGGCAGCCGATGTCGCCGTCGATACCATCCAGAGCTTTCTGGACCGTAACCACAAACCTAAAGAAGTGTACCTTGTCTGCTTGCAGTCCAGGGCCAAACTCGCCTTTGCTCAGGCCATCCATGGGCTGGATTGATCTCGACCGGGTCGGTTTTCTCTCTTGATCCGAACCAGTCAATGATTAACCCCATGCCCACCCCGCAACCACCGCTCCGGGATCTGTTTACTTACGGTTCGTTAATGTGCGCCGATATCATGGCATGCGTGGCAGGCGTCTCGTTGACGTCAAGTCCAGCGATCATGCCTGGGTATCGCCGCTTACGCGTACGGGAGGAACACTATCCTGGGGTGATTGCCGACGCTGACGCCACGGTCGCTGGCTTGATGTATCACCACCTCTCTACCGACTGTTGGTCACGGCTCGACGCCTTTGAGGGCGAGATGTACGAACGAAAATCGGTGACCGTGCTCCTTGCAGACGGCACCCAGACGCAAGTCTACTGTTATGTCTTCCGGCCCGAATTCCATCACCGACTGACCACCGAAACATGGGATTACGCCGCTTTTCTTGAGGACGGCAAGCAAGAGTTTCAGAGCCGTTATTGCGGCTTTCGGGTTATTGATGCACCTCTAGCGGGCCAGGCAGCACATCGCCGATAAAAATAGCGGATAGCCAACAAACATTGTAACCACAGGTCGGGGAGAGACACCAAGGATTTGAAATTCCCCGCCATTATATCCCCAGGCAAGGAGTTGCCATGCGCATAGGAATCGATATCGGCGGCACCCATACCGACGGCGTCCTCATCGACGGTACCCGGCTGGTGGCGGCGGCCAAGGCTCCGACCAATCATGCCAATCTATTGGAATCGATCAATGGAGTGCTGCATTCCATCCTCGACAGCCAGGACCCAACCCTGGTCAAAACTATCAATCTGAGCACCACCCTGACCACCAATGCCATCATCACCGGCACGACCGACCCGGTGGGAATGCTGGTGGTGGGCGGACCTGGCATTGGTGCGGAGAACTACCGGATCGGCGATCATTTTCATCTCATCCCCGGCAGCCTTGATCACCTCGGTACCGAAACCTCGCCTCTGGACACCGACCAACTCGAGCAGGCCATCGTCGGCTGTTGCGCCCAAGGGGTGCAGCGTTTTGGGGTGGTGGCAAAATTCTCCCCGCGCAACCCGATCCATGAAAACCAGATGATAGCACAATTAGGCGAGCGGTTCGATTTTGTTTCCACCGGTCACCTGATTTCCGGTCAGCTCAATTTCGGCCGCCGAATCCACACCGCCTATTACAATTCCGCGGTGTCACGGACCTTCCGCAACTTTGCCACCGCGCTGACCGCCGGCCTCAGGGGCTTTGATCTCCAGGCCGAGGTCAATATCCTCAAGGCGGATGGCGGCACCATGCCGCTGGCGCGTGCTCTGGAAGCTCCGGTCCAATCGATTTTTTCCGGGCCGGCGGCCTCGGTGATGGGAGTCCTGGCCACCGCACCAGTCACCGCCGATGTGCTCATGCTCGATATCGGCGGCACCACCACCGATATCGCCCTGTTTGCGGCCGGCCAACCCCTGCTGGAACGGGAAGGCATCGCCATTGACGGTCACCCAACGCTGGTCCGCGCCGTCCATGTCGAATCCATCGGCATTGGCGGCGATTCTTTGATCAATATCAACCTCGGCAGCATCCAGACCGGACCGCAGCGGCTCGGCCCCTGCATGGCTGCGGGCGGCACGGCCCCGGCCCTGATGGATGCCCTCAACGTTCTTGGCTTGGCGAATTTCGGCAACATCGAACATTCCCGCAACGGCCTTGAGTCCCTGGCCGCTCTCCATGGCCGCAAGGGACGACAATTGGCCAAAGAAGCGGTGGAAAGCGCGGTCAACGCCATCAGCACCAAGATTGAGGAATTAATAGCCCTGGTCAACTCCAAACCGGTGTACACCATTGCCGAGATACTCGAAGACCGTGGGATAAACCCTCAACAAATGATCATTATTGGCGGACCAGCAGCTGTCTTCAAAGAACTGCTCGGCTCCCGACTGGGCATGGAAGTCACCGTGCCACCGCTGCATGGCGTCACCAATGCCATCGGTGCCGCTCTCACCCGTTCCACCAGTTACCTGACCTTGACCGCAGACACCGCCAAGGGCAAGCTTTCGGTGCCGATGCTTAGCATCTACCGCCCAATTCCCCGCAGTTTTGATTTGGACGCAGCCATCGCCGAGGCCAAGACCCTGTTGATCGGCGACTTGGAACAGGCGGGGATCAACCTTTCTGCCAGTGAAATCCAGATAACCCAGGCCGATACTTTTAACATGGTGGAAGGCTCGTACACCGCCGGTAAAAATATCAGGGTAGTCGCCCAGGTCCAGCCTGCTGTGGTCGCCCGACTGAACGAAAACAGCGGGTCAATCGCCATCGCCGGCGGGCTCTGAAAGCCGCCCCCAGCCATTGATCAACTCCATTCCCAGAGGTCATGCTCCCATGCTGAAAGCGACATCATCCCTTGGCGTTATCTTTTTCCCCGCCTATGACTGGGCGATTTCCCCCACCCACCCCGAACGGCAGGAGCGGCTGCTCTATACCCAGGACCAATTCCGCGAAGAGGGGCTCTTTGATATCGAGGGGATCAGCGAGCACCGCCCCCTGTTAGCCACAGACCAGGATATCATGCGGGCCCATTTCTGCTTTCCCTCGGTTGCCGCCATCTGCACTGAATCGCACCGTATCTCGGCTGGCGGAGCCATTCAGGCAGCCCGCCTGGTGCTGGAACAGGAAACCCGGCGCGCCTTTGCCCTGGTCCGCCCGCCAGGCCACCATGCGATGAAGGTGGTCCACGGCAACCGGGGTTTTTGCAACATCAACATCGAGGCGGTGATGGTCGAATGGATTCGCGAACACTACGGCCGCAAACGCATCGCCATTGTCGACACCGACTGCCACCACGGCGACGGCACCCAGGACGTCTACTGGCATGATCCGGACGTGCTGTTCATCTCCATCCACCAGGATGGCCGCACTCTCTATCCTGGCTCGGGTTTTCCCGAGGAAAACGGAGGCCCCAAGGCTCTGGGCCGCACCATCAACATTCCCTTGCCGCCACGTACTTCGGACGCAGGCTATCTCTATGCCCTGGATCAGGTGGTGCTGCCCATCCTGGCGGCGTTTAAGCCGGATCTGGTGATCAATTCCGCCGGCCAGGACAACCACTATTCCGATCCGATCACCAACATGAAGTTTTCGGCCCAAGGTTACGCCCAGCTCAACGAACGGCTCAAACCAGACATTGCCGTACTGGAAGGCGGGTATTCGATCAAAGGTGCGCTGCCCTATGTCAACCTCGGTATTTGCCTGGCCATGGCCGGCTGCGATTACTCGGCGGTGCGCGAGCCGGATTTCGACCCGGTCGCCCTGCGCGAAGAACCGGATACCATGGACTACATTAAAACCCTCTGCGACCAGTTGACCGACAATTATTTTCACCCCAAACCCGGAACGTTTGAAAAACAAGGCGACTATTTTATCCGGGAACGCAAAATCTACTACGACACCGATGGCATTCTTGAAAAACAACGGGAAGAACTGAAGGACTGCGACCAGTGCCGGGGGGTGCGCCTGATCAAATCGAGTTCAAGCCACCTCCTGCCCTGCCTCGGGGTTGAACTGCCCATCGATTGCTGTCCGGCCTGCGAACGCGAGGGTTACGAGCAGTTCCATCGCAAAAACGACGAATTTCTGGTGGCCCAACTCCTGGATCAAAAAAACAAACAGTTTCGATATCGACCCAAGCAGTAAGCAACTGCCCACCCGGCCTGTTTTCTTAGCGTATTTGTTGTGCCTTGAATCCCCACAGGGGTGCTCGATTCCTTAACGGCCGTTTTCCGACACTTCTCAGCAGTCACAACTGCTTAAAAAAATGAATAAATAATTTTGTATCGCCTGCAGCACCTGATACTATAAAGAAATACTGTTTACTAACCTCCTCAAACGGCTATGTCAAAACCACTTAACCAAGCCCTTAACTCGCTCCTGACCTCGGGTGACCTGCCGACGCTGCCGGTGGTCGCCTCCCGACTTCTGGAACTGACTGCGCGAGAAGACGCCACTTTCTCCGATATCGCCAACCTTATCGCCCAGGACATCGCCCTTTCCGCCAAAATCCTGAAGGTAGCCAATTCGGCCTTTTACAATTTCCCCCGAAAAATAGCCTCGATCAATCAAGCCGTATCGTTGCTCGGCATCAATGCGGTGCGAAGCCTGGTTCTGAGTTTCACGTTTCTCTCCATGGGCAGAAATGATGCAACCAGCCTGTTTGATTTCGAGCGGTTCTGGGAACGCTCGCTGGTTGGCGCCACTGCGGCTCGATTGCTTGCGGCCCAGATAGCCCAAGCGAATACCGACGAAATCTTTACGATCAGCCTGCTGCAAAACATCGGCCAATTGATTTTCGCATTGACGGTTCCATCGAAATATGACCAAATCCTGCAAAAGCAGGCAAGTGACCCCAAAGATCTTTGTGATATAGCACTTGAAGAGGAATTTCTGGGGCTTCCCCACACCATCTCCGGTTTTGAGGTGGCACGCCTCTGGGGATTTCCGCCGACCTTGTTGGCTGCCATCCGGTATCACCACGCCCCAGCCACCTACCCTGGCAGCGACCCGCAGGAACTCTTGACTATCAGGATAATCTATTTAACCGACCTGATAGCCAAAATTTTTTCTTCCCATGCCCCTGAGCGCTTTTACCGACAATTTCAGGAGGAAGCCGAGCAACTGTTGGGCCTTGGCGACCTGAAAATCACCACCATCCTTAAAACCATCAATAGGGAAATCAACAAAGCCGCCCAATATTTCGACATTGCCGTCAATCCGCTGCGATCCGTACCGGAGATTATCCAGGAAGCCAATATCCGCCTCAGCCTGCTGCACCTCTCCTATGAGGAAATGAACCGGGAATTGATCCAATCCAAAAAAGCCCTGGAAAACCTCAAAAAACAACTGGCCGAAAGAAACTGCCTCTTGGATACCCTCGCCAACCTCGATGGTTTGACTGAAATCAACAACCATCGATTTTTTCAGAATTTTTTAAGCGCGGAAATTGAACGCGCCATTAAAAATAACTGCCCGATCGCCCTACTTTTGGCCGATATTGACCACTTTAAACGGTGCAACGATACCTATGGCCACCAGACCGGTGACTTTATCCTCAAGGAACTCTCCCGCATCGCCCGGAAGGCGATTCGGGAATACGACGTAATCGCACGCTACGGCGGTGAGGAGTTTGTCTTCGTGCTTCCAGAGACCCGACCCGAAGAGGCCCTGCACGTCGCCCAAAGAATCTGCCAGACCATCGCCAACCATGATTTCTTCGACGGGCAAAGGCATTATCGGATTACCATCAGTATCGGCGCGGTCAGCGCCCTGCCCGCCAATGACGATTTCAACAAGAGCGAATTCATTGACATGGCGGATACAGCGCTCTATGCCGCCAAAGACCGTGGCCGGAATCAGGTTGTCCTCTTTGATCCCCATAGAATCAAGCTCTAATCCCTAGTTTTTGCGGTTTAATTTCAAACCACCTCTTCCCCTCCTTTGACATAGGCCTCGACAATTTGAGGAACGATAAACAACCATGCCCAAAGCCCTCGTAATTCTGATAGTGACCCTGGCCGGACTGGCCGGGATGAGCGTCTATCCCCACAGTGCCATCAATGGCATTCTTGCCGGCGTGGTCGGCTTTCTGGTCATCGAATTTTTCTCATTGCGGCGAAGGCTCAGCATCCTTGAGGCGCAACACCACAAGACTGCCCAGCCGATTGCACCGGAAGCCGTCGATGCACCAAGACAACCTGCGGTTGCCCCCGAACCTGAGGCAATAAACGCGACGAAGTGGCAGACCGCTGAACCAATAGCAGCACCATTACCGGCCCCACCATCGAGCAACCGGCTTTTCGATCTCTTTTCACCGGTGGTCCGTTTCTTAACCGGCGGCAACCCGGTACTCAAAATCGGTATTGTCATTTTGTTTTTCGGGGTGGCCTTTCTCCTCAAATATGCCGCCCAGCGTAACCTGATCCCCATCGAACTGCGTCTGACCGGGGTAGCGCTGTCCGGATTGGGACTCCTGGTCACCGGTTGGTTCCTGCGACGCAAGCATACCAACTACGGGCTGGGCCTCGAGGGAGGTGGCATCGGCATGCTGTACCTGGTGGTCTTTGCCGCGGCCAAACTGTATCATCTACTCCCCTTGCCTCTGGCGCTGGCACTGATGATCGGCCTGGTCGGTCTGTCCTGCGCCCTGGCGGTGTTGCAGGAATCAAAGGGGTTGGCGGTATCCGGCTCCATTGGCGGCTTTCTGGCCCCGGTACTGATGTCCACCGGGGGCGGTAGCCATGTGCTGCTCTTTTCCTATTATGCCCTGCTCAACAGCGGTATCCTTGGCATCGCCTGGTTCAAGGCTTGGCGGGAGCTGAACCTGGTCGGTTTCCTCTTCACCTTCGGCATTGCCACACTCTGGGGTGCTTCCGCTTATACCCCCGCCCATTTCGCCACCACCGAGCCCTTCCTGCTGCTTTTTTTTCTAATGTACGCCCTGATCTCAGTGCTGTTTGCCCTGCGCCAACCCCTGCAGTTACGCGGCTTCATCGACGGACCCCTGGTCTTTGGCCTGCCGATTGTCACCAGTGGTCTGCAGGCGTATCTGGTGCGCGACTTCCGCTTCGGCATGGCCTTGAGCGCCCTGGCCTTCGGTTGCTGGTACATTGGCCTAGCCCGACTGCTATGGCACCGCATGTCTGATGAGATGCGTCTTATGATCGAAGCATTCCTGGCGCTTGGGGTGGTCTTCGCCAGCCTCGCCATCCCCTTGGGCCTGGACCCTCAATGGACCACCGTCGCTTGGGCCCTCGAAGGGGCGGCGATGATCTGGGTCGGATTCCGCCAGGATCGCAAGTTGGCCCGGCTCTTCGGTATGCTGCTGCAACTGGGTGCGGCCTTGACCTTTGCCGACAAGGTGTTCTACCCCTGGGAAGCGCTGCTGTTCGGCAATCATTTTTTCCTGGGCTGCGCCCTGATGGCTTTTGCAGCGCTTTTTTCGAGCTATCAGCTGGAAACCAACCGGGACCGCTGCCGTCCATGGGAAATCCACCTTGCCTGGATTTTTTTTATCTGGGGATGGCTCTGGTGGTATTTCGGCGGCATCCGCGACCTGAACCATCACTTGCTCGCACGCCACCTTCCCGCTGCCGCCCTGCTCTTCACCTGCTTTACCACCCTTGTGGCCGGATTCGTCGCCCGGCGCCTGCCCTGGCAGCGATTGACCCTCTCACTCCTGCTGCTCCTGCCGATGATGGGATTGACGATCGGGGCTCGCCTGCTATTCTGGGGGTCGGGCTCCCTGCTGGCCGACTTCGGTCTGTTGGCCTGGCCTCTGGCCATCGGCCTGCAATACCGGCTCCTGGCCTTCTTCGAAGAGGATCTGCCCCGGCCGCTGGTACCGCGCTGGCATGTCCTGAGCCTTTGGACCGTGCTCCTGGCTGTCACCATTGAAATTGCCTGGCAGGTGGGGAAAATTCCCGGCCTGGCCCACACCTGGTCTGCGACCTGTTGGGGGTTGGTACCTGCCGCACTGCTCTTTGTACTGACGTACCAGGGCCACCGGCTGGCCTGGCCGGTGCAACGATTCGCCACTGCCTACCGTGGACCCGGCGCAGGCATGCCGGTACTCGCCTTGCTGCTCTGGTGCCTGTTTTCCTTTAAGCTGGAAGGCAATCCCTGGCCCCTTCCCTACCTGCCGCTTTTGAACCCGTTGGAGCTCACCGAACTGGCCATCCTGCTCCTGGCCGCGATCCGCCTCACCCGCCATGCATCGAGCGAGCCCTCGAACCCAACCCACCTGGCCTTGAGCGGTCATTGCCCCCCGAAACTACTCGCCGTGCTGTTTTTCCTCTGGTTGAATACGGTCACGGCGCGGACCATCCATGTTTTCTCCAACATCCCCTATACCTTTAGCGCCCTTTTTGACGCTGCGGTTTTCCAGGCCGCGATCGCAGCCCTCTGGTCGATCCTGGCCATGGCGATGACCATCTTGGGCGCCAGGAAAGCGCAACGCAGCCTTTGGCTTGCCGGCGCGATGCTCCTGGCGATGGTGGTCCTCAAGCTCTTCCTGATCGATCTCTCCGGGGCCGGGACGATAGGACGGATCGTCTCCTTTCTGGTGGTCGGCGTGCTTATGCTGATCATCGGTTTTTTCGCCCCTCTGCCTCCCAAGACACAAGAGATATCCTGATGCAATCGCTTATTTTCATGCTTCTTTTACTTTGCTGCCACGCCCCGGTTCTCGCGGCGTCTCCCCTGCTGGACGATTTTGCCTATGGCTATCCTTTACCGCAGGTTGATGATAACCGCGTCTACGCGCTCACCCTCCCGTCGACGGTTTATGAAAAAGTGGTCCGGAGCGATCTTGGCGATCTCCGGGTCTTCAACGGTGCCGGCGAAACCGTGCCGCACGCGCTGAGGTCCCAGCAAATGGCAGATGAGCCAAAGCAGGTTCGTCAAACCATCCCCTTCTTTCCGCTTCAGGGCAAACCCGCCACGACCGCCGCCGACCTCTCATTGAGAGTCAGTCGACACGCCGACGGCACTGTGGTCACCGTGGATGCCGGCACCACCGCCGTTAGACCTGCATCGACCTGGTATCTGCTTGATCTCCATGGCCTGGAACCAGCGCCTGCCGCACTGGAACTGCAATGGGCCAAGGGTGCAGCTTCTATTTTTTCCGTGGCACTGGCCCAGAGCAACGACCTGACCCATTGGACTCCCCTGGTCGGCAGAACGGTTCTGGCCGATCTCGACTACAATGGCCAAAGCGTCACGGCCCGCCGTATCGCCTTACCTGGAAAACCTCTCCCCTATATCCGACTCGACTGCCTCGATTGCCAGGAACCATTGCAACTCCAATCCGTCACTGCGGTTTCAGGAGCTGCCAACCCGCCGGAGCAATGGCAATGGGTACAATTGTCTCCCAAAAAGGTATCACCCGACCGGGGTGAACTGGTGATTGAGTACGGGCTGGATGCGAAGATGCCGGTGACCGGACTGCAGCTCGGTTTTGCCAGAACCAACACCCTGGTACGGGCGGTGATCGAATCACGACCCACAACCGATGCCGGCTGGCGCCTCCGGGCCAGCGGCAATTTTTATTCCCTGACCCTGGAAGGCAAGGAACTCAAAAATGAACTGGCCCTGTGCGCACCGACCACGGATCGTCATTGGCGGATCAGGATTGATGCCAGGGATGGCGGAGCAGACAGCGACCCCTCGGCAATCCGCTTGGAATTGGGCTGGCAAGCCGACGAACTGGTGTTCATCGGCAGAGGAAGCGGTCCGTATACCTTGGCTTTTGGCAGCACCAAATTGGCTGAGCAGATGACTCGTCCGGACAATGTATTGTTGGCTGCCATGCGGGATACCCGCTCCGAATCGCTTGTTCAACGAATCGAGCCAGGGGCGATCAAAACCTTGGCCGGCGAGCAGGCCTTAAACCCCAGGTTGAGCGCTGCCGCCTGGAAAAAGATCCTCCTCTGGATCGTGCTGCTTGCAGGGGTAGGGCTGCTTGCCTTGATGGCCCGGACGATCTACCGCGAGATGCAGGCAAAAAAACCTTGAGAATCTGTTCGTATGCAATGCATTCGCCTTGGACGCTTACGCACCGCAGGCAATACTGGTCGTGAAGAATTGGGTCGGATCAACGATTCGTTGTTTGAAAAAATTCATCCATATCCTTTCCCGGCGATTGGTTGCCCATCGCACGGTGCCCTTCATCCCACCGGAAACTTTTGGTCAAGCACTGCCCGGACCTTGAGGGCCAAGGCCTGCACCGAAAAAGGTTTTTGTATAAAATCGACGCCTTCGTCGAGGATGCCACGATGGGCAATAACATTGGCAGTATAACCGGACATAAACAAACACCGTGTCAAAGGCCTGAGAGCCAGGAGACGTTCCGCCAACTGTCGACCGTTCATCCCCGGCATAACCACATCCGTTATCAACAATTCGATTTCCCCTTGATGCGCTTCCGCCTGAACCAAAGCTTCCTCCGGGGTGGGGGCGACCAGTACGGCATACCCCAAGGTCTCAAGGATCAGCTGGGTCATCTCCATAATCGTTGCTTCATCCTCGACAAGCAGGACGGTCTCTCCCTGTGACTGCGGCAGCGGTTCGCCCAGAACTGCCGCTGCTTCCTCAACACGCTTACCGGTATGTCGGGGTAGATAGACCTTGAAAGTTGACCCTTTGCCGGGCTCGCTGTAGACATTGACAAAGCCGTTGTTCTGCTTGACGATCCCATAGAGGGTTGCCAACCCCAAGCCAGTTCCTTCGCCCAATTCCTTGGTGGTGAAAAAGGGCTCGAAGATATTGGCGATGGTTTCCTTGTCAATGCCGCAACCATCGTCACTCACTGCCAGCACTACAAATTCACCGGGAGAAAATCCTGGATGACTTGCAGTGTAGGCGGCATCAATCACCGTATTTTCGGTCTCGATGGTCACCTTGCCCACCCCGGCAATAGCGTCACGGGCGTTAACGCAGAGATTGGCAACTATCTGATCAACCTGGGAAGGATCCATCAAAATCGGCCACAAATCGGCATCGGCTAACCAGGCGAGATCGATATCTTCACCGATCAACCGCCGCAGCATTGTGAGCATGCCCTCCACCGTCTCGTTGAGATCAAGCACTTTGGGGGCTATGGTCTGCTTACGGGCATAGGCCAGCAGCTGTCGAGTCAGCTGCGTCGAACGCTCAGCCGCGTGATGGATCTGGACAAGATACTTATAAACCGGATTTTCAGGATGGATCTTCATGAGCGAAATTTCGGTGTAACCGACTATTGCGCTGAGCATATTATTGAAATCGTGGGCTACACCGCCGGCCAGACGCCCCACCGATTCCATCTTCTGCGCCTGGAGCAGCTGCGCTTGAAGATTTCCCCGTTCTGCCTCCGCCTGCTTGCGTTCGGTGATGTCATAGAAACTGACCAGGAGATGATCCCCCACCGTGGTGCCGTTGATCAACAGGGTAAGCACCGAACCATCTTTGGCAGTGACCTGATGTTCCTGCATTTCGATGACCGACCCACTTTGGCGAGCTTCAAGAACAGCAGCCTCCCAGCTTCGCTTCACCCAACGCCGGTACTCCGGATCAGGGTAGGTCAGTAGCCAGCACTGTTCAACCGTGGGGCTTTCCTCAAGCGTGTAACCGAGGAGCGACCGGAAACGCTCATTGATAGAGAGGATGCGACCGTCCGGCGATACATAGACAAAGGGGACGGGAGATAGCATAAAGAACGCTTGAAACTGCGCCTCACTTTTCCGCAAGGCCTCTTCCATCCGTTTGCGTTCACTGATGTCAGTACCGACACAGAGCAACTCCCGCAGGCGACCTTGTTCATCAAAGATGGGCTTATTGGCCCAGGCAATCCAGACGCGTTCACCACCGCGAAGGATATTTTCATTTTCATTGGTGGCATAAGCCTCAGGATGCTGCCTGATGTTTTCCATCATCACCGCCAGGTCACGACCGCTGCTTTCTCTTGCGGGCACGATCGTCCCGACCACCGGTTGGCCGATGATTTCTTCCAACCCATAACCGAAGAACCGCTGGGCGAACTCGTTTATAAAGGTAACTCGGCACTCGGCATCCATACGAAGAATGATGCTGGCCGCATTTTCGACTAGTTCGCGATATTGCTCTTCACTTGCCTGCAGATCGTTCTGGGATACACGCAGACGGTTGACCTGCTGGTTCAGTCTGCGTTTCAGAAAAAAAGTGATCACCGCCAGGCTTATCAGGAGCAGTGACATAAACAGGGCGGCCAGTTTCAGCAGCCTCACCGTTTCCGGATCCATGCGGCTATCGACCTCAAGCGATATCCATTGTTTGTGTATTTGTTTGAGCCGCTCCTCAGGAATCGTGGCAATTGCTTTTTCAATAGCACTAAACAACAGTGGGTATTTACGGCTTACCCCGATGCTCAGCGGAAAGGACAAATCCGTGCTGCCGGCCACCCGTAAATTGGGCAGATTATCCTGGACAATATAATACGCGGCTACCGCAATATTCTCGATCATAGCATCAACCTGATCAAAGGCGACCTCACGCACACCTTCAAGCACATTGACTACTGGGACTACCTCGAAGCGACCCCGTGCTTGTTCGCGGACATACTTTTCAGTAACGAAACCGCCAACCACAGCCACGCGCTTGCCTGCTAAGTCATCTAGGGTCAACTTACCGCGATGTTTACTGTTGGTGATAATGACCACGGGGACCGTTACATACGGTATGGTAAAATAGGCATAACGCTGACGTTCAGGGGATGGGACAATGGTCGGCGCTACCGCGCATTCCCCGTTTTCCAGCGCCGCCAAAATCGGTAGCCACTCTTGTGAGGGTTGCTTGTCGAAATGGATGCCGAGACGTTTTTCAATCTCGACAATCACCTCTGCTCCCAATCCCGTAAAAAGGCCTTGGGGGCTTATGTATTCAATGGGCGGAAAATCGACACTGAAGAGCAGCTTCAGCTTTTCCTGGTTGCTGACCAGCCAAGCGCGTTCCTCAGAGGAAAGGGTGGCGACCGAGGACTCTCCTGCTTGGCACAGAGGGGAAACAAAGATGAACAGAAGAAACAAAAAAGCCGCCAAGAGAATAGAACTGTTTGATTTTCCCAATAAATATCCCCCAGGTAAATGCGTCCCTCAACCATCCAGACAGGAACGGATTGCTTACAAAACGATGTGCACGTTATTATTATTAATATAGCACCATATGCTTTTTTTGCAGGCGATAAAGATTGAGAGGCTCGCAGACAGTCAAAATATTCAAACCAAATATTAGGTGGGCGTACTGCTGAAGATAGCGAGTAAAGAGGATAAGGTTCGCCCGCATTGCATGGTCAGGGGTAGCGGATCAGACAGCGACCCATCGGCAGTCCGCTTGGAATTGGGCTGGCAAGCCGACGAACTGGTGTTCATCGGCAGAGGAAGCGGTCCGTATACCTTGGCTTTTGGCAGCACCAAATTAGCTGAGCAGATGACTCGCCCGGACAATGTATTGTTAGCGGCCATGCGGGATACCCGCTCTGAATCGCTTGTTCAACGAATCGAACCAGGGTCGATCAAAACCCTGGCCGGCGAACAGGTCTTAAACCCCAGGCTGAGTGCTGCCGCCTGGAAAAAATCTTCCTCTGGATCGTGCTGCTTGCAGGGGTAGGGCTGCTTGTCTTAATGGCACGGACGATCTACCGCGAGATGCAGGCAAAAAAACTTTGAGAGTCTGTCGGTCTTCAATTTATTTGCCCTGGTGATCGGCATCCCGGTGCTTAAGCACCACAGGCAAGACCACCCGCCCGCCCACCCACCACTCAGCCGACATCAATGCTTCAATTGTGTAATTTTATAATATTAATACATACATTACTGTCATCATTTCACCCCGCCTCCTGTCCTGGAACTGTGCCAAACTCACTAGCTCGCACGGTATTTTATCGATATCACACAGCATTTAATTATTAGCCACCCTGGCCTATGAATTGCAAACTCTTGGGGACAAGTTCGAATCTAGACAACGTCTATCCCCTCATTATTTATAAAAACCATGATCAATTGCGACTCCGAGGATGGGCTGTTCACCGACACCGCCCATCAACAACTCTTCAACTCCCACCCCCACGCTCTGGTCCTCTGCGACCATGATGGTTTGGTAAAATCCGCTAACCCCGCCTTTGAGCAACTCTTCGGTTTTTGCAAGAACGAGATTGCCGGTCACAACCTGAAAGCGTTGCTGCAAACCAATATTCATTCCTTTGAAGAACCGAAGGAATGGATCAACCTGCTGACCGTGCAGCAATATCCCACCAAACGGTTAAAGGCTGACAACGCTTTGATCGACGTCTGGGTTTCCACCTCTCCCATTACCATAGACCAACGCTTTCAGGGCACCCTCATACGTTACCAGCCCACCAAACAGCCGGGAGCCATTAAAGCCCCGGAAATAACCTCCGAGGAAAAGTATCGCAGCATTTTTAAAAATGCAGTGGAAGGCATCTTTCTGACCACGCCGGACGGCCGATACCTCGATGTGAATCCAGCCCTGGCAAAAATATACGGGTTCAAAACACCCGAAGCATTGATACACCATTTCAAAGATATTAAAAACCAGCTGTATGTCGACCCGCAACGGCGCGACGTCTTCACGCGCATCCTTGCACGCGACCAGCAAATCATCGGATTCGAGTCGGAGGTCCGCAAAAAAGACGGCAGCGTCATCTGGATCACCGAAAACGCCAGGGCGGTCCATGGGAATAACGGGGAAATAGCCTATTACGAAGGCACGGTCATGGATATTTCCGACCGCAAGCAAGCGGAAAAAGAGCTGGAAATACAACGGGCCTATTTTTCCCAACTGTTCACCAATTCCCCCCAAGCCATTATCATCATCGATACCAAACGCAACGTGGTCAACTGCAACAAAGGATTTGAAGAGTTGTTCGGGTATCGGGCCCTTGATGTCGTCGGTTTCGGCATGCGCGCCCTGATAGTCCCGGAAGAACTCATGGTGGAGTGTGAAAACCTGCGCCATGCCATCCTCGACGGCAAGACCGTACAGTGCGAAACCCAGCGTCGCCATTGTAGCGGCAAACTGATTCCGGTAAGCATGATTGGATTTCCCATCAAGGTCGGCGAGGTCACCAACGGGATCACCTATATCTACCAGGACATTTCCGAACGAAAATCGTTCGAGGAGCAAATCACCCACCAGGCCTTTCACGATGCCCTGACCAACCTGCCCAACCGTGCTCTTTTCAGCGAACGGTTACAACGTGCCCTGGAGCGTTCCCGACGGCGCCCAGAACTCTGGTCCGCCGTACTGATCATCGATCTCAATAAATTCAAGGCGGTGAACGACAGCCTCGGCCACCCTGCCGGCGACCAGTTGCTGATCGAAGTCGGTAAAAGATTGTCCGGCTCCGTGCGTGCGGCGGATACCGTGGCCCGTTTGGGCGGCGACGAATTCGCCATCATCCTCGATGAGTTCGTCTCAAAAATCGAACTGCTCAAGGTAGCCAAACGGATGCACTCCATCCTCTGCGAACCGTTCCTCCTTTCAGGTAACGATATAACCCCCGGCGCCAGCATCGGCATAGTCCCCAAAATAGCCGAATACGCCTCTGCGGAAGATGTGCTCCGGGATGCCGACATCGCCATGTATAGCGCCAAACAGCAGGGCAAGGGGCTGGTACTGTTTGATAAACGCATGCATCAGGAGCTGGTTGAATCCATCAGCCTGGAGACCGAACTTCGAGAGGTGCTCGCCGCTGAAGGTCTGACCCTGCATTACCAACCGATCCTCACGGTGAGCGATGAACGACTGGAAGGATTTGAAGCGCTGGTCCGCTGGGACCACCCGTTACGGGGGCTCATCCCACCCGATCGCTTCATCCCCCTGGCCGAAGAAACCGGACTGATCGTCGAACTCGGCAAATGGGTCATCGCCGAGGCCTGCCGGACGCTGAAAAGCTGGCAGCGCGAAATCACCGATACCCGAGACCTCACCATGAGCGTCAATGTCTCCATTCGGCAGTTCAACAAACCGGGCCTGGTCGAACACATCATGGCAGTCCTTGAGCAAAACGATCTTAACCCCGCCTGTCTCAAGATAGAGGTGACCGAATCGGTCATCATGAACAACCCAACCCGAACCATCACCGAACTCAAACGCCTCAAAGCCATTGGGGTCCAAATTGCCATCGACGATTTCGGCACTGGCTACTCCTCGCTTTCCTACCTGCGGAGCATGCCGATCGACCACCTCAAAATCGACCGCTCCTTTATCAGTGGAACCGAGGACCACCAGCAGAACGACCAGATTGTCAAATCCATTATTTCGCTGGCCAGGAGCCTTGGTTTGTCGGTCATCGCCGAAGGCGTTGAAAATCAGGATCAACTGGACCGATTGCGCTCCCTGAACTGCGACAAAGCACAAGGCTACATGTTCTCCAGGCCGGTTGACGAACCCAATGCCTTAGATTTTATAAAGAAATTTTTCAAATAATACTTGAACTGTCCTCTCAACCGAGAAAAAATCATTGCCATGTTTTCATTCTTCAAGTCAGCAACCAGTGCCAACCGCGCCGAAAAAGCCCTGCAAATTAAAACATCCTTGGCCACCCGATGGGATCTCAACGCCACCTTTGCCTTGCCGGGCGAAGGGCCAGGCAACTTCCTCGCCGATGCCTTGAACCAAATTTTCAGCAGACTCAATTCCTTCATCGGCAAACTCACCAGGAAGAGCATTGAAATGGCCACCGTCGCCCCGCTGACCCTTGCTATTTCACAAAAGGTCCAGCAGTCGGCTCAATCCGTCTCACAGGGGGCCGAACAGATTGAAGCCACCTGCCGTACGTTGGCTCAAGGAATAAGCAAATCCTCAGAAAGCGCCAACCAGGCCCTTGAGCAATCCGCATCCATTGTCACTGAAATATTGCACGCCCACGGCCTGACCGACCAGGCATTGCAACGTATGCAGACGATGGAAACCGATGTGATCCAGCTTTCCTCCTCCATCACCGTGCTTGATCAAAAATCACGCTCGATCGGCTCAATCATCGAATCCATTTCCGACATTGCCGATAACACCGGACTGCTTTCCCTCAACGCCTTTATTGAAGCGGCCCGAGCCGGCGCCCATGGTTCGGGCTTTGGGGTGATTGCCCATGAAATCCGCCAGCTTTCACAAGAGACCGCCAGAGCGGCCCAGGAGGTGAAGGATTCGCTGTCGACCATCAGCGAGCTGATCCAGGAGACGGTGGCGGCGGTGGCAAGCGTAAGAGAATGTGTCGACTCGGGAGTCCGGGTCAACCAGGATGCCTCCGAGGCGCTGGAAAAGGTCAGCCAAGAACACCAACGATTTCACCTGCATCTGGAATCGGTGATCAGCAATGTCAGTGACCAGAAAAGCGCGGTGGACCGAGTGGCCGGAGACCTTACAGGCATAACCGCCATCGGCAAAGAAGGCATAAAAGACAGCAAAAAACTGGCTGATCTTGCAGAAACCATCAAGACTTTGACCGAGGAACAACTCCTGGCCACCGGCATCTTTATCTTGCCGCAATATCGGAAAGTTGAAGCCGAAGTCCAAACCATGGCTGCGGATGCGGAGATTTGTGCGGCCAGCGACAAAGCAGACCAGGCCCTGCAACGCAGAATGCAGTCCCTTTCTTTTCTTGAATTGGTCTACCTGACCGATACCGATGGCATACAGGTTTCCAGCAATGTTTTCAGAAAAGAACAGCAAATGGTCTGCGACACCAAGGCAAAGGGCAAGAACTGGAGCCGGAAAGAATGGTTCAGAAAGGTCAAGGAAACAGGAGAATCCTACATCTCCGAAATTTATCGGTCAGAGGCCACCAACTCCTTTTGCCTGACCATTTCAGTGCCGGTGTATCGGCAGTCCCAATGGGTCGGAGTGCTCGGAGCAGATATTAACTTTGAGAATTTGCTCAACATCTGAAAGACCCACCCCCCAATGCTTTTTCTGCCGTAAATCCTCCTTGATTACCTGGCCCGTTGGTTTGCCCGAGTGTTAAGATTGAGTAACTGCCCTTGGGAATCGGCGATGCATAGATTGTCCATAGCGCCTTTGAAGAAACGTATATACAAATCAAAAGTTTGAGAAAAGTTGCTTTTTCCCTTATTGTGCTGCGGTTTGCAGCGTTCAGCCATTGATCCACTTATTGTTCAACCTTCCGTTGACGTCATATTCATCACCGGCCAATTCGGTCAGGTGGGCAATCAGTTGCTCCAGAAGGCTTTCATAGGGGAGATCGTTGTTGGTTCTGGTGCCGTGATAGATTTCCTCAGCCTTGGTTGCCAGGTCATTCAGTCCGCGTTGGAGCAGGGTGCCTTTAAGGGTATGGGCAGCCCTGCCGAGCGCAGCAAGATCTTGTTCGCCAAGCGGAGTCTCAGCCTTGGTAAGATTACCCGCAATGCTTCTACAGGTAGCGGCAAGGGCCCGCTCAATCTGCTCGACCGTTAGATTAGAGCTGCTTTGCAAGTGCGCTGCCACCTGCTGCAAGGTTACCGGACCCCCGGAAAAATCCACCTGTGGCGGTGGGGCTTCCGCAGTCAATGTTTCGTTGTCGTTGTCTGGTAATCGCTCATTAGTGGCTAGCGCCAGAAGCATCGTGTTCAAATGCGTTGGCTGGAAGGGTTTGGTAATATAGTTGTCCATTCCGGACGCCATACACATCCCCCTATCCCCCCATAGCATGGGCAGTCATTGCCACAATCGGTAGATGTCCGGAACCCAAATTGACACGAAGCCTGCCAACAAGGTCTTCCGGCAGATCTTGTGGCAGCGACAGCCCATTTTCCAGGTTCCGGATAATGGCGGTGGTGGTCAGTCCATCCATCAGGGGCATCTGTACATCCATAATAGGAACTGTGGGGAACAATAACTCACGGTAAGTGAATGCAAAATCAGTAGGGGCAGGAAACCTCGTGACAATCAGGTCGATGTGATCCTGCTCATATTTCTTGCGAATGGCACCGGCTAACTGCTTTTTTTCGTTTTCGTTGAGGGAGGACTGGAGTTTAAGGTTTTCCTGCTTAATACGAAAGGACTTCCCTGATTGCTTAAGCCGGGATTCCATTCCCTTAATAAACAATTTGGTGGCTGGGGCGGAGGCTTCTTCCTTTGGACCAAAAATTAGGATGGTAAAGGTGCGCTGCGTATCTCTGTCATCATCACCACCGGCACAGGTCAGACCAGGGATCAAAAGTGTAACGAGCATTAGCGCGACAACACGAAACACTGCCGAAATGCCACCAAGATGCCCAATCTGTAACCAGCACATTGCTCAGTTGGCGTCCTCAACCATACCGACGAGGTCTTTACTCAAGACGTTGAGAAGAGCGCTGTAGGGGAGGTCCCGGTTATTTCTAGCGCCATGATGAATCTCTTCGGCTTTGTTTGCCAAATCAAACAGGCCACATTGCAGCAAGGTTCCCTTGAGGGTATGGGCAGCTCTGCCCATGGCCGGATAATCCTCCTCGCGGAGGGCTATCGCTGCTTTATCGAGAATATCCGCTATGCTCCTGCGGGCAGCGGCAAGCACCCGCTCAATCTGCTCCGGCGTTAGATTGGATGTGTTTTTCAGATGCGCAGCCACATCCGGCAGTGTTGCCGGTACTGAGGAGGGCTCGGTAGGAGTGGCGCAAGATACGGCTGTATGCTTTACCCCGGCACAGCGGCCAACCGATTGAAGCATCGCGGTTAACTGGATCGGCTGAAACGGTTTCGTGATATAATTGTCCATACCTGCGGCAAAGCACATTTCACGATCACCGCCCATGGCATGCGCTGTCATTGCCACGATCGGCACATGCTGATTGTCCAGCGTAACTTGCAGATCACGGACAAGGTCTTCCGGCAAATCCTGCGACACCGGCGAACCATTTTCCAGATTGCGGATGATGGTGGTGGTGGCCAGTCCGTCAAGTTGCGGCATCTGCACGTCCATAAAAACAATGTCGAAGGTCTGCTTGGAAAGAATTTGCAGTGCATCCATTCCGTTCTTGGCGGTGATCACTCGGTGATCTTTTTCCAGCATCATTCTGGCGACATCGCGATTCACCTCGTTATCATCCACCACCAGGATTTGCAAGTTTCGCACCTCTTCGCCATAAAGACCCTCCAAGGGAGACAACAGGTCTGACAATTCCGAGGCACACGATTGAAGGTCAAGGGTGAAATGAAAGGTGCTACCTAGGCTGAGTTGGCTATCAACCCACATGGTTCCACCCATCAAATCAGTCAGTTGCTTGCTGATCGTCAGGCCCAGCCCGGTCCCACCGTATTGGCGGGCGTAAGAACTGTCTGCCTGCTCAAACCCACTGAAAATCTGCGCAAGCTTGTTGGATTCAATCCCAATGCCGGTATCGGAAACACTGAATTGCAGGGGAACCCTGCCTTCTTCGCACTGTTCTCCTGCTGGCTTGACCCTAATAGTGACAGTGCCGAGCGGGGTAAACTTGATCGCGTTACCTACCAGATTGATGAGAATCTGGTGGATGCGGAGGTCGTCTCCGATAAAAGTTTCCGGAAGCCCAGGAGCCAAAACGACTTCAAGCTTGAGACCTTTTTCCTCGGCCTGGACTTGCATGGTGTCAGTTATCGTTTCCAGAAGCTTTTCAAGCTTGAAGGGCCGAGGGTCGAGCTGCAATTGTCCGGCTTCAATCTTGGAAAAGTCGAGAATATCATTGAGGATGTTAAGCAGGTTATCCGCTGAATGCTTGACTGTGTGCAGGAAACGGTGTGCTTGCTTATCGTTCTTTGATTCTAACGCCAAATGGGTCATGCCGATGATGGCATTCATCGGTGTACGAATTTCATGGCTCATGTTGGCGAGGAACTGGCTTTTTGCCTGGTTGGCGGCCTCGGCTTTTTCCTTAGCCAACTGGAGATCAAGAGTCTGTGCTTCCAGGTCTCTGGTGCGGCTGGCCACTTGGCTCTCAAGGTCGGCGTCGCGTTTCTCGACCTGGTCGATCATGGCGTTGAAACCAACGGCAAGCTGCCCCAGTTCGTCTTCCCCGCTTACGGCTACTCGAACATGGTATTTTTTATCCTGTGATATGGTCCGGGTCACCTCAGAAAGCTTGCTGATCGGGTCGATAATTACCCGTAGCAGGCGAGAAGACAGCAGCATCGCCAGGGACAACCCGAACAAGAGCACCCCACCCATGATGGCGGCGATGGCTATGATATTATCCCGCGTCTCATTGAGATCCACCTCGATAAACAACTGGCCAATGTGCTCATTTTCCATGGAAATCGACTGGTTAAGTTCAGCATGATCCCATCGAAACTGCAGCCCTTGGAAGTTGAGATTTGCCCCCCGGTGCTCATCAAATTTATCGCCTTGTTCGTTACGTTGATATTCTGCAAACAGCTCACCATTTCTCCCGAAGATACGCCCGGAACTAATGCTTTTTTTGGCTTCCAAAGAATGAAGAATGGTGCGCAACGCCTTTTTGTCTTCAAAAGCCAGGCCGGCACGGCTATTTTCGCTGATCACATCGGCCAGGGTCTTAATTTCATCCCCCAACTGCTTGCGGATAAGATGCTGCTGGATAAAAAATGAGGCCGAGGTCGCCAGGAGCAAGGCCAAAGTGCTGGCCAGGAGAACGATACTATAGAGCTTAAGGCGGATAGGGAGCTTGAAAAACCATCGTTTCATATTGTAACGTTCCCCACTATTGGACAAGCACCGCCAAATCAAGCAGGGAGGCACCAACCTGTATTCCCCGCTGCTTCAAGGCAGAATTGTTAATGGCAAAGGACAGTCGGTTTTCTTTAGACACAAATTCGATGGAACCGCCGTCCTTGAGGAACCCGGAGATATCGCTGACCACGACCACCGCCTGTCGGCTAAAGATGGCAGGTAGTATGTCGAGGTCGGATTCTTCCGATTTGCCGACATAGAGCATGTGGCATCGAGGAACTTTTTTAAGGGAATCCACTGCAACAACCCGGACATTTCGGCCACCGATTTTCTTAGACTCAACCCCACTCAGCGCGTTGCCGAACGGATTCTTCCCGGCAACGCAAATGATCAGTTCCGGCCGCTCTGGAGTAAACGACTGTTCCGGCCAGGTGATGAATCGAGCAAAATTCACCAGGAAGGCGGCTTTCAGCTGATATTCCTGGGAGGTTTCCTCGGCCCAGGAGGTTTGAAAACCACCCAGGAAAGAGAGCAGTAGCAATAGAGGCCACAGCAATTTCTTTTTAGTATATATGCCCATGAGATTCAACGATCAGAATCTCCAGGTGACTTTACCGAAAAATCCGCGTTCAATCTCAGTGGGAGGAGTGATCAGCTCAGAAACGTACTCAAGTTGGTTACTGTTCAACAGATTCTGGCCAGCGAACATGACCTCAAGGTCTTTCTTGGGTTTCCAGATCAGGTTGGCATCAAGCAAAAAATAGGCATCTATAGGGATAAGAGCTGTCGGGTCTACGACATTTCGGCCTTTAATGGCATCCACATAACGTAACCAGCAGTTGAATTGCCAGTGTTCCGCAAAATCAATGGCCGATCGAACCGAGGCCTGATTTTTTGGAATGGCTGATGAAACTGGATCCTCGCCCAGAAGAGTCCCTGTCACAACCGAGACGTCGGCATTTTTCAGTTCGAGCTCTTGCCAGGAATAGGTGAAAATCAGGGAAAGCCAGGGGTTGGTTTTCCAGTTGACCGCGACTTCCACGCCATCCCCATGCCCCTCTCTTGCATTGGCGAAATCCTGGTCAAAACTGTACGGGTTGCTACTGGGAACCGTCGTGTAAAGATCGTCATAGTCATTATAATAGACAGCCACATCCAACGAGAGGTTTTTCCTGGCCTGCCATCGATACCCTGCTTCATAGGCGACGAGGCTTTCCGAGCCGAATTCAGCATTGCCCCGCAGGCTGCTTTTCAGGGTGTTAAAGGTGGGAGGCATGGGGAAGGCGGCAACAGTGACCGCCCCAGTGCATTCAATCATCGACGGGGTGCGGACGGCACGGGCGACCGCGGTCCACAGGGAATGATCGACCTCCGGCTTCCAGAGCAGACGGGCGCTGGGCTGCCATTCGTTACCGGTAAAATCGTTGTGCTCGTACTTGGTGCCCAGCGTCAGCCACAGTCGGTCGGTAACCAGACTTATTTCATCCTGGAGAAAAGCGCTGTACAAGGCATTACTCTGGTCGGGAATATCGACCTGGTAGGTTTGCACAAAGTCGCCATCGATCTGGCGGTATTCAGTCCCTAAGGTCAGGCTATTTCGACTGCCCAACCGGGTTTCGTATTGCAGATTGAGGTCGATGGTGGTGAAGGTTTGCTCGTAATAGGATTCTTCACGGTTGTTGGCGTCATAGTAGGCATTAAAGGTCAACAGATCCCCACCGGTCAATTTGTGTTGCCATTTGCCGATGAGATTGTTGCCGGTGGCGGTGTAGCCGCTGCTATTTGCGGTTCGATACGGGGGTCGATCGACCCAGTAGGGGAAAACGATCTGGTCGCCGTCATTTTTAAAAAGGTCGCCCTGCAAGGTCCATTCGTTTTTCGAACCAACCTGGCCGTCCATGCGGAACCCGCCCTGGAAGTTTTGCCAACCATCATTGGCGTCCTGATTGTTGTCAGCCAGCACATTGTTGGCATAATCACTGGTGGTCACATACAAACGACCAAAGGCGGACTCGCCTATTTTACCGCCATAACGGGTACCGGTGGAGGATTTCTCCTGGTTGCCGACACTAGCCCGAACCAGCGCCCCTTGGGTATCTTGCGCTCTTTTGGTGATGATATTGATTACTCCATTGACCGCATTGGCCCCCCAGATGGTGCCGCCGGGACCGCGAATGACCTCGATCCGATCGATATCCTCAAGCAAGGTGTTTTGCATGTCCCAGAAGGTGCCGCTATAGGCCGGCGTGTAGACGGAACGGCCATCAAGCATGACCAGAAGCTTGTTGGAGGTGTACCCGCCGAAACCTCGCGAAGAGACCGACCATTTGCTGGCACTGATCTGCGCGACTTGCAACCCTGGCGCCATGGCAAGCGCTTCCGGGATGGAGGTTACTCCAGACCGGCGGATATCCTCCTGGCTGATCACAAAAACAGCCGCGGCGACATCGGACAATGCCTGGGGTTTCTTTGCTGCCGAAGTGATGGTAACCTGCATCAACTGGTCAAGGTTCATGTCGAGGTATTGATTATCTGCATCGGTGGCCGCCAGGGCAGGCACAATTACATATGCCAGCAGGCATGCACTGGTGGTCAGGGTGGTCAGAATTCTTCGCTTGGGCATTTTCATAGTGGGAAACAATATTCTTTGAGTAAAGGCTTCATTGCTGTGTTTGACGTAATGTGGGTTTCAAGCATCACCTTGAATGCAAAGCCGAATTAGAGCGTTATGGGGTCGCATTTCAGGGAAGGGTATGCACTCCATTGTTTGACCATTTTCAATTCGGCAACAATGACCGACCTACCCCCGGTTCGTTTTCTGGCACAATGGATTGACACCCCAAAATTATAGTTGTCCATCCTCCTTTATACAAAAATCGGAAACTGACTATCTGTCAATCGGACTTTAGGCCTATATAGGTTGACTCGCTTTGTTTAGCGGAGGTGACTCATTTCTAATCAGCGTTTAATTTTTGAGAGTTTAACAGTCTTTCAAGCCACCGGTTTAGCCGGTGGTTCTGGCTTCCACGACTGACTTGTTGACGCAGAGAGTAAGTTTCCCGATGGATACGACGGAAACAGGTACACCTCTTGCTCGCACGATCGGTACGACTTCCGGGTGCGAGGGAGCGCTGCCAGAGCGGTTTCCACCCTTTCCAAGCACGCCCCGCCAGGCTATACTGGCGTCTTGCAATCGCACCCTCAACTATAACCTTCCTTTTTCTGAAGTCACTTGCTATGGAACTGACCGGCATCTTCACCGCTATTCTTTCCGCCTTGTTCATGGGAACCGTGGGCGTTTTCGCTAAAATCACCGGCCTGGGGGCGGAAACGATCACCCTATTCCGGCTACTGCTCGGCGCGGTTTTCATGCTGGGATTTCTGGCGATCACCGGTCAACTACGCCAGGTGGCCCGCTGGCCCTCCTGGCCTATCCTGATCAACGGCCTGATGCTTGCGGGATTTATCATCTTTTATGTGCAGGCCATGACGTTTACCTCCATGGCCAACGCCATCATGCTGGTCTATTTGGCGCCGCTGACCGCCTCGATTTTTGCCCATTTTTTCCTGGGCGAACGTCTGAACCGGTTGAGCGCCGGCCTTATCGGTTTGGCCCTGTTTGGCTTTGCGATGATGATGGAATTTAAAATTGACAGTAACGGTGCCAGCAATCATCTCGCTGGCATTGGCTTCGGCCTGCTGTCGATGCTCTGCTATACCGCTTTCATCCTGATCAATCGGGCGATCGACGATCGGGTTCATGTGTACACCCGCACTTTTTATCAATTGCTTGCCGGTGGCCTGATGATGCTGCCCCTCTGCCTGCTCACCCGCCCGGAACTCCCTATGCAAACCTGGCCCTGGCTGATTGCCATAGGCTTGATACCGGGATTTCTGGCCATCCTCTGCGCGGTGATTGCCTTAAGCCGCCTACCGACCGCCACCTTCGGAACGCTAGCCTATATAGAGCCCATTGCGGTGGTCATTTTCGGCTGGGTACTGTTTGGCGAAGCCCTGTCGCTGCTCCAGGTCGGCGGCTGCCTGTTGATCGTGACCAGCGGTATCCTCAAAACCTGGTTGAGCGTCAACGCCGCAGCAACAGCAATAGCCAGCAAAACCGTCACCAACCACACCCCTTGAACCACCACACCGGCCCCACTGCCGTCGCCCGAGTTCGCCTGACCCAAACCATCCAAAGGTCGATTCCCCAAAATTCAACCTTGCGTTCTCCTTCCCCTTTACTTAAAGGTTGTTGTGTTGACAGGAGCTTTTCCGGGCAACACACCTGTTGAGCTGTTTGTCGTATCGAAATTATCCCCAATGAAACCAGCACCGATCCCAGATGTGGACGGTCAAGGAGCGTCATATATGAAGAAGCAACCCAACAGACCCATGGAAAATAACGACGCCGGACTCAAGGACGTCGTGGCCTGCGACTCTGCCATCTGCCTGGTCGACGGTGCATCCTGCCGCCTGCTTTACCGGGGATACGACATTGTCGACCTGGTCGAGCACTCCACCTTCGAGGAGGTGGCCTACCTGCTCTGGTACGGACGCCTCCCCGGATTCATCGAGTACCAGGCCTTTCTTGACGGCTTCACCGGTTGCATGAAGTTACCGGTTGAAACCGTTATGATTCTGCGCATGTTCCCCCATGCGGCCACCCCCATGGAGGTCCTGCGCACCGCGGTCTCGTCACTGGGCCACTGGGATCCGGATAGCGGCAACACCCGCCTGGATGCCAGCCTGCGTAAGGCACAGCGGCTCACCGAACGCATTCCGATGATTATCGCCAGCCATCAGCGGCTCCGCGACGCCAAGGAACCGCTGGAACCGATGTCCAACAACGGTATCGCCTTCAATTTTCTCTACACCCTGCAGGGCAAAGAACCGGACCCGATCATGGTCAAGGCCATGGACACGGCGCTCATTCTCCATGCCGACCATGAACTCAACGCCTCGACCTTCGCCGCCCGGGTGACGGCCGCGACCATGACCGATATCTATTCGGCCGTGACCAGTGCGATTGCAGCGCTCAAAGGGCCATTGCACGGCGGTGCCAACGCCGAGGTCATGGTAATGCTCGAAGAAATCGGATCACCCCAAAAAGCCGCGGACTGGATTTTACCACGGCTTGAAAAAAAGCTGAAGATTCCTGGGTTTGGGCACCGGGTCTACCGTTGCGAAGATCCACGGGCCACGGTCCTGCGCAAAACCGTGCAAGAGATCACCGCTTTTACCGGCGAGGGCCGTTACTACGAAATAGCCCAGGCCGTGGAACAGGTCATGCTGGCCAACTCCAAGGTGTTCCCTAATGTCGATTTTTACTCCGCGCCGCTGTACCATGCCATGGGTATTCCGGTGGAATTGTTCACCCCCATCTTTGCGATCAGCAGAACTGTAGGCTGGACCGCCCATATCATGGAACAGTGGAAACACAATCGATTGATCCGGCCCACCGCCAACTACACCGGCCCGACGCTTACCCCCTATGAGGATTTCGGTTCACGATCTTGAATTTTTATTGATCCCATGGCCTTGAACACCTGAAGCGATTGGACCTAAAGCCTCACTAATGAACGACAAACCCGAGCAGGTCGATGAAAAATATTGACAAGTCCAGTGAAACATTCCTTTGGTTGGCCAAAAAAATCATCCACTTCTGCCTCAAAGCTTTGGCGCTGCTGATGCTCCTGGTCATCATTTTCGGCGTGATCGATGTGGCCTGGACGATCTACCAGCGCATTGTCTCGCCGCCTGTTTTCATCATGACTATCGGGGACATTCTGGCGACATTTGGCGCCTTCATGGTGGTGCTGATTGCTATTGAGATCTTTCAAAATATCATTCTTTACCTGCGCGATGACGTCATCCATGTCAAAATCGTCCTTTCAACTGCGCTCATGGCGATTGCGCGAAAGGTGATCATTCTCGATTTCGACGAATTGGAACCGATGTATATTTTTGCCATGGCCCTTGTCCTTGTCGCCACGGGCATCACCTATTATTTCGTCCATAAACTTCCGGACACTATGCAAGATCAGGATAGAGGCACCCCAAAAAACGGGCCACAGGAGACACAGAAATGATCTGAGATCAGATCATACCGTTTCCAGAAAATCGGTAAAGATACCGGTTACTCCCCAGCGGTACAACTGCTGTTGGCGGTCCGGATCGTTGACGGTGAAAACGTTGACATGGAGATTGGCGGCTCGCAGGACTTTAACCAAGGTCGCATCGACCAGATTGTTTTCCGGGTGATAGGCGCAGACCCCGAGGGTTTGCAAAGAGCGAATGAGATCCGGGGGATGGGCGCCTTCCTGCAGAGCAGCGATAGCAATTTCCGGAAAAAGATGGCGGCAGGTTTGCAGATAGTCATGCCGAAAAGAGGAGAGGAGCACCAGGTTACCGGCTCCGGCGGATCGAATATCGCCAAGCACTTCGGCAACAATCAACCCATCCATCGGGGTTCGCCCCATGTCCTTGATTTCGATATTGAGCGGCATGTTGTTGGCCATGGCCCAAGCCAACAATTCCCGCAGGGTCAGGATACGTTGCGGCATGAGGGCGGCAAGATAGGTGCGATCAATATATCCGCGCCGCAGCATGCCATAGGGGTCGGCTTCCAGGAACCAGGAACCGAGATCCAACCGGCGTAACTGATCCAACCGCCAGTCGCAAAGATCAAGACTTGTGAGCCCGAGTTCTCCGGACAACTGGCCGGCATTGGTTGTCCGCGACAAGCCCGCATCATGGAAGACCACGGCTACCCCATCACCGCTCAGCCGAACATCGAGTTCGATCATCGGGGCACGGCCGAGACTCTGCTCAAAAGCGCACAAGGTGTTTTCCGGGTAGCAGGCCCGATAACCCCGATGGGCGATGCTCAACGGTTGCGGGCTAAATCGGTCGAAAAAACCAGCCCCCCGGGTGGTGCACGCTGCCTCGATGCGGGGATTGATCTTCATGCCAACTATTTCACCAGAAGTCGGCGGCTGCCGGGAGCATCCTCGCGATCAGCGATCATCAGATCGGACAATTCGTTGCGGTCGTCAACTTTGGCTGGAAAATGAGTCTGCAACAACGCGCCGATCTCTTCAATGATGGCACAAAGGGCTGAACATGGCTGGTTTTCCCTGATCCCGCAAGTCAATCGATCGACAAATCCCTGCCAGACCTGCGGTGCAATATGGGCGTTGATGCCGCGATCCCCCAAAATCCAGACCCTTCGCTCTAGGACCGAGACATAAATCAAGATGCCGGTGGCATCCTTGGTGGCCTGGAGCCCTTCGGCATAAAAATGGGTGAAAGCGGCCCGCGCCACTTCGGCATCAACCCGCTCCTTGTGCAGAAAGAGCCGTAACAATGGCGGATAGCGGCGAAGAATCAGGCGAGCCAGGATGAAAAACACCGGGAAGAAACCGAGAAAAAGCCAGAGTACCGCATCCTGCCACCACAGCAGGGTCGCCAGGCCAAAGGCTGCAGCCAGGGCAAGCGGTCCGGCGATGAGCATGGCGCCGGCAAGTTCCGCCTCTGGGTAGCTGTGGCTCGCCGAGGCCACCATAGGCACGATTTCACCGGCAGTTTGTTGTTCGACCTGCCGCACGGCCAGGGTAATCTGCTGCTGCTCTTCAACCGTGAAAAATTTTTCCGCCAGGGTCTGCATGCTTACCATCCTCCCGAAGCACCGCCGCCACCGAATCCGCCGCCACCGCCGCTGAAACCGCCACCGCCGAAGCTGCCGCCACCAAAACCGCCACCGGGGAAAAACCCACCGGATCCGTAGTGGCCACTTCTGGCTCCGGCGAGGATACTGGCCAGGAGCGCACCCAAAATCCCGACCGGGATGAGCAGCATAATGACCAACCAACTGAACAGGCCCTGAAAAACCAAGGTGGCGAGCAAGGGCGCAAAAACAGCCCCAAATCCGGCAGCCAGCGGTTTTTTCCAGCTAAAGACATTACCGATGACCATCAAACCGAAAAACAGAAACATCAAAAAAGCCCCGGAACTTTTCTGCTGGCGCGGGGCATCCGTTCGCCCCTTACCGGTATATTCCCCTTTGACGGCAGCAGCCATGGCCGCAACGCCATTAATCACGCCCTGGTCGTACTCGCCCCGTTTGAAAGCAGGGGCAATCCGTTCCCGGATAATCCTGCCGGCCACCAAATCAGTCAACCGCCCCTCCAGGCCATAACCGGTTTCGATACGGATCTTGCGATCATTGATGGCGATGAGCAGCAAGGCGCCGTTGTCGGTCCCTTTTTGCCCGATCTTCCAGGTTTCCACCACCTTCAGGGCATACGCCTCCAAACTTTCGCCCTCCAGACTGGGGATGGTCAGGACAACGATCTGGGTGGAGTCGGCTTGTTCCAGATTTTTCAAGGTCTGCTCAAGCATCCGCACCGAGGACGAGCCCAGGATATGGGCCGTATCATTGACCCTGCCAGTTAACGGGGGTACATCCAAGGCAAAAGCTGCCGTGCTCCCGAACCCGAACAGTAGGAAAAGGGCAGCGAACAGCGGCCAAACCGGGAAATTATGCAGCGCTTTCATGCCGGCTCCGGGCCGTTAGAATTTAACCTTGGGGACTTCCTGCGCCTGGGGTGCAGCCTTGAAATACTCCTTGCGTTCCAGGTGCAGCAGGAGCGTATTGGTCAGGCTTTCGGGAAACCTGCGGATCGAGCCGTTGAAAACCTCAACCGCCTGGTTGTATCTTTGCCGGGCGACATTGATCCGGTTTTCGGTGCCCTCCAACTGATTCTGCAAATCAAGGAAGTTCTGGTTAGCCTTCAAATCAGGATAGCGTTCCACCACCACCATCAGCTTGGAAAGCGCCGAACTCAGGTTGCCCTGGGTTTCCTGGAACTGCTGCATCAAGGCCGGATTACCCAGATCTTTGGAAGTAACCTGGACGGCGGTGGCCTTGGAGCGGGCCGTGATGACAGCAGTTAAGGTTTCCTGCTCATGCCTGGCATAGCCCTTGACCGTTTCAACCAGATTAGGGATGAGATCTGCCCGTCGCTGCAGGCTCGATTCGATGTCGGCCCAGGCCTTGAACACCGCTTCTTCCTTGGTCTGCAAGGCATTATACCCACAGCTGGAAACCAGGATCATGGTCACCAGCGCCGTTACTATTCTGGTAAATATTTTCATCGTTTTCACCTCAAGCAGTTGATCAAGCCATTGAAAAGACACAAGCTGCCAAACCTTCTGAGCTGCTGCGTCTGAATTTGCAGCTTCAGCCGAGACCTATGGCGGGCATCCGGGTCAGTATCCACCGGGCCGCGGCCTCCAAATCCTCGGCAATATAATCGGGCTGCACCGATTGGCCTGGCCCGATATAGCAGGCATCGCCTCGGCCGTAACCGGTCAACACCAGAATAGTGGTGGCTCCGACCGCCGCGCCGCAGCGCAGATCCGACCAGCGGTCTCCCACCACAAAGGAGTGCTGCAAGTCAAGGTGCAGATCGGCTGCCGCCTGTTCCAAAAGACCGGTCTTAGGTTTGCGACAGTTGCACTGCTCCCGGAAACGGGCCTCCTTGGCCTCGGGATGATGCGGGCAGACATAGAGCCCGTCAATGTGCGCCCCCTCCAGAGCCAAAAGGCGATGCATTTCCAGGTGCACCGTATCCAGCAATGATTCCGGAAAATAGCCCCTGGCCAGCCCGGATTGGTTGGTGACCACCACCACGAGAAGACCGTATGCATTGAGGCTGCGGATCGCCTGCCCCACCCCTGGCAACAACTGGAACCGACTGATGTGATTGATGTAGCCCATCTGCTCGTTGATGGTGCCGTCCCGGTCAAGAAAAACCGCCGGCCTTGCAGAACGGTCTCCATCCTGAGGTCCCATGCTCTCTTCCGGCAGCCCCATCTATTCTGCCTCCAAGGCCTGCACCACCGCATTGAACACCTCACCGCTGCTGATCATTTTCATGCATTGAAAATGTTTTTCTGGGCAATGGGTTTTCTTACAAGGGCTGCAAGGTAAGGGTTTGCGAATAACCTTAGCATTATCGGAAAAAGGACCGGTGGCGATATGATCGGTGGAACCGAAAATAGCCACCATAGGGGTGTGCAAGGCCGCCGCAACATGCATCAGGCCGGAATCGTTGGTCACAAAGACATTGCACTCGCCGATCAGGGCCATGGCTTCAATCAGGCTGGTGTTGCCGGTGAGATCGACCATGCGGGCTGCGGCACTCTTGCCGGCACTGGCCATGATCGCGGCGGCAGTTTCCCGATCGGCGTTGCTGCCGAACAGGACGATACAGGCGTCGGCTCGACGGCACAGCCTGTCGGCCAATTCCGCAAATTTTTCGGTCGGCCAGCGCTTGGCAGGCCCAAAAGCGGCGCCGGGATTGAAACCGATCAAAGGGACGGTTCCGGTCTCGATCCCGCTGTGTTTGGCGATCAGTAGCTTGGCCGCATCGATCTGGTCGCCGGGGATAAACAGCTCCAGTTCGTTAGGTGCGGTATGCAGTCCCAAGCCACGAACCATCCGTTGGTAATAGTGGACCTGATGTTTAGTGATCAGTTCCGGCGCTTTGTGCACCCCATGGGTCAGCAGCAAGCCGCGGGCATCGGTGGTGTAGCCGCCGCGCACCGGGATGCCAGCGAGCTTGGTGATCAAGGCAGCCTCAAAGGCATTCTGCAGCAAAATGGCGCAGTCGTAGGCTTCTAACCGTAACTCGCCTGCCAGGCGGAGCATGCCTTTCAAGCCCTGATGCCTCCCTCTTTTTTCATAGAGGAACAGCTGGTCGACCCGGGGGCTGTAGCGAAAGACGTCGCTGACCCAGGGATGCACCAGCATGGTGATCTCACTTTCCGGAAAATTTTCGCGAATGGTCCGCACCGCCGGCGTGGTCATCACCGCGTCACCGATCCAGTTGGTGGAACGGATCAGAATCTTTTTCGGATGTTCGGGAAAGGGTAACATCAAACCGCCCCCTTGACTTGCCCGCCTGCCAGCAATCCGGCCAGACGCTGGATGGCAAAATCGATACCGGGATCCTGGGCCAGCGCGATCTGGTAGTTGACAATAGCCTGCGTTTCATCACCCAGTAATTCAAGATTTAACGCCAGGTTGGCATAATCGATGGCTGAAACCGGATTCAACGCCACCGCCCGCCTGAAATGATGGGCCGCCCGAGCATGATCCCCGGTTTTGTAGCAGCAGACGCCCAGCGTGTTATGGATATCGGGCCGTTCTTCATCGCAGGCAAGGCCAAGTTCGAGGGCGGCCATAGCCTCTTCGAAACGGCCAAGGTCACGGAGACAGCACCCCTGATAGGAATAGAGATAGGGCAGGTCTTCTTGCTGGGGATCGCGATCCAGGGCATCGTTGAAGCAGGTCAGCGCCGACTCGATCTCACCCAGTTCATAGAGATGTCGCCCCCGGTAGAAGTGGAGAAAATAGGCCTCCGGCATCAGCTGCTGCATGGCCGCCAATTTGGCGCCAAACGGTTGGGCGTCGAGCAGGTTGGCGGCCAGTTTAGCGGCGAACAGGCAGGCGTTGCCCCCCATGGCCCGTTCGCGAAAATGCGCACCGGGGATGATGGTGTAGATCGCGGGAATGCGCAGCTCGGGGTGGGTGGTATTAACCACCAGCACCTCCATGTTGTTGCGTTTGAGGGCGGCAACGCAGTTTTTGACCTCTTCGAAAATATCGTCGTCTTGGAGATCGGCAAGCTCGCTCAAAGCAATAGTTTGCCCGCTGTCGACTACATGGGCAACTTCCTCCAAGCTGAGCGGCTTGGGCAAGCCGGAGGCCACATAGTTGGAGCCGGTGTTGAAATCGCCTGCCAGTTGGGCAACCTCGGTCAGCGCCCGGATCAGGGCTTTGTCGGCATCGGGGGTTGTGCCGGCGGTATAGACAATCTCGCTTTGTTCGGGAAAGGTGGCCGGATCCCAAGCCAGGGCACCGATGGTGGGGATGCCGGTATCCAGGGAGAAATCGTTAAGATGCACCTGGATGCCATTGTCTTTAAATTTGGCCAGCAGAATCCGGGCCACCGGATCGGTGATCGAATCGTGATCGATTTGCGGGGTGGGCAGGAGATCGCGGGTGATCACGGCGCAGACATGACGTTCGACTACTTCGCTGATGCCCTGAAGAACCGCCTCCTCATAGGTGTTGCCGGCCGAAGGGCCATTAAACTCATTGATAGCGTAAAACCAGGAAAACGGCACCAGGAAGGGGGTGTTATCCGAAAGGCGCAGCGCCCAGGTCCATTGCAGGGGCAGGCCAGCCAGCAGATGGCGAAGTTGCTCCGGCGTCAGGATGGTATCATGAACCGATTGCAGCAGGGTCTCAATCGGCAGCACCGGATGCCCCTGGGCTTCCATGGCGTCATAATCGCCGGTGAGGAAATTGTCCCCATCCTTGAGAAAACTGAAGAAGCTGAACCGTTCGCCCAACTCCATGCAGGCGCTGGCCCGCGACTGTTCCGGGGTTGACCCCTTGCCCATCTGTTTTTTGTTGCCGATAATCCGCTGGGCATCGACGCCGCACACACTGAAATAGACCGGAATGTCCAGGCGGCCGTTATCGATACGACGGATCTCCTGCAGAATGTCGAGGCGGCTCGCCTGCAGACGTTCCTGGAAACGAGCTACGGTTTCCTCAGGGGAACAGGCTTTGTCCTGATCATAGGTATACTGCTTGGGACAGGACTGGAGGGTGATGATCTGTTTGTTCATGCAACTCAATGGTTAGTGGTTAAAAATTCCAACCGGGAAACGCCGCCCTGCTCTGGGGGATCCACCCGACCCTGTTATTAATGGTGCAGCAAAACCTTTAAACCGGCCCCAGGGTCTTGGTAACCTGGGCAAGTTTTTGTCGCCAAGATTGCCCGTGGGGCATAAGCGTCAGACACCTGGTCCCGTTCGGTGCAACTTGAATATCGATATCCAGCCGATCCGCAGGGGTGAGGGCCCCAAGCCGCTCCGGCCATTCGACGATGGCCACGCCCTGCTGTTCAAGGTAGTCCAGCAGCCCGGCATCCTCGACATCTTCTGCATCCCTGAGCCGATATAAATCCATGTGATAAATCGGCAGTCGGCCGCAGTAAACATGCAGGAGGGCAAACGACGGGCTGGCGACATACTGTTCTTGCCCGACCCCCAGGGCCACGGCGAGATGTTGGGTCAGGGTCGTCTTGCCTGCCCCGAGTTCCCCCTGGAGCAACAGGACATCGCCAGGCGCAAGTACCTCGCCAAGGGCCTCGGCAAGGGCGGTCAGTTCTTCTGGTGTTGCACAGGTCATCTTAACCTTGCCCTCTGGTGTCGATCTTGCGGTCAAGGGGTCTGGATTGGTCATCATTGACCTCGTTTTTTTCAACATGGCTTCAGGCAACCAGAGCACCATCCTGCAGATCCAGGATGTCCCTGGTAGCCGTCTTTACTAGTAAATCGAACATTGTACGGTGAAACCGCCCGCCAGGCAAGCGGCAATCAGCCCGTAGCAACATGTCGGGGCAATAAGGATCAAGGTTTCCCGGACAGTTGTCATTGTGCGGCAATCCAGCCGTTTATTTGTGATACCTGTGGCCGGCTTTAATGGTGCAAGCTCGGTACAACTGTTCCAACAGAATCAGCCGGGTCATTTCATGGGTGAAGGTCAAACGGGAAAGGGAAAGAATTATATCAGCGCGGTCCAGGACCGATCGATGCAGCCCCAGATGTCCACCGATCAAAAAACAGACGGTCCCGATGCTCTGATTTTCCCACTGGGTCAGCAAGGCGGCCAGCTCCTCGGAGTCCGGAGTTTTTCCGGTTGGATCGAGTGCGACCCTGAGGCCGGCGGCACTTGCCTGCTCCAGCAGCAACCCGGCATCATTGAGCTTCACCACCGCATCGGGGTCTTTATGACTGTGGCGTTCTTTGAGCACCGGCAGGTCAACCACGCCAAACCGGCCAAGTCGCCCGGCATAATCACGGATACCCGCTTCAAGGTAGGGTTCTTTGGTCTTCCCCAGAAAAGGAATGAGGAATTTCATCCGCCGGTTTTGTCGCTATCGCTTTGGGTCAGGAGCGCTCTAAGAATCTGACAGAACCTTGCGTAGCTGAGCCCTTTTTTGAAACCTGGGCACGACTCGGTGATGGTCCGGTAATTATTTTCGTCCGCCAGCATGCTCGGATGGAGCGGCCACTGCCGACACCGCCAGGGACGCCCTTCATGGACCGTACAGCCGACCTTCGCATCGTAAAAGATACAGTGGCCATCCCTGGTCTGCATCTGTACGACCGGACCAGTAACCCGCCAGTATTGCTCCCGAGTTACCTCAGGTGTGAGCCCCAAAGCGCTGATCATCCGTTCCTGATCATGCTCGTCAAGACTGACGGTGGTTTCGCCGTGGCAACAAAAACCGCAACAGGTACATTGGAAGATATCGGCAATTTGATAGGTGGTCATGGCATTCATGGCAAGAAAAAACGTCGATCCGAAAAGGAACGACGTTGTGTTGAAAAATCAGGTGACAGCGACAGCAATCAAGCGTAACCGATGATGTCGCCGAACAACGAAATATCGATCCCGAATTTCTGGGCGGCTTTTTTCCACTTGAGAGGATCGGGGGTATCAAAAAGGACCTCAAGGTCCGCCGGCACGGCCAGCCAGCCGTTATCCATCAACTCGCCTTCCAGTTGACCGGCGCCCCAACCGGCGTATCCCAACATAAAGAGAAAATGTTTAGGCCCATGCCCCTGGGAAATATCCTCAAGCAACCGGCTGTCACGGCTCAGAAAAATTCCAGGCTTCACTTCAACCGAGTGCCGATCCTCAATTAAGGTGTCATGAATGATGAAGCCGGCATCAATCTCCACCGGACCGCCCATATACACCTGCGGCTGGGTTCCCGGAGGAAGGGCGAGATTGGAACCGTGAAGAACATCGAGCAGGGTGAGCTCGGGATTGGGGTTATTGATCACCAACCCCATCGCCCCATCCTCATTATGCACACAAAGATAGATCACCTGCTCCTGAAACCTTGGATCAGGCATCTGCGGCGTGGAAATGAGAAAGTGTCCTGCCAAACTGTCCATAGCTCTTCCTTTAATATTTGCTCCTCTAGTTTCATGCTATCACGCCCAAACAGCGCCGGTCAAGCTCGTTTTACATCGACAAACGGTGCGGCCCAACGGATCGGGGTTGCCGCCCTGTTGCCCGTCGGTTAAACTTTAATCGCATCCCCTGGAACAATCAACCGCTTAAAATTAAACAAGGAAGAACATGACTGACCAATCACCGTTGCAGACGCCATCGGCAAATCTCAAAAAGGCGTTAACCTGGATGTCGGAAACCCTGCAAAATCAGCCGGAAAAGAAAAGGTCCGTGGTCCTGCAGGAAGCGGAGTTACGCTTTGACCTGACCCCGCTTGAATGCACGTTTCTTGACAAGCACTTCAGTAATCCCTGATCAGGCGGGCACAGCGCTGAATGCCGGCAGCAGGATCACCACCGTTGTCCCCTTGCCGGGTTCGCTCTCCAACTCGATGGATCCACCGTGATCGGCGATGATCTTCTGGGAAATCGCCAACCCGATACCGGTCCCTCCCTGCTTGGTGGTAAAATAGGGGTAAAACACCTGAGGCAACAACTCGGCGGCGATCCCTCCACCGGTATCGGCGATCCGCAATTCAACCCTTTGGTCACCTTCCCGGTTACCAAGGGTCACCAGCAGATTGCCGCCATGCTCCATGGCCTGCATGGCGTTGAGCAGGACATTCATCACCACCTGCTGGAGCCGATCGGCATCCCCGATAACAGGCACCAATCCCGGCTCAACCGTGAGCGTTGTTGCAATCTGGTTCTCCATGGCCTCGACCTTGATTAGCTGCAGACTCCGCTGCAGCAAGGCGGCAAGATCGACCGGTTGCAGGTTGAGGGTTGCAGGCCGGGTGAAACTGAGCATTTCGGTAATCGTCCGGTTCATCCGATCGGTTTCCTGGATGAGCAGGTCAGCGGTATCCTGCTCTTTGCTGCCCGCCGCGAACTTATTTTTCAAGAGCAGCGCCAATCCCTTGATCGAGCTCAGCGGATTGCGCACTTCATGGGCAACGCCGCCTGCCATCCGGCCCACCGCCGCAAGACGCTCATTTTCCCGCATCCGCTGTTCCAGCGAACGAATCTCGGTCACATCCGAAAGCAGCAGCACCTTGCCCATATACTGCTGTTCACTATCGGTGATCAGGAGCGGATGACAAAGCAGTTCGCATCGCCGGGCACCAAAGGCCAGGCGAACGCTGCGATCGGTTGACGGCGGTGGTGCAACCGTAGTCGCCACGCCGCTGTCCATAAAAAATGCAGCCAGGGCCTCGGGCAGAACATCCTGGGGATTTTTGCCGATCACCTGGTTGATCGGAATGCCGGTAATCAGAACGACCGCCTGATTCCAGGTGGTTATCCGTCCAGAGACATCGGTGGCGACAACGCCCACAGGTAACTTGGCGATCAAGAGCGAGGTGTAGGCCTGGACATCCTCAAGTGTTTTCTGAGAAATTCGAAAACCCTGCACCAGTGACAAGGAAAACCATCCCCCCAACCCGACCAACAACATGGCCATGGAGAGCATGGCAATCTGCATCCGCAGCCTGCCAAGCGTGCGGTCGTACTCCTTCATATCAAGCCCGACCAGGACGAAATGCTGCTCACCGGTGGCGGCTCCCTCGGGAAGCAACCGCATCATCATCGGCCGTTCATCGCCTTTTTCTTGCAGAAACAGTCCCCTGTTCCCCCCACGCATCGGTCGCATGTGCATGGGCATAACAGCTGGAAAGGAAGTTGAAAATGTTCGAACTGTCTCGAAAACCCGCCCGAATTCCTCGGTAGCTTGAATACTATAGGCCATCTGGGACAACTCACCGGTGCTCACATCGCGCTCTTGACCTTCGGGCAAGGGCAAAGAACCGCCAATGCGGGCATGATCACTGTGGGCAATGACCTTGCCTTTGGCGTCCACTAGAGCGATAAATCGCAGTTCCGGGTCTTCGGCCAGATGATCGACGACCCGCTGCACGTGGACATTCCAAGGCTCGTTGTTCCAGTAGTCCTTGCGCAAATCATTCATATACGAAGCTCTGGAGCCGGAATGGAGCACCCGCATCAGGGTGGCGGCCTTCTGCAGCATGGCATTAGTCATCAATCGCTGTTCCAGCCTATGATTATGAAAGGCGAAGGTGACCACGATCATGATCAGCAATCCCGCCGCCGCCGCCAGCAGCCACGGAGAAGAAAAGATATACGTCGGCCGGGTGAAGTTCTGCAGTCTTGTTTTCATGCCTATTATTTATGCAAAGATCAATCCAGCGAGAATACGTACTGTCGCCGAGTGCCTGGCCCGCACATCGCAGGCAACTGATAATCCCGGACGACAACAGTCTGGATACTTTTTACCCACCACCGTGGGTTTTCCTGGGTAGGAAAGAAACAATTGTATATTGCCTGGCTTCATCCGAAAAGATACAAAAACATAGGCTGGCTATTATTGTATACAATATCAAGATGTTATATATATTTTTTATCCTGGCACGGAAATAGCAAGGCTTATGATAACAACACGGTTGTCGATCTTTCCAACATCATTCAATTCATATAAGGAGTTCAACACCATGGACCTGACCATCAGCAAAAAGAAAATCATGTTAGCGACCATTTTATCCACAGGCCTGGCCCTGGCCATCAGTCAGTCCGCCCTGGCCCAACCAACCGCCCCGGACCTTAAAGGGAAGCCAGGCACCCCCCCTTGCCTGTATCAAATGGATGCCGCCACCCAAAAGGCCCATGATAAATTTCTGAGCGAAACTGTTGCCATGAGAAAAGAGATGGTGGAAAAAAATACCGCCCTCCGCGCCCTGCTCAATGCCGGCACTCCGGATACCGCTAAAGCCTCGCAACTGGCTGGCGAACTGTTTGAGCTGCGGGAAAAACTCCGCGTCAAAGCCCAAGAAACCGGACTGCCCATGCCCATGCTGATGATGGGTCAGGGTGACATGGGCGGTATGCCGTGCCAGGGTATGGGCATGGGCATGGGTCGTCGTCACCACCAGATGTAACCAGTTCGATTTTTAGATACACCCTTTCAACCTGTCCCTCCTGGCGCCCCGGCAGTTCCCTCCCTCCTTGCTGTCGGGGCGTTTTTTCAACAGCCATCCCACCTCAGGTCGCATCCTTCCCGTCACATCATATTCTCTGGATCTATGTCAAAACTCATGACTACTGCCGGCGGACAGAGCCGTTTTTTCTCAGCCAGCAGGGCCTCGCAGAGTTCATGGAGTACCGCTGGATTATGGCTTTTCAAGAGAAGTTGCCAGCGGGTACGGTCTTTTATTTTTACCAAAGGTGACGGCGCAGGTCCTAGGATATCGACCTGATGGCCCCATTTGTGGGCATGAAGAAAAGCCGAAACCGTTTCGGCGGCATTCTGCACCTGCAGTTCTTGGATACCACTGAACCGGATGTTGACTAACCGCGAATACGGCGGATACCCCAAGGGTTGGCGGGTAGTAATCTCCCGTTCATAAAAGGCTTCATAATCATGATGCTGGGACAGGTGTACCGCGTAATGGTGGGGTTGATAGGTCTGGATGATCACCCGGCCCAGATCCTCGCCCCGCCCTGCCCTACCGGTCACCTGGGAAAGCAGAGAAAAAGTGCGTTCTGCGGCTTTGTAATCGGGCATTCCCAAACCGGCATCGGCCCAGACCACCCCCACCAGGGTAATATGGGGAAAATGGAGCCCTTTGGCGATCATCTGGGTGCCGATGAGGACATCGATCTGTTGCGCCCGGACAGCCTTAAGCACGGCCAGGTAGTGTTTGCGGTTAGCGGTGGTGTCGCTGTCCAACCGGGCCACCCTGGCCTCCGGAAACAGCTGGGTCACTTCTTCTTCAATCCGCTCTGAACCAATACCCAGTCCAGCCATACGGGTCGAGCCGCAAGACGGGCACAGCGTATGGGGGTGCTGGCTGTAACCGCAGTAATGACAGAGCAGGGTCCGTTTACTTCGATGCAGGGTCAGGGAAACCTGACAGTGTTTGCATTGCAAAATATGACCGCAATCGCGGCAGAGCATGGACGAAGAAAATCCCCGCCGGTTGACGAACAACAGGCTCTGCTTGCCCTGTTCTAAAGTTTCTCCGAGGGCGGTGATCAACCGGTCGGAAAAAACCAGGTCAGGACGGGATCGCTTGACCGAGGACAGGTCAATGATTTCAACCGTTGGCAGCGGTTGCTCGGCCACCCGTTTGCGCATGGTCAGCAGGGTATATTTTTTCTGGGCGCAATGATGATAGCTAACCACCGAAGGCGTAGCTGACCCCAGCAGGATCGGGCACTGCGATAATTGCGCTCGCAGCACCGCCAGGTCCCGGCCGTTGTAGCGCAAGCCGTCGTCCTGTTTGTAGGCCGGCTCGTGTTCCTCATCGACAATGATAATGCCGAGATTTTCCAACGGTGCAAAGACCGCTGAACGCGCGCCTAAGACCACCTTGGCTGTGGATTCACGCACGGTCTGCCATTGGTCCAACCGCTCGCCGTCACTGAGACCACTGTGCAACACCGCCAGCTGTGAACCAAACCGTGAATAAAAATGGGCTTCCAGCTGCGACGCCAGCGCGATCTCCGGCACCAGCACCAGGGCGGTCCGCCCCAGGGTCAGGGCATGCTGCACCGCCTGTATATACACCTCGGTCTTGCCGCAGCCGGTTACCCCGAAAAGCAGAAAAGATGCAAATGTGGCACGGTCCATGGCCGGCAGGAGGGCGGCCAGCGCCTGTTGTTGCTCAACGGTGAGAACATCCGGGGCGGGATGGAACTGCGGCGGATCGCCAAAAGGATCACGGTAGACACGTTCGGTTTCCATGCGCAGCAGCCCCCGATCCAGTAATCGAAGCAATGGGGGGCCAATACCGGGGTACTGGTGGCTCAAGGTCGACCGGGGCACAGGTTGGCCACTGGTCGCGGCAAAGCGTTCCAGGAAAAGGGTCAAGGCTTTGATTTCAGCTTTTTTCAGCGCCGCGCCGCTCTGCGCCTGCAAGGTTGCCAGGATTTCGCTTATCGGCTCCTGTCCTGTTGCCTGCAACAGAGACAGCAAAGCGCTGCCAGGAAGAACCACGTTATGGGTTTTAGGACGAACCTCGGAAGTCAGGAGCAGCGGCTTGATGGTGACCCACCGCTGTTGGGCGAGTTTTTGCAGAAAAGCCTTGGCCGCAGGCTCGCGCCATAGCCGCCGGACCGTTCCCGGTTCCAGCCGTCCGTTTTTCACCAGAGTTTCCAGCCAATCGTCGAACCGTTGGCCCTCCTTGGCTATGAATGCAGGGGTGAGCATCTCGCGCCCTGCATCGGTCAGCAGGACTTCCCGGCCACTGCGGGAGCCGGGCGCCATGGGCAGTGCGGTTCTGATGACCTCACCCAAGGGGTGATGATAGTACCGGGCAATCCATCGGTAGAACGGAATCAGGCTCGCCGGAAAAAACGGCGCTTCGGTGAGCACGGCCACAACCGGCTTCACCGCAAAACTCTCCTGGCCTTGCTCGGGCATGGTGGCCGACCCCAGCACATAGCCGGTCACCTGGCGGTTCCCCAAAGGCACCAGGACGCAGCAGCCTGCCGGGATAGACTCAGGTCTTCCGGCAGGCTGGCCATAGGTCAAGGTGGGGACAAGCGGTGCGTCCACCGCAATTTCGTAAAAGTATTCCACCCGCCTGGCAATCTCAGAAAACAACTATTTAGTGATGGTGTTGCAGACCGAAAGCAGATACTCGCGGAACGGTTTACCCAACTGGTTATGGCTGAGGGCAAAATCGACGATGGCTTTCAGATAGCCGAGTTTATCGCCGGCATCGTAGCGCTTGCCGTTGAACTCGTAGGCGTACATGCCTCGCTTATTGGAGAGGGCCAGCAGGGCGTCGGTGAGCTGGATTTCACCGCCGTGACCGGGGGTGGTCTTTTCCAGATACTCGAAAATTTCGGGCATCAGCAGGTAGCGGCCGATGATCGCCATATTGGAGTTGCAGGTGCCCGGCGCCGGTTTTTCCACCATCCGGTCCACCTTGAAGGTCCGTTCAATCTCGGTTGCCAACCCCTCGACGATGCCGTACTGATGAGTTTGATCCATGGGTACCTGCTGTACGGCGACGATCGATTCGCCGACCTCTTCGTAGAGCTGGATCATCTGTTTGCAGCAGGGCACCTTGCTCATCACCAGGTCATCGCCCAGAAGGACCATGAACGGCTCATCGCCGACCACGTTGCGGGCCATCCAGATGGCATGCCCCAGCCCCAGCGGTTCTTTCTGGCGCACCGAGATGATGTCGATCAGGTTGGAGATATTGTTGAGCTCCTCCCGCATCTGGATCTTGTTGCGGTCCCTAAGCACCGTATCGAGCTGGAAATCGTAGTCAAAATGGTTTTCGATGGCCGATTTGCCGGCGCTGGTGACCAGGATAATCTCCTCGATCCCCGAAGCCACGGCCTCCTCAACGATATACTGGATAGTGGGGCGGTCGACGATGGTGAGCATTTCCTTGGGAATCGCCTTGGTTGCCGGTAAAAATCGCGTTCCCAACCCCGCCACCGGAATGACGGCCTTTCTGATAGCTTTCATTGTATCCTCGCTGTACGACGTATATTTCAGATGTGATGGCCGAAAAATTCAGGTATACAGCCCTGAACCCGACGGCAAGTTATCTGATTGTACTCCGAACTCCCGTGCATCCTCAAGAAAAATTCCATAATTTCATGCATCTTTCTTACCCTCCCGAATTGCCGGTCAGCGAACGGCGGGACGAAATCATAGCTGCTCTCGGCGCGCACCAAGTGCTGATCATCATCGGCGACACCGGCAGCGGCAAGACCACCCAGTTGCCCAAGATGTGCCTGGAGGCGGGCCGGGGCACGGACGGCATCATCGGCTGCACCCAGCCACGGCGGATCGCCGCCCTATCGGTGGCGGATCGGGTGGCTGAAGAAATCCGGGACCCGGCCAGGGTCGGCTATAAAATCCGCTTCCACGACCAGACCTCGAAAGACACCCTGATCAAATTCATGACCGATGGGGTGCTGCTCGCCGAGACCCGCCAGGACCGCGACCTGCGCCAATACGACACCTTGATCATCGACGAGGCCCACGAACGGAGCCTCAACATCGACTTCCTGCTCGGTTACCTGAAAAATCTGCTCCCCTCCCGGCCCGACCTGAAACTGATTATCTCCTCGGCCACCATTGACGCTGAAAAATTCAGCCGCCATTTCGGCACCGCCCCGGTCATCTCGGTCTCGGGCCGCACCTACCCGATCACCACCTTATATCGCGCCCTTGAGGACGAGGAGGAGGAGGAAGAAATCTCCTATGTCGATCAGGCCATTGCGGCCATCGACGAACTGGCCACCCTGCCGCAGGGCGGCGACATCCTAGTCTTCATGCCCACCGAACGCGACATCACCGACACCCTCGACGGGCTCCAGCACTTCGCCGACAGCCACCTGCTGCTGCCGCTTTTCGGCCGGCTGCCGGCCGCGGACCAGCGTAAAATTTTCAAATCTTCGCCCCGCCGCAAGATCATCGTCGCCACCAATGTGGCCGAAACTTCGGTCACCGTGCCGGGAATCCGCTACGTGGTCGATACCGGACTCGCCCGCATCGCCCGCTACAATCCGCGTACCGGCACCACCAGCCTCAAGGTAAGTCGGGTCTCGCAGGCCAGCTGCCAGCAGCGCCGCGGCCGCTGCGGCCGCACCGGCCCGGGTACCTGCATCCGCCTGTACAGCGAGGAGGATTTTCAAAGCCGCGAGGACTTCACTGTCCCGGAAATCCAGCGTGCCAATCTGGCCGAGGTCATCCTCCAGATGATCAACCTCAAACTGGGCGACCCCGCAAAGTTTCCCTTTATCGACGCCCCGCCGGCCACCGCCATCCGCGAGGGGTATCGACTCTTGAAGGAACTGGGGGCCATTGTCGGCGATCATCAGCTCACCGCCAACGGCCGCTTGATGGCCCGGCTACCCCTGGACCCCCGCATTTCCAGGATCATCATCGAAAGCGGCCCGCTGGGCTCGATCAGGGAGATCACCATCCTGGCAGCGGCCCTCTCCATCCAGGATCCGCGGGTCCGGCCGCCGGACAAAGAACACAAGGCCGATGAAGTCCACCGCCAGTTCCTCGATAAAAAATCCGACTTCCAGACCCTGCTCAACATCTGGAACAGCTTTTTTGTGCCCGGCGAAGCCGCCCCTTCCAAATCCAGCCTGTCGCGCTTCTGCAAGGCCCACTACCTCTCATGGCAGCGGATGCGCGAATGGATGGACGTGCACGAGCAGATTAGCCGTCTGCTCCGGGAAAGCAAAAGTTTCCACCTCAACATCGAGTCGGCGAGTTACGAGGCCATCCACATCGCCCTGACCAGCGGATTTTTACGCAACATCTGCCAGAAAAAGGAGAAAAACGCCTACCTCTCCGCCGGTAATAAGGAGGTGGTCCTTTTTCCCGGTTCCGGACTCTACGGAAAGGGACCTCAGTGGGCGGTCGCCAGCGAATTCGTCGAAACCACCCAGCTGTTTGCCCGTACGCTGGCAACCATCGAGGTCGACTGGCTGGAACGGCTGGGCGGTGAACTCTGCAAACGGTCGTGGTCGGATCCGCACTGGGAAAAAAAGAGCGGCAAGGTCCTGGCGTTCGAACGGGTCAGCCTGTTTGGCTTGCAGATCGTTGCCGGCCGCAAGGTCGAATACGGGCGGATCAACGAGAAGACCCTGCAAGAGGCCCGCGATATTTTTATTCGCGCGGCCCTGATCGACCAGCAACTAGGCGGCCAGTACCCCTTCCTCGAACATAACGCCGCCCTGGTGGCACGATTTCAGGAAATGGAGGAACGGTTCCGCCGTCGCGACATCGTGGTGGACGAGGAGGTGCTCTACCAGTTCTACGATACCCGCCTAGGCCGGGTCTATGACCGCTTCACCCTCAACCGCCTGCTGCGGGCAAAAAAAAACGACCACTTTCTCCGGATGAGCGAGGAGGATATCTGCCTGGCCGTGCCGGATAGCGAGGAAATGTATCGTTTCCCCGCCACGGTTCGCGCCGGCGAGATCGAGCTCGAACTCAGCTATCAGTTTGCCCCCGGCGATCCGGCGGACGGCGTCACGGTTTCCATCCCCCGCCACCTGACGCCCCATATCAACCCGCAGGTTTTTGAATGGCTGGTGCCGGGCCTTCTTCCAGAAAAGCTGCTGCTGCTCTGCAAGCGGCTGCCTAAGCAGCTACGTCGCCGGCTGGTGCCCCTGCCCGATGCGGTCGACCGGATCATGGACGGGTTATCGCTCTATAAGGGATCGCTCTACCAGGAGATGGAACGCGCCCTCCTCCGCGCTTACCAGGTGGCGGTACAGCGCAGCGACTGGCAGGCCGACACCCTGCCGCCCCATCTGCGGATGCGTTTTCTGCTCGTGGATGAACACCAGGCCACCATAACCACCAGCCGCTCCTTTGGAGATCTCCTCCAGTATGAGGAAACCGTCGGCAGCCGGAAAGCGATCTCCGGTCTCCTTGCCCTGCCGCCGGTCCGGGAAGTCGGCCCGGAGGATCTGGGCACCATCGAGCGCAAGCTGCCGCTGACCGATCAGAACGGCCGGGTGATCGGGCTTTTTTTTCCGGCACTCACGATCGACGAGCTGCATAACCGGGTGCAATTACACTATGTGGACAACCAGGCCCAGAGCAGACGGCAGAACCGACTGGGGCTGCAATGGCTCTATGGCCAAGCCTTTGCCAAGGAGATGACGGCGATCCGCAAACTGTGCAAAACCGCGCTCACCAGCCATTCGGCTTCCTGGCTGATTTTGGGAGCCAAGGTCCCGGCCGCGGAACTGCGCACCGGCCTCCAGGCCTTCCTGCTTGACGCGGTCTTTGCCACCGCCGAGGGCGAACTCCCCTCGGGCGTTCGGTTCCGTGAGGTTATCTTTCAGGCCGGCGAACAGGGTCTCCTGCGCACCGTCACCACACTGCTCGACCAGGTGCTGACAACCCTGCAACAGCGGCGCGCGATTAAAAACAAGATCGCTGATTGGGCATCACGGGCAAAAACCACCCGCAATTACCAGGAAGAGCGGCACCGTGAATATCTGGCCGCCCTGGAGCAGATCGTGCCGGAAACCTTTCTCCAGACCCTGCGGGCCGAACAGCTGCCCCACAAGCCTCGTTATCTCCAGGCCCTGGGCCTGCGTATCGAACGCGCCGAGTATGCCCCGCAGAAGGACAGTAAAAAGGCCGAGCGGCTGGCAGCCCCGCTGGCCCGGCTGCAGCAGCTCAAGCATTTCAACAATCCCTCCCCGGACTGCCGGGTCTGTCAGTTGGAATATTGCGAAATGCTCGAGGAATTCAGGGTTTCGATCTTCGCCCCTGAGCTGGGTACCGCCCAGCCGGTATCGGAACAGCGCCTGCTGCAGAAATGGCAGGAGATTGAAGCGATTTGCCGCCGGGTCGAATAAACCTTCAGCCAAGGCAAACGCGTTACTCTGACACCTTATTTGATAAAGGTGCCGTTGGCGTACTCTTCAAAGGCAGTCCGCAGTTCCTCCTGGGTAGGCGTGATACTGCTGGCAGGATTGTTCTGGACCGTGGCGGCGTGGGCTCTTGATCCCGTGTATCCGCTTGTCGACCCGTTGCGCACCAAGCCTGATTTGCTGGAAACCGGGGTCACACTTCCGGGCGACGGAGCGCCGGTTCCCTGTCCGGCGCAGAAAGACATCGCTAGGCCGGACCAATGACCAGATCAGGTATTCCGATCCCCGTTACCCTGCAAGCAATGTCGACCAGAACACCGCACAAGGTACCGTGACCTGGCGTCTCCTTGATTTTGGGGGACGAACAGCCAACCATCAGGCTGCTGAAAATCTACTGACTGCAGCACTCGCCAGCCACAGTGCCACCTTGCAAAAAGCCCTGACTGAAGTGATTCAGGCCTATTGCGATGCGCTGACCACCCGTGCGGCCTTCAACGCAAAAGTCGAGAGTGTTGATATTGCCGCCAACACGCTCCGTTCAGCAAGGTCACGGGAAGAAAAAGGGGCTCTTGCCCATACCGACACCCTGCAGGCGACCACCGCCTTGGCCAAGGCCTCCTTAGAGAAAAACCGTGCACAGGGCGGCTATGAAAAAGCCTTGTCTGTGTTGCGATATCTCTTGGGCGTGCCCGGTAATCCCGCGATATCACTGCCGGAGAACCTGGATGAGAAGGCCGGTGAGAATGGCGGCAAGGCGCTGGCCGTTTGGTTAGAAGAAACCCAGAAACAACATCCCGCTCTTCTTGCGGCCCGAAGTCAGCTCGAAGCAGCGCAGCAGCGAGTCGAGGCCACTCGCTCGGCAGGTTTGCCATCTCTAGGGCTTTCCGCCAGCTATTACCAAAATACCCGGCCCGGAGAGGCGGTCACGTACACCGACAGCAAAGAAACCACCGTGGGCCTGACGCTGACCGTGCCCATCTTTGACGGATTTTCGTCAACCTACAAGGTCCGTGGCGCCCAGGCCCAGGTAGAGCAAAAGGAAGCGGTACTGGCTGATACCGAACACCAGATCGCCATGGAGGTCATCAAGGCGCATGCCGATGCCACGTCCGCCCTGCAGAATCTTGAGGCTTCAGCAAACCTGCTTGGAGCTGCACAGAAGGCACTGGCTGTTTCGCAGCGCAAGTATGCCAAGGGCGCTGCCGACATCAACGAGCTCATGAACACCCAAGCGGCCCTAGCCGATGCACGGCAGGAACGCATTCGCTGTCTGGCTGAATGGCGTTCTGCACGATTACGACTTCTGGCAAGTGCCGGACAGATAGGAAGAGCAGCAGCCGTGGAATAAGCTAAGGAATGAATAGTCTGGAAAACCGAAGGAAGCACTCAACTCAAAACTTTTGGTTCTGCGTTATCGCAGCCTCTGCGCTCATGGAATTTTAAAATTTTCCGACTTCTTTCGTTTCCATCTGCTTACCGCACAATTTTTTTCACATTTCGTGAGTTGACTCCTAATTGGACAAGTTCCGCCGGTTTGGGCTTAGAACCCCTTATTCGAAAGGTGTCCAAGAAAACGTCCTGGTATACCTATTATAAAGGCCCATTGGCGGCGACTTGACTTCCTTATAACCATGCTACAAAAAAACGCAAAATCACGTGGAGACTCAACAATTTCTGGCATATTTTCCTATTATAAGTACACTAACAACAGTCTTATAAAAAAAAGTGGGTATGCAGTTTACTCAACCGGCCGCAACCTGTAGTATAGGTTCA
>CAZJEX010000017.1:0-87237 GCA_964545155.1 uncultured Desulfobulbus sp. | reverse complement strand
AATCGTATGATTGATGAGGCTTTTTTTTGCCACAGCATCCGCAACCTGGATAATCCAGGCGAAAATGTTCGAGAGCACCCTCGGCGGATTATGCCATGATTGATCTTTAGCTTTCGAGGAAACACGAAGTTTTCACTTGCCCTAAGTAAATTTGGATGCAATATTAATGCGTGTTCGTTTTTACTCTCAAACAATACAACCAATTGACCCCCCTAATAAATGCGTATTCCAGTGAAAGTGGGCTACCTATTCCGCTTTAAACTGGACCACTGATTCCGGAGTAAATTGGGGGTCCGGTCGGAGCGAAGCGACGCTGGAGTCTTTTTGTAAATTGACTGTCAGTTTTGGCCAAGCGTGTTTTTGTTTCGATCCTCCTTTCAGTTCGATTTTATGGGCGTTATGCACAATCCGGTCGAGAATGGCATCTGCCAGGATGGGTTCTCCGATCGCCTAATGCCAGTAAGAAACAGGCAACTGACTGGTGACAAAGGTGGCTTTTTTGCCGAAACGGGTCCTCCAACAGTACGAGCAGGTCTCGGCGCTGTGGGTCGATCATCGGCGTCAGCCCCAGTCATCAAAAACCAAGAGATCGGTTTTGGCGTAGCTGAACATCAGCTTGCAGTAGCGTCCGTCAGTTGCAAGTTCAGCCAGAGTCTTTGACTCCGATAGAGCAGCCAGGGCCACCGTGGCCTTGAATTCTGCGCTGTGACGGGTGCGATGTTGTGGGCATGGACATCGAATTTTTTATAAAAAAATATGTTGGTTCATTGCTTATACATCTGTCTCGATAATCGGCACCACTTCAATCGCCGATGGTGGTGAGGGATATGTCCAGACAGCGGGCAATGGGACGTTGCCCCAACCTGCTGTCAAAGTGAAGACCAAGCGTTTCTCTGATTTTGCGCATGGATAACCTCGATTTTGCCAACGGTGCATTTTCTGGAAAATTGAATTCTAGGGTTGTACACCAAGCTATCCAACGTCGCGGTCAATTCCGGAGGGAACTGGTCAACCGTTTCAGTTTTTCAGGGAAAAGCGGTCCACTGCGGTCCACTTTTGCAACGTAATCGGTGGTCGGATGCCAACGGAATCCGGCGTTCTTTTGCAGGAACTGACAAACTGTTATTGTCCCCAGGCAAAGCCGGGGGGACCCAAGGAAAAATTACATAAATGCAGATGTTGCAATTGATATCCAGAAGAGCCCGCAGCAAAGGGGGCAGCGCGAAAAACACCACACAAACACCACGCAGACCAGTTATGGTCCAGCGTGGAAGCCACCAGGAAAAATTGATAAAAACGAGCATTTATGCGAAAAAATGGCTAGGGGTAAAATAAATGCTCACTCCACGAGAAAAACCTTACTTGGAAGGGCTTAACAGTTATTACCTGCATCTTGAAAAATTCATTGAACACCTGCAGGGTGAGATGGGTTCGGGCGGTATTCACTGCAAGTCGGCCCACAGGGAAATGCTCATCTATTTCAGTGAAAATGAAATCATCAGCAGCCTTTTACAGGATAAAGGCGATCCCGCTACCCACCGCCCATCCCATGAAATTGTCAGAGCTTATTTCTATCAGGCTACTTTTACTGTCAAGGTTTACCAGTTGGATGCGCATGCCATTTTTTTCTGGGCACAGTTACCCCCCTTTCAACGAGCCAAATCGGTACTGAAATCAGCAGAAATTCCGCTGCCCGATCTGGTATTCCGTCTCAAGCAAAAGCAATTTTCTGGTTTCATTGATGTCCGGCTAGATAACAAACCCGAAAACGGCATCCTCTTTTTTCACGAAGGCGAAAGGGTGGGGGGGTCATACGCTTGGTGCAAGGGGGGGTTGAGCACCTCGAATGAGGAGTACAATTCGTTGCTTAGCCAATTGCAAGCCGCCGGCGGTGTTTTTACGTTCGGCAGTTTCGTCAAAGAAGAGTGAATTTTTGAAAAAAAAGGTGCTCGGTCGATTAAAAACCGAGGCAGGTTCCGACATGCTAGGCAAGTGGCGTCTTTAACATTCCCCGTCACCTCTGCTCCTTGTTGATTCCTCCCGCCGCTCCACTCTGGTCTCATCCCACCCAATCCCGGCCAGTTGGCCGCAGGCCGCTGAGATATCCTCACCTCGACTCTGTCGGATAAGCACCGTGAATCCATGGTTTCGCAGGATCTGCTGAAAACGGAGCACTTTTGCGGCAACTGGGCTTTGAAAAACGGGGTCGGCGACCGGATTCACCGCCAATAGGTTGATTTTACACGGCAGGTCACGGAGCAGGGCCGCCAGTTGTTCGGCGTCGCTATCGCGGTCATTGATCCCGTTAAGCAGGGTGTACTCAAACATGATCCGCTTGCGTCGTTTCTGGCGATAACTGCGGCAGGCCTCGATCAGCATCGCCAGTGGATATTTTTTATTAATGGGCATAAGGGTGCCGCGTACCGCATCATCGGCGCTATGGAGCGAGACCGCCAGGTTGACATCGGTCAGTTCGCCCAATTGCATCATTTGCGGCACCAGCCCGCAGGTTGACACCGTGATTCGACGATTGGAGAAATCAAGGCCACGCTGTTCGGTCAGGATCGCCAAGGAGTTGATGAGGTTTTCAAAATTGGCCAGTGGCTCGCCCATTCCCATGAAGACAATATTGGTCAGTCCGTTTTTGCCCCGGGCCAGTATCCAATCCCGGACTGCGCAGACTTGATTGACGATCTCCGCGGTAGTCAGATTGCGGCGGAACCCCATGGCACCGGTCAGGCAAAAGGTGCAGCCCATGGCGCAGCCGACCTGGGACGAGACGCAGAGGGTGTTGCGATCTTCCTCGGGGATCAGGACCGATTCGATCACCTGGCCATCGTCAAGGCGAAACCCGAATTTAACGGCACCATCCTTTGAGCGCTCAACCATGGGCTCTTCGAAACGGCTCATGCGGGCCGACTCGGTGAGAGTGGCCCGGAATTCCTTGGCAATGTCCGTCATCTGGGAAAAAGCTGTAATCCCTGGCTTGTAAATCCAGGCAAGGATCTGGCGGCCCCGGAAAGATGGGTGCCCCAAGGATGTGACGAACTGGATCAATTGCTCCTGGGTCAGGTTTTTAAGGTCGGTTTTTTCCGATGGCGTATGCATGTGTTTCTTCGTAAACAATGGGTCGCAGAGGGTTGGTCGTTATCGCAGGATTGCTTTTGCCGGATCTTACAGGGCCCTATATGGTTCCGGTTTCAAAGGCAACGCACCGGCCAGGGCTTGGTCGATAGTGGCCAGCATTCGTTCTTGATCCTTCGGCAGTCGGCCGTTCAGAGAAAAATAATTTGAGGCATGGTTCGCATGAAACTGGGTGCGATGCAGTCCCAGTCCGGCCAGAAGACAGCGCAGTTCCTGGAAGAGCTGCACCTGGTCGGGCAGGGTGAACCGGCCGGTCTGCATCAGGCGATACAAGGGGGTACCGGGGAGCAGCATAAGGGTGAGCACCGCAATCTGGTGCGGCTGCATCCGGTTGAGCACCGTCGAGGTGGCGATTGCATGTTCTAGGGAGTAGGCTACCCCCGCAATACCGAGCAGGCAGGTGACCGACACAAAAAAACCGGCAACTCGAGCCCGCTGCCCAGCGGTGATCATCGCTTCGCTACCCGCCCCTTTGGCAATAGCTTTCAGGGTTGGATCGTGACCGCTCTCCAGCCCCAGGTAGAGCCGGCCAAGGCCAAGTTTTTGATATTGCAGCAGTTGGGCATCGGTTTTAGCTGCGATGTTCTGGCAGGTGGCATAGGTACTCACCCGGCGGATCCAGGGGAGTTTTTCCCGGATGCGTTGGAGCAGCGCACACAGCAGTGAATCGGGCAAGGCCAGGGCATCACCATCGGCAAGGAACAGGGTGGTTTGCCTTTGACACCAAGTGGCGGCAAATTCGAGATCCTGTTCGATCCGCTCGGCGGGCTTGATTTGAAATGTCCGGTCGCGGTAAGCCCCGCAAAAGGTGCAGCGGTTATGCGAACAGCCGGTGGTCACCTGGAGGATGATCGAGAACGCCTCGCTGGGAGGCCGGATGATATCGCCTTGATAATCCACGGCTGCAAGAGAATCCCGGCCCATGGTCATGCCAGGGGCCGGGTATCGGACTGGTGGTGCTCAGCCGTTCTTTTTGGCAAACTCGGCCATGAATTCGACCAGTTTGGCCACTCCTTCCTGGGGGAAGGCATTGTAGATCGAGGCGCGGCAGCCGCCGACTGATCGGTGGCCTTTCAACCCGTCCAGTCCGACAGCAGTGGCCTCACGGATAAACTGAGCCTCAAGCTCAGGCGTGGGCAAGTTGAAGGTGACGTTCATCAGAGATCGGGATTCTTTTTCGGCGTGACCGCGATAAAAATCGGTGCTGTCGATGGCCTGGTAGAGCAGAGCGGCCTTGTTGCGATTGATGGTTTCGATGGCCGCTGCTCCACCCATTTGTTTGAGCCAGTTCATCACCCGGCCGACACCGTAGATTGCAAAGCAGGGTGGGGTGTTGAACATGGAATCTTTTTCGGCATGGGTCTTGTACTTGAGCATGGTGGTCACGGTGTCGGCCACCCGGTCAAGCAGATCTTCCCGGATAATCACCACCGTGACCCCGGCGGGCCCCATATTCTTTTGTGCGCCGGCAAAAATCAGGCCGAACTTGCTAACATCCACCGGACGGCTGAGGATATCCGACGACATGTCGGCGATCAACATAGCACCCTTATCAGGCATGGTGGGGAATTGGGTGCCGTAGATGGTGTTGTTGGTTACAAAATAGAGGTATTGGCTGTCTGGGGAAACAGAATATTCGTCGTCTCGGGGTACCCGGGAGTACTTTAGCTCTTCGCTACTGTAGGCAACCTCGACATTGCCAAAAAGTTTTGCCTCTTTGATGGCTTTTTTCGCCCACACCCCGGTGTTGAGGTAGGTGGCCTTCTGGCCGTTGGCCAGCAGGTTCATCGGCACCATGAAGAATTGCGAAGAAGCGCCGCCCTGGAGAAACAACACCTTGTAATTCTTAGGGATCGCCATGAGTTCGCGGATCAGGGCCTCGGTCTCATCGGCGACAGCCATGAACTCTTTTGAGCGGTGGCTCATTTCGATCAGGCCGATGCCGGTATTCTTGAAATTGACGATATCTTTCGCCGCCTCCTGGAGGACGGAATAGGGCATGGTGCCGGGACCGGGGCTGAAATTGAAAATCCTGTCAGGCATTACTTTCTCCTTGGAAATCTTGGTGGTAGTTGGTTGTTGGTATTATCGGCAGATCTGCCGCAGAGCTTCATAGAGAACAATACCCGAAGTCATGGCCAGATTGAGACTGCGGATATTAGGATTACTCATAGGGATCGTATAGCATCGGTCACTATACAGCTTGAGAATATCTTCCGGCAAGCCTTTTGTCTCCTTGCCAAAAATCAGGATATCCCCAGGCCTGAATCGAGCTTCGGTATATGATCGCGTTGTTTTAGTGGTTAAAAAAAAGAGACGTTGCTCGTCGTGCTGCTGCAAAAAGGTTTCAAGGTTGTCCCAATGCTTGATGGTCACCTGTGGCCAGTAGTCCAGGCCGGCCCGCTTGAGATGCTTGTTGTCGATCTGGAAACCAAGGGGATGGACCAGGTCGAGGATAGTGCCAGTGGCGCCACAGAGGCGGGCAATCGACCCGGTATTGGGCGGAATTTCCGGTTCAACCAGAACAATGTGCAGGGCAGGTGTATCCATAGAAACCATTGCTGAAAAATAAATAACGTGTTCACGTATGTACAAAATATGGATTCAGGTTGCAAATTTAAAAATACGTCTTAATTTCTTTGCTCCGCTTTTTGTTGTAGTAACCCGCGGGGCAATCGGGTGGTAACCATACCCGGAACAGCACAAAATTTTCGGCAACAATCGAGTGAGAAAAAAATCGCTCAAGATTTCGCACCCAACTCTTTCTTCTTTTTTGCGGACACGATCATGGCGCTCATCATTCAAAAATTTGGCGGGACCTCGGTGGGTTCCCCTGAAAAAATTAAGGCCGTAGCCCAAAGGGTTATCAGGAGCCATAGGCAGGGGAACCGGATGGTGGTGGTCCTTTCGGCCATGTCTGGAGAAACCGATCGATTAACCGGGCTGGCCCATGGCGTCCAACAGATGCCGGATCTCCGTGAGATGGATATGCTGCTGGCCACCGGCGAACAGGTCACTGTGGCCCTGTTTGCCATGGCCGTGAAAGAGGCAGGGTGCGATGCGATCAGCCTGCTCGGTGATCAGGTGGCCATTCATACCGACAATATGCACACCAAGGCCAGAATTGAATCTATTGACGAGGCTTTGATCAATAAATATCTGGATCAGGGGAAAATTGTTACTATCGCTGGTTTCCAGGGGGTGACCGATCAGGGTGATATCACCACGCTCGGCCGGGGAGGTTCCGACACCACCGCCGTTGCCTTGGCTGCGGCCATGAAAGCCGATGCCTGCGAGATTTTTACCGATGTCGAAGGGGTTTATACAACCGACCCTAATATCTGCAGCAAAGCGCGGAAAATTGATCGCATCAGTTACGACGAGATGCTTGAGCTTGCCAGTCTGGGGGCCAAGGTACTGGATATACGGTCTGTGGGGATAGCAAAAAGGTACAGCGTACCTGTGCATGTCCGTTCTACTTTTTCAGAAAATATAGGCACCTGGGTTGTTGAGGAGGACAAAATCATGGAATCCATGTTAGTATCCGGCATTACATATAGCAAAAATGAAGCTCGAATTACTATTAAGAAAGTACCGGATCAGCCCGGTATAGCGGCAAAAATATTCCTGCCGATTTCCGATGCCGGTATTCTGGTCGACATGATCATCCAGAACACCCATGACGGTAAACTGACCGACATGACCTTCACCGTCATTCGTCGGGATTACGACCGGGCCATGGAAATTCTCAAGAAAGTCGCCAGGGAGATCGGCGCCGAGGCAGTCACCGGTGATAAGGACATTGCCAAGGTCTCGATCGTCGGGGTAGGAATGCGCAATCAACCAGGAATCGCTTCAACCATGTTTCAAATTCTGGCCAAGGAAGGGGTGAATATGATGATGGTCTCAACCTCGGAGATCAAGGTTTCCTGCATCATCGCTGAAAAATACACCGAACTGGCTGTCAGGGCACTGCACGATGCCTTTGCTCTGGACAAGGAAAATATGCCCTTGGAAGAAGCAGTGTGAAACATGGCAAGAATCATTGAACTCTACGACACCACACTGCGAGACGGCACCCAGGCCGAGAATTTCAACCTCTCGGTGGATGACAAGATCAAGGTCTGTCGGCAACTGGATCGGCTAGGTATTGATTTTATCGAAGGCGGTTGGCCCGGTTCCAACCCACTCGCCGTCGATTTTTTCCGGCGGATGCAAGAGGTCGATCTCAAGCATGCCAAGTTGGCGGCTTTCGGTTCTACTCGTCATTTCCAGAAACCTCCCGAGAAAGACGCCAATCTTCAGGCGCTGCTCGATGCCAGGACCCCTGCGGTAACCATCTTTGGCAAAAGCTGGGATATCCATGTTGTCGATGCGTTACGGATCGAACTTGAAAATAATTTACAGATTATCGAAGACTCGCTAGCCTACCTGCGCCCCCGTGTCCAGCACCTGATTTACGATGCCGAACATTTTTTTGATGGGTTTAAAAACAACCGGGAATACTGTCTGGCCACCATCGGCAAAGCGATCAGCGGCGGCGCGGAAACCATAGCCCTGTGCGACACCAACGGTGGAACCCTACCGCACGAGATTCCCGAGATCATGGCGCAGGTGCTGCAATATTGTGCTGAACTCCAAAGCTCGGTCCGGATCGGCATTCATTCACACAACGATTCGGAAACCGCGGTTGCCAACGCTCTGGTGAGCGTTCAGCTCGGCGCTAACCAGGTGCAGGGAACCATTAACGGATTCGGGGAGCGGTGTGGCAATGCCAATCTAACCTCCATCATTCCGGCCTTAGTTTTCAAAATGGGACTGGAATGCAATGTCGGCAAACGTATCGATCAACTCTATACCACCGCCCGCCTGGTCAATGAGCTGGCCAACCTGCCGCACAATCGCTACCAGCCCTATGTAGGTGATTCTGCATTTGCCCACAAGGGCGGGATTCATGTCAGTGCGGTCCAGCGCAATCCCATGACATACGAGCATTTGGCCCCGGAAAAAGTTGGTAATATCAGAAGGATACTTATATCCGATCAATCCGGCAAGAGCAACGTCCTCCATAAGGCCCAAAAATACGGGCTGGTTCTGGACCCCGATGCGCCCTTGATGGCCTCGATTATCGGTGAATTAAAAAATCTCGAAAACCAGGGCTACCAATACGAGGCGGCTGAAGCCAGCTTTGAACTGTTGATGCGCCGGGCCCTTGGCCTGCAGCAGGAATTTTTCCAGCTTGAGGATTTCCGGGTGATGGATCATAAGTACGATATGGCCCTAAACCCGATAACCGAGGCGACCATCAGGCTGTATGTCGATGGCAACGAGGTCCATACCGCCGCCAGGGGAGACGGCCCGGTTAATGCGTTGGACCGGGCGTTGCGCAAGGCCTTGACCCGATTCTACCCTAGCCTGGAAGACATGGAGCTCACCGATTACAAAGTCCGCGTGCTTTCGGGCGAGTATGGCACCGGAGCCAAGGTTCGCGTCCTGGTGGAAAGCAAGGATCTTGAGAGCAGTTGGGGCACTGTGGGCGTTTCGGTGAACATTATCGAAGCAAGCTGGCAGGCGCTGGTCGACAGTATTAACTATAAGTTGATGAAGGATGCAAAAGACCGTGATTGATGCGCAGCCTGCGCCAACCGATTCCGCATCGACCAAGGACAAGCGAACGCTTGTCCTTTTTCTTTTAGGATTGGCATTGCTTGCCAGAAACTGGCTTCCTCTCGGCCAGGAATCGACCATCCAATCGTATAGCGTGGCACTTGAAGAAAACGGTAGGCAATGGCGGGTCGCTAGCGATCCAACCGCCACAGCACCAGGTCGGGATGACAAGAACCTGACAGTTCCCCTTCTGCCCAAAGATGGCATCGCCAGCCATCTTCCCGCCCAATTGACACTTTTCATCAATCGTCCCTTGCCGATTAATCGGGCCGATCAAGCAGTCCTGGAAATGCTGCCGGGCATTGGGCCCCATTTGGCCACGGCTATTATCAAAACATCGCAGCGAGCGGGACGATTCGCTGGCCCCGCTGACCTGCTCAAGGTTCCAGGGATTGGCCCTGGAACGATGCAGCAACTCGCCCCGCTGATTACTTTCGAGCCATGACAAGCAGCGATACGATAACCACGCCGGTTCTGGTCCTGGCCGGGCCGACCGCCATCGGCAAAACCGACCTGTCGCTCCGGCTTGCCAGTGCATTTGACTGCGAGATCATTTCTATGGATTCCATGCAGGTCTACCGGCACATGGATATCGGCACTGCCAAGGTCACCCGGGAAGAGCAAAACCTGGCGGTGCATCATCTGATCGATATTCTGGATCCGGATGAGCAATATGATGCGGCCTCTTTTGCTCGTGACGCCCTCGCTGCGATACAAATAATTGCTTCTCGTGGCAAAGTCCCGCTTATTACCGGAGGGACAGGATTGTACCTTTCATCTTTAATCAATGGTTTATTCGATACAATTGAAGTTAATGATGAGATCAGGGAGCGCCTGCGAGAGCGACTTGAAAGAGAGGGTAGGGAGGGGCTGCACCAGGAATTGTCACGTGTTGATCCGGAGAGCGGTTCCCGGGTTCATATCAATGACACCCAACGACTGCTGCGCGGTCTCGAGATTTTTCATGCGACCGGAGTGCCTTGGTCAGCACATCTCCGCCGGCAGGCACGATCCCAAGGCCGTACAGTCTTCAATAGGATGTTGCAGATTGGCCTTACATGCGATCGCGAGCTATTGCACGATCGAATTAAATTACGATCTTGCAGGATGATGGAAGGTAATCTTAGAAAGGAAGTTGAAGTTTTGTTTGAGATGGGGTACCAGCGAAACCTGCCTTCTATGCAATCGATAGGATACCGGCACATGGGAGCCTGCATCCATGGCGAATGGGACGTCCCCACGGCCACCAGCGCCTTGATTCAGGATACCAGGAAATATGCCAAGCGACAGATGACCTGGTTCAGGCGGCAGCAGGCGCTCCTGTGGTTTGATGTCGGCCGACAGGGAAAGGTGACGGATGCCGTGGCCGCTTTTCTGCAGCAAGCCTGACTCTAATTCTCTATTTTGGACTACTCCATGAAGCCTACTTCGCGGCATCTTCAGTATATCTTTCCCCCTAACGCTGGAACCCCACAGGTCCGTGAATTTGGCAGCAAGGTGGCTGCTGTATTTTCGGTACACCCGCAATTGGGCGAGATGCTGCATCATCGGGGCTTCACCACGCTTGACCTGGTTAACAACTATTTATTTCCTCAATTGTCCATGTTGCCGTCGCCGGACACTATGAAGGATATGGGCAAAGCGGTGGCGTGCATCCTGGCGGCCCTTCGAGCACGCCAACCGATCCTTATCCATGGCGATTACGATGTGGACGGCATCACCGCCACCGCGCTATTGCTCTCGTTCTTTCGAGAAATCGGATTTAAGACCACCTGCTACATCCCTAACCGACTCGAAGAAGGCTACGGGTTATCACGGGGGTCGATCGATAAGTTGATCGCCAAGGCAGGGGTCAATGAGACGCAGGGGGGCGTGCTGATTTCGGTGGATTGCGGCATAACGGCAGTTCATGAAGTTGTTTACGCACAAGAGCTTGGCCTTTGTGTGGTCATTACCGATCATCATGAACCACAGGAGGAGCTCCCTCGAGCCGAGGCGATCCTTAATCCGAAGCAAAAAGACTGTCATTTTCCTTTTACGGAACTCGCTGGGGTAGGGGTCGCCTTTTTTTTGGTTATAGCTTTGCGCAAAGCCCTGACCGAGGCTGGTCTTTTAGCGATCGGCACGTTGCCCAACCTGAAAAAACACCTGGACCTGGTGGCGCTCGGTACGGTTGCAGACGTCGTTCCCCTGGTGGGGGTAAACCGGATATTAGTTAAAGCAGGGCTTGATGTTTTATCTTTAAAATCCCGTTTTGGCTTGTTTCACCTCTGCGAACGCTGCGGGATTGCCGATCATCAAATCCTTTCAGAGGATATCGCGTTCAAGTTGGCGCCAAGGATAAACGCTGCGGGACGACTTGGTGATCCGCAAGTGGGAGTCCATCTGCTCGTGGCGGACACCATGGAGCAAGCCCGGTGCTTGGCACAAGAACTTGAACGGATGAACGATGAAAGGAAACAACTGGAGCTCGGCGCCCTTGAGGCGGTGAAAGAATGCTGTCAAAAACAAGTTGACGGGGGGGCGCACGGGCTGGTTGTTTATGAAAAAAACTGCCACCCCGGTGTTTCGGGAATCATTGCCTCCAGGGTCGCAGAATTATTCTGCCGACCAGCAATCATCTTTACTGATGATCACCAGCCAGGGAAAAATGTTTATTTAAAGGGATCAGGAAGGTCGGTTGCCGGGATGAATCTTTTCCAAACGCTAGAGCGATGCTCGGAATGGGTCGAACAGTTTGGCGGCCATGCGATGGCTGCCGGCTTGATAATAAAAAAATCAAATCTTGAAGATTTTAAACGTGAATTCAACAACATGATCTCCTCCCACAGCGCCTTTTTGCAGCAGGATAAGGGGTTGGTTGTTGACTATCATTGCCGGGATAAAGAGTTGCTAGGCCAAGGTTTTTTTCAATCCCTGCAGTTGATGCAACCGTTTGGCGAGGGCAACCCGGAACCAATTTTCCTACTCTCTGGCGAACAGTTGCTCTGCCCCCGGGAAGTCAAAGGGCACCTTGCCTTTCGGGTCCGCGCAGACCGGCAGCTTATTCCAGGGATTGGCTTTCGCCTGGCTAACACCGAGCAGGACTTCAATGAACCGGTCGACCTGATCTTCCGTTTGAAACGATCCTGGTTCAAAGGAGTAGGGCGTGACCAGATCCAGGCGCTCAGAATTATAACAGCTTGACATTGATACATATATAAAATTTAACATAATATATATTATGCGACATTTCGAAATTGGTTGTCGGTGGGTCTTGTTTCCACTGGCAGCATTTTATTGAACAAATCATCGAAACAAGCTAAAGGCTTTTACGCCTCCTTTATCCATTCCACTAAGAGTATCCTTATGAACCGCGACATCTACCAGGAGCCCCTGGTTTCTCGTTACACCAGCCGTGCTATGCAAGAGCTGTTTTCAGAACGTTTTAAATTTACACATTGGCGCAAATGCTGGGTTGCCCTTGCTGAAGCTCAGCATGAGCTAGGCTTAGCATCGGTGACCGCCGAAATGGTCGCCGAGTTGAAAGCTCATGTCGAAACCATTGATTATGAGGTTGCCGCAGCTAAAGAAAAGGAAATTCGTCACGATGTCATGGCGCATGTATTTGCGTATGGTCAGCAATGCCCACTCGCCGAGCCCATCATCCATCTCGGAGCGACCTCGCAATTCGTGGTCTGCAATACCGATCTTCTTATCCAGAAAAAGGCACTACTGCTTATTAAACAGTCGGTAATCAAGGTTATTGCCAACCTGGCAGCTTTTTGCGCGGAGCACAAAGACTTGGCCACCCTCGGTTTTACCCACTATCAACCGGCGCAACCGACCACCGTCGGTAAGCGCAACACGCTGTATATCCAGGATTTATTAATGGACCTTGAGTATATTGAGTGTTTAGAGAAACAACTGAAAGCCAGGGGGGCCAAGGGCACAGTCGGCACCCAGGCCACTTTTATCGAGCTCTTTAATGGCGACCATAAAAAAGTCCGGGAACTTGACCGACGGGTCTCGGAAAAAATTGGTTTTGATACTGTTTTTGCCGTAACTGGGCAGACTTACCCTCGAAAGCTTGATATGAAAACCTCCGAAACCCTATCCGGCATTGGCGCCTCTGCCCATAAATTCGCGGTTGACCTTCGCCTGCTTTCCAATCTGAAAGTACAGGAGGAACCTTTTGAGAACAAACAAGTAGGCAGCTCCGCCATGGCCTACAAGCGCAACCCCATGCGCTCGGAACGAATGACTGGGCTGGCGAGGAAGTTAATGGGTTTACCTGCCAATTTTGCAGCCACTGCAGCCAATCAATGGTTCGAGCGAACCCTGGACGATTCGGCTATTCGACGTATGGATTTGGCCCAAGCCTTTCTCTTAACCGATGCTATTTTAAAGTTATACATAAATATAACGAATGATATGGTTGTATATCCAAAGCAAATTGAGCGTCACTTGAAAGAGGAGCTCCCTTTTATGGCTACTGAAAAGATTCTGATGGCCTGCGTTGAACGGGGGGAGAGTCGACAGGATATGCACGAAATTATCCGCGAGCACTCCATTGCCGCCGGTCTTGATGTCAAGAATAAGGGCCTCCGTAATGATTTATTGGATCGCCTAGCTAATGACCAGCGCGTCCCCTTTGACTATCTGGAACTTGATGGATTGCTCGGTAATTATCAACAGTTCACCGGTCGGGCTGCCATGCAAACCACTGAATTCCTCCAGGAGGTGGTGGCTCCAGTGTTGGACAAATACAGGCATCTCTCTGGTGATATCGATGCATCCTTAAGTGTTTAGGATGACAAGTTTATGCAACGGATAAACCCAGCTTGCCCTTTGCCTTCCGTCGTTGAGTGCTACCTGCTCATTCGTGGGGAAAAAATCAGTTGGTTACGGTTCATGCTCGAAGGATACGACGGCCTTGCTATCTTAACCACCATTTCTTCAAAAACCGGCCTGGTTCGACTCCAAACCCTGAGGTCCCGCTTTGATGAAACCATGCGCCTGGTCAATGCCCTGGCGGCAGAACTGACACCATTTCAAGCTCATGCACAAGATTAACAATGAATAGTATCGAGCCGTAATATCATAATGAGCAAGAGTCTGTATATTAAAACCTTTGGTTGCCAGATGAACGAACGGGATTCCGAAATCATCGAGCAACTCCTGGCGCAAGAGGGCTACGTCCCAACGGATCATCCCGAAGGTGCTGATTTGATCCTGATCAACACCTGTAGTATCCGGGAAAAAGCCGAACAAAAGGTATTCAGCCTGTTAGGGTCGTTGCGCGAAGAAAAGGCGCGCAACCCCTTGATGCTGCTCGGGGTCACCGGGTGCGTCGCTCAACAGGAAGGGGAACATATCCGCAATCGAATGCCGCACGTCGACCTGATTGTCGGTACCCAGCAGATCTACCGCTTGCCGGAGATGCTTGCTCGACTGGAGCAACGGGTGACCTCCAGGGAAATCGCCACCAACCTGGAAACCTCGTTCAATATACCTCCCTTTCAGAAAATGCTGGTCAACGCTCCGCCCTCCCCTGCTACTTATGGTTTTAAACGATTTGTTACCATCATGCAGGGCTGCAACAACTACTGCAGTTATTGCGTAGTGCCTGGCACCAGGGGGAGAGAAATCAGCCGGCCCTTGGCAGATATAGTAGAAGAAGTCGAAATTCTTGCGAGCCAGGGGGTTCGGGAGATCACCCTGCTCGGCCAAAATGTCAACTCTTATGGATTGACCAATCAGGTTGCCGACACCGCAGTTTCTTTCCCGGAACTCCTGCGCAAGGTTGCCGCTATTAAAGGGCTTAGACGACTTCGCTTCACCACCTCCCACCCCAAGGACCTCTCAGAGGATCTCATGCGCTGTTTCGCTGAGATCGATATCCTTTGCCCGCATGTTCACCTCCCGGTGCAATCAGGGTCCGACAAGGTGCTGCAAAGGATGAATCGAAAGTACACGGTTGAGACCTACCTCGAAAAAGTGGCTGCGCTCCGAGGGTATTGCCCTGACATCGCCCTGGCTACCGACATTATCGTTGGCTTTCCCGGCGAAACCGAGGCCGACTTTCAAGCAACCCTTGACTTGCTCACCCAGGTTCGTTTCCACGGCTCGTTTTCCTTCAAATACTCGGATCGTCCCCATACCCGCTCCATCGACTTTACCGACAAAATTTCCGAGGAAATCAAGAGCAGGCGATTGCTCTCCTTTCAAACCCTGCAGGATTTTATAGGATTAGAACGGAATGCTGAATCTATCGGCAGTATAGTTGAAGTGATGGTTGAGGCTAGCGAGGGCGAGATTTGCAAGGGGCGCACCCCTGCCAACCAAATGGTTCATTTTTCTCGACAGGATCGTTCTTTGGTTGCCGGCGACTTGGTAATGGTGGTGGTCCGGCAAGCCGGCAAGCATTCGCTTAAAGGCGAGCTTCATTCAGAGAATTAAATATTGATACTAACAACCTAAAAGAGCTATACAAATGATCGATTTGCACACACACACTTTTTTCAGTGACGGTGCTTTGGTACCCTCCGAGCATGTTCGACGGGTTGCAATCCTCGGGTATGAGGCTGTTGCCATCACCGACCATGCCGACAGTTCCAACCTGCACCTACTGATCCCCAATCTGATCAAGGTGGCCCGCGATCTCAACCCCATCAATACTACCCGGTTGATAGTCGGGGTCGAGCTGACCCATGTCCCCCCTGCCCTCATCGCCCCTCTGGCACGGGAAGCGCGAGCCCTCGGTGCCCAGATAATTGTGGTGCATGGCGAAACACCAGTGGAACCGGTGCTGCCTGGAACCAACCGGGCCGCCCTGGAAGCCGATATCGATCTCCTGGCCCACCCGGGATTTATCACCGAAGAAGAGGCAGCCCTGGCAGCCCAAAAAAATATCCTACTGGAACTCTCCGGCCGTAAAGGACACTGCCTGACCAACGGACACGTGGCTAAAATGGCCGAGAAAACCGGAGCACCCTTGGCTATCAACGCCGATGCACATGCACCCGGCGATTTCCTGACCGCCGAGATGGCCGAAAAGGTTGGACTGGGTGCCGGACTCAGTAAGGAGCGCTACCTGCAGGTCCGCCTGGCTATGGCGGCTCTCGTCGGCAGGCTTAAACCCTTGGATTGAAAAGCCTGGCAGGTCACGAAAAATAGTGTTCTGAAACGAGGAGTTATCACCACGAACTCCTCTCTATTCTCGTAACGAAACCAGCCAGATCTTACTGGCGCCTTGTCTTCGCACGTCTGCGGCTCCCCTCATACAGTCCGTGATCACCTCAACAGCACATCATAATCCAACATGCACATAGACGACCAATTGCACTACAACCTCGTTCCTGCACAGGAGGTCTCTCAGCGTATTGCTAAACTTCAGCACCAGTTACAAGAGGGGCTGGTGGATGGCGCGCTGATTCTCGATCCATTGAACATGTATTATTACACCGGGACGATACAACAGGGGGTTTTCTTTGTCCCTGCCATGGGGGAACCGGTCTTCCTGGTCCGGCGTAGTTTTGAGCGCGCCCAGCGGGAAACACCATTGCAAAGAGTTTTCCCCTTAACAGGTTTTAGCCAAATGCAGGCTACCCTGACAGGCCTGGGTTTGCGTACCAAGATCCTGGGGACGGCTGAAACAACCCTGTCCGTTACAGTTTATAAAACATTGGTCAAGGCGTTTCCAGGCGGGACGTTCACGGATATCAGCAACCTTTTGAATACGATTCGTGCGGTGAAATCCGATTACGAAATAGATCTCATCCGAAAGGCCGGGGCGCGTCACAAAATGATCTATGACGCCATCCCTTCCATGCTTCATGAAGGGATGACGGAATGGACGCTCGGGGCAGAGATTCACAAACAGATGATGACCCTTGGATACACCGGGATTACAAGGTTAACTGCTTTTGGCTGGGAGATTTTCATTGGAATCGTCAGCTTTGGCGAATCAGGGAACGCTCCCACCGCTTCGGCAGGCCCCGGAGGTTTAGTGGGGCTTTCTCCAGCTTTTCCTCTGGTTGGGGGGGCGAAGAAACTGGAAAAAGGCGTACCCATATATATAGATACCGGTTTTGGGTATGAAGGATACTTCACCGATAAAACGAGGGTCTTTTCCCTTGGGCCCCCGCCCGCTGCAGCGTTGGATGCTCACCAGGTCTGCCTGGAAATACAGGAGGCTGTCCGCTGCCGCCTCAAACCAGGGGCCACCCCTGCACAGATATACGAGGAGGTGTTGAATAAAATCGTATATCCAAGAAGATTCGAGACGAACTTCATGGGATTTGGCAGCAATCAGGTGGCTTTCCTTGGTCACGGCATCGGCTTGGCCATCGACGAATACCCGGTCATTGCCGGCAAGGTGCATACTCCCCTTGAGGCTAACATGGTTATTGCCCTGGAGCCCAAGAAGGGATTGGCAGGCATCGGCTTGGTCGGGGTGGAAAACACCTTCCTAGTTACCAGCGCAGGCGGAGAAAAACTGACCCCCGGGTCGGACGAGATGACGATTGTATGACCGACTTGTCGTGCAGAGTGTCTTGTGTGCCTGAACGCAACCGCCACGGTGTGCCGGCGGTGGCATTACACGAAATGCTGTGAAATAATCGGGCCGTTTTTCAGCGTGCCCAATATCCTACTCGTTGAGGGAGAGGCGTACACATGCACTATCAGGGAACCATTTATCGCCCGCCCAGTGAGGCGAACAGCATCCTTCTGCAGGTCACCACCGGCTGTTCCCATAATAAATGCAGTTTCTGCGGGATGTACAAAAAACAACGCTTCACCATCAAACCCGAGACCCAGGTGCTGGCGGATATTGATGACGCCGCTGCCCAATACCCCTGGGCCCATCGACTTTTTCTCTGCGACGGCGACGCATTGATACTGCCCCAACCGCGGCTGCTCACTATCCTGAGAAAGATCAAAGCCCGCCTGCCCAAAATCACCAGAGTGGGGATTTACGCCAACACCAGGAGCCTGCGAACAAAGTCAACCGCAGAGCTGGAAGAGCTGCATCAACATGGGCTCGGCATTGTCTATATGGGGCTGGAAAGTGGGGACGATCAGACCCTGGCGGAGATGCATAAAGGCGCCACCGCCGACGAAATGATCGCCACCGGCACCCAGGCCAGACGCGCCGGGCTGCAGTTGTCGGTCACCGTCCTGCTCGGCATCGCCGGGCCGGAACGCTCAAAAATGCATGCCGAAGCAACCGGCAGGGTTTTGACGGCTCTTGATCCCGAGTATGTCGGGGCCTTGAGCCTGATGCTGGAACCCGGGACCGCACTGTACGCCGAGTACCAGGCCGGCCGGTTTTTCGTGCCAACACCCGTAGCCATCCTGCAGGAACTCCGCACCATGATTGCCGCTACCGAGCTTAGTCAGGGCCTTTTTCATGCCAATCATGCCTCCAACTACCTGCCGATTCGGGCTAAACTTCCCGAAGAAAAAGCCCAAACGCTTGCTCTGCTCGATCAGGCCATTGCCGGGGGGCTGGCGTTGAAGCCTGAATATCTTCGGGCGCTGTGATTCTTAGGTTTGCATTCTCACAAACTAAATCAAGCAACATCCGCTGTTGCACCCCTGTGAACCATTTTTCGCCCATGAGGTCGAGTATCGTTTATGTCTGCCAACCAACCCGATGACCAGATAATTGCCACCATCAATACCGAATATATCGAAATGGATAAGCTGCTCAAGCGCGAAAACCTCGCAGCCAGCGGTGGCGAGGCCAGATATCAGATCAGCCAGGGCATAGTGGAGGTCAACGGTGTTCTGGAAACCAGGAAACGGCGGAAATTATATCCCGGCGATGTCGTGCGTTTTAATGAGGTCGAACTTCGAGTGGAAAAAGAATGAACCCCTTGTTTCGTGTCGTTTTTAATGCCGAAACAAGGGGGGGGGCTGAAAATCAAAGGCTAGCTGGTGAGTTTTTTTTGCGCCTCGATATAACGATTTCTGGTTTTCTCCAAAATATCCGCTGGCACCATTGGTGGTGGCGGTTGCTTGTTCCAGTCGAGCGAGCTGAGGTAATCACGCAGAAATTGTTTGTCAAAACTTGGCTGGCTTTGCCCTGGGGTGTATTGATCCTCGGGCCAAAAACGGGAGGAATCGGGGGTTAACACCTCATCAATCAGCAGTAGCGTGTCGCCGGCCAACCCTAACTCAAATTTGGTATCGGCTATGATAATTCCTTTGGTGCGGGCATAATCGGCCGCCCGTTGATAAAGCTTAATACTGACTTCGGCCATTTGGTCGGTCAGTTCACGGCCAACCAACTCTCGCATCCGTTCAATAGAGATGTTCTCGTCGTGCGCTCCCTGCTCCGCCTTGGTGGAGGGGGTAAACAACGGCTCGGGAAACTTTTCGGATTCGCGCATCCCCTCGGGCAGTTTGAAACCGCAGACGGTAGTGTTTTTCTTGTACGCACTCCAAAACGACCCGGAAAGATACCCGCGGACAATGCATTCGACCGGCACTACCTTGGTTCGCTTGACCAGCATCGAGCGTCCTTCCAGTTGCTGGCGGTAGGGCTGACAGAGAGCAGGGAACTGGTCGACATCGGCGCTGATCAGATGGTTGGGGATAATGTCGCCGAGCAAACCGAACCAAAACAGGGAAATCTCGGTCAACACCTTACCCTTGCCGGAGATGGGGTCGGCCATGACCACATCGTAGGCGGAAATCCGGTCGGTGGCCACCATCAGTAATTTATCGTCATGGCCCGGAATTTCGTACATATCCCGGACCTTGCCACGATGTATTAATTTCAAATCCGGACACTCGGTGGTGATCACGGCATCATTCATTTCTTTACTCCTTGAAACTATAAGTTAAAAAACACTGGTTCGCATCGCTTGGTTGCTATCCAGGCCTAAAATGGCATTCGATATTACCGGCTGTGGTCGTCCTTGACAACTAGTTCTGACATCTTACTATTTTTTGACAATAAAAACTGATAACCTTACGTGGAGGAGGTGTAGAATGGCATTCATACGATTTGCAGACAGGCCGGCGTTCCGTAATCCCTGGGTAGAGTTTGAACGAATTCGCCAAGGGCTCGATGAACTCTCCCGAACCTATGTCGACAAGGGGAAATCTCAAAGTCGCGCCAACGTGTATCCAGCGCTCAATATTCACGAGGAAACCGATCGCCTGATTGTCACCGCCGAATTACCCGGTGTGAAGGCGCAAGACCTGGACCTGTCCATCGAAGGAGAAACACTTACCCTTCAAGGTAAACGGGACAGTAAACAGAAGGAATCAGGTATCTCATATCATCGCCGTGAGATCGAATCAGGCAGCTTCAGCCGGGCCATTACGCTGCCGATCAAGGTGAATGCCGAACAGATCGGGGCAAAGCTAAACCATGGCATACTCACCATCACCCTGATGAAAGCCACAGCTGTTACCCCCCGTCAAATTAAAGTCAGTGCCGACTAGGAGGGCTATCTCATGACCGAACAGGAACTGAAGATTCAGGAGAAAAAGACGGCGGGTGCTGGCGACGAAACCACCAAAAATGAAGCCTGCTTTGCTCCACACGTGGATATCTTCGAAACCGATAAAGATGTGACGGTGATTGCCGATATGCCAGGTGTGACCACCGAGGGGGTCGATCTTTCCCTGGAAGACAATATCCTTACCATTCAAGGGCATAGGGTTATCCAGAAACAACCGGGTCGAGTGTTGCTTGAAGAATATGAAAGCGGTAATTACCTGCGGCGTTTTACCGTTGCTGAAACCATTGACCAGGAAAGGATCGAAGCCTCTCTGGCTGATGGTGTATTGCGGGTGCGTCTACCAAAAACCGGCCCGGCGCAACCCAAAAAGATCGAAATTAAACTGGGCTGAGCCCCTGCGGCTTGGCCTTTGACGGAATCCAGTTGGCAACGGTCGGCAAGCTTTAGGGTGCTGGCCGTTGTGCCAACTCGGGACAGGCGGAATTGCTGTATTCAACCAATTCTGCCACCAAAGATCCCACCACGATTTTCGAGTGAATCTCCACCGGCACCCGGCAACGATCATCGCTGAGCCAGAGGATGGTGTTGCCGCTCTTTTCGTACAAGCCTTTAAATTCCATTTTCGGTTGCACCTTGAGGGTTGTCTTTTTGCCGAAAATGGTATCCCGTTGTTCCCGCTGCAATAATGCCACCCCGACCTCGTTGCGTTTTTTATCGGCAAAGGTGGGGACCACGATCTGTTCGCCTTCTCGTAACAACAGCGCCCTCGTGATGATGAACGAGGCGAATTCATTGTAAACAGTGCCTGCTAGATCGAATTGCTCCGGCTGATTCTGATTTTTTTGATAGCTTACCGTATGGTTTGTTTGGTCATACAGGGTCAAGCGGGTGTACTTTCGACCATAACCTTCCTTCTGGTGCACCTCGTATCGAAAGGGCAGCTTCATTGGTCCGCTGACCCAACATCGAAAGGTGTCGTCAACCGGATAGATAAGCTTGAGCGGGCCGTAATCTTTCACTTTCGCCGAGATTACATAAGCCTCCACCCCAGTTTTATCCGGCTTGATTTCCATGTAGATATCGCCGATTTTAACGCCGCCGCTCCAGGAAACCGCATAATGCAACGACTCTGTCCCTGAAAAGATCGTGGCCAGGATCGTTGGATCCACCTGGGAGGGTTGGGTTTCAATAACAGGGTCGCTTGCCAGTGCCGCCACGACGGCGAAGGGCCAGAGTTGGGCGAGGAGCAGAGTCGCAAGGAGACGACGGAAATGAGAAAACAAACGCATGTCAGGGAGCGGTGGCTAGTGCCAGCCAGGTCGCCCCAAAAAGAGTCAACGCGATCAGACCATTCATGGAGAAAAATGACTGGCGGATGCGTGACAGATCTTTGGGGTTGACGATAAGGTGCTGGTAGAACAGGGCCAAGCCGGTAATCCCGATGCCAAGGTAATACCAGAAATTAAGGCCTGACCATATGCCAGTCAAGGTGAAGAGAACGAAAGCCAAAACATGAAAAGCCACGGCGACCCGAAAACCGGTGTGTCGGCCAAAGATTGCCGGCATTGAGTAGAGTCCGGCCTCGCGGTCAAAATCTGCATCCAGGCAGGCATAGATGCAGTCAAATCCTGCCACCCAGAACAGCACACCCATCGAGAGCACCCACGGGTAACCCTCCAGGGTCGCGGCCACCGCCACCCAACCGCCAAGCGGTGAAAAGGCCAGGGCCACGCCGAGCACCACATGACACAGCCAGGTGAAACGTTTTGTCAACGAATAGCCCAGGGTCAGGGTCAACGCAACAGGCGCGATCAACAAGGCAGTGGGGTTGAGCATGTAACAGGCAAAGAAGAACAGCGCTGTGGCGAGCAGCACCATGATCCATGATTCCACCAGCGTAACCTCGCCCGCCGGTAAAGCGCGCGCCGCGGTGCGTGGATTGGCAGCATCAAACCGTCGGTCAACGATCCGGTTGAAGCCCATGGCGCTGGTTCGTGCGCCCACCATGGCCAGGACCACCCAAAAGAAAACAATCCCATCCGGGGCGCCCCTGCCTGCGAGAAAGGCCCCTGTCAGAGCAAAAGGCAGGGCGAAAACGGTGTGCTTGAATTTGATCATTTCAAGCAGAATAGCAATTTTTTTCCACATGATCAAAGACCCTGCCAGCGTTTGATATGTACAGCGGTCACTTCAATGCCCAGTTGATCGCAGATGCGGGCGGCAAAATTTTGGGCAATGTCGTCCAATCCCTTGGGGTCGGTGTAAAACGAGGGCATGGGCGGACAGATGATCGCCCCGGCCTCATGGGCAGCCAGCATGTTGACAAGATGGGTACGGTTCAAAGGGGTTTCGCGTACTGCCAGAAGCAGCGGTCGGCGCTCTTTCAAGGTGACGTCGGCGCAGCGATGCAGCAGGTTGCCGCAGAATCCGTTGGCAATCGCAGCCAGACTGCCGACGGTGCAGGGCAGGATGACCATGGCATCGTAGCGGGCAGAACCCGAGGCCGGAGGGGCGGTGAAATCATCGGATGCAAACCACTGCGATACCTGCGGCAATTGCTCGGGCCCCAATCCCAGCTCAATCTGCAGAACCTTGCGCCCGGCCTCGGAAAGGATGCCATGGACTTCCACCTGCTGGGCAGCAAGCAGTTGCAGCAGGGCCGGCACATACAGCATTCCGGTGGCTCCGGTTATTCCTAATAGAACTCGGCGACAGGCGGCCATGTTAGGCTTTCACTCCCACGTAGATAGAGACGATGCCAAAGGTCATCGGAATGCGCGATACCGATGCAAAGCCAGCCTCGCGCATCATGGCCAGCAGCTCTTCCGGTTCATAAAAGGCGGCAATCGAAGAGGCCAGATATTGATAGGCTTCCTTGTCTCCTGAAATCAAACCGGCTATAAACGGCAAGACACGGTTAAGGTAAAAACTATAGATCGGCTTGATGATCGGGTTGGTCGGCCGGGAAAATTCCAGAATCAACAATTTGCCGGATGGTCGAAGGATGCGATGCATTTCCTGTAATCCCTGGAGGGTGCGGGAAAGATTACGGACCCCGAAGGCCACGGTGCAGCCCCAGAAGGAATCGGTCGGCGCTGGAATGATCTCGCCATCACCGCATGCCGGGAAGATTCGTTCCGCACGGTCGTCGCCCGGCAAGGCCTTGGCGCCGGCTCGGAGCATATCTTCGCAGAAATCGATCGACAGCACTTTTCGCCCAGGGGCTTGGCGGGCCAACTCCAACGACAACGGCAAAGTCCCGGCGCAGAGATCCATGACCCACCCTTCGGGAAATTCACGGAGCAGACGAATGGTCCGCCAACGCCAATAGCGGTCGATCTGCAAAGAGAGCAGCGAGTTGAGGAGATCATACCGGCCGCTGATCGAAGAAAATTTCTCCTTCACAAACTTTTTTTTCTCGTCAGGAAGATGCACAGTTTCCATCAATTTTTATATTCGTAAAGAGTTGAGGATATATGAATTGGCGATTATTGGAAAATTTTTAGAGGAAGCGCCTCGGCAGGGGCTTCTCCCCTGGCGACCAGATACTGAAAAAAACGCTCCAATGCCTTTATTTTTACTGGGGAGAGGTCGTGCTCGATGCCCAGCAGATACCGGGAGCAGGCCTCGCAATCCATGGGAATCCGCCGCGCGACCCGATTGCAGATTTCAGCCATCCGTAGCGCGCCCTGTTCCCGGCAAGAGACCAAGGCTTCCCGGATCGCCTTGGCGGTTTCCGGCTGTTCAGCTAAAAATTCCTCCCGGATGGCACAGACGGAAAAAACAAAGGGCAGGCCGGTTTTTTGATGCCATATTTCGCCGAGATCGAGCTGGACCGGATATCGATTGGCGCTTCTCAGTCGCAGGGCATCGTCACCGATCGCCAGCACGGCCCGGACTTCGGAGTTCTGAGCCTGTTCACCGGAGATGTCGCCGATGGCGTAACGAGGGTAAACGTTGAAGAATTCTTCCAAAATTATTTTCACTAGTCGAACCGAGGTGTCCGATTGCCCGGTCAGCAGAACGGATTGTCCCTCAAGCGCGGCGGGTGGAATTTCGGAAAAAAGAAAAACACTGCCCACCGGTCCGGTGGCGCTGATGGAGAGATCCGCCAGGATTTGATATCGCTCCGGATGAGCGGCATAGGCATAGGAACTGACAAACCCCATGTCGATCTGATTTTCTGCCAGCAATTTATTCAGGTGACTCGGTTGTCCCTCGATGACCATCCAGTCAGCCGGTAGGGATTGCTCCTTCCATATCTCGTAGATCGGGGCTACATTGATATAGTTGACCATGCCGATACGCGCCATAACGTTCCTGTTCAATCTTGCAGACGTTGGGGAACCAGGGCGCTGCCGGTGGTTACCAGATAGGTGTAGACCTGGGCTGCGGTCGTCTGGTCCACGGGAACCGGAACCAGCAACAGGTCCGCCTCTTTCCCCGGTTCCAGGGTCCCGAGTCGGTCGCCCACCCTCAAAGCCTCGGCGCCGCCACGGGTTGCCATTGCAAATATAAGGGCGTGATCGACCTCGGTGTGCGCGGTTGTGAGCAATTGCATCTCCCGCCAGATGGAGAGCTCGGGGTTGCTGGCCAAACTGTCGGTACCCAGCGCCGGCAGGATGCCGTGTTCCAGATATTGCGCGACCGGAGCCTGGCCGGTCCCGAGAAACCGATTGGAACCTGGGCAGAGGCAAACCTTGGCGCCCTGCCCTGCCAATATCCTCATTTCCTCGACGTCGACATGGATGGCGTGGATACAAAGGGTCTGGGCATCGAGCAGGCCCAACTGGTGGAGGTAGCGGATGGAACCGCCGCTGCCATTGGCCAGCGGTTGAAAGGAATCGTCCCAAAAACCGCGCACTTTAACAAATTCTACCATCTCGCCGCGACCATGCCGAATCATTTCGTATTCCGCCGCAGGCTCAGCGGCATGGATCGGGAATATATGCCCAAGCGAAGCCGCCCGCGACTTGAGCTGTTGCAATAGCCGGGCATGGGTGGAGTACGGAGCATGGCCCGAACAGAGCACATGGTCAGGTTCCGACTGCAAGCGAGAGAGATTTTTGGCCAGGGTGCGTTCGGCCAGCCCCAGATATTCCTTAAAAGGAAAAAGAATACCCGGGAAGGCGTCCGCCAGGTTGGAACCAATCAAGGTATTGCCGATATCGGCAAGAACGCTGACCCCGCTGGCATACAACTGATCGGCGACCCGAAGGGCCGCCTGTTCGGCCAGTTCGCCGGCAGCGCCCAAGGTGTCGCGGAGTTGGAGCAAACTAGTGATCCAACCGGTAAAACTGCCAGAGAACGGGGCTTCGGAAAGTTTTGCCAGATGGGACAATTCCAGGTGGACATGGCAATTGACCAGTGCCGGGGTTAGGGCCGCAGCAGGATAAATGATCACTTCGGCAAGCGGATAACGCTGTTGCAACCGCAGTAACGGATCGACTGCGACAATCCTGCCGCCGCTGACAGCTACCCCGCCATTGGCGATAATCGGGCCGCAGACCGGCACCACCCAGGGAGCGGCATGAATACGGAGCAGTTCGACAGGCATCAGGCCGGGGTGTAATCCATCAGGCGCTGTTGCGGTTGAAAACCGGCATCGCGCACCAGTTGGCGGATTTCGTCCTCGGAGAGACGAAAGCGGACGCCAGCTGCGGCGACCACGTTTTCCTCGATCATGGTAGATCCAAAATCATTGGCCCCGAAAAACAGGGAAAGCTGAGCAATTTTAGGACCCTGTGTTACCCAGGATGCCTGGATGTTTTGAAAATTATCGAGGAAAATTCGGCTGAGTGCCAACATCTTCAGATAACTGAAGGCTGTGGTTTTTTCAATTTTACGCACGGCCGCCAGTGGCGTATGGTCGGGTTGGAACGGCCAGGGAATAAAGGCAGTAAACCCACCGGTCCGGTCCTGGAGATCGCGTAATCGCTGGAGATGCTCCAACCGCTCTTCGATGGACTCGATATGACCGAACATCATGGTCGCAGTGGTTCGCAATCCCAAATGATGGGCGGTTTCCATCACTGCTATCCATTCACCGGCGCTGCATTTTTTAGGGGCCAGTTCCCGGCGGACCCGGTCGTTGAGAATTTCTGCTCCGCCACCGGGGATGGAATCAAGTCCGCTTTTAATCAATCGTTGTAAAACCGTAGTGATCGACAGACCCGACAATTGGGCGAAATGATGAATCTCAGGTGGAGAAAAACCGTGGATATGGATGCCGGTTGTCTTGATAAAGCGGAGCATGTCCTCGTAGAATTCGAGGGGCATGTCGGGATGGAGTCCCCCTTGCAGCAAAATCTGGGTGCCGCCGAGCGCTTGGGTTTCCTTGATTTTTTCAGCGAGTTCAACCTTGGAAAGTACCTGTCCGCGGCTATCTTCAGGGGCCTTGAAAAAGGCGCAGAATTTACAGGCCGAGGTGCAGATATCGGTATAATTGATATTCCGATCAATTACATAGGTCACCACCGGCTCGGGATTCAGCCGCAACCGTACCGCGCCGGCGAGAAAGCCCAACTGGTGCAGATTGGCCTCTCGCGCTAACCGCAGAAACTCCTCGCCGTTGATCCGTTCCCCATGCTCAATTTTATTGAAAATTAGCTGCATGGCGATCAGAAGGTTGCAAGAACATTGTAAAGGGTGTCGCGCTGCACCGGTTGCCGCCCGGCCTCTTGAATCAGCCGGATCAGCGTTTTGTGGCCCATGGCTTGTTCTGTCTGCGCACCGGCCATGTGGGTAATCACTTCTTCCTTGACCGTGCCGTCCATGTCATCGGCGCCGAACGCCAGCGCCACCTGGGCCAGCTTGGGACCAATCATCACCCAATAAGCTTTGATGTGGGGAAAGTTATCGAGCATCAGCCTGCTGACCGCAATGTTTTTCAGGTCGTTGATCCCGGTGGTGTTGGAGTGTTCGGCCATTTCAGTGTTTTTCGGGTGAAAAGCCAGTGGAATAAAAGCCAGGAAACCACCGGTTTCATCCTGGGTGCGACGGAGGGCGTCGAGATGTTCCAACCGCTCGTCCATGGTCTCAATATGACCGTACAGCATGGTTGCATTGGTTCGTAGCCCCTGGCGATGGGCAATACGCGCGACCTCAAGCCACCCTTCGCCGGAAAGTTTGTCTTTACAGGTCAGTTGTCGGATCCGGGGGCTGAAGACCTCGGCACCGCCACCTGGAAGCGATCCCAGCCCGGCTTCGACCAGGGCCTGGAGGGTCTGGTCGACCGGTTTCCCCGCCAATTGAGCGAGGTGGTGGATTTCGACACAGGTGAACGCCTGGATATGGACATCGGGTCGAATTTCTTTAATACCGCGAAGCAAGTCGAGATAATAGGAGAACGGCAGATCGGGATGAATACCGCCGACCATGTGAATTTCGCTGATCGGCTCGTCGAGTCGGTCTCTGACCTTGGTCTTAACTTCTTCGACACTCATCTCATAGGCCAGTTCATGGCCCTTTTGTTTGCCGAATGCGCAGAATTTGCACAGATTCGTGCACACATTTGAGTAATTAACATGCTGATTATAGATGAAAAATGCCTGATTGCCGTTCTTGCGTTCTCTGGCAATATTGGCAAGATACCCTAAGGCCAGAATATTGCTATGTCCGTACAGCTTTCGACCATCTTCCATGGTGAGACGTTCGTTGCCGTGGACTTTTGCTAAAATTTCTCCTAGGCCGGCTTGCTCGATGTATGCATCCATGATGATCCCTTGCGATTCTCCATGGTTAAAAAAAGAAGCCCCTTGAAACAAGGGGCTTCTAAGCTGTAGAACTGACGATGGGTTTAATCAAGGAAAAAGCGAAGTTTTTCCCTGCGACTGGAATGCCGCAACCGGTTGAGCGCCTTTTTCTCAATCTGACGGATACGCTCCCGTGAGACATTGAATCGCTTGCCGATCTCTTCCAAAGTGTATTCTGCTTTTTCGCCAATCCCAAACCGCAACCGGATGATCTTTTCCTCGCGGTCGGTCAGAGTTGAGAGGACCTCGGTGACTCTGTGGGCCAGTTCCCGGTTCTGGACCGCATCGTAGGGCGATTCGGATTCTTGGTTTTCAAGAAAATCGCCCAAGGTGGAATCGTCATCGCCTACAGGCGTTTCTAAAGAAATCGGCTCACGGGAGGCCTCGAGGATCGCCAGGATTTTATCCATGGGCAGATCGGTCATTTTCGAGATTTCCACCGGGGTCGGTTCGCGTCCTAGTTCCTTAAGTAGCGAATAAAAGGCCTTGAAAAACTGACTGCGCAACTCCAGGAAATGGACCGGCAACCGAATGGTTCGGGTTTTGTCGAGAATAGCCCTGGTGATAGCCTGCCTAATCCACCAGGAGGCATAGGTTGAAAACTTGTTGCCTTTTTTGTAATCGAAACGAAATACCGCTCGCATTAACCCCAGATTTCCTTCCTGGATCAGGTCGGCCAGGGTCAACCCTTGGTGCATGTAGCGTTTGGCGATGGAAACCACCAGGCGAAGGTTGGCCCGGATCATTGAATCCTTGGCAAACTCGATCGACCGGTTATAGGCCTCGATTTTAGTATTCAGCTCGAATAGTTCCCGCTTTTCCGGATAGTTGCGGTACGCAATGCTGACGCAGTGCTTCATGTAGTTAAGCTGTTGTTTTTTGGGCTTGAGGGTTGGGTCGCGACGTTGCCAAAGATCGATGCGGTCCACCAGCATCTTGATTTCAACCACGGTCGAGGTGTCCAGCCGGATAGCCTCAATGATGGCATCAAATCCTTCACGGATGGTTTTAGAATATTTGGCCTCTTCTTCAGGTGTGAGGAGGTCGAATTGTCCCATCTCTCTGAGATAGGTGGTAGTGGTCTCTTCCGATTCGTGCTCTTCGCTATCGGGCAAGGTGTCGCCGGAATTGTCATCCTCCCCGCACTTTCTTCCGGTCCACTCTTCGCCGGAAAGGGTTTTGCGCTTCCCCGTTTCTTCCTGGGTAACAATTTCAATATTGTTTTCACCGAGAAAGTCGAAAAGTTCCTCTATGGCCCCCGGATCTTTCACATGTTCGGGGAGTAATTCGTTAAGGTGCTGAAATGTTATACAGCCCTCATCTTTACCGGCCTCAAGAAGGTCATTTTTTATACCAGCTAGCACTTGCCTTCTCCTTTAAAAACTATATGATCACACATAGGTGTTTTTTAGACGCAAAAAGAATATTATAGTTTAATCTTTTATTAAAAAATTGCAATCAAAGAGTGATTTTCCCGACACAAAAGCGTGTGCAACAAGAAAATTTCTTTGAAATTATATAAAATATAAGCGGGTTAGATCATGGCACCTCAGAAGGATTTAGATATGGATAATGCTACATCGGTAAACATTCTCCAGCAAAGGTCAAGCGGAATCTTGCTACCGGTTTTCTCGCTGCCTGGCGGTTTTGGGATCGGTGACATTGGCAAGCCAGCAAGACATTTCATTGATTTTTTAAAGAAAAGCGGACAGCGCTGTTGGCAAATCCTCCCCCTTGGACCCACCAGTCGGATATTTGGAGACTCTCCATACATGAGTTATTCTGCCTTTGCCGGCTCCCCTTTATTGATCAGTCTTGATTTGCTGGTCGAGCAGAAGCTGTTACTTGAAGAAGACCTCGCCCCACCTCCTTTTTCGGAATACGACGTTGAGTATCAAAAAGTTGCAGCTTATAAGGGCGACATCCTCGCATTGGCTTGGGAACGTTTTCAGCTCACCGTTTCGGGGAAAGGTATCCTTCAAGAGTTCGTCAGCGAACAACCTTGGGTCATCGACTACGGGCTCTTCCTGGCGCTTAAAGAGAGGTATGCCGATCAACCATGGTACCAATGGCCCGTACCGTTGCGGCACCGGCACGCAAAAGCCTTACAACTGGCCACTTCGGAATTCAGCAACCAGATCGATTATTACATTTTCGAACAGTATCTTTTTTTCACTCAGTGGCAACTACTTCGAACGTATGCCAATAACTCAGGAATCAAACTTATTGGCGATCTGCCCATTTATGTAGCCCTGGACAGCGTCGATGTTTGGGTCAATCAACCAATTTTTCAACTGGATCCTAAACGTTGCGAGCCTGTCAATGTTGCCGGTGTGCCCCCTGATTATTTCAGCGCCAACGGTCAGCGATGGGGAAATCCGCTATACCGGTGGAGCACCGACAATCTCAAAGTGAAAGACCAGCTATGGGACTGGTGGGAACATCGACTGCGGCTCAACTTCACTTTAGTCGACACCCTGCGAATCGACCATTTTCGTGGCTTTGAATCTTACTGGGCTGTTCCCGCTGAAGAGGAAACCGCGGTGAACGGACGATGGCACAAGGGACCTGGATATTTATTTTTCGAGGAAATGGACAGACGACTCAACGGCATGAGTATTATTGCCGAAGATCTCGGGCACATCACTCCCGAAGTCGAAGCGCTGCGCCGTAAATTTGGATACCCTGGTATGAGCATCTTGCTTTTTGCTTTCGACGGAACCGACGAAAACTCCTATTTACCTTATAACGCAGAAAAAAACAGCGTTGTCTATACCGGCACCCATGACAACGACACCGCAGTTGGTTGGTATCTCAGCCCGGAGGTCGATCCGGCCAGCAAACGTCAGGCCAAGCGATTTGCCAATCGACAGGACGATCATGCCGGCTCCTTCCATCTAGACCTGGTCTATCTTGCCCTGTCCTCGAGTGCAAATTTGGCTATCGTACCCATGCAGGACATACTTGGTTTTGGGAACGATTGCCGTATGAATAGACCGGGAACTACTAACAATAACTGGCAATGGCGGTGCGCCGAACGCTTCATCAATGATGAAGTGGCTACTTGGCTTGAGGACTTGTCTCGGCTGTTCGGGCGCATGGCATCGGCCGGCCCTGAACAAAGTGAGCCGGTTTCATGATGCCCTTGCCTCTTTACTGAAGACTGCTAAGTTGGCCGAGCAGTTCGGTTAAAACGGCCATCTTGTCCCTGGCGACCGTGACCGAGTTATTGCGGGCATCGGACTCCATGGTCATAACCAGCTGACGAATTCCTTCTATCCCCAGGCTGGCTGAGGCTCCTTTGAGACTATGCGCCGCCCTCACAACTCCTGCGGGGTCATTAGTTGCCACGGCCTGTTGCAACAACTCCAAGTCGGACGCTGCGGAATCCTTAAACAATATGAGTAATTCATCCAGCAGTTCTTCGTCACCATCCGTCTGCTCTAACGCAAATGCTTTATTCCACCGCAAATCTACCATGCATGCCTCCGGTATTTGATTTATTCATTGATCATATCGGTCGTCGCACATGTTTGTACGGAAACGAAGGGGATGACTCCTTCCCGGAAACAGTGCAGGGATGTACCCAAAATACCAACGAGCGTTGAACCTTTGCCTCCAGGCGTTCGGCCACCATCGAGAATCAGGTCAACCTGGTCGCCGAATGTCTGGAAAACTTCAGCAGCAGTAACTGCCGGTGAACCACCGGATATATTGGCACTGGTGGCGGTGATCGGGCCGCCAAAGGCCTCGACCAAACGGTTCGCTATCGGATGTGAAGATCGACGGAGCCCTATGGTGCCGGTGTGTCCGGTTAACTGCGGCGGCAGCGTTGGCAAGGCGGGAAAGATCAGCGTCAAAGGCCCGGGCCAGAAATTATCGATCAAGCGATGATACACTGCAGGTACTTCATTTGCCAGTAGATTGAGTTGACTTATCCCTGCAACCAGAGCCAGAATCGGCATCTGCTTGGGCCTGCGCTTGATACGGAATAACCGCTCAAGAGCCTGCTGCTGCAAAGGGTCCGACGCCAATCCATAGTAGGTCTCGGTAGGAAAAGCGACCACGCCGCCGGAGTGCAAAATCCCGGCGGCGTGGCGGAGAGCTTCCTCGGTGACGACCAAGGGCATGTTCACCTTACCAGAGCGGCATTTTTGGCAGCGACCTGTTCGGCCATCTCACGGGCATGGAGTTCGAGCTTTTCTTGCAAGGCGGGATTGCTGAGAGCAAGAATGCGAACCGCGAGGACAGCGGCATTTTTTGCCCCGGACTTGCCGATCCCCATGGTGGCAACAGGAATGCCTGGGGGCATCTGCACAGTTGACAGGAGCGCATCCAGTCCGTTAAGCGAGGAGGCGTCAAGGGGCACCCCGATGACGGGCAGGGTGGTGTGGGCAGCCAGAACCCCGGCCAGATGGGCCGCCATTCCCGCCCCGGCAATAATAATTTTAAGCCCCCGATCGCGTGCTGTTCTTGCATAAGTGGTGGCTTGTTCCGGGGTGCGATGGGCTGAAGAAATAGTCAACTCGTAACCGATACCGATAGAGGCCAGGAAATCGGCGGCGGCTCGCATTACCGGCAAATCGGAATCGCTTCCCATGACAATGCCAACCAATGGGTCAGGCAAAGCCTTGAGACGCGCCAAGGCCTTGTGGCCGATATCTCGCCGATGATAACAACCTTGCCAAGATATTTTGTCAACGGCGCTATAAGCCCGTTCAATAGCTTCCTTGATGTTTTTGCCAATCGCCGTCACGCCCAGCACCCGGCCACCGTTGGAGACTATTTGACGGCCTTTGGTGGCTGTTCCGGAATGAAAGACCTCAACGCCTTCAATTTTTGCGGCTTCCTGGAGTCCGGCAATGGCTTTGCCGGTCTGGTACTTGCCGGGATACCCTTCCGAGGCCATGACCACGCACACCGTGGGGCGAGAATCGACGACCAGACGCACCTGGTCGAGCGTTTCGTCGATACATCCGTTAAGAATATCGATCAGATCACTTTCAAGCCTCATCAACAAAGGCTGGCATTCCGGATCACCGAACCGACAGTTGAATTCGAGCACGTTGATTTGATCATTATCGATCATTAAGCCTGCATACAGCATACCTTTGTAGGGACGCCCTTCAGCAGCCATACCCCGGATGGTTGGCAGCATGACCTCGTCCATTACCCGTTGGGTCAGGGCGTCGGTCATTACAGGAGCTGGCGAATAGGCCCCCATGCCGCCGGTATTAGGACCTTTATCGCCATCAAAGATCGCTTTGTGATCCTGGGAAGACGGCAATGGCAGCACCGTTGTTCCATCGGTGAAGGCAATGAACGAGGCTTCTTCTCCAGTGAGAAACTCCTCGATCACCACTTTGTTGCCGGCAGCGCCAAAAGCTTTGTCTTTCATAATAAGATCAATGGCCTGTTCGGCTTCGGCAATGGTCTGGGCAATGATAACCCCTTTGCCGGCAGCCAGGCCATCAGCCTTGACCACACAAGGGACGCCGATGGATCGAACAAATTTTTTAGCTTCCCCTCTTTTTTTGAATGTATCGTACTGGGCGCTGGGGATCTGGTGTTTCTTTAAAAAATCTTTTGTGAAAACCTTGCTGCCTTCGAGTATTGCACCTTTGCTGTCAGGCCCGAAAATGCGCAGACCTTGCGCCTGAAAGGCATCAACAATCCCCATGGTCAGCGGTTCTTCCGGTCCGACGATGGTCAGGTCGATTTTTTCGTTCAGTGCAAAGTTCAGCAATCCGGAAATGTCGTTAACGGCTAGAGCAATGCAAGTCGCAAGCTGTTGAATACCGGCATTGCCCGGTGCACAGTATATCGAGTCGACCTTGTCGGATTGTTTAAGTTTCCAGACAAGTGCATGCTCGCGACCGCCCCCCCCTATCACCAGAATTTTCATTGCTGCTCCCTATAAGTTAAGAATAAATGCCAATATAATTATGATTTGTATACTCTCTAATAAATCTTAGCTAATTTCGTCCAGAAAATAATATCCCTATGGTTCCTAACATCAAGAAAATGTTCTTCTTCTGACGACTTCCGGCATTTTTCTTGACACCTTGCCGGAATACCTGGTAATATTTGGAATGAGGACTCATTCATTTTCCACAGCAACTGCCTGTTTAATCATATTAAATGAAATCTCCCGATAAGCATCGTAAAATTATACGTGCTGCCACGAAAGTCTTTGCGAAAAAAGGCTTCTTTAATGCCCGGATTTCTGACATCGCCAAAGAGGCAAAGGTGGCAGATGGCACTATCTACCTTTATTTTAACAATAAATTCGACATACTTCTTTCCGTTTTCGAACAAGAGATCGGTAAGCTGATCGATCAGGTTACCGTTTTATTGGAAAAAGAAACCAACCCGCAAAACCGGTTGGAGATCTTTATCAATAATCATCTGGAGGAAATGAAGAAGAACAAATACCTCGCCGAGGTCATTCATATCGAGTTGCGACAGACTAGTAAACTTATTCGTGAATATCGAAAGAATAAATTCAGCGAATATCTCGACCTCATTGCCGCAATTATCAAACAGGGTCAGCAGGAAGGGATTTTTCGTAAGGATATCAAGCCGGAGATCGCCAAACAGATTCTCTTTGGCTCGCTCGATGATGTTTCAAGAATATGGCATTTGGATAACGATTGTCCAGCCACTGTCGAAGAGGTCAGTCATCAGGTTACCGTTATTTTTCAAACAGGATTACTCACACCAGCCTCCTGAGTTGCTTGTCCTGTTAACCGTTAACTCCTGTTTCCCTCCTGGACATCGTTTGATGTCCGCCGCCAAACATCCTCTGCTGTTTTGCACGAAAGGTGTGCCTGCCAAGGTAACGCTTACTGAATAGTGGAAGCCGAAATCAGAATCACTTCAAACTCCCGTATGCCACCAGGTGTTTTGGTGACCACCTCATCTCCAACCTCTTTGCCGAGCAAAGCTCTCCCTAAAGGGGAAAGGACGGAAATCGAACCCCGCTTAACATCGGCTTCTTCAGGGCCCAACAACTGATAGGTTACCTCAGTTTCGGTTGTCAGGTCCATCAGGGTAACGACGGTACCAAAAACCGCTTTTTCAATGGTTACTTTCGAGCAGTCAATGATTTCAGCGCGTCCGAGCTTATCTTTCAACTCCAAGATTCTTCCTTCAACCAGACTCTGCCGTTCTTTGGCGGCATGATATTCGGCGTTTTCGCTGAGATCGCCATGTGCCCGAGCCACCTCGATGGCTTTAACAATTTCATGCCGTTCACCTCGCTCAAGTCGTTCCAACTCGGTGCGAAGCTGCCGATTTCCCGTCAAGGACATCGGGATACGTACAACCATGTTCACTCCTCCTAATACAATTACCAAATCATGTGGGGATAAGAAAAAGCGTTGAGCCTTGCAACTCGACGCTTTTTGTATACCAGAAAGTAAAAAATGAAATCTTATTAATGAAAGTTGCTCCTTGAGCTACGGGGTGGTTCAGGGCCAGCCTTTGCTTGCTTGCATCTACCGCTCCACTTGGGTGACCATCTTGCCAGCCAACAAACAAGCACGTTCGTTCATCGATCCGGTGCAACGCTGCAACACTATCAGGTGCCGTGATAAAAACGTTGGATCATAGCCACCACATGAGCCAGTTGTTCATAGTTCAATTCGGGATAAATTGGCAACGCCAGCGAAGTGGCAGCCGCTTTTTCCGAAACCGGGAATGATTGGTGGCGATAGGTTTCAGATTGTAAACATTCCTGCTGATGTAGGCATAACGGATAATAGATTTCGCAACCGACGGACTGTGACTGAAGAAATTGGCGCAATTCGTCTCGTTGGGGCACAAGAATAACGAATTGATTATAGATGTGGTGATTATGCTTCTCAGCCCCTTCGATTTCCGCATACATTGCCTGCGGAAGGGTCACCGGCGCATCTATCAAACCGGCATCGAGGAAAAGTTGGCGATAATGAGCTGCATTTTGTCGCCGGGCGGCATGCCACGCCTCGAGATAATCGAGTTTGATGGCAAGCACTGCCGCCTGGATAGGGTCGAGACGAAAATTGCCACCCACCCGTGAATGGTAATACTTGGGCTCTGCCCCATGGTTACGGTTTGACTTGAGTATTTCGGCAAAACCATGATCCGAGGTGGTGATCATGCCGCCATCGCCGATACCACCAAGATTTTTACTGGGGAAAAAAGAAAAACAACCGCAAAGCCCCATGCTCCCCGCCCGTTTCCAGACGATGCGGCCCTCTTGTTCAAAGGGGAATTCTGCGCCGATCGCCTGGGCGGCATCCTCGATAACCGGAACGCCATATTCCTGAGAAAGGGCCATGACGCGCTGCATATCAGCGCATTGCCCATAAAGGTGCACGGGGATAATAGCCTTAATCCGCCCCCCGGTTTCCCTGTCCGCCTTCAGGGCGTCGGCCATGGCCTGAGGGGCAATATTGAGACTTTCGGGCTCTACGTCGACGAATACCGGTAACGCCCCGGTCCGAAGTACGGTTCCCATGGTGGCAAAGAAGGTATAGGGCGTGGTCAGCACCAGGTCACCGGGGCCGATATCCAGGGACATCAAGGCGGCCAGCAGTGCATCGGTGCCACTGGATACGCCGACGCCATAGGCTGCGTCGCAGTAATCCGCAATTTTTTCTTCAAACGCGGAAACTTCACGACCTAAAATATAGCCAGTTGAATCGATGACCCTGGTGACGGCCTCCATGATCTGTGGTCGTAACTGGGTTAATTGCGGTTTCAAATCAAGTAACGGTACATTCATTGGTTTATACTAATGTGGAGGTAGTAGGTAATGGTTTTGAAAAGAGCGAGGTGTTCAGGAGGTCTGATCGGTCGGTCCAGCGGCAAGAATTACTCCGTCACCGTTGAGAAAATCCTGGATGTCAGGCATTTCTTTTTCAAGTTGTTTTCTTAATTTTTTCAATAAATTGGCTTCTATTTGCCGAACCCTTTCCCGAGAGATGTTAAACTCGTCGGCTATGGTTTGCAGGGTCTTGGGTTCATCGCTGAGCAGGCGAGTGCTGAGAATGACCTGTTCTTTGGCATTGAGTCGATCACTGAGCTCGGCAAGAATCTGTGCCAAGCGTTCCCGCATTTCCTGACTGGCCACCATCTCTTCAATTCCAGGACCGTCATGGGGAAGAAAATTCTTTTGCTCGTCTTCCGAATCGCTGCGCACTGGGGCTTCAAGGGAGACATCCCAATTGTCCATGCGCTGGCCCATTTCGATGACTTCGCTTTCCTTGACGTTTAGGCGTTCCGCCAGCAGTTTTACTTCGGGTTTGAAACCCTGCGATTCGAGCAGCTTTTTTTCCTTATTCAGACTGAAAAACAACTTTCGCTGTGCCTGGGTGGTGCCTATTTTTACCAAGCGCCAGTTATCCATAATAAATTTAAGAATATAGGCACGAATCCAGTAGGCAGCATAATAGGAAAACTTGACGCCACGGTACGGGTCGAACTTTTTGGTCGCCTGGACCAGGCCAACGTTGCCTTCCTGAATCAGATCCATGAAATTCTGCATCCAGTATTTCTGGAAATCCATGGCCACCTTGACCACCAGGCGGAGATTAGCGGAAACGAGCCGATACGCGGCATCGGGGTCCCCGGTTTCCTGAAAGCGGACGGCCAATTCTTCCGTCTCTTCCCGACTCAACAACTCGTATTGACTAATTTCTTGTAGATAACGATGAAGGGCGGGGTTGCTTAACGCAGGAAGGTTATCGTCTTGACTAGTCAGCATCAAAGCATGCTGATGCGGTTCGTTCAGTTCCAGATTGTCGATTTCGTTCTGATCTCTCATTAATCTCTGGTATATCGTTAGAAAACATAACCCTGCAGAGAGCAAACTCACCTGCAGGGCTTTGTTAAAACCCTACTCTAAAAAATAAAAAAAAACACTTTAATACTACAGGTACGGGTTGAAGAGTTTTATTTTCAAAGAATCTATGCTATTCATACAAGGCTTAGCTTCCGTGAACCCTCTCCCCCCCCTAGGTTTTCTTCATCTGTATGAATAAAATACGTAATTTCAGTATAATCGCTCACATTGACCATGGCAAGTCAACCTTGGCCGATCGCATGATTCAACTCTGCAACATGGTCACCGATCGTGAATTCAAAGATCAGATGCTCGACACCATGGATATCGAGCGGGAACGTGGCATCACTATCAAGTCACAGACTATCTGCTTACCTTTTATAGCAGAAGACGGAGATACCTATGTTCTCAACCTGGTTGATACCCCTGGGCATGTCGATTTTAGTTATGAGGTTTCCCGAGCCCTTTCCTCTTGCGAAGGCGCCCTGCTCCTAATAGATGCTGCCCAGGGAATCGAGGCTCAAACCCTGGCCAACCTCTATTTGGCCATGGAGAATAATCTCGAAATCATTCCGGTCATCAACAAAATCGACCTGCCCGCCGCTGAGCCGGAAAAAGTAGCAATGCAGATCGAAGAAGATCTCGGTCTGGACGGAGCCGCTATCCAGATGTGTTCCGCAAAAACCGGGGTAGGAGTCAAGGAACTGCTCAATGCTATCGTCCGTTTTTTGCCCCCGCCCAAGGGGGATCCAGAAAAACCGCTGGAAGCCCTGATTTTTGATGCCAGTTACGACCCTTACCGGGGCACCGTAATCTCGGTGCGGATCATCAACGGCACTGTAAAACCCGGCGATCAGATTCTGTTCATGTCCAACGGCGCCGATTACCGGGTGGAAGAATTGGGCGTCTTTCATCTTCGCCGGGAAACGCGGGCACAACTTTCAGCTGGCGAAATCGGCTATATTATTGCCGGAGTAAAAACCGTGTCCGACACCCGACCCGGCGACACCCTTACCCTCAGGGACCGGCCCTGCGTCGCCGCGCTGCCTGGCTTTAAAGAAGTCCAACAGGTGGTGTACTCCTCGTTATATCCGGTCTCCACCGATGATTATGAAGATCTGGCCAGTGCCCTGGAAAAGCTAAAACTCAATGATGCCGCCCTTACTTTCCAGAAAGATTCCTCGGCCGCCCTGGGGTTTGGTTTCCGTTGCGGTTTTCTCGGCCTGCTCCACCTGGAAGTCGTGCAGGAACGTTTGGAACGGGAATTCGACATCTCTCTGATCCTCACTGTGCCGACGGTCAAATATATTTTTTTTCTGCACAACAAGAGCGTAATCGAAATCGATAACCCTGCATATTTTCCTGATCCCGGCTCTATTGCCCGCATCGAGGAGCCGTTTATTAAAGCCACTATCCACATACCTGAGCGATATATGGGCGTGGTCATGACGCTTTGCATGGAGCGACGAGGGGAAAACACCAAATATCATTATCCTATGCCCGGCCGAATTGAATTCATCTGCGAACTGCCGTTGGCCGAAGTTATCTATGATTTCTACGATCGATTGAAATCGGTAACGCAGGGGTACGGCTCGTTTGACTACGAACTGATCGATTACCGGACCAGCGATCTGGTAAAACTCGACATTCTGGTTAACGGAGAACAGGTTGACGCCCTGTCGCAACTCACCCATCGAGACAAGGCCAGGGAGCGAGGGCTTAAGGCCTGCGAAAGTCTCAAGGAGGAGATTCCACGCCAGATGTTCAAAATCGCTATCCAGGCGGCTATCGGCGGAAATGTAGTGGCACGGGAGAATATTTCTGCCCTGCGTAAAGACGTAACTGCCAAATGCTACGGCGGTGATATTTCAAGAAAACGAAAACTGCTTGAAAAACAGAAGGCGGGAAAGAAACGGATGAAGACCGTCGGCAATGTCGAAATACCGCAGCGGGCCTTTTTGGCAGTGCTTAAGTCGGACCAGTAAAAGGCGCGCCCCCTCTGCAGCGGTATTAGGTTATCCCAATAGGTTCTGGAGACACATAGGCGGCGATCCGCTGCTGGAGGGTGTCGCACCCCAGTCCAGTTTTCGCAGAAAAAATGATTCGCTCCTCTGCGGTAATGGTTAATGCAGCATCGAGCGCCGCAGCATTTTTCGCCTGATTGTTGCGGTTCAGTTTATCCGCCTTGGTGTAGACCGGCAAAAAAGCTTGTTGGTGAAAACGAAGATAGTCGACCAGTTCCCGATCCAAAGCTTTGAGCTCGTGCCGCAGGTCGACAATAACAATGACACAAGCCAGAGTTGCCCTGGTTTCTATATATTCGCTGATCAGCCCCTGCCAAGCCTGGCGGATCTGCTGTGGCACCTGAGCAAACCCATAGCCCGGCAAATCGACGAAGTACAGGGACTCATCAATAAGAAAGTAATTAAGGCTCTGGGTTTTACCGGGTTTAGAACTGGTCTTGACCATATTGGTCCGACTAATCAACCGGTTGATCAAACTCGACTTACCGACGTTGGAACGGCCGGCAAAAGCAATATCGGGATAAATCGGATCCGGCAGCTGCCGGATGGCGTGGGCGGAAAGGAGAAACGTTACTTTTCTGAAATCCATATCTACTTTCCGCCCCTCTTCTCGGGCTTTGATATAATAAAATTACTGATCAAATGACTTTGTTCAGTGAATATTCAATGATGCCCTCGGCGCCGCTTTTTTTCAATTTAGGCACCAAATCGCGGACCTGATGCTCGGAAATCACGGTTTCTACTGAAAACCATTCCTGCTTGTACAGTTGGGCTACGGTAGGTGCATTTAAACTGGGCAGCATATTGATGAGCAGATCAAGTTTTTCTTTTGGAACATTCATTTTCAGGCCCACGATCCGGTCGGCTCGAAGTGCGCCCTGGAGCAGCATGGCAATGGTTTCGATCTTTTCCCGCTTCCATGGGTCGGCCAAGGCTGCCTTGCTGGCAATCATCTGGGTATTCGACTGCATCAATTCGTGGATAACCCGCAGGCCATGGGCTCGGATCGTTGCTTCGGTCTCGGTAACCTCAACAATGGCATCGGCAAGTCCGGAGACCGCCTTGGCCTCAGTCGCGCCCCAGGAAAAAGCGATATCGACCTTAATACCCCGTTGGTCAAAAAAATTACGGGTGACATTTACCAACTCGGTAGCGATTTTTTTTCCGTCCAACTGCTCGACCCTGGTGATGTCCGAGTCTCCAGGTACGGCAATCACCCAGCGGGTCGGTCGATTGCTTACTTTCGAGTAGACCAGGTCAGCCACAACTTCCACATCCGACCCATTTTCAAGCGTCCAGTCTTTTCCCGTAATTCCAGCATCCAGCATCCCTGATTCCACATACCGTGACATTTCCTGCGGTCTGCAAATGGAGCAGGAAAGTTCAGGGTCGTCGACTTCGGGAAAATAATTCCGAGAAATCATCTTGATGCGCCATCCTGATTTTTCGAAAAGCGCGATGGTTGCGTTCTCAAGGCTGCCCTTAGGAATTCCTAATTTCAATATATTCATGATCTACCTTTATTAATGAATTAAAAAAAAATTATTTATGCCCATACACCACCGTCGGGTCAAAAATCCGATGCGGTAGGTGGACGGTTAGTTGGTCCCCTGTCACTTTTCGATAAAAACAACTGCGATAGCCGGTATGGCATGCAGCGCCACCAAGTTGCTCAACCTTGAAAACCACAGTGTCCTGATCGCAGTCGACCAGAATTTCCTTGATAACTTGGAAATGACCCGATGTTTCGCCTTTCAGCCAAAGGCTGCTCCTGGAGCGGCTCCAATAGTGTGCCTTGCCGGTTTCAATCGTTTTTTCCCAGGCCAGTTGATTGATATAAGCAAGCATCAACACCTCGCCGGTTTCGAAGTCCTGCACAATTGCGGGCAGGAGGCCATCTTTATCTTTTTTAAAAGTAAGTTCTATCATATTTGGTACTTCTTGATCAAAAATTCTCGAAGATGCTAACGTGGATTAAAGGATTTACAATACCTTATTACAGGTAGAGGGTCCACCCTGAAAAGGCTAAGACCTCAAATTTGCGTTTCCAGGAATCTGAAAAATATCGATTAGAGGGAGCCTCGTGGCTGGGGAAAGCTCTTTTATGCGTTCAAAGCCGCTTTGTCAAGGCTTCCGTTAATCATGGTCAGCTCTTGTAAAAACAAGAACCATTGAGTATATTTAACCTTCATAATAATCCATTTTATCCAGCAAAGGACTATAGTATGAGCTCTGTTCAGCTTCTTGACACCGTCTCCGTCAGTTATACCGCCACCCTCTCATCCGGGGAGGTCATTGAAAGTGCGCCCGATACCAAGCCCATGACCTTGGTCATCGGTTCAGGTCGTATTCTCAAAGCCGTCGAAGCATCGCTTTTTGGCATGGAGCCGGGACAGACCAGAACTGTGCACATTTTGCCGGAAGATGCCTACGGCCCCTATTACAAGGCTTTAGTGCATGAGGTTTCACGCGCCAGTTTTGCTGGCAGAATCGATCCCAAACCAGGCATGATTCTCTCGCTAGCCATTGATAAGGACGGCACTTCACAACAGGTTCCCGCCACTGTGCTTGCCGCCAACAGTGACACAATTACCGTTGATTATAACCATCCTTTAGCGGGAAAAACCATCACCTACACGATCAAGGTCCACGCGATCGGCAATTAGCCTTTTTTGTCTCAACTGCAGGGTCGTATTGCCAGTCTGTTGTGAATGCCTTGGTCGTGGATTCCAGCCCCAAGCCCCCTTTTCCTACCTGAGCAAGTTCGTACCCCGGTTGTTTCACGCCGTTCTTTCATGAGTCAGTTCAAAGCCAGGTTCACCAGGAGTGAAGCCTGGCAAAACTTTTATATTTTCAATAATAATCCTACTCTGAAAAAAAACTGTACAATCAATCCAGTATACGTACAATATTCCTAGGACTGTTGTGGCATATTAGGTTTAGAAATAGACACCGGCTTATCCGCCGGGCAAAAGCCACCTTGCGCCAGTCTTTCGTTTTGCTTGTGTCACGACCATATATTTTGACGGAGAACTGAATATGTCTATTGAAGATGATGAAATATTGCAGGGTTTTATAGAAGAATCGCTTGAGCATCTTTCTGATATCGAAAATGACCTTCTCGCCATCGAAGAAGGGGGTGCTGATATCGATGTCGAACTCGTCAATAAAGTGTTTCGCGCGGCTCATTCCATTAAAGGTGGCGCCGGTTTCATGGGGCTCTCAGTTATCCAGGACCTTGCCCATGCTGCCGAAAATGTTCTCGGGCTTATCCGCAGCAGCAAACTTGTCCCGAACCCGGACATAATCAATGTGTTGTTGCTTGCTGCCGATGAATTGCAGCACTTGATAGAAGATGTTGGCAATAGCAACACTATCGACATTTCCCGGCATACCGACGCCCTCAATATTATCTATGAAGGCGGCGAAGCTCCCCCTTCAGGCCCAAAACCGGAACGGTCGGTTCCTGTAGCCCCGCAACCAGAACCGCAACCCACCCCGGAGGAACCCAATCTTGCCTCGCCTGAACAGGAAATTATAGTCGAAACCTTCGAGGATACAGGCGAAGAAACCTCTGAAGATGATCCGGTGGAAGAGCATGAAGACGATATCGATTCGGCCAATGCTCTTTCCCAAGACGCCGGTGGTGCCGCCAGAATACGAAAACCCTCGGAATCCCAGAAGCTTGACACCAGCATCCGGGTAACGGTCAGCCTACTGGACCAGTTAATGAATCTGGCGGGCGAATTGGTGCTCTCTCGCAATCAACTGCTGCAGACCATTACCTCCGGAGACGTGAGAAACGCTGAGGCGGTTGGGCAACGCATTGACCTGGTGACCTCTGAGCTGCAGGAAGCGATCATGCTCACCCGGATGCAGCCCATTGGCAACGTGTTTAATAAATTTCCACGAGTTGTCCGAGATCTATCCAAGAAACTCGGCAAACAGATTGACCTGACCATTGTCGGTAAAGATGTTGAACTCGACAAGACGATCATAGAAGCCATTAATGATCCGCTGACCCATTTGATCCGAAATTCAGTCGACCACGGTATCGAATCCCCTGAAGACCGGCGAAAAAAAGGCAAGGATATGCGCGGGCTCATCGTGCTGAAGGCCTACCACGCCGCGGGTCAGGTGGTCATCGAAATCAGCGATGACGGCAAAGGGCTCGACGGTAACATGCTCGCCGAAACAGCGGTCAAAAAAGGCTTGATCACTTCCGACCAAGCTAAGGTTATGTCGGAGAAAGAACGAATCAATCTCATCTTACTGCCCGGATTCTCCACCGCCAAGAAAGTAACCGATGTTTCCGGTCGTGGCGTAGGGATGGATGTGGTCAAGACCAACCTTGATCAATTAGGCGGCTCCATCGAGATAGAATCAGAGGTTGGTAAAGGCTCAACCATAGGCATCAAACTACCGCTGACCTTGGCCATTATCCCCTGTCAGATTGTTATGACCGGAGGTGAACGCTACGCAATTCCTCAGGTCAACCTCGAAGAACTCCTTCGTATCCCGGCGGCCAAAGTTAAAGAACGGGTCGAGCGGGTCGGCGACGCCGAGGTGGTGCGACTGCGCGGCAATCTGCTGCCTTTAATCCGGATGGCCGAGGTGTTTGATATTGAACCGACGTACTTTGATCCGGTTCAGGAAGAGACCATACCGGATCGACGACGAAACATCGCTGACCGGCGGTCCAAATCCACCCCCATGTTTAAAGAAGAAGGCGAACCGAGCCCCTCTCCTCCCAAGGACAGTTCCTATGAACTACAAAGAAAATCAAAGGAACGTCGGTTAAGCGCTTCAAGCGCTCTGAATATTGTCGTTGTTTCCACTGGCGCAATGAAATACGGCCTAATTGTTGATCGTCTCCACGATTCCGAGGAAATCGTCATCAAGCCACTGGGGCGACATTTACAGCAATGCCAGGGATATGCGGGCGCAACCATAATGGGCGACGGTCGGATAGCCCTGATCCTTGATGTCAGCAATATCGCCCGAATGGCAGGCCTGACTTCACTCGACGGCTCTGAGCGCGCCAATGAATTGGCCGAGGCCGCCAAGGAAAATATTACCAAAACCCGCGACAAACAAGCGCTACTCACTTTTTCCAGCTCTCCATTGGAACAGTTCGGGGTGCCGCTTAACCAAGTCGAACGGGTGGAAAAGATAAAACGACATGACATCGAGGAGATTGGTGGGCGCCGGGTAATGCAGTACCGTGGCGGCAGTCTGCCGTTGATCAGTATCGACGAGGTAGCTTCGGTGATGCCTTTGGCCGATCGGGACGATCTTCTGGTCATAGTTTTTCATCTTGCAGGAAAAGATGTCGGGCTTCTGGCGACCGGCCCTATCGATGCCATTGAAATTAATACGGATATTGACGACTCAACCCTTAAACAACCTGGGATCATGGGGTCGGCCATCATCGCCGGCAAAACCACCATGCTGGTCAATATCTTCGAAATCATGCAAGTCTCCAATCCCCAATGGTTTGAAGATCATGCCGCCTACGCCGAAATAGCCGTTGATCAAGCCCAGGCGCCGACCATATTGATCGTTGAGGACTCCAATTTTTTCCGTAATCAGGTGAAAGGGTATATGGACGAAGCCGGATTCAAGGTCTTGGAGGGTGAGGACGGCAGAATCGCCTGGAGTGTTCTGGAAGAACATGGAGATGATATCACCATGGTGGTAACCGATATCGAAATGCCCAACATGAATGGCTTCGAACTGACCGAAAAAATAAAGAATGATAAAAGGTTCAGACACTTACCGGTGATCGCCCTAACCACCCTCGCTGCAGATGAAGATATCGCCCGGGGTAAATCAGTGGGTGTGGACGAGTACCATATTAAACTCGACAAGGAACGATTGATGGAGAGTGTCCATAAGTACGCAAAATCCGCCATGACCACCTGAGCATTCATCATGCCCCTGATGAAAACCTTAGATACAAGGAGCCTATCGGTTTCATGCATCAGAATTGCACCTGGATTTCAGGGGTAATATGGCTGAGATTTCAGCAGGTCACAATCAATAGGCCCCGTGCGTTACCGAGGTGCGCCAAATCTCGAGCTATATTTTAAAAGACAAAGTTCAGGCCTAATTCCTGCCCTCGACCTGGCGGCCTTTGCGGATGCTCTGAAAGAGTTACCATGTCCTTTTAAAATGTATACATTGAAAGTTATTTCCAACAACCCAAGGTGGAGTTGAACAATGGCTGAAAAAAATGCGTCGACCAAAAATATAATTGAACTGGCCACGTTCTATGTGGGAGATGCCCTGTGTGGCATGGACATTCTGAAAGTACAGGAAATCAACAAACTCATGGAAATGACCAAAGTTCCGCAGGCTCCGGATTACATGATCGGCATCCTTAACCTGCGTGGTCAGATAGTCACCATTATCGACCTCGGCCAGAAACTGGGCTTGGGTAAAGCGGAACTCAGCAATGAATCACGCAATATTATCGTCAACGCTCCAGGGGAACATGTCGGCCTGCTGGTCACCCGCATCAGCGATGTGGTCATGGCCGACCCTGATAAAATCGAGCCGGCTCCCGCCAACATGAGTGGCATGCAGGGCGGTTTTTTTACCGGTGTTTATAAAACCGAGAATAAATTGATCGGCATTTTAGACATCAAGGAAGTCTTGAAGATCGAATCGGAAAACCTGGGAAGAGGACTGGAGCGATAAGGCTCCACGATAACACCTTGTTCAATCAACTCTATTAATCAAACCATTCATGTTTGGAAAAAATATCAAAGTTCTGGTGGTTGACGACACCATAGTCTATCGAAAGGCAGTCAGCGACATCCTCGCTGAAATGCCCGGCGTGGAAGTGGTTGGCGTCGCCCATAACGGCAAAATAGCCGTTTCTAAGATCCAGACCCTCAAACCAGATCTCCTCACCCTTGACATTGAAATGCCGGAAATGAACGGCATTGAAGTGCTCCAGTATCTGCAACAGCACGCCCCGCATATTTCAGCCATCATGGTCTCCACCCTGACCAGCGAAGGCGGTGAAATGACCATGCGGGCCTTGGAACTCGGGGCCTATGATTTTATTCTCAAGCCCAATACTACAAATATCGTCGAGAGCAAGCAGCACCTTCGAGCCTTCCTGACCCCTCTCATCAAAGCGTTCCAGACAGGTCGCACCACCGTCGGATCTCTGCAAGCTGGGGGGCGCGGTAGCATACCAGCCCGAAGAACGGTGGTCGCATCAGGTGACCTAAAACCCACTCTCGGCACCTCGGCAACCTCGACTGACCGCAAGATAGCCGGCTCCGCTACTGGAATCGGACGTCGCCAAGGCAAGTCAGAAATCGTCACTATCGGCATTTCCACCGGTGGTCCAAATGCTCTTGCCAGAATGATGCCGATGTTGCCTGGTGATCTTGGCGTTCCCATCGTTATTGTGCAACATATGCCGCCGGTTTTCACCAAATCCTTAGCCAACAGTCTCAATGCAAAATGCGCCCTCACGGTTAAAGAGGCGCAGGATGGAGAAGCGATCCAGGCGAATATTGCCTATATCGCTCCTGGCGGTAAACAGATGAAACTGGTCGCTTCCGCCGACGGGACCAATCGTTTGATTAAAATCACCAATGATCCACCTGAGAATTCCTGTAAGCCGTCCGCCGATTATCTATTTCGTTCCGTTGCAGATTATTATGTCGGGCGGGCGACAGCGGTTATTATGACCGGCATGGGCTCTGACGGCACCAAAGGATTGCAGATTCTTAAACAAAAAGGAACCTTGATCATTGGACAAAATGAGGCGAGTTGTGTTGTGTATGGTATGCCTAAGGCTCCAGCGGAACTCGGATTGATTGATGTGGTTGTGCCTCTGGACAAAATCGCCGGTGAAATAGTCAAATCGGTCAAATAGCGGATTCCTTCAAACTACGGTCCTCATGCTTAAAATATCCCCTGAAGAGATCAAGCTTATCGCTAAATATATCTACGAAATATCGGGGATATATCTTGATGAAAGCAAAAAATACCTCCTTGAAACCCGGCTCAACACCATTGCCGAGGAACAGGGGTGCGCCAGTTACCAGGATTTTGTCAGAAAAGCAAAAGCGGATGCGACCAAAGTTATCGAACGTAAAATTATTGATGCTATTTCAACCAACGAAACACTTTTCTTCCGGGATTCTGGACCTTTTCAACTCTTACAGCATAAAATTTTACCCGAATTGATCGACGCGCGGACAACTAAAACCGCTGGTCTGAAGACCTCCTTGAAAATTTGGAGTGCCGCCAGTTCAACCGGCCAGGAGCTCTATTCCGTGGCTATTGTTTTGCAGGAACTGCTGGGAGATCTTTCCAAATATGCAATCAAGCTCTTGGGCACAGATATTTCCGATGCCGCCGTCGCTCAAGCCAGCAGCGGGAAATATAATAAATTTGAAATAGAACGAGGGCTCGCCAGGGATAAACTCACCAAATACTTCACCATGGCCGGACAGACATGGAAGGTAAATGATCAGATCAGAGCCATGGCTAATTTCCGTAAGCTCAACCTGATGTTGCCCTTCACCGGACTCGGAAAATTTGACATTGTGCTGTGCAGAAACGTCGCCATTTATTTCACCTTGGAGGATCGGAAAAAACTTTTTAATAAGATTGCCGATGTACTGGAACCCGATGGCTATCTTATCATCGGTTCCACCGAATCATTAACCGGCATATGCCCTCGGTTTATACCGAAAAGGCATCTTCGATCTATTTTTTATCAATTGAAATAAATAGATATTTATCAACATTTTTACCTAATGTTTTAAGGTGACCTATGAATACCATGACGATCCTTATTGCCGATGATGATCCGGTCATCCGCAAATTATTTGAAAAACGTCTCAGTAAAGAAGGTTACGAGGTGACCGTTGCCGCCGATGGTACAGAAGCAGCGATCTTGCTCGATTCCATGCCTTTTGATGTGATTATCACCGACCTGGTGATGCCTGGAGATATTGGTGGCATTGAATTACTTAACCTGGCAAAGGAAAAAAATGTTGAGATCGAGGTTATAGTTATTACAGCCCATTCGTCGGTGGACACCGCGGTTGACGCCATGAAAAAGGGTGCTGTCGATTACCTCGAAAAACCAGTGAATTTCGATGAATTATTTCTTCGCCTGGAAAAGATTGCAGAAGTCAAAGCGTTGATGAAAAGCGCCGGGGATCTCAGAGAGGCGATGGATGTCACCGAATCCTCCGCTGCGCAAACCATCCAGAATCTTGAAATCATTAACAGTGACCTTTCCCGTTTGCTGGACAAAATTGAGGATATTCTCGGCGACAGTAGGCAAGACGAATTCCACCGGATTGAACAGGCTCTCCAAATACTCGAATCCAGGCAATGATCACGGAAGCATCTCAAGACATCCCGCACTTTGACGATTTCACCCGTTTGCAACAGATCATTGTTACCCTGCGAGGGGCCAATGGATGCCCATGGGATGGTAAACAAACGCCAACATCCATGAAAAAATACCTCCTTGAAGAATGTCAGGAGTTGCTCGAAGCTATTGATAATGGTCGACCAGAAGACATCTGTGAGGAAATTGGCGATGTTTTCTTCATTCTCACCATGTTGATTACCATGCATACGGAACAGCAACATTTCACGGCCGGCGATGTCTTTACACAAATAGTTGGAAAAATGATCAGGCGCCATCCCCATGTTTTCGCTGGCGTTCCCATCGGCAATGAACAAGAACTTCGCTCCCAATGGGAACGAATAAAAACGCTGGAAAAACAGCCCTCCCTCCTCCCTTAGCCTTAACCCGCTTTTTTCTTGACATATCTCGCAATTTTTTACTAAAATAACAGATTAATCATATCACCCTTCCCGCTCTCGCCATCAGGAATGAAGCGAGGGCCACTTTGACCACGAGGAGGAATCATGCGTCATTACGAAACTACGTACATTCTCCGCCCGAACCTAGGCGAAGAACAATTCACCGAAATCATTGATCGGACCAATGCCATCATTACCAATGACGGCGGCGGGATCATCTGTCTCGACCGCTGGGGTATCAAACGGCTTGCGTACGAGATCAACAAGGAAACACAAGGTTATTATGTGTATCTGAATTATGCTGCTCCTGGACACACGGTAAAAGAAATTGAACGCATTTTCCGGATTGATGACAGAGCGCTTCGCTTTCTCACTGTCAAACTCGGCGAAGGCATGAATGCCGAAGCAATCGAACTTGAAAAACAACGAATCGCAGACAAGGCTGCTGCCAGTGCAGCCGCATTGGCTGAGAATTCAGAGATCGATGAGTTCGATGGCGAAGCACTGGAAGACGAATCCATCGAAGATTAATTCGCGCCCTAAGTTATTAAGGATTACCGTAGGAGAAGCATTATGGCACAACCAAAAAAAGTTTTTTCACGCCGTCGCGTTTGCCGTTTTTGTACCGACAAAGACGTTACCATTGATTACAAAGATTCAAAATCGCTGAAGAATTTCGTCACCGAAAGAGGCAAGATTATACCCAGGAGGATTTACGGCACCTGTGCAAAGCATCAACGCCAGTTGACCGAAGCCGTTAAGCGGGCGAGGCAGTTGGCTTTGTTGCCATACATGGGGCCAACCCAGTTTTAACGTTTTGCCCAAGCAATGCTAAACATAGGGTCCGGGCTGGAAAAATTCAGGGTATCTCCCCTTCTGATACTTTTTCTTAGCGCTTTTTTTTTCATCCCGATCCTGAATCCACCACTGTTTGGGTGGCTCAACGGAATCTCAGCGCTACCGGTTTTTTATCTGTTGACTGTAAAAGGATTTAAAGCAGGAACAACGCTGTTACAAATGTCCTTGCTGATTGCTGGACTTGGTGCTCTGCTTATGCACCGAATGGAAGTGTTTTTGTTCTCGCTTACATTGATCCCTTTAGGCTTCACGTTGTATAAAGGGGCAATGCAAAGGGAATCCGCTGCTGTTAGTGGCAGCAAAGGTTTGATCGTTCTCGGCCTGACCTGGCTACTCTTTTGGGGTGTTTATGGAGCATCTACAGGAATAAACCCCTATAAATATCTGCTCGAGCTACTTGATTTTGGATTCCAGCAATCCCTTGAGCTCTACAGCTCTAAAGAAGCGGGATTAACCCCTGAAACTGTTTATAATCTTAAACAGGTAACCGAAGAGGTGCGAGCAACCGTACCAAAACTTTTACCAGGGTTGCTGGCAGCGGTACTGATCATTACGGTTTGGATGAACATGTTTTTCAGTAACATCCTCGGGGGACGTCTATCAGGCGGCATATTTCCTTGGGGGAAATATGCATCTTGGCAGTTACCTGAACAGATTATTGGGATGCCCATCGCCGCGATATCGCTCATTCTGATAGGCCAAGGATATTTCCAGCACGTTGGCAGTTGGTTACTGTTGGTTTCAGGACTGCTATACTTTTTTCAAGGTTTAGCGGTTTGCATAACCCTGATGGAACGATGGAACGTACCGATCTATGTGCGAGGCATCCTCTACTTTGTTTTGATTCTGCAAAGTTACGGTTTGCTCCTGCTTGCTTTTCTTGGTATTGGCGATGTCTGGTTCGATTTCAGGAAAAAAGTTGAGCAAACATAAATAACAAGTGAGCAACGGACCACGTTGAACCAAAGATCGTCTCGATACCTTACAGCGAATTGTGAATAACTGATACATACGATACAGGAAGAGGTTTACATCAATGGAAATTATATTAAAAGAAACAATCGAAACATTAGGCCAGGAAGGCGATATCGTCAATGTGAAACCTGGTTATGCACGGAATTTCCTTATCCCGCGACAAAAAGCGGTGTTAAAGGATAAAGCTGCCCTGACCCGCCTCGAAAAAGCAAAACTGGCAATCGCTGCAAAATTGGCAGAGCAGAAAAAAATCGCCGATGGCTTGGCTGCAGTGCTTGAAGGTAAGGTTGTTGTCATCAGCAAACGGGTTGGCGATGAAAACCGGTTGTTTGGCTCGGTAACCAATACCGAAGTTGCTGCCGCCTTGGAAGTTGCGGGGATAACCGTCGATAAAAAAACTATTCTCTTGCCAGACAACATTAAAACCACCGGAGAATATAAGGTGACAATCAAAACTGGCTACCAGACCACCGGACATATCCTGGTGCAGGTTGTTCCCAAAACTATTGGGGATGCGAAATAATCATCACCAGGTTACAAAGGGTTATTTCTTTTTGATTGATCCCTGAAGCCTTGATCGGTTACAGGCAAATCAACCAGAGTTTTTTCAGAAACTAACGCCAAAACCCAAAATGCATCCCTGTGTTGTTCGAGTGCCTTTTCTGCTTTCAGAAAAGGCACTTTCATTTTCAACGTGCCATTCCCAACCGGTGACGGTATAGTTGCGACAATCCTTTGAGCCTTCTTCCATCCGTCAAAAAATCATCTATGCAGTATTCCTCCTCCACGACCACTGCGCCATCATCTCGGATGCTTCCACCGCAGAACATCGAAGCGGAACAAGCTGTGCTCGGCACCATCCTCCTACAAGACAAGGCGCTCCTAAAGATCGTCGAACTCTTGAAACCTGACGATTTTTATCGTGATGCCCACAAAACCATTTACGCAACCATGCTCACGCTCTTTGAAAAGCGTGAGCCCCACGACCTGATCACTGTTACCGGATTACTCAATGATCACAACAAACTGGAAGATATCGGCGGAGCTACCTATTTGGCCTCGCTGACCGATATCATTCCCTTTGCCGGCACCTTGATCCATCATGCCAGTATAATCCGGAAAAAATCAATCCTGCGCAAATTGATCCAGACCACCTCCGATGTAGCCGCCAGATGTTATGATGCCCAGGATGACATTGAGGGTCTGGTTGACGAGGCCGAAAAATCTATCTTCGAAATTGCCCACTCCAACAAAGGCCAGGGCTTTCAACCCATGTCATCCGTCGTGCCCAAGGCCTTTGATCGTATCACTAAACTCTTCGATAAACAGGAGCATATCACTGGCGTGGCTACCGGGTATGAAGAACTTGACAGGATGACCGCCGGTTTTCAACCGTCCGAGATGATCATTCTGGCCGCTCGCCCTTCCATGGGAAAAACCGCCCTGGCTATGAATATCGTCCAACAGGCCGCTGTCTTTGGCAACAAGGTGACCGTGGCGGTTTTCAGTCTGGAAATGTCTACTGAATCTCTGGCACTTCGCATGCTCTGTTCGCTTGGTCGGATCGATTCGCAACGAATCCGCACCGGGAAACTCCATGAAAATGATTGGCCCAAATTAACACGGGCGACAGGCATGCTTGCCGATGCCCCAATTTTCATCGACGACACCGCTGGACTCACCGCTCTTGAAATGCGCGCCAAGGCCCGTCGGTTAAAATCCGAACACAACTTGGGATTGATCGTCGTCGATTACCTCCAACTCATGCAGGGCAAATCCAACTCAGAGAATCGAACCCAGGAAATTTCCGAAATTTCCAGGTCGCTCAAGGCCATGGCTAAAGAGCTTAATGTTCCGGTGCTCGCCCTTTCGCAGCTTAACCGCGGCCTGGAAAACCGGACAGACAAACGACCGCAGCTCGCTGACCTACGTGAATCCGGCGCAATTGAGCAGGATGCCGACGTAATCATGTTCATTTACCGTGACGAGGTCTATAATCGCGCCGAAGACAATCCGAACCGGGGGTTGGCAGAAATCATCGTCGCCAAGCAGCGTAACGGCCCCACGGGCATGGTGAGAATGACTTTTCTCGGCGAGTACACCACCTTTGAAAACTACACCAACCGTCCGCCCGGTTCCCAATTTATGCCGGATCAAGGCATGGGCGGAGATATCGATTTCAACTGAACGCTCCCGCTTCCCGTTAATCTTTACAAACGTATAATCTGTCATGCTAACCAACGATAAATACGATTTCAAAACCATAGAAACCAAATGGCAGCAACGCTGGGAACAGGAAAAAACCAACAAAGTAGCCCATCAAAACGGACGGCCTAAGTATTATGTCCTCGAAATGTTTCCCTACCCTTCGGGCCGGATCCATATGGGGCATGTCCGCAACTACTCCATTGGCGATGTCGTTGCCCGCTACAAGCGGATGCGTGGGTTCAACGTGCTGCATCCGATGGGTTGGGACGCATTCGGTCTGCCCGCCGAGAATGCGGCGATGAAACGTGGGATTCATCCCGCCGCCTGGACCTATGAAAATATCGACTACATGCGCGGCCAGCTCAAGGCCATGGGGTTAAGCTATGACTGGGACCGTGAACTGGCCACCTGCCGGCCGGATTATTATCGATGGGAGCAGCAACTTTTTCTACAGCTGCTGCAACGGGAACTGATCTATCGCAAGGAAACAACCGTCAACTGGTGCAATGACTGCCAAACCGTGTTGGCCCGTGAACAGGTGATTGATGGCACCTGCTGGCGCTGCGATCAGCCGGTCCAGCCCAAAATTATGCACGGCTGGTTTTTCAAGATCACCGATTATGCCGAAGAACTGCTGGCGGATCTCGATAAACTTAGCGGCTGGCCTGAAAAAGTGGTGACCATGCAACGCAACTGGATCGGGAAAAGTACCGGTTTGGCCTGTGATTTCAAAGTTGCTGACAGCGAGCAGACCATCACCATTTTCACCACCCGACCAGATACCATTTTCGGTGTCACGTTCATGTCGCTGGCGGTTGAGCATCCACTCCTGCCATCCTTGATGGCCGGCAAACCCCAGGAACAGGAAGTCAACACCTTTATTCAGCAGACCATCGTCGAAAAACAACGCGCCAGTCTGGACCAGGAGCAGGAAAAACTGGGGGTTTTCACCGGCAGCTACTGTATAAATCCCTTTACCGGCGATCGAGTACCGATCTATGCTGCCAACTTTGTGTTGATGGAATACGGGACCGGTGCTGTCATGGCGGTGCCAGCCCATGACCAACGGGATTTCGAATTTGCTCGGAAATATAATCTGCCGGTTCGGGTTGTGGTTCAGCCAACCGACGAGCCCCTTGTACCGGCGGCCATGACCGAGGCCTCAGAGGAGCGAGGATTATTGGTTGCATCCGGCCCTTTTACCGGCTTGGAATCACAAGCAGCCCAGCAGGCCATCATCGCTTTTGCCGAAAAATCTGGGATAGGTCGAGCCCACGTCACTTATCGGCTCCGTGACTGGGGTATCTCCCGGCAACGGTACTGGGGAGCACCGATCCCGGTGATTCACTGCCAGGACTGCGGTATCGTCCCGGTACCGGAACACCAATTACCCGTCTTGCTGCCCGGGGCCGGTGAATCCAAAGGCAACCACTCTCCGCTTCATCAACAGGAAGACTTCATTGCCACCACTTGTCCCCAATGCAATAAATCCGCAAGGCGGGAGACTGATACCCTGGACACGTTCGTTGAGTCGTCCTGGTATTTTGCCCGCTATACCAACCCAGGGCTAACCACCGGCCCCATCGACCAGGAGGCTGCCGCCTATTGGCTACCAGTGGACCAATACATCGGCGGCGTGGAACATGCGATCCTCCACCTGCTCTACGCGCGCTTTTTTACCAAAATGCTGCGGGATCTCGGCTATCTTACCATCGATGAACCCTTCACCAACCTGCTGACCCAGGGCATGGTCATCAAGGATGGTGCCAAAATGTCGAAATCAAAAGGTAACGTGGTCGACCCCAACGACCTTATCGCGCAATATGGGGCCGACACGGTCCGCCTGTTTTCCTTGTTTGCCGCACCACCGGAGAAAGATCTTGAGTGGAACGCCCAAGGGGTAGAAGGCGCCTCTCGTTTCCTCAATCGGGTCTACCGGATCATCGTTCAGCACCTGGCCTGTTTTAAGGACGTCACGACTGTCGATATGGCCGCCCTCAATGAACCCTCACGAAAATTATACCGAAAAACACACCAGACTATTTCCCGGGTAACCGACAACATTGAAACCAATTTTCATTTCAACACGGCTATCTCCGGGATTATGGAACTTGTCAACCTGGTGGCCGCATCCACAGCGGAGCAGGAGATAATCGATCCGGCGGTCCAACGGGAAACGCTGGAGACGGTCCTGACCCTACTGTTCCCGATGGTACCCCATTTCTGCGAGGAATTATGGCAGAAATCCGGTCATCGCATGCCGCTCCATACAGTTGCCTGGCCACAATACAACATCGAAGCCACCAAGGAAGAGGAAGTGACCATCGTGGTGCAAATTAATGGCAAGGTACGGGCCAAATTGCAGGTGCCAGCCGATATTGACGATCAAACCCTGGAACAGTTAGCTGTCAATGATGAAAAGATTGTTAAATTTTTAGATAACAAACAACCTAAGAAAATCATAGTTATTCAGAAAAAACTCGTCAATATAGTATTTTGAAAGACAAACAGGTTGTGCTGCGAATATTCTGGGTGGATAACGTAGAAACGGCCTCAAGGGGAGCATCATGCTAAAAACTGGAAAATGCCGACTGGGGGTTGTGGTGCTGTTCGTCCTATTGCTAAACGGGTGTGGCTATTATTTCCCCCATGTTTACAAGGGACCGGCCCAGGTCGTGTATATGCCAAATTGGCAAAATCGAACCAACAAACTGAGTTTGGACAACAATATTTACCAATCCCTGGCGCGATGGTTTCAAAAATCTCAAGCCATCAACCTGACTAAGGATAAGGACAAGGCTGATCTCATTTTGTCCGGAGAAATCCTCTCCATAGACCTGCCCAGCGTTTCTTGGAAAGATGCCTCGGATGCCACCAGCACGAAAGTTAAATTGACCGTTCGCTACACGCTGAAAGATATTAAAACCGGAGCCGTGCTCTGGAACGTTCCGGGTAAATTGTATACAGCCGATTACCAGACAGTAACAGCTATTGCCAGCGGCGATGATCAAGCCTTGAGCGAGATCATTGAAGATTTATCGGAAGATGTCTATATAGGCACCTTGAGCAAAATCAGAAAACAGCAGACGCAGCAAAAACCCGGTAACTGACTTGTTGACCATATCTCCCTCCCAAGGTGCTGCAGAGGAAACTGCAGCACCTTTTTTCTTCCCTGCCCATGTGTAGTGCTGCCGATTCTCTCTCCACCCCGGTCTCCATTGGGTCAATCGTGCTGCAATCCCCAATGATTTTGGCCCCTTTGGCGGGTTATACGGATCTCCCCTTCCGCCTGCTTTGCCGTGAACAGGGGGCCGCGCTTTGTTTTTCAGAGATGGTCAGCTGTCACGGTCTTGCCTATCGGCAGAAAAACACCCTTGAACTGATGCAGACCGTGGCCGATGAACGTCCGTTCGGGGTTCAACTCTTTGGCAGCGACCCGGATCACATGGGCGAGGCCGCGGCCATCGCTTCTTCCTCTCCGGTTGACCTCATCGATCTCAATATGGGATGCCCGGTGCGCAAGGTAACCAAACGTGGTTCCGGATGTGCCTTGATGAAGGACCTTCGGCTGGCGCAAAAGATTATTGAAACCGTCTGTGCCCACACCTCGCTTCCGGTCACCGTTAAATTTCGCAGCGGCTGGACCGAAGAGCATATCAATGGGCCTGAATTTGCGGCTATGGCGGAGTCCGCAGGTGCAGCTGCGGTGACCATTCATGCGCGAACCTGGGCACAGGGATTTGGGGGACTTGCGGATCGAAGCATAATCAAGGCGGTGAAAGAGGCGGTACACATCCCGGTGATTGGCAACGGAGACATTCTCGTCTTTACCGACGGTCTACAGATGATGGCGGAAACAGGTTGCGATGCGGTGATGGTCGGACGGGGAGCACTCGGCAATCCCTGGGTGTTTGCATCGGCCGGACAACCGGCCACCTTATTGGGTCGGCTGCCGGTGATCCTGCGGTATCTGGAGTTGTCCAAGCAGTATCTTCCGGTTACCAGAGTGCTGTTCAAGATAAAAAATCATACTTCCCGGTTCCTGACCGGTCTCCATGGAGCCACCCGTTTGCGTCAGTTGATCTATGCTGCCGGAACGGTTGAAGAGATCATCGCCCTGCTGCTCCGCCACAACGAAAGCGATCAGCTCGGCGACTCAGCAGATTAAGGCGCAATCGCGCCCCCTGCCACAGGCTTGTTTGTCCCGATTTTTTCAATTTGGCGATAAAGTTCCACCGATATGGCCTGGGCTCGATTTAATTCTTCCCAAGTCATGTTGATCATCAGATTATTGCGATTGGTGGTGGCAAAGGTGTTTCCCTGGCTGGCCGACAGGGAATACCAGGCATAGCTGCGGGCTTTATCAATATCGGTGCCGTTGCCGGTTGCGTACATCAAACCGGTGTTGGCCTGGGCCAGGGCATCGCCCTGCAAGGCGGCTTTTTCATACAATGCAAGGGCCTTCTTATAATCGCGTTCTCCTCCCAATCCGTTATATAAAAGATACGCTAAATCATTTAGGGCGCTCAAGTTGCCCTGTTCGGCAGCCATGGTTAGCCATTTCTTGGCCTCCAGATAATTAAGCGGAACAATTTGACCGCGAAGATACATGCCGCCGATAATATTCAATGATTCCGGAGAAACCTTGCCCTGCTCCGCCGCCTGCAACAGCCTCTTAAATCCCTCCCGCTTGTCCTGCTCCACCCCTTGCCCCTGATAGAGCATGCCGCCGACGACAAACTGCGCTTCCACATCCCCACGTTCTGCAGCGGCGAGGTACAACCGGTAGGCACGGGGATAATCCACCGGTTGCCCCTTGCCGTAATACGAACGATACGCTTCGATTTTTAACCGGGGCGTAATATCGTCAGCTTCCTGAGAATAGGCTGTCCCAACCATCATGAACAAAATAAAAACCGCGAAGAAAAAATGTCGCCGCATACCTGACCCTTTACTGGAGATTGTTTTTAACCCAATGCGCTGGTTAAACAACATGCCATGGTAGGATTCAAGAAAAAACCTTCTATCGGCAAGGTTTGACTGATCAACGTTGCAGTGGGATGAAAGATGTCGATTAATGCGATTAGGTGGTCAGGGTTCGGTAAATTTCAGGCATCCGGGCCGGCAACCGCCCGACTTCGTCAATAAAAATCGAGTTGACCTCGCCATACATGTGGGCCATATACTCATGGGCCTGGCGATCGATGGTGATGCAGAAAGGATGAACGCCTTTTGCTTTGGCTTCCAGCAGGGCGTGACGGGTATCCTCGATAGCGTATTCCCCTTTATAATCATCGTAATCTTCAGGTTTGCCATCGGAAAGGATGATCAGCAATCTGACCTTAGCCTCAACCTGGGAAAACAGCGAGGTCATATGACGGATAGCCGGAGCCATGCGGGTATATTCCTTGGGACCGATGGCGGCGATCCGTTGACGAACGACCTGGCTGTACCGCTCATCGAGCCGTTTGACCGGAAAAAGTTCGCAGCGCAATCGGCGCATCCCTGAAAAACCATAGATGCCATAGCGGTCATTGAGCACTTCCATGGCTTCACAGATCAAGACCAGCGCCTCTTTGATCGATTGCCCGACCCAACCGGCGGTCGAATTGGACATGTCTACCAAGAAATAAACAGCGATATCGCGTTGTTCGCGGGCAAGCCGAATGAAAAGCCGATCCGAAGGCGGACGTCCGGCATGGATATCTGCCAGAGATTCGACCAAGGCATCAAGGTCGATATCGTTGCCGTCCCGCTGCCTGCGGACAAAATGTTCATTGGTTTGCAGGAGTTCGAACTGATGGCGCAACCGTCGAATCTGTCCCTTATACCGTTGCAGCGTCTGTTCGATAAACGAAGTCTGCACCAGCGGCATCTCTTTTTCCGTCACCACGCACCAATTCTTCCGAAATCCTTTACGCCGATAATCCCACTCGTCATAAACCACCGGTGCGGACACGCTCAATCCATCGGCCTGATTCGCAGGGTGAATTGGGCTGAACCCCTGTCCAGCTTTGCCGACGGCACTGCTGACATAATCTTCGGGTAAGCCACCCATATCCTGGCGAATCTGTTCGGCCAGTTCGGTGAGTTCTTCGGTTAAGGCAATCTCTTGGTTATCGATCCGCAACGAAACCAGAGGAGGCGGCAGCGATTTGGATTGCGGTGGATTTTCGGATTCGACCACCATGGCCAGATCCGCCTCCTGAGAACTTTGCGCTGATTGCTGTTCGTTCCGATCCTCTCTAGCCCCATTGTTCTTTTGGGGTAAGGTCTGTTGAAGATGGAGAGTCAAGGCATGGATAAAGCGCCATGCCCTTTCCTGCCTGCGCTTTAACTGGGCGTTGCGAACCTCCTGCAGACGCAGTGGCCCCTGGAACACCAGCGTATCGGTGGCAAGCCAGTCCGGGTCCTCAGCAAGCAGCGGCATCAGTTCGCGGACCGCATCGAGACTTGCCTGGTTGTCAATTTGGTAATCCCAGCATCGCTGGAGCAGCATCCAAGCATGTGCCTCTGTGGCTGATGCTTCGGCACTTGACCACTGGCCGCGAACCAGTCCGAGTTGCAAACGGTCGAGCAGGTTGAGCGATCCCGCCCCATCTGCGGAAAGCGGCAGATGTGGTAAAATGGCCTGCGCCTCGCGCATCAGACCGGGAAGTTCGCCCTGCAAAAAATTCAGCACCCGTCCGGTTTCAAACAAATGGTACAGGCTGCGGGCGCTAGCTGGGATCGGAAAATCAGCAAACAGCTGCTCTAAGGGATGACTTACAGTGTTTGATGATACAAGAGATGGCGGAACGGCAAAGATTCCCACTTGGATAGAGGCCCATTGAAAGGAAACCATCAGTTTATACAGCAGGAAGTTTTCGGCGTTATCAGAAAACAGGCCGATTTCATTGGGCAGAAAAATACATTCCGTATCTGTGTAAACCTCGTCAGCGGCGATAAGTGGCATCTCCTTACCCGCCAGGCCATTGACATAAGGCTGTAATCGTGGGCGAATTTCGGTAAGCCGTAAACCGCCCTGTCCCCGGAGGTGGCGAACAAAATGGAGTTGCCCCTCGGTCATAAACAGTTGCGCCCCGTGCAATCCGGCGGTTTCGTACCGATCCAGAAGCGTATGGACCCAGAGCGACAGTTCTTCTGGGGCCAGGCCGTTCAGTACCGGATCAGCTGCGGAGAGATAAGCGAAGCAGAGGGAGTGGGAGACGGGCCATATCGCTGGAACCTGCAGGAAAATATCGTCAAGCTGGACGTTGTTGCCATTGGCCAGGGTGGCAAGCGCTTCTTCCACATCCCATTCGTTGGGCAGGCTGGGCGCCACCAGTTCATAAAACCTAGTTTTGAGTGCCTCAATATCCATGGCCAACTAAAATAGTGAACTGACCATTTCGTCAAGGGCCGCCAGCAGTTCCCGATCGTCGGTCAATGCCTCACTAATCGATGCCCGGCAAGCGGTTGGTATCGGGATGCCCCTGCCAATCAATTTGCCGGCTTGAATGAGCAGCCTGGTTGATGCGCCTTCGGCAAGCCCAGAATCTTTCAAGGTCCGGGTCATGGCCGCCAGCTTGACCAAAGGTCGGGCGATGTCAGACCCCAACCCCCCTTCCCTGCAGACGATTTCCATCTCTTTGTCCGGTGCCGGGTAATCAAAACTCAAGGCAATAAACCGCTGCCGGGTTGAGGCCTTGAGGTCTTTGAGCACACTCTGGTAGCCGGGATTGTAGGAGACTGCCAGCATGAACTCCGGCGGTGCAGTCAGCAGTTCGCCCCGTTTTTCTATGGGGAGCTGACGCCGGTCATCGGCCAAGGGATGGATCACCACCGTTGTGTCCTTGCGGGCTTCGACGATTTCATCCAGGTAACAGATGGCACCCGCCCGAACCGCCAAAGTTAATGGGCCATCAGTCCACACCGCTTCGCCGGACCGAATCAGATAACGACCGACTAGGTCGCTGGTGGAAAGATCGTCGTGGCAGCTGACCGTAATCAGGGGCCGCTGCAGTCGCCAGGCCAGGTACTGGATAAACCTGGTCTTGCCGCAACCGGTCGGTCCTTTCAACAGCAAGGGCACCCCTTCTTGATAGGCCGCTTCTGCAATGGCAACCTCGTCTCCGGTGGGAAGATAGTAAGGCTCGTGTTCAATGGTATATTCATCAATCCGCAAAGGTCGTCCCGACATAGGTTTCTCCTTGAAAGAGTAGTTGCTTCAACAATAACAATGGCCGCCGCAGTTGACAAGCCACGGTTTTCTAGGCAATTTCATTTGGTTATTGCACAAAGAAGTAGGCATGATTAGATTAATAAATTGATAGCATCAGGACTTTCGCTCCTGAATTTGCATTCCCCTTCGCCCTTTACCAACTTTTTCGCATGTGTATTGATCTGCATACCCACTCCATTTACTCCGACGGCAGTTCGACCCCGGCAGAATTGATCGAATTGGCCGTAGCCAATGGCTTGCGAGGATTGGCACTCACCGATCACGATACGGTGGAGGGGGTAAGCGAGGTGCAGCGCCTGGGTGCCCTGGCAGGAATAACCATCCTGACCGGGGTGGAAATCAGCACAACCTTGCGTCAATATACGCTCCATATTCTTGGCTACGGCATCGATCCATCGGATCCCTCCCTGCATCAATGGCTGCTCCCGCTGCAACAAGGGCGGGAAAAACGAAATACGGCGATCTTGTTGAAATTGCAGGCGCTGGGGATAGCGATCACTGCGGAAGAAATCAGCAGGATTTCCTGCTGTGGCCAGACCGGTCGACCCCATATTGCCAAATTGCTGATTGAAAAAGGGGTGGTCGACACCTTCGAGGCTGCCTTTCGTCTGTATCTCGGTCGCAACAAACTCGCCTGGGAAAGCCGTTTCAGTTACTCTGCCTCCGAAACCATCGACATGATTCATCGGGCCGGTGGGCTTGCGGTACTGGCGCACCCCGGAACACTGGATCCGGAAATGCGCGTCCAATCACTGGTGATTCGAGAACTGGCGCTCCGGGGCCTTGACGGTATCGAGCTTTATTATCCGTCCCACAGTCGTAAAATTATCAAAAAACTCAAATCCATCGCTGCCCAAAACAATCTGATTGTTACCGGCGGCAGCGATTTCCACGGCGCCACAAGACCTGCCAACCGTCTAGCCGGGGATCAGACCCAAACGATTTGTCCGCCTTATTCGATCATTGAGGCCATCCTTGCCCGTCAAAATGGGCGAAACCGCAACCCTTCATCTTTGTTATAGCCATTATGCATACTATTCTCATTGTCGATGACGAACCCAATTATCAAATTGTTCTCGCCGAACTGCTCAAGGACGAAGGTTATGAAGTCTTCACCGCCAACAGCGGTTTGGCCGGCCTGCCGATTGTGTACAGCACCGACCTGGATCTCGTACTCTCAGACATGAAGATGCCGGGCATGGACGGCATTGCATTTTTAGCTAAAATCAAAGAATTCAACAAAGAATTACCGGTTATTCTCATCACAGCCTACGCCGAGGTGGAAAAAGCGGTGGAAGCCATGCGGCTTGGCGCTTTCACCTATCTGGCCAAACCCTTCTCCAACCAGCAGTTGCTCGCCAGTACCCACAAGGCCATCGAACATTATGGTTTGATCCGGGAAATCAGACGGCTACGCGACGAAGCCACTCCGCGCTCCGGGTTTGGCGGGATGATCGGTAAGAGTACGTCGATGCGTGCGGTCTACCAGTTGATCGAAAAGGTAGCGCCAACCCCATCTTCGGTATTGATTACCGGCGAATCGGGTACCGGCAAAGAATTGGTCGCCAGGGCTATTCACAATCTTAGCTCGCGAAAGGATGCTCCGTTTATTTCGGTCAACTGCGCCGCCCTTTCCGAGCACCTGCTGGAAAGCGAACTCTTTGGTCACGAGAAAGGGGCTTTCACCGATGCCATCGCCATGCGCAAGGGACGATTTGAGCTGGCCGACAACGGCACTCTTTTCCTCGATGAAATCGGGGAGATGCCACCCCAGTTGCAGGCCAAACTCTTACGGGTACTCCAGGAGAAAAGTTTCGAGCGGGTCGGTGGCAACTACACCCAGGAAGTTAACGTCCGGATTCTAGCCGCCACCAATAAAGATTTGAAGGATGAAGTTGATAAGGGCCACTTCCGGGAAGACCTCTATTACCGGCTCAATGTCATCCATATTCACCTGTCTCCCCTGCGGGAGAGGGTCGATGACATTCCCGACCTGGTGACTCATTTTATCGAAAAAAACAGCCGGAATTTAGGCAAAGAACTCGATCTTTCTCCGGAAGCGCTTCGTTTGCTGGTTAGCCTTCCCTGGGAGGGGAATGTCCGGGAATTGGAGAACACCATCGAACGAGCCGCCATTCTTTGCAATGGCAACAAAATCGAACCAGAAGACGTGCAGCCGGATTCGAGCGAGTTGAGCAATACCCATGAATGGAGTTCCGGGCTGGAACTTAACCAGTTTATTCCTGAAAATTTGAGCCTGGCTGAGGTGTTGAACGGAATTGAAGAGAAATTGGTTCGCAAAGCTTTGGATGATGCCGCTTTTGTTCAAGCCAGAGCGGCAGAACAACTGGGAATCACCAAAAGCCTGCTGCAGTATAAGATGAAAAAATATAATCTCCAACGGCGGAAAAAATAACCATCCAGGTCTTGGTCTCATTTTTTTCCGCTCCAAAACGGGCGGATCAGTGTTTCAACAGTGTTTACACACCTGTTCCGGGAGTGGGACGTCGACGGAAGCTCCGCCCCAGTTGAGCTTGCTCCGTAAAATATTAAAATAACTCTTCCACGGAGAACTGACGATCAGAAGCGGCTGGGAGGCTTTTTTCACCAACAGGTAATCGTTTTCCGTTATGGTCCAGTGCAAGACGCCGTCAACGATCACCTTGACCTGCCCGGCCGGAGCCAACAATTGGGTGGTGATGTTGTGCTGTGATCCGAGCAGTATCGGCCGTGACTCCAGCATAAAAGGACAGATAGGGGTCAACACCACTGCGTCGAGTTCGGCATGTACCACCGGCCCCCCCGCCGACAGGTTGTAGGCGGTCGACCCGGTTGGTGTCGCCATAATCAGGCCATCGGCTCGATAGGTAGTCACATATTCTCCGTCGGCCCAGCAGCGAAGCCGAATCATCGCCTCAGTACTTTTTTTGACAATAACCACCTCGTTGAGGGCACGAACCGTTTGACTGGTCTCACCGGTCGCTCCACTGACATAGGCCGCCGAGAGCATCATCCGTTTTTCCATGCGGACATCCGCAACCAGTAAGGTTGCCAAGGCGTCGTACATCTCATCTGCTGAAATTTCGGTTAAGAACCCGAGATTTCCGAGGTTAACACCCAGTACCGGCAGTTGGTAGGTGCTGGCTTCATCAGCCACATGCAACAGAGTGCCGTCACCTCCAAGCACGATCAGCACATCCATATCCGGTGCGATTTTGTTCAGGTCCGTTTTAATATGGCGCTCTGCAAACCACGCGGCCACCTCTCTCCCTATTTGCTCGACCTCAGCACTCTCGGGACGAGTGATGATCCCCACATAATCAATCTTCATGCACCCAACTCCCCGGATCGTTTGGTAGCTGCTGCAATCGCCCCCATGACCACCCCGCGGAAGGCTCCGGACTCCAAAACCTGCAGGCCAGTGATGGTCGTGCCGCCAGGCGAGGTCACCTTCCCCTTGAGCACCGCAGGCGGTTCCCCGGTTTGGAGAGCAAGTTTAGCTGACCCGTAAACGGTCTGGAGGACAAGTTGCTCCGCAACCGGACGTGGCAGGCCGGCGAGCACGCCGCCATCGATCATGGCTTCGATAAAAGTGAAAACATATCCCGGCCCGCTTCCGCTTAATCCGGTAACCGCATCCAATAGATTTTCCGGCACCTCGACACAGGTTCCTACCGCTGAAAACAGGGCCGAGGCAATCGAACGGTCCGCCATGGTGGCATGCTGATTTGGGCTGAACGCCGAGGCTCCGGCAAGGACCAAGGCGGGCGTGTTGGGCATCACCCGAATCAGACGGACCGCTTCCGCGCAATAACCAGCCAGCACCTTCAAAGGCACACCGGCCATAATGGAGAAAACCAGATGTTTAGTGGTGATGAACGAACTGTATTGATGAAAGACCCGTTCAGCCTGCTGGGGCTTAACAGCCACCACAATAACCTCACTGGCCCGACAAAGAGATTCGGCATGCTGGGTGCAGCTCACACCATAGTGTGCCTGGAGAAACTCGCATCGGTCAATATTCGGATCCGCAACCATGATCTTTTCGTTGGTAATCATGCCGGCGGCTAGGATGCCGCGGATCATGGCCTCGGCCATCTGACCACCGCCAACAAACCCAAGATTAGTTAATGACACCGTCATAATACTCCTGATGTACTGATTAAATTTTACAGGTTAGAGCCTGGACGAGGGGGTGAGCAAGCTAAAAAAGAAGCCAACAGGCCCAGGGGGAAAGTATCTGTCAGAATGGAATACGGAGACCGGAGCGCATGCCAATAGCAAGTGCAAGCATGTTCCGTGGCCAGACAATAGATATGTACAATATGCTAGATAGGAAAAAAAAACGCAAGACATGCGATGGATTGCAGCGGCGCGTGATCAACTTACCTGGTCATAGGGGAGTAAAAGATCACGGAACTATGCTTTTAAACGAAGATTTCACTGACGCTAAGGGCGAATAAAAACCAAACAACCCGATTGTATCCTATCAGGCGGCGCAGGTAGAACCGGTCGCCATAGTCTCGCCGACCGGTTTGAAAAATGGAGCAAAACGATGTCCAGCGGATTGGGCCGAAGTCGCGACCTGACGAAAAAAGGTGTCTCCCTTTGGGGTGTAGGTGACATACTCCCAGCAATCAGGGTTATTGACGATGGTCTGCATGAGGCCGAGATGAAGACCATGTCCGGAACGGTCGGCAATAACATGGCCAAACAACGGCGAGCCGAGCAAGGCCAGGTCGCCAATAACGTCAAGCACCTTGTGTCGGATGAATTCATCATCGAATCGGAGGCCGTCTTCGTTGAGAATGGAACGCCGATCCCAGTGGATGGCGATGACATTATCAAGCGTGCCGCCCAAGGCCAAACCGTTCTGCCAGAGATATTCAACCTGTTCGACAAATCCGAACGTGCGCGCTGTGGCTATTTCTTTACAAAAACGTTCATTGGTTACATCGACCGAGTAGCGCTGTTCATTGATACAGGCGTCGTCAAAATGAATACGGCCGGTTACCTTGAAACCATCATAGGGTTCGATGCGAATCGATTTGTCGCCAACGGTATGGCTGAGAGGACGGGTTATCCGTAATATTTTACGCAGAGCCTGCTGGCGCTGACGACCGCCGCTTTTCAGCAAAAGGATGAATGGCCCGGCACTGCCGTCCATGATCGGCACTTCGTGCGAATCCAGATCAACCACGGCATTGTCGATTCCAAACCCCCGTAACGCGGCCATTAGATGTTCGGTCGTTGAGACTTTGTGGCCGCCCTCGCCAATGGTGGTAGCCAGAGTGGTATCGATGACCTTTTCGACTCGGGCCGGTATAGTCGGGCGATCTATCAGATCAGAGCGCAGAAATTGGATGCCAGCGTTTGCCGGGGCAGGCTTGATTGTCAGGTTCACCGTCCGGCCGGTGTGCAGCCCGACACCGCAACAACTGACCGCGCGTTTCAAAGTATATTGATGTGGTTCAATCCGTGACACCATGATCTTGTATCCTGCTCGAAGGGGTGAAAATCAATTTTATGAACAAAAATAGTAAAGTACTTAATATTAAGCAAAAAACAGGCCACAACTTGCACAGCTTCAACAAAAAGACTGTAAAAATAAAAATATATAAATATCAGAATGTTGAGTAAAGAAGCCACGGCGCGCATCGACATGTCAATACTCAGCAATGTGTCAAATTGTACACACCAAACAAAACCTCTTGAAAATGTTGAATTTTAGACACAGTGCTCAAGGGTCTTCGTTTGAAAGATTACCCTGACTCAAGCCTGAATCCGGGCTAGAATTTGCCGGACCAAGACCTCGTCGATCACAACCTCCATACGTAATGCCAAAAACGGCAAAGAAAGGCAGGTTGCATACTCGCTAAGTTTCACCAAATCCTTTTCTGTGGTTACCAGGAACCTCGCCCCTGCCTGATGCGCCTGGGTCGATAGTTTTTCCATCATGTCAGTGGAGTATCGCTGATGATCCCCATAAGAGACAAAACCGTTTAGGATAAAACCGGATCGTTCCAGGGTCGAACGGAACGCTTCAGGATTGGCTATGCCGCAAAATCCAAAGCACTGGCCCTGAACATACCCACCGCTATCAACCTCCTCCACAATGCCGCTGCTTGAAATGCGTACAGTTGCGGCGACACGATATTCGGTTAGGGTCGCGGGAATCTGGGGAAATCGCGTTTGCAGCAAAGCTGCAAATTGCTCGGCGCGCAATCGGTTCTGGTCGTGCACCCCGGTCAAGATAAAACCGGTGGCACGTTGCAGAGACACCACAGGTTCTCGCAACTCCCCCCCGGGAAAGACGCGGGAATTGCCAGCCAATCGGTCGGCGTGAAAGAGCACCAGATTGACATCCCGAACGATTTGCATGTGCTGAAAACCGTCATCAAGCAAGAGCACATCGCACCCCATGGCCACAGCCTTTTGCGCAGGCAGTCGCCGCACAATACCGGTCAGCACCGGGACACCGGGCAAGGTTTCGGCCAAAAATCTTGGCTCATCGCCGGCCATGCGAGCATCGAGCAGCAAATTGGCGCCATCTGAGACCAGGTTAACCTTCTCCCGTGCCGCACCCCCATAACCACGACTGATGATCGCAGGATGAAAACCTTGGGTTTGCAGTAACCGCGCCAGACATTGGACCATCGGGGTCTTGCCGGTGCCGCCCATGGTCAGGTTGCCCACGCTGATTACCGGTACCTCCATTTTGTGCGAGGTGAATAAACCCTGGCGATAACAGGTTTCCCGAAGGCGCATCGCAACGCTGTAGAGCGGGGCCAGCGGCCGGCCTATGGCAAAATAAAAATTATTCGAAGGCATGGTCGTTAACCAGATAAAAGAAGTAAAAAGAATAAAAATGCACGGCACCTGATCGTGCCCAACCCCGGACAGACGGCGGTGAGATTGCAGGTTCGACAGATCGTAAAAAACCGCCCGAAGACAGGTGCCGCCACGGCCAAAGGGGCAGTGCACAAACAAATATAATTCAAAATATCAATATATTAGCAAGGCGGCAAGCGACTTTCCGAGAGCTGGCTTTTACCACCATTTTTAGTGCAAAAAAAATTGGATAGGGTATGAAAAGATCAATGTGGATTCAAGTCATCACTGTCATCCGGCCCGACCGGTTAGGGGGATTTCGCAATGGGAGCAAACAAAACATACGTCATGCTGATCGCCCTGACTCTGGCAACAGTCCCGTCAATTGCTGCCCAACCTGCCGAACCGATAAAAATAGGGGTTGCCGGCGCCCATAGCGGCGATCTTGCCAGCTATGGCCTGCCGACATTAAAGGCTGCCCAACTTGTTGTCAAAGATATTAATGAAAAAGGCGGGATCAACGGTGCGCCGGTGGAATTAATCGCCGCAGATGACGCCTGTAAACCGGAAGTCGCCGCCAATATGGCGAGCAAATTGGTTTCCGGCGGTGTTAAAGCAGTGATCGGCCACATCTGCTCAGGGGCTACCAAAGCCGCCCTGCCCATTTACCGGGATGCCAAGGTGCTGGTCATTTCCCCTTCGGCGACCACGCCAGGACTGACCCAAAGCGGCGAATACCCAAATTTTTACCGAACCATTGCGGCGGATGATGTCCAGGCGCGCACCGAGGTCGATTTCACCATCAACGTGCTCAATGCACAGAAAATCGCGGTAATCCATGACAAAGGCGATTACGGCAAAGGGTTGGCCGAGTATGCCAAGCACTTCATTGAACAATCAGGCAAGGCCACGGTCGTGCTTTTCGAAGGCGTCACCCCCGGCGCTGTGGACTATTCGGCGGTGGTGCAAAAAATCAAACGTTCCGGAGCTGATGCGGTAATCTTCGGCGGTTATCACCCCGAGGCATCGAAAATTGTCGGACAGATGCGGCAAAAACGGCTGACCACCTGGTTCGTCTCCGATGACGGCGTCAAAGACGACACTTTTATCAAAGTGGCAGGCGCTGATGCCGAGGGCGTTTACGCCACCGGCCCGGCCGATGTTTCCCAAAACCCCGTTGCCATAACCTATCGAGAAAAATTCAAAAAAGCCGAGGGTGCCGACCCCGGTGCTTTCTTTGACAACGCTGTAGCTGCCACCCTGGCCCTGACCCAGGCCATGACCAAGGCCGGCTCCTCTGCGCCGGAGGCTGTCGCCCAGATGCTGCGCAACGAGCAAGTGGCCACCCCCTTTGGCCCCATCCGCTTTGATGCCAAAGGGGAACCGGTTGGGATCGGATTTTCCATGTACCAAGTGAAAAACGGCCGATACATCCAGGTTCGCTAATTTTTTTAGTCGTTTTCTTCGCAAGGGTTTGGACCACATCAACGGCCCGGACCCTTGACGCTTTAGGGTTCACGGACCTACCGGCTCCGCACCCTGAGTCAATCAGCAGTTGGCACCAATGTGCACGAGACGTTCTCCATGGAATATTTCATCGAACTGCTCTTCAGCGGCCTAACCCGCGGTGCTATTTACGCCCTGATCGCCCTTGGCTACACCATGGTCTATGGCATTATCGGGCTTATCAATTTCGCCCATGGGGAAATCTACATGATCGGCGCCTTTACCGCCCTGATCGTCTCATCGGTTCTGTCGATCTACAACCTGCCACTTCCGGCCATCCTTATCCTGACCGTCCTGGCCAGCGCAACTTGGGCCGCAGCCTACGGATTCACCGTGGAACGCCTTGCCTACCGCCCGCTGCGCAACGCCCCGAGACTGGCACCGCTGATCTCGGCCATCGGCATGTCCATCTTTCTACAGAACTTCGTACTCCTGGCTCAAACCTCTGATTTTCAGCCATTTCCATCCTTAATTCCGAAATTTATCTTCATGGAGCCTTACGTTGCCGTCATCGGGTCGACCGACCTGGCCATCCTGGTGGTTTCCGCTTTGGTGATGTTGCTGCTCACTCTAATGGTCAAATACACCCGCACCGGCATGGCCATGCGCGCCACCGCCCAGGATCGCAAAATGGCACTTTTGGTTGGCATTAATGCGGACCGGATCATTTCCATCACCTTTGTCATCGGTTCGGCGCTGGCCGCTATCGGCGGGCTGCTGATCGCCTCCCATATCGGCCAGATCAATTGCTCCATCGGCTTTATCGCCGGCATTAAGGCATTTACCGCAGCCGTACTGGGCGGCATCGGCTCCATCCCCGGTGCGGTACTAGGCAGTTTGGTGCTGGGTCTCACCGAGGCCTTTGCCACCGGATATGTCTCCAGCGACTATGAAGATGTTTTCGCCTTCTCGCTGTTGGTGCTGATTCTGATTTTCCGTCCCGCCGGCCTGCTCGGTAAGGCTATCATCGAAAAAGTATGATATCCTCACGGAAAGGCCCCTGACGTTATGCCTGAAATCAAACTTAAAGAGGTCCGCAACGCCTTTGGGGTCGGCCTGTGGTTCATGTTCCTGACCTTTCCGCTTCTGGTGATCAAAGTCAATCCCATCGAAAAAACAATCGTTTGGCGCTGGTCCAACCTGTTCCTGGTCGGTGCTGCCGGTTTTTCGATCTATCTTTTCACCCGGATATTCCTGGCACAGAGTGCTGCCCGACAAGAACGGATACGCTTGGGCCTGGAACCGGCTACCCGGCCCTGGAACCTACAGATTCTCCGCCAGCCTAAATTCCTCATGCCGCTGGTCGGCACCGGCACGCTGCTGTTCCTTGCTTTCCCCGCCTTCTTTTCCACCTACCAGGTCAGCATCATGATCACCGCTCTCATGTATGTGGTGCTCGGACTGGGGTTGAATATCGTCGTCGGGGTCGCCGGCTTGCTTGATCTCGGCTATGTCGCTTTCTATGCGGTTGGGGCGTATGCCTACGCCCTGCTACATCTTCATTTCGGATTGGGATTCTGGACAGTGCTGCCCATCGGCGGTCTGCTCGGTGCCGCTTTCGGCATGCTCCTGGGTTTCCCGGTGCTCCGATTACGCGGCGATTATCTTGCCATTGTCACTTTAGGGTTTGGTGAGATTGTCCGGCTCGTCCTTGAAAACTGGACCGAATTCTCCAAAGGCCCAAGCGGTATCGCCAACATCCCCCGACCCGGTTTTTTTGGCGTGGAGATGTCGCTCGATATGCATACGACCTACCTCTATTATTTAATGATCGGCATGGTGATTTTCACTATCTTTGTGGTGAACCGCCTGCTCCAGTCCCGCATCGGCCGAGCCTGGTTTGCCCTGCGGGAAGATGAGATCGCCTGCCAGGCCATGGGGATCGACAAAACCCGCACCAAGCTGACCGCCTTTGCCCTAGGCGCAACCTGGGCCGGAATGGCCGGGGTTTTCTTTGCGGCTAAAACCACCTTTGTCAACCCGGCCAGCTTTACCTTCCTTGAATCCGCCATTATCCTGTGCATCGTGGTTCTGGGCGGCATGGGGTCGATTGTTGGGGTCGTCATCGGTGCGCTGGTACTCATCCTGCTCCCCGAATACCTCCGGGCTTTTGCGGATTATCGGATGCTGGCCTTTGGCGCCGTATTAGTGACCATGATGCTGTTTCGCCCCCAGGGCATCATTGCCGATACCCGCCGAACCTACGCCCTCAAATCATAACCTCCCCCGCGCCGATTCTTCACATGGAACCACTCCTCAATGTCAGCGGCCTGACCATGGACTTCGGTGGAATCCGTGCCCTCGACCATCTCGATCTCCGCGTGCGGCAGGGAGAAATCGTCGCCCTGATCGGTCCCAACGGTGCCGGCAAAACCACCTTTTTCAACTGTCTGACCGGCCTCTACCCCCCCACCGGAGGTGATCTGCTCTTAACCCCTCCAGGCCAACCCACCAGACGCTTAAACGGCCTCAAGCCTAATCAAATCACCGAACAGGGGTTGGCACGTACTTTTCAGAACATCCGGCTCTTCCCCAGGATGACCGTACTGGAGAATGTGATGATCGGTCGCCATTGCCGCACCCGCGCCCAGGTGTTCGGTGCAATTTTCCGCACGCCGCAGACCATGCGCGAAGAACGAGCCATCGTTGATAGCAGCCACGCCATCCTGACAAAAATGGGGCTAGCCAATCTAGCCGACGAATTCGCCGGCAACCTGCCCTACGGCGCCCAGCGGCGGCTTGAGATAGCCCGTGCGTTGGCCACCGAACCCCTTTTACTGCTGCTCGATGAACCGGCTGCCGGCATGAATCCTCAAGAAACCAAGACGTTGCGTGCATTTATTACCAGTATCAAACAGGAAGGAATCTCCATTCTCCTGATCGAGCATGACATGAAGTTGGTGATGAGCCTTGCCGAGTATATATTTGTGATGGATTATGGTCGCAAGATTGCTGAAGGGTCGCCTGAAGAGATTCGTCACAATCCCCTGGTGATCAAGGCCTATCTGGGCGAGGAGTTATAAATTGCTCGAAATTCGCCGGATCAGTACCTTTCATGGCAATATTCAGGCACTTTACGAAGTCAGCCTGAAGGTTGCCCAAGCGGAAATCGTCACCCTGATCGGCGCCAACGGTGCCGGTAAATCGACCGCCCTGATGTCGATAAGCGGGTTGGTGCCGCCGCGTCATGGCGAGATTTTGTTCAAGGGCCAACCTATCCATCAATTACGCCCAGATAGCATCGTCAAGCAGGGTATCAGCCAGGTACCCGAAGGACGACATGTCTTTCCCGAGTTGACCGTCACTGAAAATCTTGCTATGGGAGCTTTTTTACGTCGTGATCAACGTGCGGTCAAACAGGATAAAGAATATATTTACACCCTTTTTCCGATCTTGAGGGAACGTCGCCATCAAATGGGTGGCAACCTTTCCGGGGGCGAGCAGCAGATGCTGGCTATCTCCCGAGCCCTGATGGCACGGCCTCAATTGCTGCTCCTGGACGAACCCTCCATGGGCTTAGCTCCATTGGTCACCCGTCAGATTTTTGAAATTATTAAATCAATTAATCAGGAGCACCACACCACTATTTTGCTGGTGGAGCAGAACGCCCACCTTGCCTTGCAAATAGCGGATCGTGGCTATGTTCTGGAAAATGGTGTAATCATCATGCAAGACAGTGCAAACGCGCTCCTCAGCAATCCAGCTGTTCAAAAATCTTATCTCGGCAGCTGAACAAAAGATACTTTTTTTCGTTTACATAAAATTACAAGGAAACAGTGTAATGAGCAACAAAGTTAAGGTAGGGGTTATAGGCGTCGGGTATCTTGGGCGCTTTCATGCCCAAAAATACGCGGCCATGGAAGAGGTTGAACTGGTGGGCGTGGCCGATGCCAGCTCGGAACGAGCCCAGCTGGTGGCGACGGAATGCGGCACCCGCTCCTTTACCGACTATCGCGAACTGATCACGCAGGTTGACGCGGTCTCCATCGCCGTACCGACCAGCCTCCACCACTCGGTTGCCAAGCAATGCCTGCTCCATTCCGTGGATGTGATGGTGGAAAAACCGATCACCACCACCCTGACCGAGGCTGACGACCTTATCGAACTGGCTCGCAAGCAGCAGCGCATTCTCCAGGTTGGCCACCTGGAACGATTCAACCCCGCGGTGCTGGCCATGCAGCCGCTCCTTACCCATCCCCTGTTCATCGAAGCCCACCGGATCGCAGTGTTCAAAGACCGGGGCACGGATGTTGACGTGGTGCTCGACCTGATGATCCACGACATCGACATCATCCTTTCCATTGTCAATTCGCCCATCGTCTCAATCCTGACCGCTGGCAGCCCGGTGATCACCAAGCTGACCGACATCGCTAATGCTCGTATCATCTTTCAAAACGGCTGCACCGCCAATATAACGGTCAGTCGGATCTCCATGGAAAACATGCGGCGAATGCGGATATTTCAACCGGGACAGTATCTGTCAATCGATTTTGGCAAAAAAGAGATCATGGCTGTCCGGCTCAAAGCCGACGCACAGGGGGGGCACCCGGTACCGGATATCAGTAAATCACAGTTTCAGGAACAAGACGCCCTGGATCTTGAGTTGCGGGATTTTATCAAACATGTCCAAAACCGTACCAGGCCGGCGGTTGCGGGTGAAGAAGGACGACGGGCCTTAGATGTGGCCTTGCAGGTGGTGGCTCAGATTAACTGTAACCGCCAGCGGATCGAACAGATGTTAGCCGAAGAAGGCTTGAGCAACCTGCTGCTGCCCTCGGCAGGGCATTGAAACGGCGGGAGAACCCATGACCGAAATGCAAAAAAGTCCCGTCCGCGGGCAGATCATGATTGTGGCCGGCGAAGCCTCGGGCGATCTGCATGGGGCCAGCCTGGTCCGGGCCATGCAGCGGCAAGTTCCGAACGCCCACTTCTGCGGCATGGGCGGCAGGGAACTGGAACGGGCCGGAGTAGAACTGCTCTGTGACGCCGCCAAATTGGCAGTGGTCGGTATCACCGAGGTGCTCAGCCACCTGGGCGACATCCTTCGGGCTCGCCGGGCCCTGATTGAACGCATGCGCAGTCAGCGCCCTGCCCTGCTGATCCTGATCGACTATCCGGATTTCAACCTCTGGCTGGCCGCCACGGCCAAGGAACTCGCTATTCCGGTATTCTATTACATCAGCCCCCAGATCTGGGCCTGGCGCCGGAGCCGGGTACATACCCTTAAACAGTTAACCAAACGGATCGCAGTCATCTTGCCCTTTGAGCAGGAATTTTATGCCCGGCAAGGATGCACGGTTGATTTTGTTGGCCACCCCTTGGTGGATACGGTCAGGCCCCGGATGGGACGGGCGGAATTTATGGAGGCGCACCGGATTGATCCTGCCAAAAAACTCATCGGCATCCTGCCCGGCAGCAGAAAAAAAGAAATCGCCGCGCTACTCCCCGATTTCCTGGCCGCCGCTGAGCTCCTGGCCGGCGACCGTCCCGATGCCTACACGTTTCTCATTCCCCAGGCATCGACCATCACCCGGACCATGCTGGATGAAAATGGCCTGGAGGGCTGGCGCGACCGAATGGACTTCCGGGTGATCAGCGACGACCGTCATACCATGATGGCGGCCTGCGACGTGGCGGTGGCCGCCTCGGGTACTGTGCTCCTTGAACTGGCAATCCTCGGCATCCCCATGGTCGCCACCTATCGAACTTCACCCTTCACGTATTTCCTGGGCAAGCTGATTGTTCGCCATCTCGAATATTTTTCCCTGATCAACCTTATCGGTGGCCGCGGCATCATCCCTGAACTTCTCCAGGATACAGTCAATCCCGAAAGGATAGCCCGAGAACTTAAAGTGTTACTTGAGGATGAACAGGCGCGTGCCACTCTCCAGGCCGGACTCCAGGAGGTGCAGCAAAAACTGGGCGGCCCGGGGGCCTCAGAGCGGGCAGCGGCAATAGCCCTGCAGATCCTGGGAAAAAAGCAGCGGAGTTGAGTGTGGATGACGCAGAAAATCCCATCGAACTGCCCATTGACGGCACCCTCGACCTCCACACCTTCCAACCGAAGGAGATCAAGCAGTTAATCCCGGAGTATCTTGAGGAGTGCCGCAAGCTGGGGATTTTTCAGGTCCGGATCATCCACGGTAAAGGCACCGGTGCCCTGCGTCGGACCGTTCACGCCCTGCTTGAACGGCTCGACACAGTCGCCTCGTTCCGACTGGCCGACGAGACCAGCGGATCCTGGGGCGCTACGCTGGTGTGTCTCCGGAAGGAAGAGCGGTCGACACCGGCTCAATGAGCCCATATTCCGAGGCCAATTGGCGCACCTGCAGCATAAAGGTGGATGGCAAGGGCAGCGCCCTGTCCTCCTGAAGCAGGCCCAGCGCCTTGGCCATCAGCAGGCTAGGGATGGAATGGATGCCCTCCTGGTTGTCGCAGATGGTCTTCATCCGCAGGGCATCGGTAAGCACTGGCATCAGCTGATGACAATGGGTGACGAGCTCGCGAAGTTCCCGCTCAACCAACTCTCGGTTACTGGTGGCAAAGCCAGCGACGGCTTCGTCCATCGGTTGCGTGCCGAACAGGTTATTGATCACCGCTCCGGCCAGATAGGTGTGATACGGCTCCACCTGATCGACGTACCGGTCATGTACTGTTTCTCGCAAGGCTTTGAACAGAATCATCTGCACGGTAATCACCGCCTCCCGCATCACCGGGATCAATTTGTTGTCCACGAACCGTTGCCCCTGCCCTGATTCCAGATTGCTCATAACACCATCCGTATTGCCGGGTGCCCGGCCAAAAGCTGATAAATACACAGCCGTTCAGCATCGGTGTTGACCGTTACCTCCAGGCTGAGACTGATATAACGTCCGCCGGAACTGACATTGGCATCTTTGATGTTGCAGACCGCTGTTGCCACGCCCGCGGTTATGGCCTGCATCATCGCAGCTCGATCCTCGCCGATAATCCGGTACTGCCATAGGCAGGGATAGGTGATTTCGGGCTTGCACCCTTGCTTACTCTCCATTCTCTCCGTCTCCTTGTGCGGCCTTATACCTTAGCCTGGCGCTGCTTGACAACTGAAATTCAGCTCCTCTTTTACAAGAGCCGATGGTATGATTACCGAAGTAACAAGCCCTAAGGAGTGCCATGTATGAACAACCAGGTATTAATTGTCAACGATAGCCTGAATATCGCCGCCCTGCCCCGTGATGCGACGGGCGGCTTGCAATTCATTACGACAACCACCGGCGCGGACGGCCTGGCAACGCTGCGCATGTCCTCCGGGTGGTGCGTTGTGCTGGCGGCCACGCAATTGCCAGACATGAGCGGCATTGCCTTTCTACAGGAAGCCGCCGCCATCTCCGCCGCCATCCCTGTACTGCTCGCCCCTGATGATCAGTTAATCTCCATGCTCCACCAGGCCAACCTTTTGTCCTTTTTTAGGGTCGTTCCGGAATGCACTCCCAGGGACGCCATGGCAATCGTCATTCTTGACGCCGCCCGGCAATTTAAGCTTATCCAGCAGGAACGACAACTGCGGGAACAACTCAAGCAATTAACCACCATGGACTCGCTCACCGGCTGTTTCAGTCGGGGTCACGTCCAGGAGCAATTGCGCAAGGAATTAACCCGATCCGTCCGCTACTCGCACCCGCTCTCAATTATCGTCTTTGATATCGATGCGTTGAAAAATATCAATCAAGCGTTCGGTCAGGATGCCGGCGACCAGGTGCTTATTGGTTTTGCCCGGATTGCCATGCGATCCACCCGTCGGGATATTGACCTCATCGCCCGCTGGGGGGAAGATGAATTCTTGCTGCTCCTCCCCGAAACCACGATCCGGGGAGCTGGCCGGGTCGCCATGCGGCTACGAGAACAATTCGCCGAGTTCAAATGGACGGTAAACAATCACCTGGCCACCGGCACCGCCAGCTTCGGCGTGGCCGGTTTCTCCCCGGAACTGCCAGCCCGCAACACCGGCCTCGACGATTTAATCCTCATAGCTGATCGCTGCCTGCATCAAGCCAAAGCGGCGGGCGGCAATCAAGTGCTCTGCTGCCCCTGATGTACCCTATGTCGCCAATCCGCGCGCGCCACCGTCTCCTTGGTCGCCTGGACATTTAAGCCATGATCATCCTTTCGCCTTCCAAGGGGCAGGACTTCTCCCCGACGGACCGAACCCTGCCCTGGACCTTACCTGAGTTTTCACTCCAGACGCAGCAATTGATCGACATCCTGAACCAGCAGGACCTCGAATCCCTCGCCACCCTGCTGGAAACCAGTCCGACCTTGGCCAGACGCAGCTACGAATTAATCCGGGCCTTTCTCCTTCCCCATACACCTGGCAATGCTAAGCAGGCGATAATGGCGTTTTCGGGAGAGGTGTATCGCAGCATGGCCGCCGTCACTTTTACGGCAGAAGAATTACTGTATACCCAAACCCAGATGCGGATTATTTCCGGCCTGTACGGTTGCCTTAGACCGCTTGACCTTGTCCAGCCGCATCGCCTGGAAATGGGCGGCAAATTGCAGCCACCCAAAGGAAAAAACCTGTCGGTTTTCTGGCGCGAACTGATCACCGCAAGCCTGAACCGGACAATGCAAGAAGAGGCTCAACCGCTCCTTATCAATCTTGCCTCCAGCGAATACTCCAGGGCCATTAACCGGGATCAGTTGCAGGCTCCTTGGCTCGACATCCAATTCAAGGAACAAAAAGACGGGAAATTACGCACAGTGGCTCTTTTCGCCAAACGAGCACGGGGACTGATGACTGGTTTTCTACTCCGCAATCGCCTGCAGGACCCTGCGGCAATGCAAAGCTTCACCGGTGGCGGCTACCAATTCAGCCGAAAAGAATCGAGTACCACTTGTTGGGTCTTCATTCGCCCCATGGCCTGATCGGCCTCAGGCTATACGGAAAGAGGGGCCCGTGCCGGCGGCACCGTTAATCAGGGTAACCTGGTCGTTAAGGGTCCACATGTCGTATATATACCCCAAACCGCAGAGGCCGAAAGTCAGCAGGTAGAGGATGCCGGTCCAGATTTTGCCCATATACAGCCTGTGCACCCCGAAAAAACCGAGAAAAACCAGCAGAACCCAGGCAAGGTTGTAATCGATAGGACCGGGAAGAAAACGAATGTCCGCCTCTCGCTCCATGCCGGGAATAAGAAAAAGATCGACAATCCAGCCAATAAAAAAAATGCCCAAGGTGAAAAAATACAAGGTGCCGGAAACCGGCTTACCGTAATAAAATCGATGGGCGCCGATAAATCCGAACAGCCAGACGAGATAACCGATCACCAAACTGTGGGTGGGTCGATGTGCTTCCATGATTGCGTTCCTATTATTTTTTCTTTCAAAAGGGCGATGCGTGCCAACGATGCTCGTATATGCTTCTCATCGATCCGCCCCTTGTCAAGCAGCTCGGTGATCGCCCGAATGCCGACCTGGAGCACATCGGTTTGCGGATCAAGATTATTGCCAACCACCAGCACGTCCACCCCGGCCAGCACGGCGCGCTGCACCGCCTCGGTATAACTCCACCCTTTACTGATCGCTCGCATCTGCAGATCGTCACTGAATACCACCCCAGTGAATCCAAGTTGTTGCCGTAGTATGCCGCTGACAACCGCTGGCGACAGGGTTGCGGGCACCCCAGAGGGATCAAGTCCGCGATGGACCAGGTGGGCTGTCATAATTCCGTCACCATAGCCAGCGTCAATCAATTGGCGATACGGCTCCAGCTCTTCCTGTCGCCAACATTCGCTAATATCAACAAAACCTAGATGAGAATCGCTACCGGCGCTCCCATGACCAGGGAAATGCTTGAGGCAGCACCCGATACCATGGCGGTGGTGGGCTTCGACCACAGCCATGGCATGTGCGACTACTAAGGTCGGTGCGGCACCGAAGCTGCGTTGGTAGCGACCAATAATCGGGTTATCCGGATTGAGGTCAAGGTCGACCACCGGGGCAAAATTCAAATTGATGCCAAGGTCTTTGAGCATGGCAGCCAAATCGTCGAACTGCCTGCAGGAAGCCGGCACGCCTTCTCCGGCCAGAGCAGTGGCACTCTTGGAGGCCAAAAACCCATCACGTTCCTTAAGCCGGCAAACCATCCCTCCTTCCTGGTCAATAGCAATCAACAATGGATAAACAGCATATTGCTGCAAACTTTTTGTCAATTGCTTTAACTGTTCAGGAGATCGGATGTTTTGTACGGAACGGTCGACATTTCGATCAAACAATATCACCCCGCCTAATCGGTCCCGCTCGATCGCAGTCACTATCCAATGCTTGGAAGTAAGCTCGCACCCGGAAAAACCAACAACAAACATCTGGCCGACATCCAACGACTGCCCCATAACCATGCATTAACTCGGATAATAGTATTGGAAAGTATACCTGCCTGAATTTAGCCGATACCGGAGGACCCTTGCCCCTATCGTGCCGCATAACCAGCTCCCGAACACTGTCGAATTTATGACTAAACCTCGCAATGTTTCCATATACTGGCTAAGCGCTCCAGCCGTCACGACTGCAACGTATTGTTTTTAATTATAAATACAAATATTTAAACTTTAGGCACAATTTTAGCAAAAGTATCGGCAAGCAATGGCCCCAACTGTGTTTCATCTGGTTCTGATACCAGTTGCACGATACCTGGTTTCCCGCAACTTGCAACTCAACGGAAACCGCCACCACGACAACCGCTGCCCCTTGAGAGCAAAAACCATGGCAACGCTTAATCCCGCAACCACCACCGATAGGCATCATGTGAACGCTATGAACATGCAAATTTTTAAAGATCAGGTGAACGCGCCCATTGCCCCTAACATGGAAATTTTGCTGACTGAACTGCTCCATTATCGGCAACAGTCGGAAAAGCTAAATAAAATCAACACACTTTACCAACGGATGGCGGGCATTCTCGACCTGCCTGCGATGATTGAAGCCTATTCGATCTGGTTGATGGAATTCATCGGCCATGAACTGGTCGGCTACAGTAACCCATCCCGACAGCGCATGCATATGTTCTGTTCCTACCACGGCCCAAAACGGCGGCAGGCCATTCAACTCGCTCAGGAAAACCTGGAACAGGGCTTAGATCTGGAAACCCGCCTGACCATGGCCGACGGGTTTCACATCCACAGATGGATATTCGAGTCAATGGATTGTCGCGGCGTACTGGTGCTTTTACGCAAAGGAAAGCCGCTTTCCGAAGACGAACTGCAATTCATCGATGAATCCCTGGTTATCCTGGCGGAACCATTAAAGAGAGCCCTGGAATATGAAGAAATATTCGCCCAGGCTCGTAAAGATATCCTCACTGGTCTGCCCAACCGCTTTGTTTTTGAAGAGCGGATCGGTTCCATTGTCGAGCAGGCTAACCGGCATGGCAACTCATTGACGCTCGCCGCGCTCGATCTCGACCATTTCAAAGCAGTGAACGATTCCATGGGCCACATGATGGGCGACAAGGTTTTACAGCAGGTGGCCGAGGCGTTGAAACATCAAATCCGCCTCACCGACCTTCTGGTGCGCATGGGGGGTGACGAATTTCTCCTTGTCCTGCCCGATACCAACATGCAGGACGCCCGGCATCTGGCCGAGCGGCTTTGCCAGGCGGTCGCGCAACTCAACGTGGTTACCAATGTCGGCAAGTTGGCCGTCAGCATCGGCCTTTCCGAATGGAAGGCCGGGATGAATATTGACGAATGGATGGAAAGAGCCGACGATATCCTCTACCAGGCTAAGGCCAACGGCAGGGCCCAGGTGGCCATCAACTGATCGGCTCGTCCGTTATGGCACGATACTGATCCGTAACAAGGCAAACTATAGAGGGCGAATCTCGATGTGCAGGGGAATGCAGTGCAACGACCGCCCTTTTTGAATGGTACGACCAATACGCCAACTCTCACACACCATGGTGTTCCCCAGTAGCGCTTCGATCTCCTTCACCAACCCCTTAATGTTGATCACCGGATGCCGAGAAAATACCTCGGGCAGACCGGAGGTCAGGTTACAGGCCAAGCAACGACCAGGTCGCTCATGCAGGTTAAGCAGGAAGGTCAGGGTTTGCTTGCCGGCATCATAGCCGTCAAAGGACAAAGCAATATCATACGCTCCTTCACTGGCATCGCCGAACAGGGCGTCAAAAAAATCATGGGTGCGTTCCGGCGGAAACAAAGCTTGTAAAGCGGCGGTGGTAAACAACTGGTCCGGCTGTGTCATAGTTCCCCTGCAAGTATGTCAATAATTTGTCTTTCACTCCGATGAGTTAACCGCAAACCACCCGCGTTCGTCTCGATCAGAAGAAATTCCCTTCAGTAATTCCCACATGTTATACAGTTTTCCGTTGAGGGTGAACTGTCCGCCGGGACTTTACCCAGACTTGCCTATAAATGTCAACAGCCATTGCACCTCACCCGCCTGTATGGTAGAAGACCGGGTATGCAAACCCGACTTTTTCCCGACGCCCATCAGCAGCCATCCACCGCCCCCTCAGCCGCCATCACCTCCGAGGTTCTGAACCCTGCCCAATACGCCGCCGTCACCCACGGCGACGGACCACTTCTGGTGATCGCCGGGGCCGGCAGCGGCAAAACCCGGACCTTGGTCTATCGAATGGCCCATCTTATCGGGCAAGGCGTCCAGCCTGAATCCATCCTTCTACTCACCTTTACCCGCAGGTCGGCCCAGGAGATGCTCCATCGTGCCGGCCAACTTACCGATCAGTCCAGTCGGCGGGTGATGGGCGGCACCTTCCATGCCACCGCCAACATCCTGCTGCGCCAGTACGGGCACCACCTGGGCCTGGCCCCCAACTTCACCATCATCGACCGGGGCGACGCCGAAGGCATCCTCAACCTGATCAAATCCTCGCTGGGCATGGCAGGTGCTGGCAAACGTTTTCCCTCCAAACGGGTCATCATGAACCTCATCTCCGGGGCGATCAACAAATCCGCCACCATCGAGGAACTCGTCTACCGGGACCATATCCACCTCTCCGAATTCATCCAGGATTTTTATACCATCCAGAACCACTACCGCCAGTTCAAACGCGACCACGGTCTGATGGACTACGACGACCTTCTGGTCAGCTGGAAAGCCCTCCTGACCCAATCGGAGCAGGCCCGAAGTGAACTGTCGAACCGCTTTAGGTACATCCTGGTCGACGAATACCAGGATACCAACCAGTTGCAGGCCGAAATCGTCCGTTTACTGGCCTATCACCATCACAACGTCATGGTGGTCGGCGACGACGCCCAGTCGATCTACAGTTTTCGGGGTGCTGATTTTTACAATATCATGCGCTTCTCCGAGCAGTTTCCCGGCACCAAGGTCGTCAAGCTTGAGGAGAATTACCGCTCCACCGCGCCCATTTTGCAGCTGACCAACGCCATTATCGCCAATGCCGAGAAAAAATTCACCAAAACGCTGTTCACCAGCGTCACCGGCGGCGCCCGCCCGGAAGTAATCATGGCACCCAACGAGGCAGCGGAAGCCCGTTTTGTCGTCCAACAGATTAAACAGCGACAGCAAGAAGGGGTGAGCTTGCATGAAATTGCCGTATTGTTCCGCTCAGGCTTTCATTCCTACAAACTGGAAATGGAGTTGGCCGGTCATAATTTCGAATTCGACAAACGCGGCGGCCTGAAACTGACCGAATCGGCCCATATCAAAGACCTGCTTTCTTTTTTTCGAGTGCTGATCAACCCTTGGGACCACCTTTCCTGGAACCGCATCCTCCTGCAGTTGGATAAAGTCGGCCCCAAGACGGTCCAGAAAATCCTGGCCAGCATCCGGGAATCGGACACCCCGCTGACCGCACTGGCCAGCTACCGCCCTGCCCCAACCTGGAAAGTGCAGTTCGACCAGCTCAACGCGACGCTAGCCCTCCTCACCCGATCTGACCTGACCCCCTCGGACCAGTTCGATCTGGTCATGACCTATTACGAACCGGTTTTTGAAAAAATATATTACGACGATTACCCCAAACGACGTAAAGAGCTTGATCAGATCAAGGCTCTGGTCGCCGGCTATGGTGATCTCCAGTCGTTTGTCGACGACACCGCCCTGGATCCGCCGGAGATAGGAACCCCTGAAGGTGCTGGCCGTGACGGGCAGCGGTTGATCCTCTCAACTATTCATTCGTCCAAAGGGCTGGAATGGGACACGGTCTTTGTGATCGGTTTGGCCGAGGGGCGTTTCCCCCACCAAAACGCGACCCCTGGCGAACAGTGGGAAGAGGAACGCCGCCTGCTCTATGTTGCGGCAACCCGCGCAAAGCAACAGCTCTTTTTCACCTATCCGCAGGAGTTGGTGACTCCGGACCGTCAACACCTTCGGGCCGCAATGTCGCCTTTTTTACGCGAGATCAGCCCAGGCCTGTACCACAAGACCGATCGGGCTGGAGCTGTCACGACCCCTTATACCAGCCAATATCGTCAGGATCCCCTGGGGACCGCGCCCGTAACTCAAGTGGAATCTGCCCGGGTGGCCTACCGGGAAGGCATGCAGGTGAACCATTCCTTTTTCGGTATCGGTAAAGTCATTTCGATTCCCGGCCCTCGGCGGGTTGAAATTCTCTTTGACCGGCACGGCAGCAAGATTCTTCACCTCGACTATGCCAAGCTGGATATTCTTGGATGAATCTATCTCCTGCCCACCTCTTTGCCCTACCTCGCCACACCAGAGCGAGCAAATCTCGCCGGAACCGATGAACTACCTGGAAGCCGAAACCTATCTCAACCAACTCCAGTTTTTCAAAATCAAACTGGGGCTGGAGACCACCAGAAAACTGCTGGCCGAGCTCGGCAATCCCCAGGACCAGCTCAACATTATCCATCTCGCCGGCACCAACGGCAAGGGCTCGGCAGGCGCCACTGCGCTTTCCATCCTCACCGCCGCAGGCTATCGCACCGGTTTTTATTCTTCACCCCATCTCAGTTCGGTGCGCGAACGGTTCCGGATTGGCTCGGACTTCATCGCCAAAGCTGATTTCTCCCAATTGGTCAGCCGGTTGCAAACCCTGCTTACCCACCACCCGCCGCCCACCTATTTCGAGTTCAACACCCTCCTGGCCCTGTGCTGGTTTCAACAGGAAAAAGTCGACGTGGTCATCTTTGAGACCGGCATGGGCGGTCGGCTCGACGCCACCAATGTGGTTACACCCCTGATAACGGTGATCACCGATATCAGCAGGGATCATGAGCAGCATCTTGGCACAACCCTGCCCGCCATTGCCGGCGAGAAGGCGGGAATCATCAAGCCGGGGGTGCCGGTAATTTTCTCAGGGCGGGCGCAGGAGACCGTGCCGGTGATCGCACAACGCTGCCGCGAGTTGCAAAGCCCACTTTTTCTCTATGGTCAGCATTTTTCCGGCATTCCTCAGGGGAACCAAACCTTTGATTATACCCCGATTGCCGGTATGCGCTGCAACGCCATGCCCCTGGTCTTGGCCGGAGAACATCAGGTGGTCAACGCCAGCCTGGCCCTGGCAGCCCTGGAACTGCTCGCCGATCGATTCCCTGTGCCGCCGCAGGCATTGGTCGAGGGTCTGCAACAGGTTCGCTGGCCAGGACGTCTGGAATTGCTCTCCCTGCAGGTTCAGGGAAAATCACTGCGCGTCCTTCTCGACGGGGCGCATAACGAGGCGGGAGTGGCGGCCCTGCGGCAGGTGCTGACCCAGGGCTATCCCCGCCGTCGGTTGCTCCTGGTCTGGGGGAACATGGCCGACAAGCAAATCCGAAACGCCCTGCTTGACCTGATGGAACTGGCCGACAGCGTTATTTTCACCCAAGCCGAGTCGCTCCGTTCCGCTGCCCCGACATCGCTCCAGGCACAGATCCCTGAGAACGCCCGCGCTAAAACCCATTGTGCCGAAACCGTGGAACAAGCCTTGGATATGGCCACAACCTCCGCCCAACCTGAGGATCTGATCTGCGTCGCCGGCAGCCTCTATCTGGTCGGCCGGATGCGACAATTGCTACGGGGAGATCTAGCAGCATGACCAGCGATTATTATTCCATCGACAGTATTGATGAGGCCCTGATCCGGGCCGAACGCCACAAGGCTCGTGAATTACGGCGCAGCCGCTGGTGGCAGCAGAAAACCTCCACCGGAACCTGCTGGTATTGTGGACAAAGGGTGGGTTTCAAAAACCTGACCATGGACCATGTCATCCCTCTTGCACGCGGTGGCCGGAGCACCAAGGACAATCTGGTTCCCTGCTGTAAGGAATGCAACAATAAAAAGAAGGGCTCCCTGCCGGTAGAATGGGACGAATACATGGACAGCTTGAACCGTCAATCGGGTTAAAACTCTTATCGCTTTTCACTTGCCCCAACCCCCTTAATGCTGACTCGCGGGCGGGAGTAGTGCGGTGACCAGCGTTTTACCGGCTCCATTAATGTTGCGGTCGGTAACAAGCCGCGATCATATCGGAATGCCGACCGTTTACCTAGCGGATCGCTGGCCATTTTCACCAAGAATACGAATACCTTGGCGTGGACCAGAAAACGAATACCGATATTGCTGGACATGATGTCCGCACTATGCTAAAGCATTACGCGCACGCGATAGACACGGCAAGAGTTTCGGCCATCGAAAGATTGCCTGATTTTAAGATTTCTGCACTCCTCCGTGCAGAATTGGCAATCAGGGGAAGCAAGATATAACACCAAAAAATAAGTAAAAACAGTAAGTTCGGGAAGTGGCTCAGCCTGGTAGAGCACAGCGTTCGGGACGCTGGGGTCGGAGGTTCAAATCCTCTCTTCCCGACCAAAAAAATGACACTTGCATACGCTGCAAATTGGAAAAGTGACAGCTTGGTTACCAAGCAAAAAAGGCGCCCAGAAATGGACGCCTTTTTTATTTAAGTGGGTATGCAGTTTGCTCAACTACACACCATCTGTTGTATGTATCCCCC
>CAZJEX010000016.1:0-88113 GCA_964545155.1 uncultured Desulfobulbus sp. | reverse complement strand
AATACAAAAAACACCAGAAAAATCATCGACATTTAACAGAGTATCTACCTGGCTTATTTCACAATGGTCACCGGACAATGGGCATGGATCACAATGCGTCTTGAAACAGATCCCATCAACCAGCTTTCGATTTCCGATTTGCCAGTTTGAGCAGCAAAAATCATATCAACATCATGCTCTTTGGCATATCGTATGATCTGATCCGCCGCATGGCCAACCATCACCTCTGTTTTAATCTCAAGTTGTTGAGCTGTTGCCTTGTCTCGCAACCCTGCAAAAAGCGATTCGTAATGCTCGGTAGCGTTGTTGATGATAGATTCTATCTCAGCAATGCCTTCCGGTTCGGGAAGTTGCACGACAGCGACGACGATTATTTCCGGTTTACTGTGAGAGCAGTGTTTCACCAATTCAAGCGCGTAGGAAAAGGTATAAAGCGACTGTTCGGAACCGTCAAAAGCGATGAGTATTCTTTCAAGCATAATTCCCCCTTATCATGATTGTTATTTCGATAAATATACCCATGGTAATATTTTTTTTTTGAAAAGCATGAAAAGCAATGTTTTGCAATCAAGCACCACCCGCGCCAATCTTATTGCAAGAGATTCATAGGGGAAACCTTGGGATGACGGAAATACTTGACCGTTCCCTGGAAGAATAGTTCCTCGATAGTTTTTCGAAATATTCGTCCACTGATGCATATTAAATGGTACCGAACTCTCATTGACGCTTAACGCTCTATTGTTGGGCGCGCATCTGTTTGCTCGCCTGCTGCCAGCAGATGGTGATGTGCTTGTCGTTTGCCGACGATCTTATCAAACCGACTATCCATGCATACGCTTATATCTGTCGTGATAAATTCACCATCCAAAAATAAGCTGAATATCGTGGCTGGCGATGGACATGATTGCGCCTGTTCCATGGTTTCGAGCTTGATTGCTTTTAGCGGTAGGTTGCGATTCTTGGCAGTTTCAACGAGTGAGTCTTTGACGTGGTATTCGGAATACGGGCATCGGTTGGAATAATAGGCAACTAAACCCTTCCGATCAGGGCATGTGCCTCTTCGCACCGATTTATTGAAACAGGGTCTTACGTTGGATGAGTCAAAGTCCATGGAAATGAGGCTGAAACCTGAAGGAATGCTCTCAATTATCTCGAATCCTTGGCGCAGTAGCCATTTCATTTCGCTCATGAAATGATATTTTTTTGTCCCTACAACGGTTAAAATGCCACTTTTGCTCTGATTCTTTGCGTCGTCAATTACTTCGGTTAGCAAGGCTTTGCCGTGTCCATGACCTTTGAACTTCCCGGAAACCCAGAAGCATCCGATCATCATGTAATTGGGCGCCGTAACCGGAACCCAGGCCTTCTCAGCGGGACCATATTCGATAAAAACCTTTGCTCGTTCATCAAGACGGCAAAAAACGTGCCCATTGTCAAATTCTGCTGTGAGCCATCGTTTCTTAAGCTCATAGCTCTCAGCACATTTCTTGTCGGAAAATGCACAGCAAATGTGCTCGTCCTTGATGTTATCTTTTGTCAGTGTCAAATATGCCATTTTTCTATCCTGTCCCTTGCTGGGATCTTAACTGCGGGGAGGGGCACAGTTGATCAAGATATATTATTCCGATTCGTCCTTCCCTTCAGGGGCGTCAGGCGTACGCAATAGAGTTGCCAGTTTTGCGAACGGGTTATGGGTGGTTATGGGCACTTTTTTCCGGTCGGGATCTTCGGTGGCCAGCCATTCGGCGTCCATGTCGCGGGAGTGTTCGTTGTCGTGGCAGTAGAGGCACAACATCTCCCAGTTGCTGCCATCGGGCGGATTGTTTTTGAAATTATGGTCTTTGTGATGCACCGTCAGTTCCCGTAGGTTTTTTCCGGAAAAATCCCGGCCGCAACTGGCGCAGACCCAGGGGAGAATCTTCAATGCCTGCTCTCGATATTCTATTTTCTTCATGGGCTTGTTTCTCGATGGTATCGATCGTCTCTGTCCCTCCCGTTCTGGATTTTTACGGGAGGGCCTCTTCTCATCCGAGCATCCGATGGAACGGCATGCCATCAATCCGTCTTGACATTCAAGGGTTGTTCTTGTCCTTTTTTCCAGCCTTTATTGCTTGATCGTCTCCTGCGGGCGGCGGCAGCTGCGGCTGCCATTTGAGCCAGCTCTCTTCGGCGGTTTTAACCAGCGGGAAATGGTGGCCTGGGGCGACCGGCTCCCCCCTTTGTTCATCCTCGGGGGTGGCCAGGGCGACCCCGCCGGCCAGCAGGGCTTCCACGGATTCGGTGCTGACGGTCATGCCGCTCATCACCCCGCCGCTGACTTTGATGCCGCTGGCGTTCCAGAATTTGGTGCCGGTGTAGATGAGTTTAGCATAGGGCGGCTCGATATTGGCGGTAAGCCAGACTTCCTGGGCGGTGGGGGAGAGCTGGATGCCGGTGATCTGGCCGACCTTGACCTGTCGGTAGGAGACGGGGCTGCCTTGTTTGAGCGAACCCAGGGTTGGGGATTCCAGCACGATATTAAGGCCGGTGGCGGGCTGGGAGGTGTCGGCGGTCAGAGCCACGACCGTGAATTCGGTCTGGGCTGGACCGGATCCTGCCCGGACATCAATGTAGGCCCCGGAGAGCATGGTTTCGAGATGACGGACGCCGGTGAGGCTCACCTCCGGCCTGACCAGGCGCAGGGTGGTGGATTTGCGGAACAGCCTGGCCATTTCCTGGGGGACGCAGACCTCGGCGTGCACCGCGCTGGTGGTCGGGTCCAGGCGGACCCCGGTCACCTTGCCAAGGCTGATGCCCTGGTATTTGATCTCGGTGTTTTTGGTGATGCCATCGCCGCTGCCAAAATGGAGACTCAGGCGCAGGGCGTCGGCATTGATGGCTTCCTGCTGCGACTCGTAGAGCGCAAAGGTCTGGTCTGCCCGGATGGGATCGCCTTTGGCGCCGCTCAAAAAGGCGATGCCGCCGTTGAGCAGGGCATCAAAGGGTGCGGTCTCCAGGTTGACCCCTTGGAGGGAGGCGTTGAATTTGACCCCGGCAAAGGTGAAAAATCGGGACGAGCCGGTCACCAGGTCGCGGTAGCCGTCGTTGATCAGCAGTTGGATACGGGTATCGCGTCGATTCTTGGCCAGATCGAAACCGAGCACCTCGCCCACTTTGATGTTGTTGAAGAGCACCGGCGACCCAACGGTCAGCGGCGGCGCCTTGGTGGTGAGCAGCTGCAGCCGCAGCCCCTTGCGTTCCAGTTCGGGCACGGCCTTGACCGCCTCGCCGTAGGAGTCGAAGATTTTAAAAGTGCTTTCCGCCGCCGCCGGGGGGAGGGCGGCGCCGGACTTCAGCGGCGGATTGGCAAAGGCCACCCCGCCCGCCAGCAGACTCTGGACCGAGCCGAGATTGACCTGGAGCCGGGAGAGGCTGGCATCGACCTTGACCCCGCCAGCGTTCCAGAACACGGTTTTTTTGTTGACCAGCTCCTGATAGGGATGATGCAGCAGCAGGCGAATATGCACCGCCTCTCCCTTGGAGGCGAGGGTGAGTCCGGTGACCTCGCCGACCGCGATCTGCTTGTAGAGCACCGGCGCGCCGATAGCCAGCCCGCCGCTGTCCGGGGCGACCAGGGTATATTGGGTGCCGGGGCGAATAGTGGGTTTGGCCATGGGAGTGGTTTCTTCGACAAAGCAGTCCTGTGGTTTGCCCTCCCCGATTTCAAAGGTGATGAACGGCCCGGTGAGGAGGGTCTCCAGGTGCTTGACCCCGGTGATGTTCACCTCCGGGCGAACGATCCAGAACCGGGTGCGTTCTTTAAGAATAACTTCGGCCCGCGGGTCGAGGAGCAGGGTGGCGGTGACCGTGTGAAACTGGTCACTGTTGATGTCGATATTCTTGACCACCCCGGTCTTGAGGCCCCGGTACATCACCTTGGTTTTTCCAGCGACGATGCCTTCGCCCGAGGCCAGCTGCAAGGTCATGCTGACCCCGTATTCGGCATCCTCGAAATCTTTGTGGAGTTTGAAGGTGCTGCGGTTATCCGCCGGCTCGGTCTCTTCCAGGGATGGCGGGGTGGCGCAGGTGATGCCGCCATAGATGAGCGAGGCCAGCGACTCGACATTGACGGTCAGGCCGCGTTGGACATCGCCGGTCAGGCTGAGGCCGCTGGCATTCCAGAAGCGGGTGCCGGTGCGGATCAGATGGGCGAATTTGGCGTCAATAAAGGCTCTGAGCACGATCTTGCCGTTGTCCTGGAGGCTGTAGTCTTCCAGATAGCCGATCTGTAGGTTTTTGGCATAGATGTTGGAGCCGCGCTGGAGCGAGTACAGGGTGTCGGTCTCCAGGGTGATATGGAGGCCCGGGGTGGAGGTGTCAAGGGAGGGTTGTTCGGCCAGCCCTTCGAATTGGCTGGTAAAACTGGTCGAGCTGCCTTTGCGCATGCCGATGTACGAGCCGCCGAACAGGGTGTCCAGGCCGCTGATCCGCCCGGCTGAAACTTCCGGCCTGACCACCCAGAAGGTGGTGTCTTCGACCAGGGCGCTGCGGGTCTGGCGTTCCATGGTGATAATCAGGTTGACCCCCTGCATCCCCTCGTCGACCTCCAGCCGTTTGACCGTGCCGACGGGAATCCCTTTGATGATGACTTTGGTTTTACCTGGGGTGATGCCGGTGGCGTCCTGGAAATGCACGGTAATCTCGACCCCGGCATCCCGGATGGTGGTGTAGAGCAGCCAGCCGCCGATGCACAGGGCGACCAGTGGCAGAATCCAGATGGGGGAAATGCTGCGGCGTTTACGAATGAGTGGTTTTTCCATGAGTTACTGTTGATTCGGGGTGACGCTGGCCGCGTCCCAGAGCAGTCGAGGGTCAAAGCTTAAGGCCGCGAACATGGTCGAGAGGACGACTCCGGTGAAATAAAAAGCCGCCGGGGCGGCATGGATGGAACTCAAGAAACCGAACTGGGCCAGGGCGCAAAGCAGGGTGATCACAAAGATGTCGAGCATCGACCAGCGGCCGATGTATTCGATGTACCGGAACATGATGGTTTTGTGGCGCAACCAGCTGTGCCAGCGGAAATGGATGGAAAGCAGGATGATGACCAATCCGATAATTTTAAACAGCGGCACCAGGATGGAGGCGATGAAAATCACCAGGCCGATGCCGTAGGACCCCTCGCGAAAGAAATAGAGGATGCCGTCCATGATGGTCGATTGGTCGGGGATACCGAAGGATTCGACTTCCATGATCGGCAGCAGGTTTGCCGGAATCGTCAACAGGCAGGCGGTGAGGAGCAGGGCCCAGGTACGGGCGATGCTGTTCACCTTGCGGGGGTGGAGCGAATGGCCGCAGCGGGGGCAGTGTTCTTGGCCGGAGAGGACGGTGTATTCGGATGGCAGCAGCTTGTGGCAACTGTGGCAGAGGAGAAAGGCGCTGGCATCCGGGATCTTTTCGGGTGCCTTCGGGGCGATGGCTTTTTGTTCGGGCCGCAAGGGGTCCTGTTGGTCCATCATCGACCAGAAGAGTTGACGGTCGGTGGCCGCCTGGGCGGCGATGGTGGTGACGACCAGGCCGATGAAGCAGAAAAAGCCTGGATTGAGGGACAAGGTCGCCATGTGCGACATTTTGATCATGGTGATCAGGACGCCGACCAGGAAGACATCGGTCATCGCCCATTCGGTCAGGTGATGATAGTACCGGAAAAAACGGGGCATCCAGGGGGCCTGCCATTGTCGGGTCAGTCCCAGAGTGATGAGCAGCAATCCGGCCAGGACCAGGAGGGGAAAGACCAGGGTGGTTAACGCCACCGTGATGCCGAGGATATACTGTTTTTGGCTGAACAGGCTCAGGCAGGCCTGCACAATGGAACTGCGAGTGTTGAAGCCGAGAATCGAAAAACTCAGCAATGGCAACATGTTGGCCGGCATGTAGAGGAATAGGCCGGTCAAGCTCAACACCAGGGTTTTCTGCAGGGTATTGCGCCGGTAACGGAACAGTTGCTGCGAACAGCGTGGGCAGACGGCAACCTGATGCGGCAGCGGCGTAATCGCCTGCAGGATGAGGCTGCAATCGGGGCAGACCGTCACGCTGGCGGGCGGGAGTGGGGGGCAAGGCGCAAGCATGTTTTTAAACAATGGAGAGGAGGGGGGGGCAGGAGTGGATTCTTGAGACGAAGAGCATGTCGGACTTCCTTCAGCGTTAGTTGGAGAGGCGCTTGCACATCATGCAATCCTGAGATTAGGTGATGTGATCGGCTAAAAACCATTCTTTCACGAGCCGCCAGGTGGCCAAGGGAGGAGTTTGCCGCCGATTTGGTTGCAGTCGTTTGCCGTGGCAATATACCGGCCTTGTGGAGGACATACAAGCCCATCTCGTCGAAAAGAGCGCATTTTATACCCGCCGGACCTCTACGGGGGCGTCGGTATCGGTGAGTTCTTGCGTTGTCGGATAAGGCTCCGGATGGCGGAAGCAGGGGAAACCGTGTATAAATGGGCAAGGGGCGATCCGTAGGTCGTGCTTCGCTAGGAATTCGCGGTTTTTTGTGCTGTGAAGAAGCTGAAGAGAGAGAAGAGGTTATGGAACGTCAGCATCAAGCAAAAGGAGGGGGAGACACGGCTCTGCCGGTTACACCCTATTCCTTACCCAATATCCGGCTGTTTCTCGCTTTCCGGGTGCTGTTCAATGCCCGGTTTTATTACCCGGTTTTCACAATTCTTTTTCTCGATTTTGGCCTGACATTGGAGCAGTTCGCCCTCCTCAATACGGTGTGGGCCCTCACCATCGTGGTGGTGGAAGTGCCTTCCGGCGCCCTGGCGGATCTCGTCGGCAGGAAGCGGTTGCTGGTGGCCACGAGCGCTTTGATGATTGTGGAAATGTCCCTGCTCGCCTTTGTGCCGCTCGGCAACGGGCAGGTTGTCTTTTTCGCTTTTCTCGCCAACAGAGTCCTCAGTGGCTTGGCCGAGGCCATGGCCAGCGGCGCCGACGAGGCCCTGGCTTATGATACCTTGGTCGAACACGGACTGGCCGGCGAGTGGCCCAGGGTCCTGGAAGTGCAGATGCGCGTCCAGAATGTCGGGTATATCTTTGCCATGACCTTGGGTGCTGCCGTCTATGACCCCGGCTTGGTTAACCGCGTGCTCGATTTCTTGGGAATGACCGGTGGCGTCAGCCAGCAGATGAGCATGCGTTACCCCATCTACCTGACCCTGCTGTTCGGTCTGCTGGCGCTGGTCGCCACCCTCGGGATGCGTGATCCCCTTGGGCCGGTGGCGCAATCCTCCCAGCACAGGCCTGCGGCCTCGATATGGGAAATATCCCGACTGACCATGCAGGCCGGGAGGTGGATTTTTCGCACCCCGCTGGCGTTGGCGATCATCCTTTTTGCCATGACCTTTGATCATACTTTGCGGATGCTGGTCACTCTGACCAGCCAATACTATCGATTGATCGCACTGCCTGAAGCCAGTTTCGGCCTTTTGGGTTCGGCGGTGGCGGTGCTCGGGTTGTTCGTGCCCAAAATCGCCCGAATCATGACCGAAAAATGGTCGCCCGGGAAAAATGCGGTGGTGCTTGGCGCCTCGATGCTGGTCGTGTTGTTCCTGCTGACGCTGTTCGTTCCGTATCTGGGGTTACTGCCGATGATGGCGGTGTTCATTGGCCTGATGCTGACGAGTTATTTCACCAGCCACTATCTCAATCAAATTACCGAGTCGCATCAGCGGGCTACGGTGTTGAGTTTTAAGGGGCTTGCCTTTAACGCCGCCTATGGTTTCATTGGTGTGGTCTTTGCGGTGCTGATCCAGCACTTCCGAAGCGGACAGGCTACGCTACACCCCGAGTGGTCTGCCTTGCTGGTCGAGAATCAGGCCTTCAAGGCGGCCATGTATTGTTTTCCGTGGTACCTGGGCGTGGGCCTGTTGCTGGTTTCCCTGGTATGCCTACCCAGGTTGTATCGTCAAGGGATTGAAAAAAAGCTGTGAGGGCGGTTGACGGTGTGCCGGGCCGGTGATGTGCTTACCTGTGTTCGGGAACCTCCAGTTTTTTAAGAATTAGGCCCAAGGGGCAGAATTTGGTGAATCCGAACTGCAGCAGGTTGACACCGACAAAGGCGGTGAACAGCAGCCAGTACCGGCTGATAAAAAATGGATTGCCGGTGCAGTCGACTCCGAGCGACAGGCTCAGCAGGATAAAGCAACCGGCGATAGTATGGATCCAGTCGGTGATAATCATCAATTCCTCCATGGTTGTTTCTTTTGCAACCTTTGTTGTTGGGGTGCGTGTGTAAGGGAAAAGTTTAAGTACGGATCTGTTCGGCGTCAATCCAGAACGCCTGCTGTCAATCAGAGGCTTCCAGGGAAGAAGAGAAGCTGGGGGGGAGGGGAAACCGGTTTTTTGCCGGGAAATACAAGGGAAACTGATCGTGTTGCTCGATTGTGCTGATGGATTGGCTGTTTTCCTCTCGGTATTGAGTATTTTTCGCAATAAAATGTAATTTTGGGTCATATCCGTGCGAGATTCGTTTTCTTTTTTCGAAAATCTCCTGTACATAATTAAATCTAGAGTTAAGGCTCCAGGTCGTTAAAGCTGAAACCGGCGGCCGTGCCGGGTGTGTTGTTCGCCAGCACCGGGGAACAGTTCAAGGCAAGGGGCAGTATTCTACGTTGACTGTCATGTTTGCTCGCGTTTATTGACATGGGTGGCATGGGTAACTGTAAAAGCGGTTTTTTTTGTTGAGGGGGGGATTCTTATGAGTGCAATGGAAGATAAAATCACCAGTTTTTTGGCCGAGGGCAAAGTGTTTCAACCACCTGTCCAGGGACGTGAGCAGGCCTGGGTGAAGTCGATGGAGGAATATAAAAAGGCCTATGCGTATTCCATGGAAGATCCCGATGGTTTTTGGGCGGGGCGGGCCGAGGAATTGGTCACCTGGGACAAGAAATGGGACAAGGTGATGGAGTGCGATCTGACCATTCCCGAGGTTAAATGGTTTCTCAACGGCAAGCTGAATGTATCCACCAACTGCCTTGACCGGCATCTCACCGACGGCCGACGCAATAAAGCGGCCATTATCTGGCAGGGCGAGCCCGAGGAAGACGTCAGAATCTACACCTACCAGACCCTGCATGACGAGGTCTGCCGATTTGCCAATGTATTGAGAAATAAAGGGGTGAAAAAGGGTGATCGCGTCGCGATTTACCTGCCGATGGTGCCTGAGCTTGCCATTTCGCTGCTGGCCTGTGCCCGCTTGGGTGCGGTGCATTCGGTGGTCTTCGGTGGTTTTTCGGCCATTGCCCTGCAGAGCCGGATCGAGGATTGTCATGCAAAAGTTTTAATCACCGCCGATGCGGTGTTGCGCGGTGGCAAGGCCATTCCGCTCAAGCCCAATGCCGATGTGGCCATGGAGACTTGTCCCAGCGTCGAGACCTGCGTGGTGGTTCGACGGGCCGGTAATGAGGTGGAGATGAAGGAGGGGCGCGACTGCTGGTGGCATCGGGAAGTCCATGCCAAGGGCATCTCCTCGTTCTGCGAGCCCGAATCCATGGATTCCGAGGATATGCTTTTTATCCTGTATACCTCCGGTTCCACCGGCAAGCCCAAGGGCGTTGTCCATACGACCGGCGGCTATCTCACCTATGCCATGCACACCGCCCAATGGGTGTTCGATCTCAAAGATAATGATATTTACTGGTGTACCGCCGATCTTGGCTGGATTACCGGTCACAGCTATATCCTTTACGGTCCGCTGGGACTGGGCGCCACCGCCATCATGTTCGAAGGGGTGCCCAACTATCCGGCGCCGGATCGTTTTTGGAAAATCGTCGAAAAATTCAAGGTCAATATTTTCTATACCGCCCCGACGGCCATCCGGGCGTTGATGCGGGAAGGGGTCGAGCCAACCCAACAATGGGATCTGTCCAGCCTGCGCATCCTCGGCACCGTAGGCGAGCCGATCAACCCCGAAGCATGGATGTGGTATTATATCAATATCGGCAAAGAGAAACTGCCGATTGTCGATACCTGGTGGCAGACCGAGACCGGCGGCATCATGATTTCACCGCTGCCCTATGTCACGCCGCTCAAGCCTGGTTCCGCCACGTTGCCGTTGCCAGGCATCGATGCGGCCATTTACAATGAAGAAGGCAAGGAAGCCGGGCCCAACGAAGGCGGGCATCTGGTTATCCGCAAACCCTGGCCAGGCATGCTGCGCGGGGTATTCGGCAATCCGGAACGGTACAAAAAAGCCTATTTCAGCCGGTACGCCGACACCTATGACCCAGAAGACGGCGCTCGTAAGGATGAGGATGGCTATTTCTGGATCATGGGCCGCCTCGATGACGTCATCAATGTCTCCGGACACCGGCTGGGTACCGCCGAGATCGAATCGGCGCTGGTTTCCCATGAGGCGGTGGCCGAGGCCGCAGCCGTCGGCATGCCCCATCCGATCAAGGGGCAGGCCATCTTTGCCTATGTCACCCTGATGTCCTGGGCCGAGGAAAGCGAGGAGCTGCGGGCGGAACTGCGTAAGCATGTCCGCACCGAGATCGGCCCCATTGCCACCCCCGAGGTGATTCAATGGGCGCCGGGGCTGCCGAAGACCCGGTCCGGCAAGATCATGCGCCGGATTCTGCGCAAGATTGCCGCCAACGACTTTAAGGATTTCGGCGACACCTCAACCCTGGCCGATCCGTCGGTGGTCGATCAGCTGGTTGATGCCAAAAAGCAGATGGGCGGACCGGAAGAGGGTTGAACAACTCCAGCAGGGTGGGGTTTGCAGGGTTGCCCTCGCCCTGATCAAACACGTTGCCCAACGGATTGACGAGCAGACGGAATGCCCAGGCGTTCCGTCTGTTTTTTTTTGATCTGAGGGTTTGGAATGGTTTTTTTCTTTGCAACATTTTATTTCATGGTATCATAAAAATTTTTCCGTCAGCCCTCTGGAGTCTATCAATTTTGTTGCACAATCCCGGCAGCATCTGGCAGATGACTTCGGTTTGAAGCGAAACAAACCCAGGCAGCGGCCCATCCCCCAACAATCAACGCTATCGAGACGCAATGACCGGTGACCAAATAAGACAATGTTTTCTTGAGTATTTTGAGAGCAAAGGCCACACCAGGGTGAGCGCATCGTCGCTGGTGCCCCATGATGATCCGACCCTGCTGTTCGTCAATTCAGGCATGGTGCAGTTTAAAAAGGTATTCATGGGCGAGGAGACCCGACCCTATGTCCGGGCGACCACCGCCCAGAGCAGCGTTCGGGCAGGCGGCAAGCATAACGACCTGGAAAATGTTGGCTACACAGCCCGTCACCATACCTTTTTCGAGATGCTGGGCAATTTTTCCTTTGGCGATTATTTTAAAAAAGAGGCCATCGCCTATGCCTGGGAGTTTCTCACCGTCAAGCTGGGGATCGATCCTGCCCAACTCTGGGTTTCAGTGTATCAAGACGATGACGAAGCCTACCAGTTGTGGGAAAAGGTCGAAGGCTTGCCCAAGGGGCGGATCGTCCGGTTGGGTGAAAAGGATAATTTTTGGGCCATGGGCGATACCGGCCCCTGCGGTCCTTGCTCCGAGATTCATATAGACCAGGGCGCTGTCGTTGGTTGCGGTCGGCCCGAATGCGCCCTGGGCTGCGATTGCGACCGGTTCCTGGAACTGTGGAATCTGGTGTTCATGCAGTTCTACCGGGACGAAACCGGCACCATGACTCCGCTGCCCAAGCCCTCCATCGACACCGGCATGGGCTTGGAGCGGGTGGCGGCGGTGCTGCAAGGGAAATACAACAATTTCGACTGTGACCTGTTTGTGCCGATCATCGACTTTATTGCCGATCTGGCCGGAAAAAAATATCATCAGCACAAGGAAGACGACATCTCCATGCGGGTGATCGCCGACCACGCCCGGGCCACCACCTTTCTGGTGGCCGATGGGGTCCTGCCCTCCAATGAGGGGCGGGGGTATGTGCTGCGCCGGATTATGCGCCGGGCCATCCGCTACGGCCGCGCTCTGGGGTTGCACTCGTTTTTCCCCAAGGTCTGCGCCCTGGTGACCGATCGGATGCATGCGGCCTATCCCCATGTCAACGAAACCCGGGAACTGCTGGCTAAAGTGGTGACCAACGAGGAGCAGCGCTTCGGCGAGACCCTGGACCACGGCCTCAACAAGCTCGATCAAGAGATCCGCCGTCTGAAGAAAGAGCACGGCGATCAGGCGATCATCCCCGGCGATTTCATCTTCAAGCTCTACGACACCTTTGGTTTCCCCGTGGATATCGTCCGTGATATCGCCATCGAAAAAGGGGTCGCCTTTGACGAACCCGGATTTTCCCAGGCCATGGAGCAGCAGCGCGAACAGTCGCGCCGGTCGTGGAAGGGCGGCGATGTCGATCACCTCGAAGCCGGGATCGTCGAGCTGGCTTCTCAGGGAAAGAAAGCCGAATTTATCGGCTATGGAACCACCCAGGGCGTCTCCGCGGTGGAAGGGCTGATCAACCAGGCAGGTCAACTGGTGGCCGAGGCCGGGACCGGCGAATTTCTGCGGCTGTTTTGCGGGCAGACCCCTTTTTATGCCGAATCCGGCGGCCAGATCGGTGATCAAGGCGAGATCACCTGGCCAGGCGGCCGTTTCGTGGTTGAAAAAACCTTTGCGCCGGTCGATGGTCTGATTCTCCATCAGGGCCAGCTGGCGCAAGGCACGCTGGCGGTCGGCACCCGGGTGGAACTGACGGTTGCGGATCGGCGGACGGATACCGCCCTCAACCATACCGCCACCCATCTGCTCCAGGCGGCAATGCAAAAGGTGCTGGGCGATCATGTGAAACAGGCCGGCTCCGCGGTCGATCATAATCGCCTGCGTTTTGACTTTACCCATTTCTCGCCGCTGACCCTGGGCGAGATCTTTACCATAGAGCAGATCGTCAATGCTCAGATTCGCCGCAACACGCCGGTCGACACCGCTCTGCTCGGGCGGGAAGAGGCGATCGCTGAAGGGGCCACCGCCCTGTTCGGCGAGAAGTACGGCGACGAGGTGCGGGTGGTGACCATTGGCGGCTTCAGCAAGGAACTCTGCGGTGGCACCCACGCCCGCCGCACCGGGGATATCGGTTTTTTCAAGATCACCATGGAGACCGGCATTGCCGCCGGTGTCCGCCGGATCGAGGCCGTCACCGGGGCGGGAGCGGTTCACTGGGTCCAAGAAACGGCCCGCCAGACCGCGGCCATCAGCGCCGCTATTTCAGGGCCGATCGATGGTGCGGTGGAAAAAATTCAAGGATTAATGAAACGGCAGAAGGAGTTGGAAAAACAGGCCGAGGCCCTGAATGCGGTCATGGCGCTCTCCAATCTTGATCAGCTGCTGGCTGCCCGGGTCGAGGTCGATGGGATATCGGTTCTGGCCGCCAAGGTGCCGCTCAACTCACCAAAAACGCTGCGGGAGATCGGCGATAAAATCCGCGATAAAATGCCCAACGGCGTTATCGTCCTGGGCGGGGAGTTTGAAGGCAAGGCCGCGCTTCTGGCCATGGTCAGCAAAGAGCATCACCACCGGGTCAAGGCCGGGGATCTGGTCAGCCGGATAGCCGCCATTGTCGGCGGAAAGGGTGGCGGCCGGCCGGATATGGCCCAGGCCGGCGGCCCCATGTTCGATAAACTCGACGAAGCGGTGGGAAAAGTGATCGGTATTGTCAAGACGCTGGTGGCGGATTCGAATGCGGCGCTCTGAGCCTATGAAACCACCCCTGGCCAACCAGCGTATCGTCATCACCGGGGTCGGCCTGGCCGCGCCCGGTGCAGCCAGCCTGACCGAGTTCCGTGCTAACCTCCTGGCCGGCAAGAGCGGGGTTTCCACCATCGACCTGCGCTACATGGGCACCCATCCCGCCGGGCTCTGCACCTTTGCCGAGACCCGCTACCGCAAAAAGCGGGAAAACAACCGTGGTACCCGTGCCGGCTGCATCGGCGTCTACTGTGCCGGCGAGGCCTTGCAGGATGCGGGTATCGATTTTTCCGAATATGAACGGGCGGCCACCGGTGTCTATATCGGCCTGACCGAACATGGCACGGTGGAAACCGAGAACGAGGTCTACAATATCGGCCAGTACCACAACAATGTCGACTACTGGACCCACCATCATAACCCCCGGACCGTGCTCAATAATCCCGCCGGTGAGATCACCATGAACTTCGGGATTACCGGTCCGCATTACGCCATCGGCGCGGCCTGCGCCGCCGGCAATGCCGCCTTGATCCAGGGGGTGCAGATGCTGCGGTTGGGCGAGGTCGACCTGGCGCTCTGCGGGGGGCTTTCCGAGTGTGTCGGTTCCTTTGGCATCTTTGCCAGTTTTCGCTCCCAGGGTGCTTTGGCCGAGCATGTGGACCCCACCCGGGCCAGCCGGCCGTTTGATATAGACCGCAACGGCATTGTCATCTCCGAAGGCGGCTGCGTTTTCACCCTGGAGCGCTTGGATCGGGCGCTGGCCCGGGAAGCAAAGATCTACGGCGAGATCACCGGCTACGCCATGAATTCGGACGCCAAGGATTTTGTTCTGCCTCACGGACCCAGGCAGCGCCAATGCATGGAGCAGGCCTTGCGGCGGGCGGATCTGCGGCCCGCCGATATCACTCTTGTCAACACCCACGCCACCGGCACCAAGCAGGGTGATATCGAGGAGTGCAAGGCTATCCGCGAGACCTTTGCCGATTGTCCCCAGGTCCGGATCAATAACACCAAGTCCAGCATCGGCCATGCCATGGGCGCCGCCGGAGTGCTTGAACTCGCCGGCAACCTGCCCTCGTTCTCCGATCATTTGATCCATCCCACCATTAATCTGGACAACCTGGATCCGGAGTGCGCCCTGCCTGGTCTGGTCGCCGGCACGCCCCTGCAACTCGAGCGGGTCGACGCCATTCTCAATAATTCTTTTGGGATGTTGGGGATAAATTCCGTGGTCATCGTTGAGAGATTTGTGGCGAAGTGAAGTCGGGTATGGTATTTCTCTCAACTTTCGCCGAATTATAACAAGAATCACCTGTTTTTATATAGAGGAACTGAAGTATGACCCGTGACGAAATCAAGGATGTTATCCTTGAAATCATAGAAGATATTGACGAGGAAGCCGATTTTTCCGCCCTCGATGCCGATGCCCCCCTGCGGGACCAGTTGGATTTGGATTCCATGGATTTCCTTGATATTGTCATGGAGTTGCGGAAACGATATAAGCTGCAGATACCGGAAGACGAATATCCGCAGTTGGCGACCTTGTCCAGTTGCGTTACCTATCTCGAACCCAAACTCAAAGACGTCTGATTCTTCGCACGAGGAATTCTTTGCCGTACGCGAGCCCTCCTTGGTTCGCCGGTAGTTCATGCACGCATGGCTGAGTACCAGCTCATTATCATTGGAGGCGGCCTGTCGGGAATAGCGGCCGGGATTCGTGCCGCCCGTTTCGGCAGAAAAACGCTGATTCTCGAACAACACCTGCTGCCCGGCGGCCTCAATTCTTATTATACCCGACAGGGTCATCTGCTGGAAACCGGTCTGCATGCCATGACCAACTGTGCCGATCCGGGCGATAAACACGCCCCGCTCAACCGGCTGTTCCGTCAATTGCACCTCTCCCGCAAACAGTTCCAACTTCAGGAACAGATCGGTTCTGAAATCCGTTTTTGCGGTCAATCGCTGGTGTTCACCAATGACCCTGCCGTCCTGGAGGATGGTATCGCCCGGGCTTTTCCCGCCAGCATCGATCGGTTTCGTCGGCTCAAGCAGCAGATTGCTCTCTACGACCCCTTCGCCCCTTCGCCTTGGCGTTCCACCCGACAATTCCTTGCCGACCATCTCCGGGACTCTCGACTGGAGGATATGTTGCTCCTGCCGCTGATGGTCTATGGCAATGCCGAAGAGCACGACATGGACCTGGCCCAGTTTGTCATTATGTTTCGGGCGGTGTTTGAAGAGGGCTTCTTTCGCCCTTCCGGGACCATGCGGGAGTTTCTTGCCCAGTTGGTCCGCCAGTATCTCGAATACGGCGGCGAGTTACGCTATCGTGCTCCGGTAGCTGAAATTGTGGTTCGGGGAGGGCGGGTGCAGGGGGTTCGTTTGGAAGACGGCGAAATGTTGCGTGCCGAGGCGGTCCTCTCCACCGCTGGTATTCCCGAAACCATCCGGCTGTCCGGCTGGGATGCCGATATCGAGCGCTATAGTGGGCGGATGAGTTTCATGGAAACCATCAGTTTCCTGCCACAGGCGCTGGCAACCGGGCTCAGTCGAGACCGTACGATTATTTTTTATCACAATGAACCCACGCTCAGCTATCGGCGTCCGGACTCGTTTCTTGATACCTCTTGGGGGGTTATCTGTTTTCCTGAGAATTTTGTCGGGCAACCTCCTGCTGATTTGATGCAGATTCGGGTGACCAATCCCGCCAGTCATCCACTCTGGAAAGCACTCGCGCCTACGGCCTATGGCCCCATGAAGCAGCAATGGACCGGTGCCTCCGTCCTGGCCAGCGAGGAAATAATTGGGAATTATCACCAGTCCATTGTATATCAGGACAGTTTTACCCCCCTGACCATCGAGCGCTTTACCCGCAAGGCTCAAGGGGCTGTCTACGGTAGTGCGGTCAAGATCAAGGATGGGTTGACCCCTTGGCCCAACCTGTTCATCGCCGGTACGGACCAAGGCTATCTGGGGATTGTCGGGGCTATGTTGAGCGGCATCACCGTGGTTAACCGGCATCTTCTCCAATGAGACGGGATCGATAGCAATGCAATACACGCCGCTGGCGAAGGTCCAGTCCAAATACGATGTGGTGGTGATCGGCTCCGGGTTGGGCGGCATGACTTGCGCCAACCGGCTTGCTGAAGCTGGGCACAGCGTCCTGTTGCTGGAGCATCATATTCAGTTGGGGGGGCTGGCCACCTGGTTCAAGCGGGGCGGCCATATCTTTGACGTCTCCCTGCACGGCTTTCCCTATGGAATGGTCAAGACCTGCAAAAAATACTGGGGTCGGGCCATCCGCGATTCCATCGTCCAACTGACCGACATAGTTTTTGATAACCCGCAATTTTCTTTAACCACCACCTTCAGTAAAGACGATTTTATCAGTATCCTCCAGGAGCGGTTCGGAGTTCGTCAATCCGTGGTGGAGGAATTTTTTGCCACGGTCGGCGCTATGAATTTTTATGACGACCAGAGTCTGACCACCAGGGGCCTGTTTGCCCGTTTTTTTCCGGGCCGCAGCGACATCCATCGTCTGCTGATGGAACCCATTACTTATGCCAACGGTTCAACTCTGGACGAACCGGCTATCACCTACGGCATCGTTTTTTCCAATTTCATGAACCGGGGCGTGTTTACCTTCGAGGGCGGGACCGACAAACTGATAGGGTTGATGGCGGCGGAGTTGCTTGACAAGAAGGTGGACATCTGCACCGGGGCACGGGTGGAGCGCATTTTGGTCGATAAAGGGGTGACCAGAGGCGTGGTGGTCAAAGGGCGGGAGATCCGGGCCAAGGCCGTGATTTCCAATGCAGGGATCACCAACACCATCGACAATCTGGTGGGACCAGAGCAGTTTGCCGACGATTTTCTGGGCCGTTTCAGTAAGGTGGAGGTTAACAATTCGAGTTGTCAGGTCTATTTCGGGATTCGCAAAGGCGAGTCCATCGGCGATATCGGCGATCTCCTCTTTACCTCCACGGCGGAGGAGTTTTCCTCGGAGGAGATGCGCCGGATGGACACCAAAAGCCGCACCTTTTCGGTTTATTATCCCAAAACCCGGCCCCAGGCACCGCCCGATTATACCATCGTCGCCTCGATGAACGCCGATTATGACGATTGGGCGCAACTGTCCCCGGACGCCTACCAGCAGGCCAAGGACGCCATGATCGAACGCTGTTTCAATGATCTGGAGCGCTATGTCCCCGGGGTCCGCGCCAAGGTAGACACCATCGAGTCGGCCACTCCTCGTACTTTTCACCGTTATACCCTACACACCAAGGGAACTTCGTTCGGCACCAAGTTCGAGGGGCTCGACATTTCCCGTTCGCTGCATAAACAGATTGATGGGCTTTTTCATGTCGGCAGTGTCGGTATCATCATGAGCGGCTGGCTGGGTGCGATCAATTATGGCGTGATTGTCGCAAACGATGTCGACAGCTATTTGCGGAGTTAGGCTCTTGTCAATAATTCTATTGTCCGGTGGTGCCTTGTTGTCCGATACCGGAACGGGCAGTTAACCCAAGTCGCAATTACGGAAGTTGAGGGCATATGCTAGAATTTGAAGGGAAAAAAGCGGTGGTTAGCGGGGCAACCCGCGGCATCGGCAAAGCGATCACCGAAGCATTGCTTGCCCAGGGGGCCACGGTTATCGGTCTCTACGGCGGCAACCGGCAGGCTGCCGACACCTTGGCCGTTCAGCAGGCGCATTGCGGCTCGCGCCTGCAGTTGCGGCACCTGGATGTGAGTGATTACCAGGCGGCGGCGGATTGCTTTGCCGAACTGGAGGATGAGTTCGACACCTTGGACATCCTGGTGAATAACGCCGGTATCCGCAGGGACGGGGTGCTGGCCATGCTGAAGGAGGAGGATTGGCGACGGGTGCTGGATGTCAATCTGACCGGCGGCTATATTCTTTCCAAGTTCGCGGTGCCTTTGATGATGAAGCAGAAATACGGGCGGATCATCTTTATCACCTCGCCTATGGGGCATCTCGGCTTTTCGGGGCAGAGCAACTATGCCGCCTCCAAGGCAGGCCAGATCGGACTGATGAAATCGCTTTCCAAAGAGGTGGCCAAACGCAAGATCACGGTAAATTGCGTGTCGCCCGGATTCATCAGCACTGGATTTATCGACGACCTTCCCGAGGTGCAGATCAAAGAGTACAAGAAGATGGTGCCGGCTGGCCGCTTCGGAACGCCGGTCGAGGTGGCGGACGCGGTGCTGTTTTTGTGCGGTGAACGCGCAGCCTATATCAACGGTGCGGTACTGGAGATTACCGGCGGTTTGTGATGGATGGCATGACCGATCAATTTATCCTGGACCGGATCCCCCATCGCCCGCCCTTTCTTTGGATCGACCGGGTGCTGGAATTATCCGGGGAGACCATCCGGGCGGAAAAGGTGGTGCCTGAAGATTTGGAACTCTTCCAGGGGCATTATCCCGGATATCCTTTGATGCCCGGGGTTTTGCTCTGCGAGGCCGTGTTCCAGGCCGGCGCCCTGTTGATCGGCGAATTGATGCATCGGGATCCTGCGATGGCCGCCAGCACCGCCCCTGCGGTGCCGGTGTTGACCCGAATTATGGGGGCGAAATTCAAGCGCGAGGTTCGTCCGGGCGATACTTTGGAGATCTCGGCGACGTTGGTGGAACGGTTGGGGCCGGCCTGGCTGTTGAAAGGCAAGGTCCGGGTGGACGGGAAAGTGGCGGTGCAGGTAGAGTTTGCCTGTGCGCAGAAGGGGGCGTAGGTGAGTTTTCTCGGTCTGGAAGGGCGTCGCATTGTGATTTTTGGCCTGGCCAATAAAAAATCAGTGGCCTGCAGTATCGGCCGGGTTCTGGTCGAGGCCGGCGCCACGGTGATTCATGTGGTGCGAAGCGAACAGCGGGCGGAGACGGCTACCAAGATTTTTCCCGATAGCCCCGTTTTTTGCTGTGATGTCGAAGAGGAAGCAAATATCATCCGTGTCCGGGATGCTATCAGCCGCCGGATATCGGGACCTATCGATGGGATCGTCCATTCCATCGCCTTTGCCAACTACGCCGACGGCATGCGGCCTTTCCATCAGACGCCGAAGAAGGATTTTCTTCAGGCCATGGACATCTCCTGTTTTTCGTTTATTGCCATTGCCAATCATTTCAAGGAACTGTTGGCCAAGCAGGCCTCGCTGGTGACCATTTCCATTTCCTCCACCCGCATGGCCGCTGAGAATTACGGCTACATGGGGCCGGTCAAAGCAGCCCTGGAGAGTTCGCTCTGCTTTCTGGCCAAGAGCTTTTCCACCTTTTCAGAGATCCGCTTCAATGCGGTCTGTCCCGGCCTACTCAAGACCTCGGCCTCCGCCGGCATTCCCGGATATGTCGAGAGTTATCTGTTTGCAGAACAGGCTACTCTGCGTAAAAAAGCCGTGCAGACCCAGGAAGCTGCTAATGTGGCGGCATTCCTGCTTTCCCCGCGCGCCTCGGGCATGAACGGTCAGTGCCTGGTGGTGGACGCCGGTATGGGGATGAATTATTTCGATGCCCATATTGTCGGCAAAACGGTAGCGTGATGCCGCCGTTGCCCCTGCTCGCCCGTTTGTGGGAGATGGTGCTCTACGCCAAGAACGTGTTTCTGTCGCCGACCACCCCGATAGCGGTCAAGATCGTTTTGGGGCTTGGTTTGCTCTACACCCTGTCGCCATATGATCTGATCCCCGAATGGGTGCCGGTCTTCGGGGTCATGGATGATCTGGCCTTGGCTGCCCTGCTGATTGCCTGGGCCAACAACTTCAGGATACCGAAAGGCTGAGGCAGGGTGGCGGCATGGGGTCTTTATACCATCGGTCCCATTTGAAAGAATTTGCAAGGATGAGAGGAGCGCTTGTTTGCTGATGCGGTATACCAATGTCTGTCTGCACGATTTCGGCTATGTCCTGCCGCCGGTCATTTTATCTTCTACCGATATTGAAGAGCGCCTCCAGCCGTTGTACGAACGGCTGAAACTGCCCGCCGGTCGGCTTGAATTGATGACCGGGATCAAGACCCGGCGTTTGTGGGAAGAGGGCACGCGCCCGAGTGTCGGGGCGGCATCGGCAGGCGCCTTGGCCATCGCCAAGGCTGGTGTCCCGGTTGATGATCTCGAATGTCTGCTGTTCACCTCGGTAAGCCGCGACATGATGGAGCCGGCGACCGCCTCTTTTGTCCATCGTTCGCTTGACCTGCCGCCCTCTTGTCTGCTTTTCGATATTTCCAACGCCTGCCTGGGGTTTCTCGACGGCATGCTCATGCTCGCCAACATGCTCGAGTTGGGTCAGGTGCAGGCCGGGCTGCTGGTGGCCTGCGAAACCGCCGAAGATCTGATCGCCTCCACCCTCAACCACCTGCTGACCGACAATTCGCTGACCAGAAAATCGATCAAACCGCTGTTCGCATCTCTGACCATCGGGTCCGGGGCGGTGGCGCTGGTGATGACCCGGCGAGGCTATCGGGACAGCGGTCATTACCTGTGCGGCGGTGCCTGTCGGGCGAACACCGTCCATAACGATCTGTGCCAGGGTGGGCAGAATGCCGAACAAGGGACTTTGATGGCCACCGACTCCGAGCAGTTGCTCGAAAAGGGCATCGAGACCGCCGCAGCCTGCTGGCAGGCATTTGGCCGGGAACTCGGCTGGTCCAAAGACTCCATCGACCGTTTTTTTTGCCATCAGGTCGGCAAGGCCCACGCCCAGCTGCTGTTTGAGAACCTGAAACTCGATCCGACTAAAAATTTTGAGACCCTGCCGGAGTTGGGCAATGTCGGCTCAGTGTCCGCCCCTATCACCATGGCCATGGGGATTGAGCAGGGGAGCCTGATCCCTGGACAGCGGGCCGCGATCCTGGGCATCGGTTCCGGGATCAACGCGCTCATGCTGGGGATTGACTGGTGAAGGCCGTGGGCAACCCGGCCGACCTGGCCGAGTATCCGTTCCAGCCCCGCCAGCTTGAGATCGATGGCCATACGCTTTCCTACCTGGACGAAGGCCAGGGGCCGGTGGTGGTAATGGTGCATGGTAACCCCTCCTGGTCTTATTTGTACCGCAATCTAGTCAGCGGCCTGCGCGACCGTTACCGGTGCCTTGTCCCGGATCATCTCGGCTGCGGGTTTTCCGACAAACCCGCGGACTATCCATATCGTTTGAGCAATCATATTGAGAACCTTGAGCATTTATTAGAGGCGCTGGGGGTTGCCCGTTGCATCCTGATCGTCCATGACTGGGGTGGAGCCATCGGCATGGGCTGGGCGGTTCGGCATCCCGAGCGGGTTGCCGGGGTGGTGGTCCTCAATACTGCGGCTTTCAGGTCGAGTCGAATCCCCTTGCGTATCAGCCTCTGTCGTTGGCCGATCCTTGGCAGTCTGCTGGTGCGCGGTTTGAACGGCTTTGCCCGCGCCGCCACTTTTATGGCAGTAACCCGACCCATGCGTCCTGAAATTGCAGCAGGATTTCTCGCGCCCTATGACAATTGGCGCCATCGTATCGCCGTGCTTCGTTTTGTCGAAGATATCCCGATGGATTCGGACCATCCCTCCTGGGCAACCCTGGCGACAGTTGAAAACTCGCTGTCCCTGCTACAGTCTTGCCCGATGCTTTTGTGCTGGGGTGGGCGTGATTTTTGTTTTAACGACACTTTTTTCGAAGAATGGCGAAAACGGTTCCCCGCTGCCGAAGCCCATTATTTTTCGGACGCCGGCCATTATGTGCTGGAGGATGGGATGGCCGAAATTCTGCCGCTCATTCAAGGATTCCTGGCACGAACTTCCGCTTGAGGCATGATGGATTATAATATCGCCAACGCCCTGCGTCAGGTGGCCGCAGTGCAAGGCCCGCAGGTCGCTCTGATCGCCAAGGAGGGTAGGCGCTGGTGCCAGTGGTCATTTGCCGAACTCCAGCAGTTCAGCGAGGGCTTCGCCACGACGCTGCGAACTGCCGGGGTGGTGCAGGGCGATCGGGTCATGCTGATGGTGCGGCCATCCTTGGAATTTATCTGCCTGACCTTCGCTCTTTTTCAATTGGGCGCGGTCGTGATTTTAATTGATCCGGGGATGGGATACAAAAACCTGTTGCGCTGCATCGGTGGTGTCAGGCCGGATATTCTGGTCGGAATCCCCCAGGCGATTCTGTTCAGCAGTCTTTTTCGGAAGCCTTTTGCCACGGTCCGCAAGCGAATTTGGGTTGGCCGTTCCCTGCTGGGGATCGGCAGCCAACTCGTTCGATCTATGCACTCTAAACCTTTTGCCGAGCACTACCAGGCAAAGGAATCAGATCCGGCAGCAATCATTTTCACTACCGGATCCACCGGGCCCCCCAAGGGGGTGGCCTATACCCACGGCATTTTTCATGCCCAGCTGGGATTGATCCGCGATTACTATGGAATCGGGCCAGGCGATATCGACCAACCCGGATTTCCGCTCTTTGGTCTGTTCGCCACTGCCTTGGGTGCCACGGCGGTCCTTCCTGATATGGACCCGACCCGTCCGGCCCGGGTCGATCCAGAAAAATTCGTCAACACCCTCAATCGTCATCGAGTAAGCTATTCCTTTGGGTCACCGGCCATCTGGAATGTGGTCAGCCGTTACTGTTTGGAAAAACAGGTCGTGCTGCCGGTTAAAAAAGTATTGATGGCCGGGGCACCGGTGTCCGGCGAGTTAGTGGCGCGAGTCCAGCAGATTCTGCCCGTGGACGGACAAATTTTTACCCCCTACGGCGCTACCGAGAGCTTGCCGGTCGCCTCGATTGAAGGCAAGGAAATTATCCAGCAGACCTGGCCGCAGACCCGGACTGGACAAGGAACCTGTGTCGGCCGAGCCCTCCCCGGAATCAACATCCGCATCATTGCTCCGGTTGACGGACCCCTTGCTTCCTGGTCGGAGGCGGAGGTGCTGCCATTGGGAGTTATCGGTGAAATAGTGGTCCAGGGGCCGGTGGTGACCCGTGCCTATAGCAATAACGAGATCGAAAATCGGCAGTCAAAGATCGTTGACGGTCAAAATTGCTGGCACCGGATGGGTGATATGGGTCGGTTCGACGACCAGCAGCGGTTATGGTTCTGCGGGCGCAAGGCACATCGAGTCCATACCCGTGAAGGCGTGCTGTATACGGTACCCTGCGAGGCTATATTTAATGAACACCCTCTGGTGCGGCGTTCGGCGTTGGTCGGTGTCGGTCCGGCCGGAAAACAGCGACCGGTGATCGTGGTCGAACTCCAGGCACCGGCCAAGGATGCGGCGATGTTTTTTGCCGAGCTTCGCCATTTGGCGCAGGCAAACCAACTGACCGAAAACATCGAATTGTTTTTAATCCACCCGGGATTTCCCGTGGATATTCGGCATAACGCCAAAATATTTCGGGAAAAATTGGCGGATTGGGCCAGCAGGAAATTGCAATTGCCCGTAGGATGATAGGGAGCACGAGCTATTCGGTCTGAATGGCAGGGCAAGGCAAAGCGAGTGGCAGCAGGTTTGGGTAGGAAATGAAATTTCGAATTGATTTCAAAGGCGCGGGCAATGGAAAAGGTACTGGTGACCGGAGGGGGCGGATTTATCGGCCAGGCTCTGGTGCGGCAATTGATCGGGCGAAAGGTTTCGGTTGCGGTGGTTGGACGCAACCATTATCCCGAACTGGCGGCTCTGGGGGTGGAATGCCATCGGGGCGATATCCGCGATCTGGATTTTTTGCAACAGGCATTGAGGGGCCGTGACACGGTCTTCCATGTTGCAGCCAAGGCTGGGATCTGGGGGCCGAAAGAAGAATATTATGGCATCAATGTGACCGGCACGCTCAATGTGCTCGCCGCCTGCCGAAAACAGGGGGTTCGGCAACTGGTCTACACCTCGACGCCTTCGGTGGTATTTGATCAACAGAATTTGGAGGGGGCTGACGAATCCATCCCCTATGCAACTCGACCTCTGTGTCATTATGCTGCCAGTAAAATATTAGCTGAAAAAGCCGTGCTGCAGGCCCAGTCAAATTATCTGAATACTCTGGCGATCAGGCCGCATCTGGTTTGGGGGCCGGGGGATCACCATCTGGTGCCGCGGTTGCTGGAACGGGGTAGAAGCAAGGCTTTAAAAATTGTTGGCAACGGAACCAATCGAGTGGATATCGCCTATATCGACAATGTGGTTCATGCCCATATCCTGGCGGCGGAACATCTGCACGCTGGCGGCAAGGGCATCGGGCAGGCCTTTTTCATCGGGCAGGATGAGCCGGTGCTCCTCTGGTCGTGGATTAACGAGCTGTTTGCCCGGATGTCCATTGCCCCGATAACCCAAACAATGCCCTTTGCTCTGGCCCACGCTGTTGGACTTGGCCTGGAGTTATTTTATACACTGCTGCGTTCCACCCGGGAACCAAAGATGACCCGGTTTGTCGCCCAGCAGTTGGCGAAGTCCCATTGGTTTTGTCACGACAAGGCCAAACAACTGCTTGGGTATCAACAGCAAGTGAGCACGGACGAGGGGATGGGAACAATGATAACCTGGCTGCAGAATACCGCAGTGGAGCAAGGGCAGGGTTAGGGGATTCCAAACCCAGTTTTTCAGATGGCAGGCAATGTGTAAGAGGAATCCGATCGGTCGCTGTGTCACTTTCAGGACAGGGGATTTTTCGAGTTTGCGGCAATGGTAGGACTCGGCGGCAAGCGTAACTGACAATTCCTATAAATTATATTTAAAAAGATTTGACAGCTGGTGGATTTTTCAGTAGTTATCCTGAGCGGAAGATGAACCGCCATTCACTTGATTTGGTGGGTATTTGCCATATTTACAGTAATGAGGGGTAGTTAGTATGATTTCGATTGATGTTACGATGGTGATGCACATGATCAACATGGTTGTATTGATGTTTGTTCTCAATGCAATCCTGTACAAGCCTGTGCTGGGCATCCTTGAAAAAAGGGCGCAGAAAATCGAATCCCTGAATGGCGATGTTGCGCAGTTTGAGCAAAATGCCCGTCAACGTCAGGCCGAGTTGGATAAAAAAATGCGTGAGGCGAGCAATAAGGCTAAAAAAGCCTTGGATGGCGCACGCGCCCAGGCGCAAGCCGTCGGGGCAGAAAAGCTTGCGGGAATTCGTAAGGAAACCGATGGGGTGAAAGCAAAACAACTGGCTGATCTCAAAGTGCAAATCGAGACCGCCAGGAAAGACCTTCAGTTGAATACCGCTGGGTTTGCCCAGGCAATGGCAGGAAAGATACTTGGAAGGAGTTTGGACGCATGAGAGCTCGGATCAAAACGTTATTAGGGTCGGTATTTCTGGCGATTCTGATCAGTGCAGCTCCCGTTGCACTCGTATCGGCGACTGAGAAACCTGCTGCGGTCGAACACGGCGCGGTAAAAGCCGAAGCTGTACATGGGGCGACGCAGGGGGCCGCGACCGGACATGCAACCACAGCAAAAGAAGGTGGGCATGGTGATGGCTTGGCGAAGTCTTTGGCGCCGGACAAATTGAAAGACCTGTTTTGGCGTACCGTCAACTTTCTCGCCTTGGTGGTGTTGCTGGTGAAGTTTGCTGGGAAGCCAATCAGTGCAGGGTTGGGGGGGCGTCAGCAACAGATTAAAGACGATTTGGAAGAACTCACCAGAAAGCGTGAAGAGGCTGAGCAATCCTACAAGGAATTCGAAGTTCGACTCGCTGGTATGGAGCAGGAGATGGAGCGGATCGTGCAGAAGGCCATTGCCCAGGCCCAGAATGAGAAGGAGCGGATATTGGCGGACGCCGAAAGAGCCGCAGAGGATATAAAACGTCAGGCCGAGGCCGCGGTGCAAGGTGAATTGGAAGATGCCAAGCGGACTCTCCGGGAGGAGGTCGCCGAACAGGCCGCCGCCCTGGCTGAACAGTTGATCATCAGCAATTTGACCGCAGCGGATCAGGTTGCCATTACCGAACAGTATCTTGAAAGAGTGGGTGCGGTACAGTGAGAAATACAATATTAGCCCGACGCTACGCTAAAGCGCTTTTTTCCCTGGGGAAAGAGCAGACGAAAACGGAAGAGTACAGTGCGATGCTGAATAATATCGCCGCATTGTATGAAGAAAGCGCAGCGAGATTGGGAGACGCAGTCACTAATCCCATGTATCCGCTTGATGTGCGCCAGAAGGTGATGGCGAAAATTGCCGAGCTTATTCAGGCGGACGCCATCATGACCAGTTTTCTCAACCTTTTGATCGAGAAAAAAAGGGCCGATATTTTGCCCGACATTGCGTATCAAATGCAAGTGATGGTGGATAAGGACCAAAATATCAGTCATGGTTCGATCGTTTCCGCTATTGAACTTGACAGTTCGCTGTTGGGTAAAATTCAAACCACATTGGAAAAATTAACAGGTAATCGAGTTATACTTGAAACCCAGGTTGATCCGTCCATTATAGGCGGTATAATTGCCAAGGTTGGTGACTTGGTTCTGGACGGAAGTATAAAGACGCAACTTAATGGATTAAAGGAATCTATCAAGGGGAGAGAATAGTCAATGCAGATCAAAGCTGAAGAAATTAGCCGGATTATTAAAGACCAAATCGCTGGCTATAAAAAAGATATTGACCTGAAGGAAACCGGAACCGTTCTTTCTGTTGGGGACGGTATTGCTCGTGTATATGGTGTTGAAAATTGTCAAGCCATGGAACTCCTTGAGTTTCCAGGCAACATCTTTGGCCTGGCCTTGAACCTTGAAGCCGACAACGTTGGTTGCGCAGTACTTGGCGACGTTCGAGATATCAAGGAAGGGGACATCGTCAAGCGGACCGGTAAAATCGCCATGGTTCCTGTCGGGCCTGAGATGGAAGGCCGGGTAGTTGACGGTATTGGCCAGCCGATTGATGGCAAGGGACCGATCACCGCCAAGGAATACCGTAAAATGGAAGTTATCGCCCCTGGTGTTATTGCCAGAAAGGGTGTGCATGAACCCTGCTATACCGGTGCGAAAGCGGTCGATGCTATGACCCCGGTTGGCAAAGGACAACGCGAGTTGGTCATCGGTGACCGGCAGATCGGTAAAACAGCGCTTTGTGTCGACGCGATTATTGCCCAGAAAAATACTGATGTTCACTGTATCTATGTTGCTATCGGTCAGAAAAAGTCAACCGTAGCGCTGGTTGTCGAGAATCTGCGAAAGCATGGCGCCATGGAATATACTACGGTAGTAGCCGCCTGCGCATCTGATCCAGCTCCGATGCAATATGTTTCCGCGTTTGCCGGATGCGCGATGGGCGAGTATTTCCGTGACAACGGACAGCATGCCTTGATCATCTACGATGATCTTTCCAAACAGGCAGTTTCCTATCGTGAGCTCTCCTTGTTGCTCCGTCGTCCTCCCGGACGCGAGGCTTATCCTGGTGATATTTTCTTTAACCATTCTCGGTTACTGGAAAGAGCCGCCAAATTAAATGACGCACTCGGTGCCGGATCGTTGACCGCCTTGCCGATCATCGAGACCCAGGCCGGCGACGTCTCCGCCTTTATCCCAACCAACGTTATTTCGATTACCGACGGTCAGGTTTATCTGGAGCCCAGTCTCTTTTTTGCTGGTGTCCGTCCCGCCATTAACGTTGGACTTTCTGTTTCCCGCGTTGGTGGTTCCGCCCAGGTCAAAGCCATGAAGCAAGTAGCCGGTACACTCCGCCTTGACTTGGCCCAGTATCGTGAGCTCGCCGCTTTTGCAGGGTTTGGCTCAGACCTTGATGCTGCTACCCAGGCCCAGCTTACCCGTGGCGCCCGGCTCGTCGAGATTCTGAAACAACCCCAGTATCAGCCACTGCCGATGGAAAAGCAGGTCACTATTATTTTTGCTGGTACCAAAGGGTTTCTTGACAAATTTCCGGTTAACACCCTTGCTGATTATGAGCAAGAACTGTACGGATATATTGAAGCTAATGAGCCCAGTATTTTTGGCGAACTCCGCGAGAAACAGGCTATTTCAGCTGAATTAGAAGAGAAAATGAAAAAAACACTGGCATCCTTTGGTGAAACCTTCAAGGCAACAAAGGGCCTGAACTAAGCACAAGGGTAGACACTCATGCCTGGATTAAAGGATGTCAAAGATAAAATAAGCGGTGTTAAGAAAACCGCGCAGATTACTAAGGCCATGAATATGGTGGCTTCTGCTAAACTGCGCGGTGCCCAGCAAAAGATGGAGGCCTTCAGGCCTTATGCTGGGAAATTCGCCGAGGCAATGCGCGATCTCTCCGGAGGCATCGAAAGCGGTGACCTTCCTCTTATGGAGGTTCGCGACGTCAAGACAGTTGAAATCGTTGTGGTAACCTCCGACAGGGGGTTGTGCGGCAGTTTTAATGCCCATATCATAAAAACCGCAGAAAGACTTTGTCGGCAATATGAAGCAGCCGGTAAAAAGGTAAGCTTTGTGACGGTTGGAAAAAAAGGGACGCAATCCCTTAAGAAATCAGGGAAACTGAGACTCGCATTTAATGATATCATGGGCTCGTTTCAAATGTTCAACGCCCGTGAAATTTCTCAGAACATCACCGAGGCCTTCCTAAATGGCGAAAGTGATCAAGTGGATATCGTATACGGCAGATTCTATTCCGTGGGGGTACAGAAACCCGAGCGAGAAGAGTTGTTGCCGATTAAACCTTTAAGCGGTGACACTGACGTTTCCGCTAGTAAGGGAGAAGTCTCCGGATCCTATACGTATGAACCAGATCCTGGAGAAATCATGGAAGTTCTTCTTCCCCTCTTTTTAAATGTACAGGTTTATCATGCGATGCTTGAGGTCGGCGCCAGTGAACATGCGGCCCGAATGACCGCCATGGACAATGCAACCAAGGCTTGTAAAGATATGATCAAAGATTTGACTCGGCTTTACAACAAGGCCCGTCAGGCTGCCGTTACCGGTGAATTGATGGACATCGTTGGTGGTGCCGAGGCACTTAAAGGATAATAGGTACCATAGGGTATTTTAATAGATTAGAGGAGGCCATTTCAAATGGATGAGGCACGAGTAGGGAAAATTGTACAGGTTATTGGGCCGGTTGTTGACGTCGAGTTTGAGCCGGGCAACCTGCCTGATATCATGAACGCGCTTTTTATCACCAATCCTGGAATTAACGACGATGTCGACAATTTAGTTTGCGAAGTCGCTCAACATCTTGGCGATAACGTTGTTCGTACCGTTGCTATGGATCAAACCGATGGTCTGGTTCGCGGCATGGCTGCACGTGACAGCCGCAATCCTATCACCATTCCTGTTGGAGCTCCTGCCTTGGGGCGGATCATGAACGTCGTCGGTCGACCGGTTGATGGTTTGGGCCCGATCACCTCTGAAAAAAATATGTCAATTCATCGACCGGCCCCTGCGTTTACTGATCAGGATACCGAGGTGAATGTTTTAGAGACCGGCATCAAGGTTATCGATTTGCTTGTTCCTTTCCCTCGCGGCGGAAAGATGGGGCTGTTCGGTGGAGCTGGTTGTGGCAAAACCGTTATCATGATGGAAATGGTTAATAACATTGCCATGCAGCACGGTGGTATTTCAGTATTCTGCGGTGTTGGCGAGCGTACCCGTGAAGGCAACGACCTCTATCACGAGATGAAGGAATCCGGTGTATTGCCAAAAGCCGCGCTGGTTTATGGGCAGATGACCGAACCTCCTGGGGCGCGTTCCCGGGTGGCGCTCACTGGTCTGACCGCTGCTGAATATTTCCGTGACGAAGAAGGCCAGGATGTGCTTTTCTTTGTCGATAACATCTTCCGTTTTACCCAGGCAGGTTCTGAGGTTTCCGCACTTCTTGGTCGTATTCCTTCCGCCGTTGGTTACCAACCGACCTTGGCAACTGACCTTGGTGCCCTACAGGAACGAATCACCTCAACCAACAAGGGTTCGATCACCGCTGTCCAATGTGTTTATGTTCCCGCAGACGACTTGACCGATCCTGCTCCGGCCACTACCTTTGCCCATCTTGACGGCACGGTTGTTTTGAGTCGCCAGATTGCTGAGTTGGGTATTTATCCAGCAGTTGACCCGCTTGATTCCACCTCCCGCATCTTGGATCCCAATGTCGTCGGTCAGGAGCACTACCTGACCGCACGAGGTGTACAGGTCTCTTTGCAGAAATACAAAGAATTACAAGATATCATCGCTATTCTCGGAATGGATGAACTCTCCGAAGAAGATCAACTGACGGTTACCCGCGCCCGTAAGGTGCAGCGGTTTCTTTCGCAGCCTTTCCATGTCGCTGAAGTATTTACCGGTACACCGGGTAAGTACTGCAAGGTTGCCGATACGGTTCGAGGATTTAAGGAAATTCTCGATGGTAAGCATGATGATATCCCAGAGGCTGCCTTTTACATGGTAGGCGGCATAGATGAAGCCGTCGAAAAAGCCGCTGCCCAAAAAGCTAAAGCCTGATTCTTTTTACGCTGAAGCGAGGTAAGAGCAAATGGCACAAATTCATTTAGAAGTAGTAACCCCCAGCGGAGCAGTTGTCAGTGAAGGGGTAGATATCGTCACCGCCCCCGGTGTTGGCGGAGAATTCGGTGTGCTGGCGAATCATGCGCCTTTTTTGAGTACGATCAAAACCGGCACACTGACCTTCAAAAAAGATAAAACTACAAAGTATTTGATGGTAAGTGGTGGCTTTACCGAAGTGTCCAACAATAAAATCACCTTTCTTGTCGAAAGCGCTGAATTTGGTCAAGATATCGACGTGAATCGCGCCATTCGCGCTAAGGAACGTGCTGAAAAACGCTTGATACAAGCTCAGCAAGCAGCCGAACGGATTAATCGAGTGCGTGCTGAAGCTTCACTGCATCGAGCAATAGCGAGACTCAAGGTCGCAGAAATGTCGCGGCACTGAGACAACCTGCATATATATTAAAAGCCGCCTTCTAAGGCGGCTTTTTTTTTAAAAAAAATCGAGGTCGAGATGGTCCGCAGAGCTTTGAAAAGAAGCCCTCGGCCAATGTTCATAAGGGCTCCAAGGCTTACTTCAATCATCTGTTTCTTATAGCTTTATCGCTGCGGTGTGATGGTGATCGACATATGCTGCGATTCCGGCGGCAATCTGTTGGGCTATTTTATCGAGGTACTGTTCGTCCTGTAATAATTTTGCTTCTTCAGGGTTGGTAATGAAGGAAATTTCTGCGAGTATGGCTGGCATTTGCGCGCCAATCAAGACATAGAACGGCGCCTGTTTCACCCCAAGATTGCGAGTTTTATATTTCGGTTCCACACCAGATACGAGATTTGTCTGAACAAATTGAGCTAGACGCGAAGATTCGTCGATTTTTGAATTTTTCATCAAATTGGCGAGGATCTCCTGTAACTCGCTGATTTTATGTGTTGATGTGGCATTTTCAAGTGCGGCAACCCGCATCGCATCAGCATTGGTAGCCAAGTTGAGGAAATAGGTTTCGATACCGCCGATCGTTTTGTCAGGATGGGCGTTTATATGGATAGAAATAAAGAGATCACTATTCTGGGTGTTGGCAATAGCGGTTCGTTCTTCTAGGGCTAAATAAACATCTTTTGTTCGAGTCATAGCTACCTCGTATCGATAGGTCGATTTAAGGATTTTAGCTATTTTTTTCGAAACTTTTAATACTATATCCTTCTCCTTCAGATCATAGGCCATCGCACCCGGATCTTTTCCACCATGTCCCGGATCGATAACTATTTTGCGAACACCAAGTCCTAACTGCTGCGCCAAAGAAATTTTATCATGGCCCTTCGGTTTCTTCGAAATCTCAATTTTCGGGCTTCGTTTTTTCTGATCTTCTAAGCTAATTACCGATTTCTCGGCACCTGTTGATTTTTCGTTACCAACTGGTTGAGCAGCAGGAATTGACTTTGGGGGATTGTCCTGAAGCCCCACCGAGATTTCTCTTTTATGGGCGTCGGAAGGGGATGGTGCCGTTATAGTTGGTTTTGATGTCAATTCATTGAGAAGAGCTGACGGTGGTTGACCATGGATGTCGACGATAACTCTGAACGGGTCGTTTATGCTGAAGACTTTATATTCTGAAAGCGAACCGATATCGAGGGCCACCCTGACGGTATCGGAACTGAATTGACCGGGCTTGATCTGTTTGAGCAAGCCTTCCTGAATTACGATGGGCTCCCGAAGATTTTGCGGGATATAGCAATGGGCAAAATCGACAAGGAGTTTTTTCGGCTGTTCTCCTGATTTTTCAACGACGCTGGAATTGAAAGATACCGGCGCAGTCGTCTGAATGACGATACGGGTATAATCCGTCGAAGACCAATATTTAACCGGAGCAATCTGGGCAAGATGATTGGATACAGAAACAACATCTGGAACTGTATTCGGCGGCACGGGTGCAGGTTTTTTTTCTTGGCTTTCCTGAATCCGCGCTAACGCTTTCGAATAAAATTCGCTCTTAGGATAGATTTCAATAATCTTATTGTACAAACTCGTTGCCTGCTGCTCGGTACCTTTTCCAAGCCGCGCACATTCAGCGGCATCATAGAGAGCGTCATCGGCGAGTGAATGCGCCGGGTAAAGCGTGGCAACCTCGGTAAATTGCTCAATAGCGTTTTCTAAATCAATTGGGAATTTGAACTGCTCAAACATCCGTCGAGACATCTTGGCCATCATGTATAAACTAGTTGGACCAAAGGGGCCCTTCTTTTGGGCAAGGTGAATTCTTCGGAAATTACGTGTACCATTGAGCCAGTTGGTTCGTTCTTTTCCCAAGGAGCGATCACGTTCGAGAAGAATGAAATATTCTTTGGCCGCTTGATATTGTTGATCAAGCGGTTCATTGTTCAATTGTACACTTGTAAGGGGCTCGGGCTCAGCAAACAATTCCAGGGGCAGCAAACATAATATCCCAAGCATAAACGCTTGCAACCATGCCACCCGGCTATAGCGGATCAATGTATCTAAACGAGCCATTGGGTGAGGTGTGTGCATAGAGGCGAGAGGGTCTGTATATTATAAACAATCTGTGCAGTCTGCGTTCGGATAAGAGAAAAGGAAATACCGGCAGCCTATGGTAATTGTTATTAACATACCTTATTCTTCATGATAGGTAAAAGAAATTGTACTTTCAATGGGGATGTTGCTGAGAATTTTTTGAGAATCACGTATTAAAAGGGGGTTTGCTTAGTTAAAAAAATTTAACTAAGCAACGGTTGTCGACTTGGTCGAAATGCGGGTTGTTTTTTGGGTTATCAAGGGGTTTGATTGGCTTAATCAAGAGTATTATTCATAAAATGTATAGCTTGGTAGAGAATGTCGAGGGCTTGTTTGGGAGTTATCTCATCAAGATTGACATTTGACAGCAGTTTGATCAAGGGCGTGGCGGGAGGTGTGAAGAGCGGTAACTGGCAGGGTGATTTTTGGGGTGTTTTTTTTCCGACGGCGAGCTTAGGTTGGCCTTGGAGGTTGAATTCACCTAGTTCAATATTTTTCAGGATCTCATAGGCCCGGCTAATGACGTGATTCGGAACGCCTGCAAGCGAGGCCACTTGGATGCCATAACTCCGATTGGTCGCACCTTTGACCAACTTATGCAGAAAAATAATAGAGTCGTTCCATTCCTTGACTGCAATCGAGTAGTTTTTAATTTTTGGACTGGTGGCGGCCAGATCGGTCAACTCGTGATAATGGGTGGCAAATAAGGTCTTAATTCCTATTTCGTTTTTTTGAGCGAGTTCTTCGGCCACCGCCCAGGCAATGGCTAGGCCGTCATAAGTTGAGGTCCCCCGTCCAATTTCATCAAGAATGACCAAGCTCTTCTGAGTGGCGTTGTTGAGGATATTGGCTGTTTCATTCATCTCGACCATAAAGGTCGATTGCCCTCGTCGCAGATCGTCCATGGCGCCGACTCTGGTGAAAATCCGATCAACTATACAGAGATCGGCGGAGTCGGCGGGCACGAAACTGCCCATATGCGCCATCAGAACGATCAGCGCGGTTTGGCGTAGAACGGTGGATTTTCCAGCCATATTGGGGCCAGTGATAATCAGCAACTCATTGGTCTGTTGATCCAAATGGGTATCGTTGGGTACGAACCGGCCTGGCTCCATGGTTCGTTCAATAACGGGGTGCCTTCCTTCGGTAATGGTGATGTTGTTGGTGTCATTGATCTGTGGCCGGCAGTACCGGTAGCGGGTGGCGATTTCAGCCAAACAGGCAAGGGCATCGATCTGGGCGAGCAAGCTTGCGGTCTCCAGGATGCGCTGGTTTTGCGAGACCAGTTTTTCCCGAATACCGAGGAAAAGGGAGTATTCCAGCTCCAGCCGTCGTTCCTGGGCCGTGGTGATGGAATGCTCAAGTTCCTTTAATTCGGGGGTGATGAAACGCTCGGCATTGACCAGGGTTTGTTTGCGGATGAAATAATCAGGGATTTCAATAGACTGATTCCGGCTTAGCTCAAAAAAATAGCCGAATACTTTGTTGTAGCCGACCTTTAATTTGCCAATACCGGATCGTTCCCGTTCACTGCGCTCCAGTTCGAGGATCAACTTTTTCCCGTCGCGGAGCAGTAGTATAAGGTGATCGAGTTCGGCGTTGAATCCTTCACGGATAAGCCTTCCTTCACGCAGGGAGATTGGGGCGTCGTCCCGGATAGATTCGTCGAGCAGGGTGTGCAGATCGCTTAAAACATCGAATTCTGCCGTCATAGACTGTACCAACTGTGAAGAACAATCGGTCAGCATGCCAAGCAAAACCGGCAATTGCGCCAGCGAAATTTTGATGGCGCTCATGTCGCGGGCATTGCCATGACCGAGTACCAGGCGACTGCAGAGTCGTTCGAGGTCGTAGATCGAATTAAGCAGAGCCCGCAGTTTTTTGCGATTATCGGCGCCTGCCTTGAATTCCTCGACACTGTCAAGCCGTGCAATGATAGTGCCGCGGTCCTGAAGGGGATACAGCAGCCAACGGCGCAACAGTCGTGCGCCCATGGGGGTGGAGGTGTGGTCGAGGGCTGCCAGCAGTGAGCCTTCCCGGCGTCCACCGATCAGAGTCTCGGTGAGTTCAAGGTTGCGGCGGGAGGCGTCGTCAATGATCAGGTACCCGCTCTGACCCAACGGGCTGATCTGTTTGATGTGGGAAAGGTCGGATTTTTGGGTTTCGCGCAGGTAGAATAGCAGGGCCCCGGCGGCATTGATCGCGGCGGTGTAGGCTTCGCAGCCGAAGCCGGCCAAGCTGGTGGTGTGGAAATGATCGGTCAGGGTGGTGGTGGCCGTAGTGGTCTCGAACTGGAAATCCGGGCGGGCGGTGAGGCAGAGCTGACCCAGTTGAGCGGTGAGGAGTTCGGTCAGGTGTCCGGAGTTTTCCAGATCCGATTGCCCCAGGAGGAGTTCCGCTGGGCGTAAACGGGTGAATTCATCGATCAGGGCTGCCGGGTCCTGTGGCGAAAAGCTCCGTTCACTGATCTGAAAGCGCCCGGTGGAAATGTCGACAAAGGCAAGTCCGGCTAGGTGCTCTTTGTTCGATTTGCGTTGAATGGCGAGGGCGCAGACATAACAGTCGGTTTTAGCATCGAGGATCTGGTCGTCGGTGGTGACGCCGGGCGAGACCACGCGGATAACCTCGCGGTTGACGATGCCCTTGGCCTCTTTCGGATCTTCGGTTTGTTCGCAGATAGCGACCCGGTACCCTGCCTTAATCATTTTTCCCAGATATCCGGTCACTGCATGGAAGGGGACGCCGCACATTGGAATTTTGTTGGCGTCCTCCTTGTGGCTGCGGGAGGTCAGGGTTATGCCGAGCACCTTGGCTGCTACCACCGCGTCATCGAAGAACATTTCATAGAAATCGCCCATTCGGTAAAACAGGATGGCGCCGGGGTGCTGTTCCTTGATCTCCAGGTATTGCTGGAGCATGGGGGTGATTTTAAGGGGCGTGGTCATGGTGCAAGCAGGGGGTAGCAGAGGGTGAGGGGCAGGTCGGCCGCGGTGCTCATGGGATTATCGGGATCTCAAACAGGCTGGCCCGGAGTTGGTCGCCGGCTTCGAGGATGGCATAGGTGCCCGGGGCGCCATGCCGGCCAGTGGCCTGAAAACTGCCCGGATTGAGCACCAATACCTTGCCGTGATGCTGGCAAACCGGTCGATGGGTATGGCCGTAGATCAGGCAGTCGGCTTCCGGGAAAAGGTTCCATGCCGCGTTTTCGATATCAGGGCCCATGCCGGCGCCGTGGGTAAGGCCGAGGGTGAACCGGTTGAGGGTGAACAGAAGCTGCCGGGGATGGCGGGCATGGAGAGTGCGGTCGCACATGTTGCCGTGGACGGCGTAGATGGTTTTGCCCTGGAACACCTCGAGTACCGACGGATGGGTCAGGTCGCCGGCGTGGATAATGACGTCACAGGCATGGAAACACTGTTCGATCTGTTGTTTGAAACGGTGGTCCGGTCTCTGGAGGTGCGTGTCCGAAAGTACCCCTGCTCTGATCAACATGCGTTGCCCGTCTGGTTAGAATTGATGATTGGGGGACAATCTATAAAAAATGTCGGTTGAAAACAAGAGCAGACCGAGGAAGCGGCGCATAATGTTGTCGAAAATGCAGGAAGCTATTGCAAAAGCCAAGGGTTTAACGTAACATGCTCCCCTCCAAATCTACCGATAAATAAAGAGTTAAGGACGAGTCTATGTATACAGCTTCTGATTTGCGGAAAGGGTTGAAAATTCAGATTGATGGCGAGCCGTACATCGTCACTGAATTTGATTTTTCAAAACCTGGGAAAGGGCAGGCCCTCTACCGGACCAAGATGCGCAACATGATCACCGGGGTCCAATTCACCCAGACCTACCGTTCCAACGATAAATTTGATCGCCCGAACCTGGAGGAGCGCAACATGCAGTTCCTTTACGCCCAGGACAGCGAATATCATTTCATGGATACCGTCTCTTTTGAACAGATTTTTCTGACCAAAGAGCAGTTGGGCGACAACCTTAGTTTCCTGATCGACAACATGGAAGTGCAAGTGCTGTTTTTCGGGGAACGCCCCATCGATGTCACCCTGCCCACCTTTGTTAACCTGGAGGTGACCGTCGCCGATCCCTGGGCCAAGGGCGACACCTCGGGCACCGACACTAAGCCGGTAACCGTGCAGACCGGTTTTCAGCTCCAGGTGCCTCCTTTTGTCGAGCAAGGTGACAAAATCCAGATCGATACCCGAACAGGAACCTATATCACCCGGGTCAAAGAATAACCGACATGCTGACCCCCCAGGGCCTGCGGCAGCGATCGGCACTGCTGCAGGCCATCCGGTCGTTTTTTTTTGAAGGCGGCTATATCGAAGTCGATACGCCGCTCCGGTTGCCGATCCTGCTGCCCGAATCCAATCTCATCCCTTTTGCCAGTGAAGACTGGTACCTGCACACTTCCCCCGAGCTCTGTATGAAGCGACTCCTCGCCAGGGGTTGCCCGCAAATATTCCAGATTTGCCATTGCTTTCGCAAGGAGGAATCCGGTCGAATCCACCAGCCGGAATTCACCATGCTGGAATGGTACCATCAGGGTTGGGATTATTTTGATTTGATGGGGGAGTGTGAGGATCTGCTTGCCGCACTCTGTCGCCTTTTGCCCCGGATGCCGGGGCTCAGTCCTGATGGAGTGCTTCGCTGGCGGGAATGCCGAGTTTCGCTGCGTCAGCCTTGGGATCGCTTGACCGTGGCGGCAGCTTTTCGGCAGTATGCCGGGGTTGAGGTCGACGAGGCCCTGGAATGCGGGAGCTTCGATGAGGTTCTAGTCACTGCAGTGGAGCCGCACCTGGGGCGGGAGCGACCGGTTTTTCTCTACGATTATCCGGTAGAGCTGGGTTCGCTTGCCCGTCGCAGCCCAAAGAATTCCCTGGTGGCAGAACGCTTTGAATTGTATGTCGCCGGCGTGGAGCTGGCGAACGGTTTTTCCGAGTTGGTGGACCCCAATGAGCAGCGTGCTCGTTTTGAACTGGAAATAGAAATCCTGCAGCGCGCAGGAAAGAATGCCGCCATGCCGGAGAACTTTCTCACGGACCTGGCCTCAATCGGAGCAACGGCAGGGATCGCGCTTGGCTTTGATCGTTTGTTCATGCTGCTGATGGGGTATCCCAGCCTCGCTGAGGCCATGCCGTTTATTGTTGAAGAATTGTGACCAACCTATTTGTTTTTTCTCTTTTTTCAGCTACCATATACTTTAAAAGTTTGCGGCCTCTCCCGGAACGCTGATTAATTCTTGTTGCGGCAGGAGCAGGGCGGTGAGTCGGCCGCCATAGACAGCACCAGTGTCAATGCCAAACCGGTTGGGCGTCAGCAGGGGTTCGTTGAAGACGGTGTGGCCAAAGACCACCGGCTTGCCGAATTCGTAGGTGGTGTGGATGAATTGCTCTCTTGCCCACAGGCACCATTGTGGGGTCTGCTGGCTGAGATGACGGCCGGGTTGCAATCCGGCATGCACGTAAATGGCATGCTGGTCTTCCCAGAATAGCGGCAGGCTGTTCAGGAAGGCAAGATGTTCCAGGGGGACGACCCGGCCGATTTCGGCTCGGTCGAAAGCTGGGGAAAGGCCGTAGCTTGCCAGGGTCTGCCGTCCGCCGACCTGCAGGAAAAGCGAGCTGTCCTGGCCATTCAGATGCTGCAGGAAGAGCCAGTCGTGATTCCCCATGAGGGCGATCACCCGCGGATTGTTTTTTTGCAGGGAGAGGATCGTGTCGATTACTGCTTTGGAATCGGCACCGCGATCCACGTAGTCACCCAGGAGAATAAAGGTGTCTGCCCTGTGCAGGACCTTTTGCAGCAGCAGGGTGAGCGAAGCGTGGCATCCATGGATGTCACCGATTACGCAGGTGGTTGAATTGTTTGTATGCATAGTAGCTAAAGAATAATTTTAAGAGTGAACTCAGTAGATCATGGACAGCAAACAGCGTCAACTGATTAAGAAGTATGTCGATCTCGTGATTGACAGATGGCGATTGATCGCCGCCAGCCTGTTGGTCGCCATTACTGCGGGCCTGGTTTATTATCTGGTTGTTCCTAAAATCTTTCAGAGTGATGCCCTCCTCAGTTACGAGCAACGGCAGATCAATCCGGCCAAGATGGATCCCGAGCAGGGAAGGGCTAACCTGGGGGACACCCTGGCGACCCTGAAAGAACTGGTCCTGAGCCGCAACAGCCTTGAAAAGGTGATCACCCAGTTTGATTTGTACGAGAAAGAAAGAAAACGGTTGCCGATCGAGGATGTGATCGAGAGCATGCGCAAGGATGTTATCATTAAACCGGCAAGCAAGGGTGATATCTTCAGCGTCTCCTTTCAGGGGGCTAATCCCCAGAAGGTCATGCGGGTTACTAATTCCTTGGCTTCACTGTTTATTGAGGAAAATCTCAAGTATCGGGAAATACGGGCAACCGAGACCTCTAAATACACCCAGGACGAACTGGCGATGTCCAAGAAGGTGCTCGACGAAAAAGAAGTGCTCATGCGGGACTACAAGCTCAAGTATTTTAATGAAATGCCAGAGCAGCGGGCCAGCAATCTTGCCCAGCTTAAAGCCTTGAATGAACAGAGCCAGGGTATCCAGAATTCCATTCAGGAACTGGAGCGAACCAAGGTCATGGCCCAGGAGCAAATGGCCTGGAAGCAGCGCATGGCTCCGCCCCGAGTTGCCAACGAATCCGGGGCAACGGTTCAGCAGGGGGAGAACAGCACCCAGCGGCTGCAACGGTTGCGAGTGTATCTGGGCGAACTGCTCCTGAAGTATACAGACCAGCATCCCGAGGTGCGTCGAACCAAACAATTGATCGAGCAGTTGGAGGGGACGGCCGGCAAAGACCAGCCCTTGCCGCGCCAGGCCGCAGCCTCTGCACCCAGCAGGGGTAACCTTGCGGAAAGCATGGAAAGCCAGCGAATGCAACTGCAGTTCAAGGAAATCGATGCCAATATTCAGCAACTTCGGTCCAATCAGGCGGCGATCCCCGCAGAGATCGAAAAATATCAGAAATGGGTCGAAGCCGCACCGGTGCGGGAGGCCGAGTGGAAGGGTTTGACCCGTGATTATGAAGAGTTGCGCCGTCATTATGACCACCTGGTTGCTCAGAATCTACAGGCCCAATCAGCGGAAAAGCTTGAGCACAATCAAAAGGGCAGCAAGTTTAAAGTCATTGATTCCGCACGACTGCCCGAGAAGCCTTCCAAACCTAATTTCCTCAAGATTCTTCTTGCGTCCATCGCCGCCGGATTGGCGGTCAGTGTCGGTTCCATCTTGGGCTTGGAGTTTTTGGATACCTCGTTTAAGGATGCCGGGGAGATTGAAGAATATCTGGGAGTGCCGGTGGTCAGTGCCATAGCCTATCTCGAACAAGAAGCGGAGATACAGCGAAAGACGTTCCTGCGGCGATTGAGCGTCACTCTGGTCTCGGTCTACGGAACGATCCTGCTGGCAGCTATCGCCTTTTTATGGTTCAAAGGCATGATCATCGTCTGAGGCGATTGCCCGGCGTACTTTTTCAATTATAATATCGGCAATGTATACCAAATATTACGGTCTCGCTAAAAAGCCTTTTGCCCTCACTCCTGATCCGGCAACGGTGTTCATGAGTGAAACCCATCAGGAAGGGTTGGCCATTCTCAAGTACGGGATTCTCAGTAAAAAGTGCTTTCTGGTATTGACCGCTGATGTCGGTTCCGGAAAGACCACCCTGCTGCAGGCTCTGGTCAATTCCCTGGAACAGGATGTGCACCTCTGTCTGCTCAATAACCCTATTTTGCATCGCGACGAGTTTTTCTCCTTCATTGCCAAAAAACTGGGGTTGCACTGGGATGGCAACAAGGCGATGTTCCTGATTGAATTCGGCCAGTTGCTTAAGCAGTGTTTTGAAAAAGGGGAACGGGTGCTGCTGATTATTGACGAGGCGCATGTGTTGCCCGTTGATTTGCTTGAGGAGATTCGGTTGTTGTCCAATCTGGAAGAAAAAGGTCAGGATGTACTGTCCATCTTTCTCGTCGGGCAACCGGAACTCAATGAACGGATGAGTGATGATCGTCTTCTGCCCCTTCGGCAGCGGATCGGCATCAGGTTTCATCTCAACCGTTTTGACTTGGAGGAAACTCGGCAATATATTCTTTTTCGGCTGCGTACTGCGGGGGCCCGCCATCTCAATATCTTTTCCGGGGAAGCCATCGCCTTGATCCATGAGGCGAGCCAGGGTACCCCCCGGCTCATTAATATTATCGGCGACCATGCCCTGCTCACCGGATTTGCCGAAAACAAGCCGGTTATCGGTGCGGATCTCATCCGGGAAAGCATCGATGATCTTCATTTTCCAGGCGAGGATAACCCCCTCCCCGTGGCAAAATCGCCTCGGGCCGAAGGTAAACGATGGGCGTTTTTTGGCGGCCTGGCCGCAGCCGTTCTCGGTGCTGTGCTGTTGTTACTCGAGATGTTACCGGCAACCCGGAAATTTTCGCTTCTTGGCAGGTTGTTTCCCGAGGCCTGGTTGCAATACTTGCATTTTTGATTGGTTTTATTGGAGGGGAGTGTGGGAAAAGTATTTAAGGCCTTGAAACTGGCGGATGAATCGGTCGGATTGGAACAGGTGGAAACAAAACAAGACGAACTCGAGTCCCCGGTGATACGGGAAGAGGCAGCAATCGCAGGACCGCCACCGTCTACCGTCCGGAGTGAGACGGAAAAATCGGTGCAACTCGGACGGTGGGATGATCGTCTTGCCCAGGCAACGGCAACCACCGGACCGGTGGCGGAAAGCATCCGTACTTTGCGTACGCGTATTCTCCATCCAGCTACAGGCAGGGTGCCCCGGAGTATATTGGTGACCAGTGCGTCTCCCGGGGAAGGGAAAAGCTTTATCTGTGCCAATCTGGGCATCTCGCTGGCCCAGGGTGTGGATGATTACTGTCTGTTGGTCGATTGCGACTTGCGGCGGCCTGCGCAGCATATCATGTTCGGCTTAAGCAACAAAGCCGGGCTTGCTGATTATCTCCAACACAAGAAAAAACTGTCGGAATTGATGGTGCCCTCCGGCGTTGACAAGCTTTCCATTCTCCCCGCCGGCCCGCTGTCGATCAACCCGGCCGAACTTGTCGGTTCCGCTTCCATGACCGGGTTGGTCGATGAGTTAGAGGGGCGCTATGATGACCGGATTGTGATCTTGGACAGCCCGCCCCTGAATGCCGCCAGTGAAACAGCCATTCTCGCCCGCCATGTTGATGGTGTGATTCTGGTGGTGCGTCATGGTTTGTCACGGCGGGAACATGTCAAAGCCCTGGTCGAGACCATCGGCCGGGATAAAATCATCGGGGTGGTTTTCAACGCTTATAAAACCAACGCGCTCGATGCCAAGGTGTTCGGCTATTACGAATACCAGCACAATTATTACTACAGCGAGAAATAGTTAGTGCGCTTCTCTTGTGAGGTGAAAGCGAATCGTGCTGCTTTGATTGTGGCGGGGGGGAGTAACTTTTTGGCACTCCCCCCTTTTATTCTATGGATAAAAGAATTTGCGGCTACCTCTTGTTTCGTTTTGCATCCCATGCTTTAGTAACCGGGAAACTTGAGCCTCCCAATCATTGTGAAGAATAGCGAAGAGGTATTGTCTCGGCCCATAACCTCATAGCCGTGGTTTGAGTCTGTACCACCCATGCGTACCTCCGGTTGAGGTGTATGATCATGGTTTTGGGGATTTTTTTTAGTCCGAGGTAAAGTCGTCATGATAAATGACCACATCTTCAGCAGTAATGAGTATGCTGTATCCCATTTGAATACACCGTTAATCATGGTAATAGGGCATTCTTCTTGCCTGCCAGCGCTACCTTTTGCCGCCGGTTTTTTCTTTGAGCAAATCTATCCTTATGACTTTCTCAATCGATGAAATTGTTCCAATTCTTGAACGTGAGGTCAGGGGCTATCAGGTTCCGGTAGTAGATTTGATCGCTTCCCAAACCAAGGACCCGTTCAAAGTGTTGGTGGCGACCATTCTTTCCGCGCGGACCAAGGATGAGGTGTCCGCTGCGGCCTCTCGCCGACTTTTTGCCCGGGCCGGCACAATCCGCGAGTTGGGCCAACTGTCGACGGCGGATCTGGAAACAATCATCTATCCGGTGGGTTTTTTTCGCAACAAGGCCAGATTCCTCAAGGCCTTGCCAGCTGTGCTCGAGGAGCAGTTCGGAGGAACTGTCCCCTCTGACCTTGACTCCCTGCTCAAATTACCGGGAGTGGGCCGCAAGACCGCCAACCTCGTTGTGGCAGTGGCTTTTCATTCGCCGGCCATCTGCGTTGACACCCATGTGCATCGTATCATGAACATTTGGGGCTACGTACAGACGGTCACTCCGCTACAGACCGAAATGGTTTTGCGGAAACAATTACCAACCCAATACTGGACTCGAATCAATTCGATTTTGGTTGCTTTCGGCCAGGGGACATGCAAACCGCAACGGCCCCACTGCGATCGCTGCGTGATCGCGGCTTGGTGTCCCCAGATCGGAGTGATTCCACGGAATAAAAAAGAAATGACCGCAACACCAATGGATTCGGTAAAGAAGTTGATTTCTTGGAATGTCAACGGGCTCAGGGCTGTATTGAAAAACGGTTTCGCTGAGGTGCTGCAGGGCTTGAACCCCGATATTCTCGCCTTGCAGGAGATAAAGGTACAGCCTGATCAACTGTCCGACACGCTCCGAACCTTCCCAGGCTATCAGGCCTATTGGAATCCTGCCAAGAAGAAGGGGTATGCCGGTACGGCTGTTTTGAGCAAAACTGTCCCGCTCCGGGCTATCTATGGGCTTGATTGCCCCGAATTTAATGATGAAGGGCGGGTGCTGACCCTGGAATACCCTGATTTTTATTTAATCAACAGTTACTCGCCCAATGCACAACCCGAACTTAAGCGTTTAGCCTATAAACAGGATTTCAACCGGTCGCTGCTCGAGTTCCTGGATCGCCTCCGTCAGGAAAAAACGGTGGTGTTGTGTGGCGACCTGAATGTTGCCCATAAGGAGATCGACCTCGCCAACCCCAAGGCAAATGTTAAAAACCCCGGTTTTTCGGAGCAGGAACGCGCCTGGATGGATGCAATGATTGCTGCGGGATACATCGATACCTTCCGTATGTTCAATCAGTCGCCTGCCCAGTATACCTGGTGGAGTTATCGTTTTAATGCCCGCGCTAAAAATATCGGCTGGAGAATAGATTATTTTATTGTGGATGGAGCCAGCAGCGATCGCGTGCTTGATGCCGCCATCCATGATGCCGTGATTGGCTCCGACCATTGTCCGGTGAGCCTACTTTTGCGATGATGCTCTTGGAGCCTTTGCACAGTCCGTGGGTTCTTCCGAAGCGGGCAAATGGTCACTGGCAAGGGCTTCTTTCGGCCGGATAACTGCCAAACTGGTGAAACTCGCAAAGACGGTCGGTTCGGCCGGTTGCATGAACCTGTCTTTACTGTCCTGCCCAGAAGTCGGATGCCAATGCATTGAAAGCTAAGGAAAATTGATGGCTTACCAATTAGATCATTCAGCAACATTCATGCTGGTGGCCCTGTTGGTCGGAATATCTCGGAGCCATGTTTGAGCAGGCTGAAATTGGTCACAGAGAGTTGTATGATGTTCACTTGATGGTATCTGGGGGGGGGGGGAATGGTGGCAAAGAGGCGAGTGGAACACTCCCATGTCTAATGTTTTTTGGGACAGGTGGAAGTATCAATGAAGCCGTACCGCATTATTATTGCAGATGATCACAGTCTTATTAGACAGGGCCTTAAAGGAATTATTTCGAAGGATCCCTCCTTTCTGATTATAGCGGAGGCGAGCAACGGTGCAGAGTTGCTCGAAATGTTGAGGCAACATGCACCGGATATGGTCCTTGTCGATATTAGCATGCCGCAGATGAATGGTATTGAAGCCATGAAGATCATTCGAGAATCGTACCCCGGTATTGCGATTCTGGTATTGACCATGCACTCCGGCAGTCAGTATTTTGCCCAGGCCATTGCCGCAGGCGCCCACGGGTATCTGATGAAGGATGATTCCGATAGCGAATTGCTCTTCGCAATCAAAACGATCCAGGAAGGGAAATCATATATTTCGCCGCAGTTGTCCCCTGGGGTGGCCAGTGAGATGTTGACAGCCTTCCGCGATCAGGACAGACGTCAGTTTGTGGTGCTTAGTGAGCGGGAAAAACAGGTGCTAACATTGGTTGTTCGAGGAGACTCCAGTAAAAAAATTGCAATAAAGCTAGAGCTGAGTCCACGTACCATTGATCACCATCGGGCAAGTCTGTTGAAAAAATATCAAATGAGGAACACTGCGGATCTGGTGAGTTATGTGGTCAGAAATTCTTTAATCCTCCCCGAATAATTTTTCTAATTTTCAGGGTGGAACCTGTTGAGGTAACTGTTCTGGTTGATAGAGTTATTTTTATTCTTTAGGTAATAATACCTAGCTTTTGTAGGTATTTTCAACAATTGTTTTTTTCTCTTTCCTGCGTTTAATTCCAATATACGGGCGAAGCGTGCCAGGGTGCATGGGTGACGTAAGCTTATGAGCATTAACTGCAGCGAAAGGAAGCCATGAATAAAAATGATCTTATTGAATCCATAGCGGATTCGGCGCAAATCAGCAAGGAATTGGCAGCCCGGGGGCTGGATGGGCTCTTGGCCACTCTCAGGTCGGCAATGCTTAATGGTAAACAGGTTCGGTTGCCGGGATTCGGTTGTTTTTCCGTGGTCGAGCGGGCCCCCAGAACCGGTAGAAATCCAAAGACAGGGGAAGTCATCCCGATCCCCCAGCGTCGCGTTGTCCGGTTTCGTCCCGGTAAAGAGCTCCTGTTGAAATTCAAATGAATTCCCGGCCAGTCAGCCTGTCGCAGGTGGCGTTAACGATGCGGCCTGCTGGTCAATGTTGGAGCTTGCGCTGTTTTTTGCCAGAACCAAAGTAGTATTCCGATGCCGATCATGGCAAGGCTGAGCACCTGGCCCATCGAAAAATTGAAGAACACCAAACCGAGTTGCGGATCCGGCTGACGGAAAAATTCAATCACAAAGCGGAACAGGCCATATAGGGTGAGGAAGAGGGCCAGCATCGTTCCGTGCGGCCAGAGAGGAGCCTTGGGTTGTTGCCAGGGTTTCGCCTTCAGCGTCCAGAGGATGACAAAAAGGACGATCCCTTCCAGTGCAGCCTCGTAGAGTTGCGAGGGGTGTCGGGGCAGGGGGCCACCACCGGGGAAAACCATTCCCCATGGTACCGCGGTGGGGCGGCCGTATAACTCCCCGTTGATGAAGTTGCCCAGCCGTCCGAAGAAAAGTCCCACGGGTACTGTGACAACGAACAGATCCGCCGCAGTCCAGAAATCTAGCCCGGTACGGCGGCAGTATACCCATCCCGCCAGGAGGACGCCCACGCAACCGCCATGGAAGCTCATCCCGCCGGACCAGATCGCCGCAATTTCAAATGGATGGCTAAGGTAATGTGCCGGGTTGTAGAAAAGCACATATCCCAGCCGCCCGCCAAGAATAACCCCAAGGATCAACGCCAGGTTCAGGTCGTCAAGTTGGCGAAGAATGGGTTTCCATTCGAATTTTTTGGCTTGATGAACCACCAACAGGTAGGCGGCGGTGAAGCCTAGGACATACATGAGCCCGTACCAGCGAATCTGCAGCGGGCCCACGGACAAGAGAACCGGGTCGATGGTTGGATATCCGAGCATAACCCTTCGGGCCGCCCTTAGAGGTGGCCGAGTCGTTTGAGGTGGATCTGGAGCACAGACAGGGCCCCGGGGGTCACCCCTGAAATTCTCGAGGCCTGCCCAAGTGACCGGGGTTGCACTTTCGTCAGTTTTTCCACAACCTCGTTGGACAACCCAGGTAGCCCCTTGTAATTGATGTCCAGCGGGAGTTCGATGGTTTCCAGTTTTTTGAATCGTTCGATCTGCTCCTCTTGCCGCTTAATGTAGCCGGCATATTTGATCTCCAGTTCGATTTCATCGTGGCAGGCGAGGATGGCGTCGGGAAATTCAAGCGGTTGATCGCACTGCGCGGTGATGTCCAGGAGATGGTGTAACCTGATTTCAGGGCGACGCAGCATTTCCGCCAAGGTCATGGTTTGGCTGATTGGGGTGGAGTGGTGCGCCGTAAGGAAGGCATTAACCAAGGGCAGCGGCCGGATCCGGGTTTCGTGGAGTTGCCGGATGGTCGTCAAAATCCGGGTTTCCTTTTTTTGGAAATCGACCCAGGTCGGTTCGTCGACCAGGCCGAGGCGGTAGCCGATAGCCCGGAGCCTCCGGTCCGCATTGTCTTCGCGGAGCAGTAGGCGGTATTCCGCTCTTGAGGTGAAAAGGCGGTACGGCTCCTTAGTTCCCAAGGTGACCAGATCGTCAATAAGAACGCCTAGGTAAGCCTGGGATCGATCCAGGATAACCGGCTCCTCGTTGCGTACATACCGTACACTGTTGATTGCCGCCATCAGCCCTTGACCGGCCGCCTCCTCGTATCCTGAGGTGCCGTTGATCTGGCCGGCGAGGAAAAGGCCGCCAATTCTTTTTGTTTCGAGTGAGGGCTTGAGTTCCAGTGGATCGACATAATCGTATTCGATAGCATATCCTGGCCGGATGATCCGCGCCTGCTCGAGCCCAGGGATAGAATGGATCATGTCGATCTGTGTGGCCAGCGGTAAACTGGTGGGGATGCCGTTTGGGTAGACCTCGATGGTGTCGAGCCCTTCCGGTTCCAGAAAAACCTGGTGCCGGATTTTCTCAGGGAAACGCATGACTTTGTCTTCGATCGACGGGCAGTATCTGGCCCCAATTCCTTCGATGATGCCGGCATACATCGGCGACTGATGGATCGATTTTCTTATTATTTCATGAGTTTGTTCGTTGGTATAGGTGATGTGGCAGGGGCGTTGGGCCAGCGGCGGTTGTCCGTGCGAGGAAAACGAAAACAGCGCGGGAGGTTCGTCGGTGTATTGGGCTTCCAGTCGGGAGTAGTCAATGGTATTGCCGTCCAGGCGGGGAGTGGTCCCGGTTTTCATGCGGCCCACGTTAAAGCCGGTGGCGGCAAACCACTGGGCGAGTTTGGTCGAGGGGGCGTCTCCCATCCGGCCAGCTGGGAAATTCTTCAGGCCGATGTGGATCAGGCCGTTGAGGAAGGTGCCGGTGGCCACCACCACTGCTTTGACCCGGATGAGTTCGTCCAGTGAGGTGCGTAAGCCAACGACCATACCGTTTTCCACCAGGATTTCATCGACCACCGCTTGGCGAATTGCCAGGTTTTGCTGATTCTCCAGAGTATGTTTCATGCGAAGACGGTAGAGCAGTCGATCCGCCTGTGCCCTGGAAGACCTGACTGCCGGGCCTTTACTGGTGTTGAGCCTGCGGAACTGGATACCGGTCGCATCAATGTTTTTGGCCATTTCGCCGCCAAGGGCATCGATTTCTTTGACCAGATGCCCTTTGGCCAGGCCGCCGATGGCCGGGTTGCAGGACATGGCGCCGATAGTGTCTGCGTTGATGATGCAGACCAAGGTCCTGCATCCCATGCGGGCGGCGGCCAGTGCAGCTTCGCAGCCAGCGTGCCCTGCACCTATTACGGCAATATCAAAATCAGTCATGGTCGCTTAGGGGTGACGCGCAAGCGTTCGGGTTGAGGGACAAGAGGGTTACAATGGGTTGCATGGAAACAAGCACTGTAGCAAGTAGAAAATGAGTATAGAAGGATCGGGCCTTCTTTGCAACCCTCATCGGGGACGAGCCGCAGGCATAAAAGGCTGCCTGTCGATTGAAAAGTAACTGAGAGATCAGGGGACCATACTGATGGGAGATGGTATATTGCTGAGATTCTTGAGTCAGGATTGAAGGGGGTGCGATATCCAGCGTTGAGAGGTTCTTTTCAGTTTTAAGCAAGGCGATGACTGGCTTGGGCGCTCGGGGATTTTGGTTCTGCGCAGGCGCGTGCCGGCCGGTCGGATACCCCCCGGATTGCCAGGGGGTTCCGCGCAAAGCTGTTGGCCTATGGGGTGAAAAACTGAATTTCGGTGACCGGGTGGCGGCATGCTTTTCCTTTTCCAGGGTGAAATAATTTGACAGATTTGGCTCTCTATGATTAAAGTGATTCTTTTTTAAAAGTGAATTGATGGGTTGGACTGCCGCTATTGTACTATGATCATCCCGTTGCCGTTGCGATTCTCGATCCCTCTGCAGCAACAAGGATGTGCGGACACCAACATGCAGGGACGCAAGTTCTACCCATGGACTCTATTAACCAATTGTAATATATAAAGGAATTGCATTATGAGCAAAAGAACTTTCCAGCCTAGTAACATTAAACGTGCCCGTACCCATGGGTTCCGCGTTCGCATGAAAACACGCGCAGGTCAGGCTGTTATCAAGAGAAGAAGAGCAAAAGGGCGCCAACAATTGTCTGCCTGAACCGTTTGGACTGTTTTACTCTCCCAAAGATTCATCTGCTCAGAACAACAAGGGAGTTTCAATGCGTTTATCGGCTTGGTCAGCGAATTCGAGGTGACGGATTTGGGCTTGTATTCCTGCCGAATGCAGCAAGCTACAGTCGGTTAGGGATCAGTGTGCCCAAAAAAACGGGCAACGCTGTGCGGCGAAACAGGATCAAGCGGTTGATACGAGAAGTGTTCCGTCTCAACCGCGGTCTCTTCCCGCAATCTTGCGATATTGTGGTCACTGTTCGGCCCGATTTCACCATTGACCGCCTCGTTGACTTGCACAGGTGCGTAACACGGATTGTTTGTGGATAAGACCAGGCGGGAGGCCGTACCCTTGAGTGGTCAACAAACAGATGCTTCCGCCGGTTGCATGCGCAGGCATCAATCATGGTTAAGGTTACCGAGAAGATGCCTGGTTATGCTGTTCAAGGGGTACCAGTGTTTTATTTCTCCCTTTTTTCCACCTGCCTGCCGTTTTGTTCCCTCGTGCTCCCAGTATGCCATCGAAGCCGTCGAAAAACATGGAGCAGTTCGCGGTGTGCTACTGGCTTCATGGCGGATATTGCGATGTCATCCTTTTTCCCGGGGGGGGTATGACCCGGTTAAATGACACGTCTCGACACGTAAACGGTTTTTTCTGTCAACACCGCTGCACCAGCAGGGGTTCTTTAAGGTATTTAATATGGATTTATACAGAGCCTTTTTGGCCATTGTTCTTTCGTTCCTCATTTTGGTCGGGTATCAATATTTCTTTGCCAAACCTGCCCCACCACCTCCAGTGGCGCCTCAATCGCAGCTAGCGAACGAATCCACGGGCAAGCAGGCTCCGGCCTCCGTGCCCGCTGTCATTGCAGCCGGCAAACCCCTAAGTACAATTCCGCTTGACCTCAATGCCAAGGATATCACTGTTGATACGCCGTTTTACACTGCGGTGATTAAAGAACAAGGCGGTGGCTTCAAGAGTTTTGTCTTGAAGGATTATCGGACAAAAATGGCCAAGGATTCTGGCCCAATGCAGCTGATGCCGTCCAAAGAGCTGGCCGATTTACCGGTGCTGTTCACTCTGGATAATAGTGAGTCCGCCACGCTGCCTTTGTTCAAGGCAGACAAAAGTAAGGTGGTCTTGTCGGCTCAGCAAGAAAACGCCAATCTGGTCATGACGGCCTCCATGCCTGACGGCATCAAAATCGTCCGTACCTTGAAGTTTCATGGCGACAGTTACCTGATTGATGTCGAATATAAGGTTGAAAACTCGACCGATAAGCCGGTACGGATCTCGCCAGCCTTATCGCTGTCCAATGAACCTTTTGCCCACGCCAGCGAAGCCAGTGCGTATCTTTTTTCCGGACCGGCGGCTTATGTTAATGGTAAGTTGGTGGAAACCAATTCAAAAAAATTAACCGAAGGGCCGGTAGTGCTTCAGGGCAAGGTGAGTTGGACCGGCTTTGTCGACAATTATTTTATCACTGCAGCCGCGCCGACCACCGGCGATATACACACCGTGACTGTGCAAGGATCTGAGCAGCAGGTGCGAAGCGTGATTTCCGAGGGGATTCAGACCTTGCCAGCACAGGGTGCCCAGGTCTTTACCTATAAGCTATATTTTGGACCCAAAAAAATACAGATTCTTGAGGCGGCAGGGAGCGAGTTGGCCAAGTCCGTGGATTTCGGCTGGTTTGATATCCTCGCTAAACCCATGCTCTGGTTGCTCAATATTTTTCATCAGTACATCGGCAATTACGGCGTTGCTATTATTTTGGTTACCATCCTGATCAAGCTGGTTTTCTGGCCCATTACCCAGAAGGGTATGAAGTCCATGAAAAATATGCAGAAATTGCAGCCGAAAATCGCTAAATTGCGCGAAAAATACAAGAACGATCCGGCAACGATGAATCAGGAGATGATGACCCTCTACAAGACTTATAAGGTCAACCCGGTTGGTGGTTGTCTACCGATGGTCATTCAGATCCCGTTTTTCTTCGCCTTGTACCAGGTGCTGCTGGCGGCTATCGAACTTCGGCATGCACCTTTCATGTTGTGGATCAATGACCTGTCCGCTCCCGACAGGCTCTGGATAGGGATCGATATTCCCTATTTGCACGGTATCCCGATCCTTACCCTGCTGATGGGAGCTTCCATGTACTTGCAAATGAAGATGACCCCCACCACCGCTGATCCGATGCAAGCACGGATTATGCAATTTCTACCGGTTGTTTTCACATTCATGTTCATCAATTTCGCATCGGGTCTGGTGCTTTACTGGTTTATCAATAATCTGCTTTCCATTCTTCAGCAGCAGCTTATTAATCGGCAGAACAAGGCTTGAACCAATGCGCAGGGAAGATTTGTCATGGCAAAAGGAAAAGATTTTTACGGTAGCGAAATTTCCACAGTTATAGAACAGGCGTGCAAAGCTCTCGGAACTTCTCGTGAGGACCTGGATATCGAAGTCCTGGAGACAGGTTCGGCCGGAATTTTTGGTCTTTGTAAGAAAAAAGCGCATATCCGTGTGCAACGCAAAACCGATGGAACGCTGCAGGAGGTTGCCGTCGAGCCGAAAACCCCTGCTCGTCAACCAGTGGAGGCTGCCGTCGAGCCCGCCGCAAACGGAGCAACGTTTAAGCCTGTGCTTGATTCCAAGGTTCCTGAAGAGGTTAACGGGAACCAAGCCGTGGTTCAACTTTCGGACTCAAGATCGCCCAGAGGAAAACGACCTGAAAAATCGGTAGAACCGGTTGTTGAGGAACAGGAAGTCGAACTCGAAGACTTAGAGGAGGTGCTGTCGGAACCGCCTTCTGATGAAAACTTAACCTTGATCCAGGAGGACTTGCACCGACTGCTCAGCCTGATGGGCTTGCCTTCTGAGGTCCAGGTCGTCTTTGAGCAGAATACCGTTCTGTGTAGCATTTCTGGCCCGCACGAGGCCCATGTTGTCGGCCCCGAAGGAAGAACTCTCGACAGTTTGCAGTATCTGCTGCGCAAAATGGTCAGCCGCCTGTTGCCTGATAAAATTATGCTGGCCTTGAATGCTGGTGATTTCAGAGAACGTCGAGCCGAAGAGTTGAAAATTCGAGCGGTTGAATTAGCGGCTCAGGTGAAGGAAGATGGCAAAACCCAGGCTATTGCCGCCCTCAACCCGTCCGAACGTCGAGTTGTGCATATGGCGTTGCAGGATGACAAGGGGATCCGCAGCCGTTCGGTGGGAGAGGGGTTGTTCAAGAAAGTGTTGATTTACAAACCGGGCAAGGGTCGGCGCCCTGTTTCGAAAAAACGGCGAGGAGGCTCAGGTGGCCGTCCATCCGGCGACTGACACCATTGCGGCCATCGCCACCGCTCCAGGTATGGGAGGGATCGGCATTATTCGGATTTCAGGTCCGGATGCTCTTTCCCTCCTGCATCAGTTGTTTGTTCCTCATAAACCCCACCCTCATTTTTCCAGTCATAAACTTTATTACGGCACCATAGTCGCCCTGGATGGTCAGGTCCTGGACGAGGCTTTAGCCGTCTATATGCGCGGGCCCGCCACATACACCCGTGAAGATGTCGTGGAGCTTCATTGCCACGGGTCGTATTTCGTACTCCAGGAAATTCTTCAGAATATTTTTGAACGTGGTGCCCGCCCTGCCGAGAACGGAGAATTTACCAAACGAGCTTTCCTTGCTGGCCGGATTGATCTGACCCAGGCGGAAGCCGTGCTGGACCTGTTGCAGGCCAAGACCGAAAAAGGCGCCCACCTCGCCGTTAATCAGTTGCGCGGTGAGCTTTTTCAGATGTTGGAAGCAGTACGCCGGGAAATGGTCAACATCTTGGCTTTGCTGGAAGTGGCGATCGATTTTCCCGATGATGATGTGGAAATTATTAACATTACCCAAGTGACCGCATCGTTGCACTCGACCATTATTGCTCCCCTGGAAAGGCTTATTGCCCTATCCGAACAAGGTAAGATTGTCCGTGAAGGAGTTAAGGTCGTCATCGCCGGCCGTCCCAACGTCGGCAAGTCGAGCCTGCTTAACGCCCTATTGCATGAAGAAAGAGCTTTAGTGACTTCCACGCCGGGGACAACTCGGGATACCATTGAGGAGCAGATCGCCATTCGCGGGATCCCGGTTCATCTCGTCGACACCGCTGGAATCAGAATGCATGAAGACCCCGTCGAAGCCATGGGCATAGAGCGGGCACGGCAGAAATTGCGTGAAGCCGATGTAGTTTTATTCCTGGTGGATGCATCGAGCGGGATGGGTGCTCGTGACTGCGAATTGTATGGTACCGTGCAAGATAAGAACCACTTGGTTGTCATCAACAAGCGGGATCTGGTTTCTTCGGAAGCCCTGCAGTGCCTCTTAACGGAATTCCCCCATGAGAAAACCATCGCGATTTCCGCCAAACAGAACCAGGGCATCGATACCCTCCAAGATGCCCTGTATCAAGCCGTCATAGCCGATAAAGGGGCCCTCTGCGAGCAGATGACCTGCGCGCCCAATCTTAGGCATCGTTCGATTTTAGCCAAAACGCTAGCGGCATGCCTGCGGTTTGACCAGGCGATGGTAGATGGGGCACCGGTAGACCTGCTAGCGGTGGAGCTGCAATCAGCCCTTGATTATTTGGGTGATATTACAGGGGTGACCACCCCAGATGAAGTCCTCGATGCCGTTTTTAGCCGGTTTTGTATCGGTAAGTAGTCATTTTTGTATTCTGGGCACCACCTATTGCAGAGGCTGCGGCGATCAACCCGCTGCTTTGTGGGGGATGGTAGGCTGGATAAGCGGGTATGGATGTAACAGCCCTTGGCTGGCCCAAAGGCGCTGCCAAGCGCTCACAACAATACGATAGCTGCAGAATGAGATTTTATAATCGCAGCGTTATGAGCACTTGCCATGTTTTGCGCAAAGAATTGACGACTAGGCCGGTAGGATTTATTTCCCGAAACTGTCGGTGAAAAGTTGGGCGATCGCGGCGATACCAGCATCGTTGAGGTACCGGGTTCCCGAGCCGACGAAGGTGTTGTAACAGATTTTCGGGGTGTCTTCCGCCCAGACTCCATCCTTCCAGGTGAACCATTGGACACGGGTCTGGTCATAGACATGGAGCGGACGATTGAACAGTTTCGCCAGTTCCACGGCCCAACCGGTGCCACCTTTGACCGAATTGTCTTCCAGGATAGAGCCGATTACAAAGATTTGATGGCCTTTATTGACCATGTGGAAGATCGTTTGCAGGACGCGACGGATTTTTTCGGTTTCATAATAGGTCCGGTTCATCATCCGGGAAGCAATTTCCATGCTGATATCCCCCCGGAGTAATTCTTCCTCGCTCAGCATGACCGAATTGCGATCACGGTTGAGGCGATGGCCTTCAAAAGTAAAAATCACTTCATTCATGCCGTATTTCTCGGCATTCTCGCCAAAAGCCGATTCTGCCCCTTTCAGGCCACCGTGGTACAGCGTGCAGTCATTTGCATTCATCATCAACTCACCTTGGTTATGCGTTATACGATTGTAAGGCTGGTGTTATCAGCCGGAGACACTGCTCAGGATAAGAAAGTCGCCTGAGTAGTTATTTTGTTGCTTTGAAGAATACCCGGCGGGGCGCAGGGTGTCCCTCTATAGTACGCGCCGGGTTGTGCTTGTCAATATAATCTTGGTATGATTCAAAGGTCATCCAGGCGGTCGATCGTTGTTCTTCGCTGCTCATGGGATGATCGCAGAACTGCTGCACACGTTGAAATCCAGTCCTGGTCAACCAGTTGTGCAGGCAGGCGCCGGTGGGAACGAACCAGGTACCGGGAACCTTGGCATAGGTGTTCGCCGGAAAGAGGGCGATGGGTTCGTCCCCGGGAATGGCCTGGGACTCGACGATCAGGTGTCCTCCGGGCTTGAGCGCACCAAACAGGTCACGCAGGGCCTCTATCGGCGACGGACGATGATAGAGGATGCCGAGGCAGAAAATTACGTCGAAGCATTCGGGGAAGAGATGGAGATGCTCGATGCCGAGCAATTCCGTCTGCAGCTGGGATTGGCCAGCAAAGCAGTTGAGGGTGTTGAAGGTGAAGTAATGCTGGACATAGGGCTCGAATCCCAGGACAAATTCCGGCTGGTGATGAGCCATGCGGAACATGTAATAGCCGTTATTGCAACCGATATCGGCGATAACCTTGCCAGCGAGTTCGGGCAGCTCGGGAACGATCCTGTTCCATTTTCGCTCGCTTCGCCATTCGGCGTCGATGTCGATGCCAAAGATGGAAAATGGGCCTTTGCGCCACGGCATAAAACCCCGGAGCACAGATTCTACCCGTTGGTGATCGCTGGGCGCCAGGTCGTCGGCACAGCCGATGCGGACGACGTCTCCGGAAAAATCCCAGGATGAGGCCCGCACATGTTGCACGGATTGCATGGGCTGGCGATAGCGGAGAAAACCGGTCTTCTCCTGATTGACCCAGGCGGCTTTTTCTTCAAGGAGGCGGCGTAGCCGGTCAAGGTCGGCTTGGGGAAAACGCAGGAGTAAATCCATTTTATGGCCCTTTCAAGGCGATGAGGGCGGTGAAATTGAACCATTTGAAGAAGGTCTCGACCTCGTCAAAGCCGGCTTCCTGCAACAGAGCGATATTCTCCTGGAGGGAGAAGGGGATGAGCACGTTTTCCAGGGCTTCGCGTTTGGCGGCAATCTCAAGTTCCGAATATCCCTGCTTCTTTTTAAATCCATGATAAATATCAATAAAATCGCGATTAAGCCGGCCAGCGTGGGAAATGGTTTTTTCGCTCAGAATGACAACCCCGCCTGCTGGGAGTGCCTCAAAAAGTCGCCTGACAAAAGTCTGGCGGGTCAGGGGGCGCAGGAACTGCAGGGTATAATTGCAGATAATCCCGCTGGCTGCCGGCAGGGCGCAACAGGTGATGTCGTCCTGTCGGAACTCAAGAACTGCTGTTTTGCCATACATGGCACTTTTGCTTCGGGCTTTGTCCAGCATAGGCGAAGCGTTATCGATGCCGATATAGTGATAGCCCATGGTGGGCAGTTGTCGGGATAATTCCAGCAAGGTGGTGCCGGTGGCGCAGCCCAGGTCATACAGGGTCGAGCCCGCAGGTAACCGGCAGGCCAACAACTGGGCCATACCCTCAATCACTGTGCGGTAATAAGGGATGGATCGGGCGAGCATATCGTCGAATACTTCCGCTACCCGATCATTAAAGGAGAAATCCTCTTCGACCGTGCCGGTGGAATACAAGGTGTCTTCGGCCATTGAGCTGTACAGTAACCGTGTTGAACTAAGAATTGAAGTGGGCATAGAATCGTTGGATCGCAAAAGATCCACGAATACCGCCAAAAAACCTTTTTTTAACCCAGACCTGCTTGAAACCGAATAGAAAAAATGGTCGATGTCAGGGGGAGGCGCGTCCTTATTTATATCCCTGCGGGTTGGTCGATTGCCACCGCCAGGTATCAGCGCACATTTCCTGGATGCCGAGTCGGGCGGTCCAGCCAAGTTCATTTTTGGCTAGGGTTGGGTCGGCAAAGCATTGGGCGATGTCCCCGGCCCGGCGCCCGACGATGCGGTAGGGGATCTGTTTACCACTGACTTGGGAAAATGCCTCGACCATTTCAAGGACCGAGTACCCTTGGCCTGTGCCCAGGTTGTAAATCACTGTTCCCGGATTCTTTGGGAGTTTTTCCAAAGCCCGCAGGTGCCCGAGCGCCAGGTCGACGACATGGATGTAGTCGCGCACGCCGGTGCCGTCCTTGGTGGGGTAATCGTTGCCGTAGACCGAGAGTTCCTCGAGCCTGCCGATTGCTACCTGGGCGATGTAGGGAACCAGATTGTTGGGTATTCCGTTGGGATCTTCGCCGATCCGGCCGCTTTTATGGGCGCCGACTGGATTAAAATAGCGGAGCAAAATCACATTCCATTGTGAATCGGCGCGATGCAGGTCGCTCAGGATCTCCTCGGACATCAGCTTGGTGCGCCCGTACGGATTGGTGCAAGAGAGAGGGAAATCTTCCCGGATGGGCACCGTGGCCGGATCGCCATAGACCGTGGCAGAAGAGGAAAAAACGATATTTTTGAGTCCCCTGTCCTGCATGACCTGGCAGAGATTCAGGGTCGCAGTTAGATTGTTTTGATAGTAGAGGAGCGGGCGCTGCACGGATTCGCCTACCGCCTTCAGACCTGCAAAATGGATCACGGCCTGTGCATCCGGAGATTGCACGAACACCTCGTGCAAGAGATCCCTGTCGAGCAGGTCGACCTCGAAAAAGGTGATGGATTTGCCCGTCAGGGCTTCCACCCGATGGATCGATTCCCGACTCGAATTGCAGAGATTATCGACAACCGTAACCTGGTAACCGGCGTTGAGCAGTTCCAGGCATGTGTGGCTGCCGATATAGCCGGCACCTCCGGTAACGATGACACGCATGTTGGCCTCTTCTTTTTTGTGGTGGAGGATCTCTGGGTTGCGTCCGTGTAAACCTGATCGACTTACCATGAAAATTCTGATATGTTTTACCTGTGTTGATGGTGTTTGTCTTGCAAAAAGGTGCAAGGAACTACCGGACCGGCGTTCCCCTACAAGGTGGACGATCCGCGCTGCTTCAACACCGATTTCAATTGTAATAATAGAGAACTTTTGGCCCGCTGCCGCGGAAGGTTTTTAGGGAAACAACAATTAACGGAGGTGGAAGTATGCCCTATGTCAGTATTCGGGTTGCGGGAAAATTGACCAAGAAACAGAAAGAGAAAATTGCCCAAGGGGTCACCGATGTGATATCCGAAGCCGCGGGAAAGCCCAAAGAATCGATCCTGATTTTTATTGATGAGGAGATTCGGGAGAATATCGCCAAGGGTGGTGTGCTGCTCGAGGATATGTAACACAATGACGCAAGGGGTGACAGGTCGCCTGGAGGAATTGCGGGCGCAGATCCGGTTGCATGCGCACCGCTATTATGTGCTGGATGATCCAATTATTTCAGATGGCGAGTATGATGCCCTGTTCCAGGAGTTGCTGGCGCTTGAGGAGGCATATCCAGCACTGGTCACCGAGGATTCACCAAGTCATCGAGTGGGTGGCGCTGTGGTGCGAGCCTTTGCGACCGTGGTGCACAGTTCTCCCATGCTCAGTCTTGAAAATATTTTTTCGGCTGCTGAGTTTTCCGCCTTTGAAGAAAAGGTGCAGCGGTTTCTCAAGACTGAGCAGCCCCTTCGCTTTGTCACCGAACCAAAAATGGACGGCTTGGCCGTAGAACTGGTGTACCAGCAAGGGGTGTTGAGCGTCGGTTCGACCCGGGGAGATGGACTCGCCGGTGAAAACATCACGGCACAGCTCAAGACCGTGCAGTCGATCCCCCTGTGCCTCCAGGACAACAGTGGCATGGCAATCCCCCCGGAAATTATCGTCCGCGGCGAAGTTTTTCTATCGAAAAAAGGATTTCATCTTCTCAACCGACAGCGGCAGGAGGGGGGCGAGCCTTTGTTTGCCAATCCCCGAAATGCCGCTGCCGGATCGCTCCGTCAGCTGGACCCGAAAATTACGGCCCAGCGACCGCTTGAGTTTTTCGTCTACGGCATGGGCAATGCCGAGGTTGCTCCGGCTAGCGGCCAGGAGGATGTCTTGCATGCGCTTGCCCATATGGGGTTTGCTGTTAATCCGTTGATCAAGGTCTGTGGCACGGCACAGGAGGTGGCGGATCAGTATCAACACCTTTTGGCTGTTCGCCACACGCTCGATTATGAAATCGATGGTATGGTGGTGAAGGTCGATGATCTGTCTTTGCAACAGCGATTGGGGGCCACCACCAGAGCGCCGCGTTGGGCCGTCGCCTGGAAATTTCCGGCGACCCAGGCGACCACTGTCCTTGAGGCGGTCGAATTTCAGGTGGGCAGGACCGGGGTGGTGACCCCGGTGGCCCTCCTCAAACCAATCGAAGTTGACGGCGTGGTGGTCAGGCGGGCAACGCTCCATAATCAGGACGAAATCGTCAAAAAAAATCTGCGCCTGTTCGACACGGTCCTGGTCCAGCGTGCCGGCGATGTTATTCCCGAGATCGTCAAGGCCATTCCCGAACATCGTAATGGTTTGGAGCAGCCTATTATCTTTCCATCGAACTGCCCGGAATGCGGTGGGCAACTGGTACGCGCCACTGGAGAATCCGCAGTCCGATGCGTTAATGGATTCTGCCCGGCACAGCATCTGCAGAAACTGATCTATTTCGCTGGCAAAAACGGGCTGGATTTGGAAGGGCTAGGCAAAAAAAATGTCGAACAGTTGGTCCGCTCGGGGTTGATTCGCGATATCCCGGATTTCTTCCGGCTCGACGTCGAGCAACTGGCTGGTCTCGATGGATGGGGCGACAAATCAGCCCGCAAAGTCCTTGAGGCCATCGAGCAGCGAAAGGCCATGTCGTTGGCCCAGTTTATCCGTGCGTTGGGAATCCGTCATGTGGGCGAGGTGACTGCGGGGGGACTTGCTGAGCATTTTAACGATCTGGCCCAATTTATGGCCGCCGACAAAGAGAAATTGCTGCATATAGAAGGGATCGGCGAACAGACGGCGATCACCTTGGTAGCGTATTTTTCTGATCCGGCTATTGTGGAGATGGTCGGGCAACTCTTGCAGGCCGGGTTTGCAATACAACCTGAACAGGAACAGGTGCAGGTCCACCCCCTAGCCGGTCGGGTCTTTTTATTTACCGGTACCTTGGCCGGGCTCTCCAGAGATGAGGCAAAGCAAAGGGTAAAAGCGCTGGGCGGGCAGGTCGCCTCCAGTCTCAGCACCCGAGTGACAGACGTGGTTGCAGGGGAAAAGGCGGGGACCAAGAAGAAGAAAGCTGAAGAACTGGGGCTGGATCTGCTCTCGGAAGCCGATTTTCTGGCCTTAGTTGCCTAGGGGCTGTCGTTATGGGGCGACAATGTAAGCAAGCTAGAGTGCATGGTCGGGTGCAGGGCGTAGCTTTTCGGGAGTATACCCGGCGAGAGGCATTACGACTGGGGCTTTCCGGTTGGGTCAGGAATCTTCCTGACGGTACAGTGGAAGTGATGTTTGAAGGCTCAGGTGCCCAAACCGAGGCGCTTCTTTCTTGGCTCGCCATCGGTTCCCCTTTTTCCCAGGTGACCCGAATCGAGTTTAATGAACTCCCCCCGCAGGGAGAGACCGCACCTTTTTTTATCCGGCATTCCTCCTGAGTGTGGGGAGATGTACATATCCTTCTCGCCCTCCTGATGGATGGCAAGAAGCAACTTTAACTCCCAAGCGTGAACGCTAGCAGATACTTTTATGAAAAAAGTCCATATTCCTTCCGGTGAACCGGCTGGGCGCATTGTTTGTCAAAAGTGCGGCAATAATACCAATTTTGTTGAGATTGCAGAAAATGTTTTGGTTACGACCCATTATTTACAAAACATCGACGGCTCTTTCACGCCTGAGGAGAATACCACAGAGATTTTTGGGGAGGTGAAATTTATCTGTGGTAAATGTGGCGAGGATATGACTCGTTTCCACGCGCATTTTTTAGAGATGTCTTTCTAGCGAGGGGCCCGGGATGCTCTTCGGAAGGTAATATACCGGTGGGGTTGTGAATAACACACAACAGAAGACAAAAAAGAAGGCTGCCTTAGGGGCAGCCTTCTTAGATACAACCTATAACTTGGGGCGGTGGATCAGACGCAACCTGTCGGTTTCGGCAGTCCGGCCATCTTACAGGCGCCTTTACCAGGTCCTGAAGGGAACAGCTCGTAGATCCGTTTCAACGGGAAGCCGGTGGTTTTGGACAGAATGCGGACCATGGGGGCAATACCGTTTTTCTTGTAGTATTCCTGCAGAGCATCGATAACTTTCTGGTGCTCATCGGTGATGTCTACGATGCCTTCTACGCTTTTTACGTAGTCAACCCAGTTTTCGTCCCACTCTTCCGCACCTTTCAGCAGGAATCCGTCTTCGTCTACCTCGTAGTTTTTTCCTTTGTGCTCGATGTTTGCCATGTGTTCCTCCTTGGCCAAATTGTTAATTATGGTTGAGTAATGAAATCCTAATTTAAAAAATCATCAGATTCTTACTATAGGGGGTTGGCTTTGTCAAGCAAACACCCTGGTTTTTTTAAATGAAGCATTAAGCGTAGATCGATAAAGGGGGGTGCATTTTTCACTGGTAACTTGCTGAGAAATTGAACATAATGCCAGCTTCAAGTGAAGCGGCATGTCGTTACTATCGGATAGGGGAAAAAGTGTATCATGTTGAATATTTTAAGGAAAAATGCCCAGTCAGTCATTATTCAGGTGATAGTTGTCGTGATCGCCGTTGTTTTTGTTTTTTGGGGCGTTGGTTCCAATCTCGATAAAAACCCCAATGCATTGGCCGTGGTCAATGGTAAGGAGATTTCTTACCGCGACTTTCAGAAGAATTATGAGCAGGCCGTGGAAACCTACAAGCAGCAGCTTGGGGGGCAGATGCCCCAGGGATTTCATGAAAGTATCGGGTTGAAAGAACAGGTGCTCAATCAACTGGTTCAGTCTGAGCTGTTGCGTCAGGGTGCCGAAAAAATAGGGGTGCTGGTCAGTAACGAGGCTGCCCAGAGGAAAATTCAGGAGATGGATGTTTTTAAAACCGGTGGTCGGTTCGATCTCGCCCAGTATAAAGCGGTCCTTGAACGGAACCGATTGTCGCCCACGGTATTTGAAAACGGTATTAAAAACGACCTGTTGGTTAATAGAGTGATAGCCCTCTTGGGTTCTTTCGCTGAGGTTTCAGGGAAAGAGGTGCAGGATTGGATCGATTATATTGACCTGGAAATTAATCTGGTTTGGGCGGTATTCAAGAGCGAGGAGTATCTGGCACGGGTCAATGTGAACGAGGACGCGGTGCAGTCCTGGTATGCAACCCGCAAGCAGAACTATAAATTCCCGCCTCAAAACAAGCTGCAATATCTATTCTTTAGCTACGACGATGATCTGAAGCAGGTGGTCATCGAAGATGAGGCTATAGGGCAATATTACCAGGAGCAAACTGGCCAATATAATGCTCCCGAGCAGCGGCGGGCTCGGCACATCTTGATCAAGGTGACCAGCGAAGAAGGGCCGGAGCTTAGGGCTGCTAAGAAAAATGAGGCGGAAAAGGTGCTCGCCCAAATAAAGAAAGGTGGGGATTTCGCTCAGATGGCCCGCCAATTTTCTGAAGATTCGACCAAGGGCAATGGCGGTGACCTAGGTTTTTTCAGCCGAGGGAAAATGGTGCAGCCCTTTGAAGATACTGTTTTCAATCTTAAAAAAGGCGAAGTCAGCGGGCTGGTCGAAACTTCTTTTGGCTACCACATTATCAAGCTAGAAGAGGTTATGCCTGCAAAGATCCAGTCGCTCAGCGAGGCCAAGGCCTCAATTCGTAAAGAGCTGGAGCAGCAGGCGGTCAAGGCTATCACCTTTAAAAAGATATCAAAGGCTTATGAAGACATTATCAAGGCCGGCAGTCTTGCCAAATTCAGTGAGCTCAGTGGCCGCCCTACCCAAAAGACCGATTTTTTTGCGCAAAACAATCCACCGGTTGATAGCGTGGTGCGGAATAGTGCTTTTTTACAGGCGGCTTTCGGGTTGCGGAAGGGTGAGCTGAGTTCCATCGTCGAAACGAACAGTGGCTACGCCATTATTTTTATCGATGACATCAAGGAATCTGTAGTACCTGAGTTGTCCGCAGTGCGTGAGCGGGCCGTTACGGATTTTAAAAAAGAAAAAAGTGCTGAACTGGCGCGGCTTGCCGCGGAAGATCTGCTCAAAAAAATTAAGGAGCAGCAGGGGTGGCCGGCAGGTCCGGAACGGAAGGACGCGGGCTATGTCAAACGACAGGGTCCGGCTGGCGCTGTTCCCGATCAGATTCGGCAGGACGCCTTTGCTCAGATTGGCAAGGGAGCGTTTCCAGAGCAGGTGATCGCGATGGATGCCGACTATTATCTCTATCAAGTCGTCGCTTCCCGTCCAGGGCAGGAAGGGATGGATGCAGCCCAACGCCGGAATCTCGAGCAGCAGTTGCTTGCCGCCCAGAAGAACAAACTGATGACGGATTGGCTTGATCAATTAAGGAAACAAGCGAAAATCTCGACGAATGCCAAAATGTTGCAGTAACCCAAAAGACAGGGCCTGGCAGTCCTGCTGCGATTGAATCGTATTTTTTTCCGGAAAACTATCAAGATCATCAGGGCTTGTAGAGTTGGTGCAATCGGTATGTACAAGGAACACCACTCTAGAAGCCACTCCATGGTCTCCCCTGTCCGTTACCCATGGACAACAGGCGTAACTGCAGGACACGATAACTATTTTGAACGAAACCAACGAAGTTCTCCTTCCTCTCTCTTTGGCGTCTACACCCCGGCCTGTCGCTGATCTCCAGGCTGTCGCCACCTTGACCGCAACAGAACAACTGCTGCTGCAGTTGATCTCTATTATTTACGAACCTGTGTCCGCCGGATTTCTAGCGAGATGTGTGGCCTCGCTGGACCCTTCGCTGTTCGGGGATCGACGGCCAAGTGCTGACGAAATCAGCGAGATGGTTGTCCGCTTCCGTCGCAAAGGGTTTTTAAACGGCAAAAATCAATGTCCGCCAGTTTTGGCTGAGTTATTGACCCGGCAGGCGGTCACCAGTCAACGTTTCACTGTACTGGCCAATTTTGTCGAAAAAGCAGCACCCGTCGATTATACCCACGGCAAATGGCCTACCCGCTGCTGGCGGGCGATGCGGCAATTTCGTATCGGATTGTACAGTCAGGATTTTGATAAGATCGATGAGGCGACGGTGTTCATTGAGGGGGGCTGCCACCGCTATCTCGACACCGATCCTCCGGCAGTTCTGGTGGCTGTCCATGCTTTTGAACCGGCTTGGTTTGGCGAGCTTCCCGGATCGCTGCAGTTTTTCCTCTTAGATCTGACGATTCGGTATTCCTTGGAAAGGCTACATCATTTTCCCGCAATGCTTGCCTATCTCGAGGATGAACAGGGCATGACCGTGGCGGTTGATGAACGCGTCCCCTTTCGGCGATTGCTAGCCAGCTGCTATCTGCTGCAAGGCCGGTTGAACGATTTGGGTCGTCTCCTTGATCAACATCGCGATTCGTTTTTAGGTTCGGGTTTTGCTGGTTCCGCGGCGTTTCTCAGCGGCGATACCGAGCTGGCCTTGCGCCTGTTCAACGAAGACCTCAAACAATTGCAGGTGTACGCCGGAGCGGAGCCTTCCTTCTTTCTGGGCATCACCGGGTTGTTCTGTATTTTTGCTCTGTTAAGCAGGGATATGGAGGGAGACCGCGACCGTGCGCGTCAGGCGGTCACGACCGTGCTGAAGCGTTGCAACGGCTGTCCCGAGGAGATTCCCTTTCGTTTCCTTGATGCCGTTATCTGCTCTCCGGGTGACCTCATGCCCGACATGCTGGCCTTAACAGAAGATCTGGTCGCCGATGAAAGGAGTCTTACCTCTTTGGTGGCCATCCTGTCGCTGCATTGGATGGGGGTCGAAATCCCTCCTGATTTTCAAGTTATTCTCCAAAAACTGCATCGGCGTGCCCAGGATAATCAATTTTTGTGGGTCGCGATGGAGTCTGCCGAGTTGCTGGCCACCCTTGATAGCTGTCAAGTGGCCATGAAAGCAAAGGCCCAGGAACTGGCGGCGCAGCTCAATTGCCGATATCTCACCCATATCATCGCCCCGCAGGAATCCTGGAAGCAGAGCCTGCAAAACCTGATCGAGGTAACCAGCCGGATCAGGGAACCCGAGCGGTCGACCCGGCTTTGCTGGTTGGTTGAGTATGCTGACGGCACGCTCGATCTGCTCCCCAAAGAACAGAAAAAGGCGGCAGGGGGGGCTTGGACCAAAGGGCGGACCATTGCCTTCAATCGATTGCTCTTAAGCAAAGAACTCGATTATCTAACCAGTCAAGACCGGCAGATCTGCACCGCCTTGTATCAAGTCGAGGGTGGTGGCGTTAAAAACGGAGGATATGTTTTTGACATCGGCAAAGCACTGCCGTTTCTGGTAGGGCACCCCTTGGTATTTCTCAGGCGTTCGCCGCAGACCCCGGTTGAAATCGTCGCCGGCGAACCGGAGCTGGTCGTTGAACGCAAAGGTGATACGCTTTTTATCCATTTTTACCAGGATATCGGTGACCAACCCATAGCAGTCTGGCCGGAAACTCCCACCCGTTTCCGCATTATCCGGATTAGCGAGGAACATCGGAAGGTGGCGGAAATCACCGGCCGGGACGGCCTGCATGTGCCCCTGGCCGCCAGTCGGCAAGTGCTCGACGCCATCGGCAACATCGCCTCCTTTATGACCGTCCACTCCGCCATCGAAGTGCCCGGCGAAGGTCTGCCTGCCGACGTAGTGGAAAGTGACCCCACCATCCATATTCACATCATTCCTTATGGCAGTGGGTTTCGGATTGAGCTGTTCGTTCGGCCCTTTACCGGTGGCGGACCCTATCTCAAACCCGGCGTCGGGGTTTCTAATCTCATGACCGAGATTGACGGCAAACGGTTGCGGACCAAACGCAATCTTCGGCTTGAAGAAGAAAAGGCCAGGGAGATCGAAGAAAGCTGCCCTATGCTCGATTTGGCCATTGATTTTGAGCAGGAGAACAAACGGGAATGGCATTTGCTCGACCCCGAAGAGTGTTTGCAGGTCCTGTTGGAGATCGAGGAAATCAAGGAACGGGTGATTCTCGAATGGCCGGAGGGTGAGAAGCTTGCAGTGCGCCGCCAGGCCGGAGTCAATCAGCTCAATCTCAATATCCGCACCAGTCAGCAGGATTGGTTCACCCTGTCGGGCCAGTTAGAAATCGACCAGGATGAGGTCATGGAGCTCAAAACCTTACTGGACAAGGTTCGGGAAACCAGAAGCCGCTTCATCCCCATGGGCGAAGGCCAGTTCCTCGCCTTGACCCAGGAATTTCGCAACCGATTGGAAGAGCTCATCTTGTATGGCAACAATCAGCCGGGCAGCGAGACCGAAGTCAAGATCCACCCTCTTGCCGCCATCGCCCTGGAAGAACTGACCCATCAGGCCCAGACCACCGCGGATAAAGGGTGGCGGGAGCGGTTGCAGTCAATCGCCGAGGCCCAGGACCTTTCGCCCAAGGTGCCTTCGACCCTCAAGGCCGAGCTGCGCGATTATCAGAAAGAGGGGTATGTCTGGATGAGTCGGTTGGCGCATCTGGGGGTGGGAGCCTGTCTGGCCGATGATATGGGGCTGGGCAAGACCCTGCAGGCCATCGCCGTTATTCTCAGTCGGGGACATCTGGGGCCAACCTTGGTGGTGGCCCCAACTTCGGTCTGCATGAATTGGGAGGCGGAGGTGCATCGATTCGCCCCAACCCTCAATTTTCACATGTTTTCCGAACTGAATCGGGACGAAGTCATCGCGTCCCTGGGCAAGTTCGATATGCTGGTCACCAGCTATACCCTTTTGCAGCAGGAAATCGAGTTGCTGTCCCAGGTTCATTGGCAATCGATTGTGCTCGATGAGGCCCAGGCCATTAAAAATGCGGCAACCAAGCGTTCCAAGGCGGCTATGCGCCTAGATGCAAGTTTTCGGCTGATCACCACCGGCACTCCGATTGAAAATCATCTGGGCGAGCTCTGGAACCTCTTCGCGTTCACCAACCCCGGCCTTCTGGGCACCTACAAGCAGTTTAACCGGCGTTTTGGGATTCCCATCGAGAAATATCACGATCGGGAGGCCAGGAGAACACTAAAAAAGCTGATCCGGCCTTTTATGCTGCGCCGGATCAAATCACAGGTGCTCGAGGAATTGCCGCCGCGGACTGAGATAACCCTGCGGGTGGAGATGGCGCCGGAGGAATTGCAGTTTTACGAGGCGCTCCGGCAGCAGGCCATCGAAAATATCGAGGGCAGCAGTGAAAAAACCGGCCGGCATTTGCGGATTCTGGCGGAAATTATGCGGTTGCGCCGGGCCTGCTGTCACCCCAAGCTCATCGACGAGCAGGTGACCATCCCCTCCACCAAACTGCAGGTGTTTGCCGAAGTGGTGGAGGAGTTGCTGGGCGGCGGCCATAAGGCACTGGTGTTCAGCCAGTTTACCGGGCACCTTGCCCTGATACGGGCCTACCTCGACGAACAGGGCATTACCTATAAGTACCTGGACGGCACCACCCCGGCCAAAGAGCGGCAGCAGCAGGTCGAGAGCTTTCAGGCCGGCGAGGGGGACCTTTTCCTGATCAGCTTGAAGGCCGGCGGTCTGGGACTGAATCTGACTGCGGCTGATTACGTCATCCATATGGATCCCTGGTGGAATCCTGCAGTTGAGGATCAGGCTGCTGACCGGGCCCATCGCATCGGCCAGAAACGGCCGGTCACCGTCTATCGCCTGGTCACCGCCCATACCATCGAAGAAAAGATCGTCCGGCTGCATCAGGAAAAACGCGATCTGGCCAACTCGCTGCTGGAGGGTGCCGATGTCAGCACCCGGGTCACCGCCGAGGAACTGCTCGAGTTGATCCGTTCGAGTTAATCGTTTTTCATCCCCTGCAGCGGAGCCATAACCCCGACCAGTTTTGCCGGCAATTTGGGCAACCCGCTGATCACGGAAACCAGGACCGCGGCGCTGTAGGGAATGGCCTGGATCGCCAGGACCAACGTCCATACCCGGATATCGAGCATATCCCCGTCCTTTCGCATCAATACCCCGATAACCGACAGGATAAGCGCCAGCGCGAACAGCAGTTCCTCGCGGGCATCTCCCAATGCTTTCAAAAAGGCATTGGCCTGCGCCTTTTTGGGGGTACGGAAAAAGCCGATGCTGCGGGTGAGAAACCCGGTGAGCATGGCCCGGGCGATGGTGTGCGACAGGCCAAGACCCGCAAGGCCGGCGGCAAGGCTTTGGCGGCGGGTCGCTCCCAGTCGGCGGCGGTAGAGAAAATACATCTTCAGGCTCTTGAAAAAGAACAGAGCGATCGGTAGACCGGCAAAGACAATATGCGGCGGCGATAAATATTCCGGAAAAACCATCATCCCCCATGACCAGCCCAGCGCCAAGACGTTGAACAGCATATTGATGCCATCGGCGAACCAAGGCAGCCAACCGGCAAGGAAGTGGTATCGCTGGCCCCGGGTTAGTTTGGTCTTGTCCAGGCCGAACATCGCCATCATGTGATGGCGGAGAATGAGCACCGAGCCATAGGCCCAGCGAAAACGCTGTTTTTTATAGTCGAGGAAGGTGTCGGGCATCAGCCCTTTACCGTAGCTGTGCGGCACATAGCAAGCCGTGTAGCCCTGCTCAAAAATCCGTAGTCCCAGTTCGGCGTCTTCGGTTATGCACCACTCCGCCCAACCGCCGACCTCATCGAGCACCTTGCGGCGCACCATGGTCATGGTGCCGTGCTGGATGATGGCATTGCGTTCATTGCGGGTGACCATCCCGATCTGGAAAAATCCGCGGTATTCGGCCATGCACATAGCCTTGAAGGTGTTTTCGTCCGCGTCCCGGTAATCCTGGGGGGCTTGGACAATCGCCATGTTGGCATCGGCAAAGTGAGGGGTCAAGGCTCTGAGCCAATTGGGTTCAACCAGGTAGTCGCTATCTATGACTGCCACCACCTCTGCCTCCGGGGCTGTTTCTCGAAGAGCATAATTGAGGGCACCTGCTTTAAAGCCGGCGAGCGGGGCAACATGGAAAAAACGAAAACGCGGTCCCATGGTCTGGCAATGCGCTGCCACCGGTTCCCAGACCGCTGGGTCTTTGGTGTTGTTGTCGATGACCAGGACTTCAAATTTTGGATAATCCAGTTCCGCCAGGGCGTTGATCGTCTGGATCATCATGTCCGGCGGTTCGTTGTAGGCCGGGACATGGATCGACACCATTGGTAAATCGTCGTCAGCGACGGCTTCAACCTGTTGGGGGAGCCGCTGCCATTTGTTGGTCCACAGCGATTCCGCCCATTCATGCGCCTCTGCCAGGATGACCAGAATGGCGCCGGTGGCGGCAATGAGCAGGACCACGCCGACCAGCAGGGAGGAGGCGGTCATATACTGCTGTTGAAAATCATACACCACCCAAACCGCAAAGGTGGTGATGGCGTAGGCAACAATGGCCAGAAACCCGCGACCTCGATCCAGTAGGCCTTTGCTGTCTCTGAACAGGAGGAGCAGGATCAGGACGGCCAAGGCAATACTGATGGCTGCCAGTTCCCGCCATTGGGGAATCCTGATGACCGGTTGGGTGAATTCAAATTTGGGCTGTCGTTCATCGTTATAGACGCCCCATTGGCTGCCTGCTTCCCCTTCCAGACCTTTTTTCCAGATCTGGTCAAAGGCTTCCATGATGTAATAGGTGTAATTGTTTTTTTCGGCGACATCGAGAAACCGCCGCAGGAATTTAGCCTGATTGGTCTGGCTGGGAACCGCGCTTTGGCGGATTCGTCCGGCGCTGGGCCAGCCGATTTCGGCGATGATGATCTCTTTGTCGGGGTAGGCCTTGCGCAGTTCGTTGTAGCGCATCACACAATAATCGACGGCCTCATCGATCGGGATACCCTCCCAGTAGGGCAGCAAGTGGACGGCGATAAAATCGACATGTTCAACCAGTTTGGGGTTCTCCAGCCAGACGTGCCAGGGTTCGGCTGTGCTGACTTTCTGCCAGATGGATTTTTTGGCGGTGTCAATATAATGAATCATCTGGTCAACGGTTTGGTCAGTGCGGAGCAGCACTTCGTTGCCGACCAGGACTCGAACGATGTTGCGATGATTTTCCCGATAAATTTTGATCAGTTTTTCGATTTGTTCCTCATTTTCCTTTTCGTCCGTGGCGATCCAGGCCCCCAGGACAACGTTCAGCCCTCTGGCGGCAGCCAGACGCGGAATCTCGGCGAGGTTGTCTTCAACGGTATAGGATCGGACCGCGTGGACTTCACCGGCCAGCACGGCCAGATCCCGGTCGATTTCCTCAACCGACGGAAAAATTTTTTTACTGGGGGATTGGCCCTCACGGAAGGGTGAGAAGGAAAACCCTTGTATTTTCGATGGCCAAGGGGGCTCCATGTTGGGGGCATTGACGACTTTCCACAGCAAGACAGCAAGGCAACCCATGATAATGGTGATAATCAGGCTGGAACGGTTCATAGGCATCGAGACAGGTTGAGGATAGGGAAGATGATCAGCGACGACCTTTTGGAAGAAAACAGATTTCCTCGAGGGCAGTGATGAAAAATGGGTGAGGCAATCTGCAAGAATTAAAAGAATCCGAACAATTGTAACGGCTCGCCCTGAAAAAATAAATCGGAAGACCGAGGAGATTCAGACGCATGTTTCACGCCAATTCGGTAATCCAGCCATCGTTATTTTTTCATAATATTAAGCAGAGCGATGAATAAATGAAAACCCTGTGACAGTCAAGCGTCATGTCGAAAATTTCCATGAAAACAGTAAAAAAGAATCGTCGCGACCAAACGGTCATGGTTTTTAAAAAATACTATGTTGTTGCCGACGGGAAGCTGCGACTGGATGCTCGCATGGCAACGGGGGAGGACGTCTTTTTTTTTCGCGCGGGTACGGCGGCTAGAGCACGCATGGCCTGCCAGGAATGAATGTCCTGCTGCAGGAGATGAAAGGTGTAGTGATAGAGGGCTTCCATGGCTTCGGCGGCCGCATGGCTGGACAGTTGCAGCCGATTGAGTCGTTCCAGGGGGACCATCTGGGCGCTGGCCAGGAATTTCAGTGCTTGCACCGATAAACGGTTGGAGTGCGAGCCTTGCTGGTGGTGACAGGCGCTGCACAGTAACGAGCCGCTGCCGGGAATAAACAGATAAGAGCGGCCGGGACCGACTGGATGACTGCAGTGGCCGCATTGCTGGATTTCCGGACGATACCCAACGGCAGCGAGCAACTGCAGGTGATAGAGCGCTGTTATTTTTTGCGGGGTGTCAGCATTGTTCAGGGAAACGAGTGCCCACTGCAGCAACGCATAGAGTTGTGGATCGGGATCGCTATCCCTGGTGAAGCGTAGCAACAACTCGCAGATGTACATGGCCGCGACATACCGTTGGAACGATGTTCGCAGCGACAGATGGGCACAGAGCAACTCCGCTTCGCTAATTAACTGCAATCCCGATGGGCTGCGGGGGGGACGGTAAAGAATTTGCAGGCGGGAAAATACTTCGAGCTTATTAACAAACCGGTGCCGACTCTTTTTTGCCCCTTTGGCGATTCCAGTGATGCGGCCAAGATCGTTGCTGTAGAAGGTGACCAGTTTGTCTGACTCACCATGGTCGACAACTTTCAAGATGATGCCGCAGGTGCTGCGGAGAGTCATGGCGTGGTAGGCGCCGGGATTTTGAGGACGTAGTGTCCTTTGCTCCCCGTAGTGGGGAAAGGAAGGGGGGCATTATTAAGTTGCAGTTCGGCGCTGTCAGGCTGAAGAAATTGCAGGTGCATCTGTTTTTCGGCTTTCCAGTGTACACTGGTTCCCTTGGCGTACGTCTTCTGGGTTGCTTCCTTGTCGTCGAGTGAAACAAGTACTTGGGCATCTTTCAGGAACACTGCGAAAAGATGGAGGGGTTTCTGGGAGGCCTGTTTGCCGGATGCCGGGTTTGCCGGATGGAAGGTATTGATCATGGAAGAGGAAAATTTTTTGGTGTGATCGGTCAAGAAGGCAAACGGGTTCCATGAAGTGTACACGCAGAAACCGGTAAACGAGAGCACGATGCACACCAGGAGAATACTGGCAATGGTGGCGGAGGATATGTGGGTCGGTTCGGCCAGTTGTTTCGGGGTCAGGCAATGGGCTGACCGTCTTTTCTTGAGATAGGGCGTGGTTCTTTGGCCGCCATCACGTTTGATGAAGAATTGCTCGGCAATGCTTCGGCCGTCGAGGCCTAAATAATTACCATAGAGGGCGATTTGTCCTCTGGCAAATGGGTCGGGCGGGAGTTTTTCATACTCCAACGATTCGATGGCCCGCAAATTGGCGGTCGAAACCCGAGTCGCCTTGAAGACATCTTCCAGGGTTAAGTTTTTTTCGAGGCGAACATGCTGCAGTTGGCCGACGGCATGCTGTCCGGAAGAGGGAAGGGATTGTTTTTCTTTGACGGTCATGAATAATTATTTAACAGTCCTCTGACTCGCGAGGCGCTGCTTTGGGAAAAGAATCGTTTCACCAGGAACCAGGGTGAGACGATGGTTCGCGACTCGTTGCACGGGTGTGCCTGACATAACATGCTACAATATTTTAATGTAGGCTTTGTCGCGGATAGCTTGCAGCCATCCTTTATATCGAATTTCCAGCGCCTGTTGGGTCAGTTTTTCACGAATTTCATCTTTTACCGAATCGTAAGAAGCCTTGGCAGCCACCTTGCCCTGCTGGCTCGACTGGAGTTTGAAAAATTGAAATCCGTTCTCGGTTTCAACGATCTGGCTGACATCCCCGGTTTTAAGATGCTGAACAACGGCAAGCATGTACGGAGCCATTTCGCTATGCTGAAACAGGCCCAGGTCGCCACCTTCGTCGGCTGAGGGAAGATCGGAATATTGTTTGGCGAGCTCTTTGAAATCTTTGCCCTTCAATGCCATATCACGAATTTTTTCAGCTTTGGCTTTAGCCTCGGCCTGGGTGGGTGTAGCGCCGTTCTTATCCTTGGTATTCCACAGGCACCCTATCTGCAAGATGTGGTAGTCACTGTCACTGGCCAGTTGGGTAAAATGGGTATTGTAGTAGTCGAGAATTTGTTCTTCGGAGATGACAACCTTGGAGCGCACTTCGAAGTTGATCAGTTTCGAGTTGAGTATTTGTTCCCGTAAATTTTCTCGATATTGCTTTTCGGTCAAGCCCATCGAGCTGATTTCCTTGCGAAATTGCTCAGGTGTCGCTTTGTTGTTGGTAATAACACGCTGCAGGGCGTTCTCAACCTCTTCCTCGCTGACTTTGAGATTGTATTTTTGGGATTCCTGCATCAGCAGTTTTTTGTCGATCAGTTTGTCGATTACGGATTTCCGAGCTTGCTGTAAAGCTTCATTCAACCGATCGGCGGGGGTTTCTTCTGTGATTTTTTGAAAATAGGATTTGCCGAGTTCATTTACCTCAGAAAGGGTGACGGTGTCTTGATTGACCACGGCAACCGTACGGTCAACAACATTGGCGGAAACGATAGTCGGAAAAAGCAAAAAGAAAAAAAAGGCGGGCAGCAGGAAGATTTTTGAGACCATGATACCTGATGGGGGATGAGGTAATAGGGGAACTGCTCATCTGTACGTCGACTAACTCATCCAAAACTATCTACTCGGAACAGGGTAAAGGTGCAACGGTTTTTGCGGTCACGGGGTTGTGAAGGCGCGGCAAAAATAAACTTCATTGGAATCTGGTGTTAATTTTGCTTGTATAAAAGAAACCTTTCTTTTGATGCGGATGTTGAGGAGGAAAAATATGATCACCGGTATTCAGTCATCCTTGTCAGGATTACAGGCGTTTGCAAAGAAGATTGAAAATAATGCAAATAATGTTGCCAATATGAACACCGATGGGTTTAAAAAGAGCCGGGTGTTGCTGTCCGTGCAACCTCCTCAGGGAGTCAGGGCGACGGTGGAACAGGTTGACCTTTCCGGGCCGATTGTTGCCGAGCCTGGCGACAATGGCATTGTAATGATAGAACAATCTAATGTTGATCTGGGCGAAGAGTTTCCCGAAATGATGCTCAATACCCACGGATACACCGCCAATCTCAAAACCTTGCAGGCTGCAGATCAGATGTTGCAGAGTATGCTTGATATTAAAGCGTAAGGGGAGGGACGGCGTGTTGATAATAAACAAAGATGTAACTCTTGTTTCAGAACGGTAATCAGAATGACCCATTATGCCTTTGGGGGCCGCGGTTCTGTCATGCAGGGAACAAGATATGCTTAAAGGGTTACGAATTCTCGGATTCCTATTGTTTTTGCTGGCATTTTTCCGGTTGAGCCAGGGGGCGGTTGCTATGCCTGATTTTTCCCTGCCGGCGGCCAGTGATGGTGGTGTTGTCACCAGCGAGGCGTTCCAGGGGAAAACTTTACTGATCACCTTTTTTGCCACATGGTGCTCAAGTTGTCTTCAGGAAATTCCGACGCTGAAAGCCTTGCATGAAAAATTCCAGAAGCAGGGGTTTGCGGTGGTGGCCTTGTCGGTGGATGAAGGGGGCGCGGGGTTGGTCGCGCAACTTGCTGAAAAGAATGGTGTTAATTATCAAGTTCTGATGGCGGATCGGATGACCACGCAGAGATTCGGCGGCGTCATGGCTCTTCCTACCTCTTTTCTCGTCAATAGAAATGGTCATGTAGTAAAGAAATATCCTGGATATACCCCCCATGGGGTGCTTGAAAGAGATATTGAATCAGTGCTTTGAACACCTCTTGGAGCCCGTTTCAGGTGGCGAATTGCTGTTGACAAGCCGGGTGGTATTTCTTAAATTGTCCACTAGGAAAAACGGTTATTTGTTTGGTTTTTTATTACCCATTTAATAAAGGAGAGTATCGTGAAAAAAATTGTAACAGCAGTTATGGTCGCGGCTTTTGTGTTAAGTGCCGGTGCAGTATTTGCCGCTAAATGTACCGTTGACAGTGTAGACGGTAACAAGGTTACTGTGACCTGTGATAAAGTTGATGTAAAGGCTGGCGATAGCGTGAGCGTCAAAGCCGCTAAAAAAGGACTGGAAGGTTGCTGATAGTCTGAAGCTTTTAGATTGTAATCAAGAGCGGGTCGATCAACATCGGCCCGCTCTTTTTTTATTTGGCAGCAGACAACGTTTTTGCGGATGGCCTCGCTTTCTTCCGCGGTGTGTTTGTCCCCGTGATTTTTTGAAGGCGCCCCTGATAACCTGTTTTAATCCTGCCTTACGATCGTGCGACTTGACTTGCGAAGCATTTATTGGCGAGCATGTCTTTTAAAAGAGAGAATAAAATGGACCCACAAACGTTACCGGCTTACGAGCGGGATTTATACAATGCTGTTAATGACCGGTATACTGTGAGCTTTGAACCGCTTAAGATCCGGGAACATAAACTGCAGCTTCTTAAAATTACCGATTTGGAGCAAATCCTCGGTGGCAAGGATCCCTTGAAGGATGTCTCCACGTTTCCTTTCTGGATACGGTTGTGGGAGGCGGCTATTGTTCTGTCGGATTTCATTGCCGGGGTGCAGCATGCGGAGGGCGCCACCTTGCTGGAACTCGGCGCCGGTCTTGGCGCTCCCGGGCTCTCCGCGGCGGCTGCCGGTTTCCAGGTGACCTTGAGTGATTACGAGCCGTTGATTCTTGATTTTGAAAAGATTAATGCTGCGGCAAGCAAACTGAATAATGTGCAGTTCGCCATGTTAGACTGGCTGGCCCCTCCCGAAATGATGCAATATGATGTCATTATCGGGGCAGAGATTTTGTTTCGTGAAGAGTTCTTTGAGCCGCTGCTCGGAGTGTTGCGCAAGGCGCTCAAACCTGATGGTGTGGTTTATTTGGCACACGATAGTAAACGCCGCAGCCTGGAACCCTTTCTGAAATTGGCTGAAAAAGAATACAGTATCTCGGCATCCCCGCGAAAGCTGCGAAGTCTGGATGAGGATAAAGTCATTTTACTCAATCGGTTACAGCCTCGCCGATAATTTTTTGGAGAGTGGCCCTTTCCGCAACTCTGCCCTCTGTTATGCAGACATTTCTGTATATTATTTACCCTGACGGAAAAGATCGAGAACTTCGGATGTTGATGCAACCATGACCAAGCCATCGGACCATCACAAAGTGTACCCTGTTTGTCTGAACCTCGTCGGAAAGCTGTGCGTGGTTGTCGGCGGTGGCAGGGTGGCCGAGCGGAAGGTGCAGGGGATACTCGCTGGTTCCGGCATGGTTCGGGTAGTCAGTCCGGCCATCACGCCGACACTGCGTGTTCTGGCCGGACAGGGCGCCTTGGAGTTGCGAGAGCAACCGTACTGCGCCATCGACCTCGATGGGGCTTTTCTTGTCTTTGCCGCCACCAATATTCCCGAGGTCCAGCGGGCCGTTCTCGAAGACGCGCAGAATGCTGGCCTCCTGATCAATATTGCCGATGCCCCCCAGTCCTGCGATTTTCATGTCCCTGCCTCGATTCGTCGGGGCGACCTGACCTTATGCGTGGCTACCAGCGGCAAAAGCCCTGCATTGGCGGCAATGGTCAGGCGGCGGCTTGAACGCGATTTTGGCGAAGAATATGGACAGCTTACCACCTTGATGGCGCTGTTGCGCGACCGTATCCTGACCGAAACCGCCGGCAGTCATGAGGAAAAAAAGATTCTGTTCCAAAAGATTCTCCATGACGATATAGTCGACTGGCTCCGGGAACGCCGATGGGACATGATTCAGCAACACTTGCAGAGTGTGTTTGGCCGTCCGGTTGATTTTGACCCGGAAACTCTGACCAAGGAAACCCCATGAGTTTTTTACTCTTTCAGGCCAGTGCGGCAATCTATCTGCTCTCCGCGGCGGCATATCTGGTTTTCTTTCTTACCAAGAAGACTTCGGTACGTCGAATCGGCCGGGGGATTTTTCTGGCGGCTTTTCTGCTCCACACCGCCAATATTATTGCCCGTTATTTCGAAGCGGGGCATACCCCGATAACCAGTCATCACGAGTCGGTTTCTTTTTTTGCCTGGTCGCTTGGTTGCTGCTATCTGTCGTTTCGTTGGCGTTATACGGTTAAAAATCTCGGCACCTTTGTCAGCATCCTGGTGGTGGCGTTGATGCTGGTGGCCGCCTTTTCCTCCCGGGAGATTTTGCCCCTGCCTCCGCCCCTGCAATCCTGGTGGTTACCGGTGCATGCTTCCATCGCCCTTGTTGCCGATGGATTTCTTGCCCTGGCTTGCATCGGCGGCATCATGTATCTTTTGCAGGAACGGGAAATCAAAACCAAGCGATTCGGACTGTTTTATTCGCGCCTGCCTTCTCTTGAGGCGCTGGATAAACTCAATCATCACTGTTTAAGCGTGGGTTTCCCGCTGCTCACCCTCGGTTTGATTACCGGGTCGATCTGGGCCAAACAGGCATGGGGCGCCTACTGGCACTGGGATCCCAAGGAAACATGGTCGCTGGTCACCTGGTTTATCTACGCGGCAGCGGTGCATCAGCGTTTTACCGTCGGCTGGCGGGGGCGCCGAGGGGCCATCCTCAGTATTATCGGGTTTCTTGCAGTCCTGTTTACCCTTTGGGGTGTTTCCTTTCTGCTGAAAGGGGTTCACACCTATGTCTCGTGACACCATCGTCCTGCTGGGCGTCAATCACAAGACGACCCCGCTGGCGATCAGAGAAAAATTAGCGCTTTCTTCAGGGTATGACGAGCCGCTCCGAGCGCTTGGTCAGTTGGAGGAGTTGCGGGAATACTATCTGCTCTCCACCTGCAACCGGGTGGAAATCCTTTTTACCTGCCAGGATGTCGATCGGGCGCGAACGCAGGTGCTTGAACAGCTGTTTGCCGGCGCCCTGACCCAAGCAGAATTCGACCAGCATATTTACCAGTACCTGGATGAGCAAGCCGTGGAGCATCTTTTTTTGGTGGCCGCAAGTCTGGATTCCATGATTGTCGGAGAGGCCCAGATTCTTGGACAGCTCAAGGAAGCCTACCGGCAAGCGTCCAGAAAGGGATGCAGTGGTTTTGTGTTGAACAAACTCCTGCACAAATCTTTTTCTGTGGCCAAGCGGGTCCGAACTGAAACCCGGATTGGGGCCAGTGCCGTTTCGATCAGCTATGCCGCCGTTGAGCTGGCTAGGAAAATTTTCGGCGATCTTGCCGGCAAAAAGGTCATGCTGGTCGGGGCTGGAGAAATGGCGGAACTGGCCGCCGAACATCTGGTGGGGCAGGGGGTTGCCGAGGTCATTGTGGCTAATCGGACCCTGCAGAGGGCCGTGAACCTGGCTCGTTGCTTTAATGGCCGGGCTGTGGCCTTGGAAGAGTTGCTGGACCAGTTGGAGCATGTCGATATCATCATTAGCTCTACCGGCGCACCCGATCTCATCCTCCATAAAAATGATGTTCGCAAGGTGATGCGGGAACGCCGCAATCGGCCACTTTTCTTTATTGATATCGCGGTGCCCCGCGATCTCGATCCGGCCATCAACGATCTCGACAACGTCTATCTCTACGACATCGACGATCTGCACAATGTCGTTGAGATGAATAAATCCGAGCGCGACAAAGAGGCGGTCAAAGCTCAGCGGATCATTGCCGAGGAGAAGTTGAAGTTCGGCAAGTGGCTGTTAAACATGGAGTCCACCCCCACCATTATCCAATTGCGGGCCATGGTGGAAGAACTGGTTCGGGGGGAGGTCGAAAAGACCATGGGGCGCTTGGAAGGCTTGAGCGAACATGATCAGGACCGCACGGAGAAGATGGTGGCTGCGATCACCGGGAAAATGCTCTATCGTCCTCTCCTGTACCTGAAAAATGAAAATCATTGCATCAGTCTGCCCGACCGGATCAATACGGTTCGTACCCTATTTCAGCTTGATAACGGCAATCAGGACCAGGATGCATCGTGATCACCAACGAGCGTGACCTCATTCTTGAAGAAGAACTGCTGCTGGTCCGTCATTCCGGCGAGATCCCGGAGGTGGCCCTCCATGCCAGTCTGCATTACCTCTGCGATGATGAGGAAGGGCCCCAGCTCATTCTTGGAGATGAGGAGTTGCGATCATTACAGGATGCGGCTCTGGGGCGTTATCGGGAAATCATCCTGCGCGATCTTGATCTGGGCAACCGTGACCGCAGCTTATTTCGAGGGATAAGACGAGCACTCCACAATTGGTATAGGTTTGCGCGTTTCAGTGAAAAAATCGGCGCCCCCTATGGAGAATTTCGGGCCAACGCCGCCCAGGCCCTGTTGGTCTTTCTACAGCAGGAGTTGGAAGACGTCCGCTCTGGCACCCGAACCTCTTCCATCAATTGCTCCGCCGAGGCTCTGGTCACTTTTACGCTTGCCTTGGGGTGCGAGCTTGCCGCATTGCCGGGCGATTGGGCCTGTCTTTGTGAACCTCCTGTCTAGTAACCCCAGGCCCCCATTGAAAAAGCGGTTTGCCTCTTTCTTGCATAAGTTCAAACAATTGCAGGGATCGCCCGTATCTCTTGCCAGGGGGACAGCGGTGGGAGTTTTCATCGGCATTGCCCCGGTGACGCCGCTTAAATCCATCTTGATTCTCCTGATCACTATGACCACCGGCAGCAGCACGGTGGCGGGGTTACTGGTGGCGACGATTATTTGCAATCCCCTTACCTATCTGCCCCTCTATTACCTGGCCTGGCTGCTCGGCGATCTCCTTTTGCCCGGACGGGCAAGCTGGGAGATTCTCAAAGTCGGTGTCGCCCGGATGCAGGAAGTTGGCTGGGGCGAGGCGATTGCAGTTGCCGGCCGCATGGGGCTGGACATGGGGCTGGTGTTGCTGGCCGGTGGCATGGTCCTTGCCTTGCCGTTGGCTTTGCTGAGTTACCCCTTAGCTCTCCGGGGTTTTCTGCAGATCGAACGAAAGCGTTATGAAAAGCACCTGTTGAATACCAAGGTGAAGGAGTCGGTGCCATGATCGCTGGCGAGAAAAAATGGCAGGTTGGGGTGATCGGTACGGGTAAGCACGGCAGCCGATACGCCCAGCATATATTCCATGATATTGAAGGACTGGCACTGGCCGCTGTCAGCCGCCGCTCAGCGGAAGGGCAACGGCAGGCGGAGTCGTGGGGGTGCCGCTGGTATGCGGATTGGCGACTCTTGATAGCGGACCCGATGGTGGAGTGCGTGGTGGCGGCAATGCCCCCGGTGTATAATCAGGAAATAGCCGCTGCCTGTGCCGCAGCCGGTAAGCCTCTGCTCCTTGAAAAACCCATGGCGGTGTCGGTGTCTGCGGCCACGGTGATCAACCAAGTGTTTCTCCAGCAAACCCTGCCGTTGACCATCGGCCAGACGCTCCGGTACAATCGGGTCGTGAATGTGCTGCGTCAACAACTCGACAGCATTGGGGCGCTCCACAGCTTTGCTGTGAATCTGCGGCTGGAACCGGCAATCCTGGGCTGGCTGGATGACCCGGCGCTGGCCGGGGCCGGGGTGAGTATGCACACCGCGGTGCATGTTTTTGATGCGCTGGCCTTCATTACCGGCCGGGAAATTGTTCGGGTTTTGGCCGGGTCGCGTTGCACACGATCCGCTCACCTCGAGGATGTACTGCTTGTGTTGGTGGAGCTTGATAACGGTGTGCTCGGCACGGTGGATTGTTCCAAAATCAGCCCGGCCCGTTCGGGGCGGTTTGAGTTTGTCGGTGAAACCGGGCAGTTGCATGGTGACCAGGTGCACCATTTTTGCGAGCGGATCCAGGGAATGGAGCGGGTTGCCCTTGATTTGGAACCACCGGTGAGTACCCTTGTGCCGTTGCTGGAGGATTGGCTGGGATTGCTCCGGGGGGCACGCTCCAATCCGGTGCCTGGTGCGGCAGGATTGGCCGCGGTCCGCGTCGCCGAGGCCTGTCTGCGCTCTGCGGCAGAGGGACGATGGGTGGAGGTTTACCAGCAGCGCACCAGCCGAGGCGACAACCCCAGATGATGCGCTGCTGCCGAACGGTTTTTCGGGTTTAATGTTTAAACGAGCGCTGTCCGGTGAAGAGCATCGCCACTTGCGGTTTGGCCTCGTTGCAGGCCTGGATCGATTCGAAGTCGCGGATTGACCCACCGGCCTGAAGGATGGCGCTGACGCCTTCGCGGATGCCGACTTCGGCGGCGTCACGGAAGGGGAAAAAAGCATCCGAGATCATCACCGATCCGGGAAGCCCGGCTCGGTTGGCCCGTACTTTGGCGTCAATCGCCTCCTGATCGGCTTTGTCCCGCTGCCCTCTGCCAATTTCCGCAACCATATCGACGTAAGGAATGCCATGGGCATCAAAGCAGGTGATGTCGGCGTATTTAGCGTAGGCCTTGTGCACCGCGATCTCGGCAACCCCGACCCGGTCCTGTTCGCCGGCACCGATGGCGACGGTGCAGCCATCTTTGACATAGATCACCGAGTTGGAGGTCACGCCGTGCTCGATCGCCCAGCCAAAGAGCATGTCCTCGATTTCGCGGGCGGTGGGCTGGCGCTCGCAGGCATAACTGGCCCCTTTATAGGTTGCGGTGGCGGGCTTCAGGTCCGAGGGCCGGCGGATGGAATTGACCGCGGACTGCTGGACAATGATGCCGCCGTCGATCAGCGATTTGAAATCAACAAATCGGTGTCGCTCATAGGCCGCCAGCCGGGAGATGCCCGCCATGCGGATGACCCGCAGGTTTTTACGGCGGGCGAGAATCGCCAGGGTCCCTTCCTCAAAGTCCGGTGCGCAGACCACCTCCAGGTAATTTTCGGCCATCAGTTCGGCGGTTTCCCGGTCGATGGCACGGCTGGTCACCACGGCCCCGCCAAAGGCGGCGATGCGGTCGCAGCGATTGGCGCGGTTGTAGGCCTCGGCCAGGCTGGCGCCGATGGCCGCGCCGCAGGGATTGTTGTGTTTGAGGATGGCGGCGGCGGGTTGATCGATCAGGTATTTGATGATATTGAGGCCGTTATCGACATCGGTGAGGTTGATCTTGCCCGGATGCTTGCCGACCTGGAGCATGTCCTCCACAGTGATGGCGCTGACCAGACCGTTGCCCGGTTCGATGAAGGTGCAGTCGCCCAGAACCAGATTGCCATTGACCAGTTCATACAGGGCGGCCTCCTGATCCGGGTTTTCGCCGTAACGCACGCCCCGCTCTTCGACTGTGCCGTCGGCCATCGGGATTTTCCAGGTTTTCTTTCGGTAGACCAAGGTCTGGCCGTCAAAGGAGATGGTCATTTCCATGGGGAACGAGTCGCCCAGAAGGGTGGAATACATTTTTTTCAGGTCGGTCATAATCCGCGAGGCTCCTACGGGAGGTGGTAAGGGGTGAAAAAGTCGGTCTGTGGCGGAATGTACCCTGCCAACCGGTGTCGATAAAGGGTTAAATGCGTACCGGGGGAAATGGGCTGTTCAGGCACCGCTTTGCAAGGTTAGCGCTGGGATAGTTGTCCCCGTTGGCACCGAACAGTCGGTAAGCACCGCATTGGCTCCGACCGTGACACCATCTCCCAGGTGACAGTTCTGGAGCACGACGCCGCTCTGGATGCAGCAGCTCCGGCCCAGGGTGCTTCCGCCGCTGATTTGGACCTGTCCGTAAACAATGGTGTCCTGACCGATGGTGCAGTCCGGTGCGATCAAGGTCGAGTCGGGCGCGTATAGGGTGACCCCGGCGAGCATCAGCCTGCGGTTGTGGCGGAGTTGCAAGGTGGCATGGGCTTGGGCCAATTCGATTCGCGAATTGACGCCGAGCACATCGATGGCCTGGGGGTGGACGAATTTCTGTACCGAGAGCCCCTGGCGATTGGCGATAGCGACGATGTCGGTCAGATAGACTTCGCCCTGGCTGTTATCGGTCCCGACCTGGCGGAGGGCGGTAAACAGGAACTCGCGATCCACCAGATAAATCCCCGCATTGATTTCCCGGATGGAACGCTGGGTTTCGGTTGCGTCTTTTTCTTCGACAATGGCCAGTATCCCCCCTTGGTCATTGCTGAGAATCCGGCCGTAACCAAAGGGATGGTCGAGCAGGGTGGTCATCAGGGTCAGCGGGGACTTTTGCTGTTGATGGGCGACAATCATGGCCTGGAGAGTGGTTGCCTGGATGAGCGGGGTGTCGCCGCAGAGGATCATGACCAGTTCATCCTGGGCGCAGGCAGGCTCAGCGCAAAGCACGGCATGGCCGGTCCCGAGTTGTTGTTCCTGGAGCACGGGAGTGATCTGGTAACTGGTCAACGCGTCTAGAACCTCCTGGCGCTGGTGGCCGACGATCACCGCACATCGGGTAATCGCCGCCTCGGTGACCGCCTCCAGTACATGGTGAATCATCGGCTGGAAGAAGACTTCGTGCAGTACCTTGGCGCGGGAGGATTTCATTCGGGTGCCCTTGCCGGCGGCGAGAACAACAGCGGTAATCGATGGGGTCATGGCAGCAACCTTGCATAAGAAAGGGGGAAATTATAAAAGTGGCCCACTGTAGAAAAAAATGACGGGTTTGACAAGAGCTCCTTGCTGCGATGCGAGGGCAGATCAACTTGTCAAGGAAGCACTTTCTCTGGTTGTTGCAGGCAAAAATTTGATGCGAATCTTGCGTTTCATTCGTACAGTGGCCTGATCGGACAGGCCGGAATTATAAAAAAGTTTTGGAAAAGAACAAAGGTGACTGCCCCTTGAGGAGCAGTTTTTGTGGTATTTAAATTGAATAACCAGTACGCGAGAAATTAAACGAATGCGACCATCTGACCATGAGGTGCTGATTCTTGACGGCGCCTGCGGAACCAATCTTCAGGAAATGCAGATCCCGGTAAGTGCCTGGGAAGGCAAAGAGGGCTGCAACGAGCTGCTCAATCTGACCGCCCCGGAAAAAATCATCGAGCTCCATGGCGCCTTTGTGGCAGCCGGGGCCATGGTGATTGAGACTAACACCTTTGGTGCCAGTCGGATTGTCCTTGAGGAATACGGGCTCCAGGACCAGGTCGAGGCCATCAATCGGGCCGGAGTTGAAAACGCCCGACGGGCCATCAACGGCAAGGCCAATACTTACATCGCCGGATCGATCGGGCCGGGGACCAAACTGCCCTCGCTGGGGCACATCTCGGTGGATGCCTTGGCCAGTGCCCATGAAGAACAGATTCGCGCCTTGGCCTTGGCCGGAGTGGACCTGCTGATCATCGAAACCTGCCAGGATCTGCTGCAGATCAAAACCGCCATGACCACCTGTTTTGCCACCCTGGAAACCTTGGGCTTGGATATCCCGGTGATGGCCTCGGTGACCATCGAACGCACCGGCACCATGCTGGTCGGTACCGATATTGCGGCAGCAGCGGTTACCTTTGAGCCGTACCCGCTCTTCTCTTTTGGGCTCAACTGCGCCACCGGTCCTATGGATATGGAATCCCATATCCGCTACCTGAGCCGCAACTGGCCCGGCCGGATTTCTTGCGTGCCCAATCAGGGCATGCCAGAGGTTGTGGCCGGCAAGACCTGCTATTCCTTGAGCCCCGAAACCTATGGCCTTGAGATGAAACGTTTTGTGGTCGACTATGGGGTCAGTGTGGTCGGGGGCTGCTGCGGCACCACCCCCGCCCATATCCGGCAGCTGGTGCAGACCCTGGCCGGGGTGAAACCAGGCCTGCGGGAGGTGAGCGCATGAAGCCATCGGTTGCCAGTCTCTATCAGGCCGTTGAACTCCAACAGGAGATCCCCCCCTTGCTGATCGGCGAGCGAGCTAACGCCAACGGCTCGAAGAAATTCCGTGAGCTGCTACTCACCGACGATTACCAGAGCTGCCTCAAAATTGCCCTTGAGCAGGAGGCCAAGGGGGCTCACATCATCGACCTTTGCACCGCCTATGCCGGCCGTGATGAACAGGCTGACCTGACCGCCCTGGTGCGTTTGTGTGCGGGGTCCTTGAAAGCACCCCTGATGATCGATTCGACCACTCCGGAGTGCATTGAGGCCTGCCTGCGACTCTATCCGGGGCGGGCGATCATCAATTCCATCAATCTGGAGGACGGGGGCATCAATATCCGTCGCATTTGCCGAGCCGCCAAGAAATATGGGGCCGCGGTCGTTGCTCTGACCATTGATGAACAAGGCATGGCCATGCGTTGTGACGACAAGTTGCGGATTGCCCGGGCCATCCATGCCATTGCAGTCGATGAATGCGGGCTGCGGCCCCATGACCTGCTGTTTGATTGTCTGACCTTCACCGTCGGTTCCGGGGACGCTACCCTGCGCGATGCCGCTCTCCAGACCCTGGAAGGCATTCGCGGGATCAAGTCGGAATTGCCAGGTTGTCTGACCGTACTGGGCTTGAGTAATATTTCTTTTGGTTTGGCCCCGCAGGCCCGGCGTATTCTCAACTCCGTTTTCCTCCACCAGGCGGTGGGGGCCGGTTTGGATGCTGCCATTGTCGACGCCGCCAAAATACTTCCTTTGGCACGGATTTCGGCGGAGGATCGACAGATTAGCCTGGATCTGCTTGAGAACCGGCAGCTGGCCGGGGAGAAAGACCCGTTGATGCGGTTCATCGACCATTTCAGTGGCAAGGTGACCGTCGCCAACGACGAGGAACAAGGCGCGGCCAGGACGCCGGAGGAGCAACTGTTTCACCGGGTGATGGACGGCGACAAGGATGGACTCGACGATATCCTGGCCATCCTGCGGGAAAGGTTCAAGCCGCTGGACATCATCAACCAGATTCTGGTGCCGGCCATGCGTCATGTGGGGGAACTTTTCGGCAAGGGAGAACTCTTGCTGCCCTTTGTCCTCCAGTCCGCCGAGGTGATGCGGGCCTCGGTGAATCTCCTCGAGCCGTTTATGGACAAGGCCGATGGCGGCGGTGCCACCAAGATTCTTTTAGCTACGGTTCAAGGCGATGTCCATGATATCGGCAAGAATCTGGTGGATATCATTCTCTCGAACAACGGCTATAAAGTTTTCAATATCGGCATCAAGGTGCCGACCGAAACGATCATTGAAAAAGCCAAGGAATACCAGGTTGATTTAATTGGTCTAAGCGGGCTGCTGGTCAAGTCTGCGATTGTGATGCAGGAATCCATGGTCCAGTATCGCGAAGCCGGATTACAGGTACCGATTCTGTTGGGAGGTGCCGCTTTGACCCCTAAATTCGTGGCCGAATCATGCGTCCCCGGATATCCGGGCCCGGTGGTGTATTGCGCCGATGCCTTTGCCGGTTTGAAAGCGGTTCGGGAGTTCGAGGAGGGGCGTCTTGTTGCCACCAGTTATAACGGCGCTACCGCTGTTCAGCCGATGAAACCTGGGATCAAGGATGTCATCCTTGATCGCTCCAACTCTGTGCCAACGCCCCCCTTCATCGGCCAGCGTTATGTAACCGATATCGACCCGGCCGTGCTCTTTCCCCTGATCAATATCCAGGCGCTCTTCCGCGGTCGTTGGGGATACCGCCGCGGTAAAATGGGGGCAGGGGAGTATGAGCAGTTGATCCGGGGGACCGTCCGTCCCCAATACGAGCAATTAATCTCTCGGTTGCTGGCAGCGGGCTGGATTCAACCCAAAGTGTCCTACGGATATTTCCGGTGTCACGCTGAGGAAAACACTTTGTTTGTCGAGGCGCAAGGACGGGAATATGTGTTTGCCTTTCCTCGCCAGGCTGAGTCACCATATCTCTGTATTGCTGATTATTATAAGTCTGCCCAGGAAGGGGGCGACGTTGCCGGATTTTTCATTGTCACCATTGGGGAACGGATCGGCGAAGAGACCGCGCGACTGTATAAGGAGAATGCCTATCATGACTACCTCCTACTCCATGGGTTCAGTGTCGAAGTGACCGATGCCCTTGCTGAATATTGGCATGGAATGATGCGGCACGAGTTGGGGATCGGCGGGAAACAAACCAGTGATCTCCATGGAGCGATTACCCAGGAATACCAAGGTTCACGCTATGGGTTCGGCTATCCGTCCTGCCCAGATCTGGAGGCGCACCGGCCCTTGTTTGCTTTCCTCAAGCCGGAATCATTGGGCATATCTTTGACCGAAAACATGCAGATGGTGCCGGAACAAACCACCTCCGCCATCGTCGTTCACCATCCTCAGGCTAAATATTTTGCGGTGTAGACTATGAGCTCAGTACCAACTGGTAGGAATATTTGCGTTAATTGTGGGTATGTCTACGATCCAGAAGCTGGGGATCCCATGAATGCAATTGTGGCCGGCACATCTTTTGGAGACCTGCCCGATGCGTGGGTCTGCCCAATGTGTTATGCAACCAGGGATATGTTTGATTCCTTGGATTGACTCAGTCTGATTTGATATGGTTTGAGACCTGAACCTCGATTGGTTCAGGTTTTTTTTATCGTTTATCCTTTGCTTTGGTATCGAAGAGGATATCTTGAAGGCTTCAATGCGCTAGGAAGTTCCTAAGTGGTGGCCTCCTTTATGCCCTTACAACAAAAAAAAGCCTCATCAATCATACGATTGATGAGGCTTGAGTATAAAACCGGCG